>CACDYR010000022.1 GCA_902557155.1 uncultured Pelagibacteraceae bacterium | reverse complement strand
AATTAAAATACCATCTGATTTTTTTTTTAATTTTGATAACATTTTTTTTGTACCCTCTTTTCCTTCTTTAGCTAAAATTTTATCTCCTTTAACTATTAATGCTTGAACGTGGTCTAAACTTTTGGTTTTATTAAAAAAAAATTTTCCTTTTTTAATTGATATTAAATCTTGTTTATTAGGTTTTAGTTTGGTGTAACAACCTTTCTTTAAAGCCAGCTCTGGGTTAAAAAATATAGAACTAATTACTTTTATTCCTTCATTATTTAAAATTTTTATTATTGATTTAATTATAGCCGCATCACCTATTTTAGCGGCTCTAATTACACTTGGCATATAATAAATACCTTTAAAATCTAATCTTAAAGATGAAAAATTTGGCTTTGAAATTTTGCCTGCAAACAAAACTCTTTTACATTTCTTTTGTTTAATTAATTTTAAAATTGCCCCAAATCTTCCAATACTTATTCTAAAAGAATTCTTATCTTTTTTAAACTTATTATTTTTTGAAAAATCTATAACGAAATATTTTTTTTTTTGTTTTTTTATTTTACTAAGAACTATTTCTGAAAAATCTGTGTCACCTAAAAATAAACCAATCATTTTATTTTGAAAACGGAGTACAAATTGGTCTTTTTTTGTCTTTTTCTATAAATCCAATAACTTCTACCACTAACTCATTGCTCTTAAAATCTTTTGATAAATTATTTAAATTCTCTGTTAAATTTTCATTTTTAAAAATTTCTTTGTACGCATCACTTAAAATCATTATTTCTTTATTTGGAATATTTTTTCTTCTTAAACCTATTAAATTCAACCCTTGTAATACACTTCTGTTACCATGTGCTATTCCATATGGAATTATATCTCTAACTACACCGCACATACCTCCAATCATTGCTGATTTACCTACTCTAGTAAATTGCTGAACAGCTGAATTACCACCAATAATAGCATTATCATCTATATGTGCATGACCTCCTAACGGTACATTATTAGCTAAAATTACGTTGTCTCCAACAAAACAATCGTGAGCAATATGCGCTGAAACCATAAACAAACAGTTGTTACCAACTTTTGTTAATCCACCCCCACCTTTTGTTCCTGGATTAATTGTAACGTATTCTCTAATTTTATTATTGTTACCAATCTCTAACTTTGTTTGCTCACCTTTAAATTTTAGATCTTGAGGATCGTTTCCTATTGATGCAAATGGATAAATTTTGTTATTTTTTCCAATTTTAGTATTACCTTTAATATTAACATGTGATTGAATCACCGTTCCTTCATCTATTTCAACATTTGGACCAATTATAGAATAAGGGCCAATTTTTACATGTTTTGCAATCTTAGCATTCGAGTCAATTATAGCTGTTTTATCAATCATTTATTGTCTCTTAAAAATTCTCTAATATTTTTTGCTGGATAGCCCATAACTTTTTTGTTGTCAGGTATATCTCTTATGACACCAGAGCCACCGCCTATTTCTACATTGTTTCCAATTTTAAGATGTCCTGATATTCCAGCTTGACCGCCTATTTTAACATTATTACCAATTATGGAGCTACCTGCTATACCGACTTGACCAGCTATAATAGAATTTTCACCAATTTTTACATTATGAGCTATATGTATTTGGTTATCTAAATAGGTGTTTTTTCCTATTACTGTATTAGACATAGAGCCTCTATCTATAGTTGCACCACATCCAATTTCACAATTATCCTCAATTAAAACTATTCCAATATGTGGGTATCTTAAATTTTTATTTTTAATAGGAAAGAAACCAAAACCATGTTTACCAATTACACAATTATCTAATATTTTAACATTATTTTTTATTAGAGTATTTCTGATAACATTATTTGATCCGATAGAACAATTGTCTCCAATAATTACGTTTTTTTCTATAATTGTATTATGTCCAATTTTGCAATTACTGCCAATTGAAACATTTTCTCCAATTAAAACATTTGTACCAAAAATAACTTTTTTTTTTAATTTGGCATTCTCTATAATTTTTGCTGTTTCATCAAAATCATCATTTATCGATTGTGGATAAAATAAAGAAGTAATTTTTGAAGTAGAAACTAACACATTATCAACAACAACAGCCATACAAGATTTGGGTAATTCATTTTTTAACAATTCAGTTGTTAAGCAAAATGATGCTTTCGTTTTATTAGCTATATTTTTATATTTTTTACTATGAAAGAAAGTTATTTCTCCCTCTTTCGCTGAAACTAAATCATTGATGTTTG
>CACDYR010000021.1 GCA_902557155.1 uncultured Pelagibacteraceae bacterium | reverse complement strand
GTATTAAAATTTGTATTTTCTGTAATATTAACCAACACAGATAATTGTTTTACATAATTAATATTGTGTATTCCTAAGTTTAAAAAAGTTAAATTTTTATTTATTTTTTTTAGCTGACTCTTTAAATCAAATGGGGTGTTCTCACAGATTGACATGGTGAAGGAATCCCCTATCAAAACAACATCTGTATTGTTGAATAAATTGTCTTTATTTTCCCTAAATCCTTTTTTATCACTCGCGAAATACAATTCGTGCAAACCAGATTCGATGCTTCCACAATATGCATTTACAATTGGACCACTAAACCCTGAGTTATTTTGTAAATTAATTTCATATCGACTAAAATTACTTTCTTCTCTTAGATTTTTAGTTTGTTTGTAGTAAACAAGCTTCTCTTTTTTTTCTCTCAAATCACCTTTTTCTAAATTGTATACTAATTCGTAATATCTTGGAGGACCCGAAACAAATATGTTTGTTATTTCTAAAACAATATAAAAAAATAAAAGGCCAGAAAACAAGACTACAAAATTAATTATAATTATTTTTTTCATACTAATTTATTAATTCTTAAATTCTTATGACTTTAAAGCTTTTTTAAGATATCTACTATCAAGTTTGCAATCGCAGTAACCTCTTTTAACAATATTTAAATACCTTTCTGTCGGAAATTTGAAGGGTGTTTTTTTTACCATAGTGTAAGTCATGACTTTTTTTCCATAGTAATAAAAATAATGTTTTTTATAAAGAATTGGAAAATCTTCATACACATCTAGTTTTTTTTCATCACTTTTAGAAATTTCAAATAATGCGCCTGGAACAATAGAGTTTTTTTTTGGTTCAACATCAGCAGCTCTATACTTGCTTCTAAATGTTAATCTGAAATCTTTCAAATTTATTTTTTTTAAAAAAATGCTGTCTTTACATCTACGCTTCATTTGAAAATGATGAAGATTACTTCCATAAGCAAAATAGAGCATTATCTATCAACTACCTCAATTTTTTTCTCATTAACAAATTTCAAAATTTGAGAATTACAATTATCTATTTTATTTTGATCTTCTGATCTTATTACTATTGATACACCTAATTTACCTGCATGGAAAAAAGGATAACTTCCAATCTCAACATCTTTATTATCATTTTGAACTTTTGTTAAGGAGTTAGCAATTTCACTCTCAACAGTTCTTAAACTAATTGTAATACTTTTAATTGGTTGACCACCTACTATACTGTTAGTTAAACCACCTAACATTGATTTTAAAATAGATGGTACCCCTGGTAAAGAAAATACATTTTCAACATTAAATCCTGGTGCGCCACTCGTTGGATTTAAAATTAATTTCGCATTCTCTGGCATCCATGCCATCTTTTGTCTACCTTCATTAAATTCACCAGGTTGGTAATAAGCTTCTAGAATTTTAAAAGCCTCTTTATGAATCTCATATTTAATTCCAAATGCTTTTGAAACAGATTGAGCGGTAATATCGTCATGAGTAGGCCCAATACCACCAGTTGTAAAAACATAATCGTATGTTGATCTAAGTAAGTTTAAAGTTTCAACAATAGTCTCTTCAACATCAGGTATTACCCTAACTTCTACAACATTTACACCAATTGAATTAAGCCAAATTGCTAAGGTTGATGTATTTGTGTCTTGAGTTCTGCCAGATAAAATTTCATTACCAATAATTAAAATCGATGCATTAACTTTTACTTTTTTATTCATATGAAATATATAATTTAGAAATGGAATTTACCAAGTCTCTAGTAAAAGGCAAACTAATCAAACGGTATAAAAGGTTTTTTACTGACGTTAAACTTGGTAAAGAAATTGTCACAGCTCACTGTCCTAACACAGGGTCAATGAAAGGTTTGTTAGATGAGGGTAATGAAGTTTATTTGCTTCCTAACAACGATCCAAAACGAAAGCTTAAATATGGATTGGAAATAATTAAATCTAGAAAAAATTTAGTTGGGGTGAATACTCACATGGCAAACAGAATAGTTGAGCATGGGCTCAACAACAATCTTATAAATGAACTTAAAAATAATGACTCTGTAAAACCAGAGGTTTTTTTTAATAAGGAAACTAGATTTGATTTTTTATTAGAAAAAAAAACAAAAAAAACCTTTGTAGAAGTAAAAAATGTTACATTATTTAGAAATAAAGACACGGCGGAATTTCCAGATGCTCCAACAGCAAGAGGAATTAAGCATTTATTAACCCTTATTGATGCCATAAAAAAAAGTTATAAAACATACTTAATATTTTTAGTTCAAATCCAAAATATGAAATATTTTAAAATAGCTAAAGATATAGATGAAAATTATTATAAGACTTATTTAATAGCTAAAAAAGCTGGTGTGAATTTTTTAGCGTATAGATGTGATATAAGTTCTAAAAAAATTTTTATAGATAAAAAATTAAAAATTATAGATGACTGATTACAAAGAAAAATTTGAGAAAATGAGAATTGCAGGAAACTTGGCTGCTAGAACTTTAGATATGTTAACTGAAAATATTAAAGATGGAATCTCAACAGATTATATTGATAAGTTAGGATATGAATTTATAAGAGATAATGGTGGATACTCTGCCCCATTATATTATAGGGGATTTACAAAATCTTTATGTACGTCTTTAAATCATGTTGTGTGTCATGGAATACCCTCTGATAGAATTTTACAAGAAGGTGATGCTGTAAATGTTGATGTGACAGCAATAGTTGATGAACACTATGGTGATACGAGTAGAATATTTTGTATAGGAAAAACTCCTGTAAAGTTAAACAATCTTATTGAAGCAACTTACGAATCTATGATGAGAGCTATTAGAATTTTAAAACCTGGAATAAAATTAGGAGATATTGGTCACGAGATACAATCTTTCGTGGAAGAAAAAGGTTTTTCAGTCGTAAGAGATTTTTGTGGTCATGGAATTAGTACTACATTTCATGAACCACCAAATATTCTTCACTATGGTAGAAAAAATACAGGAATGGAATTAAGACCTGGTATGACATTTACGATAGAACCAATGATTAATGCTGGTAAATATGATGTTAAAATGTTGAATGATGGGTGGACAGCTGTAACAAAAGATAAATCTTTATCTGC
>CACDYR010000020.1 GCA_902557155.1 uncultured Pelagibacteraceae bacterium | reverse complement strand
TGAGTTCTTTCAATTGCTTTCTCTACTATAGGTAAATGTATCAGACCCGCAAAAATTGATAATGCGATAGATCCGTACCATGCATAGTCAAAATTTCCATTTAATTCATAAAATACACCACCTAGATACGCTCCTAGGAAAGAACCAATTTGATGGCTAACAAAAACTATTCCATATAAAAGTCCAACATATTTTGTACCAAATATATGTGCAACAATTCCATTTGTTGGAGGAACTGTGGATAGCCATAAAAAACCAAAAGTAACTCCAAAAACTACAGAATTAAAAATACTTGGTGGTAAGAAAATAAAATAGATAATTGAAACGCCTCTTAAAAGATATATTGCACTTAATATTTTTTTCTTACTATACCTTGTTGCTAAATAACCGCTGGTAATCGTACCGGCCATATTAAATACACCAATCAAAGCTAAAACCATTGCAGGTGTCCAATCAGGCAAACCTTTATCTGCCATATATGTAGGAATGTGTGTTGCTACTAGAGCAATATGCCATCCACAAACAAAAAAACCTAAAGTGAGATAAATAAAACTTTTGTTTGCAAATGCCTCTTTTAGAGCCTCTATTGCTGTTTGATTATTATCTTGATTAACTCCTACAGGTATTTTTGGAGTACTAACAAACAAAGCTACCACTAATCCTAATCCTAAAAGAAGAGAAAAATATAAAAGAGTATTCTCCCAGCCTGTTTCAACTAAGGAATATCTTACAAGTAAAGGTGATACAAAATATCCAAATGAACCTGCACATGTAACAATTCCTGTTGCAATAGTTCTATTAGATGCTGGAAAATGTTTAGCTACTACTGATACTGGGATACCTATTGCAGTAGAACCTAAGCCTATTCCAACCATCACTCCTATAGTTAAAGTAAAATAACCTCCAGTATTATAGCCAGAATAAAAAAGCAAAACCCCAACTAAATAAAAAACAAAACCAATAAAGATTGCAACCGCTCCTCCATATTTATCAGTAATTACACCAAACAACGGGCTGAATACTCCCCAAAGCAATAACTGCAATCCCATAACAAAACCAAAATGAGAAATGGAAATATCTAAGTCAGTATTAAAATCAAAATAAAACAACCCAAAGGTCTGTCTTATTCCTAAAGAAATAATTACAACTATAGAAGCAGCAATTAAAGTGATTAGTGCTTTTTTGCTAATATTAAAACTTTCTGAACTCATTTAATAAATTTTAATGCTTGTTTTATATCGTTTATTATGTCTTTAGGATCTTCAAGTCCAATATGCATCCTTATAATATGTTCATCTTTATTTATATGTGTAAATTGTCTCTTACCTAGTGCTTGGTGTGTTTGATAAAGTGCTAAGCTTTCAAAACCTCCCCAACTAAATCCATACCCAAAAAGTTTTAAAGAGTTAACAAATTTTAACACTGAGTTTTTATTTTTTGATTGTATTTTAAATCCTAATAGACCCGATGCTCCAGAATAATATTTTTTCCATAATTTATAATTTTGACTACCTTTTTTATATGGATAAAAAACTTTAATTATTTTTTTCTGTTTTGATAAAAACTTGGAAACTTTAAGTGCATTTTCCTGATGTTTTTCTAATCTTACATCTAAAGTACGAATACCTCTTAGAATTAAATACGCATCATCAGGACCTAATCTTAATCCTGAGACTTTATTTGTTGCTTCTACTAATTTAAAAACTCGTTTACTTATAGCTAAACTGCCACCCATTACATCTGAGTGACCAGAATAATATTTTGTTGCAGAGACAATCGACATATCAAAACCTAGCTTTATTGGTTTCAGAAAATAAGGTGTTCCCCAAGTATTATCTATGGCTGTATAAATTTTATTTTTTTTTGCCAATGCAACTATTTTAGATAAGTCTTGAAATTCAAAAGTGTTGCTTCCCGGATTTTCAACAAAAATAAGCTTTGTTTTTTTTGTAATCTTACTTTTTAGATCATTAAAGTCATTTGGATTATAAAATATTGCTCTGATATTAAATTTTTTGAGGTATGTTTCTGTTAAAAGTCTTGATGGCGAGTAAACTGAGTCTGTAACAAGTATTTCATCATCTGGTTTCACGACGCTTAGCACACCAAGAAATATTGCACCAAAACCAGTGGGGGTTAGATAAACCTTATAACATTCTTCAATTTTTCTTAAAATTTGTTGTAAAGCATATGTTGTGGATGTTCCCTGTCTCCCATAATCAAAATTTCCACTTACAGGATCTTTCAAATATTTATTCTGAGTTTTTTTAATATCCTGCATAGATTTAAAAATAATAGTAGAAGCTCTAACCACAGGAGGATTTACTGACTGATTATGAAAATCTTTAGCTGTATGTTTCAGGAAAGTCTTGAAGGAATTACCCATAATAAATTTGATATGTTATTAAGACAATGCTATATCCCATGAAAAACGTCAATAAAATTAAAATAGGACTAAATGAGTTACCCAAAGAAACATAGAGGCCGAAGAAAACAAGGGTCTAAAAAAAGAAGAGCTAAAAGAAAAAATAAGAAGAAATAATTCTTCTGCTATTCTTTAATCCAACCACCACCAAGCACTTTGTGGCCAAACTGGTCTTTACGATAAAAAACACATGCCTGACCAGGTGAAATACCATCTTCAGGAATTGCTAAATTAACACTAGCGTTATTGTTATCTATAAGATCAACTTTTGCTTCTAGAAGACTTCCAGTAGATCTAACTTTAACAAATAAATTTTGATCTAAATCCTCTTTGTTAGTTAATAAATTTACTTCCTTCAAAGAAATTATTTTTTTTCCAAGTTTTTCTTTAGGTCCAACTATTATTTCATTTTTATCTGAATTTATCTTTAACACATAAAGGGCTTCTTTATCTGAAACTTTAATTCCTTTTCTTTGTCCAATTGTAAAATTAATAATTCCATCATGAACACCAATTACATCACCATCTAAATTTTTTATATTTCCTTTCTGAAAAGAGTCTGGTCTAAACTTCTGAATTACAGAAGCATAATCACCATTCGGAACAAAACAGATATCCTGACTATCAGGTTTATCAGCAACGTTTAAATCTAAATTTTTTGCAATTTCTCTGGTTTTGTCTTTTAACATTCCACCTAAGGGAAATCTTAAATAATCTAGTTGTTCTC
>CACDYR010000019.1 GCA_902557155.1 uncultured Pelagibacteraceae bacterium | reverse complement strand
AATAAATACAAAATCTGGTTAGATGTTGAGGTTGCTGCAGCAGAAGCAATGGAAAAACTTGGTCAAATTCCAAGGGGTGTTGCTTCAGTTGTAAGAAAGAAAGCTAGAATTAATGTAAGCAGAATTCACAAAATAGAGTCTGAAGTAAAACATGATGTAATAGCATTCCTTACCTCTGTAACTGAAAAAGCTGGAATTAAAGCTAGATACCTTCACCAAGGTATGACCTCATCTGACGTTTTGGACACCAGCTTTAACATTCAATTGGTTCAATCAGGTAAAATCATCTTAAAAGATATAGATCAAATTTTAAATGTTTTAAAAAAACAGGCAAAAAAATATAAATTCACACCTTGCATGGGAAGAAGCCACGGTATTCATGCTGAACCTATTACTTTTGGATTAAAATTAGCTTCTTTTTATGAAGAATTTAAAAGAAACAGAAAAAGACTAAAAGATGCTATTGATGAAGTTTCTACATGTGCAATTTCTGGTGCCGTTGGAACATTTGCAAACATTAATCCAAATGTTGAAAAACATGTGGCAAAAAAATTAGGTCTAAAAGTAGAGCCAATTTCCACACAAGTAATTCCAAGAGACAGACATGCTTTTTATTTTTCTGTTTTAGGAATTATTGCAGGATCTATAGAGAGAGTAGCAATTGAAATAAGGCACCTACAAAGAACTGAAGTTTATGAACTACAAGAATATTTCTCTAAAAATCAAAAAGGATCTTCAGCAATGCCTCACAAAAAAAACCCTATTTTAAGTGAAAATTTAACAGGCTTAGCTAGGATGGTTAGAAGTGCAGTTGTGCCTGCACTTGAAAACATAGCTCTTTGGCATGAAAGAGATATTTCCCATTCAAGTGTTGAAAGAAATATTGGTCCAGATGTTAACATAACAACTGATTTTGCATTAGTTAGACTTACAAATATTTTAGATAACATGATTGTTTACCCAAAAAAAATGCTTGAAAATTTAAATTTAACAAAAGGTTTAATTTTTTCTCAAGAAGTTATGTTGGAGTTAACTAAAACAGGTTTGAGCAGAGAAAAATCTTACAAGATGGTACAATCTTATGCAAAAAAATGCTTCGCAGAAAATTTGAACTTAATTGACGTCATTTCATCAGATAAATTTATAATGAGTAAAATTTCACCAAAAAAACTAAAGTCTATATTTAATTATTCTAAACACTTTAAAAATGTAAATTTTATCTTTAGAAGAGTTTTTAAATAATGAAAAAAGGTAAAAAATTATACGAAGGAAAAGCTAAAATCATTTATGCTACAAATGATAAGAACTTAGTTATTCAATATTTTAAAGACGATGCAACTGCATTCAATAATCAAAAAAAAACTACCATTGAAGGTAAAGGTGTTTTAAATAATAGAATATCAGAACATATACTCTCTAACCTTTCTCAAATAGGAATTAAAAATCATTTAGTTAAAAGATTAAATATGCGTGAGCAAATTATAAAGCTTGTCGAAATAATTCCGATTGAATTCATTGTGAGAAATGTTGCAACAGGGTCAATTACTAAAAGATTAGGTATTGAGGATGGCACTGTTTTAAAGGAACCTCTGATTGAATACTGCTTAAAAGATGACAAGCTTGGAGATCCATTAATATCTGAAGAGCATATTTTAGCATTTGATTGGGCGTCAAAAACAGAAATAGATAAAATTAAAAAAATGATTTTAAGAATCAATGATTTTATGATTGGGATGTTTAGAGGTGTTGGAATAAAACTTATCGATTTTAAATTGGAATTTGGGAGAATTAAAATTGATGGAAAAATTGAAGTTATTTTAGCAGATGAAATAAGTCCTGATACGTGCAGATTGTGGGACAGTATTACAGAAAAAAAATTAGATAAAGATCGATTTAGAAAAGACCTGGGTGATTTAATTCCAGCCTATACTGAGGTTGCTAAAAGATTGGGTATACTTCATGAACAATCTAATGTTTCAGCAGTAAATGTAACTAAATTATCTTCGGTTCAAAGAAAAAAAAAATGAAAATTTCAGTAATCATAACTTTAAAAAAAGATGTACTTGATCCACAAGGAAAAGTTATTCATCAAACTTTAGATGGAATGGGTTTTGAAGATGTTAACGAAGTTAGACAAGGTAAATATTTTGAAATAGATACTAAAGAAACTGATAACGACAGAGCAAAAGCAAAAGTTGAAGAAATGTGTAAAAAACTTTTGGCAAATCTTGTAATTGAAAATTATAAAATTATTGATCCAAAGTAATTAATGAAATCATCAGTTATTACTTTTCCTGGATCAAATTGTGACAGAGACATGGATGTCGCTTTGAAGAAGTTTGGATTTAAAAACAAAATGGTTTGGCATGCTGATGCTGAATTACCAAAAAGTGATTTGGTTGTATTGCCAGGTGGTTTTTCATATGGGGACTACCTAAGATGTGGAAGTATGGCATCTAAATCAAAAATAATGCAGTCTGTAATTAATTTTGCAAATTCAGGAGGTATGGTTATGGGTATCTGTAATGGATTTCAAATATTGGTAGAAACTGGTTTAGTTCCAGGTGTTTTGCTTAGAAACAAATATTTAGAATTTATTTGTAAAAACGTTTTTGTAAAAATTAACGATAAAAAAAATAAATATTTTAAAAATATTGATAACGAAGTTTTAGAATTTCATATAGCCCATAATGAAGGAAATTATTTTTGTACTAATGATCAATTAAAAGAAATTGAAGATAATAATCAAATAGCTATTAACTATTGTGATGAAAATGGAAAAATAGAAGATCAATTTAATCCTAATGGATCTATAAAAAATATTGCTGGTATATTTAATAAAGAAAAAAATGTTCTAGGAATGATGCCCCACCCTGAAAGAATGATTGATACATCTTTATCCGGTGAGGATGGATCATTATTTTTTAAAAACTTAATAAACAACTTAAAATGATTGTAAACGAACAAGTAGCAGTTGATCACGGTTTAAAGAAAGATGAATACGCTAAGATTTGTGAGCTGTTAAAGAGAACCCCTAATATCACAGAACTAGGGATTTTTTCTGCAATGTGGAATGAACATTGTTCTTATAAATCATCAAGATTACATTTAAAAAAGCTACCTACTAAAGGAAAGAAAGTTATTCAAGGTCCTGGAGAAAATGCTGGTGTTATCGATATTGAAGATAATGATGCAATAGTTTTTAAAATAGAAAGCCATAACCATCCATCATTTATTGAACCTTACCAAGGAGCTGCAACTGGAGTTGGAGGAATAATGCGCGATGTCTTTACAATGGGTGCAAGACCAATTGCTAATTTAAACTCTATACATTTCGGATCACCACAGCACAAAAAAACAAAAAATTTATTAAGAGGAGTTGTTCATGGCATAGGTGGTTATGGTAACTGCATGGGTGTTCCTACAATTGCAGGCCAAACAAGTTTTGATAGCTCCTATAATGGAAATATTTTAGTCAACGCTATGACATTAGGATTGGTCAAAAAAGATAAGATTTTTTACTCTAAAGCAACTGGCTTAAATAAGCCTGTCATTTATGTTGGATCTAAAACTGGGAGAGATGGAATACATGGTGCAAGTATGGCTTCAGCTAGTTTTGATGAAAAAATAGAAGAAAAAAAACCAACAGTTCAAGTTGGTGATCCATTTACTGAAAAACTATTACTTGAGGCTTGTTTAGAGTTAATGGCAGGAGACTCAATTATAGCTATACAAGATATGGGTGCCGCTGGTTTAACTTCATCA
>CACDYR010000018.1 GCA_902557155.1 uncultured Pelagibacteraceae bacterium | reverse complement strand
GGTGGTGCTGGTGGTGGTTGGGATGGAACCGCTAGAGGTACTGGAGAAGCTTTAACAAAAGCTGGAATGTTAAGTAGTGCATCATTTGAAAATATGTCAGGTGGTGGTGGTGGTAAAGCTTTAGCTTACATGATCAATACTAAACCTGCTAATACAGTGTTAGTTCAATCAACACCATTAGTATTAAGATCAATTACTAGACACAAAGGCTATGTAAAAGGAAGTGGAACTTTATCTTATAAAGATGTTGTGCCAATCGCTGGTGTAATTGGTGATTACGGTGCTATCGCAGTTGCAAAAAGTTCATCATTTAAAAATTTTAAAGATGTAGTTGATGCATATAAAAAAGATCCAAATTCAGTTAAAATGGCTGGAGGATCAGTGAGAGGAAGTATGGACCATTTAATTGGTGCTTTAGCTTTCCAAGCTGCTGGTGCAGATCCGAATGCTGTTCAATACATTCCTTATGATGCTGGTGGAAAAGCTTTGGCTGGACTTTTATCTGGAGAAACTCAAATCATTTCAACTGGGCTAGGTGAATTGATGGGTGCAAGAGATCAAGTAAGAATTATTGGTATTACTGCTCCTTCAAGAGTTTCTGATGCACCAGATGCACCAACTCTTAAAGAACAAGGATATGATGTACAATTCGTTAACTGGAGAGGTTTCTTTGGCCCTCCAGGTATGAGCAATGCTGATAGATCAGCTATTGCAAAAATGCTCGGCGATGTACAAAAAACTCCTGAATGGGAAACTGTCAGAGCAAGAAATGCTTGGGTTAATATATATAATCCAGAAGGCAAGTTTGTTTCTTTCTTAGAAAAAACAAACTCAAGAAATGACAGCTCTTATGAAAAAAAAACTAGGAGTTATATAATCCTAAGGATTATTTGAAATAAGAGCAGTGAATATAAATACTACAAAAATTATATCACTGCTCTTTTTTATTTTTTCAGCATTTTATTTATATACTGCTTACCAGATTCAAGTATTTGCATTTGACGAAAATGCACCGTTTAATGCACGAACATTTCCAATTTATTTAGGTTATGCAGGATTATTTTTTTTCTGGATTAAAACTTATTCTACCAGATCTAAATACAATTAAAGTAGAGCATAAAAGCTTAGAGTATAAAAAAACAGGTATACTTATACTGATTGCAATTATTTATGGAGCTACAATTCTTAAAGTTGGATATTTTTTAACTACGTCTTTATTTTTATTTGTGTCATATTATTTTTTAGGAGAACGAAGATGGATTTTAATGTTTTTATTATCCTTTCCATTTGTTGCTGCCTTTATGTATCTCCTACACGGTATTCTTGATATATACTTGAGGGACCCATTCTTACAATCAATAGGAGTTATGGGATGATTGAAGGAATATTAATTGGATTAACAACAGCACTTACTTTTCAGAACATATTGATGGTTATGGTTGGTTGTTTTTTTGGAACAATTATTGGAATGCTTCCTGGTCTTGGTCCAATGACTGCAATCGCATTAATGATACCAATTACTTATGGTTTTGATCCTGCAACAGGATTAATTTTGATGGCTGGAGTTTATTATGGAGCAGTATTTGGTGGTTCTACTTCTTCTATATTATTAAATGCACCTGGCGTTCCTGGAACTGTTGCAACTTCATTTGATGGTTATCCTATGGCACAACAAGGTAAAGCGGGCAAAGCTTTAGCGATTGCAGCATGGAGTTCGTTTGCAGGTGGAACTTTATCTGCAATTTATTTGTTGTTTATGGCGCCAAGTTTATCAAAAGTAAGTTTGTCTTTTAGGTCACCAGATTATTTTGCTTTAATGATTTTAGGTTTAACAGCCATTGCTGCTTTTTCATCTAAAGGACAATTTTTAAAAGCTATGATGATGGTAGTACTTGGATTGATGTTGGCATCTGTGGGTCAAGACAGTTTGTCTGATATTACAAGATTTACATTTAACAATATGAACTTAACTGATGGTATTAGTTTTGTACTTGTTGTAATGGCAACATTTGCAATGAGCGAAGCCTTAACAATTATTTTAAAAAGAAATGATCCGACCAGTGCAGCTAAGCAAGTTTCATTAACTGAATTAGGTTCTATTAAGATTAATAAAGAAGAACGAACAAAAATGTATAAAACAATTCCAAGATCATCAGTGATTGGATTTTTGATTGGTGTTCTTCCGGGGGCTGGTGCAACAATTGCGTCCTTTTTAGCTTATGGAATGGAACGAAACGTTGTTAGTGACGAAGAGAAAGAAAAATTTGGTAAAGGCAGTGTAAATGGTTTATCTGCACCAGAAACTGCAAACAATGCTGCTTGCTCAGGTTCTTTTGTGCCAATGCTCACTTTAGGAATTCCTGGGAGTGGAACTACAGCTGTAATGCTAGGAGCTCTTTTAGGATTTGGGGTTCAACCTGGTCCTAGACTTTATATGACGAATCCAGAGATTTTTTGGTCAATAATTATGTCTATGTATATTGGAATGGTAATTTTGCTGATATTAAACTTACCACTAATTCCTTATATAGCTAGAATTCTTGCTGTTCCTAAAAATTATTTAATTCCTCTTATTTTATTTTTCTCCGTTACTGGGATTTATGTAATGTCATTTAATAATTTTGATATTTATTTAATGATTGGGATTGCTGTAGTTGCAACTTTTTTAAGATTATATGATTTTCCAATGCCACCTTTAATATTAGCTTTTGTTTTAGGTGGATTGATGGAGGAAAACTTGAGACGATCTTTATTATTAAGTAATGGTTCATGGGAATTTCTGTGGGACAGAACATTAACTGCATGTATCCTAGCAACTACAATTTTAATTGTAGTTTGGCATATTTACAAAACCTTTAAGAAGAAAAATTAAGATTTAATATCTATACGTTTTCTAATGATTTCCTTATCAAGCTTCATTTCACGATAAGACATGATTAAAACACCTAAAAATATAACACTAGCACCAATCCAAGTGAAGAGATCAGGTGTTTCACTAAAAACATAATATCCAATTAAAGAAGCAAACACTAAACTTAAAAACGAGTATGGTTGTGTCATACTAACATCTACTAATTTGTATGCGTGATTTATGCAAAGATGTAACAATGTACCAAATAAACCTGCAAAAAATAAATAAATCAAAGTTTGAAAACTAGGTATTTGCCAATAAAACAACGCAATAATGAAACTAAAAATTGTCATATACGTGTATCCATAAGATAAAATCGTAATCGAACTATCATCTTTTGCGATAGTTTTTGTAATTATAATTACTATTGACCACATAAAAGACGATGCCAGTGCCATATAAACTCCAAGAGAGATTTCAATTATTCCTGGTCTTAAAATTATTAACATTCCTATAAATCCTAAAACCAGTGCAAAACTCCTGTATATGTAAATTTTTTCTCCTAGAAATAAAACTGCCAATATTGTTACTATGAAAGGAACCACAAAAGATATAGCTGTAGCTTTTTCAATTGGCATCATTACTAAAGCTGAGAAATATAATAACATTGAAGGCAAGTTTAAAACCGCTCTTAAAAAATGTTTTTTATGATGATTTGTTTTAAACACTGTAAAATTAGATTTTAGCATGTATGGAAAAATAATTAGGAAACCAAATAAAAATCTAAAAAAACCTGCAACATAAACATTAACTTCTTCTTGTGCTAATTTTAAAAAAGTTAACATTAATGTTCCACAAAAAACTGAGATGATAATTAAAAAAATTGCTAATTTATTATTTGAAATCAATTTAATATCTTTTTGTATTCTTCAATTATTTTAGACCATTGAAATTTATTAACAAATTCTTTTGCATTTTTCCCAAGGTTTAAATATTTTTTATTTTCCAATATTGAAGTAATTGAAGAATAAACTTCCTCAAGACTGTTGCCATCACATATTAAACCAGTTTTTTCATGATCAATTGCATCTGCGGCACCGCCATCTTTACCACCAATAGATGGAATACCGTATTGTGCAGCTTCAACATACGCAATTCCAAAACCTTCAACTGATTTTTTATAGATTATGGATGGCATTACAAAGATGTTTGATTTTGAAATTAAAGCATTTTTTAAATCATTACTAATATCTTTAAAAAACATAACTTGTGCTTCAAGATCTAGTTCTTTTACCAGTTTCTTAATATTTTCCTCTTCTTCTCCATATCCAATACAAATGTAAACAATATCAGGATAAATTTGTTTTAAATTCCTTAAAGCCATTACTATTTTTTCATGATTTTTACGTTTATCAAATCTTGAAACTGTAATTAGTCTTGGATTTTTAACTTTAAGTATACTTTCAACTTTATCTAAAGTTTTTTTATTTAATTCTTCAGCAGGATCCACACCAGGATTTATTACAATTACTTTATTTGTATTAACTCCAAGTTCTATCGCTAAATTTTTTGTAAACTGAGAATTTGCTATAACTTTTTCAACATTATTTAAAACACTGAGTACTCTTTTGTTTTGACTGGAACCTTTAGGATGGTTGATTTCCTTGCTATGAATTAAACAGTATTTTTTCTTAGAAGTTTTAATAAGCTCTAAACTTTTCCAATGATCAGCAATAACACCATCAATTTTATTTTCTTTGATATATTCGTTAATTAATTGTGCTTTTCTATATTTTCTAAGCAATTTAATTCCTCCAACTCTTTCAATTGAAAAAGAAGCTTGTTCATCAAAATTTTTGTGACCTTCTATATGATCTGCAAAAACTTTTATCATGAAGTTTTTAGATAATTCTCTTGAAAGACCCCACATTAGATTTTGCATACCACCAAGCTCAGGTGGGAATGATCTAGTTACAATTAGATACATTAATCATACTTCCATTTAATACCACAGCCCGCACTAGGTATTTGATCATCAGGACCTTTTCCAGTTTCAGCTATTTGTCTCATGGCTGTTAGTAGATCACTTTCTCCGTCTTTAACTGGAATAAACTTTTTAAGTTCTCTTAATCGTCCTCTGTATTGAAGTTCTAGATTTTTATTGTAGCCAAAGAAATCTGGGGTACATACAGCATCATATGCTTTAGCAATTTCTTGAGTTTCATCATGTAAGTAAGGAAAATTAAAATGATTTTCATTTGAAAACTTGATCATGTTATCAAATGAGTCGTCTGGATAATT
>CACDYR010000017.1 GCA_902557155.1 uncultured Pelagibacteraceae bacterium | reverse complement strand
AAGAAAAATTCCAAAAAACTTACTGATTTTATTCTTATCAATACTATGAACTGTTTTAGCTCCTATTCGAGCCATAAAAGTTGTAATTGGTATGAAAATTAAAAAAGCAGGAATATTTATAAAACCAATACTTAGTGGAAGACTTGAATTTAAATAATTTCCTGAAATTAAAAAACCTATTGCTCCAAATAGAGCAATTAAAAAACCTATTGCTGCTGCACTTCCTATGGCTTTATTAATTGAATAACCAAAAAACTTAAGGATAGGCACATTCATTACGGCTCCTCCTATACCCATAGGAGCAGATATAAACCCAACAAGAAAACCAAGAATTACTTTTAAATGTAATTTCATTTTGACAATTATATTTTGCTCCTTTTCTTTTATTAAAAGTAAGTAAATTCCTAAAAATAAAATCATTATAGAAAAAAATAAAACTAAGGATTTTGTTTTTAAAGAAGCTGCAAAAACAGTTCCAACAATAACTCCTAGTACAACAAAAAAACCGTAATTCTTTACAATATCAAAATCAACTGCTTTAAATTTATGATGTGTTAAAACTGAAACTGTAGATGTTGGTATTATAATTGCAAAAGAAGTTCCTACAGCAAGATGCATAACATATTGGGGATCAATTTCTAAAGAGCCAAAAATAAAATATAAAAAGGGAACAGTTATTAACCCCCCACCAATTCCAAATAATCCTGCAACAAAACCAACTGGTATTGCTGTTAAAGCCATTAATAGAATAATATAACTGTATTCGTTTGTTAAAATTGAATTAAGCAGACTGCCCTACTCTAGTATCTACATTATTGTATTTAATTTTGTCCATGATGTGATCAATCTTTTTTACATCAGCATCTCTTACACACATGTTTTCGCTTAAATATCTTTTCCAATAACTTGCACCTGTTTGGCCATGAAATAAACCAAGAGTATGTCTCATGATTTGATTTAATCTTGTTCCTTTTTTTAATTCATCTTTAACATACGGAATGAGTTGTTCAATTACATCTTGTCTACTTGGAACATCTTCATTATTAAATATTTCTCTTTCAATATCTGCTAATAAATAAGGGGTATGATACGCAGCTCTTCCTATCATTACACCATCTGTTTTTTCTAAATGAGGTTTTATTTCATCTACCGAAGTTATTCCTCCATTTATAACAATCTCCTCATTAGGAAAATCTTTTTTTAATTTATAAACATATTCATATTTTAGAGGAGGAATATTTAAATTTTGCTTAGGTGTAAATTTACCTAACATTGCTTTTCTTGCATGTATAATAAAAGTTTTAACACCAGTCATTTTCAGAGTAGAAATAAAATTATTTAAATTTTCATAATCTTCCACATCATCGTAACCAATTCTTGTTTTTATGGTTACTGGTAGTTTTGTAACTGATTGCATTTTACTTAAACAATCCGCCACTAAATTTGGTTCTTTCATTAAACAAGCGCCAAATCTATTTTTTTCAACTTTTTTACTAGGACAACCTAAGTTTAGATTAATCTCATCATATCCAAAATCTTCACCTACTTTGGTTGCTTCAGCTAAAAGTTTTGGAGAAGAGCCTCCTAATTGAAGTGCTACAGGTTTCTCATTAATATTAAACTCTAATAACTTTTTTTTATCTCCTCTATTTATGGCTTCATCAACCACCATCTCAGTATAAAGAAGAGTATTTTTGGATATTAATCTTAGAAAAAATCGTTCATGACGATCTGTGCAATCCATCATAGGAGCAACTGATACTTTCCTATTCATGGTATAACTTTATATTATTTTTTTAAGAGTTTGAAGCTTCAGTGTCGTCTGAAGATAAGTCTGCTTCTTGATTTTCTGACTCTGATACTTCATCTAAAGAAACCTCTCCCTGCTCACTCATAGTTTCTTCACCTACTGAATTATCAACCTCTGCTGTAGCTGTTTCAGATAGCTCAGCTAAATCTTCTTTGGTTACCTGAATTTTTTCTGGAGTTTTTCTTGCTCTTTTAGATGGTAAAATTGGCGTACCGCTTTTTGAAATTTCACCTTTGTATAGATTTTCAAAATCATCACCTATCTCCTCATCATCCTCAGCAGTGTCATCAACTTGTTCAACATGCTTTCTAAGTTTGTAAACAGCGCTATCAGTTAAATCTGAAACTTTAATTTTTTCTTCGGCAATTTCTCTTAATGAAATAACAGTATTTTTATCGTTATCTCTATCAATTGTTGGTTCTATACCTGCATTAAGTTGAGTAGCTCTCTCTTTAGCAACTAATACTAATTCGTAAGGGCTCTCTACTTTATCTATACAATCTTCTACTGTTACTCGTGCCATGCGGAGTATCTACACAGTGAGTCTTTAAAAATCAAGGGCTATTTTATAAATAATTAGGATTTAGCTTATTTTTAACCAAATAAAGAAGAATAACTGAGCCAAAGATATATGTTCCTGAAACAACGGCTATCTCTTCAATGGAAAAACCAATATCAATCAGAAAACCAAACAATGCTGTACCAAATGCTGTTGAAAATACCATTAAAGCAGTTGTTAAGGCCTTTATAGATCCAATATGTTTAACACCATAAATTTCAGCCCAAGTTGAAGAACCAAGTACATTTGCCAATCCATTGGAGACCCCAACTAAACCAAAAAATACAAAAGAAGAAATCGGTGCATTAAAATAGTAGAGAACTATAGTGCCAAAAAGAAGTGGGATATTCATATAGATTAATAATTTTCTGCTTGAAAATTTATCAATTAAAAAACCAGATATAAAAAGAGTAATCACTGATAGAATAGAATAAGCCATAAATGATTGTGCAATTATATAAGGTCCCCATTCTTTAGAAGAGGATATAAACGACTGATAAACAAAAGATCCAGTAGCAATCCATGGCATTGCTAACATCGTCATACAAATAATGTAAAATCTATAATCTTTTAAAACCTCTATTCTTTTCCATTGTTTAATTTCCTTATGATTCTCTTCTATTTTAGATTCTTCTCTCGTATCAAGCTTAACATCTTTAACTAAAAGAAATGTTGCAACAGGCAAAACAAGTATAACTAAAATAGATATTGAAACCCAAATATCTCTCCATTCTATAAAAGTTAATAAAAAAACAATTAAAACTGGCATTATAAATTCAGCTAAAGACAAACCTAACCAACCTGTGCTTAAAGCTCTACCTCGATTTTTTTCAAAAAAACGAGATATGGTTGTTGTAGCTGTGTGACTTGATAAACCTTGTCCTGCTAAACGCATTAAAAAAATTCCTATAAATAAAAAAATAACAGATGAAATCTTTGAAAATACAAAACAGGAAGCTGATAAAAAAATTATTACATAAGATGCAAACTTTAAAATATTTACATCATCAATTTTTTTTCCAATCCAAACTAAAACAATACTACTTAGTAAGGTAGCTGATGCATAAATTGAGCCAAATTGTCCATGTGTAATTGATAAGGCGTCTCTAATACTAGAATTAAATAAGCCAAGAAAAAAACTCTGTCCAAAACTTGAAAAAAATGTAAAAATAAAACCAAATACAATTACTTTTAAACTTAAACTTTTAAACATAGAAAAAAATTATGACTTGTAATGTTGCTTTCATAGGTCTTGGGGTTATGGGCTACCCAATGGCTGGATATATATCAAAAGCCGGACACAATGTAACTGTTTTTAATAGAACCAAATCTAAAGCTGAAAAATGGATTGGTGAATATAAAGGTAAAATGGCCAATACACCTGCAGAGGCCGCAGATGGTGCTGATTTCATTTTTACATGTGTTGGTAATGACGATGATTTAAGAGAAGTAGCAACTGGAGAAAATGGATTATTTAACACAGCAAAATCTGGGTCTATTTTTATTGATAACTCAACTGTATCTGCAGAAGTATCAAGAGAATTAAATAAAAAAGCAAATGATAAAGGTTTTAGTTTTTTAGATGCTCCTATTTCAGGAGGTCAAGCTGGCGCTGAAGGTGGAATATTAACAGTAATGGTTGGTGGTGATGAAGAAGTGTTTAAAAAGGCTGAACCTGTAATTGATTGTTACAGTAAAAAAGTTAAATTAATTGGTCCTTGTGGAAGTGGTCAGTTAACAAAAATGATGAACCAAATGTGTATTGCTGGAACAGTTCAAGGTTTGTCAGAAGCAATTAATTTTGGAATAAACGCTGGTTTGGATATGGATAAAGTTATGGAAACAATATCCAAAGGTGCGGCACAATCTTGGCAAATGGAAAATAGATACCGAACTATGACTGATGATAAATTTGATTATGGTTTTGCTATTGATTGGATGAGAAAAGATTTAAAAATTGCAATCGAGGAAGCAAAAAAAAATGGTTCACCTGTGCCTATAACAGAAATTATTGATGGCTATTATGCTGAAGTTCAAGAAATGGGTGGAAATCGTTGGGATAGCTCAGGTTTGATTGCTAGATTAAAAAAGAAAAAATAATATTTGTGACGGATACGGTTCCTTATTACGAGGACTTTACAGAGATCAAAAAAAAAATTTGGTCAATGCTGGATAATGCTGTGAAAGACAGAGGTTCTCCTTTTAGGATACCGGTATTCATTTGTGGTGATCAATCAGATTTTGATGGAAGAATTGTTGTTCTAAGAAAATCTGATCAATTAAATAATTTAGTACAATATCATAGCGATATTAGGTCAGATAAAATTGAAAAATTAAAAGCAAATAAAAATGCAGCAATGTTATTTTACGATAAAGATGAAAAAATACAGGTTAGATTGAAAGTTGAATGTACGGTTAATCACAATAATGATGTAACAAAAGAATCTTGGTCTAAAACCCAACATGTTAGTAGAAAATGTTATTTGGTTGATAATGGTCCAGGAACTGAGTCAGATCTACCAACGTCTGGTCTAAAACCAGAATTAGATAATTTTGATTATACCAAAGAACAAAGTGAAGAGGGTTATAAAAACTTTACTGTTATTCAGTGCAAAATAAAATCTATAGAATGGCTTTATTTAGCAGCTAAAGGCCATCGAAGAGCTAAGTTTAATTTGGAAAATAATAAAGATACCTGGCTGATTCCATAGATGGTTACAGGATATATATTTACAGCATTTCTAATAATATTAGGATTGGCTGTAATGAGATTTGGCAGCATTCATTTTAAAAAATTTAAAGAGGGTAAAACCAAAATTAAATCTAAGTTAAGTGGACAATTATCTTTTTTAATTTTATTCCTGGCAATAATTGGATTGATAGTTTATTCTGTAAACGATCTATTATTTAAGTAAATAATTATCTTTTCAAATACCTTTAATAACTATATTTGTACCTTCGGAATTATCTAGTCTTATTTGTTTTATTGGTTTGTACTCATCGGAATTATACCATTCTAATGCTTTTTCATAACTGGGAAACTTAAGCACAATTATTCTTGGAAATTTTGTTTCTCCATCAAAAATTTGAAATTCACCACCTCTTACCAAAAATTCTCCACCAAATTTTTTTACAAGTGGTGTTACTTTTTCAACATATTCTTTATAATTTTCAGGATTAGTTACTTTTAATTGAGCTATTACGTAGCCTGCTGGCATTTATCTCCTTTAAAAAATTGACTTAGAATATTTTTTCCAATTATCTTGATAATGTTTCGTGTTTTCAAATACTGCTTTTTTTTCTTCCTCTGTAACTTCTCTAATAACTTTACCTGGTGAGCCAACAACCAGAGAGTTATCTGGTATGATTTTATTTTCTGTTATCAAAGCTTTAGCTCCAATAATACAATTCTTTCCAATATTAGCTTTGTTTAAAATGACAGCTCCAATTCCAATTAAACTGTTATCTCCAATGGTACATCCATGAAGCATAACTAAATGACCAACGGTAACATTTTTTCCTACCTTTAAAGGACATCCAGGATCTGTGTGTAACACACTTCCATCTTGTACATTGGATCCTTCACCAATAAGAATATTTTCAATATCTCCTCTAAGTACTGCATTAAACCAAATACTTGTATTTTTTTCTAAAGTAACATCCCCTATTATGGTTGCATTAGGTGCTACCCAATTTTCGCCAGAGTTTTTTGGTTTTTTATCTTTTAAATCATAAAACATAATCTATATATTTTACATTATGCCTATACAAACTCCAATATGTGATTTTGGTCAAAAAGCTATTCCATTTGAATTAAAATCTACTGATAATAAAATTCTGTCTTTAAATGATAT
>CACDYR010000016.1 GCA_902557155.1 uncultured Pelagibacteraceae bacterium | reverse complement strand
TTTAAAATCTGGATCAATTAGTTTTTGGATAGATCTCCACATATTTCTATCGTTGCTAGTTAAAAAGGTTAAAGCTGAACCATCTTTTCCAGCTCTACCAGTTCTACCTATTCGATGAATATAATCTTCAGGTACTTGCGGAAGATCATAATTAATTACGTGTTTTATAACCGGTATATCTAATCCACGTGCAGCTACATCAGTTGCAACTAAAATTCTACTGTTACCATTTCTAAAACCTCTAATTACACGATCTCTTTTACTTTGTCTTAGATTTCCATGGATAGCATCAGCTTTATGTCCATCATATTTTAATCGCTTAACTATTTTATCAGCACCATGTTTAGTTTTCACAAAAACTAAAATAGAACCACTTCTTTCAACTAACTGATTTATTAGTTCATGATATTTTTTATCAGGTGTTATTTGAAAAGTTTCTTGTTTAATTTTTTCAATTGGTGTTGATAAAGATCCAACTGAAACTCTTTCAGGATTATTAAGATATTTTTGTGAAATTCTTAAAATATTTTCAGGTAAAGTAGCTGAAAATAATAGTGTTTGATGTTTCTTTGGTACAAATTTTAAAATCAATTCTATTTGTGGGGTAAAACCCATGTCCAACATTCGATCAGTTTCATCTAGAACTAGGTAATTTACTTTTGATAGGTTTAAACTTTTACGCTCAATGTGATCATTAATTCTTCCTGGCGTTCCAACTATAATTCTTGCTCTTTTATTTAATTGTCTTAGTTGTTTTTGCATACTCTCACCACCAATTAAAAGAGCATTTCCAATCCCTATTTCTCTAACATTCAGCTTTAAAACTGTTTCCATTACTTGAGTTGCAAGTTCTCTTGTTGGACAAATAATTAGTGCCATCGCTTGTTTGTCTTTAAGAAGTTTATTAATCATTGGAATAGTAAATGCTAAGGTTTTACCAGTACCAGTTTGTGCAGTACCTAGAACATCTTTTCCTTTTAAACTAATTGGTATCGATTGACTTTGAATAGGTGTTGGAACTTTAAAATCAGCTAATTCAATTGATTTTTTTAGTTTGTTTTCGATATTGAGATCAGAGAAATTCATTATGTAGGGAAAGATATATATTTAAGTTATTGAGTGTCTGCTTATATCTTTTTGCACCAAATACAATAAATAGTTTAAGGGATTAATCTCTAAAGTTTATAAAGTCTATTGGAAGACCAATATCAATTGCTTTGATTGCTGTTATAGCTTCTTGAAGATCATCTTTTTTTTTGCCATCTACTCTTAATTCATCGCCTTGGATTTTAATTTGAATTTTAAGTTTTAGTTTTTTGATATCAGCAATAACTTTTTTAGCATTTTCTTGGCTAATTCCCTCTTTTAATTCACTGACTTGTCTAATAGATCCTCCTGACGCTCCTTCAGAACTTTTAACTTCTAAAACCCTTGGATCTACTTTTCTTCTAACTAAATGGGTTTGTAATAATTCATTTACTTGCTTTAATTTTAATTCATCAGGTGCATTGGTAGTCACCGTTTTATCTTTTCGTTCAATTGAAATATGAAGTCCTTTAAAATCATAACGGTTACTGATTTCTCTTAAACAATTAGATAAAGCATTATCAAATTCTTGATAATTTATTTTACTAATTACATCAAATGAAGGCATATTTGTATTATACAGTATTAATGATCAAAATTTAAACTAAAATATAAATTCTAGCAATAATAAGGCATTTTAGCTTATTGAGTTAATTGTAAATAATAATATATTTAAAAAATGCTTAGTTATATCATTCCATTCTTAATACTTATCTTGGTAGTCGTTTTTATACATGAATATGGACACTACTATTTTGCAAGAAAATATGGAGTAGGTGTTACAGATTTTTCAATTGGTTTTGGTAAAGAGTTATTTGGTTGGAATGATAAATCAGGCACAAGATGGAAAATATGTGCAATTCCTCTAGGTGGATATGTAAAATTTTTTGGAGATAGGAATGTTTATTCACAAGCAGACCATCAAGAAATCTTAGAGAAATATAATGAAGAGGAAAGAGAAAAATTATTTATTTTAAAACCCTTGTACCAAAGAGTTTTAATTGTATTTGGTGGTCCTTTAGCTAATTTCTTACTTGCTTTAGTAATATTTTTTTCAATATATACGTTTATAGGAAAAGATTTTACTCCCGCAGTCATTAACGAAGTTCAAAAAGATAGTCCTGCAATGGTAGGAGGGCTAAAAGCTGAAGATATAATTTTAGAAATAGATGGTAATGAAGTCAAAAGCATTATGGAAGTTTCTAAATTTATCACCATGTCTACTGGTGATTTTATAGACTTTAAAGTTAAGCGTTCTTATGATGAGTTAATATTAAAAGTTAAACCCAATATTGTTGAGGGTGATGACGGATTGGGAAATAAAATTAATAAAAGAATGGTTGGTATCAAGCTTGGCGCCTATAATAATAAAGTTAACCATGTTAAATTAGGACCTGCTCAGGCTTTATATCATGCAGGTTATGAAGTTTATTTTGTAAGCGTTTCCTCATTAAAATACATCGGAGGAATGATTTTAGGTAAAGCAGATACTTCTCAATTAGGAGGCCCAATTAGAATTGCTAAAATTTCTGGACAAGTTGCAACGTTTGGAGTGTTGGCTTTCATTAGTATGATGGCTTATATTTCAATAAGTTTAGGGCTTATTAATCTATTTCCAATACCAATGTTAGATGGAGGGCATTTAATGTTTTATGCATTTGAGAAAGTTTTAGGCAGACCTTTATCTCAAAAAACTCAAGAAGGTTTTTTTCGAATCGGATTGTTTTTGTTGCTATCATTGATGTTTTTCACCACATTTAATGATCTAAAAGACCTAGGTTTATTTAGATAATTCACATTTTTATAAGTTAAAAAAAGTCAATAAAATCAACGTTTATTTATGTTTTTACAAGATATTGTGTCTTCTAAAAAACTAAACACTAAAAAAAAGCTTGATTTATCAACGTTTATGAGAAGTATAAATATTAACCAACAAAACCGGAGCTAAAATGAACAAAAAACAACTAATTGCTAAGCTTTCTGGCTCATTAAATTTGAGCAAAGCAGATGCTGAGCGAACTTTTGATACAATTACCAACACTATTTTAGATGCTCTAAAAGGTGATGACTCAGTAAAAATTGCTGGGTTTGGTACGTACAAAGTAGCAAAAAGAAAAGCAAGAGTTGGAAGAAACCCAAGAACGGGTGAGCAGATTCAAATTGCTGCTTCTCAAAAAGTAAAATTCTTACCAGCTAAAGCTTTAAAAGAAGTATTCAACAGATAATCTTTTTTCTAACAGCCCTAACGTTTTAAAAATACGCTTAGGGCTGTTACTATATGCAAAAACTGCATAGCCAATTTTCCTAATCAGCGTTAGTTTTAAAAATTAATAAAACTATAAAACACCACTTAAACAAGTGGAGGTCTAATGACTAAAATAATAAAAAAAATATCAGCACCGCTTCTTAGTTTAATATTTTTATTAAACATGAGTAGTGCAGGTATGGCAGAGACAACTGTCTCTGGAGAAGTTCAAGCGATATTTAACTCGCTTCTATTTTTAATTTGTGGTTTCCTTGTCATGTTCATGGCAGCGGGTTTTGCGATGCTAGAATCTGGTATGGTAACTTCAAAAAGTGTATCAGTAATTTGTGCTAAAAATATAGGTCTATACTCAATTGCCGGAATTATGTTTTGGCTTTTTGGTTATAATTTAGCTTATGGAATTCCTGAAGGAGGATACATTGGAACATTTACACCTTGGTCAGATGCAAGTGCAGTTGACACAGGTTATGCTGATGGATCAGACTGGTTCTTCCAAATGGTATTCTGTGCAACAACAGTTTCAATTTGTTCAGGTGCTATGGCTGAAAGAATTAAGCTATGGCCGTTTTTCTTATTTGCAGCTATTTTAGCTGGAGTAATTTATCCAATCGTTATGGGTTGGCAATGGGGTGGAGGCTGGCTAGCTGAACTAGGCTTCTCTGATTTTGCTGGTTCTACTTTAGTACACTCAACAGGTGGTGCAGCTGCTTTAGCAGGTATCATGTTGTTAGGTGCTAGATATGGAAGATTTGATAGTAAAGGTGAGGCGAAAGCAATCAAACCTTTTGCTGCTTCTTCAATTCCATTAGTAACTGTTGGAGTATTTATATTATGGTTAGGTTGGTTTGGATTCAACGGTGGATCTCAACTAGCTATTGGAACATTTGATGATGCAGTTGCTGTATCAAGTATTTTTATTAATACTAATCTTGCTGCTTGTGGTGGTGTAATGGCTGCTGCAATAATCACAAGATTAATGTTTGGTAAAACAGATGTAATTCAAATGTTAAACGGAGCAATTGGTGGTCTTGTAGCTGTTACAGCTGAACCATTAGCACCAACACCTTTAGCTGCTATTTTCATTGGAGCTGTAGGTGGATTAATCGTAGTATTTGGAACTAAATTATTATTCAGTTTCAAACTTGACGATGTAGTAGGTGCAATTCCAGCTCACATGTTTGCTGGAATTTGGGGAACATTAGCAGTGCCATTAACAAACACTGATGCATCGTTTAGTGCACAATTAATTGGTGTACTTTCAATTAACATTTTTGTGTTTGCTGTGTCCTATATAATCTGGTCAATAATGAAAGCTACGTTTGGAATTAGATTAAGTAAAGAAGCTGAAACCAAAGGTACTGACGTTACAGAAACAGGAGTAATAGCATACGCAATACGTGACTAATTGCATGCAATGCAATATAGAGGCTCTTCGATCTCCATGTCGTTATCTCATTGAAGAGCCTCTGTGAAACAAAATTAACTAAAATCTCTCTCTCTAGTTAGTTAAGTAAAGGCCCCAGAAATGGGGCCTTTTTATTTTACACATGTTTAAATAGCATAACTCATTTGTCCTATAAGCAGTTCTGTATTTCAAAAATTTTTATACAAAACATTTCTTAACAAGGAGAGATAATGACTCATATTTCAAAAACTTTTATTTTAAGTTTAATATCTTTATTAAGCTTATCTAACTTTGCTTCAGCAGAAACAACAATGTCAGCTGAAGGACAATATATTTTTAACTCACTTGGATTTTATCTAGGTGGTGTATTAGTTGCTTTTATGGCTGCAGGTTTCTGCATGCTTGAAAGCGGATTAGTAACAACAAAAAGTGTATCAACAATTGCAGCCAAAAATATTGGTAAATTTGCGATTTGTTCATTAATATTTTTTCTATGTGGTTATAATTTAGCTTACGGTATTCCAGAAGGTGGTTTTATTGGATCTTTCTCAATGTGGAGTGATTCTTCTGAACTAACTACTGGTTATTCAGATTATTCAGACTGGTTCTTTCAAACAATGTTTGTATGTGCAACTGCTTCTATAGTTTCAGGAGCTGTAGCTGAAAGAATTAAAATTTGGCCTTTTTTCATATTTGCTGCAATCATGGCTGGAGTAATATATCCAATTTCAATGGGTTGGCAGTGGGGCGGAGGTTGGTTAGCAACTTCAGGCTTTTCTGACTTTGCTGGATCAACTTTAGTTCATGCGTGTGGTGGAGCTGCTGCTTTAGCAGGAGTTATAGTATTAGGAGCAAGAGAAGGAAGATTTTCAAAATCAGGTGAAACTAAATCTTTAGTGCCGTTTGCTGCATCTTCAATTCCATTAGTAACACTTGGAACTTTTTTACTTTGGTTTGGTTGGTTTGGTTTTAATGGTTTTAGCCAATTAGCTATGGGAACATTTGATGATGTTAATGCAATTAGTAAAATTGCAGTCAACACTCATTTAGCAGGTGCCGCAGGAACAGTTGCTGCTGCAGTTGTGACAAGACTACTTGGTGGAAAAACTGATATCGTTATGATGTTAAATGGTGCATTAGCTGGATTAGTTGCCATTACTGCCGAACCTTTAACTCCAAGTCCTGTATTAGCAATTGTAATTGGAGCTATTGGATCATTAATTATGTACTTTGGTACAAAATTTTTAGAAAGTAAAAAAATCGACGATGTAGTAGGCGCAATCCCTGTACATATGTTTGCAGGAATATTTGGAACTTTAGTTGTTCCAATTAGCAACCCAGATACAAATTTTGGAACTCAATTAACTGGTGTAATTGCAGTATGTTTGTTCAGCTTCATACTTTCTTACATTACGTTTAGAGTTTTAAAACAAACAATTGGTCTTAGAATTAGTGCTCAAGCCGAAAAACTTGGAACTGATGTTGCTGAAGTTGGCGTAAAAGCTTACGCAATAAGAGACTAAAATATCTCTCTATATAATATAAATTAAAGGCTCCTTAGAAATAAGGGGCCTTTTTTTATTTTTTAACAATATTTCGAAGAGTTTCTAATACTTCTTTAGCATGGTCTTTTACCTTAACATTATTCCAAACTTTAATTATTTTACCTTTTTTATCGATTAAAAAAGTAGTTCTAACTAT
>CACDYR010000015.1 GCA_902557155.1 uncultured Pelagibacteraceae bacterium | reverse complement strand
TATGAAAAAAAAATTTAATCCAAGAATTAAAGCTAGATTAAGAAAAAATAGACAAGTCTTAAGCAAAAATATCGACAACTTTTTTGGATGGATTAAAGGTGCAAAACTTGTTGAACTTAAAGAATGCAATACAGATGAAGATCCTGTAAGACCGGAGCTAGATAATAAGTTTAGAACGGGTTTTGGAAGAAAAATTTTTGGAGTTGAGTACAAAGGAGAAATTCATGCTGTTATGTGTTTTGCTTACACAAATGAAATACCAAAAAGTGTCGAAGAGTTAGAAAAACTTAGTACTGACGCATTTTTACAAACTGCTATGCGAGATCAGACTGGTGGTCAAATAGCAATTGCTTACACTGTATGGTCTAAAAAAAAGGGTGGAGGGAAATTAATAGTAAAAGAAGTATTCAAAAAAATTAAAAAATCTAATCATTTAAATAGATTGGTAACCCTTTCACCTCTAACAGAAATGGCAACAAATTTTCATGAGAGAAATGGCGCTAAATTAATTCAAATTAATGAAACTACACAAAATTTTGAATATAAAGTTATGTAACAATGAAAATTATTAAACTTTATTTTATAGTATTTTGTACTTTATTTATTTTACCTTATTCTATTGTTATGGCTTATGAAGAAGCAAATTATGAAGTTGTCTCTAAAAATGAAGTTTATGAGATTAGAAAATATTCAGATCGTTTAGCGGTGGAAACAATGACATCTGGAATAGATAGTAATTTTAGAAAGTTATTTAATTACATTTCAGGCAGAAACGATACCCAAGAGAAAATTAAAATGACAACTCCAGTTACTCAAGTTGAGAAAAATGGAAATATGAGTATGCAATTTTATTTACCATCTAAATTTAACTCAGAAAATGCACCAAATCCAAGCAGAGAAGATGTTAAAATAGTTAATATTGAAGGAGGATACTACGCGGTGCTGAGATATTCTGGACGAGCTTCAGATGGAAATTTTCTTAAGCATAAAGAAATTTTAGAAAAAGAGTTACAAAAAAATAATATATCAATTATAAGCCCACCTATTAGAGCAACCTATGATAGCCCATTTACCCTTCCAATGAATAGAAGAAACGAGGCTATGTTTAAAGTTGAATTAAATTGATGAAATCAAAATTTAAAGCAATGGTGTTATCTTGTATGGATCCAAGATTTCAACATTTAGTACATAATCATTTAAAGAAAAAAAAATTAACAGGAAAATACAGTGCATTCACAATTGCAGGTGCAGCTGTTGGTGTTACAAATAATAAATTCAAAAAATGGCATAAAACGTTTTATGACAATTTAGGAACCTCTATTCAATTACATAAAATAGAAAAATTAATTGTAATTAATCATAAAGATTGTGGCGCAGCTAAAATTGCTAATGGAAATAAAGAATTTAGTCCGGTAAATGAAAAAAAAATTCATAAAGAGTCGTTTTCTAAAATTAAAAAACAAATAAAAAAAAGATTTCCAAAATTGAAAGTAGAATTAAATTTAATTTCTTTGGATAGTAAAATTACTAAATTCTAATTATTGATTTCTTATAAGAGGATAAACTTTAGGATTTAGATATTTTAAGTTTGTTAGCAATATTAAAATTAAAGTAACAAAGCCAATTGAAAATCCTAAATAGATTAAAACTTTAAAGTCAAACATCCACACTAGCTCAAAAATATTTTCCATAATAAATTTTGAACCAATCACTGCAAAAAATATTGCAATTAATATTACAGATTTAAAAATAATGATGAACTCAATTAGCGATGAAAAAACTATTTGTTTTTTTGAAAAACCCAAAATTTTAAAGACTAAATTTTGATATTCTTTAACTTTTCCTTGAACCATAATCGCACTCGAAATTACGATTAGCCCTATAACAATAGTAACTGCTGAAATTAAAGTAACTGCAATAAATACCTTATTCAAAACAGCTGTAACTTTAGATAAGTAATCTGCAATTTTTATCATTGATAAACTTGGCATGATTTCAAGCATTTCAGTTTCATCAAATTTATTTGAATTAAATTTGGCAGTAGCCAAATATTCGTGTGGAATATTTTTTGCAAATTGAGGATTAAATAACATTGCAAAATTGATGCTTAAATCTCGATAATCTACTTCTCTAAAATTAATGACCTTTCCTTCAATTTCACGTCCATAAATATTTAAAGTGAAAATATCACCTAACTGAATGTTAAAATCTTTAGCGACTTTTGCATCTAGAGATATTTGAAGTTGATCTGGGTTTGATAAATCCCACCATTTACCATCTAAAATTGGATTATCTTCAGGTATATTTTCTACCCATGAAGATCTTCGTTCGCTACCAATTACCCAGTAACTATCATTATCTGGTTTAATATAGGTGTTAGGATCAACACCATTAATTTTTACAATTCCAGAGGATATCATTGGCACAATTTCAATAGATGCATTTGGATCCATATTTAAAATACCTTGCTCAAATTTCTCTCTTTCACCTTTTTGAATACCGACAAAGAAATAATCGGGTGCAATATCAGGAATAGATTTAGCTATTTCTCTTTGAAAATTTGTACCAACTAAAGCTAATGTTAATAACAAAGTAACCCCTAAGCCAAGAGACATAACTGTAATGGGAGTTATACTTTTTGTTTGGGTAATATTTTTAATTGAAACTTTTAAAGAAATTATTGAACTAGATTTGAATTTTTTTAGAAAAAAAATGATTAATTTTGAAAGCAAGAAAAATACAATTAAACACACAAAAAAAGCTGTAAAGTAACCTAAGCTATAAGAAGGTTGTTCAGATCCAATCGTGAATAATAAAATTAAGATAGATAATAAAACAAAGCTAAGAACAACTGATCTCTTAGAATAATAAAATTGAAGATTTTGAAATACGTTTCTAAATAAATTAGACGCTTTTATTTGATCAATAGAACTGATTGTTGGGATAGAAAAAATTACCAGAACCAACAATCCCACTAAAAATATTTTTAAAAAATTTAGTAAAGAAAACACTGGATAAACATTCAATCCTAGTCCGTCAGATAAGTATTTATCTGCTATTGGTACAATTAAAAAACTCGATCCATAAGCAACAACAGTGATGATAAATAAAAGTATAAATAACTGCAGATAATATAGGCTTTTAATATTGCCCGAATAAAAGCCAACTGCCTTTCTAACAGCTATCGACATGTTGTTTTGATTAATAAAAGAAAGCAGAGTATTTGCTATTCCAATACCTGCTATCAACATTGCGCTGATAGATACGAGAGATAAAAATTGAGAAAAATTATTAATAATTCTCTTTATACCACTTGCAGAATTTTCAGGATATCTAAGTTTAACTTTTTGATCTTCTTTAAATATTTCTTCAATTCGTTTCTCAATTTCTTCAGGCTTATCATTGTCATTAAACTTTACTTTATATTCATAGTTTAAAAAGCTTCCAATTCCGTTTAGTTTTAAAATTTCTAAAGTTTGTTTTCCTGCTAAAGCCCAATCGCCAAATGCAACAAATCCACTTACATCTGGTACTGATTTAATAATTCCAATTACTGTAAAATTTTGATCTTGAACTTTTACTATTTCGTTAATTTTAATATTTAGGGTTTTTGATAAACTTTCATTGATCAGGATAGTATTAGGTTCTTTTTGCATTTTTTCATAAGCACCCATTGGTTCATAAACAACATTTCCATATAAAGGATATTTTTCATCCACAGTTTTAATTCTAGTAAATAATGATTTATTTTTTTCTCTGCCAGTAGTTGAAAGCATAGTGCTGAACTCAATCATTTGAGAAACAGTTGCAAATTCTTTTACTTTGTTAACTAGATCTAAATTTCCTTGATTACGATTGTAATCAATCTCTAAATCTCCACCCAAAAGTGCTTTGGCATTATCATTAAGTTCTTTTTTAAGACTATCTTCAATTGTGAAAATAGCACTTAAGATAAAAAGACTTATAAATAGGGTAACAATGATACTAGAAATTTTATGATAATTTCTGCTTAAGTCTTTTAAAGCGTATTTAAAAATCAAACTAAATTCTGAAGGATTATTTAATTTTTCCATCTTTAATTTTTATTTTTCTTTTAGCTTTGTCAGCAAGTTTAGGATCATGAGTTACCATGATTAAAGACGAACCTTCTTCTTTTACATATTTAAATAAAATATTTGCAATCATGATAGAATTTTCAGTATCTAAGTTTCCTGTTGGTTCATCTGCTAAGATTAGTTCTGGTTTCATCGCAATTGCTCTAGCTATAGCAACTCGTTGCTGTTCACCACCTGACAATTGACTTGGCAAATTATTAAAACGATGTTTCAAACCAAATCGATCTAATAAAATTTTAGCTTCTTTTTCTGAATTTTTAAAATTATTAAGTTCAAGCGTTAAAGCAACATTTTCAACTGCTGTGTAATTAGGAATTAAATAAAATGACTGAAATATTATTCCAATATTTTTCTTTCTTATCTCCGACACTTCATCTTCGCTAAGGCCTGTTATTTCTTGATCATTAAAAATTATTTTACCAGAGGTTGGTTTTTCTAAGCCTCCAATTAACATTATTAAACTTGTTTTCCCTGAGCCACTTTCCCCAACTACTGAAACAGTTTCTTTTTTCTTAATATTTAAATCAATATTCTTTAAAACACTGATACTATCTTTACCAGTTTGGTATTTGAGATTTATTTTTTTTAATTTAAGAAGAGCACTCATGAATAAAACTATATTTATTAAAATTTTGATATTCTTTCTAGTGCACATAAACGCAAGTGCAATAGAAAAGGTAGTTTTATTTGGTGATAGTTTGATGGCTGGATATGGATTACCTAAAGAACATCATTTATCAATAGTTTTAGAAAACAATCTTAAGCAAGCTGGGTTAAATATTAAAGTGATTAATGGAAGTGTCTCTGGAAGTACATCATCAGGCGGATTGAATAGAGCTGATTGGAGTTTGTCTGAGCCAGGAATAGATTTAATTATTTTAGGATTAGGAGCTAATGATATGCTCAGAGGAATTCAACCAGAAGAAACAGAAAAAAATTTGGAACAAATAATAAAAGTTGCTCAGAATAAAAAAATTAAAATTATTTTAGCTGGAATGGTGGCGCCAGATACTCATGGTGAAAAATATAAAAAAGAGTTTGATGCTATTTATCCAAAGTTATCAAAAAAGTATAACTTAGCATTAATCCCATTTCTTCTTGACGGTGTGGCACTTAATCCAAGTTTGAATCAACAAGACGGTATACACCCCAACAAAGATGGAACAATTAAAGTAAGTGAAACAATTAAAAAAACTATTATTAATATAATTAATTAAATGAAAATCTTTCTATCAATATTTAGCTTATTATGTTGCTTTAGTTTTGCTCAAGCTCAAAATACAAATATTACACTAAATTCTGATTTGAACTTAAATTGTAAATTTGAAAAAGTAATTTTAAAAAATCCAGACCATAACTTTGAATCTTTCACAAAAGATCAAATTAAAAGAAAAGATATTAATAAGTTAATAATCGAGTCTAAAACACCAGATGTTCTAAATGTTAAAAATTTATCGGAATTTTTTAATAAAATTGATTTAGAAGTTAAAATTTCAAATAAGGATATATTTTTAATTCAAGCATTTGACAAAGAGAGGAATTATTCTGAGTCTGCGGTCTATACTAGAAAAACAGGTGAACTTATTCACGAAATCACAACCAATATAAAACAAGAGGAAAAAGAAAAAGATATTTCTTTTTATAGTTGTAAAAATAACAATAAAGACACTTAAGCCTAAAGACTTCACATATCTAATTTGATAATATTTAAATATGAAGAAGTTATTCTTAGTAATTTTGTTTTATTTATTTTCACAAGCTAGTTCTTTAGCAAACGAAAGAGATACTAGACTGAACCAATTATTTAATGAGTTAAAAGCAAATAAATCAAAAGTAGCTTTTATAATTGAACAAGAAATTTGGGCCTTGTGGAGTACCCATCCAACAGATGAAAAACTTACTGCAAGATTAGAGGAGGGTTCTCAATTTGTGAGAGATCAAAACTATCTAAAAGCAAAAGATATTTTTACTGAGGTTATTAATCTAGATCAAAGTTGGGCTGAAGCTTGGAATAAAAGAGCAACTGTGCTTTATATGCTAGGAGAATTTGAAAAATCTCAAAATGATATAGATCAAGTATTAGCCTTAGAACAAAGACACTTTGGAGCTTTAGCAGGACAGGGTTTAGTAAATATTCAGCTAAAGAATTATGAAAAAGCAATAAGAAGTTATGAGCAAGCGCAAGAAATTTACCCTGCTATGAGATCACCAAAAATAATGATTAAGCAAATAGAAGAATTAATGAAACAACAAACAATATAATGTGTGGAAGATACGTAGTAAAAAACCCCGTAACAAAAACAAATAAATTAGTAAAATCTGCAATTCAGGTTGAAGATACTGAAAACTATAACGCTCACCCATATCAAAAACTGCCTGTAATAAAAAAATATAAAAATGGAAATACTTTAGAAAATCTACAATGGGGTTTAGTTCCTGGATGGGCTAAAGATAAAGATTTTAAAGCTTTAATTAATGCAAGGTTAGAGACTATTGATGAAAAGGTTTCATTTAAAAAACTAATAAAAAACAACCGATGTGTTGCTGTAGCAGATGGCTTTTATGAATGGAAAAGGGAAGAGAAAGAAAAAACTCCTCATTATTTTACCCGTGAAGATACAAATCCTATTTTTTTTGCTGGTATCTTTGAAAATGATCAGTTTTGTTTAATTACAGAGGAAGCAAAAGAAAATATAAATGAAATTCATCACAGACAACCAGTTATTTTAAATCAAGCTGATATTAATCGTTATTTAAATTTAGAATTACAAGGTTCAGCGTTTTT
>CACDYR010000014.1 GCA_902557155.1 uncultured Pelagibacteraceae bacterium | reverse complement strand
GTTGACTGGAGTATCAACCCTGAATTAGAAAAAAAAGTCACAAAAAAAACATTTAAACTTAAAGGAAGTACGGCAATTTCAATGCACGCAGCAATTTTTAATTTGCCCTTAAGAGTAGCAAGTAATTTAAAAATACCTCTAGTTTTGTGGGGTGAAAATTCTTCCTATGAATATGGAGACGGTAAAAATATATCTTCCAATTATTTGTTAAATGAAAAATGGAAAAAAAAATACGGAGCAACCAACAATATTGATTTATTCAAAATTTTAAAAAAGGAAAAAAAAATTTTTTCAAATTCTTATGATTTATTTAATCATAAAAAATCAAAAAAAATATATTCTGTTTTCCTGGGTCACTTTTTTAAGTGGGATCCTGTATTGATTTATAAAGACATTAAAAAATTTGGTTTTAAAAAATCTTTTAAGCCAGAGGTAGGTTATTATAATTTTGCCGATATAGATGATGATTGTTTAATGCCAATTCATCACTGGCTAAAATGGTATAAATTTGGTTTTACAAGAAAGTTTGATAATTTATCAATGGAAATAAGAAATAATCGTATTACAAGAACAAAAGCTCTTAGTATATTAAAAAAAGAAAATTACAAACCGCCCATGGAAGCAATTAACAAATTTTGTGATTATTATGGGCTTACTACAAAAGAATTTTTTAAAACATGTGAAAAATTTAGAAACAAGAAAATTTGGATTAAAAAAAATAAAGTTTTTTATATTAAAAACTTTATTTTTTAATTTTATTTTATGAGAATTAAAAAAAAAAATAGATCTTTTGCTCTACAAAGTAAAATTAAATTAACTCATAAAGCAGATATAATGCTTAAAAACAATGAATTGATTACTTTTAAATCTAATGGCAGTGAATATGACGTTGTAAAAAAAGATTGGGGTTATTATGCGACCCCATCATTGAACAAAAGATTGTTAAGTTTTAATTTAAGAGCAGTATTAGTTGTAAGCCAGAAAACAGGTAATCTATTTGTGTTATTAGTTCATACCAAATTTAAAAAAAAATTCTCTATATATATTAAAAAAGAAAAATTAAAAATTCTTACTTGGTTAGATAAATATAAAAATTCATAATAAAAATAAATGCTGAATAAATGTAAATGTTTTAAAGTATCACCTCCTAAAAAATTTCCTTTAAATTTTAAAAATTATTTGAAAAGAAAATTTATTTATAAAAAAAGACCAAAAATAGAAACAGATTTTGGAATTAAAAAAGATTTATATTTTCGAGAATTTTATGAATGCATTAACTGTGGTCATTTTTACTCAAAACATAAATTAAACTTATCAAATATCTATTCAGGCAAATATATAGTTTCAACATATGGTAATTTAAATAACATTGAAAAAAGATTTAATTTTATAATTAACCTTAAAAAATCAGCATCTGATAATAAAAAAAGAGCTGATAGAGTAGAAAAATTTATTAAATCAAATAATTTAAAAAAAAAATTAACATTATTAGATATCGGGGCTGGTATTGGGGTTTTTGCTTACGAAATGAAATTAAAAGGTTTCAAGGTATATGGATATGAGAAAGATTATAATTTGAAGAAACATTTAAAAAATAATGTTAAAATTAATTTGATTAAAAAAAAAAGCCAAATTAAAAAATTTGATTTAATTTCTATTAATAAAGTCCTAGAGCACGTCAGTGAACCTAGGATGTTTGTTTCAAAATACAAAAAGTATCTTGGTAAAAATTCATATTTTTATATTGAGGTTCCTGACGTTAAAGCAAAATTAAATGGTAAAGAAAGTGAGGAATTTGCTATTGAACACCATCATGTCTTTTCTGTCTATTCCTTAAGAAGTTTTTTAGAGAGTGTTGGCTTATCAATAAAAATGATTAAAGGTATAAAAGAGCCTTCAGGTAAATTTACGATATTTTGTTTTTGTAAACTACGCTAATTTTATTTCATAAGAACGTGATATATGTAATATTCTTTATTAGTCTTTTTGAAACCAATTTTTTTATAAAATTTAAAGGCCGCATAGTTATTTGATTGAGTTCCAGCTAATATAAACTTTTTTTTATTTGAAAAATTTGAGCAAACAAAATTTATTAAAGATTTACCTATACCTTTTTTAATCTGACTCCTCTTTGTAACAATGAGATCAATAATTAAATTTTCTTTTTTTTTTATTAATAGCAGAAAACCTGCAACAAATTTTTTTTTATATACAACAAGATGATTTCCTCTCAATCCTTTATAAAAATTTTTAACCCAATTAAATCTCAATTTATTTCTAAAGTTTAGTGGTAATTTTTTATCTTGCACGTAATGAGAGTTTGATGATTTCTCAAGACTAATTTTTATTACATTTTTTTTAAATTTTCCATTTTCTAAGTAACAATGATTTGAATTAAGATTTTTATGATTCAAACGCATTGAAAAAAGATATTGTTTACATATAAATCTTGCTGAAAAATTTTTTTTTTGTATTGTATTAAGTGAATGTCTGCTTTTGATTGTTAGAAAAAAAGGTTTTTTTAATCCTTTAATGAGATTTTTGTTTATTTTCTTAACATCATTAACATAAAAATAGCTCCTTATGCCAAGGAGGTTGGTTATAAATTTATCGTATTTAAGTTTATTCACTATTTTTAAAAAACATATTTATTAAAGTGTAAAATTTACTATATCATTACATTAATGAAAAAAAGAATTGAAAAATACTTTGACAGATTGTTTCCGTTAAATAGAAGCTTAACAGGTGAAGATTACCAAAAATCTTTAAATATTATAAGCGAGATAATTCCTCTAAAAAAGATTAATTTTAGTAGTGGAAAAAGAGTATTTGATTGGAAAGTGCCTAAAGAATGGAATGTAAAAAATGCCTACATAGAAGATTTAAATCAAAAAAAAATAATTGATTTCAAAAAAAACAATTTACATTTAATGGGTTACTCTAAAAAAATATCAAAAATAATCAGTTTAAAAAATTTAAAAAAAAATCTGCACTATATAAAAAAAATACCAAATGCTATTCCTTATGTAACTTCTTATTATAAAGAACGATGGGGATTCTGTCTGAGCTATAATCAATTCAAAAAATTAAAAGATAAATATTACAAAATTGTAATAAACAGTAGTTTGAAAACAGGAAAACTAACTGTTGGAGAAACGCTCATTAAAGGTAAATCAAATAAAGAAATTTTAATTTCTTCTTACTTATGTCATCCATCAATGGCAAATAATGAACTTTCAGGACCCTTAACATTGGCATTTCTTTTTAACAATTTAAAAAAAAAAAAATTCAAATTTTCATACAGATTTTTAGTTGGTCCAGAAAATGTAGGAACAATATCATATCTAAGTAAATTTAAATCTAGAATAAAAAAAAATGTAATTGGGGGATACAATTTATCTTGCTGCGGTATAAATAGTTATCCTCACTACAAAATGAGTAAGAAAGGAAATTCACTAGTGGATTTAGGAATAATGCATTCTTTAAAAATGAAAAAACATAAACTAATTAATTTTAGTCCTATTGGAAGCGATGAGTGTAGATATGAAACTTTAGGTATTAATATACCATTTGGTGCTTTTTTAAGAACAGATTTTGATAATTATCGGCAATACCATACCTCATTAGATAATAAAAAAATATTTGCATTTGATAAAATTGTAGACAATATTAAAATACTAAGTTCAGCTATTAATTACATTGATAAAGCAAATGTTTACCTGGCTAACATAAAAAATTGTGAACCTTTTTTGTCAAAATATAAAGTTTATCCAACATTATCGAAATTTAATTCAGTAAATAAAATCGATTTAAAGACGCTCAGTATATTTTGGCTTATGTCTTACTCAGACGGAAAAACAACAGATTTAGAAATTTCTAAAATTTCAAATATAAAAATAAAATACATCAATAAAGCTGCGAAATTGTTAATCAAAAGAAAATTATTAACAAAAATTGCATAAAAAATTTTTTTCAGTGCATAAATCAAGCCAATTGAGCTATTAGTACTGGTCAGCTGCACGCATTACTGCGCTTCCACACCCAGCCTATCAACGTGGTGGTCTACCACGGCTCTATAGGAAGAACTAGTTTTGAGGTGAGTTTCCCGCTTAGATGCTTTCAGCAGTTATCTCGTCCATACTTAGCTACCCGGCACTGCAGCTGGCGCTACAACCGGTCCACCAGTGGTATGTTCAACCCGGTCCTCTCGTACTAGGGTCAACTCCTCTCAATTCTTCTACACGCATAGCAGATAGGGACCGAACTGTCTCACGACGTTCTGAACCCAGCTCACGTACCACTTTAATTGGCGAACAGCCAAACCCTTGGGACCTGCTCCAGCCCCAGGATGTGATGAGCCGACATCGAGGTGCCAAACACTGCCGTCGATATGAGCTCTTGGGCAGTATCAGCCTGTTATCCCCGGCGTACCTTTTATCCGTTGAGCGATGGCCCTTCCACTCAGAACCACCGGATCACTATGACCGACTTTCGTCTCTGCTCGACTTGTCAGTCTCACAGTCAGGCAGGCTTATGCCATTGCACTCTACGAACGATTTCTGACCGTTCTGAGCCTACCTTCGCACGCCTCCGTTACTATTTGGGAGGCGACCGCCCCAGTCAAACTACCCACCATACAATGTCTTGATGCCGGATAACGGCGATCAGTTAGATACCAAGAAAAACAAAAGAGGTATTTCACTGTTGACTCCACAATAACTGACGTCATTGCTTCAATGTCTCCCTCCTATGCTAAATATGTTTTTCCTAATACCAATGTAAAGTTGCAGTAAAGGTGCACGGGGTCTTTCCGTCTAACTACGCGAACTCCGCATCTTCACGGAGAATTCAATTTCACTGAGTTGATGTTGGAGACAGCGGAGAAATCGTTACGCCATTCATGCAGGTCGGAACTTACCCGACAAGGAATTTCGCTACCTTAGGACCGTTATAGTTACGGCCGCCGTTTACTGGGGCTTCAGAAGTTAGCTTGCACCAACCGCATTAACCTTCCAGCACCGGGCAGGCGTCAGACCCTATACATCCACTTACGTGTTAGCAGAGCCCTGTGTTTTTGATAAACAGTCGCTTCTCCCTGGCTTGTGCCACCCATCTCTAGTTGCCTAAAAACAGGTCTTCCTTATCCCGAAGTTACGGAAGTATTTTGCCGAGTTCCTTCAACATCATTCTCTCAAGCGCCTAAATATACTCTATTAATCCACCTGTGTCGGTTTAGGGTACGGTCTAATGATGGAGCTATTTCTTGGAACCTTTTCGCGGCAAGCTCAATCCATTAAGAACTCACAACTTACAAGATCCGTCACTACCATCTGGTTAAGGAATATTAACCTTATTTCCATCGACTACGGCTTTCGCCCTCGCCTTAGGTGCCGACTAACTCTGCGCGGATTAACCTTGCGCAGAAACCCTTGGATTTTCGGCGAAGAAGTTTTTCACTTCTTTTATCGTTACTTATGTCAGCATTCGCACTTCTGATACCTCCAGGATCTCTCACGAGTATCCCTTCACAGGCTTACAGAACGTTCCGCTACCAGTCGTAATTTTCGAAAAAATTACGAATCCACAGATTCGGTATATGATTTTAGCCCCGTTACATCTTCGGCGCAGAAACTCTATTAGACCGGTGAGCTGTTACGCTATCTTTAAAGGATGGCTGCTTCTAAGCCAACCTCCCGGCTGTTAAGGAATTTCCACATCCTTTCACACTTAATCATAATTTGGGGACCTTATCTGGTGGTCTGGGCTCTTTCCCTCTCGACCATGGACCTTAGCACCCACAGTCTGTCTGCTGAAGAACAACATTTAGCATTCGGAGTTTTATTAGGTTTGGTAAGAATCTCTTCCCCCTAGCCCATTTAGTGCTCTACCTCTAAATGTCTATTTATTCAACGCACTACCTAAATAGTTTTCGCGGAAAACCAGCTATCTACGAATTTGGTTGGCCTTTCACCCCTTACCACAAGTCATCCAAAGACTTTTCAACGTCAACTGGTTCGGTCCTCCGGTTGGTGTTACCCAACTTTCAACCTGCTCATGGTAAGCTCATTCGTTTTCGGGTCTAATTCATAAAACTAATCGCCCTATTAAGACTTGCTTTCGCTGCGCCTACACCTAGATGGCTTAAGCTTGCTTTATAAATTAAGTCACTGACCCATTATACAAAAGGTACGCCGTCACTCTAAAAAGAGCTTCGACTGATTGTAGGCATGCGGTTTCAGGTTCTATTTCACTCCCCTAATAGGGGTTCTTTTCACCTTTCCCTCACGGTACTAGTTCACTATCGGTCACTGAAGAGTATTTAGGCTTAGAGGGTGGTCCCCCTATATTCGAGCAGGATTTCACGTGTCCCGCTTTACTCAAGAATTTTGTTAAACTTTACTCATACGGGACTATCACCCTCTATGGTTAGCATTTCCAAACTATTCAAATTTTTTTAACAAAACTACTGGCCTAGTCCGCGTTCGCTCGCCACTACTAACGGAATCTCAATTGATTTCTTTTCCTCTGGTTACTTAGATGTTTCAGTTCTCCAGGTTGTCTCTTTAAACCTATGTATTCAGTTTAAAGTACCACATAAAGTGGTAGGTTTCCCCATTCGGAAATTTTCGGATCAAAACTTACATACAGCTCCCCGAAACTTATCGCAGTATATCACGTCCTTCATCGGCTTTCAGTGCCAAGGCATCCACTACACGCCCTTAAACGCTTGATTTATGCACAGAAAAAAATTCTGTGTTGAATCAAATTTTTATTTTTGAACATTAGTTAATAACATTACTAATGTTCGGATATAGATATTGATATTAATTATTATTTATTCACAATTTTGATAACTAAGTGTTTCTGGTGGAGGATAGCGGGATCGAACCGCTGACCTCCTGAATGCAAATCAGGCGCTCTCCCAGCTGAGCTAATCCCCCATTGTCTAAAATTGGTGGGCCGAGAAAGACTCGAACTTTCGACCCCACCCTTATCAAGGGTGTGCTCTAACCAACTGAGCTACCGGCCCCCATGCAAGAGAAACACTACTTAAGAAGAGAAATGAGGACGGTCAACATTATCCATGTATATTATTTAGAATGAAATTTTACTTTCATTCATCCTTAGAAAGGAGGTAATCCAGCCGCAGGTTCCCCTACGGCTACCTTGTTACGACTTCACCCCAGTCGCTGACTATACCGTGGTCAAGGGTTTTAAACCTTGCCTTAAGGTAGAACCAACTCCCATGGTGTGACGGGCGGTGTGTACAAGACCCGGGAACGCATTCACCGTGGCACGCTGATCCACGATTACTAGTAATTCCAGCTTCATGCACTCGAGTTGCAGAGTGCAATCCGAACTGAGGTATCTTTTGAGGATTTGCTTGACCTCGCAGTCTTGCTTCCTGTTGTAGATACCATTGTAGCACGTGTGTAGCCCAACACGTAAGGGCCATGAGGACTTGACGTCATCCCCACCTTCCTCCAGCTTATCACTGGCAGTTCTTTCAGAGTGCCCAACTTAATGATGGCAACTAAAAGTGAGGGTTGCGCTCGTTGCGGGACTTAACCCAACATCTCACGACACGAGCTGACGACAGCCATGCAGCACCTGTGTTTCGTCCGGCCGAACCGAAAACTTTAATCTCTTAAAGTCGCGACGAACATGTCAAGTGTTGGTAAGGTTCTGCGCGTATCTTCGAATTAAACCACATGCTCCACTACTTGTGCGGGTCCCCGTCAATTCATTTGAGTTTTAACCTTGCGGTCGTACTCCCCAGGCGGTGTGTTTATCGCTTTCGCTGCGACACTGAAAATAAATTTCCAACGTCTAACACACATCGTTTACGGCATGGACTACGAGGGTATCTAATCCTCTTCGCTACCCATGCTTTCGTTCCTCAGTGTCAGTAATGATCCAGAAAGCTGCCTTCGCAATTGGTATTCTTTCTAATATCTACGAATTTCACCTCTACACTAGAAATTCTGCTTTCCTCTATCAAACTCTAGCTGAAAAGTTTTGATGGCAGTTCCAGAGTTAAGCTCTGGGATTTCACCACCAACTTTTTCAACCACCTACGAACTCTTTAAGCCCAGTAATTCCGAACTACGCTAGGTCCCTTCGTATTACCGCGGCTGCTGGCACGAAGTTAGCCGGACCTTCTTATTCGGGTACAGTCATTTTCTTCCCCGACGAAAGAGCTTTACAACCCAAAGGCCTTCTTCACTCACGCGGCATCGCTGCATCAGAGTTTCCTCCATTGTGCAAGATTCCCCACTGCTGCCTCCCGTAGGAGTTTGGGCCGTGTCTCAGTCCCAATGTGGCTGATCATCCTCTCAAATCAGCTATTGATCACAGTCTTGGTAGGCCATTACCCCACCAACAAACTAATCAAATGCAGGCTCATCCATTGGTGCATAAAGCTTTCTCCGTAAAGACTTATCCGGTATTAGCACAAGTTTCCTCGTGTTATTCCAGGCCAAAGGGCAGATACCTACATGTTACTCACCCGTCTGCCACTAAGTATTGCTACTTCGTTCGACTTGCATGTGTTAGGCGTGCCGCCAGCGTACGTTCTGAGCCATGATCAAACTCTCAAGTTTAAAAACGGCGCACACTAGCTTCCATATAAATTCTAAGAATAAAATTTATATGATGTTGAAGTGTGTACGACAAATTTTGGTAACCTTAACCGTCCACACTTCTCTTCTTAAATTTTTTACTTTTTAAATAGCTAATTGAGCTAAAAAGCCCAATATTTCTCACTAATTTATTGCTTAAACAATTATTTTTTGAGAAAGTTCAGTGCTTATAGGCTAAAATTATAGGAAATCAAGCATTTAAGATTAAAAAAATCCTTTAAAATATAGGGTTTTTTTTGATTTTTAATAGTCATTAAACTAATAATTGATCTTCAATAAAAATTAAACGACCAAAATAATGATTCATAAATTAAAGAAAAATTTTGAAGTTTTTTCATTATTATTTTTGATTTTTATTGCTGTAATTTTCACGTCACTTTTTAATTTAAATGAAAATAAAAACAATGAAACTTACAATAATTTTGTAGATAATATTTATCTTAAAAAAACTTTAAGTTACTTAGTTGGCAATTTAGAACCAAAATATTTAAAAATTAAGCATAAGGTTAATAAAGGAGAGACATTTGATGCAATTCTTGAAAGCTATTTAATTGATAAAAAAGAAATTATTAAAATAAAAAAATCTTTAAACAAACAAGTAAATTTAAATAAATTAAATACCAATCAGGTAATTCAATTTAAATTAAATAAAACAAATGATAAGATTGAAGAATTTATTTTTCAAATTTCAAATAAACAAAAAATATACTTAAGTAAAAATTTAGATGATGATATTTTTAGTGAGAAGATTTTATCAATAAAACTAGATAAAAAAATAATATATAAAGAGAATATTATATTACAAAGTCTATATAAATCAGCAACAGATGAAGGGATTCCCCCTAATACAATAATTGATTTTGCGGGTATTTATGGATTTCAAGTAGATTTTCAGAGAGACATAAGAAAAAAAGACAAGTTTCAAATTATGTATGAAATTTATTTAAATGAAAAAGGAGAAGTAATAGAAACAGGAGAAATTCTTTTTGCAAATTTAAAACTTAGTGGTCAAGACAATAGTTTATATTATTTTGATGAACAAGGAAGTAAAGGTCATTATGATAAAAATGGAAAGAGTGTCAAAAAAGCTTTAATGAAAACTCCAATAAATGGAGCTAGATTATCATCACCATTCGGAATGAGAAAACATCCAATAGATGGTTATAACAAAATGCATAAAGGTACGGATTTTGCTGCTCCAATGGGAACACCAATAATGGCATCAGGAGATGGGGTTGTCAAAAAAGCAGGATGGTGTGGTGGTGGAGGAAACTGTGTAAAAATAAAACACAACTCAACTTACCAGACAGTTTATGCACACATGTCAAAATTCGCTCGTGGAATAAAAACTGGTGTAAGAGTAAAACAAGGTCAAACTATTGGTTATGTTGGTTCAACTGGTAAATCAACAGGTCCACATTTGCATTATGAGGTAATTGTAAATGGTAAAAAAGTTAATTCACAAAAATTAAAACTACCATCAGGAAAAATTTTAAAAGGTGAAGAAAGAAAAATGTTTGAAACTAAAAAAATTAAAATAGATGTACTGAAATCAGAAAAAATTCTTGGAATTAACTAATTTATGTCTATTTGAGACTTGGCAGTTTTTTGAATTTTAGTTTCATCACTTGATGACTCTGATAAATCTTCAGAGGAGTTTTGGTTAGAATTTTCAATAATTTCGTGAGCAACATCAGAATTGTTTTCAGTTCTATTTTCTGAAAATTTCTCTTTTTTATAATTCTCCCTTTCATTAAGTACTCTTGTGAAGTGATCCGCGTGTTGTAAATAATTCTCAGATAAAATTTTGTCACCATTTGATAGAGCTTCTCTAGCTAGATCATTGTATTTTTCAATCAATTTAGGTGCGTTGTGATTATTTCTTCCAGGAGCTTTTCTTTTAAAATTTTCATTATTTGAAAAATTTGAACCAAACTTTGAACTATCTCCATTTGACTTAAAGTTTCTATTATTTCTTCTAAAGCTACTTCTTCTATTATTATTGTTATTATTTCTAAATGTTACCATGATATAATTATTTATATTTTTGTACTAACAATACATCTATCATTATTAGCAAGATCTTTTTGCGTACTATTTATATAAAAACCTTCTTTTTTTAATAAATTAATAACTCTATTTTTTTGATCAAATCCGATCTCTAAAATAAATTTGCCATTTTTTTTTATCAGTCTAGCAGATTTTTTAATTACTTTTTTAATTTCCGTTAAACCATCTAATCCACCATCTAGCGCCAGTCTTGGCTCAAACTCAGCAACATCTCTTTCCAAATATTTTAGTTTATGTTTTTTAATATAAGGAGGATTAGATATAATTAAATCATATTTTCCTAAATTAAATTTGTCAACATCTGATTTATATAATTTTAATCTAGAGCAAACTTTTAGATTAGCTGCATTAATTTTGCTTATTTTAAGACATTTTCCACTTTTATCTATACCTGTGCCGTAAAAAGTTTTTCTGTCTTTTAAAATTGATAAAAGAATACAGCCTGATCCAATTCCTATATCCAAAATATTAAGTTTATTTTTTTGCTTTGATAACCTTAAAACATTTTCAACAACTAGTTCTGTATCGGGTCTCGGTATTAATATATCTTTTGTAATAAAGAACTCTGATTTCCAAAAAGATTTTTTTTTAGTTAAGTATGCTACTGGATTTCCTAAAGATCTCTGTTCAATTAATTTATAAAAATTACTTAAATCATTTTTGTTAATATTATCACTGGAATTAAGTAAAATATAATTTCTATCTTTATTAATTGTTTTTGCCATTAAAATTTCAGCATCTAATAGAGGGTTAGGTATAAATTTACTCTTCAAAATTTTTGAACCTTCATTAATAGCTAAATCAATATTCATATATTATTTTAAATTACTAAGACTTTCCTCTTGCGCTTGTAATGTCAAAGATTCAATCATTTCATCAAATGCTTCTCCTTCTAAAAATTCATCTAATTTATGAAGAGTTAAATTTATTCTATGATCTGTAACTCTTCCTTGAGGAAAGTTATAAGTTCTTATTCTTTCTGATCTGTCTCCTGTGCCAATTTTTGTCTTACGGTCTTGAGATCTTTCTTGATCTATTCTTGACCTCTCCAATTCATATAAACGTGCTCTTAAAATTTTCATACCTTTGGCTTTATTTTTATGTTGTGATTTTTCGTCTTGTTGAGATACAGATAAACCTGTTGGTATATGTGTAATTCTAACTGCACTATCTGTTGTATTAACTGATTGTCCACCTGGACCTCCTGCTCTAAAAACATCAATTCTTAAATCAGAATCATTGATCTTCAAGTCAACTTCCTCAGCTTCAGGTAATACAGCTACTGTTGCTGCCGATGTATGAACTCTTCCTTGAGTTTCTGTATCTGGAACTCTTTGAACTCTATGCACTCCACTTTCATATTTTAATGTAGAATATATATTTCTTCCTTTAATAGAAGCTATAACTTCTTTTAAGCCTCCAGCATCACTTCTAGAAATTGATATTAATTCTAAAGTCCATTTTTTTTTATGACTAACTTTTTCATACATTTTAAATAAGTCAGAAGCGAATAAACTCGCCTCTAAACCGCCAGTTCCTGCTCTAATTTCAATAATCGCATTTTTTTTATCAGCTTCATCTTTTGGCAATAAAAATAATTTTAATTTTTTTTCATTAATTTCATGTTGTAAATTTAAATCAGTTAATTCTATTTCAGCCATTTTTTTTAATTCATTATCTGATGTTTGGTCATTTAAAATTT
>CACDYR010000013.1 GCA_902557155.1 uncultured Pelagibacteraceae bacterium | reverse complement strand
ATAAAAGTATAAAAAAAATAACTGAAAATCTAAGATCTGTGTAACCTAAAATTTCGTAAGCAATATAAATAAAAACAGCTGTTACAGCAGAGGTTACTGTGCCAGGAATTTTGGTTAAATACCCATAACCAAAAAAAGTAGATAACAAAACATTTATTTTTTTCATTGTGTTATTGAGCAAATAACTTCACAAGCTATTGCTTTTTCCTTTCCAATTAATCCAAGTTTTTCTACTGTTTTACCTTTTAGGTTAATTAATTCTTTATCAATATTTAATAAATTGGATAGAGATTTGATTATTTTATCACGATACTTTGAAACTTTTGGTTGTTCACAAATTAAGTTTATATCTAAATTATTTATATAAAAATCATTATTATTTAATATCTCAATTATTGGTTTAAGCATTTTAGGAGATCTAATATTTTTATATTTTTTTTGATTATCTGGAAAAAAAGTACCAATATCTTTTTTTCTCATAGCTCCAAGAAGAGAGTCGATTATTGAGTGAATAATCACATCTCCATCAGAATGTCCTTTAAGCCCTGAGTGATAAGGTATTTTTGTACCACCTAAAAAAAGTTTTTTTCCTCTTATTAATCTATGTATATCAAAACCTATACCATAATAAGTTTTAATAGTTTCGATATCTTCTTTAAATGTAATTTTATTATTTAAATTTTCTCCTTTAATAAATTTAACTTTTAAATTGTTTTCAATAAATAATGTTGCTTCATCAGTGATTTTATTTTTTTGTTTATTTGAAAGAATATATAAATCTTTAAATTTAAAAGCTTGTGGGGTTTGGGTTAATATTGAATTATTTCGATTTAGGTTAAAAAGTTTTTTTTTTACTTTGTATTTAATGGAGTCTTTAGAATTTATTGAAGGTATTACCGCTTTATTTTTTTTAAGTGATTTAATTAAAGTTTTTAAAAGCCTGATTGTGAAATTTGGTCTAGCAGCATCATGAATTAGAACATTATTAGGTTTAAATTTTTTTATATATTTTAAAGCTATTAAAGAAGAATCAGATCTTTCTTTACCACCCTTTATAATTGATACATTTTTAGGAAATTTTTCTTTAATACTTTTTTTATTGTTTATGACCAATATGATTTTTTTAAACAGCTTTGATTTCATTGCTTTTTCTAAAGAATGTTTAAAAAGAGCCTTGTTTTTATAAATATTGAATTGCTTTGGTTTTTTTTGAATTAAATCTTTTGCTTTGTCCTGATGCTAGTATTATAAAATAATTATTCATTTATATGGTAGTTTTTATATTCAAATGTACGAATTTATTAAAAAAAATATATATTTAATAATATTATTTATTATCACATTATCGATAGGTTTTTTAACCTTTTTAACTTTTATAGATAAAGGATTTATTGAACTATCAGATCAAAATTTACAAATTTTATTACTTCTAAACCTTGTTCTTTTAATAGCACTATTTATTTTTATTTTTGTCGAGATTAAGAGCGCAATTAAAAATGATATTGACAAAGATGGTTTAAAATCCAATAAAAAATATATTACTTACTTTGGTTTATTTACTTTAATTCCATCAGTATTAATTTCAATTTTTTCACTTTTTTTGTTTTCTTTTGCTTTAGAAAAGTATTTTGACAAAAAAGTTACCACAGTTGTTAACAATTCTTATGAGTTAGCAAGAAATTACGTTGAGGAAATAAGAAATAAAATTCAATCTGATATAGTTTTAATAGCTTTTGATACAAATAAAAGTAAAAAATTTCTTAATGATAATCAAAATGAATATAAGAGATTTTTAAATACACAAAAATTGATAAGAGATGTTGATGAAGTGCATATTATAGATATTAATAAAAAACTTTTATTTTCTACTTTAAATGATGATCAACCATATGTTCCTCCAGTTGATAGAGCTTTAAATTTAGTATTGGACGATGATCGTCCTTTAAAAATCATTAATGCACCAGAAAATATTTCTGCAGCAATAATGAGACTGCAAAATTTTGAAGATAGATTTTTATATGTTGTTAAATATTTAGATAAAGATATTTCAAGGTATTTAACAGAGTCTGAAGAAGCTATTAATTTTTATTATACAGTTGAGGAAAAAAAGCACTGGTATTAAAATCTCTTTTGCTATTATTTATATTATAGTTGTTAGTGTTTTATTATTTGTCTCTATATCTATTGCTATCAGATTTTCATCTAGGTTTTTTAGGTCTATCAATAATTTAATTCTTGCATCAACATCTATTGGACAAGGAAATTTTAATGCAAAAGTCCCTGAAGTCAAAACTGATAAAGATTTAGAAACCTTAAATAAAAATTTTAATTTGATGATAGATAGACTTAAAAGCCAGCAAGAAAAGTTAATAATCAATGAAAGACATGAGGCTTGGGGAAGTTTAGCTAGAAAACTTGCTCATGAAATTAAAAATCCACTTACACCAATTCAATTAACTATAGATAGATTAAAAAATAAATATTCAAAAAAATTAAATGAAAATGAAACTGAAAATTTTAAAGATAATTTAAAAGTTATAAATAACCAAATAAAACAAATCGAAAAATTAGTTAATGAATTTTCTGACTTTGCAAGAATGCCCAAACCAATATTTAGAGAAAATAACTTAGTAGACATTATTCAGGAAAATATCAATTTGCTCAAAGAATTAGACCATTCTATTGATATTAATTTTAAAAAAAGATTTTAATGAAATTATGTTAGAGAGTGATAAAGAACAAATAAGTAGAGTTTTTTTAAATTTGATTAAAAATTCTATAGAAAGTATCAATCAAAAAGCTCAAAACAATAACAATTTCAGCAAAAAAATTGCTATTGAACTTACAGAAGATGATAGCCACATAGAAGTAACTTTAGAAGACAATGGTGTTGGTTTTGGTGAATTAAAAAATAATATTAAAGATATACTTAATCCGTATTTCACTACTAAGAAAAATGGAACCGGTTTAGGATTATCAATAGTTAATAAAATAATTAATGATCACAATGGAAAAATAGACTTTATGCCAATTCAAAATGGTGCAAAAATTAATATTACATTTTTAAAATAATAATGAGTGAAGAAATTTTAATTGTAGACGATAACGCTGATATCAGAAATATAATTAATGAATTAATTATAGATGCTGGTTATAAAACTAGATTAGCTGCAAATTATAACCAAGCACTTGCAGAAATAGATAAAAAATTACCTGATGTTGCAATTCTTGATGTTAAATTAGATAAGGGAGATAACGATGGTATTGAGCTTCTTTCACATATTAAATCTAAAAATAAAGATACTCCTGTTATAATTATTTCTGGTCATGCAAACATTGAAATGGCTGTCAAATCTTTGCAGCACGGAGCATTTGAATTTATAGAAAAACCATTTGATCAAGAAAGATTACTTAACTTTGTTAAAAGAGCAGTTGAAAACTTTAATTTAAAAAAACAAAATAAAGAATATGAAAGTAAATTATTTTCATCTTATGAATTAATAGGAAACAGTAAAAATATAGTAAATATAATTGATCAAATTAAAAAAATATCAGTAACTGAAAGTAGAGTATTTATAAGTGGACCTTCAGGTTCAGGAAAAGAGTTAATTGCTAGAAAAATCCATAAAGCATCTGCTAGAAGCAAAAATCCATTTATTGTTCTAAATGGTGCTTTGCTAGATATCAACAAGTATGAATTAGAATTATTTGGTGAAGAAAAAGAAAATGGCTCTATCTCGTACGGCGCACTTGAAAAAGCTAATAAAGGAACACTTTTAATTGATCAAGTTTCAGAAATACCATTAGACATACAGTCTAAAATACTAAGAGTTTTGACTGATCAAAAATTTAAAAGAGTTAATGGAATTAATGATGTTAGTGTTGATGTAAGATTAATTTGTTCATCAAGTAAAGATTTAAAAAAAGAAATAGAAATTGGAAATTTTAGAGAAGATTTATTTCATAGAATAAATGTTTTTGAGATAAATATTGAACCCCTAAATCAAAGAATTTCAGATATTCCTCTATTAATCAAATATTTTTCAAAAAAAATATCTGAAAATTACAAAATTAGAGAATTAGATATAGATGAAAACAATAGTTACATACTCAACCATAATTGGCACGGTAACGTAAGAGAGTTAAGAAATTTAATAGAGAGAATTGCAATATTACAACCAGACTCAAAAGATAAAATTTCGAATATTATTAAGGAATCTTTAAAAAATTCAAATTTTGATGATCAATTGGCAGAAAATAGCCTTTCTGTGCCATTAAAAGAAGCTAGAGAAAAATTCGAAAAGGAGTATTTAACTATTCAACTAAAAAAATTTAATGGAAATATTTCTAAGACAGCTAATTTTGTTGGAATGGAAAGAAGTGCATTACATAGAAAATTAAAAGGTTTGGGCATCAAAGAATTTAATTAGATGAATATAATCATTTGTGGAGCTGGAAGAGTAGGGTTTACTATAGCTAAACAGCTAAGTGAGCAAGGTCATTCCATAACTGTTATTGACCCTTCTAGTGAAGATATTCAAAAAATTGATGATGCTTTGGACGTTAAAGCTATAGTTGGAAAAGGTACCTATCCTTCAATATTAGAAAAAGCCAACGCAGCAGAGACTGACATGATTATAGCAGTCACTAGAAACGATGAAATTAACATGCTTATTTGCCAAATAGCTTTTTCAATTTTTAAAATTCCAAAAAAAATAGCTAGAATAAGATCTCAAGATTATCTAAATCCAAAATTTACAAGAGTTTATAACAAAGAAAATTTACCAATAGATGTAATTATTTCACCGGAGATTGAAATTGCTAAATCAATACAAAGAAAACTTGAGGCGCCAGGAGCACTTGATAGTGTTCCATTTGCTAATAATAAAATTAGATTATTAGAAATTTTAATTAATGAAAATTGCAAATTAATTAATATCAAACTTAACGACTTAACTAAAAAACATCCTAATTTAGATGCAAATATTATTGGAATAATAAGAGATGAAAAATTTTTAATTCCAAAAAAAAACGATGATATTAAAAAAAATGATAAAATTTACGTGATAATCAATTCTTCACAAATGCCTGATACCTTAGAAGCTTTCGGACATGATGAAAAAGTATCTAAAAATATTTTGATTGTAGGTGGTGGTAACATAGGTTTTAATTTAGCCAAAAATATTGAAGAAACTTTAGATGCTGCAAGAGTTAAGATTATCGAAAAAAATAAAGATAGAGCTGAATTTCTTGCTAATGAACTAAATAATACGATTGTTATTAATGGAGATGCATTAGACGAGGAAGTTCTCGTAGAGGCTAATTTACAAGAAGCCGAAACTGTTCTTGCATTAACAAATGATGATGAAGATAATTTAATGGTAAGTGTTCTTGTTGAAAAATTTGCAAAAGACGAAAAGGATATTGATGACAAAAGAACAATGGCTTTAATTAATAAACCTAATTATTCTTTATTACAAAACTCTTTAAAAATTGATGATCTTATAGATCCAAGAATGAACACAGTATCAAGTATTTTAAAACACATCCATAAAGGGACTATAGAAACAGCCTACACAATTATGAATGGTGAATATGAAGTGATCGAAGCTGAAATTATAGAAACATCAGAACTTATTAATAAAGAATTAAAAAATTCAAACTTACCGGATGAGATAAGAATTGGAGCGGTCTTAAGAGAAAATAAAGTTATAATACCTCGATCAAATTTTGTTTTTCAAAAAGAGGATAAAGTTGTTTTTTTAGCAAAGAAAGAATCTATCTCAGTAGTAGAAAATATATTTAGAATAAGTTCTATTTAATTAAATGTCAGTTTTTAGAGTAAAGTATTTAAGCTTCTTTTTTATATTGATATCTATTTTTTCTTTTTTAAATATTATTTATTCATATTATTTTAATTTATATCTAAATCTAAACACATATTATTTTAGCTTAATTATTTCTGCAGTGATTGGAATAATTTTTTACAAAATTAAAACTGATCCCAAAAAACCATCAATATTTGAAAAAATATTAACGGTCTTACTGGGATATGTTTTGATGCCATTGATTTTATCGATACCTTTTTATTTGAGTATTTATAATTTATCTTTTTTAAACTCTTTATTCGAGGCAGTTTCTGGATTTACTTCAACAGGTTTTACTGTCTTTGAAAATATTAAACATATTGATCAAGGCTTAATTTTATGGAGATCATCAATACAATGGATAGGTGGGTTATATTTTTTATATTCTATTGTTTTTTTAATTGATATTTATGATGAAAGTTTGAAAAAATCTTTAACTAATTTTTTATCTTTTAATTCTGCGGAGATTTTAAAACAATCAATTAAAATTCTTTTACTATATTCAGGATTAACACTATCAATTTTTATTGTTCTAAACATTCTTGGAATTAGATCATTTAATTCACTGAATCTAGCAATGACGATAATTTCCTCAGGGGGATTTCTACCTGTGAATGAAATTTCATCAATTTTAATAAATGATTTACAAATAATTATATTTTCTTTTTTAATGTTGATTTCTTTTTTTAGTATTTTTTTTACATACAATTTAATTTTTTTAAGAAATAAAAATTTAAATTTCTTTTATGAAGATATACATCTATTTTTATATTTTATTGTAGTTGCAAGTATATTTTTTGTTTTCTTTAGTTATGATACTAATTTCACATTCAGTTTTTTATCTTTAGTAAGCAGCATTTCTAATATTGGTATTTCTCTTGAAGTTGATCAAGCTAACTTGCATTTTATATACATCTTACTTGTAATTATTGGTGGATCTTTTTTTTCTACAAGCTCTGGTTTAAGATTTTTAAAAATATATTCTTTAACTAAATATTCTATTAATCAAATTCTCTCTTTTAGTAGGCCAAAAAACGTATTTATGAATAAACTTGTTTTTTCTAAAATTAATTTTGATACAAAAGATATAAATAAATATTTTTTAACTATATTAATTTTTGTTATTTCACTTTTTTCTTTAACCATCTTATTATCTTTGTCTAACATTCAATTTGAATACTCATTTAAATTAGCTGTATTGACATTGATGAATACAGTTAATTCATCTGCTTATGGTCTATCAGACTTTGATTTTCAAAATTTGCACTTTTTAACCAAATATTTTCTTATATTTTTTATGATTATCGGAAGGGTTGAACTGTTATCTTTATTGTTGATTGCTAAAAAATTCCTTTTTAAAAATTAATTTAGTATTATATATATCAATAAATTTTGCGCCCTTAGCTCAGCTGGATAGAGCATCGGTTTTCTAAACCGAGGGTCGTAGGTTCGAATCCTTCAGGGCGCGCCAAGAAAACCAAGGGTTCTAGAGCCAACGACACCCTAACACTACTTCTAAAAGTACCAATGACGACCTGATGACGAAACGAAAGGTCAAAAAATGTACATAAGAAGACGTTTAGGCAAATACTTTGTAGAAATCAAAAGACAAGGTCATAAGAATATCTACAAAACATTTAAGCAGAAATCCGATGCAATGAAGTGGGGAAGGTCAGTTGAAATACAGCTCGATCAATCGCGTTATAAAGATACCTCTAACGCATCTAAGACAACATTGAAGTCGGTTATGGAAAGGCACTTGAAAGAGCGTTTAAGACTCGTCAGAGAGCCAAAGAAAGAGCAATCTAGGTATAATGTCATAATTAAAAATGACATCGTTAAAAGGTATTTAACTAATTTAACGCCTCAGATATTTGCTCGTTATAGGGATGAAAGGTTAGATGAAGGTATAAGTCCTTCAACGATATGTAGAGAGTTATCGTTTATGAGTATCGCTATAAAAAAGGCAATACGTTTCTATAATTGTTGGTTGCCCGAACATCCAATCCCTAACGATATAAAACCAAAAGAAAGCGCACCTAGAAATAGACGTTTAGAGGAAGGCGAATTCGAGAAACTTATGGAACACTGCAAAACAAAACGAAATAGTTATTGGTGTTCTATGATCGAGTTCTCAATAGAAACAGCTATGCGTTTGAATGAACAGCTAACGCTTAAATGGGAACAAGTTGATCTTAAAAATATGATGATCACTATATTAGCTGAACATACAAAAACGGGTATTGAAAGAAAGATACCTCTAACGCCTAGGGCTATTGAAATACTTGGATCGCTGCCACGTCATATTAAGGGACGTGTGTTCCCCGTTAGCTTAAATAACTTTCAACGTGCTTGGAGGTCTATAACTAGAAATGCAGAAATTGAAAATTTGCATTGGCACGATTTAAGAAGAGAGGCGTGTTCAAGACTTATGGAAAGTGGTTTATCTATTAGTGAAGTACAGATGTTCACTGGTCATAAAACTTTGTCGTTGATGCTGAAAACGTATAGTCAGCACAATCCCTCAGTTGTGGCAAAAAAGCTAAATCGGGTATCTTAAAAGCTAGTGTTTAGAGTCGATTTCTTCGCTTGATTTCGGCTCTAAATATTCTAAAAGAGGTTAAGTCCAACGAGACTTTAAAAGACGCGTTAGGAGGTTTTGTATAATCCTCCGAGAAGAAAAGTCGAAAAACCCTTTAATTAAAAAATTCATACAAAACGAGGAAGGCAAAACCGAGTTATAGATTATGAATATAAGTTTAATAAAGGTGAGAGAAATATTGGATCAAGACAATTTCATAGACGTTTCATTAATAACGTTCATCATCCTATCTACAAGTTTCATAACCATAACTACCATAAGCTAACGCTACCTCGTTATGAATAATTAGTGTTCCCCCTTTTGCCTGGGGGAATGCAACATTAGAGGTACTTATGTACAGAACAAAAGATAAATCCAAACAAATGTTTGGTTGGTTAAAAGAAAAATTTAATCAAATAAAGATTAGCTTAATACAGCTAAATTCTAATCTAACGTTTATTGAAAACAATTATTTCCTAAGAAGGTTTTTTAGTTTTTTAGGGATGACTAGATATGGCTCTACAACGTATCAATGTGGCTTTTATTTAGGACTGCCTGAATTAGACAGATTGTTTTTAATTCAATGGAATAGAGAAGTTAAAATATTTATTCCTACGGGCAACGTTATCACTAAAGGCAATTTTAAATTAAATGAAACTGCAACAGCAACAGAACATTATAGTTTAAATCTGTGGAATCCATTTGTTATTAACTCTTGGTATAAAGCTAGAGCTAACGATCAAAGAGTTGTCGTTGATTATGAAGGATACGAAGAAATAGAAACACATAAATTTCAACATCACATTGAAAGAAAAAAACGTCTTTGGTGGAATGAGTTTAGAGTTGTTAATAGACACTGCTCTAACGAAACACAATTCGAAAGAGATTTAGACGCGTACTTAACGAGGGAGGCATAATGATAACTAAGGTTCATTCCTTCGCTAAGAAAATTGTGGATCAAGGGTATAACATAGTACCCTTGTTTCCTAACGCTAAGAATACTCACGATCATAATTGGATAAATAAAAAATATTCGATTGAAGATGTATTAGATGACAGCAATCTAGGAATTAATCTAGGTCAATCAAACTTAATTGATATTGATTTGGATTGTCCCTTCGCTGTTTATTTTGGTGGAATATGGTTGCCACATAATACGTTGAAGTTAGCTAGAGTAGTTAAAGATAAAAAAGAAATAACACATTTTTTTTATTTGAATAATCAATCTCTAAAAGACAACGATGTTAAAAAGTTTAGAGGCAATACAGTTCTAGAAAATAGATGCAAAGGTCAAACTGTTATTTTCGGACAAACACCAATGAAAGAAGATAGTAGTATTATGGTATCTAGAATATGGGTTGATGAACAAAAACCAATATTTGTAGATAACCTTCAATCTATTGTTAATAAAATTTATGTAGCGTGTGTTTTATGTTTTTATGAAATAGGTGCTAACGTAGGTGCATTGAAGTTAGATAGTTGCATTAAACGTTATTGTGATTGGTCTGATGATGAACGAGAGGACTTTATTTGGCAGATAGTTAAATTAACTGATCCGAATAGTAGGGATTGCACTAGAAAGAAAATGCAAAACCACGTTAGGTCTAATAACAAAGAAACTAAAAACTCAGGTTATATATCGTTTGCTAATCATATTGGCGCAGATGAAAAAGAAATAAAAAATCTTTTTGCATTAATAGGATCGATACCTAGCAGCGACGGATATGAGAAAACAAAATCGATAGTTGATTTTAATAACGTGTCCTTAGATATGCCAACGCTAATGAAGACTGAATTACCTCCGATGCTTTGGGCTGTTGGTGGTATCTTACCCGAGGGATTTGTTTGTTTGGCTGGACGTCCTAAAGCTATGAAGAGTTGGACTGCATTAAAAATAGTTTATGCAGTACAGAACGGAATAGATTTCTTAGGTCATAAAACTAATCAAGGCGATGCAATTTACTTTGGACTAGAAGATTCCAAACGTAGAATAAAAGATCGAGTTGAGAAATTAGGTTTTAGTCATTTAAAACAGCCACAAATAGTCTTGGGAGGGGATGTACCTTATTTGGGTTTTGGGTTCGAAGAATGCCTTGAAAATTGGATTAAAAGCAAAGAAAATCCACGTCTAGTCGTTATCGATACTTTGGCTAGAATAAAACCAAGACAATCTAAATCTTCGGGTACTGCTTATGACTCAGATAACTTGTTAATGAATGGTATTCAAAAACTTGCTGTTCAAAATAATTTAACAGTTATGTTCATAACGCATTTATCTAAAGCATCCCAGGAGTATAGCTTTGATAAGATACAAGGATCAGTTGGTATTCAAGGTATGACTGATGCAATGTGGATGTTAGATCGAGGCGATGGGATTTCAACAAAAGCATCTTTAAAAGGTAGGGGACGTGATATTCTTGATTTTGAATATGCACTTACTTGGGACAATGAAAGTATGTCTTATAATTTTGAGGGCAATCTAGTTGAAATAAATAAGAACGAAAATAGAAGAGAAATAGTTGTCGCTATGGAACAGCTACATAACGATCTAAAAGAAGTTAGACCGAGTGATGTTGCTAAATATTATGGCGTCAATTCTAACTCAAAAGACGGGCGAAGAATGTCTAGAACGATGCAAAGAATGGCAGAACAATTTGAGCTATTAAGAGGTTCTAAATATGGAACGTATATTTACGTTAAACCAAAGGATGTCGGGACAATTCTATAATAGAAATATCTGTCGTAGTTGTCGTTGTGTCTTTTTAATGACGTTGCGACAGCACGACAGACTCTTATACGTTTAAATAAAAAAAATCCGTCCAACAATGGCGTGAAAATTCACGTTTGATAAAAGCGTTAATATGGACTTAAAATTTAAATTTAACGCAAATGAATTTGCTAAGTTGAATGGAATAACACCTTCAGCATTAAGAAAACGTAGATTATCGGGAAAATTAGAAGGACAATATATTAAAAAAGGTTCAGATTATTTTTATACCCCTTCGCTAGGACACCGTCCAAACAACGATGAGTTCACGCTTAACAATTCACGCTCAAAACCCCGTAGGCGCAATGTCAGTGGTTCGGATACCAGGTATCATAAAGTTAGAAACGGACACCAATTTAAACTCACAAATGATCTTAGACAATTAGCTAGAATAAATAAAAGATTAGATGAAGAGGGAATAGCTGAAATAACAGATGATATTATTGAAGTTGCACAGCAAAGAAAAAGAGAAAAAAAATTAAAAAGACAACAAGAATTAGATCAACAATTAAGTCATAAGAATTATGGTCGTTGGGTTAATTGCAACAATAGAGGTTATAAAGATGTTCAAACTAAATGGCGTCCTCTATACGAACAGCCAAGAGATGAATACCAAAGATATATAGATGAGAACGATCTTAAACCTAAGATAAGAGAAATTTATTAATATGAAACCAAGTGAATATAAACAAATGATGAATTATTTAACTAGACCTAAAAAGGATACTATTAGATTGCCCGTCACTAAATACGATACACAAATATTAGATCCAATAAAAACACCTCCAACAAAAATGGAAAAACATATTATCGATACTGTTATTAAATATGATGACGTTAAAGCAGAAGATCAAATTGTTCAGTATGATTCAGTCACAGGATTATTCTCAAATAAAGATAAATCTATCGCTTATAAAGATGCAAATTCAGCTCGTATTCATAATGACTTATACGAAAAATATGTACCCGATATTCAAAAGAAAAAAGAGTTCGTTAGACCTAAGAAAAAAGAATTAAAACCTTTCACTAAGATTGCTAAAAATTTGGGAAAACCGAAACCAAGTTCCGTTGTCAGTGAGCCAAAATTAGTCGATATTGATCCAACACCTTCGCGCCTTCCTTCTAGCTACTTTAAAAAAGAGCAATCGGAGGAAGAGCGTAGATTTCTTCAAAGTGTGAAGGATGCACAAAGAGAAAAAGAAAAAGAATTAAGAAGTGGTATCGGAGGGTTGCTGCTGTGAGAAAGTTTGAATTAGAAGATAAGTTAATTGAACAACAACAATCCACGAACATCATAGAACGTTTAACTCTTCATATAGATAAAATGTGGGATGAGATAGGTCAGAAAAATACAAAGATGTATGAATTGCAAGATGAGATTTATGAGTTGAAACAACACAATAAAAAAATGGCTGATGCTTTGAGAAAAGTTTTTAAAGAAAAAAAAGAAGATGCAATGACTGAAAAAGAAATAATGAATTTATTTCAAACTAATAGGACGGATAACTAATGCCAATGATCAAAGATCCAACATTTAACGTTTATGCAAAAGGTGGCAACGTAGAGAATAGAAAAAATACACCTAAGAAAGATGAATTAATTAAATTAGCAAAAGATGAAAAAGATATTTTATTCGATGTTGAAGGCGAGATAATAGATATTTTAAGAAATAATTATGACAAAGAAAAAGTCCCTGGTCAGTCGTTTCTTGATTGGTTGGGTACTAAAGATAGAGAATATTTAATCAAGATACCTTTAGGATTAAAAGAGGGTGGAGAGGTTATTGATTTTTTATCTTATTTAAAACAAAAAGAAAAACCTAGAATTAAAAGATTAGATTTAGATTCAGTAGCACCAGGAAAAGCATTAACGGAATTAACTGAGGCAGAAAGAGAAGTCGTTAGAAATTTATTAAGAATGACTTTTAAAGATTAACGGGAGTGGTATCTGTGAATTTTTGTTCGGGATAACAATTCATAGAAAGATTTAAATAGTTAATAACTTGCCATTCCCACCCAATTCGAAATATTTTTTCAAAAAATTTTTTTATAATATTTTTTAGAGTGAATAAGTTTTTATCGGGACTGAATGTCCAAACGTTGCTATATACACAAACTATTTAACATCCTTTATACAGAAAAGCCCTATCGCCCTTTTTTTAAAAAGCTATTTTTCGATTTCGTTTAGTATCTTTTTTGCTTTAGTTCTTGGAGGACTAGCCCCTCAACAGAGGGGCGACTTTCGGATTCAATATCGTCATACATTTAGACGAAAACTTTTTATTAAACACAACATAGACTCTATGACTCGTTAAAGTTGAATGACGACTGAATGACGAAATACTAGACGCAGATTCCTCGTTATGCTAGATTATCCTATATTAACAAATGTCGATTAGTTCGTCAGTTGATTAGAAAGTAGAAAGAGTTTTATTGAACGTGTTTCTTGCAGTTTGATCACGCATCAAATTTCTAAACCGAGGGTCGGAGGTTCGAATCCTCCAGGGCGCGCCATTAATATTATTACTTCTATTATTGATATAATAATCCTTGACTAAAATACTTATTATTTAAATTTAGAACCTATATTTTGCTTGAAGACTTAATTCTTACATGCTTAAATTAAGAATATTCAAAAGTAATTTTGAATTATTTGTTAACAAATAAAAATAACTAAAAGGAAGAATAATGTTTAAATACTTAAAACAATTAACTTCTTTAGTTGCTATGGTAGCTGTGTTGTTTACTTTTACAACAGAGACTATGGCTGCTAAAAAATCTAAAACACTTAAAAACACTCAAAAAAAGGGTTTTGTAAGATGTGGAGTATCTCAAGGTCTTCCAGGATTTTCTAATGCTGATGCAGCTGGAAATTGGACTGGTATCGACGTTGATGTATGTAGAGCGGTAGCTGCTGCAGTACTAGGTGATGCAAACAAAGTTAAGTTTACACCATTAAGTGCTAAAGAAAGATTTACAGCTTTAACTTCTGGTGAAATTGATATTTTATCAAGAAACACAACTTGGACTCTTTCTAGGGATGCTGATATCGGACTTACTTTCGTTGGAGTAAACTTCTACGATGGTCAAGGTTTCATGGTTAGAAAAAGTTCTGGTATTACTTCAACAAGCCAATTCAAAGATGGTATCTCAGCTTGTACTAACATTGGTACAACAACTGAGTTAAACATGAGAGACTTCTTTAACTCTAAAGGAATTTCTTATGAGCCAGTTGCTTTCGAAAAAGCTGACGAAGTCGTAGCTGCTTATGATGCTGGTAGATGTGATACTTACACTACTGACAAATCAGGTCTTGCTGCACAAAGAACTAAAATGTCTAACCCAGATGATCACATTGTATTACCTGAAACTGTTTCTAAAGAGCCTTTAGGACCAGTTGTAAGACAAGGTGACTCTGTATGGGAAGATATCGTTAGATGGTCTTTAAATGCTATGATTGAAGCAGAAGAGTACGGAATTACTTCTGCTAATGCAGACTCAATGAAAACTTCAGACAACCCAGCTGTAAAAAGATTAGTTGGTGCTGAAGGTGAATTAGGTGCTGCTTTTGGTCTAGACAACGAGTGGAGCTTAAGAATTATCAAGCAAGTTGGTAACTATGGTGAAAGCTACAAAAGAAATATAGCTGACACTGGAATTTTACCTGACAGAGGTCCAAATGAATTATGGACTAAAGGTGGAATTCTTTACGTACCACCTGCAAGATAATTGCATATTTAACTAATTAAAAAGGGCTAGATTTTTCTAGCCCTTTTTTTTATAAGCGTTCAAATGGACCTGAAATTACAAAAAATCATTCCCCAATTAATTACCGTTTTAGTTGTAGTGTTAGTTTTTGGATTTTTTACATACAACGCTCAAATCAATATGGAGAATAGGGGTATTGATTTTGGTTACGGGTTCCTTTCTCAAGAATCTTCATTTGATGTACAGTTTTCACTTATAGAATACGATGGATCCCATTCTTATTTCAGAGCTTACCTAGTTGGTTTGCTTAACACTATTTTAGTTTCTGTAATTGGAATTATTATTGCAACAATTTTAGGAGTTATAGTTGGTGTTGCAAGACTTTCTCCAAATTATTTAATAAATCAGTTCGCTGCTTTCTATGTTGAATTTTTTAGAAACATTCCATTGCTTTTACAAATATTTTTTTGGTATTTTGCTGCCTTAAGAGCTTTACCTCTGCCGCAAGATGCAGATGCAATGTTGGGTGTTTTTTTCTTAACGATTAAAGGTTTGTATGTTCCAGCATTTATTTGGGAAAATCTTAATGTATTTTTATATTCAATAATTGCAGCAATAATTGCAATAGTTGTAATTAGAATTCATGCAAGAAAAGTTCAAGAAACACAAGGTAAACAGTTACCAGTTTTTTGGATATCAGTAGGTTTAATTTTTATTTTGCCTTTATTAAGTTTTTTAATAGGTGGTGTAAGTTTATCGTTTGAAATTCCTAAATTAAAGCAATTAGCCACAACATCATTCAAATATGAAGGTGGTATAAGCTTACCCCCTGAATTAATAGCTTTAACATTATCGCTGGCATTATATACAGCAACGTTTATTGCAGAGTGTGTAAGAGCTGGAATTCAAGGTGTAGGTAAAGGTCAAAAAGAGGCTGCAGCATCGATAGGATTAAATCCTAATCAAGTTTTGAAGTTAGTTGTAATGCCACAAGCTTTAAGAATTATTATTCCACCAACAACTAATCAATATTTAAATTTAACAAAAAATTCTTCTCTAGCAGCTGCTATTGCCTATCCTGATTTGGTATTAGTTTTTGCTGGTACAGCGCTTATGCAAACTGGTAAAGCAATTGAAATAGTTTCTATAACGATGCTT
>CACDYR010000012.1 GCA_902557155.1 uncultured Pelagibacteraceae bacterium | reverse complement strand
TTAACTTAAAAACTGCATAATTTCACACTTCCTATTGGCTGAAAAATTTATTTAACTTTAAAAAATTTATTATTCAGCCAATACCTTATTTAATATCAATCTTTAAACACAATTATTAATTATAGATTTAAAATAAAAAATTAATAAATTAATCAAAATTATGATCGGAATTTTAGGTGGAATGGGAACTCAAGCAGGTCTTGATTTTTGCAATAAACTTGCGGTTTTAAATAGAGGAAAAATAGATCAAGAGTATCCATTATTTTTACTTTATAACAAATCAAATATTCCTGGCAGACCCGAATCTATTGGCTCTCAAACTAAAAATCTTTCAAACAAATCTACAAATAAAAAAAGTAAAGCAAAATATAATAAAGTTTTAAAGAGTTTGCTCAAAGGTTGTAAACTTCTGGAAAAGAATAAATGTAAATTTATAGTTATACCTTGTAATACAGCTCATTATTGGTTCGATGATTTGCAGAATAAAATTAATATTCCAATAATCAATATGCCAAAAGAAGTTTATAAATTTACAAAAAAAAAATGTAAGAGGAACTCCAAAGTTGGTCTCTTAGCAACTGAGGGTACTCTTAAAACTGGAGTTTATAAAAAATTTTTTGAAAAAGATTATCAATTAATAGAGCCATCTCAAAAAATACAAAAATTGTCAGTTAATAAAGCAATTAAATTAGTTAAAATGGGTAATGTAAAGGCTGCAGCAAAAGCAATTAAACCTGCAATTGACTCCTTAATTAAAATGAAGTGTAAAAAAATCATTTTAGGTTGTACAGAGCTCCCTATTGCGATTTTTGCATTTAAATCATTTAAAAATGTTAAATCCTCAAAAGTTTTCTTAGATCCTAATTTAATTTTAGCTCATTCAGCTATGGTCAAGCATAAAAATTAGTTTATGTCTAACAAGACTGAAAAACCATATGTGTTGAGAGCTGCTGAATTTGTTTATTCAAATATAATAGAAATTAAAAAACAAAATCCTGAAATCAATAATATACAAGCTTTTGAAATTTTTATGACTACTAAGGAATATGACATTTTAAGTTCTGGAGAATTTCATGATAAATGGTTTTTAGAACTTAAGAATAATAAATTTATTGACCAAATAACTAAAAAAAAAATTAATGAAGAAACTTTAAGACTTTTAGAGTTACAAAAAGATTCAATGGTAAAATTTTTAATGAAAATACCAAAACTTTATTATACTAAAAGTCATTTTCCACTAGAAATTTCTCAGAGAGCCTTTGATCACTTGTGGAGGGTTTGTGAAAGCTACGAAATGTGGTGTAAAGAAACTAAACAAGAAAACTTGATATATCTAAATATTATTGAGTAGTGTTATTTAAATCAAGTATTGATCTAGTAACCTCAATTCGTTTCTTAAGTAGTTTTTGTAAATTTTGATTATCTAGTTTTTGTCTTGTCATTTTAATTCTTGTTTCAACTAATTGTCTTAAATCTTCATCAAACGAATTTTTTTTAATTTTTTTATCTGTTTCTTCGGTTAACGTTTCTTTAATTAAAGTTAAAGAATTTTTCCCAGTTTCTTTTTCTATTCTTTGATTAATTATATATTGAGCACTTGCTTTATAGATATTACCTGAAGTAAGGGCTGTCACGCCAGGCCCAATAAATGAAAGAATAGGTACAAAACCCGTCAAAAAGAAAAAGGACAATATTATTGTTAAAATTCTAAATAATCTAATCTTCATAACTAAACTTTAGGTGATTTGCTATTTCATAGCTACATCAAATTTGCTCATAATAGGTGCTGATTTGTTTGATTTTATTTAATTTATTTGTTTATTAAACATGATGATTAAAATATTTCCTTTCATATTTATACTTCTATGGTCTTCTGCTTTCATAACAACCAAACCTATCATAGACAACAGTGATCCATTTGCTGCTCTAGCTTTTAGATTTGCTATAGTTGCTTTTGGGTTTTTTTTATTTTCTATTTATTCAAAACAAAAAATTTTAGTAGGCAAAAGAAACTTTTTTGAATCTTTTTTTAGCGGTGTATTATTTCATGGTTTTTATCTTGGTGGGGTTTTTTACTCTATTTCAATAGGTATGCCTACAGCAATTGCAGCATTAATTGTAACTCTTCAACCAGTTCTCACAAATGCACTAAGTGGCCCCATCTTAAATGAAAAAGTATCTACAAAACAATGGATTGGTGTTTTATTAGGATTTGCTGGTGCAGGACTTGTATTGGGTTTTGATATTGGTTCAAAAATACCGGCAGCAGGATTGATAGCAACAATAATTGCTTTATTAGCAATTACATTTTCAACTTTATGGCAAAAAAAATTAAGTAATAACTTACCATTGTCTGTAAGTAATATGAATCAAGCTATTGGTGGGTGTTTGTTTCATTTATTAATAATTATTTTGTTTGTTGATCCATATATTGAATTCTCACAAACTTTTATTATTGCAATGAGCCATCAAATATTTTTGGTATCATTTGGAGCATTTACAATATTAATGTTTTTAATTAAAAATAACTCAGCAAGCAAAACTGTTTCTATATTTTTTTTAATTCCAGCGACGTCTGCTTTTATGGCATGGCTTTTCTTAAATGAAGGTTTAACTAGTTTAGATTTAATTGGATTTCTAATTACTTCTATAGGTGTTTATATTGCAACAAGAGATTGAAAATTTAAGTTGATAAAGATTCAAAGCCAAACTCTAGAGATGCGTCTGTGATAGAATGATATAAAGATTCACCAAAACTTCTTAAAGCAAATAACCTTACTTTATTTGGATTTTCACCCAACTTATCTACTGTAAAAGCTATTCCATTATAAGTTGAGTTTATTGAATTATTTTTATCCAATGTATTAAAATTAAAAGGACATCCTTTTTTCAAAACTTCTATCGTATCATTTCCTTCGATTTCAATAATAGCTCTAGAATGAGATAAATCTGTTATAGCAAAATCTGTATCTTTAAAATTATCTGATACATTTTTAATTAAATCTTTTTTTGTTGAAACTAAAAGCCAGTTTTTTGGTCCATTCCACATAATCCTTGTATTTTCATTAAATACTACAGTTAAAGGTTCATTTTTTAATTTTAAACCATCAATATCAATACCCTCAAATGAAAGTGAAGAATTTTTGTACTGAACTATTTGAACAATTAATAAATTTTTGATTTCAGATATTTTAAGTAAATCATTTTCATTTTTACCTTCATAATCTCCGAATTGACCTTTTGCATGAACATTTGATAAAGCTGAAATTAATGTCATGATCTAACTCTTTCACCTTTTGGGTCTACATAATGTGATGAAACTATCTCAACTGGTATTACTTTGTTTTTAAGTGGCGACATCGCAAAAAGCTTTTGACCGATCATATTTTTTCCATCTTTTAAAATTGCCAAAGAAAAAGGATTATCATATTCAACACTCCAACAAGATGCAGAGATATGACCTAATTTTGGATTTGGTAACGGTGCTTTATCATCTTTAACTAAGTGAGAGCCTTCTGGTATACTTGTTTGTTTATCTAATGGAACTACGCCCACTATTCTTTGTCTATCTTCAGCTATAAATGCAGATCTTTGTAATGATCTTTTTCCAATAAAATCTTTCTTTTTACTAACAAGACCTTCTAAGGCGTTGTCAAATGGAATTGTTCTACCATCCAGTTCTGATCCAGCAACATGTCCCATTTCAATTCTAAGAGTTGATAATGCTTCTGTTCCATATGGTTGAATTTTAAATTCTTCGCCAAATTCCACTATTTTTTCCCACATAAAATTTCCATAATCAGACTCAACATTCACTTCATAAGCAAGCTCTCCTGAAAATGAAATTCTAAATATTCTTGCTTTTACACCAAATAAATCTCCCTCCATATATCCCATAAAAGGTAAGCCTTCATTTGATACATCAGAGTTTGGAAATAATTTTTGTAATAAATCTCGAGATTTAGGTCCAGCTATAGCTGCTCCAGCCCACTGTTCTGTAGTTGAAACTACATTAACATTTAATTCAGGCCAAACGAGTTGTAAATAATATTCTAAATGCGAAAGAACGTTTGCTGCCTGAGCTGTTGTCGTCGTCATATGATAATGATTTTCAGAAATTCTTGTAGTTGTTCCGTCATCCATTACAATTCCATCTTCTCTTAACATTACACCGTATCTTGCTTTACCAACTGGTAGCTTCAACCATCCATTTGTATAGACTCTATTTAATAACTCTGCTGCATCAGGACCTTTGACATCAATTTTACCTAAAGTAGTTACATCACAAACACCTACATTTGTTCTTACATTTTTAGCCTCTCTTTTAGATGCCTCGAATAAATTTTCATTTCCTCTTTTATAATACCGAGGTCTCAACCAAACACCTGCATCAACAAAAACTGCATTATTTTTTTCATGCCATGAATGCATTGGAGATTTTCTTGTTGGTTTTGAATGTTTTCCAACCTCTCTTCCTACTATTGCTCCAATAGAGACAGGAGTATATGGAGGCCTAAAAGTCGTGTGGCCTACTGCAGGAACAACTTTGTTTTCAATTTCGGATACTAATTGTAATCCATTTAAATTACTTGTTTTTCCTTGGTCTGTTGCCATTCCTAGAGTGGTATATCTTTTAACGTGTTCAATTGATCGATACCCTTCTCTTAAAGCTATTTCTACATCAGATACCGCTACATCGTTTTGAAAATCTAAAAATCTTTTATAATTTTTACCTTTTGGCAATGGAACACACCAAAACTTATCATGCTGAGAAGATTTCTTTTCAACAACATTTGGAATAGCCATCTTATTATCATTTTCAGTAATTTTTTTTGATAATTCACTTCCTGCTGTAAATGAAGTTTTTAAAGTTTCCTCTAGTGAAAATACTCCATTAGCTGCACCTAAAGTAATTTCATTTTGTTTTGATTGTCCTGGAACAAATGCATCGATTTCTTCTTTAAACTTTGTTTTATTTCCTGATTGTGAGGCTAAATGAATAGTTGGTGTCCAAAAACCTGAAACGCAAATACAATCACATTGTATATTTTCTATTTTACCAAGTTGTTTTTTGTCTTCAGAAATACTTGCAATATCTGCCGATTTTACTTTTTTGTATCCTTGTGCTGCAACAACAACATATGAATTTTTAATATTAATTCCTAAATTTTTTGCCTCATCAATTATTTCTGACTCAGGATTTTTTCTTGAGTCTAAAACAACTGGATCTACTCCATGTTTTTTAAATTCAATTGCTGTTTCGTATCCACTATCGTTATTTGTAAATACCAATGGTTTTCTTCCAACTAAAACACCATATACTTTTAAATATTCTTTAGCAGCTGAAGAAAGCATTACCCCTGGTGTATCATTATTTCCGAAAACTATTGGTCTTTCAATTGATCCTGAGGAAATCAAAACTTCTTTTGCTCGAATGTACCATAACCTTTTGTTAGGGTGATATTTTTTAGTTGATGGTAAATGATCACTAACTTTTTCCGACATCACAAGCATGTTGTGATCATAGTATCCAAAAATTTGAGATCTATTTTTTACAACAACATTGGGCATTGTTTTAAGTTCTGCAATTATTCCTTCAGCCCAATCTTTTCCTGATTGATTGCCAATATTGACATCACTAGTTAATAAAGATCCACCAAATCTTGGTTTGTCTTCAGCTAAAATTACTTTAGCTCCATTTTTTGCTGCTGCATATGCACCAGCTAATCCCGAAGGTCCTGAGCCTGCAATTAACAAATCACAATATTCGTACTTATGTTCATACCTTTCTTTATCATGTTTAGTTGAAGCTACGCCTAAACCAGCTGCTTTTCTAATAAATGGCTCATAAATTCGATACCAAAAACTTTTTGGCCACATAAAAGTTTTGTAATAAAAACCTGCTGGTAAAAAAATTCTCAAAAAATTATTAATTGCACCTATGTCAAAATTAACACTTGGCCAACAATTAACACTTTTTGCTTCTAAACCCTCAAATAACTCCTGCTCTGTAGCTTTAATATTTGGTTCTGTTTCACCATTTCTATAAAGTTGAACTACCGCATAAGGTTCATCAACTCCTGCTCCAAAGAAACCTCTTGGTCTGTGATATTTAAAACTTCTTCCTACTAAATGAACTCCATTTGCCAATAAAGCCGATGCCAAAGTATCACCTTCATAACCAAAGTATGTTTTACCATTAAATTTAAAAGATAATTTTTTATCTTTGTTTATTAATCCGCCATTTTCAATTCTAAAAGCTTGTGTCATTAGGCAATTTCCTCATTAGCTTTAAAAGTTCTAAATATTTCATGAGTTGATGTATCTCTCTCAACTTTAATCCATTGCCTACATCCAGAAATATGTTGCCAAAGCTCTAAATGTTTTCCTCTTAAACTCTTTCTGTTATAAACAAAATCATCCCACTCATTATCTGAAATTTCTTTATTTAATTCTGGTCTTTTAACACTTGCATCTCCGCCGTATGAAAATTCATTTTGGGATCTCATTCCACAATGTGGACAATTAATATAAAGCATTTAAGATATCCAGGTTTTAGTTCCTAGTCCCTTCTCATCAATAAGATGGCCTGTACTGAATCTGTTTAAGCTATAGCCTGCGTTTAATTCATGAACTCTATCTTGCGCAATTGTGTGAGCAAATGTCCAACCTGAAGCAGGTGTGGCTTTAAATCCTCCATAACACCATCCACAATTTAAATACAAACCTTCAATATGAGTTTTATCAATAATTGGTGAACCGTCCATTGACATATCCATAATACCACCCCAAGTTCTAAGCATTTTTAATTTGCTTAAAAATGGCATCATGGCAATCCCTTCTGTCAATACATGCTGTAAAGTTGGCAAGTTTCCTCTTTGTGCATAACTATTGTATCCATCCAAATCTCCACCCATCACCATTTCACCTTTATCTGACTGACTTACATAAAAATGTCCTGCACCAAATGTAACTACATTATCCAGCACTGGTTTAATTGGTTCAGAAACACAAGCTTGAAGTAAATGAGTTTCTATTGGTAAAGTCATGTTTAATTTTTCTGCTAAAATATTTGTACTACCAGCAACACATAAACCAACTTTTTTTGCCTTAATATTTCCACGTGAAGTTCTAATGCCGTTTATTTTTCCCGCTGAAACATCAAATCCAATTACTTCACAATTCTGAATAATATCTACCCCCATTGAGTCTGCCTGACGTGCATAACCCCATGCAACAGCATCATGTCTTGCTGTTCCTGCACTTGGTTGCATCAAGCCACCAAAAATTGGAAATCTTACATTGTCTGAAAAATCAGCCATTGGAATAATTTCTTTAACTTGTTCTCTGTTTAAAAGAAGTGCATCTATTCCATTTAATCTCATTGAATTTCCTCTTCTTGCATAAGCATTCATTTGAGCATCTGAATGAGCAAGATTAATAATACCTCTTGGAGAAAACATTACATTGTAGTTCAGGTCCTGACTCATCTTTCTCCATAACTCCATTCCAAACTCACTGAACAAACCATTTTCATCGTGCATGTAATTGGATCTAATAATTGTAGTGTTACGTCCTACATTTCCTCCTCCAATCCAACCTTTCTCGATAATTGCAACTTTTGTAATGTTATGCTCTTTAGCAAGGTAATATGCGGTAGCTAGACCGTGACCTCCTCCACCAATAATCACTACATCATATTCCTCTTTAGGTGTTGGATCTTTCCAAGCCAGATCCCAATTTTGGTGGTTTGAAAAAGCGTTTTTAACCAAGTTAAATATTGAATACTTCTGCATTTAATAATTTTATAACAAAGAATATAAATAGTGCTTATTTTTTTTATATATATTTTTTAGAAGTTTCCAAATATCTCAAAAAAGGATAAGAAGTCACAGGAAATGTTTTTAATTTAGAGGATTATTCATGAGTGATGTAAAATCAGACATTCAAATAGCTAGAGAAGCTAAAATGCAACCAATAAAAGATATTCTTTCAAAGATTGGTGTCCCGGATGAAAATTTTGCTTTCAGTCCAATGGGCAGACACATTGCCAAAATAAATCTGGAATATTTGAATACCCTTAAAAAAGAAAATGGTAAATTAATTTTAGTTACTGCAATCACTCCTACTCCAGCTGGTGAAGGTAAAACCACAACTTCAGTTGGGTTGAATGACGGTTTAAATAAAATCGGAAAAAAATCTATTGTTTGTTTAAGAGAACCAAGTCTTGGTCCATCATTTGGAATGAAAGGTGGAGCTGCTGGCGGTGGTTATGCCCAAGTAGTACCAATGGAACAAATCAATCTTCATTTTACAGGTGACTTTCATGCTATTACATCTGCACATAATTTACTATCTGCGTTAATTGATAATCATATTTATTGGGGTAACAAACTTAACATTGATGTTAGAAGAATTGTTTGGAGAAGAGTAATGGATATGAATGATAGATCCTTAAGATCTATTATTGTTGATCTAGGAGGGGTAGCTAATGGTTACCCAAGGCAAGATAGTTTCGATATTACAGTTGCATCTGAGCTTATGGCTATTTTTTGTTTAGCAACTGACTTAAAAGATTTAGAAAATAGAATTGGAAATATTACAATTGGTTATACTAGAGATAAGCAAGCAATTTGTGCAAAAGATTTAAATGCTCAAGGTCCAATGACAGTTTTGCTTAAAGAAGCAATAAGACCTAATGTAACTCAAACTTTAGAAAATAATCCTGCAATAATTCATGGTGGCCCTTTTGCAAATATTGCTCATGGATGTAATTCAGTTATTGCAACTAAAGCAGGACTTAAATTAGCTGACTATGTTGTAACAGAGGCAGGATTTGGAGCTGATTTAGGAGCTGAAAAATTTTTGGATATTAAGTGCAGAAAATCTAATCTAAAACCAGATTGCGTAGTTATTGTAGCAACAATAAGAGCACTGAAAATGCATGGAGGTGTTGCTAAAGAAGATTTAAAAAAAGAAAATGTGTCAGCACTAAAAGAGGGAATGGTAAATTTACGTAGACATATAAATAATATTAGAAAATTTGGATTACCTGTTACTGTTGCGGTTAATCATTTTATTACTGATACAGAAGATGAAATGAAAACCTTGTTAGATTTTTGTGAAACACAGGGTGTAAAAGCCTCTAAATGCACTCATTGGTCTAATGGAAGTGAAGGAACTATTGAATTAGCTAAAAATGTTACTGAAATTTGTGAGGATAAAAAAGATACATTTAAATTTTTATATGAAGACGATCTTCCGCTGTTCAAAAAAATAGAAAAAATTGCACAAGAAATTTATAGCGCATCTGAAGTGGTAGCTGATACAAAAGTTAGACAACAATTAAAAGATTTTGAGGAAAAAGGTTACGGTAAGCTACCTGTTTGTATTGCAAAAACTCAATATAGTTTTTCAACAGATCCAAATTTAAAAGGTGCACCCACAGGTCATGTTTTGCCTGTAAGAGAAGTAAGACTTTCTTCTGGTGCTGAATTTATAGTTGTTGTGTGTGGAGAAATTATGACAATGCCAGGTCTTCCAAGAGTTCCTGCAGCCGACTCAATAAAATTAAATGACAAGGGTGAAATCGAGGGTTTATTCTAAATTTAGATAGTCTAACCAGTTCTCCAATTCTCTCATTCTAGAAACTTTATCTAATTTATTATTCTCAGTTTCTATATATTTAATATGATTATCGATTTCATCCTCATCTTTAAAAGCACCTTTTTCTAAAAGTCTCTTTTTTCTGAAAATAATCAAATTGATCATTTTATTATAAGTAATCTCAGGGTGATATTGAAGTCCCCATATATTACAACTACCAACTTTGAAATTTATTCCTTGGACGTTATTTATTGAGTTTGAGGCTAATAAAATTGAATTTTCTGGCATTGTAACTACTTCATCAAAATTAAATGCTGGTGTATTAAATTTTTCATCTTTATTTTTATAGAGTGGATGGTTTAAACCAATTTCATTAATTTCTATATTTGAGGCAATCCCTCTATGAGATCCTTTTGTCGCTTTTCTTACCTCCCCTCCTGCTGCAGTCACAGCTACTTGCATGCCCCAACAAATTGCTAAGATTTTTTTTATTTTTTTCTGACACTCTTTCATAAAATCAATTTGTCTTTTTATTTCTGGAGTATTGTTATAGATGTTCAAGCTACTTCCTCCCCAAATAAGACCATCGTAGCTTTCAAGTGCATCAATATTTTTATCGATATTTTCGTCTGAAGAAGGATTAACCACGTGGGTTTCTAATTTATCTGTGAAAAACGCTAAACTATCTTTAAGGCTTTCTGTATGTGTTTGAATACCAGCTGCAGAAAAGCTTTGATTTTCTTCTCGTAAGTTTCCTTCTACTATCAATATTTTTTTCATTAAAATAATTCTCCAGAAATACTTTTTATATACATTTCTTTTAGATCATTTTTACTTAATTTTTTAGGATTTCCTCCTGTTGATGGATCTTCAAATGCCATTAAGGAAAGTTCATCTAGATCAATATTATTACAATCCATTACATCCGACAATTTGTGTGGAATATTTAAATTTTGTCTTAAGTCCAAAATCCAATTTAAAAAACTATCAAAATTTTTATTTAAATTAAGATAATCACAAATCGATATTATTTTATTTTCAATTGAGTGTTTATTAAATGTCAAAACATAAGGCATAAATATTGCATTTGATAAGCCATGGTGAACATTGAATTTACCATTTACAGGGTGGCTCAATGAGTGAATTGCCCCCAGTCCCTTCTGAAATGCAGTCGAGCCCATTGAAGCAGCAGAAAGTAAATCCATTCTAGCCTTAACATCTTTTCCATTTGTGAATGCTTTAATTAATGAATTTTTAATTAGTTTCATTCCTTCTATTGCCATACCATCAGCCATTGGATGATATCCTGGTGCACAAAACGCTTCTAAATTATGTGCAAGTGCATCCATTCCGGTCGCTGCTGTTAATCTTGGAGATAAATCTAATGTAAGTAAAGGATCTAAAATCACAATCGAAGGTAACATTTTTGGGTGAAAAATAATTTTTTTTGCACCTGTTTCTTTATTTATTATTGCAGATGCTCTACCAGTTTCGGATCCTGTTCCTGCAGTGGTTGGAACTGCAATGATTTTTGAAATTTTAGAACTATCAGCTCTTGTCCAGTAATCACTAATATCTTCAAAATCCCATAACGGTCGAGATTGATTAGACATAAATGCTATAGCTTTTCCAACATCTAAACCACTTCCGCCTCCTAAAGCTATTACACCGTCACAATTCGAGGTATTATAAACTTTAACACCTTCTTCCACATTTTCTCCAATTGGATTTCCCGTAAAATTAGAAAAAATTGCTAAATTTTTAAAACTTTTTTTTAATCTCAATATTATATTTTTTATTAAATCTAAGTTAATTAAATCCTTGTCTGTTACGAATAATGGATTTGAAATATTTAACTCTTTACAAGCTAAGGATAAATCTTCAATTCTATTTTCTCCTATCCACATAGTGGTAGGATAATTCCAATTAATACCCATAACAAAATATAATTTTATTTTTTTAAAAATTGTTAGTAAGATATATTTATAAATTTATTAATGATAGGAAAAATTCTATGTCAAAAGTAGCAATCATTGGTGCTGGTCCATGTGGACTTTCAATTTTAAGAGCATTTGAACATTTAGAAAATAAAGGAGAGAAAATTCCTGAAATAGTTTGCTTTGAAAAACAAGAAAGTTGGGGTGGTTTATGGAACTACAACTGGAGAACTGGTTCAGATCAATATGGAGATCCTGTACCTAACAGCATGTACAGATACTTATGGTCTAATGGACCTAAAGAATGTTTGGAATTTGCTGATTATTCTTTTGATGAACATTTTGGAAAACCAATTCCTTCTTTTCCTCCAAGAGAAGTTTTGCAAGATTATATTTTGGGAAGAGTAAGCAAAGGTAATGTAAAAAGTAAGATTAAATTTAATACAAGAGTTACAAATACTGTTTATAAAAATGATAAATTTGAAATTACTTACCAAGACAAAGTAAATAATAAAATTCTAAATGATACATTTGATTATGTGGTAGTCTCTACAGGTCATTTTTCAGTGCCTTTTATTCCTGAATATGAAGGAATGAATTCTTTCCCAGGAAGAATAATGCACTCACATGATTTTAGAGATGCTGAGGAATTTAGAGGAAAAGATGTAATTGTTTTAGGGAGCAGTTATTCTGCAGAAGATGTGGCTCTACAATGTAATAAGTATGGTGCTAAAAGTGTAACAATCGGTTACAGGCATAACCCAATGGGTTTTAAATGGCCAAAAGGTATGAAAGAAGTACATTACTTAGACAGGTTAGAAGGGAAAAAAGCCATATTTAAAGATGGAACTGAACAAAATGCCGATGTAGTGATCTTGTGTACTGGATATCTTCATCATTTCCCATTTTTAGATGAAAGTTTAAAATTAAAAACACATAACAGATTATATCCACCAAAACTTTACAAAGGAGTTGTGTGGCAAGATAATCATAAACTTTTATACTTAGGTATGCAGGATCAGTTTCACACATTTAATATGTTTGATTGTCAAGGATGGTATGCAAGAGATGTAATCATGGGGAAAATCAAAATGCCTAGTGATAACGAAATAGATAAAGACATTAGTAAGTGGGTTTCAATGGAGGAAAAATTAGAAAATCCTGATCAAATGATTGATTTTCAAACGGAGTATACCAAAGAACTTCATGATATGTCCGATTATCCTAAAATTGATTTTGAATTAATTAGGAAACATTTCAAAGAATGGGAACATCATAAAGTAGAGGATATTCTAACTTATAGAAATAAATCATTTTCATCTCCTGTGACTGGATCAGTTGCACCAATTCATCACACACCTTGGGAAAAAGCGATGGATGACTCTATGAAAACTTTTTTAAATAAATAGAAAATTAATATTTAATTTTTAATTTTTTGTTTTTAACAATTGCCTCTAATAAAGAGATCATTAACGGAACTTTTCGTTTATTAATTTTTTTAAATACAAAAGGAGCAATTTCTATTGCTAAATCAGCACCTTCTACTGTATCATTTTTCATAAACGTTTTCTTTGCCCGGGTAAAAGTATAGCCTTTTCCAAGATATTCTCCCATTTTACTATTTCTTCCTCCCATTGCACTTACGTATAAATCTCCTAAACCTGCCAGACCATAAACAGTTTCTTTTTTTCCTTTAAAATAATTTGCAAGATATTTCATTTCATCAATTGATTTTCGGAATAAAGCCGATGATGTATTGTGCCATTGTCCAGCTCCAATGATCATTGAATAAATATTTTTTAAAGCAGATAAAAATTCAACTCCATTAACATCTCTACTAAATTCAGTTTGATAATAATTTGTTGAAATTAATTTTCCAATTTTTTTTGCAGTATTAATATTTTTGTTCGCAACAACAGTGAAGCTTTTAACTTTTTTAGCTAATTCTTTTGCTAAACACGGGCCTTTCAAAACTGAAATATTTAAATTTTTATTATATTTTTTTAATAGGCTAGACATTGAAATTAAATTCCTGCCATCTAATTTAAGACCTTTTGTTAATACTAAAATAGGCGATTTATTTTTAATTTTTGAAAGATTTTTTCCAATTAAGTCTATTCCAATAGAACTCACAGCAATTACAATTAAGTCCCATTTCTGATTTAAGATGTCGCTTGAAAATTTATTTATTTTTAATTTTTGTGGTAAATTTATATTTAATGATGGGTGAATTTTTTTTTTTAAGTTTAATTTTTGTAATAATTTAAAATTATATGGCTCTGTTAATGTAACCGAGTGACCATTATCTAACAATGGTATCGAGAAAGCAGCTCCCATAGCTCCAGCACCAACAATTAATATTTTTTTCATTTTATCTTTATGCTAAGGTTTTTTTAATTGCTTGCTTCCAACCATGCAATATATGATTTCTTAGTTTTTTATTAATTTTCGGCTTAAAAGCTGTATCTTTTTTCCATGTATTTTTAATTTGATTTAATGATTTGAATTCTCCTACTTGATAACCTGCAAACAAAGCTGCTCCTAAAGCAGTGGTTTCTAAGACTTTCGGTCGAATTACTTTTAAATTAATTACATCTGCCAAAAATTGTGAGAACCAATTATTAGCTACCATACCCCCATCAATTTTAACTATTCTAGGCTTTAAACCATCTTTGTTCATTGAATAAAATAAGTCATTACTTTGATAAGCAACTGACTCCACAGTTGCTCTCACCAAAGTTTTCCAATCACTATCTCTTGTAAGTCCTGTGATTAAACCTCTTGCATCGGGTCTCCAATAAGGTGCACCTATTCCACTAAAAGCTGGGACAACATAAACTTCATTATTGCTTTTTGTTGATTTAGCTATTTTTTCAGTTTCATACGCATTGTTTATTAATTTAATTTTATCCCTTAACCATTGTACGCCTGCTCCTGCTATGAAAATAGATCCTTCAAGAGCATACGTAGTCTTATTATTCAATCGGTAACAAATTGTAGTTAATAACTTATTTTTTGAATTTATTTTTTTTAATCCAGTGTTCATTATTACAAAAGCACCAGTACCATAAGTACTTTTTGTAGATCCTTTTTCAAAACAAGCTTGTCCTACAGCTGCTGCTTGTTGATCTCCTAAAACAGCTGAAATGGGTATTTCTTTTCCTGTAACTCTCTTATCTGTTTTTCCAAAATTATCTGCAGAATTTTTTACCTCAGGCAAGATACTCCTTGGAATTTTTAATTTCTGTAAAATTTCATTATCCCATTTATTGTTATTGATATTAAACAACATGGTTCTACTTGCATTGGTAGCTTCGGTTAAATGCTGTTTACCTTTGGTTAATTTCCAAATCAAGAAGGTATCTACTGTACCAAACAATAAATTATTAGTTTTTAATAATTTTGTTGAAACTTTAACATTATCTAAAATCCATTTTATTTTAGTGGCAGAAAAATAAGGATCTATAAATAACCCTGTTTTTTTTCTAAAAGTATTTTCATAATTTTTATTCTTTAGAGATTTACAATATTCCTGGGTTCTTCTATCTTGCCAAACGATTGCATTATAAATAGGTTTTCCAGTTTTTTTATTCCACAAAATTGTAGTTTCCCTTTGATTTGTAATTCCAATAGTAAGTATATTACCTTTTAAACTTTTAGCTTTTTTAATTACTTGCTTTAATGCTTTAAGTGTTGTCAACCAAATTTCATTTGGATTATGTTCTACCCATCCATTTCTAGGAAAGTATTGTTTAAATTCATATTGAGAAATAAATTTAATATTCCCTTTAGTGTCAAACAAAACAACTCTTGACGAGGTTGTTCCTTGATCAATGGAGACAATAAATTTTTTCAAAATACTAATCTATGCCAAGATGTTTTTTTCTTTTTCCAACCCAAGTTCTAATCAAATTATCAAAAATCAATCCTATAAACGCAACACAGATACCGAGAGTTAAACCAATTCCTGCTCCATTTTTATCTGAAAGTGCTTTTAAAATGTATTGACCAAGATCTTCTGTTCCAATGAAAGCTCCAATTATCACCATAAATAAAGCAAAAACTATTGTTTGATTTAAACCAAGCATCATATGTGGAAATGCTAATGGAAACTCAATTTTTGTTAATCTTTGAAATTTATTTACACCAGACATTGTTGCAGCTTCATGTAAGCCAACAGGAACACTTCTAAGTCCTTCGATTGTATATCTAGTTGCAGGAATTGTTGCATAGACAATTACAGCAATTAAAACAGATGTATCTGTTATTCCAAAAAGCATCATTACAGGAATTAAATATACAAATGATGGGAATGTTTGAAATATATCGCAAACTCCTAGCATAAATGCTGCAGATTTTTTGTTTTGAAAACATAATGTTCCAACTGTAAATCCTATTAAACAAGAAATAACTACACCAAAAGTTGCCATGTATAACGTTACTAGTGCTCTATCCCACCATGGACTCAATGCTATAAATAAAGTCAAAGCAGCAACAACTAATGCTGATCGAACTCCTCCAATTAAATATCCTGCACCAACTGCTAGTACCAATGTTGCTACTGCAGGCATTCTTAAATATAAAGCTCTCATCGGCTGAAGCACATCTTGAATTAACCATGTATTGAATGCTTTAATATACACGAAGAAAGTATCAAAAATCCAATCAACTCCTTTATTCCAAAAATCTGCTGTTGATATTCCTTTATTATGAGGAATTTCAAACAAGTAATTAAAACTACCTTTGAAAATAAAAGTCCCAACATATGCAAGAATTATTCCAATTACGAATGAAGCTGCAAAAAATATTGCGTTTTTATTTCTTTGGAAAAATGTCAGATTACCAAAATAATCTGTTTGTTTATTTGCCCATGCCAAAGACATTTTATCAAGAAGAATTGCAATTAAACTAATGCATAATCCTGCTTCCAATGCTAATCCAATATTAAGTTGGTTCAAAGCTAATAATAAGTTAAATCCTAAACCTTTGGCACCAATGAACGCAGATATAACTGCCATTGAAAAACAAACCATAATAACTTGGTTAACTCCAATTAAAATATCTCTTCTTGCTGTTGGAATTAGTACCTTGAACATTAACTGCCAATTGGTACAGCCACTCATTCTTCCAGCTTCAATAACTTCTGGTGGTATAGCTCTTAAACCTAATATTGTTAATAATATCATTGGTGGAACCGCAACAACCATAGTAATAATTACAGCAGCGTGATCACCTACTCCAAATAAAACAAGTGCAGGAACTAATACAGCGTATTGTGGCATAGTCTGCATTACTAGAAGAATTGGGTACAATGCTTTTTCAACACGTTTACTTTTATAAGCAGCAATACCTAGACCTAAACCAAAAATAAATGAAAGTGGAGCTGCAACAAGTATAAAAGAAAGCGTTTGCATTGATGGTTTCCATTGACCAAATATAGAAATATAGATCATTGTTAAACCTGCAAACAAAGCCAATCCTTTTCCACTTAATTTATAAGATAGTAGAGCTGCTCCAGCTGCAACAATGGTCCAAGGTAAACCTGGCAACTCTAACCATGGATAAGCATCAATAAAATCCCAACTTGTAAATGCAACAATAGTTTCTAAACCTCCAAGTAAAATTTCCCTAATTAATTCAATTAAAAAAGTCATAAATGAAGTTAAATTTCTACTTATCTCTAATAATAATGGTCGAGTTTTAAATTCTTGAGTATCTTCGTTCCAAAACTCCATTGGCATCCATTCATTCATTAAGAAAAATAAAGAGTCGTTTATCCAAATAGGCAGCCATCCTAGAAGTGGGGGCAATCTCCAAAATACATCAAAGGCATAATACCTAACCTCTTTACCTAGAAAAAAGTAAACACTTTGGTTTGGATCTTTAACAAATTCAGCCTGGCCTCTTATAAATTTATAAGTTTCAGGAACATCAATTGCAAAACATAAAGCAAAAAATACAATTAATAAAAATAACCATTGAAATAATTTTGGATATTTTTTTAAATACTCCATGTTTTAACTACCGTTTTTTCTTCCTCCAAAAACTGTATCTATTATTTTTGAAGGTTTAATTGATCCTACAATATTATTATTTGAGTCAACTACTCCTACTAATTTTTCTTGAGTAAGTATTTTTTCTGCAACATTTTCTATAATTTCATCTTTTGATACTTTTAAATCTCCTAAATTGTCTTTACTTGAAGCATCCATTACATCCTCAATAATCAAAACCTTCTCTCTAGGTACTTCTTCAGTAAACTTTCTTACATATTCAGTTGCTGGATTTAGCACGATATTGGCCGGTGTATCTAATTGTTCAATTATACCATCTTTCATAATTGCTATTCGATCAGCTAACTTTAATGCCTCATCAAAATCATGAGTGATGAACATGATAGTTTTCTGTAATTTTTCCTGAAGTCTTAAAAACTCATCTTGCATTTCTTTTCTAATCAATGGATCTAATGCAGAAAAAGGTTCATCTAAAAACCATATATCAGGCTCTACTGCTAATGACCTTGCGATTCCTACTCTCTGTTGTTGTCCACCTGAAAGTTCTCTTGGAAAATAATTCTCTCTTCCATCTAGTCCAACTAGTTTTACCATTTCCATTGCTCTACTAATACTCTCTTCAGTATTAGTGCCTTTTATTTGAAGCGGAAAAGCAATATTTTCAACAACTGTTTTATGAGGTAACAAAGCAAAGCTTTGAAAAACCATTCCCATTTTATTTCTTCTAAGCTCAATAAGCTCTTTATTGTTTAATTCTAATAAATCTTGACCTTCGATAAAAATTTTTCCACCGGTAGCATCCGTTAATCTTGAAATACATCTAAGAAGTGTTGATTTACCTGAACCAGATAAACCCATTACTACTAACATTTCTCCTTTTGCAACTTCAAAAGAAGCATTATTTACTCCAACAATACATCCTCTTTCCTGAAAGGTTTTTGCATCTACATTGCCATTAGATTCTTCAAGCATCTTTTTGGCATTTTCTCCAAAAATTTTATAAACCGACTCGCATTTGATTACTGTCTCAGACATAAATTGTTTTAAAGTTATATTAAATTCTATAAAATTAAAATGTTAATAATTGTTGCCTTTCCTCATTAAAAATTTTTAATAAAATAAAC
>CACDYR010000011.1 GCA_902557155.1 uncultured Pelagibacteraceae bacterium | reverse complement strand
CTATAAAAGATAAGCATTAAGGACAATGTAAAGACTACAGTAAAAAAATATCTTGCCCACGTTATCTGTAAAACATCCATAGATGAGCTTAAATATTTAGCAAAAGCATCCATTACAGGAACAATCATCCAAGCAGATGCATTTAAAATTATCGCCTTCATAAAAGAAGGATATCTCTTAATAGAAGTATTTTAAAGCAAAGAATAACGTGATCGGAATAGTGAATAAGGACATGATTGTAGATACTACAATTGTGCTAGATATATTATCTACAATTTCTTTAGGAGAATACATGTGCGCAATCAAATAACACAAAATTGCACTAGGCATACAAGACTGAATTAAGAGAACACCAGCTGGTATTCCAGATAAATTAAAAAATTTTATAACAGCAAATCCTATAATAGGACCTAATATTACTCTTCCAAAAGAAGTTATTAATGCATCTTTAAAAGAAAATACTTTCATTTGTGTAAGAGCAACACCTAGCGACATAAGGATCATTACAATCATTCCATAAGCTAAAAGCATTACAGTATTTAATACAAATTGAGGAAATGGAATTTCAAAATACAAAAAGAGTACTGTGATTAAAATTGCGTAAAATGATGGACTTTTCAATATTGTTTTAAAATCAAAGGCTCTTTTTGCTAAAAAAATATTTAAAGTAAAGTGGAGTAAAACAATAAGAGATGAAATTGCAGCTGCTATACCCATTCCTAATTCACCATAGGCAAATAAACAAATAGGAATACCCATATTTCCAGTATTCGGTAAGATAAAAGTTGGTAATTCACGAATATAATCTTTCTTCATTAGAACAAGAAAAATTAAACCTACAATACCAAATAATGTTAACAAGATAATTGCGTAACCAAAATATTCACTAAATAACTCAAAAGTTACTCCACCTGCAGTAATAGCAAAAATAACGAGAGCTGGAGTTCCAAAATTACCAGCATATGTAGTTATAAATGATGTATCAAAATCAGGATTTTTTTTACCCAAATGATATCCAAGACCTACTATTAGGAATACTGGAAATAAAACTTCAAAAAGTTTTAAATAAATTTCCATTAACCAAGCAATCTAATTAATGTTGGTGTTTTTAAAATATTTTTATTTTTTTTGAAAATAGACAAGCAATTAAGAATATTAGTTTCAGTTGTTTTATGAGTTATGATAACTATTGTTGCTTTATTGTTTTTCTTATCAGGTGTCTGGATTAACCTTTTAACTGAAATTTTGTATTTAGCTAGACGATTAGTTATTTTGGATAATACACCAGGCTTATCTTTTACTTCAAATCTTAAATATAATGAATTTACATAATTATTGACATTATATGGCTTTAAAGATTTAAGCTTAGAAACACTAACACCGAAAGGTTTTTTTATATTTCCTCGCAAAATTGATAATAAATCAGAAAGTAATGATGAAGAAGTAGGACCTGGACCAGCTCCCTCCCCTTGCAATACACTTTCTCCAACAGGTTTACCTTGCAGAATTACTGCATTCATTACACCGTTAACATTACCAATATAAGATTTTTTACTAACCAAGCATGGATGAACGGTTTCAAAAAGATGATTATTCTTTAACTCAGAAATTCCCAGGAGCTTTATTCTTAAATCTAATTGATTTGCAATTTTAATATCTTTTAATTCAATTTTTTCTATTCCTTCCATTAAACATTTATGTTTTGAAATTTTACTGTTAAAGGCTAAAGCAGACAAAATTCTAACTTTTGCAAATGCGTCAAATCCATTTAAGTCTAATTTAGGATTACCAGGTTCGGCATAACCAAGTATCTGTGCTTTTTTTAAAACGTCAGCAAAATTTTCATTTGAATTTTCCATTTCAGATAAAATATAATTTGAGGTACCATTCAGAATTCCATAAACTTTTGATATTTTATTTGTTGCTAATCCTTCTTTAATAGATCTTAATATCGGGATACCTCCAGCAACTGATGCTTCAAATTCCAAATTAACTTTATTTTTTTCTGCAAGTTTTGCTAACTCATTACCGTGTTTTGATATTAAAGCTTTATTGGGTGTAATAACATGGATTTTATTTTTTAAAGCAATTTCTACAACTTTTTTTGAAATACCATCTGACAAACCTATGGCTTCAAACAATATATTAATGTTATTTTTGTTAAAAATTTCTAAAGGATTTTTATAAAATATTTTTTTATTAACTTTAAATTTTCTTTTTTTATTAATATTTCTAGCAGATACAGCAACTACTCTTATTTTCTTTCCCGTTTTAAGTTCAATATCTCTTTTTTTGGTATTTAATTCATTTAGTAAATAGTTACCTACTTGGCCTAGCCCTATTACAGCAATATTTATTATTTTACTCATTTACTTATATCCGGATATTTACTCTTTTTTGTATAGTCATCTACATAAATCTCATATTCCTCTAATGTCATTGATGTTATATCGTCTGACTTTTTTAATATTTCATTTAATTTTTTTTTATTAGTTTTACTTTCAATAGAATTTTCTGTCCAATACTGAGAATCTTTATTTAAAGAACAATTAGATATTATTAACGAAAAAAAAATTATTAAAAAACTTCTCATTTTAATCCAGTTTTTTCAGGGAAATTAAATTTATTATTTAAATTTTGCACGGCTTGACCTGCCCCACCCTTTATTAGATTATCAATAGCTGAAAGAATTATTATTTTATTGCTATATTTAGATTTACATACTGAAATGTAACAATTGTTAGTATTTATTACGTCATTAGTGCTTAAAAACGAGTTTGATTTTAATATTTTTACAAATTTCTCATTTTTATAAAAATTAGCTAATGTTTTTAATACCTTTGATTGAGAAATATTTTTTTCTAAGTCTAGATATATTGTACTTAAAATGCCTCTGAACATTGGTGATAAGTGAGGAGTAAAACTAAATTGAAATTCTTTCTTAGTAAATTTTCTTAACATTTGATCTATTTCTGAATTATGACGATGGAAACCAACTCCATATGCACTTAAAGACTCGTATAAATTTTTGTCTTTATATTTTTTGTGAACACCTCTACCAGCACCTGAATATCCAGATTTTGAGTCAATTATGATGCTATTAAGTTTAATTAAATTTTTTTTGAATAGGGGTATCAGAGGTAACAGAATAGAAGTTGGATAACAGCCAGGACACGAAATGATATTATACTTTTTAATATCACTTCTGTTTATTTCTGGAAGTAAATAGATACTTTTCTTTATCAAATTATTTGCACGATGTTTCTGTTTGTACCACTTTAAATAATCAGAAGCTTTAGCTAATCTAAAATCTGCAGCAAGATCTATTAGGGTATGATTTTTGTTTAAATGTTTAGATATATCCTGTGCTTCCCCATTTGGAAGTGCTGTAAAAATAACATGAACATCTTTTAATAATTTTTTACTAAATTTTAAAATTTTTGGTAATTTATATTTAGATAAGGATTCATCATATAATTTAATGCTTTTACCTACAGAAGAATTTCCACAAAGGTATTTAATATTAATATATTTGTGTTTAACTAATAATTTAATTAATTGAACACCAATATATCCAGTTGATCCAGCAACTAATGCATTAAGCTTAGGCATTTTTTATTATAACAGTTAAAAATTAAAAAAAAATTATCTTTTAGAGAATTGGAAGCTTCTTCTAGCTTTTCTTCTACCAGGTTTTTTTCTTTCAACTGCCCTTGAGTCTCTGGTAGTAAGTTTCTCTGTTTTTAAGGTAGCTTTTAGATTTTCATCAAATAACACTAAAGCTTTTGAAATACCGTGAACCATTGCCCCTGCTTGGCCTGTAGGTCCTCCTCCTTTTACACTGCATCTTACATCATAATCAGTAGCCTGATTAATAATCTCAAAAGGTCTTGTAATTTGCATTTTATGAGTATCGTCTGCAAAATAATCACTGAATAATTTACCATTTACATAAATTTTACCAGAACCTTTTTTTAACCAAACTTTTGCAATTGATGTTTTTCTTCTACCTGTAGCGTATTTACTATCTTTAAAATCTAATTTTGGAGATTTTGATGCTGATTGAGTATTTTCCATCTTAGTTTCTAGCTATGTTTTTACTGTTTAATTTATCTAACTCTATTACAGTCGGATTTTGTGCTGAATGCGGGTGTTCATTTCCTGCATAAATTTTTAATTTTGTTAATTGTTTTCTCCCCAATACTCCACCTGGTAACATTCTTTTAACTGCCATTTTTAAAGTTTCTCCAGGTTTTTTTTCATGAAGTTTCTCAGGTGTTGTAACTTTAATTCCACCTGGATGACCAGTGTGTCTGTAATATTTTTTATCTTGAAATTTTTTTCCAGTAAATTTTGCTTGTTCAATATTTTTAACAACAACAAAGTCACCATCATCCATATGAGGTGTGTATGTAGTTTTGTTCTTGCCTCTTATAATATTGGAAACAACAGTTGCTAATCTTCCAACTACTGCATTCTTCGCATCTATTTCATACCAAGATGAATTTAATTGGTCTTTTTTAGTGAATTTTGTCATTGTGCGAGGATTAATACTATTAATAATTACAAAGTCAATTTTATATTTAGCTTGAAATATGTAGCTAATATGCTAAAAATCAGTTGCCGATTTGATCCTATTGCGGGCATATAACTGCTAAAAAGGAAACTTCATAAAATTAATAAAATCGGTAGGCATTTGAACTGTATTGTGCGCCTAACATAATGTTGAAGCACTAAAAAAGGAGTAAAATGACTAAAAAAAGAAATAACCCTGAAACTATTGCCATTCATGGTGGTGACTATAGGAGTGATCCAGCGACCAACGCTGTAGCCGTTCCAATTTATAGAACAACATCATACCAATTTAACAACACGGAGCACGCTGCTAACCTGTTCGCTCTTAAAGAATTTGGTAACATCTATACTCGTATAATGAACCCTACAAATGATGTACTGGAAAAAAGAGTTGCCGCTCTTGAAGGAGGTCTATCATGTGTAACTGTATCCTCAGGCCAAACTGCTTCAACTTTTGCTGTATTAAATGTAGCCCAAGCCGGCGATAATATAGTAAGCTCAACCGATCTTTATGGTGGGACAGTATCTTTATTCACACATACGCTTAGTAAACTTGGTATAGAGATAAGATATGCAGATCCAAGTAATCCTGAAAATTTTGAAAAGTTAATAGATGATAAAACTAGAGCTTTTTATGGTGAAACTCTACCTAATCCATATTTAAGAGTCTTTCCAATAAAGGAAGTTTCTGACATTGGAAGAAAATATAATATTCCATTAATCATGGATAACACAGCTGCACCAGTAATATGCAAACCGATTGAACATGGAGCCGCAGTAGTAATTCACTCACTTACAAAATATATAGGTGGGCATGGTACAGCAGTTGCAGGAAGTATAGTTGATAGTGGTAACTTTGATTGGACTGCAGATCCCAAGAGACAACCATTATTTAACGAACCAGATGCAAGTTATGGTGGTGTTGTTTGGGGAAAAGCTGTACCAGAATTAACTGGTGCTAATGTCCCCTTCGCTGTTAGAGCAAGAGTTTGTTTATTGAGAGACTTGGGATCAGCTCTGGCTCCAGATAATGCTTTTGCAATAATTCAAGGACTTGAAACGGTTGCTTTAAGAATGAGACAACATTGTGCTAACGCCGAGTATGTTGTTGATTTTCTTAAAAAACATAAAGAAGTTACAAAAGTTATTTATTCTACAGAGCACGATAAACCCATTGCCGATAGAGCAAAAAAATATCTTAAAGGTGGAAATGGACCAATGATTGGTATCGAGCTTAAAGGTGGAATTGAAGCTGGTAAAAAATTTATCGAGTCTTTAAAAATGTTCTATCACGTAGCTAATATTGGTGATGCTAGAAGTTTAGCAATTCATCCAGCAAGTACAACTCATAGTCAATTAAATGAGAAAGAACTAGCTGCATCAGGTGTTACACAAAGTTATGTAAGACTTTGTATCGGTATTGAACACATCGATGATATTATTGAGGATCTTGATCAAGCATTGAATAAATCTTCAAAAGGTAATTTAAAAGCTGTAAGCTAACTTGAGTTTAATGTCTACAAATAGAAACTAATAAACATTTTCTTTATATTTTGTAATATAAAGAAAATACAAAGTTGAAAGTATTATTAAAACAGAGTTTATCTGGTGTAGAGATGCATAAATCATTTTTACTCCAGATAAAATTGTAAGAACTCCCAAAACAATTTGAAACAATAAAGAAATTCCAATAGTGAAGATTGGAATTCTTAAATTTATATTTCCATTCTTTAATACAAAATAAAGCATGTAAAAATATATTATGACAATTAGATATGCTAAATTTCTATGAATAAATTGAACAAGTGATTGATCATCAAATACTGTGAGATTAAACAAATCATTGATTACACTGTCATCAGGGAAATATGATGAGCCCATTAAAGGCCAAGTATTATAAATTTTTCCTGCATCCATCCCGGACACAAATGCTCCAATTATTAATTGTAAAAATAATAATAAAAGAAAAAGTTTAATTGAGTTTAATTGAATATTAATATTATTAATTTTTATATCAGTTAGATTTAAAAATTTCCAAAAAACTATAGACAAAATGATAAAAGCTGTAACTAAGTGTAGTGATAATCTGTAATGACTAACATCAATTCTATCAATTAATCCACTTGATACCATGTACCATCCAATAAATCCCTGAAAACACACTAAGAAAAAAATAATTGAATATTCTTTTAAAATCCAAAAACCATTTTTAATTGTAAAATAGATCATTGGAAAAAGGACAGTTAGACCAATTAATCTACCCAATTGACGATGCGCCCATTCCCACCAAAAAATAATTTTAAATTCATTTAAAGTCATATTAAAATTTTGCTCTTTAAATTCAGGTATTGTTTTATAGAGATCAAAATATTCTATCCATTTATCATTTGTTAAAGGAGGTAATGTGCCAATAAAAAGTTCCCAACTAGTAATAGATAGTCCAGAGTCTGTTAATCTAGTTAGACCCCCTACTAAAATAATAAGCACGATCATCACTAATAAAGTGATCATCCATATTTTTAATTGAGAATTTAAAGAATAATTCTGACTGTACATGATTAAATAAATATAATAATTATTAATTAAACCAATAAATTAAATGTCGCCTAAAAACAAAAAAAAATTAGAAATAATAAGATCTAAATTAGATAAGTTAGATAATAAGTTATTATCTTTAATTAAATATAGAACAAATCTTGTAAAAGAAGTTTTAAAGCTTAAAGAATTTAAAAAAGAAATAGTAGATAAAAAGCGTATCAATTTTATACTTAAAAAAATTCACTCAAAATCTAAAAAACTAAAGATTGATCCTAAAATTACTAATCGTATTTGGAGAAATATGATCTTGTCTTATATCGATTACGAGAAGAGAAACTTTAAAAAAAAATAATTATTTACTGTGAGGTGGAAGCTTTTTTTCCACAAACATTTCGTGTTTTCTAGTATCCGGATTGTATTTTTTTGCTGAAAGTTTAACTTTTGCCTTCTCGCCTCCAGCAGGTTTTTTTACATAATAGAAGTAAGGACTGTCAGGTTTAGCCTCTGGAACCATTCTTACTTTAACGTGCGTTTTTTTTGCCATTTTTTAATTCTTTTAATTTATTAGAAATTTTTAATAACTTATTTCTTAAATTTTCAGTTCTTATAGATTTATCTGCAATTTCGTCAAGCTTTAAAGAATCTTCATTATTTAATATTTTTTTTACACCATTTATCGTCATACCTTGGTCTTTAAGTAAAAATTTAACTTTTTTAAGAAGATTTATTGTCTTCTCATCATAATATCTTCTATTTGAGTTTAAAATCTTTGGTTTAATTTGTTTAAATTGAGTTTCCCAAAACCTTATGACATGTGTTGGTAAATTTCCTTTATTATTTGATTTAAGATTTAATATTTTAGCTACTTCTCCAATAGTTTTATAAGCACTATCTATTTTATCCATTATCCTTCAAATTAACAATTTCTTTAAATTCTTTTGATGGTTTAAACAGAACAACATCCCTGCTTGAAATTACTTTTGTTTCTTTTGTCTTAGGATTTCTTCCAATCCTAGATTTTTTTTGTCTTATAGAGAAAGTACCAAATTTAGATAATTTTAACTTTTTTTCCTCTTTAATATTAAATACGATTGTTGATAAAAAATCCTCAATTAAATTTTCTGATATTTGTTTTGAAAAACCAAGCTGCATATAAACCAAATTAACTAAGTCTTTTTTAGTTAAATTAATTCTCATATTAAATATTTTGCTTGATCTTTTCTATCAAATTACCTTTTACAATTCTATGACAAACATCTAAAGAATTTGAAAAACCAATATAATCAGTTCCCCCATGACTTTTGACAACTGGGGAGTCTAAACCTATAAAAATTGCTCCGTTATATAACCTTGGATCTAGTCTTTTCTTAAATTTTTTTAGATTTGATATATTTAATAAAGACGAAATTTTACCTATTAATGTACCTGTCATAGCATTTTTTAATTCACTGGTAATAAAATTCGCAGTACCCTCTGCTGTTTTTAATGCAACATTTCCTGTAAAACCGTCTGAAACTATTACATTAACCTCTCCATCCATAAGATGATTTCCTTCAATGTAACCAGCAAAGTTATAATTATCTGATTTTTTTTCATTTAATAATTGATAAGTTTCTTTAATAGTCTCATTTCCTTTTAATTCTTCAGAACCAATGTTTAATAAAGCAACATTAGGTTTGTCATTCGGATAAAGTGAGGTATATAAAGAAGCTCCCATAATTGAAAAATCTGATAAATTTTTAGAGCTACATTCAATGTTGGCACCTAGATCCAATACAACACTCATACCCTTTTTATTTGGCCATAAAGCAGATAACGCTGGTTTGTCTATATTTTCTATCATTTTTAAATTCAATTTCGATACAACTAACAATGCACCTGTGTTACCTGCTGATATGACTATATCTGCTTCTTTTTCTTTAACACTTTGAATAGCAAGCCACATACTAGTGTCTTTTCCTCTTTTTGCACCCTCTAGAGGACTATCAGTGCTTTCAATTTTTTTTTCTGTATGAATTAATTCAAAAAATTCTGCGGGTATTTTTCCTCTAATTAATGGATCTATTTTATTTTTGTCCCCAAAAATTTTAAAAAAATTATTTTTATTAGTAGAATGATTTAAAATAATACCATCTATTACTTTCTTTGGTGATCTATCACCACCCATTGCATCTACTGCAATTTTAATCAAATCTGACATTTTAATAGATTATAATATACTATTCTTTTGGGTCTAAAACTTGTCTTCCCTTATACATACCAGTTTTAAGGTCTAAATGATGAGATAGCCTGTATTCACCTGATTTTTTATCTTCAACTATATTTTTAGTTGAAAATTTCATTGTTTGAGCTCTTCTCATCCCTGTTCTGGAAGGGGTTTGTTTTCGTTTTGGTACAGCCATAATTATGGTTTACTTACACTTTTTAAATAAGAATTCAAAGTTTTTTTTGATAAATTTGAGTTAAAAAGATCAAAATATTCTAGTAATTCCTCATTATTTTGAAAATCACTTAAAAAAGTGGAAATTTTTTTTAATTTATCTGACTTTGATAAATCATCCCAGAAATGAATTTCAGAAACCATTGAATGAAATAAATTTATATAATCTTTCATTTTTTTATTAATAGACTGGTCCCCATAACCTATTTCTCTAATACTCAATTCAAGTTGCCTGAAATTATAGTCATAAATTTCTTGTAGAATTTTCTTGTTTTCCTCATTTTTATAATTTTTTAGAAAAAATGAAAAATGTAGCAAAAATAAGGTTAATCTATCAGAAAAATTATCTTCTCTGTTAAGATTTTTGTATAAATCTTTATTTCTAGTGAAATTTATTAAATTGTTATAAACATTAAGATATTTATCATTCATGCACAAATTATTATATATATTTTTTATTTCAATAATAGTTACAAATTGTTCATTTAAACCCGTTGTTAAACATCATGGAGTGCCCTACCTTGAAATAAAACAAGCTAAATTAATAGTCAATGAAACTAACAAAAATGATATTAAAAAAATTTTAGGAAACCCTTCAACAACAAGTAAATTTGATAATGATGTTTGGATTTATATAGAAAGAAAACAAACTCAATCAAAATTGAGTAATTTGGGTAAAATGAAAATATTTAAAAATGATGTTTTGGTTTTAGAAATTGATAATTTTGGTATTTTAAAGAAAAAAGATTTTTATAATAAAGACGATATGAATAATATCAAAATTGTAGAAACTACAACTCAATCAGGATTTAAAAAAAACTCATTCATATATGATTTTATGTCAAGTATGAGACAAAAGATTAATGACCCTCTAGGACAGAGGGCCAAAAAACGTAGACAAATTAGCCAGCAATAACTGCTAACAATAATAAAGCAACTATATTAGTTATTTTAATCATAGGATTGACAGCTGGACCAGCTGTGTCTTTATAGGGATCACCTACCGTGTCACCTGTCACAGCTGCTTTGTGAGCCTCAGATCCTTTTCCACCATGATTTCCATCTTCAATATATTTTTTTGCATTATCCCAAGCTCCACCCCCTGCAGTCATTGATACTGCAACAAACAAACCAGTAATAATAACTCCAAGTAACATTGCACCTACTGCAGCTAAGGCAGCAACTTGCCCACCAATTGACAGAATTATAAAATATAAAACAACAGGTGATAAAACTGGTAACAATGATGGTATAATCATTTCTTTGATAGCAGCTACAGTAAGTAAATCTACTAATTTAGCATAATCTGGTTTTTGTTTTCTTTTCATAATACCAGGGAATTTTTTAAATTGTCTTCTTACTTCAACTACAACAGCACCGCCTGCTCTTCCTACAGCTTGCATACCCATTGAACCAAAAAGATATGGCAACATACCACCAATTAACAGACCAACAACTACATAAGGATTTGATAAATCAAAAGTTACTACTATACCTTCCAATGCAGATCCTGCTTCTTTTGAAAAATGTTTAATATCTTCTGTGTAGGCAGCAAATAAAACTAATGCACCTAAACCAGCAGACCCAATTGCATAACCTTTTGTAACAGCTTTAGTTGTGTTTCCTACAGCGTCTAAAGCATCTGTTGTTTTTCTAACTTTTTTATCAAGATTAGACATTTCAGCAATTCCACCAGCATTATCAGTAACTGGTCCGTACGCATCTAAAGCAACAACCATACCTGCTAATGCAAGCATAGTAGTAACTGCGATAGCAATACCGAAAAGTCCAGCAATGGAATTTGTAATAAGAATTCCAGCAACAATTATTAATGCTGGTATTGCCGTTGCTTCCATAGAAACAGCTAACCCTTGAATAACATTTGTGCCGTGACCTGTTGTAGACGATAGAGCAACAGATTTAACCGGTCTATAACTTGTTCCTGTGTAATATTCAGTTATCCAGATTAATAATCCAGTAATAACTAACCCTATAACACCACAATAATATAGATCCATTCCATTAAAAGTCTTATCATTTACAGTATATTCATTTGCAAAACCAATCACATGATCTGTAACCGGCCATAAAATTACTAAAGATGCTACTGCAGAAACAACAAATCCTTTATACAAAGCATTCATTACATTATTACTTTTTCCAAGTTTAACAAAAAATGTTCCAACAATTGATGTTAACAAGCATGCAGCACCAATAGATAAAGGGTAAATCATCATATTAAGATCACCTACAAAGAAAATTGAAGATAAAACCATTGTAGCAACAATTGTAACAGCGTAAGTTTCAAATAAATCAGCAGCCATACCAGCACAGTCTCCTACGTTGTCACCAACGTTATCTGCGATTACAGCTGGGTTTCTAGGATCATCTTCTGGAATTCCAGCTTCAACTTTTCCAACTAAGTCAGCACCTACGTCTGCACCTTTTGTAAAAATTCCTCCACCTAATCTTGCAAAAATAGAAATTAGAGAAGCACCAAATCCCAATGCAACTAAAGCATTTACAATTTCTCTTTCGTCTACACCAGTCTTTAGTAAAATATAATAATAAACAGCTATAGATAACAATGCCAAACCAGCAACCAACATTCCAGTTACAGCACCAGATTTAAATGCAACAGAAAGACCTTGAGCCAAACCTTTTCTAGATGCTTCTGCTGTTCTCACATTAGCTTCTACAGAAACTAACATTCCAACATATCCTGCAATACCTGATAAAGCAGCTCCTATTAAATAACCAAGACCTACTAGTGGACTAAATGCAATACTTACGATTACTAAAACTACAGCACCAACAATAGCAATAGTTTTATATTGTCTTGCTAAATATGCCTTTGCTCCAATTTGAATTGCAGATGCAATATCTTGCATTTTTGCATTTCCAGCACTTGAATTAAGAATGTTTTTACCAGTTAAAAATCCATAAACGATAGATAATAAACCAGCTCCAATTGTGTATAATAGTATTGTTTCGACTGTTCCGCTCATATTAACCTTAAGTTGTTGGTTGATAAATTTTTAAGCCCGCACAATACAAAAAAAGATAGAAAAGACAACGATTAACTTCTAAAACTGATGAATATAACCTTTGGATTTAGCTCGTATTTGCTTGCCTTTTTCATCTAATATCAAAGATCTATCTTTACCAGATACAATTTTACCAATTTTAGTTATTTTAATTCCAGTTGTTTTAGAAGCTGTTTGAATGATTCTAGCTTTATTAATATCTGCAGTAAATAATACCTGATAATCATCTCCATTAGAAATAAGATTAATTTTATTCAATCTTTGTTTTTTAATTAAATTACTCAATTTATTGGAAACAGGTATTTTATTTTCAAATAAGTGAAATGATAAACTTTGTCTATTAATCATTTTTGCTAAATCATCAATTAATCCGTCTGAAACATCGATAGAGCTGTTTGCAAATTTAAATAAATATTTTGTTAAATTCAAAGGTAACTCTGGTTTGTAATATTTATCTACAAAGAATAATTTGTCTTTATTTTTAAGTTTAGCTTTATTAGTTAAAGCTTTAAGTCCTAAATAACTATCTCCCAAATTTCCAGTAACATAAATATCATCATTTGATTTAGCTTTGTTACGATAAATTATTTTATTTGAGTACCCCATTGAAGTAATGGTGAAACTTAGTTTGTTTGAAAAGGTTGTGTCGCCACCACATAGATCTATATTAAATTTATTTTGTTCTGATTTGAGTGACTTTGAAATTTTATATAAATTTTTTTTTGTAAACGTTTTTTTATTACCTGAACCAGAAATAAAATAAAATTTTGGTTTAACACCTTTACAAATTAAATCAGAAATTGATGACCTTACTATTTTTTTGATTACTAAATCTGGGGATTTAAAATCATAAAAATGCGTACCAATATTGTATGTATCAACAGATATAACAACACCTCTTTTTTTATCAAAAAAAACATCATCATTTAAGTTAAGAGCAGATTTATTTTTTTTAGCTATTTTAAAAAAATAATTATTTATTAGATCGAATTCATGCATTTTTAGATCTTAATTTTTTTCCAACATTATCTAGTAAAGCGTTAAGATACTTTGTTTGTGAAATTTCAAGAAAAAAATTAGATGAATTTAAATATTCTTTAATAATTATGTTTATAGATAAATTTGGCTTATACATAAATTCATAAGTTGCTGCTTTTAAAATTGTTTGAAAAACTTTGTCTAATTTTTCAAATACAAATTCATCACCTAATTTATTATTTAATTCATCTAAAATAAGATCGTTTCTTTCTATCGTTCCTAAAACAATATCTTTAATAAATTTTTTAAATCTGTGTTTTGGAAAATCTAAATCATTATCTTCATTGTAAAATTTACCATATAACTTCTGAATAATTATAACTCTAGGGTTATTTTTTGGATTATAATGAGTTCTCATTTTTGAGACAAAACTGAAATCACAGCTTCTGCAGCTTCAGCACCCTTTTTTCTTCTTGCTCTTGCTTGAGCCATATTAAGACAGGTAATTATTCCATTTCCAATTGGTTTTTTACTATCTATAGATAATTTCATTATGGCATCTGTTGAAGCTTGAGAAATAAAATCAAAGTGCGGTGTTTGACCTTTAATTACACATCCTAAAGCTAAAAAACCATCATATTTTTTTAAATTTTTTGATATTGTAACTGGAATTTCAAAAGCACCAGGTACTTTAATAATTTTTATTATATTTTTTTTTGGAATTATTTTTAAAGCACTACTTATTAAGCCATCAGCAATATCTTTATAATAATCTGCTACAACAATTAAATATTTATTTTTCATCAAATTAATTCCTGTTTTGTAATTTTTATACCATAACCATCAAGACCAATAACTTTTTTTGGTGATTTGGTGATTAATATCATATTTTTAATTTTTAAGTCTTTAATAATTTGAGCTCCAATACCATAATTTCTTATTAACTTGTCATTTCCCTTTTTATAAAAGTCTTTGTTTTTATAATCTTTTAAAGTCTGAGTTACTGATTTTAAATTTGAGTCTTTGATAAAAACTAAAACGCAATTTTGATATTTTTTAAAATAATTTAAGGTTTTGTTAAATGAATTTGGCAGTGATTGATTTATTAGATAGTTTTGGACGACATTAGATGAAATTACTCTTACTCTTGGAGTAATTCCTTTTTTTATTTTACCTTTTATTAATGCGAAGTGCTCTGAACCATCTAAAAGATTCTCATAAATTCTAATATTATATTTTTGATTTTTTACATCAATCTTGCTTTGCTTTTTAAGTTTAATAAGCTTTTCTTTTTTTAGTCTATATGCGATCAGATCTTCTATCTTTCCAATTTTTAATTTATGTTTTTTTGCAAAATTAAATAAATCCTGACCTTTAGCCATTGTTCCATCTTCATTCATAATTTCACAAATTACAGCAGAGTTATTTTTTTTAGCTAATTTAGATATATCAACTGAAGCTTCAGTGTGCCCTGCTCTAACAAGCACTCCACCATCTTTAGCAATAATTGGAAACACGTGACCAGGTGAAACAATCTCATTTTTATTTACATTTTTTTTTGAAGCAATTTTGATTGTTTTCGCTCTATCTTTAGCAGATATACCTGTTGTTATTCCTTTTTTTGCTTCAATAGAAATTGTAAATGCCGTCTTGTTTCTTGATTGATTTACTGGAGACATTAAAGATAAATTTAATCTTTTTGCTTGAAGTGAATCAAGTGCTAAACAAATTAAGCCACGCCCGTATTTTGCCATGAAATTAATGTTCTTTGCATTTGAGTCTGATGTTGAAATGACTAAATCTCCTTCATTTTCTCTTTTTTCATCATCTACTAAAATAAACATACCCCCTTTTTTGGCTACACTTATAACTGACTCTATTGACGCAAAATTATTTTTTTCCATTAAAATAATTCCTAACGTATTTAGACAAGATATCTATCTCTATGTTGACTAAACTAGATTTTTTTAAAGTTGATAAATTCGTTTCCTTATAGGTGTGAGGTATAATCCAAATTTGGAAACCTTTTTTAGTCACTTTTGAAATTGTAAGAGAAATACCGTTTACACAGATTGATGCTTTTTCTATTAAGTGTTTTCTTTCCTTTTTAGGTAAATCAAAGTCGAAAAGGAATGATTTGTCTATTTTTTTAATACTTAATACTTTACCAACAGTATCAACATGTCCTTGACAAATATGTCCTGAAATTTTTGTCCCATATTTTAAAGGTAGCTCTAAATTTATTTTATCTTTTATTTTCAAAAATTTGAATTTTGATCGAATTATCGTTTCTTTCGAAAGATAAAATTCCATAATTTTAGATTTATATGAAATTAAGGTTAGACAAACACCATCACAGGCAACAGACAGACCCATGTCTTTATTGGATACTTTAATATTACTTTTTACAAAAATGTTAAGACCTTTAGGTCTTTTAATAATTTTAGTAATAGTACCTTGGTTATAAATTATTCCATTAAACATTTGATTTAACTATATAGTGTTATTCGGTCTTTTCGTAAATTGAGATTTAGATTTATTTTTGTTTTATATTTTTGATTTAGTATATTTTGACTACTAAATTTCAAATATTCGAAGTTTTTAGAAAGATTTTTTGGACTTTTATACAAATAAAATTTATTGAAAATTTTATTCTTAATCAGTGAATTTGTTAATTTATCTCCCCCTTCAATTAATAAATTTCTGCATCCATAATTATGTAATTTTTTCAAAATTAATTTAATGTCAAATCTGTTATTTCTATCAATTTTAGATTTAATTAGATGAATTCCTTTTCTTTTAAATTCTGAAATTTTTGATTTCTCAGCTTCATTATAAAAAATTAAAGTATTTTTCTTATTAGAGGATTTAATTATATAACTATTTATTTTAGAATTTAACTTGTTATCTAAAATAATTCTTTTTGGAGAAAATTTTTCAAAACCTTTCAGGCGGCAGTTTAATTTTGGATTGTCTTTATTTAGTGTTTTGTAAGTAATCATCAGACTATCATTTTGATATCTCAACATGTGTGTAAATTGATCTGAGTATGAATTTGTAATCTTTTTTTGGTTCTTACTGTAAATAATTTTATTTTTTGAAATAGCTATTTTGCCAGTGACGAAGGGCAATTTTTTCTTTTTGTTAAAAAAATAAGGTAAATAAAAACTTTCAATTTTACTTTTTAATAAACCTTTTTTTACAATTATTTTTTTTGACTTTAAAATTTTAAAACTTTTATTTCTTACTCTTTTGTCTATGTCGGTAACAGCATATACAACCTCTGAAATTTTTGATTTTATTATCGCGTCAGTACATGGTGGTGTTAAACCATGATGACAGCATGGCTCTAAAGTAACATACATTTTTGAGCCTCCTAATTCTTCAAAACTATTTTTAATCGCATTAAATTCTGCGTGTGGTCTTCCATTAAATGAGGTTTGTCCTATGGAAATAATTTTATCATTTTTGACAATAACACAACCTACAGAAGGATTTGATCCAGTCTGTCCATGACGAGATTTAGCCAAGTCTAAGGCTAATTCCATATAAAATTTATCTTTTGATGAAAATTTATCTTTTTTTGTAGACATCAAGCTTGTCCACGAATTGTACGAAATCTTTTTCTTCTCTAAAGTTTCTATATACAGATGCAAATCTTACATATCCAACTGGGTCTAAATCTTTTAATCCATCCATAACCATTGTCCCAATTGTATTTGTTGATATCTCTCCTTGTCCTAGTTCTTCAAGAGATCTTGAAATATTACTGATGAATTTTTCTATTGTAGCCGTATCTATTGGTCTTTTTTTTAGAGCTATGTAGATTGATTTAGATAATTTATCACGGTCAAATGATGATTTTCTTCCATTTTTTTTTACAACCATCAATTCTCTAAATTGAATTCTCTCAAATGTAGTAAATCTTTCACCGCATATGCATAATCTTCTTCTTCTTATTGCGGTACCATCTTCAGTTGGACGCGAGTCTACAACAGATGTATCACCTTTTTTTTCGCACGGACAAATCATTTACTAAAGGTTCTTATATATCGGAAATGAAGAAGTTAAAGAAATAACTTCATTTTTTACTTCGTTTTCTATTTTGCTGTTATCTGTTGGGTTTTCAGATAAACCTTTTAGTGTTTTTGTTATTAATTCACCTACTGTTTTAAACTCATTTAAACCAAATCCACGAGTTGTGGCTGCTTGAGTTCCTAATCTTATTCCAGATGTAATCATAGGTTTTTCTGTATCAAATGGAATACCGTTTTTATTACATGTAATGTTTGCTCTAGACAAACTCTCTGCCGCAAGATTCCCTTTTACATTATAGGGTCTCAAATCAACCAACATTAAATGTGTATCCGTTCCATCTGAATAAATTTTAAATCCATTATTTTTTAAAGTTTCTGCTAACATTTTTGCGTTTGCCAAAACAGATTTAATATAATCTTGAAATTCTGGTTGTAGTGCTTCAAGAAAGCCAGCTGCTTTTGCGGCAATAATATGCATCAAAGGTCCTCCTTGGTAACCAGGAAAGACAGCTGTATTAAATTTTTTAGCAAGTTCTTCGTGATTAGTTAAAATTATTCCTCCTCTTGCACTTCTAAAAACCTTATGAGTTGTTGAAGTAACCACATGAGCATAATCACAAGGATTAGGGTATCCTTTACCAGCAACTAATCCTGAGAAATGAGCCATATCAACCATTAAGTATGCTCCAACTTTATCTGCAATCTCTCTAAATCTTTTAAAGTTAATTACTCTAGAATAAGCGCTCCCACCCGCAATTATTAATTTTGGTTTATGTTCTAATGCAAGTTTTTCAACATTATCATAATCTATCAACTCAGATTCTTTATCTACATCATAGCCTACAGCATTAAACCATTTACCAGACATTGAAATTTTTAATCCATGAGTAATGTGACCACCAGAATTTAAACTCATGCCCATAAATGTATCTCCCGGGCTTAACAAAGCTAAAAATACAGCTCCATTAGCTTGTGCACCTGAGTGTGGTTGAGCATTTGCAAATTTACAATTAAATAATTTTTTTAATCTTTCAATGGCAAGGTTTTCTGCAACATCAACGTGCTCACATCCATTATAATATCTTTTACCAGGATAACCTTCGGCATATTTATTAGTTAAAACCGATCCTTGTGCCTCCAATACTGCTTGAGATACGATATTTTCAGACGCAATTAACTCTATATGTTGTTGCTGTCTGATCAATTCATCTTTAATTGCTTTATAAAGTTCTGGATCCTTTACCGATAAACTGTCTTCGAAGAAGCTTTTATAGCTATCATTTAAATAATTTTTTTCGCTCGACATAATTATATTTTATTAACTCTTCTTGAGTGTCTACCACCCTCAAATTTTGTATTTAAAAAAACACTTACAAATTTCAAAGCATTTTTTTTAGTTATCAACCTTGAACCTAATGTAATGATGTTTGCATCGTTATGCAATCTGGATAATTTCGTTGATTTTAGATTAAAACATTGTGCTGCGCGAATATTTTTATGCTTATTTGCCGCAATATTCATACCAGTACCAGATCCACACACTAAAATGCCAACATGACTCTTATTTACTTTAACTCTTTTAGCAACTTTATGAGCATAGTCGGGATAATCAACACTGCTATCATCTTTAGGACCAAGATCTTCAAATTTTATTTTTTTATTTGTTAAGTAATCTTTGATTAGTTCTTTTAATTTAAATCCAGCATGATCTGATGAAATAAATATTTTTTTCAAATTAACTAAATTTATAATCTAAAACACAAGCAACTAAATGTATTCTATTCTCTTCTCCACCATTAAATGCATTGTGATATTTAGTGTTGTTTGTAACCCAAACCGAACCATCAGCAGGCATATGCTTTGCAACATTATCAATTACCATTAAACAACCAGGATTTGTTATAATGGGTATGTGTAACCTTGGTTCTGGATCTCTATGCCAACTTAAAGTTGATCTTGGCTCTTTTAGAAGAATTCTTACTCTTCCAAGTTTATATTTTTTTGAAAGGACATCATAAACTTCTTTAAAGTATGTATTGTCATAATCTTTTATAAATTCTGAGTAAGATGTTTCATCAATCATTTCGTCTCTAGAAACTTCTTTTCCAGATTTATCAGGTTTAGTCCAATATACTCCACGTGCTTTATTGCCTTTTATTGAATCTGGATCACCAGGTATTTGGGTTAATGATATAGCGCCAAAGTGGGTAACACCTGCGTCTTCAAATTTTTTAATTTTAACTATTTGATGATAAGCTTCTTGTAACTTTTCTATATCAAACTTAATTTCTTGTTTCTGGAAATCGCTAAAGTCTAAAATTCTATCTTCCTTTTTGACATTTAAGTCTATAACTTTTGAGTTTTCTATCGTCATCGCAATTGCTTTCTACCCTTTTTTTTGTATATGTGTATATTACATTTGTCGCAATTTAAAAGTAAATTAAAACATGATTATTGGTAAATATCCTAGTCTTAGACTCAGAAGAAGTAGAAAAGAATCTTGGTCAAGAAAATTGATTCAAGAAAATACCTTAAGTCCAAATGACTTTATACTCCCTATTTTTTTAATTGAAGGTTCAAATAAACGGCAAGCGATTTCATCAATGCCAGGAGTTTATAGGTATACAATTAATCGATTGAGCCAAATTGTGGATAAAGCAATAAAATTAGGAATACCAATGATAGCTCTTTTCCCCAAGACACAAAACTCAAAAAAAGATGAATTGGGAACAGAATCACTAAATGAAAATAATTTAGTCTGTAAAGCGATACAAGAAGTCAAAAAAAGATACAAAAACCAAATCGGTATAATGTGTGATGTTGCTTTAGATCCATATACATCACATGGTCATGATGGTTTGATCAAATCTAACACTATATTAAATGACGAAACAATTGAGGTTTTGATCAATCAGTCATTACTACAAGCTGAGATGGGTTGTGATGTACTGGCTCCTTCAGACATGATGGATGGCAGAATAGGAAAAATAAGAAAAGCTTTAGATAAAAATAAATTCCAAAACGTTCAAATATTATCGTACGCTGCAAAATATGCTTCAAGCTTTTATGGACCTTTTAGAGATGCAGTCGGATCTAAAGGTTCGTTAAAAGGAGACAAAAAAACTTATCAGATGGATTATAGAAATTCTAATGAAGCTTTAAGAGAAGTTGCATTAGATATTAAAGAAGGTGCAGATATGGTAATGGTTAAACCAGGTATGCCTTACTTAGACATAATAAAATCAATAAAAGAAAAGTTTAAATTGCCTGTATTTGCCTATCAAGTATCAGGAGAATACAGCTTAATTGAAACAGCTGTAACGAAAAAATTAATTAATAAAGATGCTGTATATGAAAGCTTAGTTGCTTTTAAGAGAGCTGGTGCCAATGCTATAGTAAGTTATTACGCTGATAGAATTGATAAAATAATAAAATAATTATTTTAATGTGTTTAAGAATAACAACCTGCTATTTGGATAATTTAAATTATTTGGTCTTAATATAGTTTTATCCAAATAATCGCCTACTAATTTCAAACCATTCAATAAAGTGCCGAGATCATTAACTTCTATATCTTTTTCAATCAAAAAATTAGGTACATATTTTTTTTCATTTAAAGTACTTGCATAATATACAGTTTTGTTACCTTCTAAATCTTTTTCAACTAAATTTTCAAGCGCCAAGTCATATCCTAATATTTTAAGTAACTCCAATTCCCAAAATATATATTTTTTTATCCAATCTTTTTCTTTTAAAATTAAAAATAAATTTTGGATTATAAAATAAACTTTATCGTTAGATTGAGACTCTGCTGTTAATATTTTAATCAAATTCATTGCGGATGTAATACAAGACAACTTTTGCTTATGATCAAAATATAATGGAGTATAGGCATTTAAAATTTCAATTTTAAAATAACCGATTCTGTTTTCATTTTTAGAATTATAATTAACATGGAGTTTATTACCAAGCTGAAGATAATTTTTAATTTTTTTTGAAGTACCGCCAAATATAATTCCAGATATCTTTCCTTTATCTTTTGTAAATAATTCAGCAATTAATGAATTCTCATTATATCTATTTTTACTTATTAAAAATCCTTCGTCTGACCAATTCATTTTTTATTTGTATTTTTTAAACATTCTATAGCAGCATTTTGTTCAGCGTCTTTCTTTGATTTTCCGGTAGCTATAAAATATTTTGTATTGGGCAATTTTACTCCAACTTTAAATATGGGTTTGTGTCTTGGACCTGTATTTGAAATTAATTTATAAGTAGGTAATTTTTTGAAGTTTTTTAAAGTTAATTCCTGTAACTTTGTTTTTGCATCTATTTCTGTAACTGCACTTTTTACAATATGATCTTGCCACAAATTTAAAATTGTTTTTTCAGCAATTGTAAAACCTTTATCAAGATAAATAGCACCAATTAATGCCTCACAGCTATCAGATATAATTTTGTCCTCAATTTTTATTTTTTTATTGTTGGGGTTAAATGTTTTAACATAATTAGATAAATTGATTTTTTTTGCTATATCCAGACAAGTTTTTTTATTCACTAGCGATGCAAATTTTTTATCAAGAATACCTTCTTTTTCTCCTGGATAAATTTCTAAAAGTTTTTTTGCTATCACTAAACCAAGAACTCTATCACCCAGGAACTCTATCTTTTCATTATTTTCATTTGGATTAAAGCTTTTATGTGTGAGGGCTTGAACAAGCAGTTCTTTATTTTTAAATTTTAAATCGATTTTTTTTTCTAAACCTTGATAGTTAATTTTCATTAATTAATTTTATTAAAGGTTCTATTAAATCTTATTGACTTATGCCATTTCCAAAATTCAATAAAACTTCCTATTCTTTTATCTGAAGAGAAAAATATAAATTGAGCTTTTCCTACTAAATTATCTTTATGTACATATCCAACACTTGTTAAGTACCTACTATCTTTAGAACAGTCTCTGTTATCCCCTAAAAAGAAATAATGATCTTTTGGCACAGTAAACACATCAGAATTTTGATAGGTATAATCTTTTAAATAAACAGTATGAAATTTTTTACCATTTGAAAGTTTTTCTTCAAATCTATAAACATCAATACTTTTGTTACCACAGAAAATTGTAGTTTTGTTATTAATTTTAGATTTAAGAATTTCAGAGTTATTTAAATATAAATTAGAGTCTATAAATTGAATTTTATCACCAGGTAAACCAATTAATCTTTTAATGTAATCTGTTCGATTATCTGCTGGTGTTTTAAATACAATTACATCACCTCTTTCAGGACTACTAAACATAATTCTTTTGTTTAATATTGAAGGACTAAAAGGAAATGAGTGTTTACTATATCCATAGGTATATTTTGTTACAAACAACCTATCACCTACTAATAAAGTAGGTTCCATGGATGATGATGGAATATAAAATGGTTGTACTAAAAGCGATCTAATTATAACTGCAATTATTAATGCATAAATTAAAGTTTTTATATTTTCTGAAAAAAAATTTTTATCTAATTTCATGATGTTTGAATAATTGCAAATGCAGTTGAATAATTTTTTTCATCCGAAATTGATAAAAAACATTTAAAATTTTTGATTTTGAAGTTCTTTTGTACAATTTTTGTAATTTTTTTATTTTTAACGTAATAAGGCTTACCCTTTTTGTCATTAACAACTTCTATATCTTTAAAATTTAAATTCATACGAAAACCTGTGCCAAGAGCTTTAGAAAATGCTTCTTTTGCAGCAAATCTCTTCGAAAAATAAGCTGCTTTATTGTTTGCTGCATTAGATTGTTTCAATTCTTTAGATGAGTAAATTCTTTTTTTAAATAAAGGATTTTTAATCGATTTTTGGATTCTTTTATTTTCAACAATATCAACTCCAATACCTAGAATTTTCATTTATTTTTTTATAATTATTTTAAAGTTTTTAATTACTTTTGAAAGTCCATCAAATATTGACTCTCCGATTATAAAATGTCCAATATTATACTCCTCAATATCTATTATTTTTGTTAACATTTTGGTGGTTTTATAGTCTAAACCATGACCAGCATGAACTTCTAAATTTAAACTTGATGCCAATTTTGCACTTTTTTTAATTCTGTTTAATTCACTAGAATAATTTTTTTTTGATTTAACTAGGTTTGCTAGTTTTCCAGTATGTATTTCAATACAATCAGCATTTAATTTTTTAGCAAGTCTAATGTCATTTGGGGAAGGATTAATGAATAAACTTGTTCTTATCTTTGCTTTTTTAAATTTTTTAATTATTTTCTCTAACTTATTAAGATTGTTTTTTATATTTAAACCTCCCTCGGTAGTAATTTCTTTTCTATTTTCTGGAACTAAACAGATAAAATTTGGTTTTATCTTAAGTGCTTTATTAACAATTTCTTCGTTCATAGAAATTTCAAGGTTCACAGGCACATTTCTTAAACCACAGATTTTTTTTGCATCAATATCATTTATATGTCTTCTATCTTCTCTTAAATGAATTGTTACAGAATCCGCTCCATAACTAATAACTTTTTTAGCTGCGTATAGTGGGTTTGGATGTTTCTCTCCACGAGCGTTTCGTAAAGTTGCGATATGATCTATATTTACACCTAACCTTTTCACTTAATAAATCTGCTTCCTGGGGTTGTTATTGGTATAGATTTAAGTTCTGGTGGTAATTTATTTGCTTTAAAAGTTGGAACATCAATTTTTAAATGAGATGTTATTCCAGTTTTTATTTTTAAAGATTGTTTCGTTGATCGATCAATAATAGATGCAAATCCAATTAATTTTGCTTTTGATTTTTTAATCAATTTAACACACTCTAAACTTGATTTTCCTGTAGTGATTACATCTTCTATAATTAATACTCTTGCTCCTTTTTTAATATTGAATCCTCTTCTAAGAGTAAATTTACCATTTACTCTTTCACAAAAAATTGTTTCTTTTTTGAGCAATTTTCCAATTTCATATCCAATAATTACTCCTCCCATTGCAGGAGCTAGTATTAAATCAATTTTTTTAAATTTTTTTTTAATTTTATTTGCTAAAGATTTACAAATTTTATCAGCTAAATTAGGGAAACTTAAGAGTTTTGCACACTGAATATATTTTGAAGAATGTAGACCTGAGGATAGAACGAAGTGACCTTCTAATAATGCATTAGTTTTTTTTAAAATATTTAAGGATTTTTTGTGTGAAAGCATTTCTTTTTTCTTCGTGTCTAATTATCTTAAATTTTATACTCTTTTGTTTTAGCTCTGCAATAAAATTAGTAAAATTCTTAAGGTTTCTAATAATTAATTTAAATTTAAAATTAATATAATTGGGATTTTTACCAACCATTTCTAAGCTCGATATATTTAATTTGTGACTTCCAATGAGTGAGCTTATATCTCCTAATTGACCTGGCTTATCAGGTAATGACATCCATAGAGTGGTATTATATTTTTTTGTTTTTTCCTCTTTTTGCTCTCCTTTATCATGCCAATATCTTCTTATTGCTGCTCTAGCTTTGCCTGTTTTAGTAGTTGGTATCCAGTGAAGTGATGGTGAATTATTTTTAGATGTTATTATATTTACTCGATCACCATTTCTTAAAATAGTTTGTAATTCGCTTTTGTTTCCGTTAATTTCACAACCAACTGCTGAATTACCAATTTTAGTATGAACAGCATATGCAAAATCTATAGCAGTTGCATCTTTAGGTAATTTTATAACTGAACCTTTTGGTGTAAAACAAAATACGTTTTCTTGAAACATTTGTAGTTTTGTATACTCATATGAATCTTCAGGGTTTTCATTTTTTTCTATAATCTCAACAAGATCTTTTAACCAATCATACTCCTTCCAACTTAAAGAATTAAATTTTTCAGAAGATTTATACTGCCAATGAGATGCGACACCTCTTTCTGCAAATTCGTGCATTTCATGTGTTCTAATTTGAATTTCTATTGGTTTTTTATTTGAACCAATTACAGAAGTATGAATAGATTTATAACCATTGATTTTTGGAGATGAAATATAATCTTTAAATTTCCCTGGTATGCAATTCCATTTTTTATGAAAAATTCCGAGAGTTTTGTAACAATCATCTACGTTTTTTAAAATTATCCTAAATCCAATAATGTCTGTTATTTGTTCAAGTGAAACTCTTTTTTTTTGGACCTTTCTCCAAATTGAAAAAGGTGTCTTTTCTCTACCATGTATTTCAGCATTAATTTCATTATCAGTTAAGATTTCACTTAACTCAAAAGATTGTTCTTCGAACAAATCTTTTCTGTCCAATTTTATTTCATCAAGCCTTTTTTTTATTAATTTTCTTGCATCATTATTTAAAATTTCAAAAGATAAATCCTCAAGCTCGTCTCTTATTCTGTGCATTCCCATTCTATCAGCTAATGGCGCATAAATTTCCATAGTTTCTTGAGCTATTCTTTTTCTTTTATCCTCTTTAGTAATCGCTTTAATGGTTCTCATGTTATGTAGTCGATCAGCAATTTTAACTAGCAGAACTCTAATGTCTTTTGATGTTGCTAAAATTAATTTTCTGAAATTCTCAACTTTAGAATTAGCTCCAGCTGAATTTTCAAACGCTGAAATTTTCGTTACACCGTCTACTAAATCAGCAACCTCATCACCAAATTCTTGTTTGATAGTTTCATAAGTTGCAAAAGTATCTTCTATAGTGTCATGCAATAGACCAGTTGTAATTGTAGCGCTATCTAATTTTAATTCAGTTAAAATATTTGCAACCTCAATTGGGTGAACAGAATAAGGATCACCCGAAGCTCTTTTTTGACTCTTATGTGCTTTAACAGCAAAATTATATGCTTTATCCAATTTTTCAGGATTAAGAAATTTATTATAATCCTTAACTTTATTTATAAGTTCATTTGAATTAAGCATAATTGATATTATACCATTAAATCAAATTTGTTTAATAGATCTAATGTCTCTATCAGGAAGCAGAGAAATCAAGGTTTTAACATCAATTTGTTTATCAGGATGAGTCCAATTCTTTTGAATCTCAAATAATGGAAATAATACAAAGTTTCTTTTGTGCATCATTTTATGAGGTAAATTAATCTTAGAATTTTTTCTTGATACCAAATTATTAAAATCGATTATATCTAAGTCACATGTACGAGGTGCATTTTTTTTTGCTTTCTTTCTACCTAATTGATTTTCTATAGATTTACATATTTTTAATAGTTCTTGAGGGTTGTAATAACATTTTAATTTTATAATTATATTTAAGAACTTAGGATTTCGTGGGTCCGGCCAGGAAGGAGTTTCATAATAACTAGATACCGAGAGAACATCTAAGTTATGTTCTGCTAATAAAAATTTTGCTTTTTCTATATTTCTTTTTCTTATACCTAAATTTGAACCTATTCCTAAAAAAACAATTTTAGCTTGATTTTCTAATATATCTTGCCTTTTCACGATTCCAATCTCTACTTTTTTTTGTTGCTCTTTTATCATATTGCTTTTTTCCTTTTGCAACAGCTAGTTCTATTTTAGCCTTTCCTTTTTTGAAATACATTTTTGTTGGAACTAATGTGAAACCATCTCTTTGCATTTTACCTATCAATTTATTTATTTCCTTTTTATTAAGAAGCAATTTTCTATCATCGGTAGGATTATGATTAGAGTAACTTGCTTGCTTGTATGGAGATATGTGTGAATTAATTAAAACAATTTCACCTCCCTTTTCAACAGCATAAGACTCAGCGATATTCACCTTGCCCTCTCTTACTGATTTAATCTCTGATCCTTTTAAAACAATTCCAGCTTCAAAAAGATCTTCAAAAAAATAATTAAAACTAGCTTTTCTATTTAAACAAATGATTTTCAAACCAGGATTGGTTTTTTTGTTCATTAAATTAACTTAGCAGACTGAAGAGCTTTTTTTACAATTTCTTTTGTTGTGTCTGTTACTTTTACAAGTGGTAGTCTTACATTGTCATCACAAAGTCCTAAAAGTTTTGCAGCATATTTTACAGGACTAGGATTGCTCTCAACAAACATTGAGTGATGAACTGGTTGTAATATTTTATCTAATCTTTCTGCTTCTTTCATTTCATTATCGGTGTCTGATTTGGAGAATTTTTGAAAATCTGAACAAAGTTTAGGTGCAATATTAGCTGTTACACTAATAGTACCTACTCCACCACGTTTATTAAATTCAAAAGCATTATCATCATTACCTGTTAATTGAATAAAATCTTTGCCCATTTTTTCAAGTGTCTGATTAACTCTATCTAAATCACCTGTTGCATCTTTAACACCAACTATATTTTTTAATTCATAGAGTCTAGCCATTGTATCTACTGACATATCAATCACAGATCTACCAGGAATATTATAAATTATAATTGGAATGCCACACTTGTCATTAATTGCTTTGTAATGTTGATACAAGCCTTCTTGAGTTGGTTTATTGTAATAGGGTGTAACTATCAAAGCGCCGTTAGCTCCTGCTTTTTCTGCATGTGTTGTTAAAGAAATAGCCTCCTCAGTTGAGTTGGAACCCGTACCAGCAATAACTGGAATTTTTCCATTACTTTCTTTTATACATAAATCTATTACTCTTTGATGCTCATCATGACTTAACGTAGGGGATTCACCTGTTGTACCAGCCGGCACAAGTCCATTAGTACCATTATCGATGTGGAAATGGATTAATTTTATATATGCTTCCTCATCTAGACCATTATTTTTAAATGGTGTAATTAAAGCAACATTTGATCCTTTGAACATAAATACTTATAACATAGTTTAAAGATTCATATACTAAAAGATTATGCTCAAAAAAATATTATTTTTAGGTTTCACCGTAACCATATTAATATTTTCAAATAATCTCTTTGCTGAAATAAATTCAGTTGTACCTTTAAAAAAACCTATTTTAAGTAAAGAAGAAATTCAAAAGAAAATATCTATAAATATCCTTAAACCATTAAAGAAGCCCACGAAAACTAAAGAAATTAAAATCGAAGAAGTGATTGTTAAAAAAGAGTTGGTTTTAAAAGAAAAAAAATTAAGTTTTAAAATACCAAAGAAAAAACCAACTATAACTGGTACTAGCACAGCTAAGAATATTAAGATTTCAAGATATTATAGTAAAAAAGACTTCGGGTTAGCTAAAAAAGCTATTTCAGAAATGCAGAAGAGTAAATGGTCTTCTGCGCTTAAAATAGCAAAAAAAGCAAAAGACAAATCTATTTATAATTTTATACAATGGAGACATCTTTTAACGTCTGGTAACCAGGCGTCATTTTACGATTATCAAGTTTTTTTAAATAAAAATTCAGATTATCCTAGAATAAGCAGGGTAAAATATCTTGCTGAACATAAACTGTCTACAGAAAGTGTTTCACCAAAAAAAATAATAAATTGGTTTGGAGAAAAAGATCCATTAAGCGGCTATGGAAAAATGATACTTGGAGAAAGTCATATTTTAATTGGTGACAAAAATAAGGGTATAAAACTAATTAAAGAAGGTTGGATAACAGCGGATTTATCCAAAAATGAATTAAAATATTTTAGAAAAAAATATAAAAAATATTTAAATGCAGATGACTATATCAAACGAGCTGATTATTTAGCTTGGAACGGAGATCGTTGGGATTTACAAAGGTTAATAAGATATCTACCAAAAGATTATGAACTTTTATATAACGCAAGATATCTCTTAATGAGTAAAGGCTATGGGGTTGACCAAGCTATAGCAAATGTTCCTGAAAAATTAAAAAATGATGCCGGATTAAACTATGATCGATTGAAATGGAGAAGAAAAAAAGGACGTGTAGACTCTTCAACAGAAATTTTATTGAAAATAAGAAATGATAAAGAGTATTTAGTTAGACCTGATAAGTGGTGGAAAGAAAGAGAAATTATCTCAAGAGCATTGCTTTATAAAAAGAAATATGAAATTTCATATAAAATTTCAAGTAATCATGGAATGACTGAAGGCTCCGAATATGCAGCTGCAGAATGGATGAGTGGATGGATAGCATTAAGTTTTTTAAACGATCCCATGACCGCTAAAGATCATTTTAAAAATTTTTATGAAAATGTTAGTTATCCAATAAGTTTATCTAGAGGTGCGTATTGGCTTGGAAGAGCATATGAGAAAATAGGCGAAAGAGAGCAATCAAATAATTGGTACAGGGAAGCCACAAAATATCTTACTACTTACTATGGTCAGCTAGCTTTTTTAAAATTAAATCCAAATGGAAAATTTGAGTTAGAAAAAGATATGGTAATTGATCCAAAATATAGAATTCAATTTTTTAATAAAGAGCTTGTAAAAATTTCTTATCTTCTAGATGAATTAAAGAAAGATAAATACACAAAACATATTTTAAGACATTTAGCTAATGACAATATAGCAAAAGGTAGTGAAGTTTTGGCTGCAGAATTAGCTACAAGTATTAATAGATATGACTTTGCTATTCAGGTTTCAAAAATTGCGTCTTATCAAAAAAGATTTCATAATAAATACAATTATCCAATAATTAGCACTCCTAAATATATTAATAAAAGAAAAATTCCAGAAAGTGCTTTGATCTTATCCATAATTAGACAAGAAAGTGAATTTGATTTAGAGGCTAATAGTCATGCTGGCGCAAAAGGATTAATGCAATTGATGCCCTACACAGCAAAATTAGTTTCAAAACAAGCCAAACTTCCTTATTCAAAATCAAGATTAACCACTGATCCAGAATATAATATTAATTTAGGCTCACATTATATTGCAGGTTTAATTCTACAATATGATGGTGCTTACCCTTTTGCAGTCGCTGCGTATAATGCTGGACCCAATAGAGTTAAATATTGGAAAAAAATAAATAAAGATCCACAAAAAAAACAAGTTGATTATGTTGATTGGGTTGAGTTGATAAAATTTAGAGAAACAAGAAATTACGTACAGCGTGTAATGGAAAATTATAATGTCTATAGATATATTTTGGAACAACGACCTGTACCTATGAAAAACTTTTTTAAAGATCAGCCTCTATTTTAGTGGCGGAAGAGGAGGGATTCGAACCCTCGGTACAAGTTTCCTCGCACGGTCATTTAGCAAACGACTGGTTTCAGCCTCTCACCCACTCTTCCGTATGACATTGTGTATTAAGCGATTGTATTGAAAATTCAATATATATAAAGTAATTATTCAATTATTATGAGAAATAAGTACTCAGTATTTTCGTTAATTAAAAATGCTCTTTCATATCATGAAAATTGGCAAAGAGCGTGGAAAGATCCTGCTCCTAAAAAAGAGTACGATGCAGTTATTGTTGGTGGTGGTGGTCACGGATTAGCAACAGCCTACTATTTAGCAAAAAAACATAATATGAATAATATTGCTGTAGTCGAGAAAGGTTGGATTGGTGGAGGAAATACTGGACGGAATACTACAATTATTAGATCAAATTATTTATGGGACGCCAGTGCAGGATTATATGATCATGCATTAAAAATTTGGGAAGGTTTATCTCAAGAACTAAACTATAATGTAATGTTTAGTCAAAGAGGTGTAATGAACCTTGCACATAATTTACAAGATGTTAGAGATTTAAAAAGACGAACACATGCTAATAGACTAAATGGAATTGACGCAGTCTACTTGAGCACAGAAGAAGTTAAAAAATTTTGTCCAATTATAAATACATCACCAGATATTAGATACCCTGTTTTAGGAGGAACTTTACAACGTAGAGCTGGCACAGCAAGACACGATGCAGTTGCTTGGGGATACGCAAGAGGAGCTGATGCAATGGGTGTCGATATTATTCAAAATTGTGAAGTTAAAGGAATAAAAAGAAATGGAGATAGTGTTGAAGGTATAGAAACAACAAAAGGATTTATAAAAACAAAGAAAGTTGGTGTGGTTGCAGCTGGTCATTCTAGTGTAATAGCTAATATGGCGGGTCTAAGACTTCCACTTGAAAGTAAACCTTTACAGGCTTTAGTTTCTGAACCTGTAAAACCAATTATTGATACAGTTGTAATGTCTAACGCAGTGCATGCTTATGTCAGTCAATCTGACAAAGGAGAATTGGTCATTGGTGCTGGAACAGACGATTATGTTTCTTATACTCAAAAAGGTAGTCATCAAATAGTTGAAGGAACATTAAATGCAATTTTGGAATTATATCCAATTTTTAGTAGAATGAGAATGTTAAGACAATGGGGAGGAATAGTAGATATTTGTCCTGATGCTAGTCCAATTTTAAGTAAAACTTCAATTAAAGGATTATACTTTAATTGTGGTTGGGGTACTGGAGGATTTAAAGCAACCCCTGGATCTGGAGATTTGTTTGCACATACTATCGCAAATGATGAACCACACAAACTTAATGCTGCATTTAATTTAAATAGATTTGTAAGCGGAGACCTTGTTGATGAACATGGGGCTGCAGCGGTTGCTCATTAATGTTTTTAATAAACTGTCCATACTGTGGAGAACGAGATCAGCAAGAATTTAAGGCTGGAGGTGAAGCTCATATCGAGAGACCTAAGCAACCAACAGAATTAAGTGATGATGAGTGGGCAGAGTATTTATTTATGAGAAAAAATATTAAAGGTGTTCAATTTGAAAGATGGAATCATGCACATGGTTGTCGTAAATGGTTTAATATGGTTAGAGACACTTCTAACGATGAAATAAAAGCAATTTATAAAATGGGTGAAAAACCACCTTCTCAATAAAATGACTAAAAACTTAAGAGTAAAATCGAGTGAGTACATTGATGAAACTAATAGAATTTCCTTTAAATTTAATGGCAAAACTTACCATGGATTTAAAGGCGATACTTTAGCATCAGCATTACTTGCAAACGATGTTCATTTAGTTGGAAGAAGTTTTAAATATCATAGACCAAGAGGAATTATGACGTCTGGTTCTGAAGAACCAAATGCTATAGTTCAAGTAAACCCTGGTACCGATAGAACGGAACCCAATGTTAGAGCAACAGAGGTCGAGATTTATGAAGGTTTAGAGGCATCCAGTCAAAATTGTTGGCCAAGTGTAGAATTTGATGTTGGTGGAATAAACAATTTTCTCTCCCCTTTTTTTCCAGCAGGTTTTTATTACAAAACATTTATGTGGCCTGCTAGTTTCTGGGAGAAATATGAATTTTTCATACGACACTCAGCTGGTCTGGGGAAATCACCAACATCAAGTGATCCTGACATTTATGACCACCGAAATGTTCATTGTGATGTATTGGTTGTAGGTGCAGGTATATCTGGAATACTGGCAGCAAAAAATGCAGCTAAAAATAATTTTAAAACATTGTTAGTTGAAGAAAAAAATGAACTTGGTGGATCAAGTATTTATGAAAATAATGAATTTAACAAAATTGATAACAAGGCCCCTTCAGAGTGGTTAAAAAAAGAAATAGAGGAACTTAAAAATATTAAAAATCTTGAAATAAAAACTAGAACAAGTGTAGCTGCTTATCATCAATACAATTATCTATTGGCTAGAGAAAATCTAACTGATCATTTAGAGGAAAAAGATAAAACAAATAAAATCAGACAAAGACTTCTTAAAATTAGAGCTAAGAAAGTTATTTTGGCCACAGGTGCCTTAGAAAGACCTTTAATATTTAATAATAATGATAGACCAGGAATAATGCTTTCATCTGCTATTAAAAAATACAGTGAATTTTATGGAGTTGCGTGTGGTAGTAGAAATGTATTTTTTACTAACAATGATAGTGCTTACGAAAGTGCTTTGTCACTATACAACAAAGGTATAAATGTTGAAGCAATCATTGATATTAGAGAACAATCTGAAAGTAAAATTGTAAAAAAAGTAAAAGAAGCAGGTATTAAAATTTACTGGTCACACTCTATTGTTGATGCAACTGGTTACAAAAGACTAAATAGTGTTTCAATAATGAAACTATCTAATGATGGCACTTCAGTTACTGGAAGTAAAATTTCTATTTCATGTGATTGCTTAGGAGTTGCTGGTGGTTGGACACCTGCTGTACATTTGTATACACAATCAGGCAATAAACTGAGATTTGATGAGGAAAAAAAAGTTTTCTTGCCAAATCAAAATACATCTGAACAAATAAGTGTAGGATCTTGTAATGGAGATTTTAAAATTGATGAAATCATTAAAAATTTAAACCAAAAACTAAAAGATAATCTCAATATTAAAGAAACAGATTTAGATAATATTAAAATTGAAATTGATCAGGAAAATTCAAAAAGAAATATTTGGTTGCT
>CACDYR010000010.1 GCA_902557155.1 uncultured Pelagibacteraceae bacterium | reverse complement strand
CTGAGCATTTAGCTGTACATACCTTCTTTCACTTTAATCATTTTATACATAAGATCATTTAAAGGTGTCTTAACACCATGTTTTTTACCTATTTTTGAAACAGCACCACTAATAAAATCAATTTCAGTTTTTCTTTTATATTGAACATCAAAAGCCATTGAAGATTTGTTAGTTTGCATAGAATCTACAATTTTATTGAACATGAATAGACATTCATCTTCAGAAACATTAACTCCATCTGCAAGCGCAACTTCTCTAGTTTCTAAAATTATTTCTTTACCCAATCCTCGAGATACTTCGTTTGCTTTATTATTTATATATAAATCAGTATGATGAAGATCAAAAATTGCAGATAATGGTCCAATTGCTGTTAAAGCAAAAAGCTTCATCCATTTTCTTTTCTTTACATCTTCAGCAGCAATCATTTCAAGATTATGTGCTGTGAAAGTATCTGCTATTTCTTTAATACGATCAGTAATTCCTCCTTCGTATTCACCAATCCAAGATGGTAACGAACCATGATTCATTATATGACCTGGTCCTAAAATATTTGAAGCTTGGGTAGTTGTCCCACCAATTACTTTTTCATTACCCACAATACCTTGAATAATTGCTTCATGACCAATACCATTTTGAAAAGACATAAATACTGTTTTATCTCCCATGATATTTTTAATACTGTTTAATGCTGGCTCTAAAGCTGTAGCTTTACACATGACTATTACAGCATCTACTTTATCTAACGATGATGGATCTGAAGTGGCTTTAACTTTTATTACTCGATCTCCGCCATGTCCATCCATCTTTAAACCATCTTTATTAATTGCATCAACATGCTCTTTCCAAACATCAATTAAAATTACATTTAAACCTTTTTCAGCAAGTAAACCGCCAAACAAGCAACCCATTGCACCTGCTCCAAGGACAGCTACTTTTAAATCTTTGTTAATCATCGTTACCTTATTTAAAATTATTTATGTATAGAAATTATATATATTATCTATAGACATTATGCAAAATAAATTATAGCTTATTGAACTCATGCAATTAAAAATAGAAAAAGGAACTTTTAAAGATTATCCATTAGAAGATATTTCAGATGCATTAAAAAAAGGATTGTCTGAAAATTTCAAAAACGTTGAAGTAGAAGTTGTAGATTGCCCTAATCTTAGAGATTGGGATTGTCCATCAGAAGGAATAAGCGGAAATCAAAAAATAATAGATGTTGGTGGAGAGCCTTATATGCATGATCCAAAATTTATTGGTGCAGAATTTGACTATCAAAAAATATCTAAAATGATTGATTCTGAAAAATCTTATGCTTTAGGAGCTGGATCAGGTGCAATGTCATGTTTAGATGGTCATTGTGGAGAATTAGTTATTAATGAAAACTTAATAACTGATGAGTCTAAGTCAATAATAGCAAGAGTAAGTCCGGACAAAAAATGTATTGTTGAAAAGTATTCTGCAAAAAAACACGGTGGACTTGGAAACATTTATTATACAGATGGTAAACAGGGAAAAGTTATTAAAATAAAAATCAATGGTAGAAGTGGAGAACAAGGTTCTTTGCCTCAAGCAATGAGGTCTTCTTTATCCAAAAATTTAAAAATCAAAGATAATGAACATTTGTCTCTTGCTGGTGTATTTAGAGTATTAAATGGAAAAATAAGATCGCATGTACAACCTGATTATAAAGATATCAAACACGAGTATTACGATCCAAAACAAATGAAATGTGTAAAAGATTTTCTTCAATTTTATGAACCAGTTGGACCAAAATTACAATGTTATTCTATTCTTTGGACTGGTGATCCTACTGGAGGAGAATTAAATCTAAGAGAGTCTGGTGAACATACTCATTTTCATTCTTACGAACATGACAGAGATGCAGGACATTATCATTTTGACGTCACACCCGAAGAAATAGAATATGAAGGTTATTTTAATACCGCAACAGAAGTACACAGAGTTAATAACATTTATAAAGAACTATTAAGTAAAAATAGTATTGAATAGAAAACTCAATGAGTTTAAATTTATTTAAATGAAAAGACAGTTCAAGTATCCTAAGCACTTCGAAGAACAAAAAAAAATTCCAAAACTTACTCAAAAAAGAATTCAATTAGCAGAAATATCACTTGGAGATTTTGAAGGAAGATTAGCTAATGAATTATTGAATTGGTTTTCCTTAACCCCACAACATTGGATAATGTTGCATATGGTTATGCTTGCTTATTATAAAAATAAATCAATTACTAAAAATCAATTACTTAAAGTAATCGAGAAATCATATTTGACCTCGAACGTTTATATCGATACAGCAATTAAAAAAGGTTATTTTAGAATTATAAGAAACGAGAGAGACAAAAGATCTATATTTATTTTACCTTCAGTAATTACCATTAAAACCTTTGAGGAATTTATTGATAGGAGAGATATTCTTTATAAAGGTGTTAAATGAAGAATATCTATACGTGGGCTGCTAAACCAGCAAAAAGAACTTTAACTGTTGGGGATTTAAAAGCAGCAAAAGGAAAAAGAAAATTTACACAAGTTACAGCGAATAGTGTTGAGGAAGCTGAAGCAGCTGAAAAAGCAGGCTTTGATATGATTATATCAAATGCAAAAAATGTAATTTCTGTAAGAGAAGGTTCAAAAAATTTATTTTTAACAGCTGCTTTAGTGTTAAATGAGTTTGTAACTGCAGAGGATATTATGCGTGGAGCTTTTAAAGCATTAGAGAATGGTGCGGATGCAGTTATGACACCAAGAAGTATGGATATAGTTGAAATGCTGGCTAAGGAAGATGTTCCAGTAATGGGGCATTTAGGTTTAGTCCCAAGAAAATCTACTTGGATTGGTGGCTTAAGAGCAGTTGGTAAAACTGCTGATGAAGCTTACAAACTTTTTCAAAAATTTAAAAGATTAGAAGACGCAGGTGCTTTTTCGGCTGAGTGTGAAGTAATACCTGAAAACGTAATGGGTGAAATTTCAAAGCGTACAGATATAGTTACTGTTTCATTAGGTTCAGGTAAAAAAGCTGATGTGATGTATTTATTTATGGAAGACATCTGTGGCGATACAGAAAATCCCCCAAGACATTCAAAAGCATATGGAAATTTATTAAAACTTAGAAATGAAATAAAACTAGAAAGAGTAAAAGCTCTTAAGGCTTTTAAAAGAGATTCAATGAATGGAAAATTTCCAGGTAAGAAACAATCCTCTAATTTAGATAAAAATCAGTTTGAAGAATTTTTAAATCAACTTGATTAGTAAGTAGAGTTGTCGTCTTTTTTTGATAAAGAACCCTTCATTTTATCAACTGTTGCTTTAGCGCCAGCACTTAAAGCTCTTAAATCAGATGCTATAGTTACAAAATCAAAACCTTTTTCGATCATCTTAGTAGCATATTCTGTAGTACCGTTATGAATTCCTGCGAAAATATTATTTTTTTTAGCATGTTCTAAAATTCTTAAAATTTCAGAATAAGCTTTTGTAGACTCTGGCCTATCAAAACCAGGTTTTTCACCTATTGCTAAACTTAAGTCTGCTGGTCCAATATAAATACCATCGACACCTGGTGTAGACATTATCTCATCAAGATTTTCTAGAGACTCTTTTGTTTCTATCATTGCCAATTTTAGTATTTCTTCATTAGCGTGATCTGCATAATCAGCTCCACCATAAATTAAACCTCTAATAGGACCAAAACTTCTGTAACCATCAGGTGGATACATACATGCTTGAACAAAATTTTCTGCCTCTTTTTTATTACTTACCATAGGACAAACAATTCCATAACAACCAGCATCTAAGATTTTCATAATTTGACCTGGTTCATTCCAGTTAACTCTAGCTAAAGGAGTTACATCTGTTGTTGATATTGTCTGAAGCATTGGAAGCGCATTACTGTAGTCAACTAAACCATGCTGCATATCAATAGTTAAAGAGTCCCAACCTTGATGAGACATTGCTTCAACTGAGGCTGTACTTGGAATTGCACACCAGCCGTTAATAACAGGCTTACCTTCCTTCATCATTTGTTTGATTTTATTTTTTCTCATTTCCTAGATTTTTAATCCCATGTGAGTATATTTCACATTTAGATAATCTTTTATCGCACCTGAACCACCTTCACGTCCATAACCAGTTTGTTTTATTCCTCCAAAAGGTGCTTCAGCAATAGCAACAACTCCAGTATTAACTGCAACACAACCAGACTCTAATTTTTCAGATCCAATGTGAGCTTTATCCATAGAGTTAGTGTATAAATAACTACATAATCCTAAGTCATTATCATTTGCTCTTTCAATTACTTCATCAAAAGTTTTAAAAGTTAAAATTGGTACTAGTGGACCAAAAGGCTCTTCTTTCATGATTGTAAAATTATCTTTAACATCATCAAAGACTGTTGGTTCATAATAGTATCCCTTGTTGAAACCAGAAGGTCTTTGTCCACCCATTAATACTTTTGCTCCTTCTTTTTTAGTAGTTTCAACTAATTTTTCTATTTCTTCCAATCTTTTAGCGGTAGTTAAAGGTCCAAGATCTACACCTTCGTCCATACCGTTTCCAATTTTTAATTTTTTTGCCCTTTCAATAAAGGCATTAACAAAATCCTCTTTTCTATTTTCTTGGATATAAAATCTATTAGGTGAAATACAGACCTGCCCGTTATTTCTAAATTTACCAGTTATTGCTATATCAGCTACTTTGTTCATATCTACATCTTCACACACAATAAAAGGTGAGTGTCCGCTTAGCTCCATGGTAACTCTTTGAACTTTATCAGCTGCTTTTTTTAAAATAATTTTACCAACTCTAGTCGATCCAGTAACTGAAACTTTTTTAATTATATCCGATTCCATTAATTCATTTGATATTTCAGCAGGATCACCTGACAAAAGACTAACAACACCATCAGGTACTCCAGCTTCTTTGCAAATGTTTACTAATTCCATTACAGCACCAGGGGTAATTACGTCCGGCTTACAAATTACAGAACATCCTGCAGCTAGGGCAGTAGAAATTTTTCTAGATGCTAAAACTATTGGGAAATTCCAAGGAACTAAAGCTGCAACAACTCCCACGGGTTGATAATAAACATGGACTCTAGTATCTGGAAATCTACTTTGTTGTGTTTGACCATAAATTCTTTTTGTTTCTTCAGCATTCCACTCAAAAATATCAGCTCCACCACCAACTTCACCAACTGCTTCTGCAAGAGGCTTTCCAACTTCAAGAGTTAACCATTTTGCTATAACATCTTTTTTTTCTCTCATCATGTCTGCAATTTTTCTAAGGACGTAAGCTCTTTGCCATGGTGCAGTGTTTTTCCAAACTTCCAAACCTTTTTCTGCAGACTTTAATGCTTTTTGCACTTCAATAGATGAAGCTTTTGATGCTTTTCCAATTACTTCTTCTGTTGCAGGGTTGATTACGTCGTAAGTTTCTTTTTTTTCAGCTTGTTGCCATTTACCATCAATGAATTGTCCAAATTTTTCGTACATAGAATTTATTTTTAAGTTTACTTAATAAGGTTTTTTAATTTATAAATAGAATTATATATAAACACTATACATATTAAAAGATAAACATATTTATGAAAAAAATTACCCTCACATGTGCTCATGCGATAGTTAAATATTTAATTGCCCAAAAAATATTAATTAACGGCAAAAAAGAACCTTTATTTCCAGGTGTCTTTGGAATTTTTGGACATGGAAATGTAGCGTGTCTAGGTCAAGCACTAGAGGAAAATCAAAAAGAACTTCCAACATATAGAGGGCACCATGAACAAAATATGGCTCTTACAGGAATTGGTTATGCTAGAGCAAAAAGAAGACAACAAATTTTTGTAGCAACATCCTCTGTTGGACCTGGGGCAACAAATATGGTTACAGCTGCTGCAGTTGCTATGAGTAACAGATTACCAATTTTATTTTTACCTGGAGACACTTATGCAAATAGAATTCCGGACCCAGTATTGCAACAAGTTGAGCATTTTAATAACCCTGGAATTACAGCTAATGATGCATTTAAACCAGTTACAAGATATTTTGATCGAATAACAAGACCAGAGCAGATTATTCAATCATTCCCGGCAGCAGTTCAAACAATGTTAGATCCTGCAGATTGTGGTCCTGCATGTATCGCTTTAAGTCAAGATATACAAGGTCAAACTTTTGATTATCCTGAAGAATTTTTTAAGGAAAGAGTCCACGCGATCAGAAGACCAAGACCAGATGAATTTCAAATCAAAGAGGCAGCAGAAAAAATTAAGTCATCAAAAAATCCAATTATAATTTCTGGTGGTGGAGTTTTTTACTCAGATGCAATGGATGAGTTAAGTCAATTTGCGATTAAACATAATATACCAGTGACTCAAACTGTAATGGGATATTCTACAATGAAAAGAGATCATTCTCATTTTGCAGGCCAGATTGGGGGTTTAGGTGGAAAAAATACAAATACATTAGCAAAAGAAACAGATTTAGCAATTGCAGTTGGAACTAAGCTTGCAGATTTTACAACTGGATCATGGGCAAATTTTGAAAACAAAGATTTTAAATTAGTTTCAATAAATGTATCAAGATTTGATGCTAACAAACATTTAGCACAAGCTGTCATTGGAGATGCTAAAGTTTCATTAACAGAGCTTTCACAAGCATTAGGTAGTTGGAAAGCTGGAGAAGAATGGAATAAAAAATCTCAAACTGAACTCAAATCTTGGAATGAACATATAGATAAAGAGAGTGCGCCAACAAATCAAGAAGTTCCAAGTTATGTTCAGGTAATTGGTGCAATTTATAGAAACTCTGACCCAACAGATATAGCTGTTACTGCAGCAGGAGGTTTGGTTGGTGAAGTTGTTCAAGTTTGGAGACCTAGAGAATTAAATACTCATGAAACAGAGTGGGGTTTTAGTTGTATGAGTTATGAAATTTCAGGAGCACTTGGAATAAAAATGGCTAATCCTGATAAAGAAGTAATTTCTTTTGTAGGAGATGGTTCTTATCTTCTAAATAATACAGATATTTATTCATCAGTTATTACAAATAACAAATTGATAATTATAGTTTGTGATAATGGAGGGTTTGCAGTTATCAATCGACTTCAACTATTTAAAGGTGGTAAAGAATATAATAACTTATTAAAGAGCTCTAATACTCCAGGATTAGTTGATGTTGATTTTGCAAAACATGCAGAAAGTATGGGAGCTAAATCTGAACATGTTAATTCAATTTCAGATCTTGAAGCTGCATTTAAGAGAGCAAAAGCATCTGATGTAACATACGTTATTTCAATAAAAACTCATGCTTATAAGTGGGTTGAGGGTTCTGCTTTTTGGGACAGCCCAACACTTGAAATTCCTAAAACTAAAGAAAATGAAGAGGCTTTAAAACTTTATAAAGAAGGAAAAGGCAAACAAAGACAAGGTGTATAAACCTTTATGAGTAAAATTTTTAAAGTCGGTCTAATTGGCTGTGGTCATATTTCTGAAACCTATTTTAGAGCCCAGGAGTACTTTAATAATATCAGAATAGTCAAATGTGCAGATATAAACATGGATGCTGCTAAAAAATGTGCAATTCACTACAACATTGAGGCTGTAACGGTTGATGAGCTTTTAAAAGATAAAGAAATTGAAATAATCTTAAATTTAACAATACCAGGTGCACATTATCAAGTTTCTAAATTGGCTCTTGAAAATGGAAAACATTCTTATGCTGAAAAACCATTAGCAGTTAATTTTGAAGATGGAAAAAAATTAGTTGAACTTGCTAATAAAAAAAATCTTTACATAGGAAATGCGCCAGATACCTTTTTAGGTGGTGGTATTCAAAAAACTAGAGAGCTAATTGATAATGGTGTCATTGGGGATATTAAATTAGGTAATGCTATATTTGCTTTTCCAGGTGTACAATCTTATCATCCAAATCCAGAGTCTTGGTTTGCGGAAAATGAAGGTGGACCAGTTATTGATATGGGGCCATACTATTTGACAGCACTAGTAAATTTAATTGGTCCGGCAAAACAGGTTCAAGGAAGGTGTACAAAAGTTTTTGAAGAAAGAGAAATTGGAATTGGTCCAAAAAAAGGTCAAAAATTTAAAGTTGAAACACCAACAACTTACTTAGCAACTATACAATTTGAAAATGATTGCATAATTCAAATAACTTTATCTTTTGATGTTGTAGCTCATCAAAGAAATCATATTGAGCTTTATGGAAACAAAGGGTCAATAATTGTTCCTGATCCAAACATGTTTGGTGGATCTGCTTTTGTTTCAGTGACAGCTGGAGGAAATTGGGGAGAGCACAAAACAGACACGATGCCATTAGGTAAGATTAATATAAAGAGTCAAAGTTCTAGAGCAAATGAGTCACCTACCAATGCAAATTATAGAGGAGCTGGTTTATCAGAAATGGCTTATGCAATTGAAAATAATTTAGAGCACAGATGTAATGGAGAGCTATCTCTTCATGTTCTAGATATAATAGATTCTACTATGAGAGCTTCACAAACTGGTATCCCACAAGAAATAAAAACAACATGCAAGAAACCAAAACCATTTACGTTAGAAGAAATTAAAAAAATTATGAATTAATAAGTTTGTTATACAATTAATGAAAAAACCTATTGTTATATCTGATCCTTTCCCAAGAACATTAGATCTTATTTTTACTAAAAAAAAATTAAAAGAATTAAAATCAAAATATAAGGTTTTAATAGCACCCAACAAAAACAAAAGACAATTTTATGAAAAATATATTGATAATGTTACTTTTATTATGGGTCAACCAGATTTAGATAAAAAAATTTTGTCAAAAGCAAAAAAATTAAAAGCAATAATAAATGTTGAAAGTAATTTTATGAATAACGTTGATTATGCTTATTGTGCTAAAAAAGGAATTCATGTTATCGCAACTTCTCCAGTATTTTCAAAGCCTGTTGCTGAAATTGCATTAGGAATGACACTTTCTCTATTAAGGAATATTCATAATGCTCATTTTGATTTTGTAAAAGGATTGGAAAAATATGGATTAGAAAGTAATTTAAAAGCGTCGTTATTATCAGGAAAAAAAATTGGATTACTGGGTTTTGGTGATTTGGCTAAATCTTTATATCCAATGTTACTTCCATTTACTAAAGATATAAATATTTATGACCCCTGGTTATCAAATAATAAAATTAAAAGCTTCGGATTTAAACCTGTTAGTTTAAATCAAATGTTTAAAACATGTGAAATTATTTATATTTTAGCAGCTGTAACAACTAAGAATAAAAATTTAGTTAATAGAAATTTAATTAACAAGATGAAACCTAACTCATTATTTATATTGATGAGTCGGGCGGCAGTTGTAAATTTTAAAGATTTAATCAAGAGAGTTAAAAAAGGAGATATATATGTAGCTACGGATGTATTTCCTGAAGAGCCAGTGAGAAAAAATGACCCAATTAGGAAAGTTAAAAACATTTTGTTTTCTGCGCACAGAGCAGGAGCTTTGACAGAGGCCTTTTATAGCATGGGGGATATAGTTTTAAAGGACATGCGTCTAATTTCAAAAAATTTAAAACCAAAATTTTGTAAAAAAGCTGAATTGAAAACAGTAGGGTTATTGGCCTCAAAACCAGTTGCAATTAATTGATATTTTAATAATTTTATAAATTATGTCATCAACTAACAATCCACTCTTAGAAGCTAAAGGAATAACAAAATATTTTGGAACTATTACTGCATTAGAAAATGTTAATCTAAAAGTTCATGCTGGAGAATGTTTGGGTGTAGTTGGAGATAACGGAGCAGGAAAATCAACTTTAATGAAAGTTTTGTCGGGACTTTATAAACCAAGCGCAGGTTCCCTATTTTTTCAAGGCAAAGAAGAAATATTAGAAAGTCCAAGAGACTCTCAAAATTTAGGTTTAGAAATGGTTTATCAAGATCTTGCTTTAGCAGGTAATTTACCTATTGGTGAAAATATTTTTTTAGGAAGAGAGCCAACTAAAAATTTAGGTTTTTTAAAACTTTTAGATTTTAATAAAATTAAAGAGTTAACTAATGCTCATTTAGATAAGTTAAAAATAAATGTTAAAAGCGCCGATCAAAAAGTAGAGGAACTTTCAGGTGGTCAAAGACAAGCCGTAGCAATCGCAAGATCAACAGCCTTTAATGCTAAAGTAGTAATTATGGATGAACCGACTGCAGCATTAGCAATCAAAGAAGTTGGTAAAGTTTTAGATCTTATTAATAGTTTAAAAAAAACAGGTGTTGGAGTGATTGTAATAAGTCATAGAATGGACGATATTTTTACAGTTTGTGATCGTGTAATGGCTTTATTCCAAGGAACTAATTTTGCAGAATCTACCCTTTCAAATACTTCAAGAGATGAAGTAATTGGATGGATCATGGGTAAAAAATAATATGGAAGATAAAGATAAAAAAATAGAAAGTTTGCATTTAAAATTAATTCCATACTTTGAAAAGTATGGAATACTTCTTTTGTTAGTTCTAATGATTCTGGTAATGCATATTTTGCAACCAGATGTGTTTCTTTCATGGAGAAATGTAACCAATGTATTTAAACAAATATCCTGGCAATCAATGCTAGCTCTAGGAGTATTTATGGTAATTGTAACAGCAGGAATTGATCTTTCTGTTGGTTCTATAATGATGTTATCTCTTATGATTTTAGCTGTCGTTGCAAAAGCAGGAGCCCCCTGGTTCATTGTAGTGCTTACACCATTGATTGCAGGTTTTTTATGTGGGTTATTTAATGGTTTAGGTATTACTTTATTGCGGATGCCTCATCCTTTTATAATGACTTTGGGTACACTTTATATATTTAGAGGCGCAGGAAATTTAATTTCAGGCGGTACTCCTATTAGTGGTTTTACAGATGAAGTTAGATATCTTGGACATGGAAGAATTGATCTTCAATGGTTAGGATTGGAAAAATCTCAATATTTACCTGTAAGTTTAGTATTAATTGCAATTGTTTATATAATTTTTTGGATTTTTTTAAACAAGAGTAAAACCGGTAAGTGGATCTACGCAATTGGAGGCAATCCAAATGCAGCAAGAGCTTCAGGAATAAATGTAAATAAAATTTTGATTATTGTTTATTCTTTGTGTGGTTTTTTATCTGGTATTGGTGCTTTGATTTTAGCTGGAAGAACTGACTCAGGATATCCAAATGCAGGACTTCAGTCAGAACTTGATGCGATTGCTGCTTGTATTATAGGTGGAGCAAGTTTTTTTGGAGGAAGAGGAACTGTACTTGGAGTTTTTGCTGGCGTTATGATTATGGGTATTCTTCGTAATGGATTAAATTTAATGGATGTAAGTTCATTTTGGCAACAAGTGTTAATCGGCTCAATTATAGTGTTAGCTGTTTATATTGACGTTTTAAGAAGAGATATTGGAACAAGAAAATAATTTACACGTTTAAGTTGTTTTAATCTAATTTAGAATTGTTCTTATTAACAGTTGAATTCTTTTTAAAATTTCGATTAAATTTAACTTTAAAAAACAACTAAGGGGAAATATATGAAAAACTTAACAAAAATAATTAGTGTAATTATTACTTCTGTTTTTCTATTAGCAAGTTTTTCAACAGGGGCATTTGCTGGAAAAAAAATATTATTCAGCATTAAGGGACCTGGATCAGGTAATCCTTTTTGGGCATCTGTAGAAAAAGGAGCTAAAGAAGAAGCAGCAAAATTAGGTGTTGATTTAGTTTTGGTTGCACCACCGCAAGAGGGTGATGTACAAGCTCAGATTAACCAAGTTGAGGACCAATTAGCAAAAGGTGTTGATGCAATAGCTTTAGCACCAGGAGATCCAAATGCCTTTGCTCCAATCGTAGATGATGCGATTAAAAGTGGTGTTCCAGTTGTATTCGTGGATACAAAAGGAATTAATGAAGGAGTAACTTTTATTGGAACGAACAACATGAATGGTGCAGAGTTAGCTGCTAAATTTATTTGTGATAAAACTCCAAAAGGTTCAGATGTAGCAATTTTAACTGGTATTGAATCTCAATCTACAGCTTTGCTTAGAAGAGATGGTGCAATTAAAGGTTTCAAAAATTGTGGTCTAAATATTGTAGCAACTCAAACTGCTGAGTGGGATACTGCAAAAGGAAGATCTGTAACTGAGTCAATCATCTTAAAAAATCCAAACATCAAAGCAATATTTGCATCAAACGATAATATGGGCTTAGGCGCTATGCAAGCTCTTAAAGATGCAGATATGAATAATGTTATTGTTGTAGGTTTTGATGCTACTCCAGATGCAGCTACGAGTATCTTAAAAGGAGAAATGACAGCAACAATTGCACAGTTTTCTTACAACATGGGTGCATATGGAGTTAAATATGCTCTAGAATTAGCTAATGGTGGAAGTATTGATCCAAACATTGATACAGGAACACAATTAGTAACAAAAGAAAACGCTAACGATTTTAAATAATCGATAGATATAAACTTTAAAAAAAAGGGTGGAATTTAATTCCACCCTTTTTTTTTATGTAATATAATAATTTATGCTTATTAAAATTGATCCAGTTTTAAGCCCTGATTTGCTTTTTCATTTAAGATCTATGGGTCATGGAGAAAAATTAATATTAGCTGATGCGAATTTTCCTGCAAATACAACAAATGAAAAAGTAATTAGATTAGATGGAGTAGGCATTAAAGAAGCAGCCTCTGCCATACTTTCAGTTTTTCCACTTGATAGTTTTATTAATTCAAAGGGAGGGTCTCCAGCTTTAAGGATGGAAGTAGATGACAAACCCGAAGAGTTAACTGAAACTCATAAAGAATTTATTGATATTGTAAAAAAAGTCTCTGGCGAAAATTGGAACGTAGGATCAATTTCAAGACAAGAATTTTATGAAGAGGCCAAGAAAGCTTATTGTATAGTTACCACAACAGATGCAAGACCGTTTGGTTGTTTTATACTTACCAAAGGAGTCATTTTACCTGACGGAAACGTTTGGATTTAAAAAATGAAAACCATATCAGTATTTGGTGTATTTGTAGCAGACCTTTGCTTTATAGCTAATGCGATCCCTGAAAAAGGTCAAACAATTCTAGGTTCACAGCACATTGTTGGACCAGGTGGAAAAGGATCAAATCAAGCAATTGCTGCAGCTAAATTAAACGGGAAAGTAAATTTTATAACAAAAATAGGTAATGACAAAAATGGTGAGATGGCTTTAAATTTATACAAATCATTGGGCATGGATATTGCTTCTATTGTTCAAGATAAAAATCACTCAACTGGAGTTGCAGGAATAATGGTCAATGAAAAAACAGGAGACAACGCAATAAATATTATACCAGGTGCTGCTGGAACACTAACCAATGATGATATTGAAAAAAATTTAAATTTTATTGCAAATACAGATATATTTTTAACACAACTGGAAACACCATATGATGTTACGAAATATGCATTGAAGAAAGCTAAAGAAAATAAATTGACCACAATATTAAATCCAGCACCTGCGTGCCAAATTAATGATGATGATTTTAAATTAATTGATTTTTTTACACCTAATGAAACTGAGGCTGAATTTTATTTAAATAAAAAAATTGAAACTGAAAAAGATATAAAAATTGCCTCTGAGGAATTTTTAAAAAAAGGTATTAAAAACATAGTTATAACTTTAGGCGAAAAAGGATGCTATTTTGCAAATGATAAAGAAAATTTTTTCATGAATGCATTTAAACTTAAAGAACCAGTCGTTGATACTACTGGTGCAGGAGATGCTTTCAACGGTGCTTTAGCTGTTGGGTTATCAAAAGATTTAGATATTAAAGAAGTACTCACTTTTGCGAATAAGGTAGGAGCAATTTCAACTACAAAACAAGGCGCAGCAGCCTCAATGCCATCAATGGAAGATTTAAATAATTATTAAAACTATTTCCAAAAATGAAAACTGAATATTTTGATCTTAAAAATAAAAGAGCTTTAGTTTCAGGTGGAGCTTCGGGTATAGGATCATCAATTGTTGAACATCTTTGCGAGCAAGGAGTTGAAGTATATTTTTTTGATATTAATAAAAATGAAGCAAAAAAAACTATAAATAAAATTAAAAAGAAAAAATTTAAAACTCCTACATTTGTAGAATGCAATATTAAAAATATTAAAAAATATAAATCATCAATTTTAAACATTATTAAAAAACAGGGTCCTATTGACATTTTAGTTAACAATGCCTCTAACGACCAAAGACATAGTTTAGAGAAAATAACAGAAAAATATTGGGATGACAGAATGGCCATTAATTTAAAGCATTATTTGTTTGCTATACAGACGGTTAAAAAAAGCATGGTGAAAAATAAAGGTGGATCAATAATAAATTTAGGTTCTGTCAGTTGGGTCAGGGGAGCAGTAATGTTCCCAGTATATAGTACTGCAAAAGCAGGAATTCATGGATTAACAAGATCTTTAGCAAGAGATTTAGGAAAACATAATATAAGAATTAACTCAATTGCACCTGGTTCAATCGCGACAGCTAGACAATCCAAATTATGGCTTAACCCAAAATTTAAAAAGGAAATATTAAGAAATCAGGCTTTACAAAAACAATTATTACCTGACGATGTTTCAAAAATGGTTTTATTCTTAGCATCTGATGTTTCATCAGGATGTACTAAACAAAACTTTACAGTGGACGCAGGATTAATTTAGTTTTTTTTATTTTGCGACATCGATAAAGCAATTTTAAAAGAATTTAAAATTGGATCTAAGTTAGCTTCATTTTTTCCTGCAATCGCAAATGCTGATCCATGTGCAGTAGTAGTTACTGGTACAGTTAATCCACCCTGAACTGTTACTCCTCTATCGAAACCAAATGCTTTAAGACCAGATTGTAACGCGTCATGATACATGCCAACCATACAATCATGGTTTTTATTTTTGTAGGCTACAACAAATGAGGTATCGCATGGCAATGGCCCATCAACGTTGTAACCAAGTTTTTTTGCTTCCTCAATTGCAGGAATGATTTCGTCTTTTTCTTCTGTACCAAACTCTGCGTGAGGATTAAGTGCCTGAATAGCTATTCGAGGATTTTTTACACCATTTAATACCATAACATCATTTATTAGTTTTATTGGCTTCATGATATTTTCTTTTGTAATATGTTGAGCAACTTCTTTTATTGGAATATGAGATGTTACTCTTGCTGTCCAAAAATTATCTATGACATTAAATTCACAACAAAAACTATTTACCTCAAGTTTCTCAGCCATAAGTTGTAATTCATCTGAATGTTTATTTCCTCCAAGTTTTAAACTTGTTTTATTCATGGGAGCAAAATTTATTGCATCAATTTTTTTTTCTTTTGCGAGTGTCAATGCTAAATCTAAAGCTTCCAATACACTTTCACCAGATTCTTTTGATGGTTCAGCTAATTTATATTTATGATTTTTTCCTTTCGAAATATCTAACAAAAATCTATTTGCTTTATCAAAATTCACTTCATCAAAATTTTCTACAACATCTATATTATGTGAAATTCCTGTAATACTATTTCCACTTTCAAATACTTGCTTTTCACCAATTATGACAATGTTTGCTTTTTTTGTTATCTCATCATTTAAAAGCTTTGAAATTAACTCTGGTCCAATCCCTGCTGGATCACCAAGTAGAAGAGCAATGTTAGATTTATTTTCAATCATTTTTTTCTTTACGTCTTGTAGCAGATTATGTTTAAATTATTAAATATAAATTAACTAAAGAGGGAAATAATGAAAAAAAGCTTTAAACTATTTTTAGCAGCTGCTTTTCTAGTAACTGAATTTTTTGTTGTAGCTCTTCCATTAATGATCACATCAGCTAAAGCTGATGGTCATCCAATACAAGCAATTACTCACGCTGGTTTTGGTGGTGGAACTGACGTTACTACTAGAATGATGTTGTTAAGAGCAAGAAGAGTTCTTAAGCAGGATATGCAATTAGTAAACAAAAAAGGTGGTGGTGGAGCAACATCTATGGATTACATGATGTCTTTACCAGCTGACGGGAATCACACTTTAACTTGGACTACAGGTCATGCTGTATCTATGGCTTTAGGTAAAACTAAAGTTAAGTTAAGTGATATGCAACCACTTGCTAGAGGAACTGATGATCCTCAATTATTTGTTGTAAATTGTAAAGCAGACATCAAAGATGCTAAAAAGTTTATTAGCACACAAAAATCAAAATCACTAAAATATGGAACTACTCATACTGGTGGTATTGATGATGTTAGTGCAATCGCATTTACAAAAAAAGGTGGATTAAAAGACCCAACTATCGTTGCTTACAAAGGTGTTGCACCAATTAAAACTAACCTTATCAAAGGAGATATTGATGTGGGTGTTTTAAACTTAGGTGAAGCATTAACTGAAATTAATGAAGGCAAACTTTGTGTATCAGTTGTATTAGCAAATGAAAGAATGGCTAAAATTGGAGATTCTCCAACAGCTAAAGAATTAGGAATACCTGTTTCTTTATCTACTGTTAGAGGATTTGTAACTAAAAAAGGTGCTCCAGCAGACAGAGTAAAACAATTAGAAGCTGGAATGATGAAAGCTATGAGCCACAACTACTACAAAAATTTCTTAACAGAAATTGGTCTTGATGAGACAAGTGTAGTTGGTGCTGACGAGTGGGGTAAGCAAATGGAAGAAATGCTTACTGAAATGACTGCTCAGCTTAAAGCTTTAGGTTACATTAACTAATCTAATTAAAAGTACATTTGATATGAAAAATGTACAAAAATCAAAAAGGGCAAACAAAAGTTTGCCCTTTTTTTTTAAAGATGAATTTAAGGTTTCGTTTGTAATTATTTTTATATCGTTAATCCTATTACTCACAACTTTTACTTTTGATATAGTTCCTCCAATTTTAAATAGAGGAATTCAGCCAGCAACATTTCCAAAAGCATTATTAATTTTGATAATTGCTATGACATTAATTGTCTATTATTTAGCAACTAAAAATCCTTGGAAAATTGAAAAAAAATTACCTAGATCATTTTTCTTAACATTATTTAGTTTTATTTTGTTTGTGATAGTTTCCAAAACTTTAGATTTCTTTTTAGCCATATCAGCTCTATCAATTTTTGTAGCTTATTATTGGGGTGAAAAAAGATTATTTTATTTATTATTGGTTGGAATTATTTTTCCAATCATTGTTTTTGTTTTTTTTGAAACAATTTTAGGTTTAAGATTTCCTCCAGGAATAATTACCAACATTTACTATAGCTAGATGGATAATTTTCTTTTAATGTTGGCACCACTTTTTAGTTCTAAACTATTGTTAATTTTATTTTTTGGAACTTTATTTGGATTGATATTAGGAGTGTTACCTGGTTTAGGACCAACAACAGGCGGTGCATTAATATTGCCTTTTACAATGACACTTGATCCATTATCTGCAATTGTTTTATTAACTTCTATTTATTGTGCAGGAACTTATGGTGGCGCAATAACAGCTGTATTGATTAACACACCAGGAACTCCAGCTGCTGCTGCAACTTGTTTAGATGGCTATCCTTTAGCACAAAAAGGTGAAGCAGGTAGGGCTTTAGGGATGGCAACAGTATCAAGTACTGTTGGAGGTATTTTCAGTGTTGTTATATTAGTTTTCTTTGCTCCTATATTAGCGCAACTTGCTTATGAATTTGGTCAACCAGAATACTTTGCATTAGCAATATTTGGTTTGACAATGCTTGCTTCTATAGGTGAGGGTAGTCCAATAAAAAATTTAATTGCTGGTGCTTTTGGAATATTGATTTCTACAGTTGGAAAAGATTTTATGACTTCAATCGACCGGTTTACTTTTGGTATTAATGAATTGACTGAAGGAATAGGTTTTATACCAGTAGTAGTTGGGCTCTTCGCAATGAGTGAAATGTTAACTCAATCGACTTTAATAAATCAAGTATTTAACAGAATTGCTTTAAAAGCAATTAAGTTACCAAGCAAAGATGATTATAAAAAAACATGGAAAACAATATTACGATCGAGTGGGATCGGATCATTTATTGGAGTACTGCCTGCAGAAGGTGGAACAGTTGCATCTTTAATCGGCTATTCTGAAGCTAAGAGATTTTCAAAAAATCCAGAAGAATTTGGTAAAGGATCTATTGAAGGCATTGCTGGTGCTGAAGCTGCAAATAATGCAGCAACAGGAGGTGCGATGGTTCCAACCTTAGCTCTTGGTATTCCAGGCAGCGCAACAACTGCAGTTATTCTTACAGGATTGATTATTCATGGTGTTAGACCCGGACCAGATTTGTTTAGAGAACAACCTGATTTCTTATATGGGATATTTGGTGCTATGTTGATTGCCAATATTCTCTTTTTTATTTTTGGTTTTTTTGGAGCAAAAATATTTGCAAGAATAACTTTAGTTCCTAACAAAATCTTATGGCCAATGATATTTGCAGTTTCAGTATGTGGAACTTATTCTTTAAATCAATCTATAATTGATGTTTGGATAATGTTATTTTTTGGAGTGCTAGGTTTCTTTATGAGAAGATATGGTTTTTCTGTTGTTCCAGTTATTATTGGATTAATTTTAGGTGAACTAGTTGAAGGAACTCTAAGACAATCTCTAGTTATATTTGATGGTAATTGGCTAATGTTTTTCACAAGACCCATTGCCTTAACATTCTTTATTTTGTCTTTAATTGCTTTGGCTTTTCCTTTAATAAGATCAAGAAAATTTAAAAAAAATAATGATTAAGTATGATTTAAATAATCGAGTGGCAGTAGTTACTGGTGGTGCCCAAGGATTTGGTTTAGCAATAACTGAAAGATTTATTGAAGCAGGAGCAAAAGTTGTAATTTGGGATATTGACGAAAGTGCAGCTAAAGAGGCAATTCACAAAGTAAAATCAGAAAACTTAAGTCATCAAATAGTAGACGTAACTAATTTTGAAATAGTAAATAAAAATTTAGAAGAAGTAGAGAAAAATCATGGAAAAATAGATATTTTTGTAAATAACGCAGGTATCGCAGGTATGAATACTACTGTCGCTGAATATCCATTAGATGAATGGAAAAAAGTGATGAATTTAAATTTAAATTCAGTTTTTTATTGTTGTAAAGCGGTTGTTCCTTTCATGTTAAAAAATGACTATGGAAGAATAGTAAACATTGCATCTATTGCAGGAAAAGAGGGGAACCCAAACGCAAGTGCATATAGCACATCTAAGGCAGGCGTTATAGGTTTAACAAAATCTTTAGGTAAAGAATTGGCACAAAATAATATAGCTGTAAACTGTGTAACACCAGCAGCAGCCAAAACAAGAATTTTTGATCAAATGACTGAAGAACATATAAATTACATGTTATCAAAAATTCCAAGAAACAAATTTGCAAAAGTTGAAGAATTAGCATCATTGGTAACTTGGTTAGCTAGTGAAGAAAATTCATTTTCAACAGCTGCAGTTTTTGATTTAAGCGGTGGAAGAGCCACATATTAGTTATGCAAGTAGGTATTGATGTAGGTGCAACTAAAATTGAGAGTGTTGTACTTGAAGAGAATGGAAACGAAAAACATAGATCAAGAATTTTGGTTCCAAAGGAGTATACTCAAATTATAACGGCTATAAGAGATATCCATAAAAAATTAGAGCAAGAGTTTAAACAAGAACTTCCGATTGGTGTTTGTCACCCAGGAGTTCATTCTCCTCAAACTGGATTAGTAAAAAATGCTCCAAATATAACATGGTTAGAAAAAAAACCATTTCAAAGTGACTTACGTAAAGCTCTTGGAAAAGAAGTGTTTTGTGAAAATGATGCAAATTGTTTTGCCTTATCTGAAGCAATAGATGGAGCTGGCACACATTATAAAATCGTTTATGGAATTATATTAGGTTCAGGAGTTGGAGGTGGTTTAGTAATAGATAAAAAAATTATTACTGGCTCAAATGGAGTAGCAGGGGAATGGGGACACAATCAAATTCCATATTTTGCAGCTAAGAAAGAAAATTTTGACTCAAGTAATGCTAGAGAAGCAGAGATTGAAAGTTTTTTATCTGGTTTGAGTTTAGCAAAAAGATTTAAGAAACTTTATGGAAAAAATTTAAAAACAAATGAAATTTTTGAATTAAATAGAAAACATGATTTAGATGCTGAAAGATTTATAGATGACTTTAAAGTAAATTTAGCAATGTCTCTTTCAAGCATCATAAATATTTTAGATCCTGATGCTTTTATATTTGGAGGAGGTGTTTCAAACGAAATTGATTTTTTACATGAAATAGATTCATTGGTTAGAAAATTTGTCATTGGAAGAGAATATGAAGGTGTTTTTTTAAAACCTAGATATGGAGATGCTAGTGGAGTTAGAGGCGCTGCTAGATTAGGGAGAAGCGCGACATATTAGAACTTCAACTAAAAGTAGAATCAAAAAAAAAAATTTTTTTTATAATTAAAAAAAACATTACTAAATAAGAAAAAAAATCAATATCAACTTCTAGTTGAATAACATTTTTTTAGTTATCAATTAAGAATTATTCTACTTATAGTTTCGTTTTAAAAAAATAGTTAACTAAATAAAAAAAGAGGAAGAGAAGATATGAAAAAACTAATGATCGCTTTAATTACTTTAGCGTTCACATCTACTTCGTCAATTGCAGGACCTAAGATTGAGGTATTGCACTGGTGGACGTCTGGTGGTGAAGCTGCTGCACTTAAAGTTTTAAAAGATGATTTCGCTGCAAACGGTGGTGAATGGATGGACATGCCTGTAACAGGTGGTGGTGGAGACGCTGCTAACGTTGCATTAAAAGCAAGAATCGTTGCTGGAGATCCTCCATCAGCATCACAAATCAAAGGACCTACAATTCAAGAGTATGACCAAGAAGGTGTTGTAGCTCCATATAACATTGATGAAGTTGCTAAAGCAGAAGGTTGGGACAATTTATTAGACCCAATGATTGCAGCAATTCACAAGTGTGAAAATAATAGCGGACCTTATTGTGCTGCTCCAGTAAACATTCACAGAATTGACTGGATGTGGGCAAACAAAGCTGTATTTGATGCAAACGGTATTTCAGTTCCAACTACTTGGGATGAGTTAAATGCTGCTGCTGAAAAATTACAAGCTGCTGGCATAATTCCATTTGCACATGGTGGTCAAGCTTGGCAAGATGCTACAGTATTTGAAGCAGTTGCTATGGGTATTGGAGGAAATAACTATTACAAAAATTGTTATGTAGATCTTAAAGAAAGCTGTTTAAGAAGTGAAACAACAGTTAAAGTTTTTGATCAAATGAGAAAACTACAAGGGTTTACTGACGAAGGTAGTCCAGGAAGAGACTGGAACGTTGCTACTGGTATGGTTATTGAAGGAAAAGCTGGTTTCCAAATTATGGGTGACTGGGCAAAAGGTGAATTTACAGCTGCTGGAAAAGTTCCAGGTGTAGATTACTACTGTGCTGCCACTCCTTCAAATAATGGATACTTATATAACGTAGATAGTTTTATCTTTTACAAATCTAGCGATCCAGATAAACAAGCTGGCCAAAAGTTATTGGCTAAGCTTATGATGGGTAAAAACTTTCAAAAAGTTTTCAACCTATACAAAGGTTCTATCCCGGCACGTTTAGACGTATCAATGGATGAATTTGACAAGTGTGCAAAAACATCTAATGCAGATATTAAAACTGCAGGTGCAAGCGGTGGATTAGTTCCGAGTTTTGCTCACGGTATGGCTCAAGGTAATACTATGAAAGCTGCCCTACAAGATATTATTACAGAGCACTTTAACTCTGATATGTCATCTGTAGATGCTGCTAACGCTTTAGCTGACTCAGTTTTAGCTAATATGTAGTACATAAAAATTAAAAGGCCACTTTTGATAAAGTGGCCTTTTTTTTTAAATCTAAAAATAAAAAATATTTATAATGTTCAAGTGGTTAGAAAAAAATTTACCTAAAATTGTAATGGCTCCAGCTGTTGGTTTGATTGGCTGGTTTGTTTATGGATTTGTACTTTGGACTTTATATATATCTTTTACCAATTCTAAAATTCTACCAAAATATGAACTTTGGGGATTTGGACAGTATGAAAAACTTTGGGCATCAAGAAAATGGCTTATTGCAGTGGATAACTTGCTAATTTTTACAGCACTATTTTTAATCTTTTGTGTAGTTATAGGAATAATTCTTGCAATTTTTTTAGATCAAAAAATCAGAGCAGAGGGTTTGTTAAGAACGATTTATTTATATCCAATGGCACTATCTTTTATCGTGACAGGAACTGCTTGGAAATGGATATTAAATCCAACTTTAGGCATCCAAAAAATGTTTAGAGACTGGGGTTTTGAGAACTTTACCTTTGATTGGTTGGTAGATAGGGAGATGGCTATTTATACCATAGTTATTGCAGGTGTTTGGCAATCAGCAGGGTTTGTGATGGCGCTATTTTTAGCTGGATTAAGGTCGGTCGAAGATGAAATTGTTAAGGCAGCAAAAATAGATGGTGCAAGTTTATTTACAGTTTACTGGAAGATTTTACTTCCAATGATGAGACCTGTATTTTTTACAAGCTTTGTAATTTTAGTTCATATATCTATAAAAAGTTATGATCTTATCGTAGCACTAACACAAGGTGGCCCAGGTATATCAACAACTATGCCCGCTTTATATATGACTCAAACTGCATTTCATAAAAGTCAGGTTGGTTTATCAGCAGCGAGTGCAATGATGATGTTTATGGCTGTAGCTGCTGTAATTATTCCATATTTATATTCAGAGTTAAGGAGAGAGAATGCAAGATAGTTTGAAATCCTCTTCTTATCAGCAACTAGAACAAAAATCTAAATATACAAACATGTTTTTGAGATGGTTTTTATATTTTATTTTAATTCTTTTTGCTTCTTATTTTATTTTTCCACTTTACGTGATGGTTGTTACTTCCTTAAAAACAATGGAAGAGATCCGTCAAGGAACACTTTTAAGTTGGCCAAGCGGATTAAATTTGGATTCTTGGGCTATAGCGTGGGGTGGTCGAGGATATGGAGCTGGTGATACTTTTTTAAGACCTTATTTTTGGAATTCAATCAAGATGGTTGTACCAGCAGTATTTTTTTCAACATTCATTGGAGCGATGACAGGTTATGTTTTAACGAAATGGAGATTTAAAGGAGATCAGTGGGTTTTCCTTTTTTTATTATTTGGATGTTTTATACCTTTTCAAGCAATATTGTTACCAATGGCTAGAACTCTTGGAGTGTTAGGAATATCAAATTCTGTTGTTGGGTTAGTATTAGTGCATACAGTTTATGGAATTCCTTTTACCACATTATTTTTTAGAAATTATTATGTTTCTGTACCAACAGAATTAGTTAAAGCTGCTAGAATAGACGGTGCTGGGTTTTTCAAAATATTTTTTAAAATCTTACTTCCAATATCTGCACCGATTATTGTTGTAACCGTAATTTGGCAATTCACACAAATATGGAATGATTTTTTATTTGGATCAACTTTCTCTTTTGGTGAGGCCGCACCAATTCAAGTTGCTTTAAATAATATGGTTTTATCTAGTACAAGTGTGAAAGAATACAATGTAGATATGGCTTCAGCTATTATAGCCGGCATTCCAACACTTATAGTTTATGTATTGGCAGGTAAATATTTTATTAGAGGATTAACTTCAGGAGCAGTGAAAGGATAACAATGAAAACGTTAAAAATTGAAGAATTATCAAAAAACTTTGGATCAACTGAGGTTTTAAGAAAAATTAACTTAGAGATAGATGAAGGTAATTTTTTGGTTCTATTAGGACCTTCTGGTTGTGGAAAATCAACATTACTTAATATCATCGCTGGTTTAGAGACTATTAATGAAGGAAATGTTTTTATTGATGATTACAATGTAAGTAAAGTTGAGCCAAAAGACCGAAATATTGCGATGGTTTTTCAATCTTACGCTTTATATCCATCAATGAATGTTAGAGAAAACATGATCTTTGGTCTTAAACAAGCAAAAACATCTAAGGAAAAAATAGAGGAACAACTAGAAAAAGTATCTAAATTTTTGCAAGTTGATCAATTATTAGAGAGAAAACCTTCACAATTATCTGGTGGTCAAAGACAACGTGTTGCAATTGGTAGAGCTCTTGTTAGGGAGCCAAGAATATTTTTATTTGATGAACCTTTATCTAACCTGGATGCAAAACTAAGAGTTGAGATGAGAAGAGAGATCAAAAAACTTCACCAACAATTAAAGACAACAGTTGTGTATGTAACTCACGATCAAACGGAAGCAATGAGTTTAGGAACAAGAATTGCAATTATGAACCATGGTGTTATTCAACAAAATGATACACCTGAAAATATTTACAACAAACCAAGCAACACTTTTGTAGCTGACTTTATTGGATCACCATCCATGAATTTAATTAAGGGAACTTTAAAAGAAACTTCAGGTGAATTATCTTTTACAGCAAGCGGTTCTAATGTTGAAATTCCAATTAAAGATTATGAATTTAAAGATAAATCTAATTTAAACAACAAAGAAGTTTACTTTGGTATAAGGCCAGAGCATATTTACTTTAAAAAATCTAATGAAAGTGATTTTGAAATCAATTTAAGAGCAGATCTAAGTGAGTATATCGGTCATGAACAGATAATGACATTTGATTATGCTAATCAAGAAATCTTAGCTAAATTTCCTTCAACAATTAAAATTGAATTAGCAAAAGAAACAAAATTATTTTTTGATTTAACTCAAACATCATTATTTGATGCTCAAACAGAGGAAAGAATATAATATGAAAGTAAAATATTCAGATTTAAAAAATAAAAGAATATTTATAACTGGTGGAGGTTCAGGAATTGGGGCATCAATCGTTGAGCATTTTTGTGAGCAAGGAAGTGAAGTTTATTTTGTAGATATTGATTTAAAAGAAACAAAAAAACTTTTAAACAAAATTAAGAAAAATAAATTTAGAACACCAACATTCATTGAATGTAATTTGTTAGATATCAATAAATTAGAAAAAATAATTAAAAATATTATTGCAAAAAAAGGTCCAATACATGCTTTAATTAATAACGCCGCCAATGATGATAGACACACAACAGATCAGGTGGATGAAAAATATTGGGAAAATAGAATGGCAATAAACTTAAAACATTATTTTTTTGCAGCTAAAGCTGTAGTTAAATCTATGAAAAAAATGAAAGCTGGCTCAATTGTAAATTTAAGTTCAGTTTCTTGGATGCTAGGTGAAGGTGATAAAGTAGTTTATGAAACTGCAAAATCTGCAGTAGTAGGTTTAACCAGATCTTTTGCACAAGAATATGGAAAATATAATATCAGAACCAATTCAGTAGTCCCTGGATCTATAGCTACTGAAAGACAAATAAAACATTGGTTAACACCAAAGTATAAAAAGCTTATTTTAGACAGTCAGGCTTTAAAAAGACAATTAAAACCTAATGATGTTGCTCAAATGGTGATGTTTTTAGCATCAGATCAATCATCAGGATGCACAAAACAAAGCTTTATTGTTGACGGTGGTATAACTTGATCTAGGTGAAAGTTGAATGCTCTACAATTCAAAATAAATTTCTAAGAGTTCAAACTCTTAATTACGGAGCCAGTCTTTTTGAAGTTTATCATAAGAAAAAGAAAATAAATTTAATTTTAAATCTAGGATCAAAAGAAAACTATCGATATAAACATCCAAGTGTTGGATCTACGTGTGGAAGATATGCGGGCAGAATTTCAAATGCAAAATTTAAGATAGGTAATAAAAAATTTAATTTAGATGCAAATGAAGGAAAAAACACACTTCATGGTGGTAAATTTGGTTTCTCAATTCTCCCGTGGAAAAAATTAAATAAAACAAAAGATAAAATAGTATATCAGATACATTCAAAAGATAACGATCAAGGCTTTCCAGGAAATCTAGTTGTAAATTGTACTTATCAATTAAGAAATAAATTTCTGATAATAAAATATGAATACAAATCCAATAAAAGCACCCATGTTAATTTAACTAATCATAGTTATTGGAATTTAGAAAAAAATAAAAAAAAGATGATTTATAATCATGAGCTAAAATTAAACTCAGCTAAATATCTTCAAATCAATAAAAATCTAATTCCAACTGGTAGATTTAAAAATGTAAAAAAATCTATTTACAATTTTTCAAATTTTGAAAACATTGGAAAAAAATTGGATTATTTTAAAAATAAAAAGCTAAATATTAAATTTAAAGGTTTTGACACAACTTTTGTTATTAAGAAAAATACTAGAAATTTAGTTGGAACTTTAAAAAATAATAATACCAATATTCAAGTTGATTTTTTTTCAAATTTACCAGGTGCCCAACTTTATTCAGCACAAAATCTAAATTACAAAAAAAAATTATTTCCTTATCAAGGAATTTGTTTAGAAACACAATACTTTCCTGATGCACCTAATAAAAAAAAATTCCCAAGTACTTTAATTAAACCTAATAAAAGGTATACATGCTTTACAAAAATTAAAATTAATTAATTTATGAGTAAAAAAATTAATATTTCTATAGTTGGAACAGGCTTAATGGGTTTACAACACATTAAAGCTATTCAAAAATCAAAGAAAGCAAATCTCCATTCAATAGTTGCTATTAGTAAGAACTCTAGAAAATTATCAAAAAAATATAAAATTCCAATGTATTCAAATGTATCAGAGCTTTTGAATTCAAAAAAAACTAGATGCTGTAATAGTTGCTACTCCAAATCAATTACATGAAAAACATACTGTAAGTTTTTTAAAAAATAAAATACCTGTTCTTTTAGAAAAACCTATTTCAGATAATATTCAATCTGCAAAAAAAATCATAAGCAGTTCTAAGAAGAATAAAACTCCATTGCTGATTGGATATCATCGTAGACACAATTCAATAGTCTCTAAGGTAAAAGACTTTATTAACAAAGGAAAATTAGGTAAAATTGTTTCTGCAAACGTTTTGTGTTGGCTTTATAAACATAAAGCATATTACAAAGAAAAATGGAGAGTTAGTAAAGGTGGTGGGCCTTTAGGTATCAACTTAGTGCATGACATTGATATGATTTGTTATTTATTGGGTTCAATAAAATATGTTCAAGCATTCACAACAAATAAAACTAGAAAATTTCAAGTAGAGGATACAGCTACAATAAGCTTGATCTTTAATTCAGGAGCACTTTGCACACTGAATTTGTCAGATACAATTGTTGCGCCGTGGAGTTATGAATTAACTGCTGGAGAAAATCCTGCATACCCAATTACCAACCAATCTGCTTACATGATTGGAGGTACCAAAGGTTCTTTGCAGTTTCCCAATCTTAAATATTGGTTTTATAAAAAAGAAAGAAGTTGGTGGAACAAAATTTTTGTTAATGAAGATAAAAATAAAAAAGACGATAATACATTAGTAAATCAAATCGATCATTTTGCTGATGTTGTTGCAAAAAAAGCTAAACCAAAAGTAAATGGAAATGATGGTTTAATTTCTCTCAAAATTTTTGCAGCAATAAATAAAAGTGCAAAAACTGGTAAAAAAGTAAGAATATAAAATTTTTATTAAAATTTAAATCATTCATTGTTTTGACATATTTTATTTGTTAACTTTTTATATGAAAAAAATTATCTTATTTGCTTTATTTAGTTTGTTATTTTTCACAAATTCAAATGCTGAATGCGATGATCCTTTAACAGAAGGTGTTGATTATTCTAATTGTAGATTTTCAGACTCACAAGATTTGCAAGGAAGTTATCTTCCAAATTCAAACCTTTCTTTTGCAAGTTTTATTCAAGTGAACTTTGATAAAAGTATCATGATGACTTCAAATCTATCGTTTGGAACTTTTCCAGAGTCTACTTTTGTAAGAGCTAATCTTTACGAGTCTGTTTCAATTGGTGCAAATTTTGAAAAAACTAACTTTACTGGAGCAAATCTAACTAGAGTTGATTTTATGGGAGCAACCTTAATAGAAGCTAATTTTCAAAACTCTAATTTGATGGAAGCTAACTTTACCTCTTCTAACATCACCAATGCTAATTTTGATGGAGCTAATTTAACTGGAGCAACGTGGACCAATGGTCAAACTTGCGGTCCTGAATCTATTGGTACCTGTAAACAATAATTAATGAATACTTCAGTAAATACTGATGATGTTATTTTTAATTTTTTTAAACAAATTTGTGATGAAAAAGATGATCAAAAATGTATTGAGCTTGGAAACGAGTGGATAAAAGCAATGGAAACTAATTTGTCTGAAATGGAGAAAAACTTAAATGGAGCGGACAAATTAAAGCATAAAGATGATATTCAAAGTAATAGAAATCATCTGAATAGCTTAAAGAGCAAAACATCATCTGAGTGGAGAGAGTATGCAACTCAATGCATGATTGAAATAATGAATCATAAAAGTCAAAAATAATTTAAGAAATAAATTTTAAATCACTAGCTATATCGATTAATATAATATAAAGATTATTTAAAGGGGTGTCTTAACAGACTGAGATCATACCCTAAGAACCTGTCCGGTAATTCAGAAAGGGATAAAATGGATAAAACATATTTTTTAAGTCAATCAACATCATTAATATTAGTAATCACAATTAGTATAATATTTGCTTTTTTAGGAATTCTTCATTCTAAAAAATTTCCAGGAATTAATAATTATTTAACTGCAAATAGAAACGTTGGTTTATTTTCACTTACCACAAGTCTTGTAGCATCGGCTTTGGGAGCTTGGATTTTATTTGGACCAGTTGCGGCCGCAACGTGGGGCGGGGCAGGTGCTGTTATTGGTTATGCATTAGGCACAGCTTTTCCAATGATTTTCTTAATTTATTTTGGAAAAAAAATTAGAAATGAGTTTCCAAAAGGATCTTCTTTAGTTGAGTTTATGAGAAAGAAATTTGGCAAAAGTCTATTTAAGTTAATTTTATTAATGACAATCTTTTATATGTTCATTTTTCTTTGTGCAGAAGTAACGGCAGTTGCTGTATTAATTAATTATATATCCGGAACAGAATTGTGGATTACAGCATTAATAGTCTTGGTAGCTACCTTAAGTTACACTCTTTATGGGGGATTAAGAGCATCAATATTTACTGACAATATTCAAATGATTGTAATTGGTGTTTTATTATTTATTTTGATTTCAATTATTAGCTCATCTTCAGGAGATAATTTTTCATTTTCTTTAATTAATGAGAAAAACCCTCAACTATTAAGTTCAAATTATATACCAGGATATACTGCTGGGTTAACTTTCTTTATAGCAGTTGCAGCAACTAATTTATTTCATCAAGGAAATTGGCAAAGAGTATATGCAGCAAAAGATTATCAAACACTAAAAAGTAGTTTGATAATTTCTTTCTTTATTATTGTTCCAATAGTTTTTTTAATGGGTTTTATTGGAATGGTTTCATTTTCAATTGATCCATCTGTTAGACCTGATTTAGGATTTTTTAGTTTGTTATTAAAAGATCAAACCGAGATTTTATCCTTATTGATCATTATCCTTGGTCTTGCATTAACAATTTCTACTGTTGATACTTTGTTTAATGCTATTTCTAGTTTATTTGTAGTTGATGGCAAAGCAACTTTTAATTTAGATGAAAAAACTGATTACTTAAAAATATCTAAATATTTCATTTTAATCTTATCAGTAATTGCATTTGGTGTTGCTTCAAAAGGATTTGATATTTTATATTTATTCCTTCTTGCAGATTTATTTTGTTGTGCGTTTGTAGTGACTGTTTTTTATAGTTTCTATAATAAAGTGAATGAAAAAACTGCTTATGTTTCAATTATAATTGGTTTATTTGCTGGATTTTTAATGTTTCCATTTCCAGATTTTTCTAAAAGTTTATTAGTGGGAGTATTTTTGTCTAAAGACTTGTTTTCACCTTTTATAGCTCAATCATTATTATTTTTATCTTTTTTAATTGCAACTTTCTTGCCTGCAATAATTTTAAAAATTAAATTCAGATAGAGGATTTTAAAGCATCATAAATAAGTTCTTTGGTGGTCTCACCAATGCTTCTATAAACTTCTTTATTATCTTTAAAAATTAAAAGTGTTGTTTGATATTGAACGTTAAAAAATTTAGCAATTTCTTTATTTGTTACATCAAAAGCAAAGTATTCCATATTATCAAAATCATTTTTAGCTTTTTCAAGAACTTTCATTTGGCTCGCACAAGAAGTGCAATATTTAATCCAAGAACTTACAACTACAACTTTTCCTTCCAATAATGCTTTGTCGAATAACTCTTTACTATAAGTGGTTTCTTTTCCAATTGCCTTGGTGCTAAATGCTAATACAAAACAGATAAATACTAAAAATTTTTTCATTAAACCAAAATTAAGGTAAATTTTAATTTATTGTAATACTATAAATTGTCTCTATATATGCCTAACTACATGTCAAACGATCAAATAAGCATAAATAACCTGTCAAAAGTGTACGACAATGGTTTTGAGGCATTAAAAAAAATAAACCTAAATATTAAAAAGGGTGAAATTTTTGCAATGCTAGGACCAAATGGTGCAGGAAAAACTACGCTTATAAGTATTATCTGCGGGATAGTAAGACCATCTTCTGGGAAAGTTACAGTAGATGAATTTGATATTATTGATGATTATAGAGAAACAAGATCTAGAATTGGATTAGTTCCTCAAGAGTTAACTTTAGAGCAATTTGAAACTGTATTTAATAACGTTTCATATTCTAGAGGTTTGTACGGGAAAAAACCTGACCCTAAACATATTGAGAAAGTTTTAAAAGATTTAAGTCTATGGGATAAAAAAGATTTAAGGCTTAGACAATTATCTGGGGGAATGAAAAGAAGAGTTTTAATTGCAAAAGCATTATCTCATGAACCAACCATTTTATTTTTAGATGAACCAACTGCTGGTGTAGATGTTGAGTTAAGACAAGATATGTGGAAAGTTGTTGAGAGTTTAAGAAAAACTGGTGTTACGATAATTTTAACAACACATTACATAGAGGAAGCTGAAGCTATTGCAGATAGGGTAGGAGTAATTAATCAAGGAGAAATTATAGTTGTAGATGAAACAAAAGAACTATTAAAGAAAATGGGACATAAGAAACTTACTGTGGAATTACAAGAAGAAGTTAAAGAATTACCAGTTAGTTTAGAAAAATATAATCTTGAAATTGGCAAAGATAAAATGTCAATTGATTACATCTATAATGTTCAAGCTAAACAAACAGGGATTACAAATTTACTTCAAGATTTAAAAGATGCAGGATTTAAATTAAAAGATTTAAAAACAGAACAAAGTACATTAGAAAAAATATTTGTCAGCTTAGTAAAGGAAAATAATGAAATTTAATTATTATGCTTTTAAAGCAATTTATCTACATGAGATGGATAGATTTAAACGAACATTGATGCAATCTTTGTTATCGCCAGTTTTATCTACCTCTTTATATTTTATTGTTTTTGGATCAGTAATTGGAGGCTATGTAGAAAATATTGATGGGATTAGTTATGGATCATACATTGTTCCAGGTTTATTGATGCTTACTCTTTTAACTCAATCAATCAGTAACACATCCTTTGGTATATTTTTTCCTAAATTTAATGGGACTATTTATGAAATCTTGGCAGCTCCCATATCAACTTTAGAAATTGTTCTTGCTTTTGTTGGTGCTGGAGCAACAAAAACTTTAATTGTAGGTTTTGTAATTTTTATAACGGCAACATTTTTTGTAGAGGTAGATGTAAAATATCCTTTATTAATGATATTTTTATTAGTTTTAGTTGCTTTTACTTTTGCCTTGTTTGGTTTTTTAATCGGATTGATGAGTTCTAACTTTGAGCAAATGTCAATTATACCAACACTAGTTATTACTCCGATGGTATTTTTAGGTGGAAGTTTATATTCTTTAGATATGCTACCAGAATTTTGGCAGATGGTTACATATTTTAATCCAGTAGTTTATTTAATAAATGGATTAAGATTTTCATTTTATGGAGTATCAGATTTTAATATTTGGGTTAGCATCATTTCTATGGTTGCCTTTTTATTAGGATGCATCACGATTGTTACTATTTTACTTAAAAAAGGTTACAATATTAAATCTTAGCTACTAGCTATTTTCTTTTTAGGATCATAAAAAGGTTTTTCTACAACAGTAGCAGAATATTTTCCTTCATGAGTTTGAACATCTAATTGATTTCCTAATTCTGAATAATTTATTTCTATCATTGCAAGTGCAATATTCTTTTTTAATCTAGGTGAATACACAGCTGAGGTTACTTTGCCAATTGTCTTACCATCTTTTTCAATTGGCCAAAAAGTTGTGTTGGGTCCTGATAAAGGATCACAATCAATTATAAGACCAACCTGTTTTCTCTTTATTCCATTTTGTTTAATTTTTTTTAGAGCTTCTTTACCTATAAATTCTATATCAGTTTCTAAATTTACTAATCTATCAAATCCTAATTCGTATGGATTTGTATGGATATCTGCATCCGCATGATATGAAAGCATACCGCCTTCAATCCTTCTAATTGATGATGTATGACCTGGTTGAATTCCATGTTCTTTACCAGCAGCCATAATTTTTTCATATAATTCATTTCCTTTTGAACCATCTCTTAAATATATTTCGTAACCAAGTTCACTTGACCAACCTGTTCTTGAAACAATTAATGGAATTCCATCAAGTTTATATTCTCTTAGCCAATAATATTTAAGATCTCTGATATCTTCACCAAATAGTTTGACCATTATTTCTTGTGAGGTAGGGCCTTGTAACTGTAGAGGGGATACATCTGGTTCAGATATTTTAACATCTAAACCTGAATTAATCGCAACACCTTGTGCCCATAACAAAACATCACTATCTGCCAAGGATAACCAAAAATGATTTTCTGCTAATCTTAGTAAAACTGGATCGTTTAATATGCCTCCATCGTTATTTACGATTAATACATATTTACACTGTCCTATTGATAATTTTGAAAGGTCTCTAGGAGTTAATAATTGAATAAATTTGTAGGCATCAGGACCAGTTATTTCAACCTGTCTCTCAACCGCCACATCACATAAAATTGATTTTTCAATAAGGTTCCAAAAGTTTTGTTCAGGACTTCCAAAGTCTCGTGGGATATACATATGATTATATACAGAAAAACCTGTAGCTCCCCATTTTACAGTGGAGTCAAAATATGGAGACTTTCTTATTTGTGTTCCAAAACCAAAGTTTTTATTAGACATTTGTGACCCTTAACAGTCTTGGTATGAATTACAAACAAAAAAATAGCCCTGTTAAGGGCTACTAAAAAAATGGAGAGGGAAGTAATTTTTTTAAAATTGTTCTGATTCAGTTGATCCAGCCATTGCTGTAGTTGAGCTTTGACCGCTACTGATAGTATTTGATACTGCATCAAAATAAGATGTACCAACTTCTCTTTGGTGTTTAACGCTAGTATAACCATCTTTTTCTCGAGCAAATTCTTGTTGTTGAATTCTAGAGTATGCAGCCATACCTTCTTTTCTGTATTTTTCAGCAAGTTCAAAGATTGCAATATTTTGAGTATGAAAACCAGCAAGAGTAATGAATTGAAATTTATAACCCATTTTAGCAATCTCTTGTTGGAATGAAGCAATTTCATCATCACTTAAATGTTTTTTCCAATTAAAAGACGGAGAACAATTATAAGCTAAAAGTTTTCCAGGAAATTTTTCATGTATAGCATCAGCAAACTTTTTAGCTTCTGCTAAATTAGGTGTTGCTGTTTCACACCAAATTAAATCAGCGTAAGGTGCATAAGCTAAACCTCTAGAGATAGCCTGTTCAATTCCATCTTTGACATAATGAAAACCTTCAGGAGATCTTTCGCCTGTTAAAAATGGTTTATCATTTTCATCAAAATCATTCGTAATTAGTTTTGCAGCATTCGCATCAGTTCTAGCTAAAATAATTAATGGAACCTCTGCAATATCAGCAGCTAATCTTGCAGCTTTTAAGTTTTTGACCATGGTACTAGTTGGAACTAAAACTTTACCACCCATGTGACCACATTTTTTTTCACTAGCTAGTTGATCTTCAAAATGTACACCTGCAGCACCTGCTCTTATAAATTTTTTAGTTAATTCAAATACATTTAATGGACCACCAAATCCAGCTTCACCATCAGCAATAATAGGCAACATATAATCTGTTCTTTCCTCTTTTTTCATATCACCGTCTTGTATTTCCATATGTTGAATTTGATCAGCTCTAATTAAAGAATTGTTCATAGACTCAACTAATTTTGGCGCACTGTCATATGGATATAAAGATTGATCTGGATACATTTCACCAGCTGTATTAGCGTCAGCAGCAACTTGCCATCCGCTTAAATAAATTGCTTTTAAACCAGCTTTTGCATGTTGTACAGCTTGATTACCCGATAGAGACCCAAGTGTATTTACATAGGGCTCAGAATTTAAAAGTTTCCAAAGTTTTTGTGATTGGTTTTTACACAAAGAATATTCAATTTTAATTGAGCCTCTTAATCTTTCAACTTCTTCCTCTGTATAGTCTCTTTTTATTCCAGCAAATCTTTTTAAGTCGTATGAGATTTTTTCTGCACTCATTTTTTAGTTTCCTTTGTGTTTTAATTTAGAAAATTGAATAAGAAGAATGAACTAGTTGCTATCGTCTAAGGCTTTCATTAGCTCACTCATTCCACTTGAACCCCAATCACAATGATCATCTCTCATATAGATTCCTCTACTATTATGCTGATCTAAGTCCTCTTTTTTGATGATTTGAGCTTCATTTTCCGTGTTTTTTAAATTTTTATCCATGTAAATTATATATTTTACAGAATTTACAAAATCTATAAAAAACGTTAAAAAGCTTTGTAAATAAGGAAAAAATATTGTAAAAATAAATTTACAAAATTTACATATAGTAAATATGAGTCAAATAGATTTAAAAATAGGGCCTAAAATCAAGTCTTTT
>CACDYR010000009.1 GCA_902557155.1 uncultured Pelagibacteraceae bacterium | reverse complement strand
AACAAGATGCAAAAAAAACAAGCAAGGGCTATACTCCTTCTCAAATATCTTCAATTATTTTATCTAAACTTAAGGATTACACCTCTGGTGTAAAAAAAGCTGTTGTTACAGTTCCTGCAATGTTTGCTGATGCAGCACGAGATGCAACTTTAGATGCAGCTAAACTGGCAAAATTAGATGTAGAACTAATTAATGAACCAACCGCTGCTGTACTACATTATGCAAATTTACCTGGCTCATCTATAAATGGAAGAGTTCTTATATTTGATTTGGGAGGTGGTACATTTGATATAACGATAGCAAATGTTAAAGGAAAGAAGGTAGATGTTATTACATCTGTTGGTGATAAGCATCTTGGTGGCAGACGTTTTGATGAAGAAATAATTAATTTAATAGATAAGAAATATAAGAAAGCAAAAGGAAAAGGACTAGTTAAACCTTTAGAAGATGAGAGTCTTTTTACTATTGCAGAGAGAATAAAGAAAATATTATCAACTAAAGATAAAGCATCGGAAATTATAGAAGGTCCTAAAGGCCCTCAAAAAATTGATATATCTAGAAGTGAATTTGAGAATTCAATAGATACTTATATTGAAAAAATAAAAATGCTCATGGAAGAGGCACTAGAGAGTAAAGACTTAAAGGCCAACAACATTTCTCAAACTTTATTAGTTGGTGACAGTACAAGAATGCCTATTATAAATAAAGTTATTACAAAAATTATGAAAAAAGCTCCTGTTAAAGGAGTTAATGTAGATGAGGCTGTAGCATGTGGAGCTGCTATATATGCTGGGCTTCAGAATAAAGGAAGTCTAAATTCAGCACAAAAAAAATCGCTTTCAAATGTGGAATTAAATGATGTTTGTAATTATTACTTGGGCACATTAGCCATCATTTACGACAAGGAAAGAGATATGGGGATTCAAATTAATGATATTGTGATTCCAAGAGATACAAAACTTCCTTGCTCAATCACAAAAACTTATACAGTAGTATCAGATGGTCAGAAGGGAATTGATTGTTCTGTAACTCAAAGCGAGGGTGAAGAAAAAGATAAAGAATTCGTTAATATATTGTCAAATGAAATTCTTGATCTTTCCAAAAATGCGAAAGCAGGCGACCCAATCGAGGTTACATATTCTTATGATAATAGTGGAAAGATCCATTGTATTTTCGAAGATAAAAAATCCAAAAAAAAACATGAGATTAGTTTAAAGCCAGCAGGCGCTAAGGATTTAAAAGAATTAAAAGAAAATTTAGATTTTGATATAGAATAATTTATGGAAGGTATAGTTATTTGGATTGTTATAATAGTGGGGTGGTGGGTAATAAGGTCTATTTTTTCTTCAGTATTTGGTGGTGGAGGAAGTTTAAGTAATGCAGATCGACAAGAACTTTATGATAAATTAAAATTACAACTTAAAGTATCTGAGGAAGTTCCACCTAAAGAAAGAGGTTTACCAAATCAAAAATGCTTAGCAGTTAAAGTTAAGGGACTTTTTGGCCATCCTACAGAAAATAAAACTAAAATTTTTTTAACAATTCATGACAATACGGAGCTAGGTGATGATGAATTTGGACCACCTGTACTTTCAGCCCATCCATCTTTTGCAGAGAAAAATAATAGAGTTTTTAGCATTACAACAGTTTGGGAAACATCTGCAGATACATATTTTCCTGACTGGTACAATTTAATATATATTCCAAAAGAACTAATTCTTGCACCTTATAAGGGAAGAAGAAAACTAAAATTTAATTTCACTGCATGTGATACTGATGCTGAGGTTCATCACAGTGCACATGATGATCTAGAAAAAATTAAATATAGTGCTTCTACTATTCACAGTTTTACTTCTAAAGAAATTGGATATCTAGAAGAATTTAAAAATAGAGATAAAGTAGAAGATCTAACAATAAATTTAGCAATGAACATGGCTGCTTCTGATGGTCATTTAGATCAAAAGGAATTAAATGTTATCAAAGATTGGGCTAAAAGTTTAACTCTTGAGCTTGATGAAGATAAAGCTTCAGAAAAGAAAAAGCATTTTGCAAAACTTATTAAGGAAACTTACAAAATAGCGCAAGCAAAGAAAGCATCTATTTCAAAACTTGTTTCTGAATTTAATGATAAAGCAAGTAAAAGCCAAAAATACTTAGCAATAGAACTAATGTTAAATGTTGCTAGCTCAGACTCAAAATTAGCAAAAGAAGAGGAGCAGTTTGTAAATAAGATTGCTAAAAGTATTGGAATTGATCTTCAAACTTTTAAAGAAATGAAAAATAAAGTCATCGCAAATGTTGATAAAATTGATTTTGCTGAAAAACCCTCAGAGGCGAGTTTTGGAATAACTGATGATATGGATGATTCTGAGAAAAGGAAAATTCTTCGAAAAGAATACACTAAGTGGAATGGTCAAACTAATCATAAAGATCCAAAGAAAAAGAAAAGAGCTAAAGAGATGGTTAAAATAATTGCCGACTTAAGGAAGCAATATAGCCATTAATGGATTTTTTAGATAAGTTTAAATATCATAAAGATGATCCATCAGAATTTGGAATTGATTTAAAAGAATTCAAAAAAAAAACTAGCGAATTAGATAATAGTCACCTGTCTAACTTATTAACAAATTCAGTAAGGGTAGATAGGGAAATATTACCTAAAGTTGGTAAGGCGATAGATGTTGTATTTAAGAGAATTAAAATTGAAAATGTATTTAATTTTTTTATAACTCCAGACAATAACCAAGCAAATGCTTCGTGCAGTTTAATGTCTTCAGCATCAAGGCCTGATATTATTTTAACTTCTAGATTAATTGAATTATTATCATTAGAGGAACTCCAATTTGTAATAGGGCACGAAGTTGCACATTATATCTATCAACACGCACTGTATCCAAATTTCAATAATGTGGACGATAGAAATTTAAAATTAAATATTTTAAATCTAAGTAGAGCCGCAGAAATAAGTGCTGACAGAATTGGTTTTTTATCATGTGCTAATCTTGAAGATTCATTACGAGCTAATTTTAAGCTAGCATCAGGACTAAGTGATAAACATTTTAATTTTAAGCCATCCACATATCTTGATCAGCTCAGAGATTTAGAAGATTTAGGCAAAAGCTCTCACGAGTTATGGAGCACACATCCAAGTTTCTTAATAAGGATGCAGTCTTTAATCTGGTTTTCTATGACAAAAGAGTATCATGAGTTCTTTGATAAAAAAGTTAAAGGAACATATGATTTAAAAGAAATAGACAAGAAACTTGATTTAAAAATCAAAAAAATTACTGGAGATGAATTAGAAAAATCAAATACAGATATATATGAAAGAGCACTTATCTGGGGTTCATTGAATATTTATTTAAGTGATAAAAAATTCACTAAAATAGAACAAGAAGAATTTTCTAAAAGATTTGGAGAAAAATCTAAAAAGGCTATCTCGTTATTAAAGGTTTCTAATGCTAGAGACATACTAGATCAAAAGATAGACGAGTCATTTAATGATGCTGCCAAATTATTAAAAACAGATAAAAATAAACTAGTAGAAGAACTTAAGTTAGTTGGCAAGGAGACAGGTGGAGATAAAATGAAGAAATTAAAAATTCTTGGAAAGTTGTTAAATATTTTAGGTATTAAAAAACCCGTTAATTTTTGATTTTATAAATTATATAAAAAAATAAAAATATTATTATTTATTTATTACCCACATTTAAAATTAAGAGACCTATACCTCCAAAAACATATGGAGTGAAAGTAGATAACGGTCCTAAAAAATAAGTAAGATTTATTTGTGCAAAGTTTCCAAGTAAAAAATCTGCAACACCAATAATTATTAATATATATCCTAAGATTTGCATGAGAAAGAATTATATATTTATTAGCTAAAAACAATTAAAAAATTTTCACTTAAAAAGTGTATTAAAATTTAAATTAGATTGAATTATCAATATATTTCTGAGAATATAATTTGGACATTATGAAGTTGTTTATTTTATTGTTTTTACAATTTTTATTTTTCCTAAATTTAAATGCTAATGAAATTAATTTAAACGATCCATTCTATAAGCTAGGTTGGAAAAATTTAGAAAACCCAGAAATTTCTAGAATTCAAATTCCCAATGCGAATGCTAGCATAGAAATCATCAAGTCTGAGATCTACTTAAATACTAAACAAGATATAAAAAATTTTGAAGAATATTTATATAACCAAGAATATAACATTGATGATATTGATGAAAAATTAATTATTTCTGACAATGAGCAATACTATAAAATTGAAGCTAAATATTATGATGAAGGTTATATTACAACAGACAGATTTAAAAATTTTAAATCATCAGATTTACTCGAGACAATTAACAAAAATAAATCAGAATCAATTGATAAATTTTCTTGGGCTTTAGAGCCAACCATTTCTGAAAATATGATTTCAACTTATGGATATAAGGTGAAGTGGAAAGATGGAGATATAACTTACTGGTATTATGGAAATATACTAGGCAGAAATGGTTACGTTGAATTAAAAATGGTTCTTTTTGGTGATGAATCGGATGGAGATGATTTCTTTAATTATTATGGAGATTTAATTAATCAGATTTCTTCTACTGTTGAATTTAATGATCAATATAAATATTCGGATTTTACTCAAGATGACTATCTATCATCTTATACTCTAACAAATATAATTGACGGAAGCTGGGGGGAAGGTACAGCTACTGATCTTACAAATATTATTGCCAATTGTTTAATTACAACTGAAGCTTTAAAAAAAGCAGGTATAGCTGAGTCAGATTATCCCAGGTTTGCAGGTAAGGTAATTAATTTTTATATTTCAGATGTTAGAAATGAGATCATTGATTTATCTATAGATGATGAGGTGAATGTCATATCAGGAATGTATGGCATTGAAGATAAGCAAAATTTTCAAAAACTTAACATATCTCATAATAATCCAAATACTTTTGATCTTAGTTACACCAATATAATAGAAGTAGTTGGTGATAAAAAGACAGACAAGTCAAAATATGAATATAAAAATAAATTGGTTATTAAAGATGGTATACCTAAGCTTATGTTTGCAAAGATTGATCAAACAGGTTTATCATTTAATAAATGGAATTTAACACTAGGTTGTAAGAGCGAAGAATTCACAGAAGAAGAAATAGCATCAGCTAAATTTGTTAAGTCTAAATCAATATCAGGCATGGATCCAAAAAAGGTAGAAGAGATAATTAAAAAACTTAAAGAAAGGAGCGAATAGATTATGAGTGTAAATATTCTCAATATCAATGATTTTAATAATGAGATAAGAAATTATATTCCTTTTCACGAAGTCAGTAGCCCACCTAGAATAGGTGATGTAGAGGGACAAGATTTCGAATGTGGTTGTGGAGATATTCACATTATGAATTTTGATCAACATTATTTCATAGCTGATGGAGGAATGTTTAAAGCTGTTTTTTTGTCTCCAGCTTGTGGTTTTTTAAATGCATTAAAATTAAAAAAAATGTTTTCAAGTGGAATTGAGAATCTGTGTAGTACTAAATTTTTAGCTGAAAAAACCTAATTATGGATTTCAAAGTTATCCAGATATAGCAGGCTCTATTAACAAGTATTTTGGACGGTAAATAATTTTTCAATAAAAAACTTATAGGACTTCATCGGACAACCAGCACAAGACCAGCACATAGAAAGACAAAATAAAAAAAATTTACTTATTAGACTTGTTCAATTATAAATATTAGCATAAACACTCATGAAATTCATTAATGCCCTCGTGGTGAAATTGGTAGACACAAAGGACTTAAAATCCTTGCCGCTTGCGGAGTGCCAGTTCGAGTCTGGCCGAGGGCACCATTAAATGAGTAAACTTCAAATTATTTCAGATAAAAATAAAAAATCTTCAAAGATTAAAAGTTTATTATTAAAAAAAATTAAGTTTAATCATTTTAAAAAAGAGAATTTGATCATAGTCATTGGTGGTGATGGTTTTATGCTTCAAACGCTTAAAAAGAATAAAAATTCTAGAAAACATTTCTACGGAATAAATTCTGGAAATTATGGTTTTCTTATGAATAAATTTTCCTCAAAAGATATTATAAAAAATTTATCTAAAGCAAATTTAGTTTCAATTTCTCCTTTAGAAATGATTGTTAAGAATAAAAAAAATCAAATTAAAAGATCAATAGCAATAAATGAGGTTTCTATACTTAGACAAAGCAGGCAAGCGGCTTCATTATCTATTAAACAAGGCTCAAGACAAATAATTAAAAAATTAGTTTCTGATGGTGTATTAGTATCAACACCAGCAGGAAGTACGGCCTACAATCTTTCTGTTCATGGACCTATTTTAAGTCTTCATTCAAAAAAATTATCAATATCTCCAATAAGTGCATTTAGACCAAGAAGATGGAAGGGCAAAATAGTTAATGATAAAACTAAAATAGTTATAACTAACTTAAACCCAACTAAGAGACCTATCAGTGCTGTTGCAGATAATTTAGAAGTAAGAAACGCCAAATCAATTACAGTAAAAACTAATAATAAAATAAAGTTTAATCTTCTTTATGATAAAAATAGAAGTTTACAAAAAAAGATTAAAATAGAGCAAATAAGAAGAGAGACCAGTTAGTAAATGAAAAAAATTAATCCAATAATGCTCGTAGTCATTATTTTGGTTGGAGGTTTTTGTGCATTTAAAATTATGTCTTTTCTTGGTTGTTATGTTCGTATTGAGGATATTGATCAATGCTGGAAATTAACAGCTTGGTAGAAAATTATGAAAAAAATTATAATATTTTTAATTATATCTTCTTTCTGGGGAAACTATGTTTACGGTTTTTGTTATGCACCAACAGCACCTTCAAATTGGGATAGACCAACCAAACCTACAAAACCAATGGTTCCATTTTGCGTTAATGAATGGAATAATACTCATACATGTGATGACTGGACTATTAATAGCTATAACAATGATGTTGAGTATTATAATAGTCAGTTACAAAGTTATAGTTATGATGTTGATGATTATATAAGAAAATTACAATACTATGTTAATGAAGCTCGTGATTATGCAAATTGTGAAATCAGAAACTTAAACTAATTATTAATTTAATGATGGTGCCCCCGCACGGATTCGAACCGCGGACCTATTGATTACAAATCAATTGCTCTACCAGCTGAGCTACAAGGGCATGCGCAATAATTATTAATCTTTTGTTAAATAATCAACTGTTTTTTTTTATATAACTAAGGTGATGAAACACTATTGCAGCACTATTTGAGATATTTAAACTTTCTATATCCTCATTAATATTAATTTTAACAAAAAAATCTGCATATTTGCCTGTATGCTGTCTCATACCAAATCCTTCTGATCCAAATAGAAGGATGTTATTTCCTTCCCATTTTATGTCTGTGAAATCTTTTTGACCTTTTGCATCAAAACCATAAACCCAGAAATTTTTTTCTCTTAAATTTTTTAAAGTCGAATTAATATTAGATACTTGGAATATATTTACGTGTTCCATGCATCCACTTGCTGATTTATACATTAACTTACTATCTCGAGGAAAATGTCTTTCTTTAATTATTAATCCATCAATATCAAATGATGCTGCACTTCTTATTAATGAACCAATGTTTCTTGGATCTGTAACTTCATCAAGACAGACAAATGTTAAGTTATTTTTACTTTTTATAAATTGTTTTAGATCAGGTTGATCTAAATGTTCAACTTCAGCAACATAACCATTATGCATTAATTGTTCTTTTGAGGTATATTTGTCTAATTCTTTTTTGGATTTAAAGTAAACTTTTACGTCTTCCAAAACATTTTTATTAGGGTTTTTTCTATGAATATTTTTTTTAGACTCCTCAGTTAAAAATACTCTTAAAACCTTTCTTTTAGGGTTTCTGAGAGCCTCAATAACTGCGTGTTGACCAACAATGAAAAAAGATGATTTATTCATAAATTAGTATCTGTTTTATACGGTTTTTTTAATATTTTCCTATTAAATCACGTGTTGCATTTGCATAAATAAAATATATAAAACGCTTGTTATTTGAAGCTTTATTGAACAAGGGGACACTTCCCCAAAGGAGGGGTTCCAGAGCGGTCAAATGGGGCGGGCTGTAAACCCGTTGACTTCGGTCTTCGAAAGTTCGAATCTTTCCCCCTCCACCATTTAATAAATTTTAGATAACATGGAGTGTTACTCTTGGGGTTGTGCGGGTGTAGTTCAATGGTAGAACGCTAGCCTTCCAAGCTGGATGTAAGGGTTCGATTCCCTTTACCCGCTCCAAGAAAATAAAATTGAAAATGAAAACAAATAAACTGAGGTAAAAACGTAATGTCAAAAGAAAAATTTGTAAGAAATAAACCCCATTGTAACATTGGGACTATTGGTCATGTCGACCATGGTAAAACAACTCTTACTGCCGCGATTACAAATGTATTAGCACAAGCGGGCGGCGGAACTGCAGTTGCTTATGATCAGATTGATAAAGCACCTGAAGAAAAAGAGAGAGGTATAACAATTTCGACAGCACACGTTGAGTATGAAACTGAAAAAAGACACTATGCTCACGTAGATTGTCCTGGTCACGCTGACTATGTTAAAAATATGATCACTGGTGCTGCACAAATGGATGGAGCTATTTTAGTTGTTAATGCAGCTGATGGCCCAATGCCACAAACAAGAGAGCACATTCTTTTAGGAAGACAAGTCGGTATTCCTGCAATTGTTGTTTACTTAAATAAAGTAGATCAAGTTGATGATAAAGAAATGATTGATCTTGTAGAGGAAGAAATTAGGGAACTTTTAACTTCATACAAATACCCAGGTGACAAAACACCAATCGTTAAAGGTTCAGCTTTAGCAGCAGTTGAAGGAAGAGATGATGAAATTGGAAAAAATTCAATTTTAGAATTAATGAAAGCGGTTGATGAACACATTCCACAACCAGCTAGAGAAGTTGATAAACCTTTCTTGATGCCAATTGAAGATGTATTCTCAATTTCAGGAAGAGGAACTGTTGCAACTGGTAGAGTTGAGTCAGGTGTAGTCAAAACTGGAGAAGAAGTTGAAATAGTTGGAATTAAAGAAACTAAGAAATCAGTTTGTACTGGAGTAGAAATGTTTAGAAAACTTTTAGATTCTGGTGAAGCTGGGGATAACGTTGGAATTTTATTGAGAGGTATTGAAAGAACTGATATCGAAAGAGGTCAAGTTCTTTGTAAGCCTGGTTCAATTACTCCACATACTAAATTTGAAGCTCAAGCGTACGTACTTAAAAAAGATGAAGGTGGAAGACATACTCCATTTTTTACTAAGTACAGACCACAGTTTTATTTTAGAACAACAGACGTTACAGGTGAAGTAGAATTACCAGCTGGTACTGAAATGGTTATGCCAGGTGATGATGCTAAATTTACTGTTAAACTAATTACACCAATTGCTATGGCAGAGAAATTAAACTTTGCAATTAGAGAAGGTGGAAGAACTGTTGGAGCAGGAGTAGTAACTAAAATTATAGAGTAACTCTATAAATAGGAGTGTAGCTCAATTGGTAGAGCGCCGGTCTCCAAAACCGGAGGCTGAGGGTTCGAGTCCCTCCGCTCCTGCCAATTTGAGCTTAGAAATTATGAGAAACCCGATTAAATTTATACAAGAAGTTAAACAAGAGGCTTTTAAAGTTACTTGGCCTACTTGGAAAGAAACTCTGCAAGGTGCTTTAATGGTTTTTGTTATGGCAGTAGTTATGTCTTTATTTTTTCTTCTTTTAGATCAGGTTTTGAAATTTTTCTTAGAACTTTTACTTAAAGTGAGTATTTAATGAAAAATTGGTACATTGTTCAGTCTCACTCTAGTTTTGAGAATAAAGTAGCTTCTTTAATTAAAGAGGAGGCAGACAAAGCCAAAATTTCTGATAAGTTTGAGGAGATTATTGTACCCACACATGATGTTACTGAGGTTAAGAGAGGTAAAAGAATTCAAAGAAAAAAGAAATACTTTCCTGGATATGTACTAATTAAAAGTGAGATGGATAATAATATTTATCACATGATTAAGAATATAAAGAGGGTCAGTGGTTTCTTGGGAACAAAAGGCATTCCTGTTCCAGTTTCAGATAAAGAGGTAGAGAAGATTTTAGGTCAGATTAAAGATGGAGTTGCTCAGCCAAAATCTGGCGTAGATTACAGTGTAGGTGAAAAAGTTCAGGTTGTAGATGGTCCATTTGCATCATTTACAGGTATGATTGAAGAAATTGATGAAGAAAAAGCTAGACTTAAGGTTTCAGTTTCTATATTTGGTCGTCCTACACCAGTAGATTTAGAATATAATCAGGTTGAGAAGGTAAGTTAATGGCAAAAGAAATTAGTGGATTTATAAAATTACAAATTAAAGGCGGTCAAGCTAATCCAGCCCCACCAGTTGGTCCTGCATTAGGTCAACGAGGTGTAAATATTATGGAATTTTGTAAAGCGTTTAATGATAAAACTAAATCAATGGCTGGCAAACCTGTGCCGGTAGAAATCACTGTTTATAAAGATAAAAAATTTGATTTTAAAATTAAATCACCTCCAGCATCTTTTTATATTAAAGAGGCAGTCAAACTTAAAGGTGGATCAAAAGAACCTGGACGAAATATTGTTGCTTCAATTTCTAAAAAACAATTAGAGAGTATAGCAAAAGAAAAAATGAATGATCTAAATGCACATGATATTGAAGAAGCTATAAAAATTATTGCAGGATCAGCTAGATCAATGGGTATTGAGGTAAAAGATTAATGGCATCAAAAAGATACAAAAAATTACCTGAAAAGACAAAAGACTTGAACGCAGAGTCTATAGAGAAATTGTTACCTGAGCTTAAGAAAAATTGCACAACTAAATTTGATGAGTCATTAGATTTAAGTTTTCAAATAAATCACAAGCAAAAGAAAAGCGAAGTTAATATTAGAACAGTTGTTAATTTACCTGGTGGCACAGGTAAAAAAGTTAAAGTTGCTGTAGTTTGTGAAGATAATAAAGCGCAAGATGCAAAAGATGCAGGTGCAGATATCGTAGGTGGTGATGAATTTGTTGAAAGGATTAAAGGTGGAGAATTAAATTTTGAAAAATTAATTTGTACACCAGGAATGATGATTAAACTTTCTAAATTAGGAAAAGTTTTAGGACCAAAAGGTTTAATGCCTAACCCTAAACTTGGTTCAGTTTCTGAAAATATTAAAGAAGCAGTAACTAATGCTAAATCTGGTCAAGTAGAAGTTAGAAATGATAAAGACGGAAATATTGGAGTGAGTATTGGTAAAAAATCTTTTAGTGATGATCAATTACTTAAAAACTACAATGCAATTTTAGATGCTTTAGAGAAAGAAAAATCAAATAACACTTTAAAAGGTGATTTAATTAGAAGTGTATTTGCCACATCAACAATGGGTGTTTCATACAAAGTTAAATTAGGTAAATCGATATAGTTATGATGAACAAAGAACAAAAGAAAAATTATATTGAGGAAATGACTAGTAAGTTTGAAAACAGCAAAGCTGTTATGGTTACTCATTATCAAGGTTTAACAATGACTCAGTTAGATGAATTGAGAGCAAAAATGAGAGAACATGGAATAATTTTCAAAATAACAAAAAACAGAATTACAAAATTAGCGCTAGAAAAAACTAAGTGCAAAGATTTATCAAATTTATTTACTGGTCCTACTGCAGTAGCATTTGGAGAGGATGCTATAATGTCTGCAAGGATTCTCTCAAAATTTGCAAAAGATAACGAAAACTTAAAATTAATTGGTGGAATCATGGATAATGAGGTCTTAGATCAGGCCGGTGTCCAAAATGTAGCTAGTTTACCTACACTAGATGAAGCAAGAGCCAATATTGTGGGTATTTTGAACGCTTCTGCATCTAAATTAATCAGTATTTTGCTTGCACATTCAGAAAAAATGAGTAGTTTGTCGGCAGAAAATTCTGAAACACAACCCAAAGAGTAATACATATGCCTGACCTAAACAAAATTATTGAAGACCTATCAAGTTTGACTGTTGCAGAGGCAGCTGAACTTTCAAAACAATTAGAAGAAAAATGGGGTGTAACTCCAATGGCAGCAGCAGCTCCAGCAGCAGCAGGTGGTGCGGCCCCAGCAGAAGATAAAGATGATTTTACAATCATGTTAGTTTCTGCAGGCGATAAAAAAATTAATGTTATTAAAGAAGTAAGAGCAGCTACTTCATTAGGTTTAAAAGAAGCTAAAGATCTTGTAGAGGGAGCACCAAAAGAAGTTAAATCTGGTGTAAACAAAAAAGAAGCTGAAGAGATCAAAGCTAAGTTAGAAGCTGCTGGCGCTAAAGTAGAACTTAAATAAATTAAATAGAAAGAATTCGAATACTGATTATTTTTAATCAGTATTTATAAATATAGATGCAATTATCTTTTACTGAAAAGAAAAATATAAGAAAAAGTTTTGGCAAACTTAAAGAAAGTTTATCAATTCCTAACTTAATTGAAGTACAAAAAAATTCCTATAAAGAATTAACAGAATTTAATTCTGAGGTAGCTGAACTTACGAAAGGTTTTGATAGAGTTTTTAAAAGCATTTTTCCTATTGAAGATTTAAATGATAAAGCAACTTTAGAATATGTTTCATATAGATTAGAGAAACCAAAATTTGATGTTGAAGAATGTATAGCAAGAGGTCTTACATATTCATCAGCTCTTAAGTGTACTTTAAGATTAGTGGTCTATGAAATAGATCAAGAAAATAATACAAAGGATATTTTATCAGCTAAAGAGCAAGAAGTATATATGGGTGAAGTTCCTATGATGACTAATAGTGGAACTTTTATAACTAACGGTGTTCAAAGAGTTGTAGTAAACCAAATGCACAGAAGTCCAGGTGTATTTTTTGATCATGATAAAGGAAAAACTCATGCAAGCGGTAAACTTTTATTTAATTGTAGAGTAATACCTAATAGAGGCTCATGGTTAGATTTTGAATATGATGTTAAGGATTTTCTATATTTTAAAATTGATAGAAAAAAGAAAATTTTTTCATCTACTTTATTATTAGCTTTAGGTTATACAAAATCAGAAATAGTAGATGAGTTCTATGAAAGTGAACAGTATACTTTTGATGCAAAAACAGAAAAGTGGAAAACTAAATTCAATCCTGAAAACTACAAAGCAAAAAATTTCTCAGAAGAAGTAATTGATGCAAAAACTGGTGAAGTGGTAATTAAATTAGGTGACAAGATTAATTTTTTAAGTGCAAAAAAATTAGCTAATGATGGTTTGAAAGACATACTAGTTTCTAGAGAGTCTTTATTTGGTAAATTTTTACACAGAGATGTAAAAGTTAATGAAGAAGAAGATGGTGTATTTAAAATTGGGACTGAATTAAATGATACAATAATTCAACAAATTTTAGATGCAAATATACATACACTTCAAATTTCTGTTACAAACTCTATAAATAAAGGACCTTATCTACTTACAACTATTTTAGCTGATAAAAATAATACTAAAGACGAAGCTATCACGGAAATCTATAAAATGCTAAGACCTGGTGAGCCACCAACCATAGAGATAGCAACTCAAATATTTAATAATCTTTTCTTTAGCTCAGACAGATATGATTTGTCTGATGTTGGAAGAGTTAAAATGAACTCAAGATTAAACCAAGAGTGTTCTGATAAAATTACCATATTAAGAAATGACGACATCATTGCAATTATTCATAAAATGTTAGATTTACGTGATGGCAAAGATGATGTCGATGACATTGATCACCTAGGAAATAGAAGAGTTCGTTCTGTTGGGGAACTAGTTGAGAACCAAGCTAGAATTGGTGTTTACAGAATGGAAAGAGCTATTAAAGAAAAAATGACAACTTTGGATGTTGAGTCAGCAATGCCACAAGATCTAATTAATGCAAAACCATTAACAGTTTCATTGAAAGATTTTTTTGCAAGTTCACAACTATCTCAGTTTATGGATCAAACAAATCCTTTATCTGAAATTACTCATAAAAGAAGAGTTTCAGCGTTAGGTCCGGGTGGTTTAACAAGAGAAAGAGCAGGTTTTGAAGTTAGGGACGTCCATCCAACCCACTATGGAAGAATTTGTCCAATTGAAACACCAGAGGGTCCAAATATTGGTTTGATTAATAGTTTATCTACTTATGCAAAAATTAATAAGTATGGCTTTATTGAAAGCCCATACAAAAAAGTCAAAGACGGTGTTGTCCAAGACAAAGTCGAATACTTATCAGCAATGGAAGAAACAAAATTCACTATTGCTCAAGCAAATACAAAACTTGATAAAAATGGAAAAATTACTGAAGAACTAGTTTCATGCAGACAAAATTTAAACTTTCTTTTAGCTAAACCTGACTCTATTGATTACATTGACGTTTCACCAAAACAATTAGTTTCAGTTGCAGCATCATTAATTCCATTCTTAGAAAATGATGATGCAAACAGAGCCTTGATGGGATCAAACATGATGAGGCAAGCAGTTCCATTATTAAAACCTGAATCTCCACTTGTTGGTACTGGAATTGAAAGTGATGTTGCTTTAGACTCAGGGGTAACTATTGTTGCTAAGCGTGATGGAATTGTTGATAAAATAGATGGTAAAAGAATTGTTATAAAAGTAACAGAGGAAACAGACTTTAGTAAGTCTGGTGTTGATATTTATAACCTTCAAAAATTTAAAAGATCAAACCAAAATACTTGCATAAATCAAAGACCATTAGTTAGAGTCGGTGATAAAGTTAAATCTGGAGATATTATTGCAGATGGTCCTTCAACAAAATTAGGTGAACTTGCTTTAGGTAAGAATGTTACTGTAGCATTCATGCCATGGCAGGGTTATAACTTTGAAGACTCAATTCTTATTTCAGAAAGATGTGTTACAGATGATGTATTCACATCTGTTCACATTGTTGAGTATGAAATAATGGCAAGAGATACAAAGCTTGGTGAAGAAGAAATAACTAGAGACATACCAAATGTAAATGAAGAGGCTTTAAAAAATCTTGATGAGTCAGGAATCGTTTATATTGGTGCAGAGGTTAATGCTGGTGATATTTTGGTTGGTAAAGTTACTCCAAAAGGTGACTCAGCATCTGGTCCAGAAGAAAAATTATTAAGATCAATTTTTGGAGAAAAAGCTATTGATGTAACTGACACATCTTTAAGAATGTCTAGAGGATCCAGTGGAACGGTAGTTGATGTAAGAGTATTCAATAGACACGGAATTGAGAAAGATGAAAGATCAATAACTATTGAAAGAGCTGAAATTGAACAAGTTCAACAAGATAAAATTGTTGAGGAAGAAATATTAGAAAGAAGTATTAAACAAAGAGCTTCACAATTCTTGTCAGGATCATCTTTAACTAAAAAAGTAAAAGATTTATCAGAAGGAACTAAGTTAGATTTTGATAAAATTAATACATTATCAATTAATGATGTCTTCAAAATCACAGTAGGAAATGTAAATGACGAAGCAACATTAGCTCAATTAAAAGATCAATATAATAAAGCGAAACAAGACATAACTGAGAGATTTGAGGATAAAGTTTTAAAAATTAGAAGTGGTGATGATTTATTACCAAGTGTTATGAAAATGGTAAAAGTATTCGTTGCTATCAAAAGAAGATTAAGACCTGGTGATAAAATGTCAGGAAGACATGGAAACAAAGGAGTTGTAAGTAAAATTGTGCCTGTTGAAGATATGCCATATAGAGAAGATGGTAGACCAGTTGATATTGTGTTAAATCCACTGGGTGTTCCAAGCAGGATGAACGTTGGACAAATTTTAGAGACACATTTAGGTTGGGCATGTAAAGAATTTGGTGAACAAGTTAAAAATTTAGTTAACGAAAATAACAAAAAAATTGAAAGAACAGAAAAAATCGAAAAATTCCTAAAATCTGTTTATGGAGAAGAAATTTTCAACGAAAAAGTAGATAAATTGAGCAAGAATGAATTCAAAGATCTTTGTGAAAATTTGCAAAATGGCATCGCAATCTCAACACCTGTCTTTGATGGTGCTAAAGAAAAAAATGTTACTGAGATGCTTAAACTAGCAAATCTACCAGGATCAGGACAAACTTATTTATGGGATGGAAGAACAGGAGAGAAATTTGATAGACCGGTTACTGTTGGAATAATCTATATGCTAAAACTTCATCACTTAGTTGAAGATAAAATTCATGCAAGATCTACAGGACCTTACAGTTTGGTTACACAACAACCACTTGGTGGTAAAGCACAGTTAGGTGGTCAAAGATTTGGTGAAATGGAAGTATGGGCACTTGAGGCATATGGTGCATCATATACATTACAAGAAATTTTAACTGTTAAATCCGATGATGTTGCAGGAAGAGTTAAAGTTTATGAGACTATAGTTAAAGGTGAAGAAAACTTTGAGTCTGGAATACCAGAGTCATTTAACGTTTTAGTTAAAGAGATTAAATCATTAGCATTAAATGTGGAGCTTAATTAATGAAAAAAGAATTAACAGATCTATTTAAGGGTAGCGAAATTTCAGAAGCTCAAAATTTTAATAGTATTAAAATTTCACTTGCTAGCCCAGAGAAAATTAAATCTTGGACATTTGGTGAAATTAAAAAGCCTGAAACAATTAATTATAGAACGTTTAGACCTGAAAAAGATGGTTTATTCTGCGCAAGGATTTTTGGACCAATAAAAGATTATGAGTGTTTATGCGGTAAGTATAAACGAATGAAATTTAGAGGAATTATCTGTGAGAAATGTGGTGTTGAGGTTACAAAATCAAATGTAAGAAGAGAAAGAATGGGCCACATTAATCTTGCTACACCAGTAGCACATATTTGGTTCTTAAAGTCTCTTCCAAGCAGAATTGCTTTGGCAGTAGACATGAAATTAAAAGAAATAGAGAGAGTTCTTTATTTTGAAAACTTTATAGTAATAGAACCTGGTTTAACTGGTTTACAAAAAAATCAACTCTTAAATGAGGAAGAATTAGCAAAATACCAGGATGAGTTTGGTGAAGAAAGTTTTACAGCGGGAATAGGAGCAGAAGCTGTTCTTGAGATGCTGAAAAATTTAGATTTAGAATTAGAAAGAAAAAATCTTGTTAGCTTTATTAAAGAAACCAAATCAAAAGTTAACGAAGAAAGAGCAATTAAAAGATTAAAATTAATAGAGTCATTTATTGAAACAGGTCAAAAACCTGAATGGATGATTATGACTGTTGTACCAGTTATACCACCAGAATTAAGACCATTGGTTCCTCTTGACGGTGGAAGATTTGCTACTTCTGATCTTAACGATTTATACAGAAGAGTAATTAACAGAAATAATAGATTAAAAAGATTAATGGATCTTAAAGCTCCAGATATCATTGTAAGAAATGAAAAAAGAATGCTTCAGGAGTCTGTAGATGCACTATTTGATAACGGTAGAAGAGGCAGGGTAATAACAGGGACTGGTAAGCGACCACTTAAATCTCTTGCTGAAATGTTAAAAGGAAAACAAGGAAGATTTAGACAAAATTTATTAGGTAAACGAGTTGATTATTCTGGAAGATCAGTAATCGTTGTCGGTCCAGATTTAAAATTACATGAGTGTGGTTTACCGAAAAAAATGGCTCTTGAGTTATTTAAACCGTTTTTATATGCAAGATTAAATAAATTAGGCTTAGCTTCAACAATTAAACAAGCTAAAAAATTAGTTGAAAAAGAAACAAATGCAGTTTGGGACGCTTTAGAATTAATAGTTAGAGAGCATCCGGTTCTTTTAAATAGAGCACCAACACTTCATAGGCTAGGGGTTCAAGCGTTTGAGCCAAAATTAATTGAAGGAGATGCAATTGAATTACATCCTTTAACTTGTGCTGCATTTAACGCTGACTTCGATGGTGACCAAATGGCAGTGCACGTGCCGTTAAGTTTAGAAGCACAATTAGAGGCAAGAATTTTAATGTTATCTACAAATAATATTCTTTCTCCATCAAACGGTAAACCAATTATTGTTCCGAGTCAGGATATGATTTTAGGAATTTACTATCTTTCCCAAGAACCTATATCTGACAAACCAGCTGGATACTTTACAAATTCAGATCAAATTGAATTTGCATTATCATCCGGTCAAATAAATGTACATAGTACTATCATTTCAAGATACGAGACTGTAGATGATCAAGGGAATAAGAAAATAGAAAAATACACTTCTACAGCTGGAAGATTTTTATTAGCAAATTTATTACCTAAAAATAGTAATATTAAGTTCTCTCTGGTGGATAGATTATTACCTAAAAAAGTAGTTTCAGAAATAATTGATATTGTATTTAGATTTTGTGGTCAAAAGACAACTGTAATTTTCTGTGACAAGCTTAAAGATTTAGGATTTAAACACGCATTTAAAGCAGGAATTTCGTTTGGAAAAGACGATCTTGTAATTCCTGAAAATAAAACTCAATTAATTGATGATACTAAGAAATTAATTGCAGATTATGAAACTCAATATGCTGAAGGTTTAATTACAAGAGGTGAAAAATACAACAAAGTTGTTGATGCTTGGTCTAAATGTACAGATAAAGTTGCCGGAGAAATGATGAAAGGAATTTCAGCTACAGAAAAAACTGATGAAGGATTGAAAATAAATTCTGTATTTATGATGGCTGATAGTGGAGCTAGAGGATCTGCCGCTCAAATGAAACAATTAGCCGGTATGAGAGGATTGATTGCTAAACCTTCAGGAGAAATTATCGAAAGTCCAATTATTTCAAACTTTAAAGAGGGATTAACTGCTTTAGAGTACTTTAATTCAACTCACGGAGCTAGAAAAGGGTTAGCAGATACAGCACTTAAAACAGCTAGTTCTGGATATTTAACAAGAAGACTATGTGATGTTGCACAAGACTTAACAATAACTAAAGTTAATTGCGATGATCCTGGATTTATTGAACTATCTGAAATTTTAGAGGGTGGTAATGTGGTTGTTAGTTTATCCGAAAGAGCATTAGGAAGAGTAACAGCTGCTGATGTTAAAAACCCTTTATCAGGTGAAGTAATTATTAAAAAATCTGAAATGATTGATGAAGCAGGTTGCGATAAAATTGATGCTGCAGGAGTTAAATCAATTAAAGTTTATTCAGTAATGACATGTAGTTCAAAAGAGGGTGTTTGTGCTACTTGCTATGGACGAGATTTATCAAGAGGTAAGATGGTTCATGTTGGTGAAGCTATTGGAATGATATCTGCTCAATCAATTGGAGAACCAGGAACACAGCTAACAATGAGAACGTTCCACGTTGGAGGAACAGCTTCAGTTAAACAAGATTCTCAAATAGTTACCAAAAGTGAAGGAACTTTAAAAATAATCAACTCAAATATTTTAGAGGACTCTAAAAAGAATTTGATTGTTATGGGAAGAAACACTCAACTTTCTATAGAGGATGACAAAGGAGTTCAGATAGCAGTTTATAAAGTTGCTTATGGATCAAGACTATTTTTCAACAATGGTGACAAAGTAAAAGCAAATACCAAAATATGCGAATGGGATCCTTACACAACTCCAGTTATAGCAGAGAAAAGTGGTACAGCTAGTTATGTAGATTTAATTGATGGTGTATCAATTCAAGAAACTACTGACGATGCAACAGGAATTTCTTCTAAATCAGTAATTGATTGGAGAGGTCAATCAAAAAGTACTGATTTAAAACCTAGAATTACTTTAAGAGATGAAAAAGGAAATGTGATTAAAAAAGCTGATGATAATGAAGCTAGATATTATTTAGTACCAGATTCGATTTTATCAATTAAAGATGGTCAAAAAGTTTATGCAGGTGACGTAATTGCAAGATTACCTAAGGAAACTACAAAAACAAAAGATATTACTGGAGGTCTTCCAAGAGTTGCTGAGTTATTTGAAGCTAGAAAAGCTAAGGATAGTGCGATTATTGCAGAAAATGATGGTAGTGTTGTTTTTGGTAAAGAGGTAAGAGGCAAACAAAGAGTATCTATTGTTCCTGAAGATGGATCAGAACCTTCAAATTATTTAATTCCAAAAGGTAAACATATCAATTTTAATCCAGGTGAAAAAATTCAAAAAGGAGAGTATCTTTTAGATGGTCAACCACTGCCACATGATATTTTGAGAATTTTAGGAATCAAAGAATTAACAGAATATTTTGTTAATCAAGTTCAAGAAGTTTATAGATTACAAGGTGTAATAATAAACGATAAGCATATTGAAACTATTTTAAGACAAATGCTTAAAAAGGTTGAAGTTAAAGTATCAGGAGACTCAAGTTATTTACCAGGTGAAGTGGTTGATAGAATTAAGTTTGATAATACTAATGAAAAATTGCTTGCGGAAGGAAAAACACCAGCCGTTGGTGAAAGAGTTTTAATGGGTATTACTAAGGCTTCACTCCAAACAGAATCGTTTATTTCAGCAGCTTCTTTCCAAGAAACAACAAGAGTATTAACCGATGCTGCAATTAAAGGAAAAGTTGATCCATTAAATGGCTTAAAAGAGAACGTAATTGTTGGAAGATTAGTTCCTGCAGGTACTGGTAATATTAAAAATAGATGGAACAATAAAGCTCTAGAGGATGATAATAATTTCTTAGCAGAGCAGGATAAAATAGAAGCCTCAGAACCTGAAGAAACACAAGCAAATCAATAAAAAAATCGCCTAAAAATTGCAGTTTTAGTTTGACAAAGAGCTATTAATAAGTAATTTGGCGATGTTTTTGGTTGGAATGTAGTGCTTCTAACAGTACTAAACGCTGCCACAAAATAACCTGTCAGTTATTTTCATCTAAAAATAAATTAATTAATTTTAAAATATTTATGCCAACTATTAATCAGTTGTTAAGAAAAAAAAGAGTTAAACCAGCTGCAAGGAACAAAGTTCCTGCTTTACAAAAACAACCTTTAAAGAGAGGTGTTTGCGTTAAAGTTTATACAACAACTCCGAAGAAACCAAACTCTGCATTAAGAAAAGTTGCTAGAGTAAGATTATCAAATGGATTTGAAGTTACAGCTTACATTCCTGGTGAAGGTCATAACCTTCAAGAACACTCGGTAGTACTGATTAGAGGTGGTAGGGTAAAAGATTTACCAGGTGTTCGTTATCATATTCTAAGAGGTAATCTGGATACTCAAGGTGTTGCGAACAGAAAACAAAGAAGATCTTTGTACGGAACAAAAAAAGGTAAATAATGTCTAGAAAAAAAACACAGCCAAAAAAAAATGTAGTTCCAGATCCAAAATTTAATTCAACTATAATTCCAAAATTAATAAACAATATAATGTATGATGGTAAAAGAGGTATTGCTGCAAAAATTGTTTATGAAGCAATAGATAAAATAAAAACAAAAACAAAAGATGAACCAATAAATATTTTTAATGAAGCAATTAACAATATCAAACCAACTGTAGAAGTTAGATCTAGAAGAGTAGGTGGTGCAACTTATCAAGTTCCTGTTGAAGTAAAAAGTAAAAGAGCACAAGCTTTAGCTATTAGATGGTTAGTTGAGTCAGCAAGAAAAAGAAAAGATAAACATATGGCAGATAAAATTTTTAATGAGCTTTATGATGCTTATGAAAAAAAAGGTGCTGCTGTTAAAAAAAGAGAGGATGTACATAAAATGGCAGAGTCTAATAAGGCATTTGCTCATTTTAGGTGGTAATAAGATATGGCTAGAACTCATACATTAGATAAATATAGAAATATTGGGATCATGGCCCATATAGATGCTGGCAAAACGACTACCACTGAAAGAGTTCTATATTACACAGGAAAGAGTCATAAAATTGGCGAAGTGCACGATGGTGCTGCTACAATGGATTGGATGGAGCAAGAACAAGAAAGAGGAATTACAATTACTTCTGCGGCCACTACTTGTTTTTGGAATGATCATAGAATTAATATTATAGACACCCCTGGTCACGTAGATTTTACTATTGAAGTAGAAAGATCCTTAAAAGTTTTAGATGGTGCTGTTGCTGTTTTCGATGGTGTTGCAGGCGTAGAACCTCAATCTGAAACTGTATGGAGACAAGCTGATAAGTATAAAGTACCAAGAATTTGTTTTGTTAATAAATTAGATAGAACAGGTGCTGATTTCTTTAGATGTGTAGATATGATAAGAGATAGATTAGGTGCCAAACCTTTGGTTGTACAAGTTCCTATAGGTGCTGAAGCTTCTTTAACTGGTGTTGTTGACCTTGTTAAAATGAAAGCTCAAATATGGAAAAATGAAGCATTAGGTGCTGAGTGGGAATATAAAGATATACCTGATGATCTAAAAGAAATTTCAGAAAAATATAGAACAGAATTAGTAGAAACAGCCGTTGAGCAAGACGAAAAGCTAATGGAGGCTTATTTAAATGGCGATGAAATTAAAGAAGAAGATTTAGTTAAATGTATAAGAAAAGGAACACTTAATTTTAGTTTTGTTCCAGTTTTAACAGGTTCAGCATTCAAAAACAAAGGTGTTCAGCCTTTACTTGATGCTGTAGTTAATTATTTACCTAGCCCAGTAGATATTGGTTCTATCAAAGGTACTAAATTAGGTAGTGAAGACGAAATGGAAATGAAATTTGAAGACAGTGTTCCATTTTCTGCTTTAGCTTTTAAAGTGGCTAACGATCCATTTGTTGGATCATTAACTTTTATTAGAATCTATTCTGGTACAATCAAAACTGGTACTGCAGTCTTCAATTCTTCAAAAGAGAAAGAAGAGAGAGTTGGTAGAATGCTTTTAATGCATGCAAATTCTCGAGAAGATATTAAAGAAGCTAATGCTGGTGACATAGTGGCCTTAGCAGGATTAAAAAATACTATTACAGGACATACTTTATGTGACAAAGAAAATTCTGTTCTTCTTGAACCAATGGAATTTCCTGATCCAGTAATTGAAATTGCAGTAGAACCAAAAACAAAAGCGGACCAAGAAAAAATGGGTGAAGCATTAGGTAGGTTAGCTAAGGAAGATCCTTCATTTAGAGTTACATCAGATGAAGAGTCAGGGCAAACGATTATTAAAGGAATGGGTGAATTACACTTAGATATTATTGTTGATAGAATGAAAAGAGAATTTAAAGTAGAGGCAAATGTTGGAGCTCCACAAGTTGCTTATAGAGAAACGATAGAAGCTGCTTCAGAGGTTGAATATACTCATAAAAAACAAAGTGGTGGTGCTGGACAATTTGCAAAAGTTAAACTTTTAGTAGAGCCTCAAGAGCCTGGCAAAGGTAGAGATGTTGAGAGCAAAATTAAAGGTGGTGCAATTCCAAAAGAATTTATTCCTGGTGTTGAAAAAGGTATTGAAACTGTATCAGATACTGGAATTTTAGCTGGCTTTCCAATGATTGATTATAAAGTAACAATCTTAGATGGATTACATCACGATGTTGACTCAAGTGTACTAGCTTTTGAATTAGCAAGTAGAGCTTGCTTTAAAGAGGCTTGTACAAAAGGTGGGTTAAAATTATTAGAACCAGTAATGAGAGTTGAAGTAGTAACTCCTGAAGATTACATGGGCGATGTAATAGGTGATTTAAACAGTAGAAGGGGTCAAATCAGCACTCAAGAGCAAAGAGGTAATGCAACTGTAATTACAGCGATGGTTCCTTTGGCTAATATGTTTGGTTATATAAATAATTTAAGATCCATGTCTCAAGGTAGAGCACAATATTCAATGTTCTTTGATCATTATTCAAAAGTACCACAAAATGTTCAAGACGAAGTAACTAAGAAGATTGCAGGTTAATCATGGAAAAACAGAATATTAGAATTAAATTAAGAGCATATGATAATAAAGTTCTAGATGCTTCTACTGAAGAGATTGTGAATACAGTAAAAAGAACTGGAGCAACAATTAAGGGACCAATACCTTTGCCCACAAGAATTGAAAGATACACAGTTTTAAGATCACCTCACATAGATAAAAAAAGTAGAGAACAATTTGAATCGAGAACACATAAAAGATTAATAGATATTATTGAACCAACACCACAAACTGTAGAGGCTTTAATGAAACTTGATTTAGCTTCTGGTGTAGATGTAGAGATAAAAATTTAATTATGAGTGAGATAGCTTTAATAGGAAAGAAAATAGGTATGACGAGAGAGTTCTATAAATCTGGTCAATTAGTTCCTGTGACTGTACTTAAGGTAGAAAAAGCTAGAGTTATTCAGGTTATTGAAGAAGAAAAAAGAGGGTATAAGGCTGTTCAGCTTGGATATGGGAAAGTTAAAAATTCAAAATTAACAAAAGCGATGAAAGGTGTTTTTGCTAAAAAAAATACTGAAGCTAAGAAAAAATTAAAAGAATTTAGAGTAAATGATACATCTGTTTACAAAGAAGGAAACGAGTTTGGTTTAGAAATATTCAAAGATATTAAATTTGTAGACACAAGATCAAAAACAATTGGTAAAGGTTTTGCGGGTGCTATGAAGAGACATAATTTTGGTGGTTTAAGAGCCAGTCATGGTGTTTCTATATCTCACAGAGCACATGGTTCAACAGGACATAGTCAAGATCCAGGAAAAGTTTTTAAAGGAAAAAAAATGGCTGGTCATATGGGAGATAAATTGAGAACTATGTTAAATATTGAAATTATAAAAACAGACTTAGAAAACGAACTTCTTTATTTAAAGGGGTCAATTCCTGGTTCTAAAAATGCAGAAGTTATTGTTAAAAAATCTGTCAAAAACATCAGTAAAATGACTATTGGTGAGAAACATGCAGCTGCTGAAGAAGCTAAAAAAACACCTGAGAAAAAGAAAAAATAATGAAACTAGATAAAATTAGTATAGATGGAAAAAAAGATAGTATTGAAGTTTTAGATAATATTTTTTCAGCAAAAATTAACCACAAGTTGGTAAGTGCTGTTCTTTACAAAACAAATGCTAACTACAAAGGAAGACACGCAAAAACTAAACAACAAAATGAAGTAAGAGGCCCAACATCAAAAATATATGCTCAAAAGGGAACAGGTGGTGCAAGGCATGCAAGTAGAAAAGCTCCTATATTTGTTGGCGGTGGTATTGCTCATGGACCAAAAGGTGAATTGGCTTATAAAAAAAGAAAACTAAACAAAACTGAGAAAAAACAAAGCGTAGCTTCATTAATTACTGAAAAAAATAATAATAAAAATTTATTAATCTTAAATGATTTTACTTCTGAAATAAAAAAAACAAAAGAAATGAACTCAATTATTAATAAACTTGAAATTTCAAATTCACTAATAATTTTAGATAAAAGTTCTAAAGAAAAAATTGAAAAATCAGCAAGAAATATTCCAAATGTTAAAGTTACAGATGTAAATCATTTCAGCGCTTATGACATTATTAAATTTAAAAAAGTAGTTTTCACAGAAAGCTCAGTAAAAGAACTAGAAAAGAGATTTTCATAATATGGAAAAAATTCATTTATACGACAAAATTCTTTCTCCAGTGGTTACAGAGAAATCAACTAATTTATCTGAACTAAATAAAATTGTTTTTAAAGTTCCAGATGGTGCAAATAAGAAAAATTTAAAAAAGAATATTGAGAAAATATTCAAAGTTAATGTGACTAAGATAAATATTATTAACAAACAGAACAGAACAAAAGTTACCAGAGGCAGAAAAGTGAAAGTATCTGGATATAAAAAAGCAATAATTACATTAAAAAAAGGTCAGAGCATTGATCTAACAACAGGAATTTAATAAATGGCATTAAAAACTTTTAAACCATATACAAAATCTACGAGAGGTACCATTTTAGTTGACAGAACTGGTTTATGGAAAGGCAAACCTTTTAAGACGCTTGTCTCTCCAAAAAATGCCATGAAAGGTAGAAATAACAACGGTCATATCACTTCTATTAATAGAGCTGGTGGACATAAAAAAATGTACAGACATGTAGATTTTTATCGAAAAAAATTCGACATGGAAGCAACAGTTGAAAGAATTGAATATGATCCTAATAGATCATGCTACATTATGTTAGTTAAATTTGAGGATGGTACTCACTCATATTTCTTAGCACCACAAAAAATTAAAATTGGAGATAAAGTTGAAAGTGGTTCAAAAAAAGAAATTAAAGTAGGTAATTGTATGCCATTACAAGACATACCAGTGGGTATCAATATACATAATGTAGAGATACAGCCAGGTGGTGGTGGAAAAATTGCCAGAGCAGCCGGTTCATCAGTTACTATTAGTGGTCTAGATGGAAACTATAGTTTAATAAAGTTAGCTTCAGGTGAAGTAAGAAAAATAGATTCAAGAGCTTTGGCTACAATTGGAATTTTAAGTAACCCAGATCAAAAAAATATTAAAATTGGAAAAGCAGGTAGATCAAGATGGTTGGGTAGAAGACCTCATACTAGAGGTGTTGTTAAAAACCCAGTTGATCACCCACATGGAGGTGGTGAAGGAAAATCTGCTGGAGGAAGACATCCGGTTTCACCTACAGGACAATCTGCTAAAGGTTTAAAAACTCGAGATAATAAGAGAACAGATAAATTTATAGTTAAGAGAAGAAATAAGAGGAAGGATACTAAGTAATGGCTAGAGCAGTTTGGAAAGGTCCGTTCGTAGAAGAAAGCTTGATGAAGAAAGTTGACAAGTATAAAGACGATCCAAAGAAAATTCCTATTAAAACTTGGTCAAGAAAATCTACAATTTTACCAGATTTTGTAGGTGTAAGTTTTCAAATTTATAATGGTAAAAAATTTATTCCAATAACTGTTTCAGAAGATATGGTTGGGCATAAATTAGGTGAGTTTGCACCAACAAGAACGTTCTTTGGTCATACACCAGCTGATAAAAAAGCTAAACCAGCAACAGCAGAGAAGAAATAATTATGGGCAAGAAAAAGAAAATAGATAAATCTAACGAAAAAACAGTGAAGTCTGTTAATAACGGTATTAGATCAAGTGTCAGAAAGCTAAATCCAATACTAAAAAGTATTGTTGGTAAAAAAGTTGATGTTGCTATTAGAGATTTACAATTTTCAGAAAAAAGAGTTACTAGAGATGTTAGAAAAACTATCAGTTCAGCTGTAGCAAATGCTGAAAATAATTTTCAATACGATATTGATAAATTAATAGTTAAAGAAGCATATTGTGGAAAAAAAATAGTTATGAAAAGATTTAGACCAAGAGCAAAAGGAAGAGCGGCACCAATATTAAAACCTTGGTCAACTGTTACAATTATTTTATCAGAAGCAAAACAAATGGAGAAGCATGGGGCAAAAAGTTAATCCTGTAGGTTTTAGATTAGGTGTCAACAGAGGATGGGACTCTGTATGGTATGCTAAGAAAAAAGATTTTGGAAATTACCTAATCGAAGATTTTAAAATTAGGGAATATATCAAGAAAAATGTAATTAATTCTGGTGTATCTAAGGTAATGATCGAAAGAACATCTAATAAATGTTATGTTACAATCTATACTTCTAGACCTGGATTTGTTATTGGAAAAAAAGGAAGTGATATAGACAAAATTAAAAATAATCTTTCAAAATTCACAACAAATGAAGTTAATCTAAATATTAAAGAAGTTAAAAAACCTGAAACTAATGCTTATTTAGTAGCTGAAAACATAGCTCAGCAGCTTGTTAAAAGAATTTCTTATAGAAGAGCTATGAAAAGAGCAATGCAATCATGTATTAGACTTGGAGCAAAAGGAATTAAAGTTTCTGTAAGTGGAAGACTCGGCGGAAATGAAATAGCCAGAACAGAGTGGTTAAGAGATGGAAGCATTCCATCACATACTTTAAGAGCAGATATAGATTATGCAGAGGCAGAGGCTCTTACGACATATGGAATTATTGGTATTAAAGTTTGGATTTATAAAGGTGAAGTTTTTGCTAGAGAATTTAGCCAAGAAACTAACAAGGTAACCCCAAAGGAAGGTAAATAATAATGCTTCAACCAGTAAGAACAAAGTGGAGAAAAGCGCATAAAGGCAGAATTCATGGTACTGCTACTAGAGCAAGTACTATTAATTATGGTGCTTACGCTCTAAAAGCTTTACAGCCTGAAAGAGTTACTGGAAAACAGATTGAAGCTGCAAGAGTTGCTTTAACAAGACATATGAAAAGACAAGGAAGAGTTTGGACAAGAATATTTCCAAATATACCAGTTTCAAAAAAACCAATTGAAGTCAGAATGGGTAAAGGAAAGGGTTCACCTGAGTACTTTGCATGCAGAGTAAAACCAGGAAGAATATTATTTGAAGTTGATGGTGTTTCAGAACAAATTGCAAAAGAAGCTTTATACAAAGCATCAGCAAAATTACCTATTAAGACCAAAACAATTAAGAGATTTGCATAATGAAAAAACAAGAAATTAAAAAATTATCAAAGGACGAAATTGTGAAGAATATTGATAAACTTAAAAAAGATCTTTTTAATTTCAGATTTCAAAAAATGAATTCACAAGTAACAAACCCAGCTAAAATTGGAGAAACTAGAAAAACAATAGCAAGATTAAAAACAATTTTAAAAGGAAAAGCAAATGCCTAAAAAAATACTTACAGGTGTAGTTATAAGCGATAAACCAAATAAAACAGTTACTGTTATGGTAGAACGTAAATATTCTCACCCAGTTCTTAAAAAAGTAATCAGAGTTAGAAAAAACTATAACGCTCACGATGAAAATAATAAGTTCAAAACTGGTGATAAAGTTTCAATTATTGAGAGTAAACCTTTTTCTAAAAATAAAAAATTTCAAGTTATGGAGAGTACAAAGTAATGATTGGCGTTCAAACAGAGTTACAAGTAGCTGATAATACTGGTGCAAAAAGAATTGAGTGCATTAAAGTTCTAGGTGGATCTAAAAGAAGATACGCTAGTATTGGTGATACAATTGTAATTGCAGTTAAAGAGGCGATACCTAAAGGAAAAGTTAAAAAAGGATCTGTCCATAAAGCTGTAGTTGTAAGAGTTAAAAAGGGAATTCACAGAAATGATGGTTCTAAAGTAAGATTTGACAATAATGCTGCTGTATTAGTTGATGACAAAGGCGAGCCAGTAGGAACAAGAATTTTTGGACCAGTTACAAGAGAATTAAGAAGTAGAGGTCAAATGAAAATTATTTCTTTGGCACCGGAGGTTTTATAATGATTAAAAAAGGTTTGAAAGTAAGAGTTTTAGCTGGCAGAGATAAAAAAAAAGAGGGTGAAGTTATTGAAATTGATAGAGTTAATAACAGAGCTAAAGTTAAAGAAATAAACATGGTTAAAAAACACGTTAAAACAACAAAAGAGAAAAAAGGTGGAATTTTTCCAAAGGAAAGCTTCATTCATATTTCCAACTTAAAACTAATTGATGAAAAAGCAGCTAAGAAAAAAGAGGCTAAAAAATAATGACACCAAGATTAAAAGAAATATTCAATAAAGAAATTCAGCCTGCATTAAAAGATCAGTTTGGTTTTAAAAATATTTATATGGCTCCAAGAATTGAGAAAGTTGTTTTAAATATGGGTCTTGGTTTAGATGCTACAGATTCTAAGATTTTAAAATCATGCGAGGAAGATATGGCTAAAATTACTGGACAAAAACCAGTTACAACTAAATTTAAAAAATCGGTAGCAAATTTTAAAACCAGAAAAGGATCAAATGCTGGTTTAAAGGTAACATTAAGAAAAAATAGAATGTATGAATTCTTAGACAGATTAGTGAATATTGCATTACCAAGAATTAAAGATTTTAGAGGTTTGTCACCAAAAGGCTTTGACAAATTTGGTAATTATACATTTGGAATTAAAGAACATATAATTTTCCCAGAAGTAAGCTTTGATAGAGCAGACAAAGTTAGAGGTTTAGATATAGTAATAGTTATTAAAGCAATGAATAAAGAACATAGTTTTGCTTTACTAGAAAAAATGAATTTTCCATTTATTAAAAAAGGAGATAATTAAACATGGCAAAGTTAAGCGCTGTAAATAAAAATAAAAAAAGAATTAAGCTTTCAGATAGGCTTTATAAGAAAAGACAAGCATTAAAAAAAATTATCATGGATAAAAAAATTCCATTAGAAGAAAGATTTAAAGCGCAACAAAAATTATCTAAACTGCCAAGAAACTCGGCTAAAACAAGAGTTATGAATAGATGCGAGATTACTGGAAGACCTCATGGTGTTTATAGAAAATTAAAGATTTCAAGAATTGCATTAAGACAATTAGGATTACAAGGAAAGATACCTGGCTTAGTTAAATCTAGCTGGTAGAAAGGAAAATTATGAGTTTAAGTGACCCAATAGGAGATATGATTGCAAGAGTGAAGAACGCTCAAGCTAGAAACCATAAAAAAGTAGAATTACCTTCATCAAATTTTAAAACAAAAATTGCAGATATACTTAAAAATGAAGGTTTTATTAAAGATTTTAAAGTAAGTTCTGAGGAAAAAAAACCAATATTATCACTAGAACTTAAGTATCATTCTGGAAATCCAGTTATTAGTGCTTTTGAAAGAGTATCAAAACCAGGAAGAAGAATTTTTTCTTCTGCAGATAGCTTGCCTAAAATAAATAATGGTTTAGGAATTGCCATTGTGTCAACTCCAAAAGGAGTAATGACTGATATAGATGCAAGAAAACAAAAAGTTGGTGGTGAAATAATTTGTAAGGTATTTTAATGTCTAAAATAGGTAAAATAAACATATCGATCCCAGAAAAAGTAAAAGTTGCTTTAGCTGGAAATATTATAAATATAGAAGGACCTCTTGGAAAAAAATCAATCAATGTTGATTTAGATATGTTTAATTTAGACATTATTGAAGGAAAAGAAATTTCAATTAAACCAAAAAAAGTAGATCAAAACTCAAAAAGACTTTGGGGCATGAATAGAAGTTTGATCAATAATGCTGTTATTGGATCTAGCACAGGATATGAAAAAACTTTAGAATTAGTTGGTGTTGGTTATAGAGCAGCGTTAAAAGGAAATCAGTTAAATTTACAGTTGGGTTATAGCCATGATATTAATTTTGATATACCAGAAGGCATTAAAATTGCCGTAGAAAAACAAACAACATTAAAAATCACAGGCTCTGATAAGCAGCTAGTTGGTGAAGTAGCGTCTAAAATTAAAACATTAAGAAAAATCGAACCTTACAAAGGGAAAGGTGTTCGAGAAAAAGGTCAATATGTCCTCAAAAAAGAAGGAAAGAAAAAGTAATGAAACTAAACACTAGTATCAGAAAAAGATTTAGAGTTAGCAATAAAGTTAAAAAAGTTGCTTCAAAAGATAGATTTAGATTAAGTATTTCTAGATCATCAAAAAATATTTCAGCTCAAATAATTGATGATACAAAAAACGTAACCTTGTTATCTGCTTCTTCTGTAGAAAAAGATCTTAGATCAGAAGACAAAGTTAATAAAACCGAACTATCTAAATTAGTTGCTCAAAAATTAGCTAAAAAAGCTCAAGAGAAAAAAATTACTAAAATTTACTTTGATAGAGGTTCTTATAAATATCACGGTAGAATTAAAGTTTTTGCAGAAACTCTAAGAGAAAACGGGATGGAATTTTAATTATGGAAAATATAAAAGATAAAAAAACTGACGATATATTAGAGAAATTAGTTCACATAAATCGTATTACTAAAGTTGTTAAGGGTGGAAGAAGATTTGGATTCTCAGCGCTTGTAGTTGTTGGAAATCAAGCAGGTAAAATTGGAATAGCTCACGCAAAAGCAAAACAAGTACCTGATGCTATAAAAAAAGCAAATGAGATGGCTAGAAGAAAACTTACTCATATACCATTGAGAGAAGGCAGAACAATACATCATGACGTTAAAGCAAAAGATGGCTCGGGTAGAATAGTGTTAAGAGCAGCTTCTAAGGGAACAGGTATTATTGCAGGTGGTCCTGTTAGGGCTGTATGTGAAGTTTTAGGAGTAAAAGATATTGTTGCAAAATCTATGGGAACTTCTAATGCGCACAATGTAATTAGAGCTACAATGAAAGCATTAATGAAACAAAGTTCACCAAAACAAATATCAGCAATTAGAAATAAAAAAATTTCTGAAATAATTGAAAAAAGAGGATAATGATTACTTTAAATAATAGAGAAAAAATCAATAAATCTAAAATAAGAGTTGGAAGAGGAATTGGTTCTGGTAAAGGGAAAACATCAGGAAGAGGTGTTAAAGGTCAAAAATCTAGATCTGGTGTAGCTATAAAAAGTTTTGAAGGCGGTCAAATGCCATTATACAGAAGACTTCCAAAAAGAGGTTTTAACCCAATTTCAAAAGATAGTGTCGCAATTTTAAATCTGGATAAGATCCAATCTTATATTGACAAAAAAAGTATTAATCCAAACGAAGTATTAAACTCAGAATTATTAAAAAAACTTAAATTAATAAATAAAAACTCAAAAAAATTAAAAATTTTAGGAACTGGTGAAGTAAAAGATAAAATCAATATTGAAGCTGATCTAGCCTCTAAATCAGCAATAGAAAAACTAGAAAAAATTGGTGGATCTATTCAATTAAAAAAATAGTTTGTTTATATGAGCGCATCATCGTCAACAAATGATTTAAGAAATAGAATTATATTTACTATTTTAATTTTAGCCGTTTATAGATTTGGAACTTTTGTGCCCTTACCAGGTATAGACCCAGAACAATTGAAAATAATGATGGAAGGTAATCAAAAAGGGTTGCTAGGCATGTTTAATGTTTTTGCAGGGGGTGCAGTTAGCAGAATGGCGATATTTGCATTGGGAATAATGCCTTACATTTCATCTGCTATAATTGTTCAGCTTTTAACAGGTGTTACTGAATATTTTAAAAATTTAAAAGCACAAGGTGAGACTGGTAGAGCTAAAATTACACAAATTACTAGATATGGAACAGTGCTGCTTGCAACAGTTCAAGGATATGGTTTGTCAGTTGGATTAGAGTCGTCAGCTGATTTAGTGATTAATCCAGGAGCTTTTTTTAAAATAACCACTGTTACAACGATTGTTGCAGGAACGATATTTTTAATGTGGTTAGGTGAACAGATTACTCAAAGAGGTATTGGTAATGGTATATCTTTAATAATTTTTGCTGGTATTGTTGCAGAAATTCCAAGAGCTTTAGTTACTACTTTTGAATTAGGTAGAACTGGTGCGGTTTCAACATTTATGATCCTAGCCATATTTGTTCTATTAATAGTTACAATTCTTTTTGTAGTTTTTATGGAAAGAGCGTTAAGAAAAATTATTATTAATTATCCAAAAAGACAAATGGGTAACAAAATGTATGGAGGAGAGTCATCTCATTTACCTCTCAAAATAAATCAGGCTGGAGTAATTCCTGCAATCTTTGCTTCTGCACTTTTATTGCTGCCAGTAACATTTTCTAATTTTTCATTTTCTAATAATGAAACATTTTTAAACTTGAGCTCTTATTTTACTCAAGGACAACCCCTTTATATGTTGCTATATGCATCAGGAATAATATTTTTCACTTTTTTTTATACTTCTATAACATTCAATCCATCAGAAACTGCTGAAAATTTAAGAAAGTATGGAGGTTTTGTGCCAGGAATTAGACCAGGTGAAAGTACAGCGCTGTATATTGAAAATATTTCAACAAAATTAACTACGATTGGTGCTCTATATTTAACTTTAGTTTGTTTGATGCCAGAATTTTTAATTGCAAATTATCCAATACCTTTTTATTTAGGTGGTGCATCTATATTAATTGTTGTTGTGGTAGCTATCGATACTGTAACACAAATACAAACAAGATTAATGAGTTCACAATACGAACAACTGATTAAAAAAACAAAATTTGGTAAGTAAGTGAATATAATTCTATTTGGACCTCCTGGTGCTGGAAAAGGTACTCAGTCTAAATATCTTGTAAACAAATTAAATGCTTTTCAAATTTCAACAGGTGATCTTTTAAGAGAAGAAATCCGAAAAAATTCAGACATCGGTAAAGCAATAACCAATGACATGAAGAATGGAAAATTTATAAGTGATGATATTGTTAATAAACTTATAGAAAATTTAATATCTCATCCTCAAAAAAAAAATAAATTAATCTTTGATGGATATCCTCGATCATTAAGTCAGGCTAAAAATTTAGAAGTGTTACTAAAAAATTCAAATCAGAGCATAGATTTAATTTTATTTCTAAATGTAGATAAAGAAACAATTCTCAAAAGGCTTGAGAAGAGAAAAATTATAGAAAATAGGTCTGATGATGATACTCATACGATAGTTTCAAGGTATGAGAAATACATGGAAACAACCCAACCAGTTCTAAATTTCTACTCAGAGAATTCAAATTTTAAAGAGATTGATGGAAGCTTAGAAATTGAAGAAATAACAAGGAAAATAGAGGCTTTTATCAATGTATAAGACGTTGACTTTGATTAATCTTCTTATATAAAAGGCACAATTTATCACAAAAATTATGGCTCGTATCGCAGGTATAAACATTCCACAGAATAAACTTGTTCATATTGGTTTAACTTATATTTATGGAATTGGTGATAAATTCTCTCAGCAAATTTGTTCATCTTTGGAAATTCCAAGAGCTAAAAGAGTAAATGAATTAACAGATGAAGAGATATTAAAAATTAGAGAGTACATCGATCAAAACTTTAAAGTAGAAGGTGATTTAAGGAGAGATTATTCATTAAGCATAAAAAGATTAATCGATCTAGCTTGTTACAGAGGAACAAGACATAGAAAAAAATTACCTGTTAGAGGACAAAGAACCAGATGTAATGCAAGGACAAGAAAAGGAAAAGCAATCGCTATTGCTGGAAAAAAATTAACACCAACTAAAAAATAGTTATGGCTAAAACTGATAAAGTTGAGAATAAAGATCAGAAGGTAGAAAAGTCTTCGAAAAAAAGTGTAAAAAGTTCTTATTCAAAAAAAAAGAAAGTTAAAAAAAATATTTTAAATGGAATTGCTTATGTGCAATCAACATTTAATAATACTATCATCTCTATTGCTGATACAAATGGAAACGTAATTTCATGGGCATCTGCTGGACAAAAAGGTTTTAAGGGATCAAGAAAATCAACTCCTTACGCTGCACAGATCGCAGCTGACTCTGCAGCTTCGAAAGCACTTGAATATGGGATGAAAACCTTATCTGTTGAAGTTAAAGGTCCTGGATCAGGAAGAGAAACAGCTTTAAGAGCATTGCAAGCTAGAGGATTTAAGATTTTGTCAATCAAAGACACTACGCCTATGCCTCATAATGGAACTAGACCACCAAAAAAAAGGAGAGTTTAATGGAAGTCGAAAATGTTAATGTAAAAAATTGGAAGTCATTAATCAAGCCATCTAAATTAGATGTTCAAATAAGTGACGACTTAACCCATGCAAAAATTGTAGCCGAGCCTTTAGAAAAAGGTTATGGATTAACTCTAGGAAATTCTCTAAGACGGATTTTATTATCCTCTATAAGAGGAGCTGCTGTAACATCAATTCAAATTGATGGAGTTTTACATGAATTCACTTCAATAAAAGGTGTTAGAGAAGATGTTACAGATATAGTTTTAAACGTAAAATCTTTAGCATTGAAAAGTAATTCTGAGGGTACAAAAAAATTAATTTTAGACGCAAAAGGACCTGGAGAAATTAAAGCTTCAGATATAGCTCCAGTTGCAGATGTTGAGATTTTAAATCCCGATTTAGTTATTTGTAATCTAGATGAAAATACTACTTTTCACATGGAGATGAATGTTAATACAGGTAAAGGATATGTTCCTGCAGAGCTAAATAAACCTGAAGAGCCACCATTAGGTCTTATTGCTATAGACTCACTTTATAGTCCAGTTAAAAAAGTTTCATATTCAGTAAGTACTGCTAGAGAAGGTAAAGCATTAGATTATGATAAATTAATAATGGAAGTTGAAACTAATGGATCAATTTCTGCTGAGGATGCTGTAGCTTATTCAGCTAGAATTTTCCAAGATCAGCTTAAAATGTTTGTAAACTTTGATGAGCCAGTTGAAGCTCCTGTAAAAGAAGTTTCTACTGAACCTGAATTTAACAAAAACTTACTAAGAAAAGTAGATGAGTTAGAGTTATCAGTTAGATCAATGAACTGCTTAAAAAATGACAATATCATTTATATCGGTGACTTAGTTCAAAAATCTGAAGGTGAAATGTTGAGAACACCTAATTTTGGAAGAAAATCATTAAATGAAATTAAAGAAGTTTTAACAGGTATGTCTCTATATTTAGGAATGGAAATTCCTAACTGGCCACCAGACAACATTGCAGAAATGTCTAAGAAATTGGAGGAAGCAATTTAATGAGACATGGGTTGGCAAACAAGAAGTTAAACAGAACATCAGAGCACAGAAAAGCTCTACTTAAGAATATGCTTAATTCTTTGATTAAGTATGAGCAGATTAAAACTACTTTGCCAAAAGCTAAATTTTTAAAACCTCAAGCGGATAAAATAATAACATTAGGTAAAAAAGAAACTTTACAGACAACTAAAATGTTAGTTTCTAAACTACAAGATATTAAATCAGCTAATAAAGTTAAAAAAACACTTTCTAAAAGATATCAAGATAGAAAAGGTGGTTACACAAGAATAATCAAAGCTGGATTTAGATATGGAGATAATGCTCCAATGGCAATAATTGAATTTGTTGATAGAGACGTTGAAGCCAAGAGAGTTGATAAACCAAAAAAAGACACAACTAAAGAATCTCCTAAAACAGAAGAGAAAAAACAAGCTACAGCTTAAATCTTAAATCATGAAGAAATCTTACATCGTTGATTCAACGTGTAATGACATGCGTTTGGACAGATGGTTAAGATTAAAAATTGGGAAAATTCCACAAAGTCTAGTTGAGAAATATTTAAGAACAGGAAAAATAAAGATTAATAAAAAGAAAGTAAAAAGTTCTTTTAAAGTAAAAACAAAAGATGAAATAAATATATTTAATATTGAATTTAAAGAAACAATTCAGCAAAAAAAAATAAAGTTTTCACCTTCGAAGGAAATTATCAAATCAAATGAAGATCAAATTATTGACAATAATGATAATTTTGTAGTTTTAAATAAAGCCTCAGGCATATCTGTTCAAGGTGGAACTAAATCAAAAAAAAATCTAGTTGATATTTTTGCTAAAAGTAAAATTTTTGAGGGAACAAAACCATATTCTGTTCATAGATTGGATAAAGATACTTCTGGAGTTTTTATTATGGCTAAAAACAGAGAGACCGCTCAATTGCTTACTTCTTTATTTAGACTAAGAAAAGTTCACAAAACTTATTTAGCTATCTGCCAAGGCGAAATTAACAAAACATCAGGCGTGTGGGATGATGATTTAATTAGGTACGACCGTGATAAAAAAATAATTGAAAAAGCAAAAACAATTTTCAAAGTTATTGATAAAAATTCTGAAGCATGTTTATTAGAATTAAAACCTATTACTGGACGAAAACATCAGTTAAGAAAACAGTTATATGCAATTGGAAATCCTATATTTGGAGATATAAAATATAAATTATCAAATTCGAACAAAGGAATTAATAAAAATTTAATGTTACATTCGTATCAAATTAAATTTAAAATTAATGAAATAAAATATACTTATTCAGCATTGCTACCTGATTATTTTAAAAAACTTCTAAAATCTAAAAGACTTAGATTTTCAAATTTGAAATAAAATTTTTAATTAATATATTACTTAGATTTGAGTAATCCTGATCTAAAATATTTTTTAAATTAGTCACTCCTTTATCTGAAATACCACATGGTATAATTTTTTTATAATTTTCTAGATTATTATTTATATTTATTGCAAAGCCATGATAGGCAATCCATTTGCTAACCCTAATACCTATTGCAGCAATTTTTTTAATTTCATTATTATACTTATGCCATATGCCGATATTATCTTTATCTGGAAAAGTTTCTATTTTATAAAATTTTAAAGTTTGAATTATTGTTTTTTCGATAATTGTAATAAATTTTCTGATATCCTTTTTTTTCCTTAAATCTAAAACAAAATAACAAATCAGTTGACCTGGCCCATGGTAAGTAATTTTACCACCTCTATTCGTTTCTAATATTTTAATAGATTTATCAATAATCTCACTCTCTTTATAGGAAGTTCCTGCAGTAAAAACTTCATTATGCTCCAAAGTCCAAATTAATTCTTGCTCATTATTTTCATATAAATCCTTTAATCTTGACTCTAGTATATTAATAGCATCAAAATAATTTACTGGTTTTATTGACTTTTTGATCTCTATGTCCATTTATAATTTGTATTATCTTTATTATGTATTAATAGTGCAAATCTAAATTATAGGTAGATTTATGTCTTTAACTAAAAAAACTAAAGATAAAAAAGTAAATTTTGAATTTAATAAAGAATATATAAGAGTTGTTACTAGTAAAATAGCTAACAATGACGCTCAATTTATTACCAATTCATTTAATGAAATGCACCCTGCTGATGCTGCTGATATTATTGAGCATCTTAGTGATGGGGATAGAGAAAGTTTAATTAAATTAAACAATTTTAATATTGATCCGGACGTTTTTGTTGAATTAAATGAATCTATTCAATCAGAAATTATTACTTATTTATCCTCAGACTCTATAGTTAGTATTTTAAAGGGTCTCGAGTCAGACGATGCAATATCTATATTGGAAAATGTTCCTGAAGAGGATAAAAATGCAATTCTTAGTTCTTTACCCCCAAAAGATAGATTTGCTTTATTAGAAAGCTTAAGCTACCCAGAAGACACCGCTGCCAGACTTATGCAGCGTGAATTTACAGCTATACCAAGTAATTGGTCTGTAGGTCAAACAATTGACTATTTAAGAGAAAACAAAGATTTACCAGAAGAGTTTTTAGAAATTTTTATTGTTAATGAGGATTTTAAACCAATAGGTACTGTTCCTTCATCAAGAGTTTTAACAACACCTCGTGATACTAAAATGGCAACAATTATGTCTGAATCTCAATTATTAATTCCTGTTGAAATGGATAAAGAGGAAGTTGCTAATTTATTTGAAAATTACAATTTGAATTCAGCAGCTGTAGTGGACAAAAATAATAAACTAGTTGGTATGATTATGAACGATGATGTTTTAACAGTTTTGAAAGAGGAAGCTGAGGAAGATGCTTTAAGATTAGCAGGGGTAGGAGATGAAGAAATTACTGATGGAGTTGTAAAAAAAACAAAGAGAAGATTCAATTGGCTTTTGCTTAATCTATTTACCGCTTTTCTAGCTACATGGTGTATTAGTTTATTCGGAGCAACAATCGAACAAATGGTAGTATTAGCTTTCTTGATGCCTATTGTAGCTTCAATGGGAGGAAATGCCGGAATGCAAACACTTGCTGTTACAGTAAGAACTATAGCTACAAATGATTTAACTCAAAATAATTTCTCATCTAATGTATTTAAAGAATTTTCTATTGGTATTTTAAATGGAATTATATTTGCTGCAATAAGCGCTTTAATTGTGCAGATATGGTTTCAGGATAGCATCCTTTCATTGATCATAGCAATATCAATGGTACTTACAATGATCATAGCTGGATTATTTGGTATATTAGTTCCTTTTACCCTAAAAAAAATGAATATAGATCCAGCAATTGCTTCAAGTGTTTTTGTGACAACAATTACAGATGTAATTGGTTTTGTTT
>CACDYR010000008.1 GCA_902557155.1 uncultured Pelagibacteraceae bacterium | reverse complement strand
GTGTCGGTTTCTTGATTAAGTTCGTCAATTTTTTCAGAAAATTCAATTTGTTTTCTTTCTTCCAACTTTTCTTTATTTTTTAAATCTTCAAGTTTTTTTGACAGATTTTCATGTTCTTCGAGTAACGTTTTATATTTTCCTTCAATCTCTGTTTTTTCAATTTCTAATTGATTTTGTTTTGTGCTTAAATTTTCGATATTTTTTTGTAATTCAGGATTTGTTAGATCTAAATTTTTTAATTCCTCTAATGCAATATTTAATTTTTTTTCTTTTTCGTTTATAGAATTCATATATATATGTTTATATTATTAAATAGATTCTTCTTAGTCTAGTCAGGATAATTTTGAGCAAACTACACAATGATTTAGCTAATTGCATCAGATTTTTATCAATTGATGCTGTTCAAAAAGCAAATTCAGGTCACCCAGGAATGCCAATGGGGATGGCAGATGTTGCAACAGTGTTATTCAAAAATTTTTTAAGATTTAATCCAAAGAATCCAGATTGGTTAAATAGAGATAGATTTGTTTTGTCTGCTGGTCATGGTTCTATGCTTTTATATTCTTTGCTTTACCTAACTGGATATAAAAGCATATCAATTAATAATATTAAAAAATTTAGGCAGCTTAATTCTATTTGTGCTGGACATCCTGAATATCATCCGAAAACAGGTATTGAAACTACAACAGGTCCTCTTGGACAAGGTATATCTAATGCAGTTGGTTTCGCAATAGCCGAAGAAATTTTAAAAAATAAATTAGGTAAAGATTTAATTAATCACAAAACTTATGTTTTAGCTGGAGATGGATGCTTAATGGAAGGAATAAGTCATGAAGCGATGAGTTTAGCAGGACATTTAAAACTTAAAAATTTAGTTATGCTATTTGATAACAATTCAATTTCAATTGATGGTCCAACAAATCTCGCGGTTTCAGATAATTTTAAAAAAAGATTTGAAGGATATGGTTGGGATTATATTTCTATCAACGGTCATAATGAAAAAGAAATTTTTAAAGCACTAAAAAAAGTTCAAAAAGCTAAAAAACCTTCAGTGATTTCTTGTAAAACAAAGATTGGATATGGTTCACCAAATAAATCAGGAAAAGCATCGTCCCATGGAAGTCCATTGGGAGTAGATGAAATCAAGCTTGTAAGAAAAGCCTTAAATTGGAAAACCAAACCTTTTGATATCCCAAATAAAATTTTAAATGAATGGAGAAAAATTGGCCAAAGAGGTGAAATTTTAGAAAAAAAATGGAACAAAGCATTAAAAAGAAAAAAAATAAAATTTAATCAAACTTTAAAAAATAATTTTACTACGGTGCTTAAGAAAGAAAAAGAGAATGCAATAAAGGAGCAAAAAAGTTTAGCTACTAGAAAATGTTCAGAAATGACATTGAATGCATTAACAAAACAAAAAAATAATTTAATTGGTGGCTCTGCTGATTTAGCGGGATCAAATAATACAAAAACTAAAAACCATAAAATAATTAAACCTGGAGATTTTACTGGTGACTACATTCACTACGGGGTGAGAGAACACGCAATGAGTGGAGTTATGAATGGTATCGCACTTCACAGTAATCTAATTCCTTATGGAGGTACTTTTTTAATATTTTCTGATTATTGCAAACCTTCGATCAGATTGTCTGCCTTAATGAAAAAAAGAGTCATTTATGTGATGACTCACGACTCTATTGGGCTCGGAGAAGATGGCCCTACCCATCAACCTATAGAACAGCTTTCGGGCTTGCGTGCTATACCTAACCTGAATGTATTCAGACCTGCAGATAGAATTGAAACTATCGAGTGTTGGGAACATGCATTAAAAAGTTCAAAAACACCTAGCGTACTATCTTTAACAAGACAAAATTTAAATCCAGTAAGAAAAAGATACTCAAATAAAAACTTATGCTCATTAGGTGCTTACGAGGTTTTAAGAATAAATAAAAAAATTAATCTAACAATATTAGCGAGTGGATCTGAAGTTAATCTAGCTTTAGAGGTTAGCCATAAATTAGCCAAAGATAAAATATATTCCAAGGTGGTATCAATGCCTTGTATGGAACTTTTTGAATTACAATCTAAATCTTATAAAAATAAAATTTTAGAAGAAACAAAATTTAAAATATCCATTGAAGCTGGATCAAGCGATTGTTGGAAAAAATATTTAGGTGATAACGGTATTGCTTTTGGAATTGATGAATTCGGAAAAAGTGCACCCTATAAAGAAATTTATAAATATTTTGGGCTAGAGAGTACAAACATTAAAAATATTACTAAAAAATTATTAAATAAATAAAATGACAATTAAAATTGGAATTAATGGAATGGGACGGATTGGTCGTATGGTTGTTAGATCAATTGTAGAAAGTAAAAATAAAAATTTAAAAATTAATCATATAAACAACAGGTCAAATTCAGAAACTACATCTAAATTAATCAAATATGATTCTATACATGGAAAATTAAATGCTGATTTAGATTATGATCCAAATCATTTAATAATTAATAAAAATAAAATTACATTTTCTCAAGAAACAAAAATTGAAGACATAAATTGGAAAAAACATGATGTTGATTATGTTTTCGAATGCACTGGAAAATTTAATTCGAAAGAAAAACTTCTTGCTCATATAGAAAATGGTGCAAAAAAGGTGATCGTTTCTGCTCCATGTAAAAATGCTGATAAAACAATAGTATTTGGTGTTAATGAAAATATAATTACTAAAGAGGATAAAATAATATCTGCAGCTTCATGCACAACCAATTGTTTAGCACCAGTAATCAGTGTTCTTGATCAAAATTTTGAAATTGAAAAAGGTTTTATGACTACAATTCATGCATTTACTAGCGATCAGAGAATTTTAGATAACTCTCACAAAGATCTCAGAAGAGCGAGATCTGCAAGTCAATCCATCGTTCCTACTTCAACAGGAGCTTCGAAAGCAATAGGAGAAATAATACCAAACCTAAAAGGGAAACTAGAAGGTGTTGCGATGAGGGTACCCACTCCTAATGTTTCTCTTGTTGAATTAGTTTTTTGTACAAAAAAAGATATTAATATAAAAAAAATTAATGATGCCTTTGAACAAGCATCAAAAAATAAATTAAAAAACATCTTAGAAGTTACTCATGAAAAATTAGTATCTATAGATTTTAATCATCATCCTGCTTCTGCAATAGTAGATGCTTCTTTAACAAATGTAGTTGGAAGTAATATGGGTAAAATATCAGCATGGTATGATAATGAGTGGGGCTTTTCAAATAGAATGTGTGATATCGCTGAAACTTTGCATAAAATCTCTTAATGAGAAGTATTATAAACGAAAAAAATCTAAAGAATAAAAAAATATTATTAAGACTAGATTTAAATGTCCCTTTGGAAAGAGACAAGATAAAAGACACCACAAGAATCGATAAAATTCTTCCTACATTAAATTTTTTGATTAAAGAAAATACTAAAATTATAATTTTATCTCATGTTGGAAGACCAAAAGGAAAAGTTGTTAAAGAGCTCTCCCTAAAACCAATTTGTGAAGAATTGCAAAATAAGTTAAGAAAAAAAATAAAACTTATTACTGAAAATATTAAAGAAATAAAAAATAAAAATTTTTTCAATGACTATGATGAAGATATTTTTATTTTAGAAAATATTAGATTTTATTCTGAGGAAGAACAAAATGACAATAAGTTTGCTGAACTGCTATCAAATCTAGGAGATATATATGTAAATGATGCTTTCTCTTGTTCACATAGAGCTCATGCCTCAATTTATGAAATTCCAAAATTCTTACCCTCGTTTTCTGGGTTGCAGCTAGACTTAGAGGTGAATGCACTTAATAAAATAACTTGTGAAATTACCAGACCAATTACTTGTATTATTGGGGGGTCTAAAATTTCAACTAAGATTAATGTTATTAAAAATTTAATTCCTAAATTTGATAATATTATAATTGTTGGGGGTATGGCTAATAATTTTATAGAATATTTCGGAAATAGTGTTGGAAAATCTATTAAAGAAAAAAATTGCGATAAAATAGTCGAAGAAATTATCTCTCTTTCGAAAAAAGAAAAATGTAAAATAATTTACCCAGAAGATGTGATTGTATCTAGTGATTTAAATGGACCTCCTCAAAAGAAAGAATTGAACGAAATATTATTTGATGAAATGATATTGGATATTGGTCCAAAAACTATAGATAAGATAACAAAAATTATTGATGACAGTAAAACTATACTTTGGAATGGACCCGCAGGATATTTTGAAAATTCAAATTTTGCTAATGGAAGTATTCAAATAGCAAAAAAAATAATTGAAAATAATAAAGCAAACAAAATTTTTTCAGTTGCTGGTGGTGGAGACACAGTTTCTTTATTAAATAATTTAAAGGCAGTTAATGAATTTAATTTTGTTTCAACTGCAGGTGGAGCTTTTTTAGAATATCTTGAAGGTAAAAACCTTCCTGGTATAACCGCATTAAATTAAAATGTCTGAATTAAATAAAATTGCACTTAAAATAATTTCCAATGGCAAAGGCATTCTTGCGGCTGATGAAAGCAATGGAACTATGACAAAAAGACTTGAAGCAGTAAATGTCAAATCAACACCAGAAAATAGGCTTTCCTTTAGAGAAATTCTTTTTTCATCAAATGGAATGAAGGATTGTATTGGCGGTGTTATTCTTTACGATGAAACCATAAATCAAATTTCAAGCACAGGAAAATCAATAACAGATTTAATATCTAGTTCAGGCGCAGTTCCTGGAATTAAAGTTGATACTGGTGCGAAAGATTTAGCAAATTCCCCTAAAGAAAAAATTACAGAGGGATTAGATGGACTTAGAGATCGATTAAAAAAATATTATGATATTGGAGCAAGATTCACAAAATGGAGAGGCGTGTATTCTATTGGTGAAAAATATCCGAGCAAACTTGCAATCAGTAGTAATGCTCATGCACTTGCTAGGTACTCTGCACTAGTTCAAGAAAGTGGAATGGTTCCAATAGTAGAACCTGAGGTATTGATGGATGGAAATCACTCTGCAGAATCTTGTTTAGACAAAACATCAGAGGTAATTAAAAAGTGTTTTGAGGAACTAATTTTACACAAAGTTGATCTCTCAGGAATAATATTAAAACCAAATATGATTTTGCCTGGCAACCTATCAGAAAATAAAATTTCTAATGAAGAAGTTTCTATCAAAACATTGGAATGTCTTAAAAATTCTGTACCCAATGAAGTTCCAGGGATAGCTTTTTTATCTGGAGGGCAATCTGAAATTGAGGCTACAGAAAATTTAAATTTAATAAATAAAAATAACAACACTAATTTTATAATGACCTATTCATATGGAAGAGCTCTTCAACAAAGTGCTTTGAAAGTTTGGTCTAAAGATATTAAAAATGTAGAGGCAACTCAAACTACTTTTAACCACAGAGCTAAAATGTGTACCTTAGCTGCTCAAGGAAAATGGTCTAGCAAACTTGAAACTGAATAAAAAAAAATTTATTTATCTTATTTCTCCTAACAAAATACCTTATTCTTTCTATAACAATCTAAAGTTAGTTTTAAAAACTGGAAAAATAAGTTTTTTTCAGCTCAGACTTAAAAGTTACTCTCAGAAAAAGAAAATCATAATTGGAAAAAAAATTAAAAATATTTGTAAAAAAAATAAAGTAAAATTTATAATTAATGATAACCCTTTGCTTGCTAAAAAATTAGATGCAGATGGTTGCCATCTAGGTCAAAAAGATATGAATATTAATATGGCAAAAAAAATACTTGGTAAAAAAATTATAGGAGTTACTTGTCATAATTCTATAAATTTAGCAAAAAAAGCAATTAAAGCTAAAGCTGATTACATTGCCTTTGGTGCTTTTAATCAATCTAAAACTAAAAAAACTAAGCATGTAGCCTCTGTAAAGATTTTAAATAAATTTAAAAGATTTACAAAAACTCCAACAGTAGCTATTGGTGGAATTAATGCTGATAATTATAAAAATCTATTATTGAATAATGCCAATTTTTTAGCTATCTCAGGCTACATTTGGAAAAATAAAAAATATAAACCATTGCAAGCTATAGAAAGATTAAAATGAAAATTAATGCTGGAGAAATAAGAGTTGGAATGCTCTTAGAATATAAAAATGACTTGTGGCAAGTTTTAAAAACCCAACATGTAAAACCAGGAAAAGGTGGTGCGTTTGCTCAAGTTGAAATGAAAAGCTTAAATAAAAATACAAAGTTAAATGAAAGATTTAGATCAAGTGAAACAGTAGAAAAAGCATCATTGGAGGAAATGACTTTCAATTATCTTTATAGTGATGAAGCCAATTATTTTTTTATGGATCCAAAAACATTTGAACAGATAGAAATAAAAAAAGAAATTGTAGGTAACAAGGGTAAACTTTTAACTGAAAACTTGGAAGTTTCTGTAAGTTTTTATAATGAAAACCCATTATCAATTGAATTACCTAATCAAGTACAGTGTAAAATTGAAACCACTGATGTAGCTCTTAAAGGACAAACTGTGTCGTCTTCTTACAAACCAGCAACTCTTGATAATGGTTTAAATATTCAGGTTCCTCCATTTATTGAAGCAGGTGATGAAATCATAGTTGATACTAGAAATTTAGAATACATTAAAAAAATCTAGAATGATCTCAATATCCTCAAATTTGAATATTATGATCAAAGCAGCTGAAAAAGCTTCAAAGTCTGTGATAAGGGATTTTGGAGAAGTTGAAAAACTACAAGTATCTAAAAAAGGACCACGAGATTTTGTTACAAAAACTGACAAACATGTGGAAAAAATTCTAATTGAAGAACTTTCTAAAACAAAAAAAAATTATTCATTTTTTTCAGAAGAAGTTGGTTCAATTAATAACAAAGATAAGGATAATATTTGGATTATCGATCCAATAGATGGTACAATAAATTTTCTTCATGGCATTCCTCATTTCGCAATTTCTATAGCTCTTGAGTCTAAAAAAGAGATAATTTGTGGTTTGATTTATGATCCTATTAAAGATGAAATGTTTTTTGCAGAAAAAAACAAAGGGGCATACCTAAATAATCAAAGATTAAGAGTATCAAGCAAAAATTTGATAGATGAATGTTTATTTTCAAGTAATCATGAGGGAGTTAAATTCAGCAACTTAAATATGAGATGCAGCGGATGTGCGGCTTTAGACTTGGCTTATGTGGCTTCAGGTAGATTAGATGGTTTTTTTCATAATAAAATTAATATTTGGGATGTGGCAGCAGGTGCCTTGTTGGTAAAGGAGGCAGGTGGAATAGTTAATGATTTAGATAAATTCGATAGGAATAATATAGATATTCGAGCATCAAGTGGGGCAATTAATGATAAAATGCTTGAAAATATAAAGAACTTTTAATTGTGTTCTAGTTTTCTTTTGCTATAAGTCTCGATATGAAAAAAGACATACACCCAAACTACCACACTATTAAAGTTGAAATGACTGATGGTACTCAATTCCAAACTAAATCAACTTGGGGTGCTGAGGGAGATATATTAAAACTAGAAATAGATCCTAAATCTCATGCAGCCTGGACAGGTGGAAAGCAAAAATTAATGGACAAAGGTAGAATAAGTAAATTTAATAAAAAATTCCAAAATTTCAAATCAGAAAAAAATAGTTAAATGTCAAATGCACCCTTAATGCCAATGGCAACTGCCGTATGGTTAGTAGAAAACACTGCATTAACGTTCAAACAAATCGCAGATTTTTGTAAATTGCATGAAGTTGAAATACAAGGAATTGCAGATGGTGAGGTTGCAAAGGGTATTAAAGCATATAATCCTATTATATCTGGTCAACTCTCAAGAGAGGAAATTGAACTATCATCAAAAGATGAAAATAGACCATTAAATATTAAAAGTAGTGATATTGAAATTTCAAATAACGAAAAAAAAACAAAAAAATATATTCCTTTATCAAAAAGGCAAGATAAACCTGACTCTGCTTTATGGTTAATTAAACAACACAATATATTAAAAGATTCTCAAATAGCTAAGTTAGTTGGAATTACTAAAAATTCTGTGACATCAATTAGAAATAAAAGTTATTGGAATTATAATAATTTAAACCCAAAAGATCCTGTTGCTTTAAATTTATTCACTCAAAAAGAATTGATTGAGGCTATTGAAAAAGCTGAAAGAAGAATAAAAAGAGAAAAAAAAGAAAAAGAAAAAGAAAATAAATCAACCCAGGCAACTGTATAATGAATAAAATTAATAGACATAAATTTATAAAAGTGTTATCTAAGCGCTTTTTTGGAGGTAGTTATTAAAATAGAAGTTAAAGATAATAATATTGAACAAGCTTTGAGGGTTTTAAAAAGAAAACTTCAAAGAGATGGTTTCTTTAAGGTTATTAAATTAAAGAATACTTATGAAAAACCATCAGAAAAAAAAAAGAGAATACTTCAAGAAAATATAAAAAGAGTTAAGAAATTAAATAAACTCAAAAATAGAATTTAAAAATACCGCGGGGTGGAGCAGTCTGGTAGCTCGTCAGGCTCATAACCTGAAGGTCGGCGGTTCAAATCCGTCCCCCGCAACCAATTAACAAGTTTATTAAAGATTTTTTGTAATATCTTCCGTCATTTTTTTTGCATCAGCAAACAACATAAGTGTATTTTCTTTATAAAAAAGATCATTATCTATTCCCGCATACCCTGGTGACAAACTTCTTTTAACAAATAATACGGATTTACATTTTTCAACATCTAATACTGGCATGCCGTATATTGGGCTTTGTGGATCTGTTTTTGCAACAGGATTTGTCACATCATTAGCACCAATAACAAAAGCAACATCTGCATTTGCAAAATCATTATTAATTTCTTCTAATTCAAATACTTCATCGTAAGGAACATTAGCTTCAGCTAATAAGACATTCATATGACCTGGCATTCTTCCAGCAACAGGGTGAATAGCGTATGATACTTTGATATCGTTCTTCTTTAATGTATCCACCATTTCTCTTAAAGCATGCTGTGCTTGTGCCACTGCCATTCCATACCCTGGAACAATTATAACTGAAGATGCATTTTTCATTAAAAAAGCTGCATCATCTGCATTACCACTTTTTACTGGTCTTTGTTCTTTGTTTTGACTTCCAGAAGTTTGGTCTGTAGCTCCAAAACCACCTAAAATAACATTAAAGAATGATCTATTCATTCCTTTACACATTATATATGAAAGTATTGCACCAGATGATCCAACCAATGCACCTGTAATAATTAAGGCTGTGTTTTCTAAAGTAAATCCAATTCCAGCTGCCGCCCAACCCGAATAAGAGTTTAACATTGAAATTACAACTGGCATATCTGCACCACCAATTGGAATAATAATTAAAAATCCAATTAAAAAAGAAATTGCAATTAATATCCAAAATAAATTAGATGATTGTGTTGAACAAAGATAAACAGTTAAAATTACAATCAAAATTAACAACAATGCATTTAATAAATGTTGGCCTTTAAAAGTAATTGGTGCACCTGACATTATTCCTTGTAGCTTTAAGAATGCTATAACAGATCCAGAAAAAGTAATTGCACCAACTGCTGCTCCAATTGCCATTTCAATTAAACTTGCAAGTTTAATATTTCCAGGTGTTCCAAGATTAAATGCAGATGGATTAATAAATGCAGAGATCGCTACAAATACAGCTGCTAAACCAACTAAACTATGAAAGCCTGCAACTAATTCTGGCATTGCAGTCATTGGGATACGATACGCTATAAATGCTCCTAGACTCCCACCAATAGCTAAAAATATTAAAACATAGACAAATCCAGAACTAAAATTACCAACTGACAAAAATGTAACTGTTACGGCTATAACCATTCCAATTATTCCAAATAAATTTCCTTGTCTTGAAGTTTCGGGAGAGGACAAACCTCTTAAAGCTAAAATAAATAATACCCCAGATACTAAATATAAAATTGCAGATAAATTTGCAGACATTAATTATTTATCCTTTTTCTTTTTTTTATACATTGCTAACATTCTTTGGGTGACTAAAAATCCACCAAAAATATTAACAGCTGCTAAAACAATTGCTAAAAATCCATAAATACTAGATGAAGAAAAAACTACTCCATCACTTCCGGACAAGGCTGCAATTATAGCACCTACGATGATTACTGAAGAAATTGCATTCGTAACTGACATTAAAGGAGTATGCAAAGAAGGTGTTACACTCCATACAACATAGTAGCCAACAAATATTGATAATATAAATATACTTAATCTGAATATAAAAGGGTCTATTTCCATAATTCTATTTGATAAGTGTTTTCTCTATTATTTCATCTTCTAAATTAATATTTAATTTCTTATTTTCTTTATCATATAAATTAGAGATAAAATTAAATACATTTTTAGCATATAAATTAGAAGCTGATACAGGTAATTTATTTAATATATTAGCCTCACCTAAAATTTTAACACCATTTTTTTCAACAATTTTATCAACCTGTGTAAATACAGTATTTCCTCCTTGAACTGCTGCTAGGTCATAAATAACTGAGCCAGATTGTAAATTTTGAAACATTTCCTCTTTAATTATCTTTGGAGCTTCTCTACCAGGGATTAAAGCTGTGCAAATTATTATATCAATTTTTTTTAATGTTTCTGAAAGTAGTTCTTCTTGTTTCTTTTTAAATTCATCTGACGCTTCTTTTGCATAACCACCTTCGGTTTCTAAATTCTCAGATCCTTCAACTGTAAGAAATTTTCCTCCTAAACTCTCAACTTGTTCTTTTGAAGCCATCCTTACATCCGTTGCAAATACTACAGCTCCCATTCTTTTAGCAGTTGCAATAGCTTGTAATCCGGCAACTCCAGCTCCAACTACTAATACTTTTGCTGCAGGAATTGTTCCTGCAGCAGTCATCATCATCGGAATTGCTTTTTCATAAACTTGGAAAGCTTCTATCACCGCTTTGTAGCCAGCAAGGTTAGCTTGTGATGATAAAATATCCATTGATTGTGCTCTCGTAATTCTTGGTAGCAACTCCAAAGAAAAAAAATTTATTTTCTTTGACTTTAAGTTCTCTAATTTTTCTTTATTAACAAAAGCGTTTAATGAGCCAATTAAAGTTTGATTTTCCCTAAAAAAAGATAATTTTTCCTCAACAGGTAATCCTAATTGAATAACAATCTCAGAATTTTTAATTATTTCCTCCTCATTATCTGAAAAATTAACTCCTACATTTTTATATTCTTCGTCTGTAAAACCTAAATAACTTCCATAATTATTTGGTAAAGTTAAATTAAATCCTAAATTAATATATTTTTTTGCAATTTCTGGGTTAACCGCTATTCGTTTTTCAACATCTCGATTTTCTGAAATTGAAGCTAAATTCATAATAAAAATAAATTAAAATACTATAAAAGAAATATTGCCATTAAAACTAAAACTGAGATTACTGCGACAGTTCCCCACAAAACAAATTTTGTAAAGTTATTCCAAGTATTTTTATGGTTTTCATTATCCATAAAATTACTTTTGTCTTGCTTTAAACTTTGGATTAGTTTTATTAATCACGTATACCCTGCCCCGTCTTCTAACAAGCTTAGAGTTGAGATCTCTTTTTTTTATCGATTTTAAAGAACTTTTTATTTTCATAATTTTTTAGCCGGCGATGTCCTACTCTTCCATGTCTTAAGACAAAGTACCATCGGCGCAGAAGGGCTTGACTTCCGAGTTCGGAATGGGATCGGGTATTACACCTTCGCAATAATCACCGGCGGTAGTGTTATACTTGTTTAATTTCTATTGTAAACAATGAATTATTGTTAATTTATCTATTGTTAATTTGACTTTTTAAATAATCTTCAAGTTTAATTGACCCAAATAACTTATAGACTTTATTAGATAAATTCATACTTGTTAGAGCTGAAGCATACCTTTCTCCAGGTCTGGCAGGTAAAAATTTTATTTTTGTATTAAACATTTTTGCAACTTCAAGAATTGTGTAACTTTGCTTGTTTGAAATACTGTAATGTCTACATTTATTTTGTTTCCATGCATAAAAACATGCATTAACAGTGTCCTTTATGTGTGTAAATCTTCTTGATTGGTTTCCTGGCTTTACCACTGTCAATGGCTTCTTCATTTTATATTGATTTTCAAAAATACCTATTACCGTTGCCATATCGCCTTTGCTTATTTGCCTTGGACCATAAACATTGTAAAAATACACAACTTCATATTTAAAATTGAACCACTTTTTTAAGTTTTCTAACATTTCAAGATTTTTTGATTTTGTGAAGGCATATGGGGATAAATTTTTGTCATTACCTTTATTACCCATACTGGCAGAAGTTGCAGAATAAATTAATTTTATTTTATTTTTTAAACAAAAGTTAAAAACTTCATTTGTACCAATTGTATTTGACTCTATACATTCACTCATTTTCAAAAAACTTTGATAAATTCTTGCAAATTCACCAAAATGAAAAAGTGTTTTGATTTTATTCTTATAATTTTTTAAAACTTTTGAAATTTTTTTTGTATCGGATTTTAAATACTTAACTTTTTTATTTAATATATGATTTTTTTTACTTCCTGTTGAATAATTGTCGATACTTATTATTTTATAGTTCGTTTCATGCAGTAATTTTTGAATTAAATTAGATCCAACAAAACCTGCTCCACCTGTAACGATTATATATTTGCTCATAGTTTTGATTGTATATTTTTTTGCTTCAAATTAATTAAACCATATATATATAGAAATACGATGAAGTATATAATAAACAATTAGAGAATAAATTAAATATAAAAATTTTATGAAAATTTCTGAACTTTCAAATAATAAGTATTACTTAGAGTCCAGTGTATTTTTTTTTAAAAAAAACTTTAAAAGAAGGTTAGATTTTTTAAATAATAAAGTTTTTTTATTTCATGAAATATCAAACTTTTTAAACAACTGTATTGATAATACAAAAAATATTTTTATATTTAGTGCCGGTAACTCAATTATTTCAAAAAAAATTAAAAGTAAGAAAATTTTAATTAAAGAAATAGATGAGCAGTACAAAATACAGCATAATGAAAATATTGAATATAGAGATGAAATTTACCAAGATGACATTTCTAATTCTGACACAATCATAATTGCAGATATTGAGCATCAATCAAATCCAGCTTCCAATTTGTTAAGATTATCAAAAATTATTAATGACGAATCAAAAATAATAGTACTATCTAAAAGTATGATTTGGATGATTTTAACTAAATTTTTGAAATTTTTTTTTAACTTTTCACCATTCAAAAATAATTTTTTACCATCATCTTATCTTAATAATCTATTTTCAAGCTGTAATTTAGAGATTGTCAGAAATGAGAAAATTATAGCACTACCAATAAATATTCCTTTTTTTACAAACTTTATCAATAAATTATTTAGACTTCCTATATTAAATCTGCTTTGCCTAACTAATGTAATAATATTAAAAAAAGTTAATCAAAATTTAGATAAGAAAAAAAACTTAAATGTTTCGTTTATTATTCCGTGTAAAAATGAGGAGAGTAATGTTAAATTTTTTGAAAAAAATATTATCTCAAATAATATAAATTATGAATACTTGTTTGGTGATGATCGTTCAACAGACAATACTTCATCTGAAATTGATAAACTTAAAGAAAAGCTCAGTGATCATAAAATTGTAAAATACTTTGGACCCGGCATTTGTAAGTCTGAAAATGTTTACAAAGGTATAGAAGAAGCATCAGGCGAAATCATAGTAATTTATGACGCTGATTTAACTGTAAGTTTTGAAGATATAGAATTTTCATTAAATATATTAAAAAAAACAAACGCTGATTTTATAAATTGTACAAGGATGATTTATCCTCAAAAAGAAAATGCTATGAAATTTTTTAATTTCATTGGCAATACATTTTTTGCAACTTTGTTCAGTATTTTATTTAAAAGAAAAATAACTGACACATTATGTGGTACAAAAATCTTCTACAAAAAAGATTGGATAAATATTAAAAAAGATAATTCTAAATGGGGTGCAAAAGACTTGTGGGGAGATTTTGATTTATTAATTGGTGCTTACAAAAATAACTTAAAGATAATTGAAGTCCCAGTTACATATTTTGAGAGAACAGAAAATGATACGAAAATGAACTCACTGATTTTAAACGCATCACGGATGCTATACATCGTTTTAGCTGCATATTACAAACTACGTTTAAAAAAATAAAGTAATTTTTCGTTACCTCTGATTTTCGTAAAGATATTCAAAAGATTTTCTAAATAACATTTTATTTTTAACTATTTTTTTAAAACCAAATTTTATTAAAAAATTATTTATATCACTAAATTTATAGTTTTTGATGATCATGTCGTCATAATGATGTTCAAAATAAATCAATTGAATTTTACTTAGATTTTTTCTACAACCTTTTAAAATATTTAATTCATAACCTTCAGTATCAATTTTTAGTAAATCAATTTTATCAATTTTTTTTTCATTAATAAAACTATCTAAAGTTATTATTTTAATTGGTATTTTTTTTGAAAATGAATTTTTATCTTTAATATTTAAAACTCTCAGTTTTTTAAAAAAGTATTTTGATTTTAGGTTCAAATCATTGATGGTTGAAGAAGAAGACTCAACAGCTTGATTTATAAAATGCTCAGCTTTTTCTTCTCCTAGAGCATAATTATATATTTCAATATTATAATTTAAGTCATTTGGATGATTATCTCTTAATATTTTAAAATTTAATGGACTTGCTTCAAAAGAATAAATTTTTTTAAAGTCGAAGTTTTTTTTTATAATATTTATTGTTTCACCAAAATGAGCTCCGACGTCAATAATTACCAATTTATCCTGAATTTTTTTTTTTATAATATTTATTATTTTTTTTTGATTAAAATAATCTAGGAGGTTAAGACTGTTTCTTATAAATTTAATTAAAAGCATTTTTTATTTTTCAATATTTTTAATTTCTTGAAAAGAAATAAATATTATTTTTTTTATACACTTGAAAAGATGCATTTTTTTCACAAAAATTTACTTGCTCTTTACATAATTCATAATTTTTAATTAATTCATCAATTTTTTTATTTATTCTAAAATGATTATCAGATATTCTAAATGAGTTATCTAAAAATGGTGTAAAGTTATATTTGACAATTTCATTATTAATCCTATCAAGATTTCTACCAACAAAAATTATCAAACATAATATTAATAAGCATTTAGTCCTTAGGAATAGGCTTTTTTTATTATGATGATTTCTGCTCAAAATGAATGAGATTGGAATAAAAATTAATAAACATATCAACACATAGCCTCCATATCGTAATGCTGGATGATTATAAAACCACTCAAAAAAAAGAATGAATGTAAGTATGTATAAAAATAAGTATTCTCTTTTTAAAATTATCCGATTTTTTTTTGTGCTTAAAAATAATAAAAAAAATATTAAGCTTAATAAAACAAGGCTTAACAAGAAGTCAGAAACTTTATTAAAAAAATAAACATCTATCCAATTTATTAACCAATTAAAATTTTGAATATATTCTGCAGGGTTATCTACTCTAAAATTTGGACCCGCACCTCCTTTTGACCATTGTTCATACCAATTATTCATTTGAATTACTTCTGAACTAGGTATCGACCAACTTGTATCTAAACAAGTTATTTCTACTGGATAAAGAAAGCATCCTGTATTTACAAAATATGTAAAAATTACCAAAAATAATAAAATTAAAAAAAAATAAAAAAATACTAAATTTTTTAGAAATAAAATTATTCTTTTGAAATCAAAAAACTTTAAAAAAAATATGAATATAATCCCCAGGTATGACAAATACATTACATAAAATGCTTTTAAAGAAATTATTAAACCAACTAATACAAGAATTTTAGAAGACAGAATTTGATCTAATTTTTTAATTTTTAATAATACAAATAATTCAATTGCAAATAATAATACAAGGATTTGAGCAGATCTATCTGTTCCATGCTCACCTATTCTGTAAAAAAAAATATTTATAAATATTATTGATAACAGCGAGAGATAAAATAAAAAATCTACTTTTTGTGATCTAAAATCATATACCTTTTTTATCAAAATACTATTAACAAAACCCATAATTAATATTGCCCCCATATGAAAAAAGAAAAAATTTAAGTAAGGAAGATAAAATAAGGAATTTAAATAAAAAATTGAAGATGGTGTCCTAAAACCATGATTAAAGTTACCAATTCCAAACATTAAATTTGTTTGTGTTAAATGGTATGTATAAGGAAAATGATAATACGGGAAATCATCATGGGTTTTGAAAATAACTAAAGCAATAAACAAAATTGAAAAAAGAGAAAAATTAAAAAGGAAACTTTTTTGATCTCTTTTTAAAAAGAAGTAAAAAAAAAAACCTGGGGTTAATAAAATTAAATTATGAATTATATTATGAGCAAAAAAAATATTACTAATATAAGAATATATAATTAAAAAAAATAATCCAAATAAACCATTATAACCATCATCAAGGTTTTTTTTTAATAATTTATCTGATAGTATTTTTCCATACCCAATCGATGAAAAAATAATAAAAAAATAAAATACTATTATTATTGATAAATTTTTAATCAACATTTTAAGTTTTTTTCATAGTATAAAAAAAATAATTTATATTTAAATTATTTTGTGAGTCTTTTTAAAAAAAAATAAATAAAAGTATACAAAATAATTGAAAAAAATATCAGCTGTATCTGCAGGCTTGTATTGTGGGGGTTTACCGATCCTGAATACAGCACAATTAAATTAAATAAATTAATTATTAAACTTGAAATATTATTGGCCCACAAGCTTTTGATTTTAAATTTAGATTTAATAAATAAAAAAATGTAATGATGTAAATGTGAATTATCTGGATTTAACGGATTTTTTTTTAAAATTAATTTTCTTAAAATTGAAAATAAATTTTCAAAACATGGGTACCATAATAATAAGATAATAAAATATGGGGATATATTATTGTCAAAATTATAAATCTTAATTAATAAACACCCAACAATAAAGCTCAATGAATAAGCACCATTATCTCCCAGAAATAACTGATTAGCAAAATTTAAAAACAAAACAAAAAAAAGTATTTGAATTATTAAAAGAAAATTTTCTCTTTGGATTGAAAGTGTTTCAAATAGTTTTAAATCGTATAATATTAAAAAAATTATAATTAGATATCCTAATAATAATCCATTTAATCCATCAGTAAAATTAGATCCATTTATTAGAACCATCAGACAAAATGATGTAAATATAAAACTCAAAAATGTCCCCATTAAAAAATCATCCAAAATAAAAATTCTGGATGGAAGAACTTCTAACTCTAAATAAAATGAAAAAAAAATAATGATAATTATTTGATATAAAAATCGTTTTTTTGGAGACTCTATTATATTTAAATCTGAAAGTATTCCTAATATAAATATTAAAAAATAAACTATTACAATCTCAATGTAAATTTGAGAAAAGAAAAATATTATGGGAAAGCAAATTAATACCCCACCAGATAGTGGAGTAGAGGTATTTGCAAATAACTGATGCGATGAACCAGTGCTACTTTTAAGATAATTTAATTTTTTAAAAGAAAAATTAATTAAAAAAATCAAAAGATATATAAATATAATTTTAAGAATCATTTGATGGAAATATAATTATAATTTTTTAAAATACTTATAAATAGAAACAAATAAAGGTAAATATAAATTTTTTATTATTTATACTCATAAATATTATACAATTAAGTAGATTAAATTTAAATTAAATATATGCATAAAAATAGCAACATAGTAATTTTTATGCCATCTATAGAAGGTGGTGGAGTTGAAAAAAATTTATTTTTAATTACTAACTTTTTGAGTCAAAAATTTAAAAAATTAACATTAATTACATGCTCAAGAAATATTAAAAATTTTAATAAAAAAATTAAAATTATAAATTTTACTAATAATTTAGGAAAAATAAATTTTAGATTATTGAAAATAATTATCAGCTCATTATTTTTATTTATATACTTGCTTAAAAATAAAAATGTGATTGTTTTGAGTTTTCAAGCAAATATTTTTGCTATTTTGATTGGATTTCTATTAGGTCGAAAGGTGGTGGTGAGACTAAACTCTTCACCTTCTGGTTGGCTTAAAAAAGATTTTAAGAGAATGTTATTCAAAAAAATATACTCATTAGCTGATTTAATTATTGTGAATAGCTTTGAGTTTAAAAAAGAATTAAAAAATAAATTAAATATTAATTCTTTCTGTATTTATAATCCACTGAACCAAAATGAAATAATCCAAAAATCTAAAATCAAAATCAAAAATAAAATATATAAAAATAAAAACTCAATTAAAATGATTAATATAGGAAGATTTGTTGATCAAAAAGACCACATTACGTTGTTAAAATCTATTAATTCGTTAAAGAAAAAAATAAAAATTGAGTTAATTATAATGGGTCAAGGCTATAATAAAAATAAAATTGAGAATTATATTCATAATAATTCATTAAAAAATAATGTTAAAATACTAAGTTTTAAAAAAAACCCTTATCCTTATATTAAATATAGCGATGTATTTGTTTTAAGCTCAATCTATGAGGGATTACCCAATGTTTTACTTGAAGCAATAGTATTAAAAAAGTTTATTATTTCAAGTGATTGTCCAACTGGTCCTAAAGAAATTCTTGAAAATGGAAAAGGTGGACTTCTTTTTAAAACCGGATCGCATAAGAACCTTTCTGAACAAATATTAAAATATTCAAAAAATAAAAATAATAAAAAAAAAGTAAGATTTGCTTATAATTCATTAAAAAAATTTGATTTCGAAAAAAATTTAAATTTGTATTATAAGAAAATTAATGAAATTATTTTAATTTAAAAAAATTAGTTTCTAATCTTTGTATTCTTCAAATTTAAAATTAAAAAAGCTTAATAATGTAGCAGTTGCTCTTATTATATATTGCAATGAAATTAAACTATGTTTTTTGATAGATACTGGAATTATTACTAAATAAAGTAAAGATCTTAAAAATTCTGAAATAAATTTAGCAAAAAGAAGTAAATACGCCTCAAATGGTCTAAAAATTTTTAAATATAAAATTTTACTTGAAGATCCATATCTCATATTTCTTTTTATAAACCATATTAAATTTGTTTTTTTCTGATCTCTATTCTCATAAACTTTTGACTTTTCATTCCATATTATTATTAGTCCTTTTTCACTTAACTTAGAAAAAAAAACTTGGTCAGAACCTCCAAGTTTTTTCAGTTGAGTATCAAAATTAATTTTATTTTTTTTTAAAACTTTAGAATTCATAAAAACATTATTAGTCGCAGCCCACTTTATTTTTTTTAAATGCTTATTCTTTCTCTCAAGAATATTTTCATAAATATTTTTTGATTTTGAAATTTGCGGACCAGTTATTATATCTGATTTTGTCTCTTCATAAAATTTAAGCATATTTTTCAACCAAACTTTGGATAATTCACAATCATCATCTATAAAACATGTGAAGTCTGTTTTAGTTTTTCTTATAATTTTTAAACACCTATTCCTTGCAAAAGGTATTCCTCTTTTTTTTTCTATTAAAATATTGATACTAACATTTTTTTTATAGATAATTTTTTTTTCAATATTTTTTTTAATATTTGATCTTAGCGAATTATCTATAATATAGATTCTTATTTTATGAATATGAGACTGATTAATAATACTATTTATACATTTAACTGTTTTATTAGTAAATTTTGATACACAAACATAAAAATTTATTTTCAACATCGAATTCATTGTATATTACTAAATTAAATAATGCTTGAAATATAAATTACAAAAATTAACTAACTTGCAAAAAAAAATATTATATTGGTCACCTCATTTAACTGAAATAGGAACTATTAATTCAGTAATTAATTCCGTTAAATCTTTTAAAAAATTCTCGAAAGATAATTTTAATATTAAAATTATAAATCTTTTTGGAGAATGGTCTAAAATTAAGAAATTCCATGAAAACCAAAATTCTTTTTTAATTAATATTTTTAATCCTAAAATATATAATTATATTCCAAAAAAAAGCTTCTTTAAAAGCAGATTTACGTACATTTTATTTTTTTTAATATCTTTTTTAAAATTAAAAAAAATATTAAAAGAAAATGAGGGATCAATTTTAATTATTCATCTCCTTACATCTCTACCTTTGTTAGTTTGTACTATTTTCAAATTAAAAATAAATATTATTCTTAGGATTTCAGGAAAAGTTCAATATAGTTTAATAAGAAAACTTATTTGGAAAATTTGTAAACATAAAATAAAATTTGTTACCTGCCCTTCTAAAGCAACAAGAAATGATATAATTAAATTGGATATATTTGACGAAAAAAGAGTGGTTTTATTATACGACCCTATTTTGGAACCAAAAAAAATTAATTTACTTAAAAAAGAAATAATTGAAGAACAAGAAATAATTAACAAGAAATATATTTTAGCAATCGGTAGACTTACAAATCAAAAAAATTTTAGTTTATTGATAAAAGATTTTACAAAAATCACCAAGCTTAATGATGAGTATCTTTTAGTAATTCTTGGACAGGGTGAAGAAGAACATAAACTAAAACAAATAATTAATGAAAACAATTTACAAAAGAAAGTGCTATTATTAGGTTTCAAGAAAAACGTTTATAAATATTTGAATTCTTGTGAGTGCTTTATATCAACTTCGAAATATGAAGATCCTGGTGCATCTATAGTTCAAGCTATATTCTGTAACAAGTTTGTAATTTCCTCAAATTGTAAAAATGGACCATCTGAATTACTTCTTAATGGAAATGGTGGAATTTTGTTTGATTTATATAATGAAACAATTGAAAACTCTTTTAAAAAATATTTAAAATTAAGTCCTTTAATTCGAAGTAAATACTTACTTGAGTCCAAAAAAAATATATCAAAGTTTACAATTTTTAGACATCATAATGCTCTTATTAATCTTATAAAAAAAATATAAACCAAGATGAAAAAAAATTTAAATATTTTTATTTTTCAACCTTATCCTAAATTCGGAGGAGCAGATAGATCAATTATAAGAATTATTAATTCTATCAATAATGCAACATTTACAGTCGTAAGTTTAAAGAAATGTAATTATAAAAAATATTTAAATAAAAAAATAAATTATTTAAGACTTAATTCAAGTAGAAGTATTTTTTCAGTTTTTGAGTTGAGAAAAAAAATAAATAACATTGTAAAAATTTCAAAAAATAAAAAAAATATTTTTATTTCAAATCAACATTTTGCTAATGTAATAAGTGTTTTATCTTTGCAAAACATAAAAAATTTAAAATTAATTTTAATAGATAGAAATCATTTAAACGAACTTAAAAATTACGATAATTTTATTAGATTACTTAAAAATAAAATTTTACTTTTTTTAATTAAATTTACTTACAAAAAAGCAAATGCCATCGTGGGAATCAGCAAAGAATTGTGTAAAGATTTATCAGAATATATAGGCAAAAAGGTATTTTTAATTTATAACTCAGCTTTAGATGATTGGTTTTTTAAAAAAATTAATCACAAAGTAAATTTACCAAAAAAAATATTTAAAAAAAAAATCATATTAAACGTGGGTTTTTTTGAAAATCAAAAAGATCAGATCACTATTTTAAAAGCTATAAATTTACTAAAAGGTGAATTTAATAATTTTCATTTAATTTTAATTGGGAGAGGATCTAAATATACTGAGTTACAGAAATTTGTTAAATTAAATAATTTAAAAAACTATGTTAGTTTTTTTAGAAATATAAATAACCCAAATTTCTTTTACAAAATTTCTAATCTTTTTGTTTTAAGCTCTAAATATGAAGGTTTTGGGAATGTAGTTGTTGAAGCATTAAAACATAATTGTCCAGTAATTATTTCTAAATGTCAATCAGGTCCCATGGAAATTATCTCTAATGGTAAGTATGGAGATTATTTTGAAGTTGGAAACCACATTTCATTAAAAAAAAAAATTAAAAATCATTTGCTAAATGAAAAAAGATTAAAGAAAAAAACCAAATTATCAAAATCATATATTAAAATATTTAATTTAGAAAATAATAAGTTAAAATTTATGAAATTATTTAACGATGTTTAAAATAAAAAATTATTTTGATGAAGATCTTATATTTCTTAAAGAGGAAAATGTAGTTAATAAAATTATATTATTAATATATTCATTTTATCCTATATTTCTAATAGTTGGAACAGCGATTAGTGAATTAGCAACTATATTTATTTGTATTTATTTTCTGTATTTATATTTTTTTAAAAAAGAAAAAATATTAAATAAGGGTTTATTTATAATTCTTATTACTATTTACTTTTCTCTTTTAATTAATTTAATTTTTTCAAATAATTTTTCAAATTCCCTTGCAAGAAATATTTTTTTTATAAAATATATAATTTTTGTTTTAGGGACATTTACATTTATTTCAAAAAAAAAATTTCGTATTTCCTTTTTGTACAAAGTATGGGCTATAATTTTTATAATTTTTGCAATTGATATGTTTATTCAATTCTTTTTAGGAAAAAATATTATCGGTATAGAATCTCCATTAAATCTTCATCGAGTTTCTGGTTTCATGGGTGACGAATTAAAAGCTGGATCAATACTTTTGAGTTTTAGTTTGATTTCATCTTGCGCTTTAATTAATAGTAAAAAATATAAAAATATTGGTCTTTTTTTATTTATTTTCTTTTTATCTGCAATTTTTATATCTGGTGATAGATCAAATTTTATTAAATCACTAATTTTATTTTTTTTAATTTTATTTGTTTTAGACAACAAATTAAAAAGTAGATTGTTTGTTTTATTGACGATTTTATTTGCATTTATATTTTTGATTATCTCAAACTACAAAACTTTTGAAAATCGATATAAAAATGACATATTTTCAAGTTTATCTTCGTACAATTTTAATTTGTTTAAATATATTCAAAGCACTGAGTACGGAAAAGTTTATCATACCGGGTTAGTTGTATTTCAAAACAATAAATTTTTTGGTGTTGGAAATAAAAACTTTAGACTTCTTTGTAAGACAAGTGAAATGGAAAAATTTCTTATAAAAAATAATATTCAGTATAGAAAAAATTTAATACAGGAAAAGTTTGAGGAAAAATATAGATGCAATACACACCCACATCAAATTTCTATTGAGATATTATCTGAACATGGATTGTTTGGTTTCTTAATATTTTTATTTATTTTAATTATTTTTATTAAGCAAAATATTTTAATTGTATTAAAAAAAAAGGATATCTTACTCACATGTCAATTTTTAGTTATTTTAATAAATTTTACACCTATCCTTCCTAGTGGAAGTTTTTTTACAAGTTTTAATGCAACAATATTTTGGATTAACATAGCTTTATTTTATTCATATAAAAAAATAGTTAGCTAACTATTTCAAAAATTTTATTAATAAAATAATTCTCTCCTATTGATCCGTGCATATCATCTAAGATTTGCTGAGAATTCTGAACTAGTTTTTTCCTTAATTTTACATCTGAAATTAAATTTAATAAATTCTCCTCAAAATTATTAAAATCATAGTTGTACGAAACATATGTTTCATTTTCTATATATATATTTGGCCAAGTTTCAATGTTAGACATATTTGGAAACAAAAAAGCTACACCTGACCTTATGGCCTCAAATTCTCTATAGCAAACCTCGCCCCATCCAAACGCTCCTATAGAAACTTTTGAATTTCTTAAGTATTTATAATAATTTTTTTTATTTAATCTAACATCATAAAGTAAATTTAATTTTGATAATTTAGATAAATTTTCTTTTAAGAGCTTTCTTTGAAACCCTACAGAATTTCTTGCAAATTGAGTGTTCATTAAGCACAAGGCATCATATTTATTGTGATCATTTTCCCAACTTACATGATTACCAAGTTTCATTTTAAATTTTTTTTTTTTAAAAAGTTTAAAATTAATAAGTTCTTCATAATAACTAAATAATGAGTAATTTAAATGATCAAAAAAAAAGGCAACTCCTATATTCCAACCCAAAGTAAGTTTAGAGATAAATTTTTTATCCAAAACTTTACTTTCATATTTTGGATAATCTTTTATCAAATATTTTTTTATGTAAAAATCAGTATAAAAACGTCCCCCTTCTAATTGTTTCAAATATAATGATTTATTTTTATAAAAAGATTTTTTTATATATTTTTTTACAAATGGTAAAACTTCAAATTGAGTAGTGCCTGCACTATCACGCATATCAAACCAGTACAAATTACTATTAATTTTTTTTATTTCTTTTAATTTATCAATGTCAACATAACCATCCTTAGAAGGAAAAATTCTTGAGTTAATAAACAGATAATCAGACTCGTAAAATTTTTTAGTTATATTTTTGAAAAATATTACTTCAAATCCTAATTCCTTTAATTTTTTATTAAAAAAGAAAAACCAGTTCCAATATCCGTAGTATAAACCAAGTTTTGAGCCCTCATTACCCACTAAAATTGAAATTTTTTTCATTTAATTCTTCTATATTCTTTTTTTTATAATATGAATAAATTTCTTTATATAAAAAAATATATGTTAAAGAAAATTAATAACTTAATAATTTATATTTTAAGATATTTTTCAATTATAGGATTCAACAATTACAAAGTATCAAATAATATTAATTTTGGTTCTCACGACGCTAATAATTTTTTCATAAAATCGATTAAAAATTCTAAGTTATTTCTTGAGTATGGTAGTGGAAACTCAACGTTGTATGCAAAAAAATTAAAAAAAAAATTTTTATCTATTGAAACTGATAAGAGTTTTTACAATTTTATGAGAAATAAAAATATTAAAAATATTCTATATTCTAATATTGGACCAACTAAATATTATTCACATCCCATATTACCAATTTTTTTATTAAAAAAACTAATTATAAATTATGGTAATAAAATAGAAACTTTTTTTAATAAATTTAACGATATTCCAGATTTAATTTTAATTGATGGAAGATTTAGAGTTTTCGTTACTTTAAAAGTTATTAAATTTTGTTTATCAAAAAATCAAAAACTAAATACTGTAATTATTATAGATGATTTTAAATCTAGAAAAGATTACCATATATTAAAAAAAATTTTGAAAATAAAATTAATTGGAAGATTTGGAGTTATACAATTAAATAAAAAAACAATAATAAATATCAACAAAATCAACAAGTATTTAAATAAATTTATTTTAAATTATATCTAGTTTGAGTTTTTTTATAAAAATTTAATATTATTTTTTTAGATCTTTTTTCAATTAAAGTATAAATTATAATAGATAGACCCAGTGTAAATAGTATTGCTATATAAGTTGAAACACTTTCTAAATTTAACTTATTTAACTCTCTAATTAATATTATTCCTATGGCATTATGAGTTAAGTACCAAGTATAAGATATTAAACCTATATATGGCATTATTTTAAGACCAAAATTTAATTTTTTATATAAAGCTAAAAACACAATTATAAGAAGTGACATAAAATAAAATTCAAAATCCATATACCTTTCGTTTACGAATAAAGATAAAAAAGAGAACAAAAATATTAATAATTTACTTAATATAGATAATTTTTTGAAATGAAACGCAGTAAGTCCTAATAAAAATAGATTTGCGTGCGGAAAAATTGAAGTAAAGAAAATATAAGTTCCGTTATCATAAAATAAAATTGAGTTACCAAAGACACAAATTATAAACCAAATAAATATACTTTTCTTTAAGTCTTTTGAAATAAAATAAACTAAACCAAAAAATAAATAAAATTTTATTTCAACAATTAGAGCCCAATAAATCCCATCAATATATTGAAAATTTAAACCTGGAAGAAAATTTGCAAAAATCAAATTCATAAAACCAGTGAACCAACCCACCTCTCTTCCTGGCAAATCAAAAAATGAGTAAAATACTAAAGTAATTAAACCGGCAATTAAATATCCTGGATATAGTCTAGCAAATCTCCGTATAACAAACTCAAAAAAACTTATTGTTTTTGTTATCGTCATTCCAATACAATATCCACTTACAATAAAAAATATATCAACTCCACTCCATCCATATTTTGCTATATCAAATGACCAATCTTCAGTTCTATGTAAATATTCTCCACTATAGTGATAAGTGTAATGAAATATTACTACAAACAATATTGCAATCCCTCTTAAACTATCAATATAATTTTCTCTTGAATAATTATTTTTCATTATAATATTTTTTTCAAACAACTATCTGGAACTATAATACCTTTTCTTTTTTGCTGGTAAGAATATGTAAATTCAACAAATGAGAATTTGCTAAAGTTTATTTTTTCTTTAAAAGAATTCAAATCTTTCAAATTAAAAAATATTATTCCATTTTCAAATTTATTAACATTATTTACTAGCTCATCCATCTCTACATTAAAATGTTCAGATAACAATTTATGATATTTTTTATTCTGATACCAAAATAAATATTGATCAGAATCAAGATACTGTTTTGCAATAATATAAATAAAAGCATCTTCAGTATAATTAATAAACCTTGTAATTTCTTTACAGGTTTTGGCAATAGATTTACTTTGATTTTCTATGGCATTAATTACATTCCATGTTTCATTTCTCCATTTTTGATGTCTGAAAAATTTTATTTGAGTAGAATTATAATTATTTTTTAAGTCTTCAAACAAGGGAAAGAATCTATTATTTTCCTGTTTTAGAGGGACTAAGCTGGCAGATCCCAAAAGTAAGACAATTAAAATTAGTATATAATTTTTATCTTGAGGAAATTTTTGTTCAATAAAATATACTAAAAACAAAATACCTATAATCGGTCCTGTGGAAAATCTAAAAATGTTTAACTTATGAAGAGTTGACGCATAAGTAAACAAACATATTAAAGAAAGAACAAAAAAATAGATATTATTTTTTTCAGTTGTATATAATTTCTTCTTTACAAATATAAAATTTAAGAAATTGTAAAAGTTTAAAACAAAAATTAACAAAAATAAAAAATAATAAGGATGTGTAAAAAAGCTAAATAATGACTTACTTAAAAATATTTCAAAATATCTAATAACTAATTCAAAAAATGTTAGATCATAGATTTTTAGGAAAATTTCATTTAACCAAAAAGTTTTTAACCAATAATCATGTAAATTATAAATCAAAAGATAAGTATGGAAAATTAGTTGTGGAATTAAAAAACCTAAAAAAATTAAATAACTTTTAATAGTTTTATTTTTTAAATAAAAAATTATAGAAACTAAAATAAAACCTAAATAAATAAAATTTTCGTAAACTAAACAAGATAATGAAACAAATAAACCAGTAAAAAATAAACTGTATTTTTTTTCATTTAAAAAAAAATAGATACTTACTGTTATTAAAAAATAAAATTGATAATTATACCAAGGATGATTTGCAAAGGGATGAGCTAAAAATATTAAAATAGGAAGAAAATACGAAGCTTTAATCTTGAAATTTTCAAAGGCAATATAACACAATAAAAAATTAGCAATTGAGAAAAAAAAAGCAGATAAGTACATAGTACTAATCAAATTTTGATTTGTGAGTTCAAGTATAATTGAATTTGTTAAGGTGTAAAGAAAACCATAATGAATAAAAAAATCTTTGTAAGGTTTCGAAGAAGAAAAAAGCTCTAAAGAACTTTGTGCTAAACCCCAATGGAAAGGATCATATATGTAAAACGACTGGTAAACTGATCCAATAAAACTTAAAAAAAAAAAAATTACATTAAATATTAAAAAATATTTTTTTGAATTCATTATTTATTAAATTTTAATTTTCTAATTTATCTAACACAGGTTTGAATTTTTCATTAATTCTATTCAATAAATTTGAATAATATTCTATTTCTTTTTCTGTAAGTTCTCCGTCACCTAATTTTTCTAAATAACCTTCAGCCTTTAGTATAATAAAATTTTCAAATCTGGGAGAATTTAAAATACTTAAAACTTTATTTTGAAAAAATGATTGAATAAAATTTACACTAAAATATATTAGGATTATAAATATTAACACTAAATATATAAATTTTCGCTTTCCACCTATTGCTTTTTTAATATTGTTTGGCATAAATATTTTAATTAATAATACTTTAAATTATTATTTGAATAAATGTAACTAAATTTCTTATGTATAAAAAACTACTAAACGTAAATAGGAGAAACTTCAACAAATTTATCAGTTTAAGCTTAGCGAGTATTTTTTCTTTTAATATTTTATTTTTTAAAGAAATTTTTTCAAAATCTTTATCTAAAAAAAATTCAAAAATAAAATGGGTTCTTAGTGAAAAAGACATATGATAATAAAAAAGGAATACCTATTAAATAAAAATTACGAGATAATAATATGCGGCAGTGGTCCAGCGGGTATCACACTTGCACTTGAATTAGAAAAACAGAATATAAGTTGCTTGATACTTGAGGCTGGAGACGAGTTCTATTCAGATAAAGCTCAAAGTAGATATGAGGGCGAGGTGGTTGGAAATTTTCCTAATGACATTTCCATTACAAGATTGAGTCAATTTGGTGGAACAACGGGTCATTGGGGTGGCACATGTAGACCTCTCGATAGTTATGATTTTAAAGATTGGCCTATAAACGAGGAAGATATTGAACCATATTTAAATAAAAGTTGTGAAATTTTAGAGATACCCAAAAGTTTTGGAGAGAAAAATATTAGTGATAGACTTAAAATAATTGAATTTCAAGAATCTGATGTAAGATTTCATGAAAAATATTTTGAATATATAAAAAAATCAAAATTAATAGATATTTGTTTAAATTGCTCAATTTTTAATATTAAAGCAAAAAATAATTCAATTAATGAAATTCTTTTAGATCCTGAAAATAAATTAATTTTAAAAACAAATTTTTTAGTCCTTGCATGTGGAGGAATTGAAAATTCTAGATTACTTTTGTGGTTTAGAGAAAAAAACAAATTCATATCTAGTTCTCTACCAATTGGAAATTATTGGATGGAACATCCTTTTAAAAAAATTGGATCTGGTATCGGAAATTTTAATTTAATAAGAAATAATTTAAAAAATGATTTTGAAAAATTTGAAAATTTTAGAAACTGGGGTAATTTCACTGTTTCTATCTCGCCAACTAAAAAAACAATTGATGAAAAAAATATACTAAATTCGGCTATTTTTTTAACGCTACATGATAGAGATAACGATACTTTAAAAAATAATATTAAAGATTTACTTTGTGTAGCTCCAAATCTTTCGAATAAAATAGTGAAATTATTTAATAAAAATTTGCTTTGTGGAATTAGTATAAGTTCTTCTTGGGAACAAGATGCTAATATAAATAATAAAATTACTCTTTCTAATTCAAAAGATTCAACAGGAATACCTAAAACAAAGCTTGAATACTACCTATCTGAAAAAACCCTCAAAACTGCAAAAGAAATGATTAATGAGGTAGGACTATATTTTGTTGATAATGATCTTGGAAGAATAGGAGGAGATCAAACAATTTATGATTTAAAGAACTTTATTTCTGATGCTGGATATCATCATATAGGTGGTACACGTATGGGAGAAAATAAATACTCTTCTGTGGTAGATAAAAATTTAAAAGTACATGGAGTTGAAAACTTATTTGTATGTGGTAGTTCAACTTTCCCATCAGGTGGTCACGCAAATCCTACTTTAAGTATAATTCAACTTTCTTTAAGGTTAGCAAATCATTTAGCTAAAAAAATTAATATTTTGTAATTTTTTTTTTCTCTCCCCAAATTTTATATAGACCAAATAAAGATAATAAAATTTCGGAAAATGTTGCATTGCTAGTTCCTCTTACTCTGTTAACAAAAATTGTATCTATCTCGTCAACTTTAAAGTTATTATAATATAGTTGTACTAATATTTCTGAAAGTACAATATATCCATCACCAATCTTGCCACAATTTTTTACAATAAACTTTGCGGCCCTACATGAATATATTCGATAACCATTTGTATAATCTGTGATAGGAATTTTTAAAGTATATTTAGTTAATTTATTGGAAAGAAAGGACAATATTTTTCTTCTGATTGGCCAATTTATTATCTTACTATTTTTTTTATATCTACTAGCAATTAATAAATCTAAATCATTATCTTTAAAATAAGATATATTTCGGACTAATTCATTTGGATTGTGTGACATGTCAGAGTCCATTTCTACAAAAAAATCAATGTCATTATGTAGAGTTAGCATATATTTGATGCCAAATAATACCGCAGACCCTCGTCCTAATTTTTTACCTCGATGCAAATAAACAAAGCGGTGTTTTTCAAAAAGGATTTTATTTTCAAAGTTTTCTTTTGAATCGTCAACAATAACAACTCTGATATCTTCAAAATTATTTTTATATATTTCTTTTAAAATTAAATTTATATTTTCAAATTCGTTATACGCAGGAATAATGATACATTTTAACATTAATTAATTAAACAAATTTTGGTTTAGCTACTTTTTTAAATTCTTTACAAATAAATTTAGTATCTTCTAATGTTTGGTTAGCATGATTTGGTAAATAAATTCCATATTTATGAATTAATTTAGCTTTTGGTAAAATAGATTCTTGTTTGTATCTTTTCCAAAATGGTTGACTACCTATATTTCCTGCAATTATTGGCCTACATTCAATTCTTTTCTCTAAAAAACGCTTAAATACTTCATCCCTATTTTCAGCTAAGGTTGCGTAGCCAAAACTTGATAAAATTTTAGTCTTACATTTAACAGAAAAAAAGTCAGAAAGTTCATTTTTGTATATATTGAAATTTCTGTTCCTTATCTTAGTGATTTTTTTTATTTTTTTTATTTGAGAAATGCCAATTAGTGCATTTAATTCTGTAGATCTAATATTAAAACCTGAATAAAAAAAACTAAATTGAGACTGAAAATCTGAAATTTTGTTTTTTTTATAAAGTTTTCTTTTTTCGGTTTCATTAAAGTCTCTTAACCATCCATGTGACCTTACACTTATCATTATATTAGCCAGATTCTTATTATTTGTACATGCCATTCCACCCTCAATTGTAGAAATGTGATGCCCATAATAAAAAGAGAATGATGATGCTATTCCGAATGTACCAAGATGTTTTGAGTTATATTTTGAACCCAATGCCTCACATGTATCCTCAACTAAATATATATTATACTTTTTACATAATTTTAAAATTTCTTTCATATTGTTTGAATGACCAAGGACGTGCACCAAAATAATTACTGATGGTTTATATTTTTTACACAAATATTCTAGATGATTAACATCTAATCCAAGATCTTTATAACTACAATCACAAAGTTTGACATCATATCCAAGTTGGATAAATGGTGAAACTGTTGTTGCCCAAGAAACTGCTGGTACAATTACTGTTTTATTTTTTAAGTAACCAGATTCTAATAGAGATTGAGCAATTAATAAATTTGCTGATGATCCGCTATTTACAAAAACTGATTTTTTTACTTTTAAAAAGTTAGAAAAATTTTTTTGAAATAATTTTGTTTTATTTCCCATTGTAAGTCTTTCGTCTTTTAATAACCACTTGGATAGTCTTAAAACTTCTTTTTTTTCAATGGTATTTTCTGCTAATTTATATTTAAATTTTTGCATTACTTTATTTTAACCTCAATTTTAACTTCTTATTATTGCTCACTAAAGAATTTTTTGTCTGATCTGATGAGAATAAATTTTGTATATTAAATTTTTTTTGCACAAAACTTTTCACCGTAAGCCCTTTTCCAGATCCAATATTAAAAATTCCCGTTATTTTCTTAATATATATTTTAAATAATATTTCCACAACTTCCTCAGCATTTATAAAATCTCTCACACAATTTATATTTTTTATATATAATTTTTTTTTTCTGTTTAAAGCTATTTTTTCTTTAACTGAGGGAAATAAAAAAGGTTTTTTTTGACGTATATGATATACACTAAAAATTCTACCTATAAAAAATGATAAGTATTTAGATTTATTTTTTTTTAATATTTCTTCAGCTTCTAGCTTTGTTTTCCCATAATAAGAGGATGGTTTTTTAGCAAAATTTTCTTTAATTTTTTTTTTGGAATATTTATATACATGCGATGAACTTGGAAAAAACATTAAAGTTTTTTTTTTTCTTTTTTTTATTACATCAATTAGATTGGAAGTTCCTTTAACATTTACCTCAAATGCTTCTATTTTATCTCTATTAACCTCTTTAGGAGATGAAACTGCAGCAAAATGAAATATATAATTTATATTAGGATTTAAATTGAGCCATTTTTTAATTTGAAGTTTATTTTTAATATTTCCATTGAAACATGAAATATTAATTTTTTCTTTTTCAAATTTTTTTTTTAATAGAGAACCAAGTAAACCTTTTCCACCAGTAATTCCAATTTTAATCAATTTAATTTTATTTTATTTTTAAAAAAATTTAATTATAAATAACATATGAAAAAAAAAATTGCTCTCATATTTGGTGTAACAGGTCAAGATGGTTACTATTTAAGTGATTTGTTATTAAAAAAAAAATATGTAGTTCATGGTATCAAGAGAAGATCCTCATCTGTTCCAACAAGAAAGATTGAAAAATACCTTAATAATAAGAATTTTCACATCCATTATGGTGATATCACTGACACCTCATCTATTCAAAACTTAATTGAGAAGATTAAGCCAACAGAAATTTATAATTTAGCGGCGCAGTCTCATGTAGGTGTATCATTCTTTACGCCTCTATACACTGCTAACGTAAATGCCATTGGTGTCTTAACAATTTTAGAAGCTATAAAAAATAGTAAAAATAATATTAAATTTTATCAAGCCGGAACCTCAGAAATGTTTGGTAAAACTTTAGAAAAAAAGCAAAATGAGAAAACAACTTTCAATCCACAGAGTCCATATGGTACAGCTAAAGTTTTTGCTCATCAAATAACTAAAAATTATAGAGAAGCATACAATATATACGCTTGTAATGGGATTTTATTTAATCACGAAAGTCCAATGCGAGGAGAAAATTTTGTAACTAAAAAAATAGTAAGTTCACTTGCAAAAATAAAACTTGGATTACAAAAAAAACTTGTTCTGGGAAACTTATATTCAAAAAGAGATTGGGGGCATGCAAAAGATTATGTGGACGCTATTTATAAAATTCTACAACAAAAAAAAGCTGATGATTATGTTATATCCACAGGTAAGGAATACACAATTAAAGAATTTATAAATATAACTGCTAAAAAACTTAAACTTCAGATTAAATGGAAGGGAAAAGGTTTAAAGGAAATTGCAATTGATAATTCGGGTAAGACTATAATTACAGTGAGCAAAATATATTTTAGACCATTAGAGGTAGATTATTTAAAAGGAGATAGTTCTAAAGCTAGAAAAAAACTTAAATGGAAAAGTAAAATAAAAATCGATCAACTAATAGAGGAAATGATTGACTTTGAAATCAAGCAATTAAATTAACCTAGCTTTCCACAAACCTATAAAAAACTTTTGCCCTGTTATCCCAAGAATACTTTTTTGCTGTATTTCTAGCATTAATTTTAATTTTATTAAATTTTTTTGGATTATTGAATATTTTTTTTATAATTTTTTTCCAAAGGAAAATATTTTTACTTGATAATAAAAATGAATTTTGATTATTCTTTAAAATATGACTGTAAGCAGGTAAGTTTGTTGCAAGTATAATTTTTCCAGCAGACAAATAATCAAACATCTTTAATGGTGAAATATACCTTGATATTTCCAAATTTTTAGATCTAGCTAAAATTTTATTTTTATATGGCATTAATGCAACTTCATAATTTTTTAATATTTCAGGAATATTTTTATAAGCAACATAGTCATAAAACTTAATATTTGGATAACAATTAAAATTAAATTTCGATTTAATTGTTTTTAAATCACCATAAAGATCAAATTTTATATCTGGCATCATTTTTGCTAATTTTTTAATGATTTCAATACCTTTGCCCTCATAAAAGCTACCAATATAAATACAAGTATTTTTTTTGTATTTAATGCTTTGATTAAATTTAAAATTTAAAAAATCTGCTCCGTCATCCAAAATTATAAAATTTATCCCTATTAATTTTAATTCATTAACTAATGATTTGTTAATTAAAATTAGATTTAATTTTTTTTTCTGAGGCAATAATAAAATAAATTTAAAAAATAATTTAGAGAATGAGTTTGGTGTATGATGTAATTCAAGATAATTTTTCCTGTTAATCAATGTTAAAAGCATAGAAGATAAAATACTTCTTCCATAAATAATCGTATTTTTTCTTTCAAAAATTAATTTAAAAAGAACTTTTAAACAAAAAATAAATCTTATTTTAAAACTTTCTATATTTTGATTGATTAAGTTTATAATTTGAAATTTTTTTTTTAAATTGTAAAACTTTCTTATTTTATTAATCTCTAATGAATTATTTGGGATTAATATTTTTACATTAAAAAAATTAGATAAAGATTCACAAAACTTCAAAGAATTAATTATATTTGCAGACTTTGTTGGTAAAGAAGTTTCGGTTATATAAATCAAATCCCTTTTTTGATTCATAACAAATCTTTATGATTTTTAAACCAATCAAAGGTTTTTATTAAGGCGTTATCAAATCTAGTAAATTTAAAATTTTTTGATTTTTTTAATATTTTTAAATTTGATCCATGTGTCTTATAAACATCTAAATTATTTTTTTCTTTATTAATTAATTTTTTATGAAAATATAATTTAGATAGCTTTTTATATACTGAGCTCATTTTAATTGGTTTGTTTGAGCATACATTAAATATTTCATGTTTATTCAAATTATTTTTTTTTGAATATATTAATGGTTCAATTAATTTAATTGCATCCTCTATATAGGTAAAATCTCTAAAATAATTTCCTTTATTATAATAAAAAAATTTATTATTTTTATTTGCTGAGTCTAAATATTTCAATATAAACATATCTGGTCTTCCCCACTCTCCATAAACAGTAAAAAACCTTAAACCAGTTATGTTCAAACCGTAAAATTTCGAGTAAATTTCTGCAAATATTTCATTTCCTAATTTTGTTGCTGAATAAATATTCTTTGGGTTTAAACTTTGCCATTCTTTTGTAGGAAACTTCTTGTATTCACCATATACAGAGCTCGAGGAAGCATAAATTAATCTAATTTTTTTCTTTCTACAAAATTCTAATATATTAAAAAAACCCAATTGATTTGAATAAACATATTCCTCAGGATTTGATAAGGAGTATCTTACACCTGCTTGAGCTGCAAGATTGACAACTAAATCTATATTGGTTTTATTTAAAAACTTATCTAATTTTTTTTTATTTGAAAAATCTAATTTTTGAAATTTAAAATTTTTATATTTCTTTAAAATTTCCAATCTTTTCTTTTTTAATTTTGATGAATAGTACGAATTCAAACTATCAATACCATAAATTCTGATATTTGATTTGTGATCAAGTATTCGCTTTGATAAACTAAATCCTATAAAACCTGCTGCACCTGTGATTAATATTTTCATTTTATTCTTTAAATTTTTTTTATTTTTAAAATATGTTTAGACAGTCGTAAAGCAAATGCTAAAATTATTATAGTTGGATTTACGCTACCAGATGTTGGAAAAAATGATGAACTACAAATAAAAATATTTTTACTTCCAATTATCTTAAGATTTTTGTCAACAAAAGAATTTTTTATTTTATGATCATAAATTGTACCGCCCATATGATGAGATGCGTCTTGAGCGTATTTGTAAATAAATTTTTTTGTAATATTTTTTTTTTCTTCATTAAAATAATCTGAGCTATATTTTTTTAAAATATAATCTCTTAAAATTTTTATAGTTTTTATTTCTTTATTACTAATAAAATTAAAAACTTTGATTTTATTATTTTTATCTATTTTAACTTGATTTTCCTTTTTAGGCTCCATTTCTAAAAATACTTTCATTAAAAATTGTCTTTTATTTAAAAAAAAATTGAAATAATCAATAAGTTTTATCATCTTCAAAAGTGCTCTATTTTTTAACTTATAAAGTTTATTTTTTGACGCATTTATTTTATTCTCTAATTCTGAATAAATTTTAGGTTTAAAACTTACATAAGAATTTAATAAATCAAATTTTTTCTTAATTTTTTTTGGGAGAGAGATTCCTATATAACTAAAATGATTATCGTTTTTTTTTAAAAGAAACTTTTTTATATAAATATTTTTTTTTAAAAATTTAATCTCACCAATATTGAATTTTGGATGATTCATAAAATATTTGCCCAAAATTTTTTTATTAACTTTAGGTAAGTGTTTGCTTTTAATTGAATTATGAAGTAATTTGATTATTTCCAAAGTTCCTAAAGATAAAATAATCTGAGATGATTTGATTTTAATTTCTTTTTTTTGGTTTTTAAATATTGAGATGCAACATTTATTCTCTTCACAAACTTTATCAACATTACAGTTGTATAACAAATCTATCTTTGATGTATTTAAATAATTTTTAAAGTTAATGGGTTGTATTGGATAACTAAAATATCTCTCATTTTTTTTTAAATTTTTGTCTTTAGTTGAATACGCTAAATTTAAAATATTTGATACATCCTTACAGTAACGATCTATTGCCCCTGCATTTATAGGCCATTTATTTGAAAGTTCATCATTTGTAATATTGGATATAATATTGCCCCATGTTAAAGAACTTCCTCCTACACCAAATACTCTTGAGTCACCTTTTATAGAAAGACCTTTAAACTTAACTGAATTATTTTGTTTTTTAGCTTGAGCATTGTTTATAAATCTACCCCTTTCTATAAGTAAAATTTTTAAATTTGATTTATATTTTAAAAGAAAATTAGAAATTGAAATACCAATTATTCCAGCACCAATAATTTGAATATCATATTTTTTTTTAGCTTTTGAAAATAAAAGTAAAGAATTTTTATCTTTAAAATTAATTAACATTTTTAAGCAATTCAGAAATCTTTTTAATAGAATTTTTTTTAATCCAATATAATTCAATAAAGTAGAGATTTGATCTTTCGTCTCTATAATTGTTTAATGGTTTGGTAAAATTTATATCAGAAATTAAATTATTAAATTTTTCTCCAATCAAAAATTCATCATACTCATCAAGGCATGGCCAATCGTATTTTATAATTTTCAACTTTGATTTAATTTCAGAAAGCTTGTTCTCATCTTCACAAAAAAAAGGAAATCCATAATGAAAGCCTCCCAATTCATTAAAATTTAAAATTACAGGAACTACAATATTCTCTATATTTTTCATATAGTTAAAGATAATTTCGAACTTCTTCCTCATATCTTTATTGTTTTTATCTAAATTATTCAAACTTAGATTGGCTGAAATTATCCCAAGTGGATGAGCCCTTCCTTTTCCTAAAAGACCTACTTTTGAAAAATTCTCTAGACTTTTATTTGAGAAATTATGTTTACGATTTATGTGCGACAGGATAATTGATTTTTCAAAAATGTTCTCATCATTTGTTAACATTAAGCCACCTTCTCCTGCACTTAATGCTTTTGAACCTTGCATGCTCATAAATGACCCAACTCCAAAAGTACCAACATATTTATTTTTAAATTTTGCTCCTTGAGCATGGCTACAATCTTCCATAAGCTTTATGTTTTTGTTATTTTCTAAAAAATTTAATATATTATCCATATTTTGAGGAAGCCCATAAACATGCGTTATCAGCAAATAATCTGCATTAGGCTTTTTAAGCTTTGAAATATTTTTTATTTGCAAATTGTTATCAAAATCCAAAAATTCTATATTTGCCCCAATTTGAAGTGCAGAGGTTACAACTGAGGGAAATGATAATTTTGACATTAAAATTTTAGAATTTTTTTTAACACCACAAGCTACCAAAAGTGTTCTGGCAGCTAAAGTCCCACTAGAAAAAGTTAAGCAAAACTTAGAGTTAAAGTAATTAGAAACCCTTGTTTCGAATTTTTTGATATACTCAGGATATTTTGTATCCTGATTTTTGATAATACCTAAAGAAGTATTAATAATTCTGAGAAATAAGTTTTTTATATTCAATTTTTTATTTAATTGTCATGCCTTATTTAATAATTCATTTTTCAAAATTAATTTAATAATTTTTAACATTTGTTTTAAAATTAAAATAATTTTTTTTTGTTTAAAACCTTTGATTATTTGAGATTTAATAATATTTATTTTTTTTGTTTTTGATTTTTTAAATAAAGAAATCTTACCATTTAAAATACTAGTTTTAAAATCTCCTAAATTTTCAATTAAAACAATCACGTTTTCATAATCTTCTTTTAAATGAGCGTCAGATCCAAAATAATAATTTTTTTTTTGTAAAAAAGCTTTTTTCTCAGCCTCTACATTTTTTGTATCACTTAATCGAGGATTATAAACCTCAATTAAATCACAAACATTATATAATCGATCTAATTCTTTATGGCTTTGATATGGATGGGGTAACAAAGTAATAGCATCTTGTAATTTTACAGATTTGTAAAATTCATTAAATGAATTTTTATAATCAATTTCACTTTTATTAAAAACAACAATAACATCACCAAATTCAGTTTTATATTCTGCTGCAACTGGTACTATTAAGTTAGTATCATTTTTATTTTTTGCATAATCTCTTAATTCTAAAGATCCATCAATTGTATTGTGATCCGTTAGAATTACAAAATCTAATTCATTATTTTTTGCAAAGTTATAAATTTCTTTTATCGAAACAATTGAATCATAAGAATGATTGCTATGACAATGAATTATTCCTTTAAAGTGACTTTTTACTTCCATTACATATTCTAAAAATTATAATTTTTTTAATCCTTTTATAAATTTATACATCATATACAAGGTGACTATTGGATCTTTTATAATCCAAATATTTGATTTAACAAAAGGATTTAATATATCTAAAATTACTCTTAAAAAAATTTTTGGATTTTTTATTGAGTTTTGTAAATCTCCATTTAATGGCCAGTGAAATTTCATATTTAATCTGTACAAGTCTCTTTTCTTTGACTTGATGCCATTAGCATAAGACACAAGCTTATTTGGAAAATCAACATTAGAAGCTATTGCAAGGTCAAGAGATCCCCAGAACTTTGGATTAATTTCAATAAGGTAATATTTATTTGCATGAAACTTAAATTCAAGCATAATTAATCCAGTCCATTTTATTTTTTTTACTATTTTTTCTCCAATTTTTTGTAAATTTTTATCAAATATACTTTTTGCAGCAACACTCATACCACCTGAAATAGGCATTTCTCTTATTCTTTGGTGTTGAAACGTATTCAAACATTTTCCATTTTGAGATAATGCAAAAAAACCCCTTCCAACACCATCTATTTTTTTTTGAATAATGTATTTTAAAATATTTTTTTTTGTGCTGCCCAATTTATTAAAAGTTTCATTGATTTCAAAAAAATTTTTTACATAAAAAATATTTTTAGAATTACCACCCTGCTCATATGCTGGTTTTATTACAAGTGGAAAATTAATCTTTATATTTTTTGAAGTTAATTTACTTACAGTCTCATATTTATGTGTTTCGATAACTCTAAAATTTTTATCTTTAATTTTTTTTGATAACTGATTCACTTTTTTTTTTGATGATACAAAATTTATTCTATTATGATTTTCACATACAAAATTTGAATATTTTAATATCTTTTTTTTTATTTTTGATAAGAAAAAAAAAGATTTATATTGAACTGGTATTACTAAATGATATTTATTTTTTTTTATAAGTTTTAAAAATTTTGTATTAAAATTTTTGCTATTATAATCTGGTAATATATTAATTTTTTTACAAAATTTTGAGTAATAACAAAGTGGACGTTTATGATTATGAAACATTTCTATTTCATAATTTTTTAAGCCAAGTGATCTTATTATTCCTAATGAGATTTTGCTATCTGGATCAGAGATTAATATTTTCATTTTTTATATGTATTATAAAAAAAATGTTTAATTTATGTCATTATTTATATATAATTTTTTTATAGATTTTATAAACAAAGCACTAATAAATAATTCTTAAATTGAAAAACTTCATAAATATTTTTAAGTTTTTACCAAATATTTTATTTTTAAGGGCCAAAATTTTAGTGGTTCTTACTGTGTTTTTAGTTTTTTTAGAAATACTAAGTTTGGGTTCTATTATCCCACTTCTAACATCAATATCTTCAAATGAAATACCAAATTTTTTTGAAAATTTGAATATTAGTTTTATTCAAAATAAATCTAAAGAAGATTTGACACTAATTTTTTTAATTTTGTTTTTTTGCATTTACTTAATTAAAATATTATTTAATATATTTTATATTTATTTCAGTAATAAATTTTCTTTTGATATCTATAACAATCTTTCAAATAAATTATTTAAAATATATATTAATCAAAATTGGCTATTTTATTTAAATTATAATACAGCCTTTATAATCAGAAATATTATTGGAGAAGCTAATACTGTAAGGGTAAGTTTTATTGAGCCATACCTAAGAATTTTTTCAGAAATTTTTGTTTTTTGTGGAATAGTATTCTTATTACTTTTAGTAGAATTCAAAATTACTCTTTTATTAATCTGCTCAGTTATTATGATTATTTTTACTTATAAGGTAATCACTAAATCTTTTTTTAAAAATATAGGTAAAATTAGATTAGAAAGCTCTGGTTTATTAAATAAATCCTTAATACAAACTTTCAACTTAATTAAGGAAATAAAGATACTTAATAAAGAAAATTATTTTTTAAATGAATATAAAAAAATTCTTAACAATTATTTAGACGCTACAAGAAAATCTGGAATTCAAGTTTCAATTACAAGACAAGTATTTGAAATAATATCCTTGGTTGTTCTTGTATTTTTGATGTTCTTTTTTCTTAACAAAGAAACTTTTGAATATCAAAACTCTATTCCAATGATTGGGTTATTTATTGGATCTGCTTATAGAATAATTCCATCTGCAAACAGACTTTTAAATTCTTTACAAAGACTAGATCTTGGAGAAAAAAGTTTAAATCTTATTTTAAAAATTCTTAATGATAATAAAAATTTAAAAACACCTAAAAGTGATATTTCTATGCCTTTTGAAAAAAATATTGTTTTTAAAAATGTATCTTTTTCATATGAAAAAGTTGACAAGCTTTTTGAAAATTTAAATTTAACAATTAAAAAAAACACTTTAACTGGAATTGCTGGTGGTAGTGGTCGAGGAAAGACTACATTAATTAATTTACTAGCTGGTTTTTTAATTCCTAATAGTGGGTCAATAAATGTTGATGATTCTAGTATTTACAAAAATGTTAGTAGTTGGCAAAAAAATATAGGGATTGTCCAACAAGAAATATATTTGTTAGATGATAGTGTAAAAAAAAATATAGCATTTGGTTTAGAAGATTCTCAAATTGATAATGAAAAAATAAAAAAAGTTTTAGAAGCTGTTGAATTAAAAAACTTTATAAATAATTTACCAGACAAAGAAGAAACAATTGTTGGAGAAAGAGGACAAAAAATATCTGCTGGTCAAAAACAACGGATAGGTATAGCTAGAATGTTATATGCTGATAGAAAAATTTTAATATTTGATGAATCTACAAATGCTCTAGATAAAAAAACAGAGGCAGAAATTATTGAATTCATTCAAAGATTAAAGAAACTTTGTACAATTATCATTATAAGTCACGATCACAGTAATCTTAAAATATGTGATGATATAATCTATGTTGAGAAACTTGCGTCTAAATAAAGTTTATTATTTATAAATTACTTTTTATATAAATGAAATACAGACTCTGATATTTTAGAAACTTCAATATCATTAATCTTTTTTTCCTCAATTTTACTCAAAAAATCAATGATTTCTTTTTTTTTAATTGAGTCAAATTTTAATAAACCCATCTTTTGTCCATAAATATGTTTTTCAGGCATCAATTGGATTAAAATACTCCTCAATATAATTCTATTTTTTACAACTGATAAAATTTTTCTAATTATCGTTTTTAAGGAATAAATTTTCTTTTTCATTGCACTTGTTTCTTTATTCTTAAAGATGATTTTAGATTTACTTTTAAATTTTATTTTTTTAATTAAAGATAAAAATTCTGATTGAAAATCTTTGTTTTTATTAATATTTTTTATTGTAGAACCAACATTTTTACTTAATTTATAATTTCTATTATTCATCGTTAATTTCTTAAAAAAATTTATTATTTTATTCTGATCATCAAAATTCCAGTTTGATAATTTAAGACTTCTAAATCTGTTTAATTTTGATATTTTTTTTGAATTATAAAGAATAATTTTTTTCTCAGCAGCAACTGCTTCAAAAACTGAGGTACATCCTGAGTGTAAAAAATATTCACATGCACTCACCCAAGGAGTTATAACGTATTTATATGCTAGTTTTAAATTTTTTGGTTTTTGTTTAAAAAATTCATTGATAAGATTTTGATCTTCTAGTGGATGCCGTCTAAATACAAAAGTAATACTTGGATTTTTTTTTGCTAGTGCAATTATAAGTTTTAAAAATTCGATATAGTTTTTTGCCTCAAGATCATTGTCAATAATTTTCCTGTTTATTATCTTTTTTCTATTTTTATATTTTTTAAGAAGGGCATTGTTAAATACTTTAATAGCTTTTGTATGATCAATTAAAGAATAATGACCAGGAATAAAAACAAATTTTTTGTATTTTTTTTTAATATTATAAATTTCTTTTTTGAATAAATTTTTACTTTTTTTAACCAAATCATATTTTGGATGTCCTGTAATTGATATTTTTTTATGATCAGATTTATTTAAAAAAAATTTATCTTTAACTCCCCACAATAATATATGGTTAATTAAATTGGTAAATTCTTTTTGATATAAATACTTTGTATAATTGTCATGAATTGAGATTGGTCCCTCTTCATCTAAAACAACAATCTTATTTTTTAAATGTATTCCCCTTTTTTTTAATCTTTCGTAAAATGTGTGTTTGTCAAACCATAAGCAATTTTCGAAATCCTTTATTTTATAGTTAATATATCTTTGCCCACCTAAAATAACCTGATGATTTGAATTTTTTAAAATCTTATTTGCTAGATATAATTTAGGATAAAATTCTCTAGTTTTATTTTCAATTGGTAAAAAAATAATCATTCTTAAGATTTCAAAGAAATTTTTTTACATTTAAAATAGAAACGTATAAGTTTTCTAACTCCTGGTATTTTACTTAACTTTTTTACAATTTTATCTTCAAAAACTTCTTCATTAAATGAAAAATAATCAATTGAATCATTTACGTCAGGTGTTGCAACAAAACTCATAAATAAAATATCTCTCTTCTTGTTTGCTCCAACATCACCAGCTTTGTGAATTAGTTCTGCAGTATTGCACAAAAGAACGTCACCTAATTTTCCTGTATTTTTGAATAAACAATCTTCTACTTGCTTGTCTGATTCTTCTGATCTTAAATATTTCTCTCTGCTATAAAACTTTTTAAGTTTAATAAATTTTTTTGATTTTTCTTTTTTCACTAAATGTAATGGACCCTCATCTTCATTCACATCTTGTAAATTTATAAAAATTTTAAACATATTAAATACATAGCCATCTGTGTGATAGAAATTACTATAAGGCTCCATTTTTTTTGAGACAAAATAACTATTATTATTATATTCTTTTGAAGTTTCATAATTTCTTGAGATAGTAAGGTAAGCCAAATTTATTTTCTGATTGTAATATTTTTCAAGAAGTTTCAAATATTTATCTAAATCGTGATTAATTAATTTTTTAACAATTCCAAAAATTTTGGGTGTAATCTTAAAATTTATTTGATTATTTAATCCTGCGTTTAAACTTTGATCTTTTAATTCAGAATTAATTTCATTAATAATTTTACTATTAATTTTATTTAGTTTAGCAAATCCTTCTACATGATATTCTTTTACAAAATTTTCCTTGAGATACTTATGATTGCAAATATTTTTTTTATAAAAATAATTAAATAGGTTTATCGAAAAATAATTTGCATTTTTAAATAACTTCAGTCCTAAAAACCAATTAAAATTTTCAATCGGTTTGAAAATTAATTTTTTCATATTTTGATTAGAATATAATATATAGATAATAATTATTTATCATATATAGATATTTAAAAATTTATCATAAATGACAATTAAAAAAAAGATTTTTTTCTTAATATTAAAGGCTACATTAATTTTAAACTTATACTTCCTTTATGCTCTAATTATAATTTTATATTCAAAAAAAATTCATGGTTCTAAAAATAACAAAAAAAAAATTCTAGTTTTTAGAAAATCAGGTGGCATACACGATATAAAAGCATCAATTAATACAGGTTTGATTAAAAAAAATGTCTATGAAATAAATAGAGATATAATAAAATTTACATATAGATTTTATATTGATGATTTAGATGGTGAGCAATTTGAAAAGCTTGATGAGACATATTCAAAAAAATCAGTTGGATATTATATTTTTTTAAAAAATTCTTTTTCTTATTTAAATAAATTTTGGCATTTAGATACAATAATAGGATTTAATATTTTTTTCAGACCTGAATTTGAAGTTCAAAGGGTATCGAGAGATCTTAGAATAAAATATATATGTTGCCATAAAGAAGGTATTAGCAGTCTTAACTATTTAAAAGTTCTTTTCAAACTTTATAAAAGAATGAACATTAGTTTTTACGGTGAAAAAATATTATTTTATAATGATACAATCAAAAGTTTTATACAAAAATTAAATTTAATTGACTCAAAAAAATTAATAACAATCGGGTGTTCAAGGGCAGATAAACAATTCAGATTTTATAATAAAAGAAAAATTAACAAAGATATAAAAAAAATTATTTATTTTATAATGCCAAAATATTCAATATTACCATCATCAAAAAAAAATTACTTAAAAAACAAAAATATCACTCATGAAAACAAAATGTTAATTAATTGGGATAATTATAATTTAAAAACAACAAAATTATTGATTAAAGCCGCAGAGGAATATGGCAATAAGATAGAAATAATCTTTAAGGACAAAATAGGTTCTGGAAATAAAAAAATACAAAAAATAATAAATAAAAAAAATTTAAATAATATAAAATACATTAACTTTGGTAATAGTGATTATTTAATACAAAAAGTGGACATCGCAATTAGCTCGTATTCTACCACTACATTTGAGTCAATTGCTTCGGGTGCAAAAGTTATTGAGAATAAGATTGGTTTAAATAAGTTATCAAAATTAAATAAATATATAATTGATTACAACAATCAACTAATTAAAATTAATAATTATAGAGATTTAAAAAAATGCATAAATCAAAGTTTTAAAGATAAAAAAATAAAACAAAATTATAATTTACAATTGAAAAAATTATTAATTAAATATATCGGGAATGATGATGGTAAATCTTCAATCAGATTAGCTAAAGAAATAAGGTGATTTTGAATGAAAAGAGTTAAATATATTGCTATTGTTACTGCTAGAAAAAACTCTGAAAGAGTTAAAAATAAAAATTTAAAAATTATTAATAAAAAACCATTATTGCAGTTCAGCCTAACAGCTGTAAAAAAATCAAAAAAAATACAATTTGGATTTATCACAAGTGACTGTGATAAAATGATAAATCTAGCTTTGAAAAATAATATGAAAGTAATTAAAAGACCTCCAAATTTAGCAAGATCAAATTCTACTTCGGAAGACACATTAGAACATGCAATTAATTATATAATTGAAAAATCAAAGTTTTTTCCAGAAAATATTGTTTTTGTTCAGCCTACATCTCCACTTATGAATTATAAAGATCTTGATAATGGAATAACTAAATTTATGAATACAAAGGCAGATAGTTTATTCTCATCATACAAGGCTAAATATTATATTTGGAAAAAAAGTAAGAAAAATTTAATATCATTTACTTATAATCATAAAAAGAGAACTGGAACGAAAAAATTTAAAGATCTAATTGTTGAAAATGGTGCCTTTTTTATTTTTAATACCGAAAAATTTTTAAAAAAAAAAAATAGATTATTTGGAAAGATAGAAACTTATGTTATGCCACGATATAGATCCTTTGAAATAGACTACAAAGAAGACGTTGAATTTTTAAATAAGTTAAAATTTTGATCTTTTGAAGAAAATATCCTCTACATATGCCTCGGCATCACTTGAAGATATTTCATAAATATATTTTGCAATTTTTTCAGGTTTAATGAAATATTTGTAATTTTGATTTTTTACTTTTTTACCCATATTTGTTTGCATACTTCCCATACTTACACATGTATTAAAGATTTTATCTTTATTACATTCGGCATTTATAGATCTTACTGCTCCTAAAAGTCCATGTTTAGATGAACAATAAGAAATAGTATTTTGAAATCCATTATAACTGGAAGAAGATCCTATGCTTATTATCAAAACTTTTTTATTTTTAATTTTTTTTTTTTGCACTTGTTTATTGATTATAATATTTGAAAAAAGATTAATTTTAAAATCATCAACTAAATCTTTATAGGAAAGCTTTCTGAGTCCATCATAACGAGAAACAGCACTGCAAATAATAACTATATCTGGATTATTTTTTTTACTAAAATATTTGTCAATTACTTTAATTACTTGAAATTCTTTTTTAAAATCACAAATATTCCAGTCAACCGTACTAAACTTAAATTTTTTCTTAGATTTGTTAATGCTTACTTTGTTTGATCCTGTTGCGATGACTTTATAATTTTTTGAAACAAAAATTTTTAACAACTCATAACCTAAGCCACCTGAGGCACCAAAAATTAATACTTGTTTATTCATATATATTTAGGGTATAGCTTAATCTTAGTATCTAAAAAAATTAAAAAACTCAAATGTTTTAAATAATGCTGAACCTTAATATAAAGAATTTATTTAGTATTAACAAAAAAATTTGTATCGTGAGTGGTTCTTCAGGAGGATTGGGTAAGGAGATTTGTAAATGTTTATTGAAAAACGGTGCTGTAGTAATTGGTTTAGATGTCAAAAAAAATAATATAAATGCTAAAAAATTTCATTTTTATAAAATTGATTTAAATAATAAAATTAAATTAATTTCTCTTAGACAAGAATTAAAAAAAAAATTTAAATCAATTGATTCTATAATAAATTTAGCTGGAATTTCTAATCCTGATGATTTTGAATCAAATATAAGAAATAATTTAATAGGTCCATATAACTTAATTGATGTTTTTAAAGATTCATTTGTGAAATCCAATGGGTCAATTGTAAATATCACTAGTCTGAATGCAGAGATGGGTTTCTCAAATAATCCAGGTTATAATAGTTCAAAAGGTGGATTGAAAATGTTAAGTAAAGCTTTAGCTAATGACTTGGCTACAAAAAAAATTAGGGTAAATAACATAGGACCTGGTTATTTTTTAACAAACATGACAAAAAAATTTTATAAGATAAAAAAAAAAAGAGAACAAAGATTGTCTAGAATTCCATTAAACAGATATGGAAATACAGATGAATTGTGTGGTGCAGTAATATTTTTTATTTCAAATGCATCATCATATATAACTGGTCAAGACCTTTATGTGGATGGTGGTTTGCTTCATAAAGGTATTTAAAAAAATTAATATGAATTTGGAGGATTAATAATGACTAAAATAAGTAATTTAAATAAAAAAATTAAAATATATGCTGATGGACCTGAGTTAAATCAAATAAATAAAAAAATCATTTTTAATATAGATGGTTACACATTTAATCCAAGCTTATTTAGAAAACTGGGAGTAAAGAATTATTTAGAATTTTGTAAGAAAATTTTAAAAAAATGTTCTAACAAACCAATATCATTTGAAGTCTTTGGCGATGATGAAGAAACAATGTTCAGACAAGCAATAATCTTAAATAAATTATCAAAAAACGTTTTTGTTAAAATTCCAATAGTTTATACAAATGGAAAAACAACAAAAAAACTTATCAAAAGACTAGTTCAAAAAAAAATAAAACTTAATATAACAGCGATTTTTACTTTCAAACAAATTAAAACTATTTTGCCAATAGTAAAAAACTCTAATTGTATTCTATCTATTTTTGCAGGTCGAATATACGATTGTGGTTTTGATGCTAAAAAAGAGATGCGAATAATGAATAATTTTATAAAAAAAAATAGTAAATGCAAAAGCCTTTGGGCAAGTTGCAGAATGCCTTATGATATAATTAGCGCAATAGAGTCCAAAACTGATATAATTACAATGGGTATTCCAATGATTGAAAAAATTAAGAATTTTAAACTTTCTAAAGAAAAATACTCACAACTTACAGTAAAACAATTTTTCATTGATGCAAAAAAATCTAATTATAAATTATAATATTTTATGAAACTAAAAACAGGAGCTTGGAGTTTTGGGGGCAAAATTCCAAATAAATTTGAAAAACATATAGCAAAATCTGTTCCTCTTTATTTGGAAGGACATCAAATAATTGTCAGATTATCAGATTATTTTCTAAAAGACGGATCAATTTGTTATGATATTGGGTGCTCAACTGCAAATTTATTAAAAAAAATAAATAATCACAGTAATAAAAAAAAAATAAAGTTATATGGAATCGAAAAAGAAAGAAGCATGTATAATTATGCAAAATCTAAAATAAATGAAAAAAATATCAAAATTTTTAATAAGGATATAAAGCAAATCAAGTTAAATAAAAGTGACTTAATCATTTCATATTATACATTTCAATTTATTAACCCATCAATCAGACAAGATATATTAAAAAAAATTTTTAAAGCTTTAAATTGGGGAGGAGCTTTTATAATGTTCGAAAAAATCAGAGGGAATGATGCTAGGTTTGATAATATGTTAAATTCTTTATACCTTGATTTTAAAGAAGATAATAAATTAAATTCAAATGATATTTTAAGTAAATCAAAATCACTGAGAGGGATTTTGGAACCATTTAGTGACCAAGGAAACTTAGGGTTACTAAAAAGAGCAGGATTTAAAGATATTCAAACAATAATGCAATCACTGTGCTTTAAAGGGTATCTTTGTATAAAATGATTCAAAATTTTAAAATTCCAAAACCTACAGACTATGAAAAATTTTTTAAAAATCATGGCCTGAAATGGATGGTAGATTTATCAAAAAAAAAAGTATTTTTAAATGATAATAGAGTTAATGAGAATCCTCATTTACCAGAACTTAAAGATTTATATTTTTTATATCAATTAATTGTTCTTAACAACAGAACTACAGTATTAGAATATGGATGTGGATGGAGTACTCTGATAATGCACCTTGCTTTGCTAAAAAATGAGAAGAGATTTAAAAAAAAAGTCTATACCAGATGTGGAAATCCATATGAATTAATTTGTGTTGATAATTCAAAAAAATTTCTAAATATCTCAAAAAATAGAGTGATGAAGTATTCAAATAAATTTAGGAAAGTAAAATTTATTTATTCTGAAGCAAGAATGACAAAATTTAACAATAGATATTGTACTGAATATAAAAAACATCCTCTTTTAAATCCAGATTTTATTTACATAGATGGACCAAGTCAGTGGACTGTAAAAAATAAAATAGAAAATTTTACAGTAAACCATTTTTCAATGATGCCAATGGTTTGTGATGTTTTAAAATTTGAACATTTCTTAACACCAGGAACCTTAATTGTTACTGATGGAAGAACAGCAAATGCAAGATTTCTAAAATCAAATTTTCAAAGAAATTGGAAACATGTTCATTTAAAATCTATTGATCAACATTACTTTTATTTAAATGAAAAACCTCTTGGAAAATGGAATGAGGAACAATTAAAGTTTTATAATAAGAAAAGTGGAAAATAAAAATTATTATAAATTTTTAATTAATATTGAAAAGAAAGTTTTAAAAAACTTTTCTAAAAACAAGAATCAATATCAGTTTAATAGTAAAAAAAATTTTCAAATTGATCCAGTTACAAAACTTGACTTAAAAACGGAAAAAATAATTAGAAATGAAATCAAAAAAAATTTTCCCAACACATCAATAGTTGGTGAAGAATATGATAACGAAATTTCTAAATCTGAATACGTATGGTATATAGATCCTATAGACGGAACTAAAAGTTTGATTATGGGTTTGCCTACATGGTCAATATTGATTTCATTATTCAAAGGAAAAACAAGTATTTTCAGTTATGCTTATTTCCCTGTCATTAAAGAAAGATACTTTGCAAATCAAAAAAAAGTTTTTAAATTTAAAGGAAATAAACAATATAAAATTAGCTGCAATTCAAAAGTAAAGTTAAAAGATATTAAACTTACAATAAATACTTTGCATTCATTAAGAAATAGAAAGGTTAATGATTTTATAAAAAATTATAAAGGTTTTTTTAAAATAACTGGTGTTGATGCCTATAATTTTTGTAGCATTGCTGGTGGAAAATATGACGTTTTAATTGAGTCTGGCTTAAAAATAGTTGATATAATGCCTATCTTAGGAATTGTAGAAAACTCAGGCGCTATTATAACTGATTGGAATGGTGGAACAAATTTTGAAGATGGAAATGTGTTGGTATCACCTAACAGAAATGTCCATGATAATTTTTTGAAAATGTTAAAAAGTTAATTTTTAATAATAACTGACCCTTTTTTTTCAATTAAAAAATCTACATGGTTTATTTTTAATAATTTTAATTTTTTTATTAATTCTTTTTTTTTATCTGTGACGACTAAAAAAAAACCTCCTCCACCTGCACCAATTAATTTACATCCACAAATTTTAAAATTATTATTTAAAATTGAGTACAAATATTCTATTTTTTTATTTGTAATTTTATTTGATAAATTTTTTTTAATAAACCAGTGTTTTTTAAAAATTTTACCTAGTTCTTTAAAATTACCAGAAGAAAAATTTTTCTTAATTGGGTAATTTAAATTTTTGATTTCATCATAATATTTATATTTTGAAATATTTTTTTTTTGAGAGTCTATTATTGTTTTTGATTTTCGTTTTACCTTTGAATAGACTAATATTAAGTTATTTTTGATTAATTTTTCAATCTTACTAGTAATTACATTTTTAAAAATATTTATTTTTTCTTTTTTAGAAATTTTAACTCTAATATAACCACCTATCTGACTAGCAATTTGATCTTGCCATCCTCCGCTAATTTTACATATTTTTCTCTCTATTTGATAAGCATCTTTGATTATTTGCAAATTACTTTTTTTTATTTTTTTGAGTGACACTAGACAATTGATTAAACCTATTACCATTGAGCTAGACGTTCCCAATCCTGTTTGAGTTGGAACTGTTGAAAATGTACTTATTTGTAATTTATCTTTAATTTTATAAAATTTAAGTGTTTCTTTAATCAACTTGTTTTTAATACCATCAACATTATTGGTAAATTGAGTTTCTGTAGTCTGAATTAAGTAATTATTTTCAATACTCCTTCTTGAAACTAAAACGTATACATACTGATTAATCGCGACTGATGAAAAATCACCTCCCCTTTTTTTGTAATAGAAATCTATATCTGTTCCTCCACCTGATAATGGTATTCTGTAAGGCGTCTTTGAAATAATCACAAAAAATTATTTTATAAGTCCAAAATTTAAAATTTGGCCTTTTTTGATTTCTTTTTTTGCTCTTCTTCCTAAAATTTTATAATACTCTTTCGGCAAGATTCCTTTCTTTGAATATACAAGTGCTGTTTTAACATTATCAAAACTTATCTTTTGATTTTTTTTAATAAATTTTCTTGATACAAATTTTCTTATCAGAACATTATGCAAAGTTTTTTCAGATTTTAAAAATTTTTTTTCAGAACTACCAAGACTTATTTTTAATTTTCTTATGGTTTCAACCATATATTTAAAAGTATCAAATTCTAAAGAGGCTGCATGGTCAGGTCCTAACATTTTTTTATTAAGTGTTACGTGTTTTTCTATTACTTTAGCTCCAAGTATTGTTGCCCCAGCAGCACCTATTATTCCAGTGCCATGACCTGAAAAGCCTACCTCTTCTCCAAGAATTTTTTTAAGTTTGGGAATGCAATTTAAATTTTTATCTCTCTCATCACTTGGATATGCTGATGTACAGTGAAGGAAGATATGCGGTGTTTTATGCTTCTTGAATATTTTTTGAGTTTCAAGTATTTCATTATAAGTGCACATCCCTGTGCTAATGATAGTTGGTTTTTTGTGTTTGGCTACAAATTCGCAGAAATGGTAATTATTTGCGTCAATGCTAGCAATCTTAAAATAGTCTACGCCAATTTTTAAAAGAGAATTAAAACTATTTTCATCCCAAGGTGTAACTATAAAATCTAACTTAAGCTTTTTACAATATTTTTTAAGCTTTCTATATTCATTATCACTAAGCTCCAATCTTAAATCAGGATAAACCCATGTCCCAAATTTTTTTGACTTATGATGAATATCATTTTCATTTTTGCTCAGATAACCTGTTGATTTACCTAATTTGCTTAAATCATTTACAAGCTCATCTGCATTCCTTTTTTGAAATTTGACAGCATCAGCTCCGGCTTTCTTGGACTCATAAATCAATTTTTTTGCTAGTTTAAAAATTCCATTATGATTAATACCAATCTCGGCAATAACATATGGTTCTTTTTTAAATTTTATGTAATTTTTCATTTTCATTTTTTTATTTTATTAAATCGTCAAGCAGTTCAGCTACACAGTGTAAAATTGACATATGGGCTTCTTGTATATACGCAGTATTATCACTTTTAACGTGGATACAAAGATCTGAAATTTTTTTTAAAGATCCACCTGTTTTACCCACTAAAGATATAACAAACATTTTTTTTTTTATAGCTAATTTAGCTGCACTTATCATATTTATGGATGCACCAGATTTTATGTCACCTCCACCTGTAGAAAGTAAAACCAAAACATCTCCTTTTCTTCCGTGTGCTTGGACTTGTCTTAAAAAATATGTATCAAAAGAAAAATCATTACACCAAGCGGTTATTGCTGGAAAAGAGTTGTTGAGAGATATTGCAGATATTGGTTTTCTATTTCTATCCTTGAATGTACATTGAAGTTCTCCAGTAAAATGGTCAGCATCAGCACAGGAACCTCCATTTCCACCAACTAAAACTTTGTTAGCTTTTCTTGTTTTTGATATTTTATCAGCAAATAATACGATTTCTTTCTCAAAATATTTCAATTCTTTGATAACATTAGAACTATTAATAAAATGTTCGTGAACTTTTTTTACAAGCTTATTATTTGAAATAGTCATATTTTAAATGAAATGCAAATTACATAATATTAATTTAATTTCAATATTATTATTGAAATAATCAACATATACTTTCAACCGCTTCGCAATATTTTGAAAACCTTATATATTCAAATGGTAAATCATTTAGTAATTTATCCATCGGATAATCATAACTAGTTTTAATTTCAACTGCAACTTTATTTATTTTTCCTTTCACTTTTTTTCTCATTAATAAACTTTTAAATTTTATATCAGTGTCTATAGTTATTCTAAACTGATCAGATCCAAAATATTCTCGATTATATTCAATTTGAATTACTTTATTACATAAACCATAATCTTTATCATTAATGAATTTAGGATGATTTCCATTGGTTAATTCTATATTTTTTTTTGTTTTAAATCTTCCTTCAACTGAACTTAGTTTTTCCTCTAAAAAAAAAGTTTTATTTTCATCTAGTGGATAATGCCTTATTCTAATTTTTTTTCTTGGCGTTATTCCTTCTATTGATTCATTATACATCTGTAGAGCTTTATTGTCATAGTATATAGAAGAAACAATTCGACTTGGATACATTTCATTAAATTTATTTTTAGTAAGCCATTCTTTAAAAAATAAAAAATTATTTAAATTAATTTTTATTTTTTGCTCTATTCTAAAACTCATAAAAATAACATTTATTTCTTAATTAATATTTTGTATTTCTTTTTTGTTTATCATAATTTTTGAAAATAAATCTTTTTGAATATTATTACGGAAATTTTGACATTTAAATTTCTGTGCCTCAATAAATCCACCAGGAAACTCTTGTTTTTTTTTATAAGAAGCTAGACAAGTTTCCACTTTTTCAATTTTTATTTCATCAACTAGAGTTGTCGATCCATCTTTACTTGCTAAACCAAATTTTGAATTTTCAACATAAATAGAGTGCAAATTCAAAAATGAACCTTCTCCAACAGAAATTGCTTTATCACCACAAAATTTAAATAAGCCATTATTTATTGAATAATTTCCTCCTGAAAAATCTATGCAATCATTTTTGGCATTTTGAATTTCAACATTATTAATTTTAATTTCAGAATAGTCCAAATCTAAACTATCTGATAAAGAATTTTTTGATGAATAATTTTTGATTGTTCCATGAGATCTAATAAAATTAACTGTATCCTCACAAATTCCATTATTTGTGTTTATTTCAATATTTATAACTTCTATATCAATAAATGTTAGACAGCCAGTAAGATTGTTGAAATTGGCCAGATTTCCCATTGAATGCCCAGCAAAATTAATTTTCCAATTTGATATTTTTTTCCCACTAATTATAGCCCTGCCCTTTTTTTCAATTTGAGAAATTAAAATAATTTTTTTATCATAATCAATTTCAAGATTAATTTGATCATTAATAAAAATTTGAAAATCGTTAATTTTTTCATACTGTTTAAAATTTCTAAAACTTTCACCTATAATTTTTTTATTTCCATAGTAATGATAATTTATATTTTTAAAGTCGTTTTTAAGTAAACTGCGATATATATGGTTACCTGAAGACAAATTTTTTTGTGATCTAAATATTTCTTTAATATTTCTTTCTTCAAAACAATTTTGATCATGGTGATCACAAATCTCAAGAGAGTTTATCGAATTAAAAAATACATGTTTTTGTTTTTTTGGATCATCTCTATTATTTTTAACTTTAATTTTAATTTTTTCATTTTGTTGCTGAATATAATTTAACCTTTTCAAGATTAATTTAAGTTTTGAAATAATTTCATTTGGTTTTAGGTTAATTCCATTGTTTGCTAATTTTTTACTGAATTTAATAGCATCTATGTTCTCGATTTTTTTTTGAATTTCATATGGTGAATTTTCAATAACATCAACCTCTTTTAAGTTCTGTAAAAAAAAATTATCATTTAAATTTTTATCATTAACAATTTTAGATTTTCCATCATTATAGATTGGTCTAAATATTTTCATAGTAGGGTCGTAATATAATGATCTATTGTATATACCTAATCCATGAGTGGCATTTAGCGCGATCATTATTGCGTTATAAGATAAAAATTCTTTTTTATTATCAAACTCATCTAAATTAATATCTATTAGATTGTTTTTTTGGATTTTATATGAATTGTGTAATTTTGATAATCCCTCTGATGAAGAAATAAATTTTTCTTTTTGTAATTTAATCCATGATGAATTTTCTATTTTTAACATTGGATAATTTTTTGTATTGTTTGAAAAAACGTAAATTGGGCCTTCTCTCAACCGATATCTCTCCAAAAGTTCTTTAGTTAATTTTTCCTGGAAAATATATTTTTGTTTTTTTCCATTTATAAAAGTGTTTACATAGAAAGTCTTTGGAACAATAAATTCTAATTCATCTAACAATGTAGTTATAAATATCTCATTATCTCCACTTCTCGATTTTGGAAGCAACAACTTAAATTTTGTAATATTATTTATATGGCCATTTAATAATTTTATATCTAGGCTTGATGTAAAATTTTCTTTTGAAAAATGAAAATTTGACAATCCTGTAACTCTTATATCTGCTTTAAAATTACAAATTTCACCATTTATAAAGTCTACATCTATGTTTGATTTGTAATTTTTTTTATATTTTTGGTTAATTATATCATTTTCAGAAAATGCTTTGTAAATATTAAGGATATTTTTAAACCATTTGCGAGATTTATTAACCTCAATATTTAATTCTTTAATTTCTAAATTTTTTGTTGAGGAATTATTGTAATCATTAAAGCAATTATTTTTTTTTGAGGATAATGTTTCTTTTGAGTAAGATGCATTAAAGCAAAAAAAAATTGATAAAAAAAAAATAATTAAAAAATAATTTTTTTTAGCTTTTAAATTCATATGAAATCAAGTCTCCGTTTTCTTTAATTTCATTTATTAAATTGGATGCATCATCTCTATTTTTAAAAGCAAAACTCACATTGCTTTTATCAGAAGATGTTTCGTAATTATGATAAATTACATTCAAATTATCTGTATACTTATCAGACTTTCCTTTAATAATAATATCAACTAGAAAGTTCCTGTCACCTTCGTCAAAAGATAAATTTGAAATAAATTGATTTGTATTAAAACGGTTTCTAATCATGTTTAAAATGATTATGCAAAGAGTACAAAATCCAGTTAAAAAGATTCCCCACTTATAAAAAACTGAACATGCAATTCCAATTGTTATTAATAAAAAATAAATAGTTAATTCTAAGGAACTTTTTACAGGATTTCGAAACCTAACGATTGATAAAGCTCCAACCATGCCAAGAGACAAGGCTATATTTCCAGAAATTAATTTTGTAACCACAAAAGTAATAGGGGGCAATAACATGCATGTTAGTGTAAAATGATATGTAGCGGCCCATCTTTGATCGGCATATGTTAGAGAAAATCTTATAATTGCTCCTAACAAACTTGATAATAATATT
>CACDYR010000007.1 GCA_902557155.1 uncultured Pelagibacteraceae bacterium | reverse complement strand
CATATCCTGCTTCAACTAAAGTTTCATAACCGTTTTTAATTAGCTCAACTAAACCTCCACACAATACTGTTTGTTCACCAAATAAATCTGTTTCAACTTCGTCTTTGAATGTAGTTTCAATAATTCCTGATCTTCCACCACCGACTGCTGAAGCATAAGATAAAGCTAAATCTCTTGCCTTACCTGAACCATCTTGATGAACAGCAAATAAACAAGGTACTCCACCACCTTTTTCATATTCACTTCTAACTAAGTGACCAGGTCCTTTAGGAGCAACCATAAAAACATCTAGATCTTTTCTAGCTTTAATTAAATCGTAATGAACATTTAACCCATGGGCAAAAGCGATACTTGTTCCCTCTCTTACTCTTTGTTCAATATGATTTTTATAAATTTCTGCTTGTAATTCATCTGGTGTAAGTATCATTACTACATCAGCCCACTCAGCAGCATCGGATAAATTCATTACTTTTAATCCTTTTGACTCTGCTTTAGCTGCACTCGACGAACCTTCTCTTAATGCCACAACAATTTCTTTTACCCCGCTATCTTTTAAGTTTAATGCATGAGCATGACCTTGACTTCCATAACCAAAAATAGCAACTTTTTTACTCTTAATCAGGTTTACATCTGCATCTTTTTCATAAAACATTTTCATATCGTCTCTCCTTTTAAATTAATTAAATATTTTAGCACCTCTTGTCATAGCTACCGCCCCTGTTCTCGAAGTACTTATAAGTCCCAAAGGCTTTAATTTTTTATTCATTACATCAATTTCTCTTCTTAGAGCAGTTATTTGAATTACTGCTGAAGATTTTGTTTCATCTAATATTACGGGATTAAATTTTTTACAAGCATTTAAGCATTTTTCAATTTTATTTCTTTTGCCTACTATTTTAAATAAAGCCATTTCCTTAAATATTACGTCTTTGTCTTCTCTTTTAAACTCAGCAACTTTATGAACAGGCACTAATTTAGTTAACTGAAGTCTTATTTGATCAATTACTTGAGGTGTTCCGGTAGTAACAATTGTTATTCTTGAAATATTTTTAACCGCATCAACCTCTGCAACAGCTAAGGACTCGATGTTATAACCTCGACCAGAAAACAAACCAACTACTCTTGCAAGAACTCCTGCCTCATTATCTACCCAAACAACAAATATATATGTATCTGATTTTTGTTTCTTTGTAGGAATGCTATAAGCTGATTTTGATTTCGGCATTATGATTATACTAAGGCTTTGCCTTTTCCTTTAATTTTATTTTCCTCTTGATCATTTGGGCCCAAGATCATCTGGTTATGAGGTTTTCCAGATGGTATCATTGGGAAACAATTCTCGTTAGGATCCACATGACAATCAAATATAACTGGTCCATCAAAATCAATCATTTCTTGAATTTTATCATCTAGCTCATCTGGACTGTCTGCTTTAATTCCCTTGCAACCATATGCTTCTGCCATTTTCATAAAATCAGGTAATGCTTCAGAATAACTTTCTGAGTAATTTTTTTCATGCAGTAATTCCTGCCATTGTCTTACCATTCCCATATATTGATTATTTAAAATAAATATTTTTATTGGAAGATTATATTGAACTGCAGTAGACATTTCTTGCATAGTCATTAAAACCGAAGCTTCTCCAGCAATATCAATCACTAATTTTTCAGGATGAGCAATTTGAACACCGACTGCTGCTGGCAATCCATATCCCATAGTTCCTAAGCCACCAGATGTCATCCATCTATTTGGTTTATTAAATTTATAATGCTGAGCAGCCCACATTTGATGTTGTCCAACCTCGGTAGTAACATAAGTATCTTTGTTCTTAGTTAATTCATAAAGTCTTTGAACAGCGTGTTGAGGCTTTATACTTTCATTACTATTTACAAAATTAAGAGAGTCTTTTTCTCTCCATTTTTCAATTTGTTCCCACCATTTAGCTATATTTGATTTATTTGATTTGCTATGACCATTTTTTCTTTTAGCAATCGTCTTATTAATTTTACTGATGACACTCGTAACGTCTCCAACAATTGCAAGATCTACTTTAATAATTTTATTAATTGATGATGGATCTATATCTATATGAACCTTTTTTGAATTTGGTGAAAACTCATCAATTTTTCCAGTAATACGATCATCAAATCTTGCACCAATATTAATTAAAAGATCACAATCGTGCATAGCATTATTTGCTTCATAAGTACCATGCATACCAAGCATTCCTAAAAATTGATTATCGTCTCCAGGGTACGCCCCTAATCCTTGAAGTGTAGAAGTTATAGGAAAACCGGTTAGCTCAACAAATTCTCTTAAAGCCTGACTTGCTTTTGGACCTGAGTTAATTACTCCTCCACCACTATAAATGATTGGTTTTTTGGCCCTACTTAATAATTTTACTAATTCATCAATTTGATCTTGAGAAAATTTATTGTGAGATTTTCCATTTAATTTTTTTTCTTTGTTTGGTTTTTTATATTTCGCTTTTGCAAATTGAATATCTTTTGGAATATCGATTAAAACTGGTCCAGGTCTTCCAGTGGTTGCAACTCTAAAAGCTTCATGCATAACTTTAGAAAGATCATTAATATCTTTTACTAACCAATTGTGTTTAGTACAAGGTCTTGTAATTCCTGTAGTGTCACATTCTTGAAAAGCATCAGTTCCAATTAAATGCGTTGGAACCTGACCAGAAATACAAACTAATGGTACGGAATCCATATAAGCATCTGTTAAAGCTGTAACAACATTAGTTGCACCAGGACCTGATGTAACTAAAACTACACCTGGTTTTCCTGATGACCTCGCATAGCCTTCAGCTGCGTGGCCGGCACCTTGTTCGTGTCTAACTAAAATATGTTTTATAGAAGGATGATTTTTTAATTCATCATAAATCGGTAACACTGCACCACCTGGATAACCAAAGATATGTTCTACCTTTTGGTCTTCAAGACATTTAAATACAATTTCTGCTCCAGTTAATAATTTTGGCATTAGGCAATCTAGCTGAAGTTGTGCTCATTGGTCAAGTTTAAGAATGAGAATTTTAAATTTTTTTCAAAAAATTATTTATGTCTTGTGGCTTTAGCTTCATCCAGTTCATCATATTGCCTCTTGCCCAAGTACTTTGTCTTTTGGCGTATTGTCTAGTTTTTATAGCTATTTTCTCTTTAGTATCATTCAAATCTTTTTGTTTTTTTAAATATTCTCCTATTTCATTAACTCCAATGGCCTTGTTGGCACTTTTATCTTTTCTAACCCTTAACTTTATGAAATCTTTTACTTCTTTTATTGCTCCATTTTCTAAAATCTCACTTGTTCTTACATTAATCCGCTCAATTAATTCTTGTCTAGGGTAATCAATATAAACTTTATAAAAATCATCTTCTATAAAGTTTGATTTTGTGTTTTTAAACCATTCATGTAGAGATTTTTTTGTAAATTTTTTTACTTCATAAGCTCTGATAGATCTTTGAGTATCTGTAGGATTTATTTTTCCTATTGAGGATGGATCTAATTTTAATAATTTTTCATAAAACTTTTTTTGTCCAAGTTTTTTTTGTAAATCTCTAATTTGTTTCCTTAATTTTAATGAAATATTTGGTATTTTAACCAAACCATCAGTTAAAGCTTTAAAGTATAGGCCTGTACCTCCAACAAGAATTGGAGTTTTTTTTCTTTTTTGAACTTCCTTTATTTTTTTAATAGCTAGCTTAAGCCAATCACCAGTAGAGAAATTTTTTGCTACATTATGAAAACCATATAAGTGATGTTTTATTTTCTGATATTTTTTTGGATCTGGTCTAGCTGACAAGATTTTAAGCTCTTTGTATACTTGCATACTGTCTGCATTAATAATCTCTCCATCCAGTTTTTTTGCAACTTTAATTGCAAAATTTGATTTTCCTGATGCTGTGGGACCAGATATTAATATTATCTTGGATTTTAAATCCATTATTAGTCTAGCTTAACACCAATGTATCGTCTTTGATTTTGATTATTGTAGATTGCGAGTAAAACTGTCTTTTGGTTTGAATTAAGAACTTCATTTGTAATTTTTCTTAAATCATCTGCTGATCTAATTTTTTTCTTCTGAGCCTCAATAATAATACTGTTAAGCTCTATTGAATTTGCCACAGGGCTGTTGTTTGCAATTTTTGTTATCACAAGTCCTGTAGTTTGATTTGGTAAATTTCTATTTTTAATATCTTCTTTATTTAATTGTCTTACTGCAATTCTTAAACTTTCAATTATTTCTTCATTATTTTGTTTTTCAGTTTCTTGATTTTTGCTTATTTTGAAATCATCTGAAGTTTCTAATCTTCCTAGAATAACATCTTTAATAATCTCTTTTTTGTCTCTCCAAATTTTAACCTCAACCTTTTTTCCAACTTCTGTACGTGCAACGATCGCTGGAAGTTCTTTCATTTGATTAATTTTCTCTCCATTAAATTCTAAAATAATATCACCAGCTTGTATTCCAGCTTTTTCTGAAGGACTATTTTCAGCAACACTTGCAACAAGTGCTCCTTGTGCTTTGTCTAATTTTTCAACTTCGGCAATTTCTTTTGTAACATCTTGAATTCTAACACCTAGCCAACCTCTTTTTGTTTCACCAAATTCGATTAACTGTTTAATTACAATTTGAGCACTATTTGACGGTATAGAAAATCCAATTCCAATCGAACCATTACGTCCAAGAATTGCTGTATTAATTCCAATTACATTTCCTTCCATATCAAACAAAGGCCCACCAGAATTTCCAGAATTTATAGATGCATCTGTTTGTATAAAATCTTCATATCTTGATAAACCAATTGATCGATTTCTTGCTGAAATAATTCCTGCAGTAACAGTTCCACCTAAACCAAACGGATTTCCAATTGCTAAAACCCAATCACCAATTCTTGCTTTATCAGAGTCACCGAATGCAACTGGGATAAACTTTTCATCTGTTTCTAATTGTAAAACAGCAATATCCATAAGTGGATCAGCACCAAGAACCTTTGCTTTAAATTCTTGGTCACCATTTACTCTAACAATAATGTCGTCAGCATCTTGGATAACGTGATTATTCGTAACCACAATTCCTTTCTCGTCTATTATAAACCCAGAACCTAAAGCAGCTGATTGTCTTTCCTGAGGTGTTCCAAATTCTTTAAACATATCCTCAAAAGGAGAGCCTGGAGGGAATTGAAAAGGAAAAGGGTTTGAATTTGTAGTGATAGTAGTTGTTGTAGAAATATTAACAACAGATGGCATTAATTCTTCTGCAAGATCTGCAAAGGAAGCGGGAACTTGTTTAGAGTTTACATTTAATGAAAAACTGAATGATATAACTAATGTTAAGAATATAAGTTTAATCTTATTCATATTAGCTCTTAATAAAATAAATAATTATAAAACCTATTACTGCAAAAATAAGCCCACCTGATCTAAGTTGGCTATCTTTAACAAGTTCTAATTTTTTCAACATACTTTTCATTTTTGCTGGAAATAAGGCGTACAAAATTCCCTCAATAAATAAGAAAAGACCAAAAGCTATAACTAGCTCACGCATTTAAGAATTATTGTTGGATTTCAGGTTTTATATTTCCAAAAAATTTAAAAAATTCACTATCAGGTGATAAAATTAAAGAAGTTTCACCACCAATAAGAGCTTTTTCATATGCTTGCATAGCTCTGTAGAAAGCAAAAAATTCTGGATCTTGACCAAAGGCGTCAGCAAATATTTTGTTTCTTTCTCCGTCACCTTCCCCTTTCATAATCTCGGATTGTTTTTGAGCATCTGCTAAGATTACAGTAACTTCTTTGTCCGCAGTTGATGTAATCGTAACTGCCATCTCTGCTCCTTTTGCTCTAAATTCTTTTGCTTCTCTCTCCCTTTCAGTTTGCATTCTTCTATAAATTGCATCACTGTTAGCTTGAGGTAGATCTGCTCTTTTAATTCTGACATCAACAATAGTAATTCCAAAGTTTTGTGCTTCGTTATTAACACCCTCTTTAATTAAAGCCATTTGCTTAGATCTATCTTTAGATAATAATGTTTGTAATTCTTCTTGACCTAGTACATTTCTAATTCTTGAATTTATAATTGTAGATAATCTTGATCTTGCAACTCTTTCGTTCCCCACTGAAATATAAAACTTAAGTGGATCAACTATCTTAAATCTTGCAAATGCATCCACAATTAATCGTTTTTGATCTGATGCAATAACCTCTTCTGGTGGAGCATCTAAGTTTAAAATTCTTTTATCTAAATAAACAACGTTTTGAATGAAAGGAATTTTAAAATTTAATCCTGGCTTCATTATAATTCTTTTTGGATCACCAAATTGAAGAATAATTGCTTGGTTAACTTCCTTAACTATAATTACTGACAAAAAGGCTACAACACCTATTGCAACTAGTACTCCTGCTAAAATTTTTCCAGCTTTCATTTTAATTCGTCGCTTTCTTTTTTAACTCAGGCAAAGGTAAGTATGGAACTACACCAGAACCTGCATTTTTTTCAATAATTACTTTATCAATATCTGCTAAAACTTTTTCCATAGTTTCTAAATACATTCTTTCTTGAGTAACTACTTTAGCATTTTTATACTCGTTGTAGATTGCTATGAATCTACTTGCTTCACCCTCTGCTTTAGCAACAACCTCTTTCTTATATGCTTCTGCTGCTTGTAAAATTTTTTGCGCTTCCCCACGTGCTCTTGGGATTACATCATTTGCATAAGCTTCAGCTTCGTTTTTAGATCTTTCCATATCTGCTCTTGCAGCCTGTACATCTCTAAATGCGTCAATTACTTGATCAGGTGGGTCAGCCTTTTGTGTTTGAACTTGTGTAATTTGAATTCCACTTTCGTAATCATCTAAAATACTTTGTATTATATTTTGTGTCTCAACCTCAATTTTAGATCTACCTTCTGTTAAAATTGGTTGAATATCACTTTTTGCAATTACTTCCCTCATCGCAGTTTCAGCAGCTGCTTTAACTGTGCCTTCTGGGTCTTGAATTTTGAATAAAAAATTCCCAGCATCTTTTATTACCCAGAATACTGAAAAATCTATGTTAACAATGTTTTCATCTCCTGTTAACATTAAGCTTTCTTGTGGAACATCAGCAACACCACCACCTGTAGAAAAACCACTGTCTCTTTCAGATCTAAATCCTATATCCATTCTATTAACCTTGGTGACTTTCGGTGTTTGAACAGTCTCAACAGGAAAAGGTATATGGTAGTTCAAACCTGGCTGCGTAGTTTTTACAAACTTACCAAATCTTAATACGACACCCTGTTCATCAGGTAATACTCTATAAAGTCCGCTGGCTAACCACACAAAAACTAAAACCAATAATATTAAACTAATTGATTTTCCTCCTGAAGTTTTTCCACCAGGCAAAAATCTTTTAATCTTATCTTGAAGATCTCTAATTAATTCATCGACATTTGGTGGAGTTGGGCCTCTACCTGATCCATTACCACTACCACCTCCACCAGGAGGTGCTCCCCAAGGGCTTTGGTCTTTAAAATCATCTGACATATGCCAAAGTATATAGTGTCTTTATTGCAAAAAACAAGTAATGATACTTTTATGACTGATAAAAAACCTGAACTTAGTGCCGCAATGAAAAGTAAGCTAGAACCTAAAAAATTCACTAAAAATCCTATTCTTGGAACTAAGTTTACAATTGCAATCTCTAGTGCCAAAGGCGGTGTTGGAAAATCTACATTTGCAACGAATCTTGCTTTAGCTTTGAAGAAAGTTGGGTGCAAAGTTGGTCTTTTAGATGCAGATATTTATGGTCCATCAATTCCTAAAATGTTTGATATTAATGAAAAACCAAAAAGCGATGGTCAAAAATTAGATCCAATTACAAAATATGACATTCAGTGCATGTCAATTGGTTTTTTAGCAGATCAACAAACTCCAATGATATGGCGTGGTCCTATGGTTACAAGTGCAATTAAAACTTTTACTCAGAAAGTAAATTGGACAGATTTGGATTTTATTATTGTTGATATGCCGCCAGGAACTGGTGACACTCAGCTTACATTTTCTCAGGAAATAAAAATGGATGGTGCAATAATTGTAAGTACACCTCAAGAAGTAGCTCTTTTAGATGTTAAGAGAGGAATTAAAATGTTTGATAAACTTGGAGTTAAAATTTTAGGTTTAGTTGATAACATGAGTTTTTTCATCGGAGACGATGGAAAGAAATATAAAATTTTTGGAGAAGGTGGAGTTAAAAAAACTGCTGAAGAATTCCAAAAAAAATTTTTAGGTGAAATTCCAATTAATCCAGAAGTTGGCAAAACTGGTGATGAGGGAAAGCCAATTGTAGAGCTTAACCCTGATCATGAAATTTCTAAAATCTATATTGATTTTGCTCTTAAAATAAAAGAAAGTTTTCTTTAAATTTATCTAATTAAATATTAAATTGTCTATTGATGAGGATAATAGGATACTTTTTTTTTACAATATTAATTTCTATTTCAATTTTTTTTGTTCTTATAATAACATTAGAGTTTACTGGTATTTCAAAATTTATTCTAAAAAATTATATCAACAAAAATATCTTACAAATACATAAAACTAAATATTATGGTAAAAAATTAGAGAAGGATCCTTATCAAGAGGTTTTGATTCAACACCTTCATCCATACTATTTTTTTGGTATGAGTTGGAAAATTAAGCACATTGAAGAATATAACAATTCAATTTTAAATTTAAATAAGAATGGTTTCAGGAAATCATTGAACTTTCCAAATAAAGAAAATGGAATTATTGTATTAGGCGGGTCATCTGCATTTGGTATCGGCTCAAGCTCATATGAAAAAACAATCTCTTCAATTATTTCTTCTAAAACAAATTTTAATGCGATTAATAGAGCTTATTCGGGTTGGAATACTCATCAAGAGTTAATTGCTATTGCAAAATATAATGAAAAATATAAATATTCATTATCAATCACTGGAATAAATGATTTTAATAATTTTTGCGGTACCCCAAAAAGTATAAGTAAAAATTTTCCTGATTTGCCTAGTAATTTTTTTATTTTATCTGATTACTTTCATGATATTCGAGATAAACCAATAGTCACTTTGAATAAAAAATTTAAAAAATTTCTGATTTATAATTTCCCCTATACAAAGAAAATTTATTCTTTTCTTAAAAATAAATACATAAATTTAAAAGAGATTGATAATATGAATCCCAATGAATTTTGTGGTGGAAAAAATCAAATTGATATCTTAGTTGATCAATTTATAAAAAATCAAAATTCAATAAGAAATATCTCAAACTCTATAGGTGCAGCACATTGGATAATAATTCAGCCAATTCTTTCAATGCATAAAAATAATAATTACAAAAAAGAACATAGGCTAGAAATGCTTGAGTATTTTGTGCAAAAAATAATAAACAGTGAAATATGTGAATTTAATTGTTTAAATTTATCGAATTATTTTGAGCAATTTACTGATAAAGATTATTTATTTACAATAGAAAATAATAATTTTAATGAAGCTTATTTTTTAGATGAGTCACATGTCTTAGATCATGCAGTTGAAAAAATGACAAATAAAATAATTAAATCTGTCTTTATTAATTAATTTATTATTAAAAAAAAAGTTAAACCAACTTATCTTTAAGATCAAAAGCAATCATCAATTCATTCCATTCTCTTTTTGATAATCCTGAACTTTCTAAATCAATGTTTTCACCTTTAATAAGTTTCTGCAAAATAATTTTACCTTTTGCTGATACCTCGGTGCCTCCAACTCTATAATCCATGAAAGCCTCGTAAGTTGTTGGAACCCATCTTTTTAAAGTATCTAACATTATGTCTGCATAAACTCTTATTTCATATTGAGCATGACTATCAGCTCTTAGTCTTAAAAAATTCATTAAATTTAAAAGATCAGTTTTCCAATACCATTGTGTGTATGTATTTAAAGTTAAATTCATTCTTGCAAGTTCTCTTGCTAGTCCCTTTTTACTTTCATCAATTATTGAACCATCAAATCTTTCATTAAGCATTGTTTCATAATTATCATAAGTTCTTTCAGCGTCACTTTTTAGAAGCTCTAAAACTTCTTCTGCTTGTTTGCCCTCTAAAATGTCTCCTCTACCTTGGCGATTACTAGTTGATTGTGCCGCTAAATTTTCCTTTAAAGGTAAATAAAATTCTTTATCTAAAATTGAATATCTTGCAGAGTATTCATTTACGTTTGCCGTTCTATGCCTTATCCATTGTCTAGCGATAAATATTGGAAGTTTTATATGATATTTTATCTCGCACATTTCAAAAGGAGTGCTATGCCAATGTCTCATCAAATACTTAATTAAACCCTTATCAGTGGAAACTTGTTTGGTTCCCTTTCCGTATGAAACTCTTGCAGATTGAACAATTGAAGTGTCATCCCCCATATAATCAACCACTCTGACAAATCCATGATCTAGAGCGGGTATAGCTTCATAAAGAATTTTTTCAAGCTCAGGTGAAGTAACTCTTTTCGTTTGATTACTTTGAGATTGTTGGTTTTTGATTTCCTCTAATTGTTCCTTGGTTAATTTCATATTTTGTATATATTTTTATAAAACCTTTATGAGTCGAATATTATTATTATATTACAATTACTCAAATTTAAACTATCTAAATAAGTAAATATGTGAGTTACTAAACTTGACAAATTTAATTTCAATTGTTTTGCCGGTTCATAATGAATACGATAATTTACAAACTCTTTTAGAGGAGTGGGATAGTGAGTTAAAAAATATTTCTACAATTACACATGAATTCGTAATTGTTGAAGATGGTAGTACAGATGGAACTAAAGAATTAATTATTAAACTACAAAATAAATACCCAATTAAAAACCTAAGTTCCAACCAAAAAAGAGGATATAGTAAGGCAGTATTAGAAGGAATTAAAGCCTCTAGTGGCAAATATATACTTTGCACAGATAGCGACAATCAAATTAAAGTTCAATCTTTAATAGAAAATATAGATCAACTTCCTACAAAAAATTTATTTTTGTTTGGCAATAGAAGTCCAAGGAATGATCCAGCTAACAGAATTATTTATAGTAAATTATTTAAAATTTTACATGATATGTTGTTTTATTCAAAATTATCAGATCCCAGTTGTCCCTTTGTTATTGGTGAAAAAGAAACATTCACAAAACTACCTGAAAATCTACTTTTAAAAATGCGAGAAGGTTTTTGGTGGGGTTTTGTTGGAGTTGTGAAAAAAAAAAATTTAAATTTTAAAGAAGTTTCAATTAAACATTTTAAAAGAACTAAAGGAGAAGCAGGATATAAAATCAGTAGTTTACCAGGCATTATAATTCGAAATACTCTTGGTTTATTAAAAATTAAATTTTCAAAAAATTAATTTATCTCTCTGAAAGTATCGTTGATATGTTTTGAATTATTAATTAATAAATTATAGGATAGTAAAATATTCTTATAAAAACCTTCAAAGATTGTTTGTTGTTTGCAGCAATGAGGTAGTGAAATAACAATTAAAAAACTAAAACAAATTAAAACTAAAATTATATTTAAAAATTTATTTTTAATTAATTGATATTTTTTTTCTATTTTCGAAAAATTAAATTGTAAATAAAATAATAAATATGCCCAAGAAATTAAATGTATCCACCTACCCCAATCTCTTCCTATTAAGAAAAGAAGAAATAGTGGAATTATAGAAAGATAAACCAGCGAATGATTAAAAATTAAAATATGTTTATTTAAAATTTTATTAAATATTAAATAAATTGTTCCTACAGAGAATACTAGTAAAAATAAATATTCAAATAAATGATCATAAGTTCCTAACTCATCCTTTGTAAACATAAAAGTTGTATTGTTTTTTACAGCCCCTAAGAAAGGATTTGAGACATGCTTAATAGGTGCTGAAAATACTTGAGGATCTGCTAATAAAACATTTTTTATAATTAAATTTATCTTTTCAGGTGAGACTGGATATAAAATAAATATAAAAAATGGAATTGTTGTAAAAATATAAAATAATAAGATTATATTTTTTTTATTAAAAGTGTTTTTATAACTTAAAATTTTAAAATCTTTATTAATAACATTTAAAGTAAGTATGAAGTGAAATGGTATTAAAAATAATTGAATGTCGTGTATTAAGGTATTAATAATTATTCCAGGAATAATTAAGGTTTTAAATATTAAAAAGTATTTAGATAAGCTTATTTTTTCAGAATGATATTTATTGCATAAATAGCAATGAAAAATCATTAAAGTAAGAATAATAATTTCTTTACGTAGATAGCCGCCAGTGTCATTCAAAGGAAAAAATAATAACAAAGGGTTAAAAAGTAAAAATATATATACAAAACGGATATTTGAAATATTTTTTAAAATAAGTACATACAGAAAAATATTAATTATTGTAAAAACAATAAAAATATAAGCATGAATTTTTTGTATATCTAAATTAGTAACTTTATGTATGTTAAAGATTATTTCCCCTAGTAAACCTCTTCTGATAAATCCTTCAGAATAATTAATAAGTGCATCTGAATACGCCCAACCATTAAGTACATAATTTGTTGAAAAATAAAATAAAGGTACAAAACAAAAGACAACTGCAATAAATGATAGTAGATTAAAATTTCTATCTATATAATTTTTTAAAATATGAAACATGATGCATTAATTAACTTTTAAAATAAACTCTAAATGATTTTATATTATCATAAATTAATTTATTTATTACCTTTAGCATTAGTTTCTGGTCCATTCTTACCTGATCTAATTGTGATTTTATGTTCATTGCTTTTTCTAATAGATACTTTTAGGTTAAAATTATTTAAATATTACGACAATTATTTCTTTAAAATATTTATTATTTTTTTCATATTAATAAACTTAAGTTCGTTATTTTCGGAATACTACAAATCTTTTAAATATAGTATTGGATATATACGATATGGAGTGTTTTCAATTTTTTTATATTATGTATTGATTAATTTCAAAAACTTTAAATTAAATTTTAGTTTAGTTTTTTTTTATACTTTTATATTTATAATCATTGACGGATATGTTCAGTATTTTTTTGGTAAAAATTTTTTTTTAATTGAACTTCAAAAATATCAAACCGATCTGCACTATGTCACAAGTTTCTTTGGAGAAGAGAAAAAGCTTGGAAGTTTCTTATCTAGACTTGCGCCAATTTTTTTTATTTCAATTTTAATAATTGAGAATAAATTCAAATGGAGATTACCATACTTAAATTCTATAATTATTCTTTTGTTTGTAGTTTTAATAATTCTGACAACAGAAAGAGTTTCAATTTTTTTTGCGGCTAGCTTATTTATTTTTATATTATTTAAGTCAAATTTTTTGATTAAATCAAAAAAATTCTTTTTTGTAATAGGTGCTATTTTTATATTTATAGTTTTTTACAGCAGTCCAAATTTACTCCAAAAAATTTACAGTGTATTTTATTCTATTGGGATTTTATCACCAGGTTATACTGAGAGTGGATCAATTGTAGGTGGTTATGATGAAGGTATATTTTTTTTCTCAAAATTTCACCAGGATCAGATGATAAATATTATTAATATTTTTAAAGAAAATATATTTTTAGGTATAGGAGCAAAAAATTATAAATTATTTGTTGCAAACGGATGGCACCCTCATAATTTTCATGGTCAAGTTTTAGCAGAACTTGGAATATTTTCTTACTTATTATTTTTTTCGACTTTTATAGTTTTATTTATTAAATCAATCAAAATTTTCTTTTTTAAAAAACACAATAATTTGGAAGAAGAATTGAAAAATTATATTTATATAATTATTTTTTTGAATTTATTGCCAATTCCATCTGGAGATTTTTTTAATAACTGGTTAAATATTATTATTTATTTACCAATTGGATTCTTATTATTTTTAAATGAAAAAAAAATATAATTTCTTATTAATTAATTTTTTTCGCGTCACAAACCCATATTCTGGAGCATCTGATATTTCATACAATTTTTTTAAAAATATACCCTCCAAAAATAAAAAATTAATTCAGCTTTCAAATATAAAACAAAAAGAAAAAAAAATTAAAACAATTATAGCAAGATCAAAATTTGAAAAGATCTTTAAAATTTTTGAAATGGCAAAATTGACTAAACAGTATTTTAAAAATAAAAAAAATCCGGTAATTATAATTGAGGGTGCTAGCTGGGTTGGTTATACTTTTCTATTTTATTTTATTTTAAAAAGAAAATTAAAAAATTCTAAATTTATTTATCATTCACATAATATTGAGTATTTATTGAGAAAACAAAAAAATAATTATTTTATATCTATCTTAACTAGATATTTTGAAAATTATATTGCTAAAACATTTGATATTTTTACTTGTGTTTCTAATAGCGATAAAAAAAAAATAAAAGAAATTTACAATATAAAATCAGAATTATTAACTAATGGAATAAATATTCCAAACATAAGGAAAATAAAGAAAAAGGAATTTAAATTTAATTACATATTTTTTTGTGGCTCAATAGAATACATGCCAAACAATGAAGCTCTTGATATTTTAATAAATAAAATTATGCCATTAGTAAGTAAAAAAAATTCAAAAATTAAACTTGTTGTATCCGGAAATAAAAAAATACCTTATAAACAAAAAAATTTAATTAATATTGGTTTTGTATCTAAAATAAAATTTTATAGCTATTTAAAAGGCGCTTCATTATTTGTTAATCCAATGAAAACTGCTTTTGGCTCTCAAGTTAAAATGATTTCTGCACTTGTGTTTGGCAAAACAATAATTGCAAGTAAAAAAGCTACTTTAGGTTTAGATATAAAAAACAAGTTTAATAAAATATTTATTGCTAATGATCATAAGGAATTTGCAAAGCTAATTTTAAAAAACATTTACTCAAAAAAAATAAACAAGATAAATAGCAAGTTTTATAGTAATAAATATTCTTTTAAAAATATTACTAAAAATTTTGTAAAAAAAATTTAATCTATTTTATTAAATTTTGTTTTATTAAAATATTTTAAAAATAATTTTAAAAAAAAACCATATCCTGTAACAAATAATCTGTTTAATCTAAACCATGTGTTAGTTCTTAATCTCCATATCCATTCTAAATTCATATTTTCAATACTTTCCGGGACAATTTTTTCTTCACCAGAAACCATCGACATTCCTCCCCCCAAGCACATAATAAATATTTTTTTATTAGGATTTTCTTCCAATATCTTGATTGCCAACATTTCTTGCTTTGGAGTGGCGATATTCATGATGACTAACGAGTCATGATCTATGTCAATTTTTTTGAATCTTGTTATTTCAGTCAGTGTTTTAAAAAATGGGATTTTTATAAAATTAATGTCACTATTAAATTTTTTTTTTAAATAATTTAATTGTGCTTCACTTTCTTTCCCACATAAATATATTTTTTTAATATTTTCATTTAATTTTAAATCATTAATAACTTTTCTACCTGGTAATTTGTTAAAAAAATTTATAATAAACTTTGCACAATATCCATCTATCCAGAAAATAAACTTGCTATGATCTAAATAAAATAAATTAATACTTGATAGTGATGCCATATTTAAAGCTGATAAAATAAAAGATTCTTTAAATTTTAAATTATCAATACGAGTTATATATCTAAAATTTACATCTCCCGGATTTACAAATGATATTTTGTATGTCTTTAATATCCAGAATATTGATAGATTTAATGTGAATAGTACTGAAGATATTATATTTTTTTTTTCATATCTGTTATAAACTTTAAATGCATTCATAAACTTTAATATTATTCCAGATGATAAAGATGACTTCCTATCTCTATATATTGAAACTTCTTTATAGTCTCCAACAAGTGTTTTTGTATCTTTTATGATGCTAAGCCAACAAACATAGTCTTCTTTAGTGGAAATTTTTTTAAATAAATGTTTTTTAATTAAATCTGATTTAACCATCACTGTAGATGTCCCAATATCACAAGATTTAATTAACTGATTATAATTAAGAGTTTTAGAAATAAATTTTCCAATAAAACTATTATGCTCATTTATAATTGAATAAGATCCATGTATAAAATCAATTTTATATTTTTTAATTAAATTAATTTGATGTTCTAATTTATGTGGTAACCACAAATCGTCTGAATCTAAAAAGGCAATATATTCTCCATTTGAATTTTTAATTCCTAAATTCCTTGCAGCACTAACACCTTGATTTTCTTGATTAAATATTTTAATTTTATCTGGATGCTTACTTTGGATTTTATTTAATTTTTCAACATAAATTTTTTCACTACCATCGTTTATTATTAAAATTTCAATCTTTGAATAAGTTTGAGATAATACTGAATTTATGCAGCTATCAAAATAATTTGCTTCATTGTAAAATGGGATTACAACTGAAATTAATTCTCTTTTTGTATTCTCCATTTATTATTTTTTATGATACTCAGAATTAACATATTCAAATAATCTAGCCATACCCTCTTCAGTAGATATTTTTGGTGACCAATTTAACACTTTTTTAACAAGCGTGTTATCACTTGATCTTGAATTGACTCCTTTTGGTTTTGACCTATCATAATTTTTTTTAACCTTATGACCTGTAATTTTTTCAAGTATAGCCACTAACTCATTAATTGTTACGTGTTTATTATTTCCGATGTTTATTGGATACCTATAGTTGCTCTTGAACAGTAAATTTGTACCTCTAATGCAATCATCAATATATAAAAAACTTCTAATTTGTTTTCCATTTCCCCAAATTTCTATTTGGTTTTTTTTTTTATGAATAGATTCTGCAAATTTTCTTGCTAGTGCTGCGGGTGCTTTTTCCCTTCCATCTTTCCAGCTTCCATGCTCACCATAAACATTGTGGTATCTGGCTATCCTTGTTTCCAATCCAAAATCCTCGTAAAAATGTCTACACATTCTTTCATTGAACAATTTCTCCCAACCATATCCATCTTCTGGATCAGCAGGATATGCATCAGACTCTTTTAACTGAGGTTTTATATAATCCTTTTGTCTGTATGAAGGATATACACAAGCTGATGAAGAATAGAAAAATTTTTTTACTTTATATTTTTTCGCTGATTGCAGGAGATTGATATTAATTACAGATGAGAGCATACATAAAGCTTTATTATTTTCAATAAATCCCATTCCACCCATGTCACAAGCTAAATTAAATATATAATCTACACCCTTAACTATCCTATCACATACAAGAGGATCTCGACAATCTGCATGAATATTTTTATTACTTGAGTTTATTTGAAACCAGGCTTTTTTATTTTTTACATCAACTGATACAATTTGATAGCCCTTTTTTTGATAAAAATTTGCAAGATGTCCACCAATAAAACCACCACCACCTGTGATTAGTATTTTTTTTTTCATTCCTATCTTTATAGTATAAATTATAAGTATGTTTAATAAAATTATTCAAAAAATTAAAAAAAATTACTCATTTGTATTTTTGTTAGGACTATTTTGGGTATCGATTAACACGGGATCTAAGTATTTAAATTTTAATCAAATATCTGAATATAATTTAAGTTATTTCTTTAACCTAATAAGAGCTATTTTACCTTATTTTATACTTTTATATTTTATTTTTAATTTTAATAAATTTTTTAAAAAATTAGATTTTAAATCTGACTTAATTTTTTTATGCTTTTTTTTGTACGGAATTATTCAGCTGTTTGGTTTAATTTATTTTTCTAAAAATTATAATGAGCACTACTGGATAATTTGTTTATTCTCACTAATTATATTTTATCACAACATACTAAATAGAGAAAATACAGATTTAGTAAATATAATTTTTATATCAAATATTTTATTTGTTTTTATAATTTTTTTAATATTTTCTTTTATTGCATTAAAGGAAAATTTTTTGTCATATAATCTTTTGTATCACAGTGAAGCATTTGGGTTAGAGTTAGCAGGAGAAAGTTTTCCAAGATCATCTGGTATATCCAGAATGGCACTAATATTATTTTTTTTTCTGTCTTGTTTGTATTTTTCAAAAATATTCAAAAACAAAATAAATTATATAATTCTTCTTATAATTAGTTTTACAATTGCAATAATTTTACTTTTGCAATCAAGAACAACGATTATATTTTTACCTATTTCATTGATTTTTATATATTCATTCTTACAGTTTGATGGATACAGAGATAGAATAAAATTTCCTATATTTGCTATAATCTTACCTGTTTTTATATTTCTTGCTTACCCTATATCAAAAAATTACTTTATTGAAAAATATGAAATTAAAACAGAACCTTTTTTTGAAGACGAAGATAGAGTTAATTTCCTAAGAAACGATCTTGTACTAAAAGAAATAGAGGCAAATAAGCCTGAAAAATTTAGTATAAGTGACTTCTCAAATAATAGATTGGATGCATGGAATTATTTATTACAAATTTTTTTTTATGGTGAATTAAACTTAAGAATGAAAGAAAAAGTTAAATCAAAAAAGTTTGAACCACAAAAAATTATTTTTACAGAAAATACGAGGTTTTTTACAGGATTAGGACCACAATCTGACAGAGAATTAATGCGATTAGAAAAATTAACGAACGACTTAGCTAAATCGACTTTAGGGCCATTTGGCGCTCATGCTTCAAACGCTTTTATTTATTCTTTAATTTGTGGAGGTTTTATTAGTTTTGGTCTTTTTATAACTATAAATTTAATTTTAATTTTTAAAATATGGAAAATAATAAAAATTAATAAGTTTAATTTGAATAATAACTATATTTTAATTAGCTCTATTTTTATAATTTTATTTTTAATGTTCAGAGGTCTAATTGAAAACTCTTATGGCGTATTTGGTATTGATCTAATTTTAATACTTTCAGCATACTCGGTTTTGGAAAAAAATTTAAGAAAAATTAATGATTAAAAAGCAAATTTTCATTTGGTGCTGTGATTTGAGTAAAACCACAGGAGAAGGAATTTTAGCAAACAAATTTATAAATGACTTAAAATTATTCAATCAAAAATTAAAATTTAATATAAATAAACCATCAAAACAAAAAAATATTTTAATCAAAAGGTTTCTCAATCCTCTTTTTGGAGTAATTTATCTATGGAAAATCTTTTTTACAAAAAAAAATAAAACAATCTGTTATGTAAACTATCTTCCACTTTGGAATTTTTTGTTATTTGTTTTTCTTCCACCTAACACTCTATTGGGTCCTATAACTGGTGGAAGTTTATATAACAAAAACTCATTAATTAATTATATTTTAAGAAAATATATTCTAAATTTGTTCAACTACATTAGTGTCTTAATATTAAATATTAGGCACAAAAAATTATTATTTTCAACTGATCTTCTTAAAAAAAAAATTAATAACGATAAGCATTATTTTAATTATGTATTAAAAGATTTAAAAATAAAAAAAAATAAGATTAAAAAAAAATATGATTTAATTTTCTATTTAAATGAACATAAAAATAAAGATACAAATCTTCAGATAAAGTTGGCTAATAATCTTTCATCAAATTTTAAAATAATTACTGTAGGTAAAAAAATAGAGAACTCTAAAATTAGAAATTTAGGTTATATACCAAGAAATAATTTATTAAAAATATTAGAAAAAACAAAATTTGCATTTTTATCCTCTGAAAATTTATATTCGTTATTTGCAATTGATAGTATTTCATCAAATACTAATATTTTTTTTAAAAAGGTAAAAAATTATAAATCATTTAATCTAAAAGGAATTTATTACGTAGATTACAATAATTACAATAATTTGCTTTCTCAAATTGAGAGGCAGCTAATTAAAAAATTCGTATTTACAATTAAACATACGAGTATTAAAAAAAATTTTATTAACTATTTTAAATTATAATTTTTTAAATCATTTAAGAAAAAAACAATATAAATTATAAATAACCCAGATATACTAAATATTAATCTATCCAATGAGGTGTCAATCCACCAATTAAAATCTATTTCACTATTTACAAATAAATTGTAATAAATTCCTACTAATAAAAATAGATATAAAAAAAAATTAACTTTAAGAAATTTAAAATATAAAATATTTTTACTATTGAAAAATTTATTTTTAGATAAAAAATAATACGAAACAAAAAATAATAACCATATTTTATATTTTATCAGAGCAACCAAGACTCCTTTTAAAAATGTATACAAAAATTCTAAGATAGACTTGTCTTGAACAAAAAACTCGCCCCCACCTCCATGAGTAAAGTTTAAATCTAAATATTTATAAAATAGATAATTTTTAATAATTAATAGAGCAAAAGTTAAGAACACAAAATAGATTATCTGTATTTTTTTAAAATGATTTCGAATAATAAAAAGCATAGAAATGCAAAAAACAAATGTAAATAAAAAACCCTCATGTTTTATCCAAGGAATTAAATTTAAACAAAGGAAAGTTATGATTAAATTAAGAGTGTTTTTGTTTTTTAAATAAAGATAAAAATTCTTAGAAATATAAATAAATAATGAAAATATAAAAACTTCTTGATATCCACGGAATAAAAATTCATCAAAAGTAAGTAGTATAATTAAGGATAAAATAATTATTTTAAATTGGTAATTTTTTTTTACTAACTCACATATTGAAAATATAGATAATAAATAAATGAACACAAAAAATAATCTGCCAAAATATTCATATTGTAATAAAGAGTTTTTCCAAAGAACTCCCCAGATAAATGTGCCAAGATGAGGATAATAATTATTATTACCTATCAGTCCTTTTAAATCAAAAAAATTGTAATTATAAAAAAAATTTTGTGCTTTAAAATACCAATTTTCCAAACCATCCCAGGCAAGTATTGGATTACTAATCAAATATACCGCAATAATTAAATTAGAAATTATAAAAAATATAAAATTTTTATTCTTAAAAAATTTAAAAATATCTTTAATCCATAATAAATTTAAAATTAAAGAAATCGTTACAATAGAAATAAAGTAAATAGAAAAATTTATATTAGTAAAAGAAATAAATAATAATATACTAATATTAATTATTAGGTTTAAAAATTGCATATCAAATATATTATTTTTATTAAAAATACCTTTTTCTTGAAAAAAATTAACCCTCAGTGGGAATAGAGATAATAGAAATAAGAATATAAACGTAATTGTGATACTGAATAACTCAATCATTTTAATTTAAGATAAAAACAATTTTTATACTTTTCTAAAATATTATATTTTTTCAAATCAATAGAACTATTCATTTCATTATAATTAATTAAGATTATAAGATTTTTATAGTAGTCTTTTTTTGGTTTATAAATAAAACCATCCGAAAGTGGAAAAGATTCGTCATTTATAATTTTGATATTTTTCTTTAATTTATATTTATCTTCTATGTATTTTATAAATCCATAAGAATTTTTTTCACAATAACCATAATTTGAGGTTAATCTTTGATGATAATCTGATTTTAAAATTATGTATGTATTTTCAAAAAACTTAAAATGAACTGCTAAAAAAATAACTAATAAAAAAAACATAATATTTTCAAATTTAAAAGTTTTCTTTTTCATATTTAATCTTGTATTTATATTCTATTTTCATATATTAATGTCGTTGGTTTTCCAACTACGACGATAAACGAATTTCGTAATAACCATTGCGGACGTGGGGGCAGTACCCACCACCTCCACCATTACAACTTATGGGGGTGAACCAGATTCGACGGGTGACTAAAGGCTATTCTTTCGTTCGGGATTGTTCCACCGTAACGGGCTATTTTATAATTGCTAACGAAAGTTACGCACTTGCTGCCTAATTAACTTTGTTAATTAAGCAAACGGGGTCTGGGGCACCTGGCAACAGAACGCCCCTTCTCATTTGTTAATTTAGTTTGCAGTATCAACGTTATTTTAAAAATACAACCAAGGGATTCGGCCTGTGTTCGGAATTAATTTACTTTTTTCTTTTTCTTTTTTTTCTTTTTTTTTCTTTTGCTATTTCTTGGGCAACTAACTTTTGATAAGCTCTAGCAGTTTTTTCTCTCTCCTGGTTTTCTTTTGCTATTTGTTTTGAAAATATAATTTCAACTAAATATGGCAGTCCAGCCCAACCAACAACTAGTGCTATTAAAGCATGTATCCAATGACCCCCAGCATATATTACAAAACCAAAAGCAGAGTATCCTAACACAAATGACCAAAATACTGTTTTTGATTTTCTACTGCTAAAAAAAGCCCAATATATAATTGAAATAATTATTATACCTGAGATTATAAATGAAATAGGTGTTACTAAAAGTGTAAGAAAGTCTTCTAAGCTGAAATCAATTTTGTCTTCCATAAAAATTAATTAGTTAAGAAATTAATTTATTTCATTCATTTATGCTTATCTCTAAACTTCTGATTTATATTATCCATATAAACCCTAATCTTTTCTCTCTCAGTAACTTCTCTTCCCTCTTTTAATTGCTGAGCTAATTTCTTCTTTTTATATGAATAATAAATTGGCATAACGATTGATAGACCAACTATAATTATTGCTAATATTATTTGCCAAGTTTCCATTTAAACTTTTTTCATTATTTGCATTCGTAAATACCCATTTTTAGACTTTTGGTATCATTTTTATTCATCATTGAATATACCAGTATTTTCCTATCGGGTGAATAATCAAATGAATGCCATGTATCATAAATTGTCTTTTCTGACTGAATTATATCAACATATTCGTTTAACAAATCATCCTTTATAGTTTTTCTCTCTCCTACAAAATTCATTTCATCCAATTTGAAAGATATAGGTTTGCTAGATTCAAAAGCTTTTTCATCATATTTAACTTTAATAACTTCTTTATCTATAGTTTTAAGTAAACCTAAACCTAATTTGCACTCTAAGTTTTTGGCAACTACTATTTTGCTAAAAAATATAGATCCTATTAATATTAACAGAGTAATTATTTTGGAACGTTGCAATTATCTAATTTCCAAGATAGTGGTTTATCTTTATAGACACCTTGTCCTAGTGTTGTAACACAATTTCTTTGGCTTTGTGTTGCTTTTTCTAATCTAGTTTTTGCTTCATTGTCCGTGCCATCTTCTACAAATAGAAAACCTATTATTGCAAAACCAATGATTGCTAGAAACAACCACTTAATCATTTTTCCCATTTGTAATTATTACCAAATCCTGAACCATGAGTCTAAAATATTGATCTATTCCGAACGTTATTTTGTTCGGAATCTATTCGGAATTATCCTATAATTTACATAATTTGATTATTGCTAATTGCTGAAATATAAGGATTATTGAAACAAAGTTCGGGGCACCTGGCAACAGAACGCCCCCTTCTTAGTTTTATTTATCAATTTCTTCATACATTTTTTGTTGTGCTAAATTTAAAATCTCTCTCTCAGGTTCCTTTCCTGTCAAAGTCTTCATTATAATAAGTAATAGATATTCAAAGGTTGCTGGGTAATCTCCACCTTTTTGATAATTATCCCAAATGTCTGACCTCTTATACATCATGTTTATAAATTCTTGCACCTCTTCAAATTCTTTTTTTGATGCATATTTTTCATATTGACTTAATATAGAGTCTAAAAACATACCAATTGATGTTTTTTGTAATCCGAATATAGATTTTAATCTGCTACCAGTTCCACTATGTTTTGACTCAATATGTGCTTTTTTAACTATTTCTTTAAGAATTTTTGTTGCTTCTGTAGTTGAAACTTTTTTCATTGAACAAATTTAATTAATTTTACAACGAAGTACTAGAGTAAAAAAGCAACTAAAAAGAAAACACGTCATTCTAGCAACGAAGTTTACAACGAAGTAGTTTTAATTAATAAGCAAATATGCTAATTTCTTATCTATTGCCAGGCAACAGAACGCCCCTTTAAAAAAAAGGAAAATTTTATGATTAAAAAATTTTTTAGTATTGCAAAATTCCCAATCTCTATTGTAGTTGGTGGATATGCTTATTTTTGGTTAATAAACAATCCTCAAGAAAGTTATCCCATACCCATAATTTTATATTGGATACCAGATGTTATAGGTTGGAATGGTTTTTTTATATTACTTGGAATTCTTGCTGGTTTAATAACTTTAGGGATTTGTTTAAGTTTAGCGGGAGAGGATGAAGATTAGGCACCGGGCAACAGAACGCCCCCTCAAAAAGAATTAAAGTATCTCAATATGTTGAAACAACACCCAATTGAAAATCTTTAAATTTCTTTGTTGTTACAGACATAGTAAAATTATTTGCGAATCTGTTTTGCATTCTTTTTGACCACTCATAACATTCTAAAGAAATGACTGTATCATCTTTTTTAAACTCATATGTTGTAACATAACTCTCACCTTTTTCATCTGACCCATTTGGAAATCTAGAATATTTTCCGTCAATATTTAGAATATTTGAAATTAAGTTATTGTATTCCTTCATCTTAACCAAACAAGCGTCAGGTCTTTCAATAAATATTCTGCCATTAATATATAAAATTTTATAACGTGGGTCTGACTTTTTATAATCTATTTCTACAGTTTCGAATGTCTTAAATTTAGGATCATTTTCAATTATACTGGTAACAAAATTTTTATCATCGAAATAATAATATTCTGTGTCCTTAAGTTTTTTCTTTGAAAAAAAATCTAAAGCACTTTCACCTAAACAAATCTTTTCTATTGAAATACAATCCTTGGCATTTACTGGATAAAACCACATTAAAACTAGAAAAATGTACAAAAATAATTTTTTCATAAAGTAAGATTAATCTAACTCCTACGGTTTTTCAACGAAGTCCAAAGGCAAACCTTGGACAAAATAAAGCGATCTCTCAACGAAGTTTTCAACGAAGTAATTTGATTAAGTGAGCAAATATGGTATTTTCTAATCTAATACTGGGCAACAGAACGCCCCCTACTTAATTTAATTTTTTTTTAATTTCAGATTGAGCGGCAGCCAACCTTGCAACAGGAACTCTATAAGGTGAACAAGAAACATAATTCAATCCTACGCTTGAACAAAAAGATATACTATGCGGATCTCCTCCATGCTCTCCACAGATACCTAGCTTTAGTTTTTTGTTTTGTTTTCGCCCTTTTTCTACTGCTATTTCAACTAAATCTGAAACTCCTTCATCTATTGAAACAAAAGGATCAACAGAAAATATTTTGTTTTCTAAATAATCATTTAAAAATTTACCACTATCATCTCTACTGATCCCAAAAGTAGTCTGAGTTAAATCATTTGTTCCAAAACTAAAGAATTCTGCGTGCTTAGCAATCTCCTTTGCTTTTATTGCCGCCCTAGGTAATTCAATCATCGTTCCTACTAAAAATTTTATTTTTAATTTATTTTCTTGTTGAACTTGACTAGCAGTTCTAATTACTAATTCTTTCATTATTTTAATCTCAGCCTCTGTAGATACTAAAGGTATCATTATTTCAGGAAATGCAGATTTAATTTTATTTTTTTTGAGGTAAGCCAAAGCCTCAAATATTGCTTTGCATTGCATTTCATAAATTTCAGGAAAAGATATTCCCAGACGACATCCTCTATGTCCTAACATAGGATTTTGCTCATGGAGTTCTTCAATTCTTGACTCAACTTCTTTAACTGGGAGATTAACTATGCTAGCAACCTCATTAATTTCTTTTTCTGTACGTGGTAAAAATTCATGTAATGGTGGGTCCAACAATCTAACTGTGACTGGTAATCCACTCATGATTTTAAAAATATCTATAAAATCTTTTCTTTGATGCGGTAACAGTTTTTGTAATGCTATTGCTCTGTCCTCTTTTGTTTTAGATAATATCATTTCTCTTACAGATAAAATTCGTTCTTCATCAAAAAACATATGTTCAGTTCTGCATAATCCAATACCCTCTGCACCAAAATCTTTTGCTGTTTGGGTATCTTTTGGAGTTTCGGAATTTGTTCTTACTTTTAATTTTCTAAAGCTATCTGCCCAAGACATTAACTTGGAAAAATCACCAGATATTTCAGGCTTCACAGTTGAAACACTTCCAGCAATAATTCTTCCAGTTGATCCATCAATAGTGATTACGTCTCCTTCTTTAATCTCCATTGAAGAAGTTTTAAAAGATTTATTTTCATAGTTTATATCAATTTCACTTGATCCTGATACACATGGTCTACCCATACCTCTTGCAACAACAGCTGCATGACTTGTCATTCCTCCTCTAGCAGTCAAAATTCCTTTAGCAGCATGCATTCCTTGAATATCTTCTGGAGAGGTCTCTACTCTAACCAAAATCGTATCTTGCATCATTGCGGTTAATCTTTCAGCCTCTTCTGATGTAAATACAACTTTACCACTGGCTGCACCTGGTGATGCTGGCAATCCATTTGCTATTACATTTATTAAACTTTTTTCATCCAAAGTAGGGTGCAAAAGTGTGTCTAAAGAATTTGGGTCAATTCTTAATACAGCTTCCTTTTTAGAAATTAATTTTTCTTTAACCATATCAACTGCAATCTTCACTGCTGATTTTGCTGTTCTTTTTCCTGATCTTGTTTGAAGCATCCATAGTTTACTATTTTCAACTGTAAACTCTACGTCTTGCATATCTTTATAATGTGTCTCTAATTTTTTCAAAATTTTTTGAAGTTCTTTAAAGACTTTTGGCATAGCTTCTTCCATTGATAATTCTTTTACTTTAGCATCACTCCTAGCTTTTTTTGTTATGTATTGAGGTGTCCTTGTGCCCGCTACAACATCTTCGCCTTGCGCATTAATTAAATACTCACCATATATTTCATTTGATCCATCTGATGGATTTCGTGTAAACACAACTCCCGTTGCACAATCATCTCCCATATTTCCAAAAACCATTGATTGAACATTTACAGCAGTTCCCCACTCGGCTGGGATTTTATTTAGTTTTCTATAAACTTTTGCTCTATTACTTTCCCATGATAAAAATACTGCGCTTATTGCTCCTAGCAATTGTTCATGAACATCTTGAGGAAAATCTTTTTTTGCCTTTTCTCTTACTGTTCTTTTAAAATCTTCAATTAGTCCATCCCAATCACTTTCATCTAAATCTGTATCTAACAAAACACCTTTCGTAAGTTTATAATTTTCAATTAATTCCTCAAAATGATAACCTTCTACACCCATTACCACATTACCGTACATTTGAATGAATCTTCTATAACTGTCTTTAGCAAATCTTCCATTTGAAGTTTTAATTGCTAAAGCTTTAACTGTCTTATCGTTAAGACCCAGATTTAGAATAGTATCCATCATACCTGGCATTGATACTCTTGCACCAGACCGCACAGATAATAAAAGTGGATTTTTTAAGTCCCCAAATTTCTTAGAAACATCTTTTTCGATTAATTTTAATTCTTTTTTAATTTGAGAAATTAAACTTTTATTTAATCTTTTTTTATCCTTATAAAAAATTTCGCAAACTTTTGTGGATATTGTAAAACCAGGGGGTACTGGAAGACCCATTCTTCCCATTTCAGAAAGATTAGCACCTTTTCCTCCTAAAAAGTTTTTAGGATTTTTAATTTTTTTACTATCCTTAGAATTAAAGTTTAAAATAAGTTTTTTCATTAACGGGAGTCGATTAGAGCAAAATTAACATAATTGTTGAACGTTTTACACATCATTTGGATTAGTTCCAGTCTATTCTTCTTTATGACCAGATCATCTTCGTTCACAATTACATTATCAAAAAAGTCAAAAACCTCTCTTTTGACGCTAGCTAAATTGTCCAATGTTTGAACATAATTTTCATCTTTATTAATGCCTGAAAAATATTTCCTTAATTCACTAATTTTTTTAAATAGGTTTTTTTCTAACTCAGTTTTAAAAATTCCAGGGTCAGTTGTATTTGATAATTCTATTTTATCTTTTTTTAATTCACCGTCTAAAATGTTTGAGGCTCTTTTATAGCTTGCAATAATATCTAAACCATTTGGTTTGTTAATAATTTTATTTAAATGTTTAGCTTTATTAAAAATAATAACAGATTGATCTAAGTTAAAAGAACTAGCTGATGCTTGAATTATATCATTTCTAATATTTTCTTCCTTCATGTGATATTTTAATCTATCCATTAAAAAATCTGATAATTCATTTTGTAGGGATTGGTTATCAATTTCAAAACCTTGATCTAAATACAGGCTTAAAGAATAATTAATTAGATCTTTTATTTTAAAATCTTTTTTATTTTCAACTATTATTCTTATTACCCCCAATGCTAATCTTCTTAGAGCATACGGATCTTTCGAACTTGTTGGTTTTTGATTTAAACCAAAAAAACCAACTAAAGTATCTATCTTATCAGCCAAAGAAAGGGCTATGCTAAATGGTTTTTTTGGAACTCTTGAACCTGAACCTGTAGGTAAATATTGCTCACTTATCGCCAAAGCTAAATCTTTATCAAAACCTTGTGCGTTAGCAAAATAACCTCCCATTACACCTTGGAGTTCTGGAAATTCACCTACTAGTTCTGATAATAAATCAACTTTACAAATTGATGCTGACAATTCAACTTTTTCTTTGCTGATTAAAAGTTCATCAGATATCATTCCACCCAATTTTCTCATTCTTTGGGCTTTATCGAAATAACTTCCTAATCCTTTAAAATAATTCATTGATTTTAATTCAGTAACTTTTTTGACCATATTTTGAGATTTATCTTTTTTCCAAAAAAATTCTGCATCACTTAATCTTGCTTCAACTACTCTTTCATTTCCTAATTTAATTAATCCCTTTTTGTCTTTTTTATTTGCAACCACTAAAAACTCATTGGTAATATTTTCTTTATTATCAAATATAGGAAAATATTTTTGATGGTATTGCATGGTAATAATTAATATTTCTTTTGGAATATTTAAAAATTTTTTATCAAATTCACAAAGAAGGATATTTGGTTGATCAGTTAAATCTACAACTTCATTAAGTAATCTAGGATTATGTTGGATCTTAATATTTTTATTTTTTAAAATATTGTTAAATTTTTTTTCTATTAATTTTTTTCTTTCATTGTGATCAACGATAATGTCAATTTTTTTAAAAAAACTTTTATAATTTTTAAATTCTAAGAAAGACTTTTTATTTTCCTCAAATTCTTTATCAATAAAAGTTGAGTTAGAAGATGTTAGGTGATGAAAATTAAAATTTAACTTTTTTTTATCAAATACAGCTAGAATTGACTTTAAAGGTCTACCCCAATTTAGGTCAAAAGTTCCCCAATACATTGATTTTTTCCATTGAATTTTATTTAATAATATTGGGATAAATTCCTCTAATAATTCATGTGTATGCAATTTTTTTGATTTTGTCTTGAAAAAATAAAATTCTCCTTTGTCTGTTTTCTTTTGGTAGAGATCCTTTTTTAAAATTTTATTTGACCTAACAAACCCCTCGAGTGCTGCCTCTGGTGACTTAATATTTGGACCTTTAATCTCCTCAGATTTTAGTACAATATTTTTTTGAACACCTTCAAATAATACCACTAATCTGTTTGGTGTTGAATATGACGAGCTTTTTTTAAATAAAATTGATTTTTCTAAAAATAAATCATTAAAGCTTTTAAGCAAGTCTTCCCTTAAATTTTGTTGAAGATTTGAAGGTATTTCTTCACTAAATAATTCTAAAAAAAACTCTGACATTATTTTTGACTATCTAACCAAACGCCAGCTACAGATTTTGTAATATCTCTTATTCTAGCAATATAACCAGCTCTTTGTGCGACACTGATTGCACCTCTTGCATCTAGAATATTAAACACATGACTGGCTTTTAAACATTGATCATATGCTGGTAATGAAATTTTTTTTTCTACCAAGTCTTTTGCCTCAGACTCATGCATTTCAAACATTTTCAAAAGTGTTTCTACATTCGCATGTTCAAAATTGTATGCTGAAAATTCTTTTTCGGCTTGATGAAAAACTTCATGATATTTTACACCTTCATCATTCCACAATAAATCATAAACATTTTTTTCTTTTTGGGTGAACATACAAATTCTTTCTAAGCCATAAGTGATTTCAACTGATACAGGTTTACAATCAAATCCAGCCATTTGTTGAAAATAGGTGAATTGAGTAATTTCCATTCCATCACACCATACTTCCCATCCCAATCCTGCGGCACCTAATGTTGGACTTTCCCAATCATCTTCAACAAACCTTATATCATGATCATTGTGATCTATTCCTATAGTAGACAAACTATTTAAATAAAGTTTTTTTATATTTTCAGGAGAAGGTTTGATTAAAACTTGAAATTGATAATAGTGTTGTAACCTGTTTGGATTATCTCCATATCTTCCGTCTGTGGGTCTTCTTGATGGTTGTACGTAAGCTGCTTTCCATGGTTTAGTTCCTAGTGATCTTAGGGTAGTAGCTGGATGAAAAGTTCCTGCACCAACCTCCATATCATAAGGCTGTAAAATAATGCATCCTTTTTTACTCCAAAATTTCTGAAGATTTAAAATTGTATCTTGGAATGTTTGAACTTTTTTTTTTTCTTTTTTTGCTTTAGAAACCATATCTTTGCCAAATTGATCTTTCATCTAAAATACTTGCTATTTGATCTACTTGATTGCTAGATGAAGAAAGTTTTTGACTTAACCATCCTTTTGATTTTTCAAATTTTTTAATAATTACATCCTCACCAAATTTATCTTTTAATATTTCATGTGCGTTACCTATTCCGTCAATCAATCCTAAACTTTTTGCTTTACTACCTGACCAAAACTCACCTGAAAAAAGTTCTACATCAGATTTGTTTAATTTTGATCCTCTACTTTTTTCAACAACATCTATAAAGTCTTTATGAAGATCCAATTGAATATTTTTTAATCTTTCAATATCCTCATTTTTTTCTTCTAAAAATGGATCAAGTGTGCTTTTGTTTTTGCCAGCAGTATGAACTCTTCTTTCAACCCCAATTTTTTTTATCAACTCTGTAAATCCAAAAGAAGAATATATCACTCCTATGGATCCAATTATTGAACTTGAATTTGCATAAATTTCGTCCCCAGCACAAGAAATCAAATAGCCTCCAGAAGCTGCTACGTCTTCAGCGAATACAATAACTTTTTTTTTATGTTTTTTTGCTTGTTGTCTAATAAAGCTGTAGATTAGATGAGATTGAACTGGTGATCCTCCTGGAGAATTGATTGATATAGCAACACATGCCGCTTTTTTCAGAGAAAAAGCCTTTTTAATTTGTTCTTCTTGACCTGCAAAATCAATACCTTGTTTAAATTTTCCTGCATTACCAATAACCCCACTTAATTTTAAGTGAGCAACAATTTTTTTCTTTTTAAAAAAAGAGAACATAGGTAAGTCTTATAGAATTATTTATTGAATATAAAGACTACTTATAATTGAAGAAACTGGTGCGTCAATTGATAAGTAATATATATAAACAAATTATACTAATTTAAAAATCTTATGGGAACAGTTGTACAGCTTAAAAATCAAATAAATGATTCATATTTTCAACTTAAAGACTCGGTTGAAGAAAAACTGGTTTTAACCGAAGAAAAAATAAAATCAAAATTATCTAGTGATGTACAGCTGGTTCAAAAAATGACAGATTATCATATAGAAACTGGAGGAAAAAGACTAAGGGCTTTACTAACTTTGGGTAGTGCAAAATTATGCGGTTACTCTAAAGGCTCTAGAGATATAAATTTAGCTGCGTGTGTTGAATTAATTCACAGCGCAACATTGATGCATGATGATGTGATTGATGAAGGCACTGTTAGAAGAGGAAAAGAAACTTTAAACAAAGTTTGGGATAATCATTCGTCAGTTTTAATTGGAGATTATCTATTGAGTAGATGTTTTGAAATGATGGTAGAAGACGGAAACCTAGAAGTTTTAAAATTATTATCGTCCACTTCATCTAAGATTGCTCAAGGAGAAGTTCTACAACTTCAACACAAAGGTGAAGTTGATATGCTAGAAGAAACATATTTAAAAATAATCTCAGCTAAAACTGCTGAGTTATTTGCAGCAGCAACTAAAGTTGGTGCTATTTTATCTGATGCAGAAAATAAAGAGAAAGATGCTTTAGAATTTTATGGAAGAAACTTGGGATTAACTTTTCAAATAGCAGACGACACATTAGACTATAATTCTGAGCTCAAACTATTTGGTAAAAAAATTGGTCAAGATTTTTTTGAAGGAAAAATTACCTTACCAATAATTTTACTTTTTCAAAAATTAGGAAATGATGAAAAGAAAATTTTATCAAATATGTTTAAAAAAGAGTTAAGAACTAAAGATGACTTTAATGAAATTATTGCTCTTATAAATAAGTATAAAATAATTCAAGAATGCTATCAAAAAGCTCAGCACTATATAAATTTAGCCTCAAACTCTCTAAGTGTATTTAAAGACTCTGAAGAAAAAAATATTCTTAAAAGATTAACATCATTTAGTTTATCAAGAAATTTTTAAGGACTTAATAAAGACTTTATCCACTTCCCAGATTTATCTTTATTGTATTTTAATCTTTCGTGGATTCTGTTCTCACCATCTAGCCAAAATTCAATACTATCTGGAGATAAAATCCATCCAGACCAGTGACTTGGTCTTGGTACATCTGATTTGTTGCTATATTTTTTTTTGTAATCTTGTATAGATTTTAACAGTTGTTCTCGCGAATTTAATTCTTCACTTTGCTTAGAAGCCCATGCTCCTATCCGGCTTTCATACGCTCTAGATGAATAATATTCATCTGCAACCTGATCAGAAACTAATGACACCTTTCCATTAATTCTTATTTGTCTTAGGAGACTTTTCCAATGGAAACACATCGCAGCATATGGATTTTCTTTTAATTCATTTCCTTTTTGACTATTTAAATTTGTATAAAATACAAATCCATCCTTGTTGAAATCTTTAAGTAAAACCATTCTAACTGAAGGAATATTTTTTTTATTTGACGTGGCCAAAGCAACAGCGTTTGGATCATTTGGCTCAGTTTTCTTTGCTTCCTCCATCCATTCATGAAATAATTGAATTGGATCATCTATATCAAGAAAGCAACTATTAAGACCTAAAGAGTTTTTTTGATTCATAATTTAAACAAAATAATCTATATAATATAAATAATGTCATTTAATACTTTTGGAAAGCTATTTCGTTTCACAACTTGGGGAGAGTCTCATGGGCCTGCAATTGGTTGTATTGTTGATGGTTGCCCTCCAAACATAAATCTTAAAGAGCAAGATATTCAAATAGAATTAGACAAAAGAAAACCAGGACAATCTAAATTTACAACTCAGCGAAAAGAGGATGACAAAGTTCAAATATTGTCAGGAGTATTTGAGGGAAAAACTACAGGAACACCCATTTCACTTATAATCTACAATAAAGATATGAGATCCAAAGATTATAGTAATATTAAAGATAAGTTCAGGCCAGGTCATGCGGATTTTACATATTTTAAAAAATATGGAATTAGAGACTATAGAGGTGGTGGTAGATCTTCTGCTAGAGAAACTGCAGCAAGAGTTGCAGCCGGTGCAATAGCAAAAGTTGTACTTCAAAAAAAATTAGGTAAAAAATTTAAAGTAATTGGTGCAGTAACTCAGTTAGGAATTCTTGGATGTGATACAAATCAATGGAACGATAAAGTAATTTCAAAAAATCCATTTTTTTGTCCAGATAAATCAATGATTAAATTATGGGAAAAATATTTGCTTGGTGTAAGAAAATCAGGATCCTCATGTGGAGCAGTGATTGAAATAAGAGCAAGAGGTATCCCAGTGGGTTTAGGTGCTCCAATTTATTCAAAATTGGATACTGACATAGCTTCAGGTCTAATGAGTATTAATGCAGTTAAGGGTGTAAATATTGGAGCAGGAATGAACTCAGCACAATTAAGTGGAGAACAAAATTCAGATGAAATTTCTTCAAAAGGAAATAAATTAAAATTCAATTCAAATAAAGCAGGTGGAATTCTTGGTGGAATTTCTACGGGCCAAGAAATTATTGCATCTTTTGCTGTCAAACCAACATCGTCAATTTTAACTAGTAGAAAAACTATAAATAAATTTGGGAAAAATACTTCAATATCTGTTAAAGGTAGACATGATCCTTGTGTAGGAATTAGAGCTGTACCAATTGGTGAGGCTATGATGAACTGTGTTTTACTTGACCACTACTTAATGAATAAAGCCCAGTGTGGTTAGGTTAGTTTAAATTAATTTTTCACAACTCTTATTGTCTCCTTTTGAAACAAAATATCAGAGATTTTCTTAGAAATTTGAGAACTGTTTAATCCAGCTTTATCGTACATTTTTTTTGGATCAGCTTGTTCAATAAATTCATCTGGTAAAGTCATTGATCTAAATTTAAAACCTTTATCAAATACTCCTCTTTCAGCTAATAAATTTTTAACATGAGAACCGAAACCACCTATTGATCCCTCTTCAATAGTTATCATAAGCTCATGTTCCTTAGCAGATTTTAATATAAGTTCCTCGTCTAAAGGCTTTGCAAATCTGGCATCTATCAAAGTTGTTGAAACCCCTTTTGCTTTTAATTCCTCTAAAGCTAACTTGCACTCCTCAAGTCGAGTACCGAGGTTTAAAATACAAACTTGTGTCCCTTTTTGAACGACTCTTCCTTTACCAATTTCAATTTTTTCGTCTATTGATGGGAGATCAACACCTACTCCAGTCCCTCTTGGATATCTAATTGCAGAAGGTCTGTCATTTATATCTACTGAAGTATTAATCATTTTAACAAGTTCAGCTTCATCACTTGCTGCCATTACTACAAAGTTTGGTAAAGTTGATAAGTAAGTTATATCAAATGACCCAGCATGTGTTGATCCATCAGCACCAACTAATCCTGCTCTATCTATCGCAAATCTAACTGGTAAACTTTGGATGGCAACATCGTGGACAACTTGATCATATGCTCTCTGTAAAAATGTAGAATAAATTGCAGCATATGGTTTGTATCCTTCGGTTGCTAGACCGGCTGCAAAAGTTACAGCATGTTGTTCCGCTATTCCAACATCAAACATTCTATTTGGAAACTCCTTGCCAAAAATATCCATGCCAGTCCCTCCAGGCATCGCAGCTGTTATTCCAACTATTTTGCTATCTTTTTTAGCATGTTTAACTAACGTGTTTGCAAATACTTTTGTATAAGCTGGAAGATTTGATTTGCTCTTTACTTGTTCACCAGTCTCAACATTAAATTTTGACACTCCATGATAATGATCATTTGCTTTTTCTGCATAAGAATAACCTTTTCCTTTTTGAGTTTTGATATGAATCATTATAGGACCCTCATGTCTTGATTCTTTTGCATTTTTTAAAATTGGAACTAGGCTTGATAAATCATGACCATCTATAGGACCTGCATAATAAAAACCAAGTGAACTAAACAATGTACCTCCGGTAACTGCTGAACGGAAAAAATCCTCTGCTTTTCCTGCTTTAGCACTAAATCTTTTTGAAAATGCAGATGTAATTAATTTTAAGGTTTCTCTAAGACTAAAATATATTTTACCAGTAAATAATTTTGCCAAGTAAGTTCTCATTGCTCCAACTGGTTTTGCAATTGACATGTCGTTATCATTTAAAATAACAATCATTTTTGTCTTAGATGCTCCAGCATTATTCATGGCTTCATAAGCCATACCTGCGCTGATTGCTCCATCACCTATTACAGCTATTACATTGGAAGACTTATTTTCTAATTTATTTGCCTCTGCAATTCCTAATGCAGATGAAATTGATGTTGAACTATGTGCCGCTCCAAATGGGTCATACTCGCTTTCAGATCTTTTTGTAAAACCTGATAAGCCATCGCCCTGTCGTAAAGTTCTAATTTTATCTTTTCTTCCAGTTAGAATTTTATGTGGGTAAGATTGATGGCCAACATCCCATATTAATTTATCATTTGGGGTATCAAAAACATAATGAAGTGCAACTGTCAATTCAACAACTCCTAAACCAGCACCAAGGTGACCTCCTGTTTCTGAAACAGCACTTATCATTTCCTCCCTCACCTCATCTGCTACTTTTTGTAAATTATTTTCAGAAACTTTTCTTAAATCAGATGGAAAATTGATATTATTTAAAAATTGATAACTTTTTTTCATTTTTTTCTATTCAGTATATAGCCTAATGTTTCATTTATTTTTTCAGATCTTGAACCATATTTTTTTAAATTCTTATTAATATCTTTTATTATCTTATCACAATACTTAAGTGAGTCATCATAGCCTATTAAATTTATAAGTGTTGCCTTGCCTTTTTTTTGATCTTTTCCTGTTTTTTTCCCAGCTTCCTTAGAATTACTTTTCAGATCAATTAAATCATCAGCTATTTGGAATAATAAACCAATTTTTGATCCAATATTTTCAAAAAATTTAATTTCTTGGATTGTTTTTTTCTTAATTATTGCTGGAGCTGCACAACAAAAACTAAATAACATTCCAGTTTTTTTTATTTCCATTTCTAATATTTTATTCCTTGATATTTTCTTTCTCTCATAACTTAAATCTAAATATTGCCCACCAGCTATTCCTAGATGTCCTGAACATTCTGATAATTTTTTGATTAGGTTGATCTTTATCTTTTCATTTAATTTCAATTTAGGACTTGATAAAATTTCAAAAGCTAAAGTCAGTAATGAATTTCCTGCTAGAACTGCTGTAGACTCACCAAATTTAATGTGAGCTGAAGGTTTTCCTCTTCTTATATCATCATCATCCATACAGGGTAGATCATCATGAATAAGAGAATAAGCATGAATACATTCAACAGCCGACCCAACTATTATCAATGTTTTGTAATCTATTGAAAATAATGACCCTAAGTCCATTAAGATTTTAGATCTTATTTTTTTTCCACCTGGAAACAAACCATACTTCATGGGTGACTTTAGCTGAGAATATTTCTGTGAATTAATATATTTTTTAAGGAAAATATTTGTATCCTTAGCTATTTTATTAAGCTGTTTTTTCATTTTTTTTAGTTATCTCTTTAACCTTTTTATTTGTCTCTTCCCCAATAGATTTAAAATTTTTATGAAATTTCTTTTCAATAATATTATTTAATTTTAGAAGTTCTTGATAACTATCAACTGAATTGTTTAGATCATTTTCCTTCTCTAGAGACTCTATAATCTTGTTTGCTTTTTCTGTAAGCTCCTCAACTGAATACTGATCATAATCAAGTGGTAATATTTTATCTTTCATATAATAATAATTATTAATACATGAAATCTATTCAATCAAATATCAAAAAAGCAAAAAAATATTTAGATAATAATCATTGTATTGCGGTACCAACAGAAACTGTTTATGGATTGGCTGCAAACGCTTACTCGAATAGTGCAGTTAAGAAAATATTTAGTCTTAAAAAAAGACCATTAAATAATCCTCTAATTGTCCATTATTACGATATTCAAAGACTTAAAGAAGACTGTGATATAAATGATAATTTAGTTAAACTTTACAAAAAATTTTCTCCAGGTCCAATAACTTATGTTCTGAAATTAAAAAATAACTCAAAAATATCAAAATTTGTCACTAATAATAAAAAAAGTATTGCCGTACGTTTCCCTAAACATAAATTGTTAAGAAATTTATTAAAAAATTTAGATTATCCGGTAGCGGCACCTAGTGCAAATATATCCTCAAGATTAAGTTCAGTTAAACCATCTGATGTAAAAGAAGAATTTGGTTCAAAAATAAAATATATTTTAAATGGAGGAAAAAGTAAAATTGGAGTTGAGTCTACAATACTAAACCTTTTAGAAAAGCCCTCACTTTTAAGATATGGAGGCCTAGATACTAAAAAAATCGAAAATGTTTTAAAAAAAAAATTATTAATTAATACAAATTCAAAAAAAAAATTATCACCTGGTTTATTTCCGTTACATTACTCACCCGGGATACCTTTAAGAGTCAATGTTAAAAAACCAAAAAAAGATGAGGCTTATTTATTAATTAAAAAAAGAAAATCAAAATTAAAAAACTATTATTATTTATCCAAAATGAAAAATATAGATGAAGCTGCAAAGAATTTATATTCAACTTTAAGAAAAATTAAAAACGATGGTTTTAAAAAGATTGCAGTTGAGACGATTCCAAACAAAGGTCTTGGCAAAACAATTAATGATAGATTAAAGAGAGCCTCTAAATATTGATGACAAATTCTATTGAAGTAATAAATCTATCAAAAAAATATAAAGATAAAGTAGCAGTAACTAATATAAATTTTAAAATTAATGAAAATGAAATGGTTGGTTTATTGGGACCTAATGGATGTGGAAAAACTACAACTATTGGAATGATTTTAGGATTATTAAAACCAAGTAGTGGTGAGGTTTTAATCAACGGAGAAAATATTGAAAAAAACAAAATCTCACTTCTTCACAAAATGAATTTTATTTCACCATATATTGAATTACCTAAAAAACTTAAAGTTAAACAAAATTTAATTGTTTATGGAAAATTATATAATATTCAAAATTTAAATGACCGAATAGATCACCTTGCAAATAAACTTAGATTAAAAGACCTTTTAAACAAAATTACAGGAGAACTTTCTTCTGGACAAAAAAACAGGGTAAGTCTTGCTAAAGCTTTAATAAATGATCCAACGGTACTTTTGTTGGATGAACCTACTGCCTCATTAGATCCTGAAACTGGTGATTTTGTAAGATCGTTTTTAGAAGAATACAAAAAGGAAAAAAAAATATCAGTTTTGCTTGCCTCTCATAATATGGAAGAAGTAAACAGATTATGTAGTTCTGTTTTAATGATGAAAGATGGTTTAATAGTGGATAGAGGAACTCCTGAAGAGTTAATAACAAAGTATGGAAGAAGAAATTTAGAAGAAGTATTTTTAGAAATTGCGAGAAAATAAAAATGAATTTAATGAGAATTTATGGTCTTTTTTTAAGACACTTTTATTTAATAACTAGATCATTTCCAAGAATATTAGACTTAATTTATTGGCCTTCAATTCAAATTACTCTCTGGGGATTTATTTCTAATTTTTTTGCAGCTCATAGTACTTACTACAGTGGTGCGGTAGGAGTTATTCTTTCATGTGCAATTCTTTATGATTTTTTATTTAGAACCAGTATTGGCTTTAATATGTTATTTTTGGAGGAAATTTGGAGCAGAAATTTTACAAACTTATTTATTGCACCAATGAAAATTAGTGAGATAATTGTCTCTCTAGTTTTAACTGCTTTAATTAGAGCATTAATTGGTTTAATCCCGGCTATACTATTGACTTCTCCATTGTTTGGAATTTCATTGTTAAAACTTGGTCTTCCTTTGGCTTTTCTTTTCTTAAGTTTATATTTATTTGGAATTACGCTTGGTCTACTTGTGTCAGCAGGATTATTAAGATTTGGTCCATCTTTTGAAAATATTGCATGGTCTACAATGTTTTTGTTAGCACCTTTTGGCTGTATATACTACCCAGTTGAAATATTACCAGAAATATTCCAATCAATCGCTTTCGCATTGCCATTAGTATATATTTTTGAGGAGACTAGAAATATTTTAGTTAATGGAACAGTCAATTATGAAAATATAATAAATGCAGTCTATCTTAATGGGTTTTATTTAATTTTATCAATATCCGTATTTTATTACTCTTTCGATAAGGCAAGAGAAAAAGGAACTTTGATAAACATGGGAGAATAAATTGGTGCGCCTGCTAGGAGTCGAACCCAGAACCTCCTGATCCGAAGTCAGGCGCTCTATCCAGTTGAGCTACAAGCGCATATAGTATTAATATTATATTTTATGGAAAAAAACATTAATTTTATAGTCAAAGAGGATGAGAAGAATTTAAGGGTTGATGTTTTAATTAACAAAAGAGAGGAATTAATTAGTAGAACTAGGATTAAAAATTTAATTTTAAAAGAAAAGTTAACACTAAATAATGAAATAATTAAAAGTCCGTCAAAAAAAGTCTCAATTGGTGATACTATAAATCTTAAAATTCCAGAGCCTGAAATAGCATCCCTTAAACCTTACGAATTTAAATTAGAAATAATATACGAAGATGATGATCTATTAGTAATTAATAAACCTGCCGGAATAATCATGCATCCAGGAGCTGGAAATTATGATAAAACAATTGTTAATGCATTGATGCATTATGACAAGGATTCTTTATCAAATATAGGTGACGAGTTAAGACCTGGTATTGTTCATAGAATTGATAAAAACACATCTGGTTTAGTTGTAATTGCAAAAAACAATGAAACTCATGAAAATTTATCAAAACAATTTAGTGATCATACAATTATAAGAGAGTACCAACTTTTAATATGGGGAAAATTAAGACCATCCTCAGGGAGGATTGAAACATTTATAACTCGTAGTTCAAAAAATAGACAGCTAATGGAAGTTAGTAGTTCTAAAGGTAAGAAAGCTATAACAAATTATAAAACACTTGAAATTTTTGAAAATCAAAAAACACCAACTTTAAGTTTGGTTGAATGTAAATTAGAAACAGGAAGAACACATCAGATAAGAGTTCATATGAACTTTAAAGGTAATAGTCTAGTTGGAGATGACAAATATAAAAAAAAATATAAAAAATTAAAAAATATTGATTTTGATATCCAAAATTCAATTACTAAATTAAATAGACAATTCCTGCATGCAAAAACTTTAGGATTTATACATCCACGTACTAAGAAAGAGATGATTTTTTCCTCACTTTTGCCACAAGATCTTAATAATATTCTAAAAATGCTTAGAAACACTGAAGAATAAATTATTGAAAAATAGGTATAATTAATTAAATAAACACTCCTATGAGCACAACAATGAGCAACAATCTGCCAACCCTTTCTAATGAAGGTGGACTATCTGTATATTTAGAGCAGATTAAAAAATTTCCGATGTTAGCTGCAGAAGAGGAATATATGCTAGCAAAAAACTGGAAAACGACTGGCAATATTAAAGCTGCAGAAAAACTAGTCACTAGTCACTTAAGATTAGTTGCAAAGATTGCTATGGGCTACAAAGGATATGGTTTGCCCATTAATGAAATGATTTCAGAGGGAAATGTGGGTCTTATGCAAGCTGTAAAGAAATTTGAACCAGAAAAAGGTTTTAGATTAGCAACTTATGCAATGTGGTGGATTAAAGCTTCTATTCAAGAATATATTTTAAGATCTTGGAGTCTTGTCAAAATTGGAACTACTACTGCTCAAAAAAAATTATTTTTTAATCTAAAGAAAATTAAAAATCAAATTTCTCCAGAAACTGAAGGTGACTTAAGAGATGAGCACGTTGATCATATAGCTAATAAGCTCGATGTAAGTAAAGAAGAAGTCGTTTCAATGAATAGAAGACTTTCTGGGAAGGAGTTCTCGCTAAATGCTCAAGTTGGGGAAGATGGCGATGAATGGCAAGACTGGTTGGTTGATAAAGAACTTGATCATGACTTAAAATTTGCTCACCACGAGGAAATGGAACAAAGAAAAGATTTATTAAAAGACTCTATTAAAGTTCTTAACGATAGAGAAAGAGAAATTTTATACTCAAGAAGACTAAATGATGACCCAACTACACTAGAAGATTTAAGTAAAAAATATAAAATTAGCAGAGAAAGAGTTAGACAAATAGAAAATAAAGCATTTGAAAAACTCCAAAAGCACATGCTACTATTAGCTAAATCAAAAAATCTTTTACCCGCAAACTAAACTTCAAAAGGGTTTTCAATTAAAATAGTATCATCTCTTTCTGGACTAGTTGATATACTTGATACTTTTGCACCAATAAAATCTTCAACAGCAAAAATATATTTTTTTGCATTTTCAGGTAATGAGTCCAGATTTTTAACTCCATTTGTAGAAACTTTCCATCCTGGAAAAGTTTCATAAATTGGTTTTATTTTTATTTGATCTTCTACAGCAGCAGGTAAATAATCTAATCTTTTACCATCAAGCTCATAAGCAACGCACATTTTAATTTCATCTAATTCATCGAGTACATCTAATTTCGTTAAAGCGATACCATCAATACCTGAAACTTTAATAGTTTGCCTTACCAAAACACCATCAAACCATCCGCATCTTCTTTTTCTACTTGTAACAGTTCCAAATTCTTTTCCACGTGTTACTAAAAGTTCACCAACATCATCTGTTAACTCTGTAGGAAAAGGACCTTCCCCAACTCTTGTTGTATAAGCTTTTGTAATTCCAAGAACATAATTAATCGAATTTGGGCCACAACCAGTTCCTGTAGCTGCGCTTGAGGCAACAGTATTAGATGAAGTTACAAAAGGATAAGTTCCATGATCAACATCAAGTAAAATACCTTGGGCTCCTTCGAATAAAATTCTCTTTTTTTGTTTTTTAAATTGATCAATCTTTAGCCAAACTGGCTGAGAAAATTCTAATATTTTAGGAGCTATTTTAAGCAAATCAGATTTAAGCTGATCTTTTTCAAAAATTTTTTTTCCTAGGCCTTTTCTAATTGCATTATGATGAACTAGTACAGAGTCGAGTCTTTGATCTAAATTTTTTTCAGATCTTAGATCCATAACTCTTATAGATCTTCTTCCAACTTTATCCTCATATGCTGGTCCGATTCCACGTCTTGTAGTTCCTATTTTACTTTTTCCTGCTGCATCCTCTCTAATCTCATCCATTTCTCTATGAAAAGGCAAAATTAAATTTGCGGACTCCGAAATAATAAAATTATTTACATTTACTTCTACACCTTTAGATTTTATTTCTTCTATTTCCTCTAATAAAGCCCATGGATCTACGACAACACCGTTGCCAATAATTGATATTTTGCCTTTTCTAACTATTCCGGATGGTAATAATCTCAATTTATAAGTAACACCATCAATCACTAAAGTATGGCCAGCATTATGACCTCCTTGAAACCTTATTACTACATCAGCCTGTTCAGATAACCAATCAACAATTTTTCCTTTACCTTCGTCACCCCATTGAGATCCAACAACGACTATATTTTTCATTATTTAAATTTTCTGTTTACTTTTAAGGAAGTGAGATGGTTAATTGGGCCATGACCTTTTCCATATTTCGGGTTTGATTTAATTGCAGAATTTACATACTTAATTCCAAGCTCACAAGATTTCTTTACTGTTTTTCCACATGATAAAAAAGTTGTAACTGAGCTAGATAATGTACAACCTGTACCATGGGTATTCTTTGTTTTGTAACGCTCACTTTTGAAGATCTTTATGTCTTTTTTGTTTATTAAAATATCTATTACATTTTTATGTTTTAAATGACCACCTTTTATAAGTACATTTTTAGCTCCTAATCCTATAAGTTTATTTGCAGCAAAAATCATATCCTCCTTTGTTATAATTTTTGTTTTAGTTAAAATTTCTGCTTCAAGGACATTAGGAGTAATAAGTGATACTTTTTTAATTAGTTTTAATTTCAATAATTGAATAGCTTTACTATCTATCAGTTTAGCACCTCCTTTAGCAACCATCACTGGATCTAATACAATTTTTTTAACTTTAATTTTATTTAAAGCTTTTAATACGATTCTAATAACCTCTGAAGAATGCAGCATACCAATTTTTATTGCATCAGGCCTTATATCTTTACAACTATAAATTATTTGATTAAAAATTTCTTTTGGATGTATCCCAATAATTGATTTTACACCTGTAGTATTTTGGGATGTGACTGCAGTTATTGCTGTCATTGCATAAGAGCCTAGAGCAGTAACCGTTTTTATATCAGCTTGAATACCTGCTCCACCAGATGAATCAGATCCTGCAATAATTAAAATTTTAGACTTTGGTTTCAATTTATTTAATTTTTTTTTTAATCATATTTACACATTTGTATAAAAGAGCTTTATTTTCACTTTCTCCCATTACTCTTATTTTAGATTCTGTTCCTGATTTTCTTACTAAAATTCTTCCATTACCTTTAATTAATTTATCTGCATTTTTTATGATTTTTTTTATCTCTGGTTTATTAATTATATTTTTATCTTTAACCTCGATATTTTCTAAAAGCTGAGGTGTTTTCTTAAATTGATCAAAAAACTCACTTGCCTTTTTTCCTTTTCTTAAAGCAAAAAGAGCTTCTAAAGCTACTAGCAAACCATCTCCTGTGGTTGCAAATTTACCTAAAATAATATGTCCTGATTGTTCACCACCTAAATTAAAATTATATTTCTGCATTTTTTCTTTAACATATCTATCTCCAACATTTGCCCTTAAAAATTTTATTCCTCTTGATTTAAAATATTTTTCTAACCCATAATTTGACATTAATGTTCCAACAACTCCCCCTTTTAACATTTTTTTATTTTTCCATCTTGTTGCTAAAGCAGCTATAATTTGATCTCCATCTATTATATTGCTTTTTTCATCACACATTATAATTCTGTCAGCATCCCCATCTAAAGATATTCCAATATGTGCTTTATATTTTTTTACAGCAGATCTGATTTTTCTTGGAAAAGTTGATCCACATTTTTTATTAATGTTTAAACCATTTGGTTTAATTCCTATTGCTATGACTTTAGCTCCTAATGATTTCAATAATTCAGGACCTGCCTTATAACCAGCGCCATTTGCACAATCGATTACTATTCTTAGTCCTCTTAAATTGAACTCTTTAGTGAAATTTTTTTTTAATATTTTAATATATTTTTTGGTACCTGTTTCTAATCTTTTAACTCTTCCTAGTTTATCAGAATGCGAAAGGTTATTTGTAATTTTCTTATCTATAAGTCCCTCAATTTTTTTTTCTATTTTATCTGATAATTTCATTCCATCAGGACCAAACAATTTTAAACCATTGTCAAAATGTGGATTGTGAGAGGCAGTGATCATTATACCCATATTAGCCTTCATTTCTTTTGTTAGCATAGCCAGCCCATTAGTTGGTAGGGGTCCTAGAGTATAAACATGCATACCAGCTGAAGCCAAACCTGAAACAAGAGCTGGCTCAAGTGTATATCCTGACAATCTCGTATCTTTCGCAATTATTGCTGTTTGTTTTCTTTTTTTTTGAGATTTAAAGTATGTTCCACTAGCAAGTCCAAATTTAAAGAACATATCTCCATTAATATATTTACTATTGACCGCTCCTCTTATTCCATCTGTTCCAAAATATTTTTTTGTCATTAATTTTTGACTATCTCGTTAAAAACTTTAATTCCTTGCTTAACTTCATTAACATCATGAATTCTTAAAATCTGAATTCCTTGCATTAAAAGATATATTGATGAGGCCATAGTTCCACCGATCCTTGTTTTGCTATCATTTTTTTTTGATATATCTTTAATAAATCTTTTTCTTGAATTTCCTACTAGTATAGGAAAACCTAATGAATGAAAAATAGAAACACCTCTTAAAAGATTCATATTATGTTTCAAATTTTTTCCAAATCCAATTCCAGGATCTAAAATTATATTATTATGTTTAATACCCTTGGACCTAATTAAATTAATCTTATCTTCAAAATAATCATATATATCTAATAATTCATTTTTATATTTCGCCTTCTTTTGCATATTTTCTGGTGTCCCAACTGAATGCTGTATTACAAATGGAATTTTATACTTTTTTAAAATATTTATTGTTTTGGGATCATAACTTAACCCTGAAACATCATTAATAAGTTTAACTCCCATCCTAATACCATTTTCCATAATTCTAGACTTTCTTGTGTCTAAAGATATTGGTATTTTTTTTACAATTAATTTTAATATCTTATTAATTCTATTCCATTCTTGCTTTTCATTTACAGGCTTCGATCCTGGTCTTGTAGACTCTCCACCAACATCTATTATAGATGCGCCACTTTTGTATAAAGTAATAGCATGAGTGATACCCTTATTTTTTTTATTAAATTTTCCTCCATCAGAAAAGCTGTCGGGTGTAAGATTTAATACTCCTAAAATATTTGGAATTCTTTTAAAATTAAAATTAGAAAAATTTATTTTTTTTGAATTTATTTTTTTAATATCAGCATTTATTTTTTTTTTTAAGATATTTGGTAATTTCTTGACTTGATTTATAGAAATTCTTCTGATCTTTTTTCTTGTAATAATCTCAACATGGTCAAAAGATATTTCTTTAATCTGATGTAACGGAATAGATTTTTTTTTATTTACTAAAATTTTTGACTGATTACCAAAGTAGAAATTACACGCTCTTGTGTAATATCTTTGCATTATTTATTAATGAACAATTTTAGGTTTCAAACCCATAGCGCCCAGAGCTGAGTCTTGATCATCTTTTGTTTCTGGATTATCTGAAACTTTATCCTTAGGATATAAATTTTTATTAATTATATTCTCTATTTCTTCACCAGTTAATGTTTCGTATGTTATTAGAGCTTTGGCGATTTTATGTAAGTCATCTATTTTTTCTGTCAAAATTTTCTTAGCTTGGTTATATCCTTCATCAACCAATTTTCTTATTTCTTTATCAATTTTTTGAGCAACTTCCTCTGAAACAGATTGAGTTTGAGTAACCGATCTTCCTAAGAATACTTCTTCTTGATTTTCTCCATATTCCACTGGGCCCATTTCTTCGCTCATACCATATTTTGTCACCATGGCTCTCGCAAGTTGTGTAGCTTGGTTAATATCTGAACCATTTCCTCCACCTGCACCTGTAGATATATTGTCTTTTCCAAAAATTAATTCTTCAGCAACTCTACCTCCAAAACAAACTGCCAATCTTGCCTTTAAATATTTTATTGAGTAACCATGTTTATCTCTCTCTGGTAAATTCATTACCATTCCAAGAGCTCTTCCTCTTGGTATAATAGTTGCTTTATGTATTGGGTCGTAGCTTGGCATATTGAAAGATACTAAAGCATGACCTCCTTCATGGTATGCTGTGAGTTTTTTCTCATCTTCAGTCATAACCATTGACCGTCTTTCAGCCCCCATCATTACTTTATCTTTAGCTTCCTCAAATTCTAATAATGTTACAATTCTTTTATTTTTTCTTGCTGCTAACAAGGCTGCTTCGTTAACCAGATTTGCAAGATCGGCTCCTGAAAAGCCAGGTGTACCTCTTGCTATTGTTCTTAAATTGACATCTGGTGCCATTTTTATTTTTTTCACATGAACTTTTAAAATTTTTTCTCTTCCAATAATATCTGGGTTTGAAACTACTACCTGTCTATCAAATCTTCCTGGTCGCAACAAAGCTGGATCAAGTACATCTGGTCTGTTTGTTGCAGCAATAATAATAACACCTTCGTTTGTGTCAAAACCATCCATTTCAACTAATAACTGATTTAATGTTTGTTCTCTTTCATCATTTCCACCACCTAAACCAGCTCCTCTACTTCTTCCAACAGCATCAATTTCATCAATAAAAATTATACATGGAGAATTTTTCTTACCTTGATCAAACATGTCTCTTACTCTAGAGGCTCCTACTCCAACAAACATCTCTACAAAATCTGAACCCGAAATAGTGAAAAACGGAACACCCGCTTCACCTGCAATAGCTCTAGCTAATAAAGTTTTACCTGTTCCTGGAGGACCAACAAGCAAAGCGCCTCTTGGAATTTTTCCACCTAACCTACTAAATTTTTTTGGATCTTTTAAAAATTCTACTATTTCTTCTACTTCTTCTTTAGCTTCCTCTACACCAGCAACATCGTTGAACGTAACTTTACCTTTGAGTTCGTTCATCATTTTTGCTTTTGATTTCCCAAAACCCATCGCTCCACCTTTTCCACCTTGCATTTGTCTCATAAAGAAAATCCATACTGCAATAAGCAGTAACATAGGAAACCATGATAAGAGCACACCAAACAATGAAGGCATTTTTTCTTCTAGAGGTGCTGCTGAAATACTTACACCTTTCTCTGATAATTTTTCTATTAGATTTGGATCATTGGGAGCATAGGTTGAAAAGGAATTTCCATTTGAATAAACACCTTTAATGTTATTTCCTTGGATCTCAACTTTTAGAACCTCACCGTTTTCAACTGAATTTAAAAAATCTGAAAATATTATTTGATTTCCACCTCTGATATTAGACTGAGGATTTTTAAACATGTTATAAAGACCTATAGTTAAAAAAACTATAATTCCCCACATTGCTAGATTTTTTAAATTCATGTGTTTAAAATAAGAATTATTATTAAATTAACAAGTGACAAAATATCAGTTATTTCATCAACTTTAACGCTCTTTTGATACTAAAACTGAGTTATTTACCTTCTTTATTACACAGTTTCCTAAAGTGGTCATGAATGAGTTATCATTTTTAATTCGATAAATTAAGTTATCAATTTTTTTTCCTCGTACTGGGTAGTATTTTTTACCAACAGCTTTTAACACTTCAGTTAGAGACCTGAAAACTACTTCTTCTGGTTGAAGAAAAAAATTTTTATTCAAAATAACAAACTTATTAATATTTGTAATTGTTGAATTATCTTTTAAATTTTTTTCTACAAAGTATTTAATTGACTCGTTAGCAAATTTTAAATTTTTAATCGTTAGACTAAATTTATCATTATCCAATCCCTCTAATTCCAAATTTTTTATAAAGTTTCTAATTTTTACTCTTTTAAATTCATCATTTTTATTCGAGGGATCTTGGACATAATTTTTAAAAACTTTTTTAGTAATATGTTCTAAATTTTTTTTAGAAAATTTTAACAAAGGTCTTATCAAATTAATATTTGACAGGTTGCTTCTTTGATCAAACGACACCATACCATTTAAACCACTGCCTCTTAAAATTCTAATAAAAAAATTCTCTATTAAATCATCCTTATGATGACCTAATAAAATATTATTTATTTTTAATTTTTTTGCCTTGTTGATCATCAGTGCATATCTTTTATCTCTAGCAATAGATTGGACGTTGCTTTTTGGTTTTTTTCCAACCCAGGTTAAAATCTCAATATTAGTAGACAATTTTTTTAGAAGCAATTTTACAAATTTTGCCTCTTTTGTTGAATTATTTCTAAGTTTATGATCAACGTGAAAATATTTTACTTTTAGATGTTTTTTAATCGAATAAATTTTTGATAAAAAACATAAAGCTAGACTGTCTGGTCCACCAGAAACCGCAACTATAAAATCCTCGTTTAATTTAAGATTTTTTTCAAATTTTTTATAAATTTTAGAAGTTTGTTTATCTTTTAATTGATTTAATAAAAACTTATGAGTCTTGTTTGATGCATTCAAATTTTTTGGACTCATATTTTGCTTTTTGTATTACAGACTGGTTTGCATTAGGGTATTGTAATTCTACACCATTTATCATTTTACATCCTTGGTCTTTTTCACCAATTTGAACCATTGATACTCCAAGTTTTAAAAGATTAATTGGGGCTTTTTTTCCTTTAGGATATTTTTGGTAACCCTCTAAATATGCAGAAGCTGCATCTGTATATAATTGTCTAATTCTGAATGTTTCTGCATACCAGTATTGTGCACTACCCGCTAACTCATGATCAGGGTTAGATAGAACAAATTCTCTAAAAGCTCTTTCCGCTGTACTGTAATCTCCAACTTTTAAAAAACTTGTTGCAAATTCATATTGTTCCACTGGATTTAAATCTTGAGGAAGTATTTTTTCTTCAGACTGAAAAGTTTCTGTTACAATTGAAGCTGTAGTTTCTACCGACTGAATTTGTTGTGAAGTTTCTTTTGTCTCAGTATCTTTATATGAAATTGTTCCTAAATCTTGGGGCTGTGAACTACCAGGTAAAACTTTTTGTTGGTCTGTCTTAGGTTTTGAGCTTAATTGATTTTCTAGGCTACTTATATTTCCAGAGCTAATGTTTGTTTCTATATCTTGAAATCTTATTTGGTTATCTGCTTGAATTTTTGAAACACGGGTAGATAATTTATCCAACTTAAAATTTATTTCTTCAAATTTATTTGTTAGTTCTCTAAACTGATCCTCAACTTCAGATAATTTTAATAAATGTCTAGTCAAAACATCTTCTGAATTTTGATCCAAATCTGAAACTGAACTATCATTGGTGTTAGCTTTTACTTCAATAGATCCAGAATAAACTGCTCTTTCAAGAGTTTTAAGATCATTTTTTATTATTTCTAATGTTTCATAAATATTATGGTTATCTGCAAAAGAAATATTAATAAAAACCAAATTTAAAATTAAAAATAATTTTAAAATTACTAATTTAAATATGAGCATCATTTAAATTAGATTTATGATTATAAAAATGGCAAAAAAAAGACCCTAAATCCAATAAAGGTTTTAGGGTCTTAAATTTTAAATAATTAATTTGCTTTAACAGTTACTGATCTTCTGTTTTTTGACCAAGCTAATGGGTTTGAACCAGAGTCAACTGGTCTCTCCTTACCATAACTTAATACAGTAATTCTGTCAGAAGATATTCCATAAGTCATCAAGTAATCTTTAGCTGCATTTGCTCTTCTTTCACCAAGAGCTAAGTTATATTCTCTTGTTCCTCTTTCGTCAGCATGACCTTCAAGCACCACATTTATGTTTGGATTCTTTCTCAACCAAGCTGCTTGAGCTCTTAGAGTTTCTCTTGATGCAGTTGTTAATATCGACTCATTTGTTGCAAAGAAAACTCTGTCTGGAACACCATCAGCTAAATATTCAACTGTGTCTGTTCCTGTGTAAACATCACCTTGCATTTGACCTTGAATGTCTGTTGCCACTTCTTTTTTAGTTGCACATGCAGATAGCACTAGGCAAGCTGCTAATACTAAAAGTGTGTTTTTAAAAATTTTGTTTAATCTCATTAAATTGCTCCTTGCTGCTAATTTCAATTTCTTAACTTTTTCACAACTAAATAAAGGTTTCAAGTCTAAAAATCAAGAAATTTACAAAAATTAATCTTTAATTACTTAATAAAGATGACCATGATGGGTCTGAAGCATCTGTTGGTGTCTTTATTTGCCTTTCATTATAACCCGTTAAATCAATAGACCACAATTTTGCTGAAAAGCCTTCTCCTTTGGAGTTAGTTTTTGTCTCTCTATAAAATATTAATACCCTTCCATTCGGAGACCAAGATGGTGCTTCTTGATAATAATTTTCAGTTAACAACCTTTCACCACTACCATCAGTTCTCATGACACCTATATAAAATTTACCTTTATGTAATTTTGTAAATGCAATTAAATCTCCTCTTGGAGACCATACAGGTGTTCCATATAAACCGTTACCGAAAGAAATTCTTTTTACATCACTTCCATCATTCTTCATTACATAAATTTGCTGATAACCACTTCTATCAGAATTAAATGTAATATATTTTCCATCAGGAGAATAAGATGGGGAGGTGTCAATTGATGGATGATTGGTAATTTTTTCAACAATTCTATTTTCTAAATCCATAGTGTAAATATCTGACTTTCCGTCTTTAGCAAAACTCATAATTATTTTTTTCCCATCAGGTGAAAAACGTGGTGCAAATGTCATTCCAGGAAAATCTCCGACTACCTCTTGTGTACCGGTTTCTATATCTAATAAATAAACCCTTGGCATATTTTTAAAGTAAGATAAATATGTTACCATTTGACTTGCTGGGTTAAATCGTGGTGTTAAAACTAACTCATTCCCCAATGTCAAAAATTTATTATTAGCTCCGTCTTGATCCATGATTGCTAATTTTTTTATTCTTTGTGTTTTTGGTCCTTCTTCTGAGACATAAATTATTCTTGTATCAAAATAACCTTTTTCTCCTGTCAGTCTTTCGTAAACTTTATCAGAGATAATATGCCCTACTCTTCTCCAATTGTTAGGGACTGTGGTAAAAGCTAAAGCCATCATTTCTTTAGCGGCTAAAACGTCCCATAATCGAAACTCAACTCTTAATTTATCATCAACATAATTTACTTTGCCAGTAATTAGTGCTTGAGCTTTAATTAAATTCCAATCTTCAAATCTTGGTTTTAAATTTGCAATATCAGGAGCTTGTAAAAAAGCTTTTTTGTCTAGAGGATTAAATAATCCCGAGGTTCTCAAATTATTCTCAACGATATTTGATATCTCGGAACCAATATTTTCTTTTTTGAGTATTTTTTCAAAACCTTTTCTAGACTCTTCATCAATTGATAGGGGGGAAACTGCTAATGGAAGTGGATTTAAATTTCCCCTAGTTATATCAACTTCTATTAAAGCGTTTGCATTGATAGGTATCAACATAAACAATAAAATTAAAATTTTTTTTGTCATTTATAAATATACTACCCTTCTAACATCTCTCTTGCATCAAAATTTAACTGTAATTCTTTCCATCTTTCATATCCAGTCGTTGGAACTCTTAATGGTTGGCATAACTTGACAGCTCTCAAAGCGCTTTCTGCTAAAACCTTATAAAAACCTTGGCCTGGTTTATTCATTCTTGCATGATCTAAAATTTCTGTTTTTGATACTGTTCCATCAGGTTTTAGTTTTAACTTTATTCTTACCAATAAATTTTCATTGTATGGTAATCCTAATGGAATGCTCCAACACCCAAATATTTGTGCTTTAAGAGCATCCTCTTCGCTTAGTGTAAGACCTGCATTTTCTACATTTCTTTCCTGATCTTGAGTAATTTCATCATTTGTTTTTAAAACTTCTGCACTCTCTTCTTTTGATTTATCAATTAAAGCAGCAATATTATTTGGATCAAACAGATCTTTTTTTTCAAATTCTGATACCTGTTTAACTTCATCATCTACTTTTTCAGGATTTTGTTTTTTTTCCTCTTTTGTCTCAACTTTTTTTAATGTTTTATCTGGAAGCGGAATTGCCTCAGGTGTTTCGTTCTCTATTTTTTTATTATTTTGATCAGGAGCCAAAACAGTTTTTGTTTTCGTTTTTTCTACTTTTTTTGGTGGAGCTTGTTCTGAAACAAGTTTTTTTTCTTTCTCTTTAACTTTTTCAATTATCTTTTTAGCTTTAGGTGCAAATGGAACATTAGTTTTTTCTGCTATTTGAATTAACTCAACTGATACAATTGGAGGAATATCAAGCGGTTTCTTTGCCAAAAAAGGTAAACTCATAGCTGTAATAAAAATTAACAAAGCATGTAAAACAGAAGAAATAATTAAACTTCTATTCACTTTAATTACCTTTGTTTATACGGTTCTGAAATCAATGCTACTTTAGTAAAACCAGATCCTGATAGTAATCCCATTATTTCTAAAACTCTCCCATAATTTATAGTTTTATCACCTCTAACATAAATTCTGGTATCAGTTCTATTTTTTGAAACCGCTAAAACTTTTGCAATAATATTATCGTATTCAACTTTTGCTTCTTGAATAAAAATTTCACCTTTTGCGTTAATTGATAGTGTTAAAGGTTCTGTTTCTTCAGGTAAAGAGTCTGCCGAACTTTCTGGTAAATCAACTTGAACACCTACTGTTAACAATGGTGCTGTTACCATAAATATAATTAATAATACCAACATAACATCAACGAATGGAGTAACATTTATTTCACTCATAGGTTCTTTTGATGAGCGATTAAATTTAAAAGCCATTTTTTAGATTATAGTTAAAAATCTTTTAGAGAAGTTTTCTAATTTTTCAGAATATTTTTTAGAGTCATTATTAAATTTGTTGTAAGCAACTACTGCTGGTATTGCAGCCAACAGACCAAGTGCAGTTGCAAATAAAGCTTCGGCTATCCCTGGCGCAACTATCGCAAGACTTGTGTTTCTTGAAATAGCTATAGATTGAAAAGAATTCATAATTCCCCAAACAGTTCCAAACAATCCAATAAATGGTGCTGTTGAACCTACTGTTGCCAAAAAAGTAAAACCTTTTTCAATTTTTGTCATTTGTTTTTCAATTCCAGCTTCTAGAGAAGCGCTCATTCTTTCACTAATGTTAGTTCTTGTTTTTTTTTTAAGCAATCCTTCCATTGCATCTTGAAACACAAGTGACATTGGATCCTCAAGTTTACTAGGTAAACTATTGTAAAAAGTTTCGGCAGACTTAGAATTCCAAAATTTTTCTTCAAATTCTTCTGAAGATTTAGTTATTTTTTTAAATAAACGAAACTTTTCAATAATTACAGCCCAAGAATATATTGAGCACAATATTAATATAATCATTACAGACTTAACAATTATGTCTGCTCTAAAAAATAAACTGAATAATGAAAAATCAGTATTTGTTCCTAATTCAACTGCTTTTGCGGCTATATCTGCTTCCATACTTACTCTTCACACGTAAATGTGTCATGATTTTGTCTTTTAATTTAAATTGATTATTCTTCTTTTTGATAAGTTTCGTAGAAAAAACTAGCTATTAGAATAGCATCTGCCTTGTTATTATCTTTCTTTTTTGACAATTGTGATGAAAAATATGGAAAAATTTCAATAGCTCTTGTTCTGCTTGCATCTTTTTCAGAATTAATAAGGTTAAAATATTTTTTCCACTTAGCAGGCCTAACATAGTAAACTGGTAAATGCATCGCGCTGCATATCCCTTTTAAAATACCAAAAGATTGACCAAAATTAAACATACTAGTAACGCCTTGGCCAGGCATTGCAGAAACTTGTTCAATCACAACCTTTATATTTTTTTTATCAAATTTGTTGATCCTTTCACTAATTTCATTAAATATTTGAGCACCATTTACTTGTCTTTTATTCTTCTTACCATCTGTCATTGTTGGCATTTCAATTACGTCTTTTATTATACCATCTTGAAAAAAACAGATTGAACCTGAGATGCCTGGATCAATTCCAATAATCATCATTAAATACCACCTAAATTAACGTTTGAATAAACGTTCTGAACATCGTCATCTTCCTCAAGAGTTTCTAAAAAATCTAAAATATTATCTTTATTTTCTTTATTTACCTCAACACTATTTAATGGGACCCATTCAATTTCTGTTGAAATAAAATTCGCAATAATTTTCTCAAGATTTTTTTTTACATTATATATTTCGCTCATTTGACACTGGACCTCATGATAATCCTCATTAGAAAAACATTCATCAGCTCCTGACTCAATCGCTAAATCTAAAATTTTTTCATCAGATATCTCTTTTTTATCAATTTTGATTATACCCAATTGTTGAAAATTGTGAGATGCTGAACCTTGAGTTCCTAAGCTCCCACCACTTTTTTGAAAAATAGTTCTAATATTTGATGCGGTCCTATTTTTGTTGTCTGTTAAAGTTTCAACTATGACAGCAATCTTTTCTGGTCCAAACCCCTCGTATCTTAAATTTTCAAAATTTGCTCCTGTAGCCGCAGAAGATTTATCTATTGCTCTTTCAATATTATCTTTAGGCATATTTGCAGATCTAGCAGCCTGTACTGCAGATCTTAGTCTAGGGTTCATTGCTGGATCTTTGTCACCAAGTTTTGCTGCAACTGTAATCTCTTTAGATAATTTTGAAAATATCTTTGATCTTTGCTTATCAGCCTTACCTTTTTTATGTTTTATTCCTGCCCAATGTGAATGTCCTGCCATGATCTTTAAATATTTTTTAGTTGATCTCCGTATACATAGCTTTTGATGTTTATTGCTAAACCTGTTTTTATATCACAATCTACTATAACACCACACAAAGTAGCATCTCCAGTAGCGGGAAAGTGTTTCACTGAATTCTTTTTTAAAAATCTATTCAAGGAATTTTCTTTATTCATTCCAATCACTGAGTCATAATCCCCACACATACCTGCATCGGTTTGATATCCAGTGCCATTATTAAGTATTCTGGCATCATTTGTTGGAATATGAGTATGGGTTCCAACCACGAGAGTTGCCTTTCCATCAAATAGATGTCCTATAGCATTTTTTTCGCTAGTAATTTCACCATGGAAATCAACTACAAGTAAATCAAAATCCTTTTTTATTTCATTTTCTTTTAAAAATTTTTGAGAAGCTTCAAAAACATCTTCACACTTTTTCATAAAAACGTTGCCCATCAAATTAAGAACTCCAATTTTTATATCATTCTTTGTTTTATAAATCTGAAAACCTTTTCCTGGTGCAGGTTCAAATAAATTTTTAGGTCTTAATAATTTTTCTTCTTTATCAATAAATTCCATAATTTCTTTTTGATCCCAAACATGATTGCCGGTTGTGATAACATCAACTCCACAATTAAAAAAATCCTTACATATTTCTTTAGTTAACCCCACACCTTGAACTGCTGCATTTTCACCATTTACTATTACAAAATCGATTTTGTTTTTATCAATTTCATTTAATAAATTACTTGTTAATTTAGAGCATCCTGAAATTCCAACAACATCGCCTAAAAATAAAATTCTCATTGTATAATTTTTTTCTCGGTTATTATTAAATCAAGTTTCTTATCATACTTGTTGATAGGTATTTTTTTTATCTCCTGGTATGAAAATCCTAATCCAATTTTAAATATTTTTTTAATTTTAGATACTTTTTCTAAATAACGATCATAAAATCCTCCACCGTAGCCTAATCTATTCAAATCATCATCATAAGCTACTAAAGGAACAAATATTATATCTGGGTAAATTTTCTTTCCTAAAGTTGGCTCAGCAATTCCATACTTATTGATTTTTAAAGGATCTTTATTTGTCCATTCAAAAAAATCCATTTGGTTATTTTCTCTAATTATTGGCAAGAAAATATTTGCCTTTTTGTTTCTTAAAAAATAAAGCATATCCAAATCATCAATCTCATGATTACAAGGGTAATACCCTCCTACATTTTTGAAATTTATTTTATTTTTTTTTAAAAATCGATAAATTCTATCAGGATTGAGACTAAGTTTATAATTCGAATTTTTTTTTCTTAGATTTAAAATTTTACTTCTTAGCTTAGATTTACTCACAGACCTAATTTGAAATTTTTTCTAATTTTGCTTTTTTTACAAAATTTGATATTTGATCAGCAGCAGCATCAATTAAATTTTCGTATTTTTTTTGATTATCTTCAATTTCTTCTTTTAAATTTTCATGATTAAGATTTAGTTTTTC
>CACDYR010000006.1 GCA_902557155.1 uncultured Pelagibacteraceae bacterium | reverse complement strand
ATATAAAAAAATATTTGAATTATTTTCAAAAAAAATAAGAGAAGGTGAGACTTATCAAATTAAAATTTGCACAAAATATAAGAATAAATCATTAATTAATCCTGTTAATTTTTTTTGGAAATTGATGCGTGTTAATGCGTCCCCAGAGTCATTTATGATAAAAGACAAGGATTATTCTATAGTAAGTTGCTCACCCGAAACATTAATTGATAAGAAAAAAAACAAAATTATAACAAAACCAATAGCTGGAACTTTTAAGAAAAAATTATTATCCAATAAAAATATAGCTCTTAAATATTTCAAAAATAATGAGAAAGAAACAAAAGAACACAACATGATAGTTGATATGGAAAGAAGTGATTTATCAAAAATTTGTAAGCCTGGAAGTGTTAAAATACTTAAAAAAAAATACGTTGAAGAATATAAGCATCTTTTTCATTATGTGACTTCAATAGGTGGGATAATAAATAAAAATATTAAATTGATTGATATCATCAAGGCAATGATGCCCGGAGGATCTGTAATTGGTTGTCCCAAGATAAGAACATTAGAACTTCTAAATAATCAAGAAAAAGAAAGTAGAAATATTTTTACAGGAAGTTTTGGGTTTATTAAATTTAATCAAGATATGAAGTTTAATATTATAATAAGATCTATATTAAATTACAAAAATCAATCAGAGATCTCTGCTGCATCTGGAGTAGTATTAGATAGTTCACCTAAAAAAGAATTTAATGAAAATTATATTAAAGCAAAATCCTTATTGGAGTTATTTAAATGATTTACATTATAGATCATCAAGACTCTTTTACTTGGAATGTTGTTCATCAATTTGCAAAATTTGATAAAGTTTTCTGCTCAAATTATTACGAGGTAAATAACAAATTACTTGATAAAAGTGATGTGATCGTTTTATCACCAGGACCTGGATCACCAAAAGATTACCCTAATACTTCAAAAATTTATAAAAAATACAAAGGAAGGAAAAAAATTATTGGTATTTGTCTTGGTTATCAAATGATTTTGTATAATGAAGGAGGCAAAATAATACAACAAAAAAAAATTTATCATGGATTTCAATCTAAAATTAAAACAAATAATCAAAGTAAAATCTTTAAAAATAATCAACAGTTTAAAGTTGGAAGATATCATTCATTAAAATTAATGGAGCCATTTAAATCGAATTCTATTAAAATAACTATGAGATGTAGTAAAACAAAAATACCAATGGGCCTTGAGGATAATCAAAACAAAATATATGGATTTCAATTTCATCCAGAATCTTTTTTAACAGAAAATGGCAACACTCTTATTAAAAAAATCTTATCAGCTTAGTAATCTTAAAGAAGTTGCTTTTAAAGACCTTTGGGGATCTAAAGGTGTATTCACCACAATGCGACTGGTTGGAAAACCTCCTAAGTTAATACTTTTAAAACCGCATATAGAAAGTTTAATAAAATCTACAAAAAAATATGGAATAAGAAAAAAAAATTTAAAAAGCATTATTAAAGATTTAATTAACAAAAATACTTTAAAAAAAGGCTCTGATAATTTATTTCGTATAGCATTAAATAAAAAACTGATATCAGTCTCAATTAGAAAAAGACCAAAACCAAAAAAAAATTTTAATCTTTTATTGTTTAAATATAAACGAGTAGAACCAAATTATAAAAATCTCTATTATAAAAAAATATTAGCAAAATTAAGCAAAGTTGACTCAACTAAATTTGATATTGCCTTAGTCGCAAATGGTAAAATTTTGGAAACTGGTACTTCAAATTTAGTTTTTGTAAAAAAAGGAAAGATTTTTTCGCCTAAAAAAAATTGTTATTTTGGAAACACGCTTAAATTTATTAGCAAGAAAATTAAAATTAATTTTAAAGATATTTTAATTAAATCAATTGATGATTATGATGAAATAATTCTTATTGGATCTGGTAAAGGGGTAACATCAGTATCAAAAATAAAAGATCTTAAATGGAAGAGAAGAAAGACTGGTTGCCACACTAAGTTAAATAAAATATATAATTCTCTTGTTTAAATATGAAAGATCCAAACAATCCCTGTATATTTTGTAAAATAAGAAAAGAAGAGCTTCAATTTGAAAACCAATTGGCTTATTCATCTGCAGACAGCTACCCTGTCTCAGAATTGCATAGTCTTATCGTTCCTAAAAGACATGTAGAAACATATTTTGAGCTTACTAAAGATGAAATTCAGGCATGTAACGATTTAATTTTAGAAACTAAAGAAAAAATTTTAAAACAAGACTCTAGTGTTCAAGGTTTCAATATAGGCACAAATGCAGGAAAAACTGCAGGCCAATCAATTATGCATTGTCATATTCATCTTATTCCTAGAAGAGAAGGGGATGTAGAGAATCCTCAAGGTGGTGTTAGGTCTGTGATCCCAAAAAAACAACATTACAAAAGAAAGTAATTATTTTTTAATTGTTATTAAAGACAAATTTATCAATAGTTTTTGTTGATATGATGAGTTAACTAGACTAGAAAACTTTAAAATTATTTAAAATAAATATACATAAGTGTAAAATGCTTGAAACAAATCCATTTTCGTTATTATCAGAAATAGTTCCTACTGTTGTTATGCAAGGTTTTATAATTGCAATGGTTCTTTTAATTGCCTTTGGAACAATTATTCAGATGATACACCACAAAAATTTAACCTATTTCTTTAACAATGCAAAAAAAGCAAAATTGCAGGCAACAAGAGAGGTTGGAGCTGCTGAGAAGGCAAAAATTATTGCCAAGACTACTGTTTATGACATTGGAACAACATCAGAATTAGGTTTTGGAAAAAGAAGATTAGCACATGTTCTTGGTATGTATGGAACTATAATCTTTTGGATTGCTTCAGCAATGTTAGTATTTTGTTATACAGGTGCAGATAAAACTTCTTCTGCATTGTGGTCAATGCTTTGGCATGTAGGTGCGATACTTACATGTGTTGGTGGATTTTGGTTTTGGTTTTTTTTAAGAGTAGATGTGTCTGCTGAAGCACATCCTTGGTATAGAATTATTAAAGCTGATTTGTTTGTTCTAGCATTATTAGCATGTTCAACCTTTGGACTAGCTTGGTCTTATACTCAATTTAATGGTCAAGAAGGTTTGTCATTCTTATTTTTTGCATTGTTTGTAGTTTCAAATTTAGTTTTATTTGGTGGAGTTTATTGGTCGAAATTTGCTCATATGTTCTATAAGCCTGGTGCAGCTATACAGAAAAATTTAGCAGAAGCAGATGGTTCTAGAGATAATTTACCACCTCCTGCGGATGCGCCTGAGCAATTTGGCCTAGGAATAAAAAGAGAAGAGCCAAAACATTATTAATATGATAACAAAAAAGGAAAGAAAATAAATTATGTCAACTTTTGTATATATGACGAGATGTGATGGATGTGGTCACTGTGTAGATATTTGTCCATCTGATATAATGCACATTGATGAAAATATTAGACGTGCAAAAAATATAGAACCAAATTTTTGTTGGGAATGTTATTCATGTGTAAAAGCATGCCCAAATCACGCGATTGACGTAAGAGGTTATGCAGATTTTGCTCCAATGGGACATAGCGTTAGAGTAAGACGTGAAGAAGAAAAAGGGACTATTTCATGGAAAATAAAATTTAGAAATGGAACAACAAAAGACTTTGTTTCACCAATAACAACAAAACCATGGGGAAAATTTATTCCTAAACTTGCAGATGGCGAAAAAGTAAAACAAGGAGAATTAAATTCACAAAGACTTTATACTGAACCTGAAGGGCTAAATATTGATGGTGAACTTCCTGCAGTTCCAAAAGAGTCTTTTAAAAAAGGAGTTTATTACTAATGGCTAAGCACAAAACTCATTACGAAGACTGTGATATATTAGTTGTTGGTGGAGGAATGGCTGGCACTGGTGCAACTTTCGAAGCAAGACACTGGGGCAGAGATATGAAAATTGTTTGTGTTGAAAAAGCAAACATAGATAGAAGTGGGGCAGTAGCTCAAGGTCTTTACGCAATTAACTGTTACATGGGTATGCAGTGGGGCGAAAATCAACCTGAAGATCATGTCAGATATGCAAGAAATGATTTGATGGGAATGGTTAGAGAAGATTTAGGGTATGACATGGCTCGTCATGTAGACTCAACTGTTCATATGTTTGATGAATGGGGTCTTCCTATGATGAAAAATGAAGAGACCGGAAGATATTTAAGAGAAGGTAAGTGGCAGATAATGATCCACGGTGAAAGTTATAAGCCAATTGTTGCAGAAGCAGCAAAAAAATCTGCAGACAAAATTTATAATAGAATTATGATTACTCATCTTTTAATGGATGAGGCTCAAGAGAATAGAGTGGGTGGAGCTGTTGGATTTAACATGAGAACAGGCGATTTCCATGTATTTAGAGCAAAAGCTGTAATTGTTGCAGCTGGTGGAGCTTCACATATCTTTAAACCAAGAGCGGTTGGAGAAGGAATGGGTAGAACTTGGTATGCACCATGGAGTAATGGATCTGCATATGCATTGCCTATTGCAGCAGGTGCAAAGATGACTCAAATGGAAAACAGAATTGTATTATGTAGATTTAAAGACGGTTATGGTCCAGTTGGAGCGTATTTCCTTCATTTAAAAACATACACACAAAATGCAAACGGTGAAAACTACGAGAAGAAATGGTACGACCAGACTAAAGAATTAGTAGGTGAATATATAGATCACCATCCAACACCTACGTGTTTAAGAAATCATGCTTTTATTCAAGAAACAATGGCAGGTGGTGGACCAATCCACATGGTTACCACTGAGGCTTTTCAAGACCCACATTTAGAAACTGTTGGTTGGGAGAATTTCTTAGGAATGACAGTAGGTCAAGCTGTTGTTTGGGCATCTCAAAATATTGACCCGAAATATACAAATCCTGAATTAACAACGTCCGAACCATACGTAATGGGTTCTCATGCTACTTGTTCTGGAGCATGGGTAAGTGGACCAGAAGACTTGTCTCCACCGGAGTATTTCTGGGGTTATAATAGAATGTTAACAATTGATGGATTATTTGGAGCAGGTGATACAGTTGGTGGAAGTGCTCACAAGTTTTCATCTGGATCTTTTACAGAAGGTAGATTAGCTGCAAAAGCTGCTGTTAAATATATTGAAGACAAAAAAGCTGAAGGTTTAAAAGTATCAGATAAACAATGTGAAGATTTCAAAGTTAAAGTTTACAAACCTTTAGAAAATTACACAGTTGCTCAAAATGAGATTACCGGAGGAACTGTATCTCCAAGCTATATCTCACCAATTCAAGGCTTACAACGTTTGCAAAGAATAATGGATGAATATGTAGGTGGAATAGCTACAAACTATATGACTAATGCTAATATGCTAAAAAGAGGATTAGAGTTGTTAGCTTGGCTTGAGGAAGATCTTGAAAACGTGGGAGCCGAGGATTATCACCAGCTTATGAGGGCATGGGAACTTAAACACAGAGCTTTGACATCTCAGTGTGTAACAGAACATACTATGTTTAGAGAAGAAACTAGATGGCCTGGATATTATTATAGAGGCGATCATATGAAACTTGATGATGATAATTGGCATTGTTTAACAGTTTCTAGAAGAGACCCTAAGACTGGTAAGTTTAGTATGGAGAAAGTTCCTGTCTACCATATAGTGGATGAGAACGAGAAGAAAAAAGCTTCGTAGTATAAAATTTAATTAAATCACATGGATATTTTATCTAAATCAGATGATGAAATATATGAATTAGCCAAACCTATTTGGGATAATTTGGTTAAATCATCTAATCTTAAAGATTATGGTGGGTTTACTAGAGATTTCTCTACTCAAATGCTTTTTGGTGCTAACGAAGTAGAGCTTGGTAAGCAGTGGGCTAATAACAAGCTAATTACTAATCTTAAAGAGACTTTTGAACCGTTTGGATGTCTTAGAAGAGGAGACCATATAACTGTTCTAATTAAACAGACAAATAAAGAGATCCCAGGAGAGTTCCTTGGAAGGTTGGTTTTAGGAGTTGAGGACGATACAATTAAAGTTTTTGGAGCCACCATCTACTAAGCAAAAAAAATTGCTTAATAATAAATAATTGTTTGACAAATTTCGTTGTGGGTGTATTGACGAATTTAATGTTACTGTCTAACGTAAAAATTATAAACAGACTCTCAAATTTTAAAACTACATTTATTAAAGCAGGAATTATAGCAAGCTTAACAGCTTACTGGGGAGTGATTTTAGTTGGAACATTTATTACTTTTAACTAAGTTGTTTTTTAACAACTTTTAAATTTTTTATGGAAGTATTTTTACCGATAGCTCAAGTTTTTGTTAACCCTATCGAGATACTTTTATTAAGTGCTATTGTTGGAGTGCTTTCAGGTTTATTTGGTGTTGGTGGTGGGTTTTTAATGACACCTTTTCTAATTTTTTTAGGAATACCTCCTGCATACGCAGTTGCAAATGAAGCAAATAATATTTTAGCTACTTCAGTTTCTGGATCTACAACACATTATTTAAAAAATACTTTAGATTATAAAATGGGTTCAATGATTGTGATTGGAGGTGTAATTGGAACTTCATTAGGAATTTATACATTTACTTATTTTAAAGGTATTGGAAAAATTGATACGGTCATCTCTCTGGCATATATGTATATATTAGCAATAATCGGAACTTTGATGCTTGTTGAAAGTTTAGGTGAAATAGATAAAGCAAAAAGAAACGTTGTTGTTAAAAAAAAATTACATGTTCACTATTGGATTCATGGTCTTCCATTAAGAATGAGATTTCCAAAGTCTAAATTATATGAGAGTATTTTTACACCAATTATAATTGGTCTATTAGTTGGTTTTATCGCAGCTATTATGGGAATAGGAGGTGCGTTTATTTTAGTTCCAGCAATGATTTATATAATTAAAATGCCTACTAAATTAGTTCCTGGTACATCTTTATTTGTAACAATTTTTGTAAGTGTGGTTGTTACTTTTCTTCATTCATTTAATTATGGATCTATAGATTTATTTCTTGTTCTTATGCTGGTTGTAGGATCTATAATAGGAGTTCAGGTTGGTCAAAAATTAGGAGAAAGAATTGACAGTTCTGGTTTAAGAGCTTTGTTAGCAATTTTGTTACTCATAGTGGGTATAGCGATAGCATACGATACATTTTTTGCAGAAAAAATTATAAGTGGAGCTGCAAAAGCCACTAGTTCAGATTTAAACTTCTTTTCTGAATTTATAATTGATTTTTCTAGAGAGATGCCTTTCTTTTATGGACTATTTACAATTATGTTTGCAATTATTTTAGGTGTAGGAGCTGCTTTTATAAGAAGATTTATTTCAAATTTTAGAAAAAAATTATTAGTTAAATCTTAATTAAAATAATTTAGATATAATTCGATAGTTGTAATACAAACTAATCCAACAGTTGCCATACTTATAAAACCAACAACAAATGGTTTGTAACCCATATTTTTAATTTCTTTTAAGTTAGTGGAAAGACCTATTGCTGCCATCGCCATTGTTAAAAATATTTTTGAGGACAATTGAATACTCTCAATTGTAACCAACCATTTGTAATTATTTGAGTACATTAGATCACCTAAATTTCTAATTATTATCATTGCTACAAAACCTAATACAAAGTAAGGAAAAATATCTATTATTGAGTACTTCTTTTCTGTAGTTTTTCCTCGATTATAAAGAAATGCAAATAAAGGGATCATTATAATCAAAAAGGTATTCCTTATTAATTTTGTGACTGTTGCGACATTTAAAGTTTCAGGACTATTAAACTGCTGGTCATAAATCAGTCCTGCAGCTGCAACTTGAGAGGTTTCATGGATAGAGGTTCCCAAAAATAATCCAATTAATAAAGGCTCGCTTTCGAAATAAAAGTTGGCAAAATACGGATAAATAAGCATCGAAAGAATACCAAACAATGTAATATTAGCAATTGCATATGATACCTCATTTTTTTTTGCACCAATTACAGGAGCAGTAGCCATTATTGCAGTAGTACCACAGACAGTGCTGCCTATTGATATTAAGTAAGCCATTCTTGTTGGTATTTTTAATTTTTTAATTAGAAGTTTGATTACAATTAAAACACTAATTATACAGATTATAATTAATGGAATTGCTATCGCCCCAAATTCTAAAAATTCAAATGGCTTTAATTGAATACCTAAGCAAATAATACCAAGTTTTAGAATATATTTTTGTGTAAAATCTAAACCTCTTAAAAAACTATCTCTAATTTGAAAAACATTTCCGAAAAACATTCCCAACAAAATAGCAATCATTGCTGTAGATATTGGGCTTTTTTCATAGCCTAATAGCTCAATACCAAGAATATTATTGAAACCTTGAGATAAGGTGTAAAGAACGAATGCCAATATAATACCTGGTAATACAACCAAGTATTTTTTAAATTTCATGAAAGCCTAAAGTAAATTAAGCACTTCTGTAAAGTTTGGTCATAACAAATTCTCTATGACCTAAAGCTTCAGCGCAAGTTAATCTACCGTTCGCTACTCTTAGTGTAGTTTTTATTAATTCATCACCTGCTTCAGATAAATTCATTTCTCTTGAAAGAATTTTTGAAACATCACAATCAATGTGCTCTCCCATACCTTTTACAGTTAATGGATTAGCTGTTAATTTAACAACAGGTTCGATTGGATTTCCAACGATATTACCTTGTCCAGTTGGAAATAAATGAATATTAAAACCAGCAGCAGCTTGAAGTGTCACACATTCTGCAGCAGCAGATGATGTATCCATAAAATACAAACCTTTTCCTTTGGTTGGTTCTTCAGCTGGTTCAAGAACATCAATAAATTTACAATTTCCAATTTTTTGAAAATTACCAAAAGCTTTTTCTTCAATTGTTGTAAGTCCCCCCGCAATATTTCCAGCTGTTGGTTGACTTTCAGAAAGATCGTCCGTTGCCTCTTTCAAAATAAAATCATTATAAGAGCTCCACGTTTTCATAAATTTTTCAGATGCTTCTTTTGTAGCTCCTCTAGTTGCACAAACTTGTTCTGCACCAGTTAATTCGGATGTTTCACCAAAACACAAATGAACACCTAATGGCTCAAGTTTGTCCATTAAGTTTCCAACAGTTGGGTTTGCAGCTAGTCCTGAAGTAGTATCAGATTCTCCACACTTAACTGAAATCCATAAATCACTTAAAGGACACTCTTCTCTTTGTTTTTCTGAAGCCCACATCACAAATTCTTGTGCTTTTTTTGATGCTTTCATTGTCGTACCAATGTCACCTGTACGCTCAATATGAAATCCTTCAACTGGTTTTCCAGTCTTAGCAATTCCATCTACAATTTTTTTTGTCCATTTCGGTTCAATACCAATGACAATTACAGCTGCAACGTTTGGATTACATCCAGTTCCTATCATTGTTCTAAAATGAAGCTCTAAATCTGCACCAAACTGAAGTCTTCCGTAAGAATGAGGAAGGGCGATTGTACCTTTAATATTATTAGCAACTGCCTCTGCACATGCGTTCGAAATGTCATCAACTGGCAAAATAATTACATGATTTCTTGTTCCGGCTCTGCCGTTTTCTCTTTTATAACCTAAAAAGCTCTTTGGGATTTCCATACTATTACCACTTCTTTGTTTTTACATTGTGAACATGGACATGCTCACCTTTTTTGATTGATTTAACAACTTTACCAATATCGTGACCATACTTTAAAATAGTATCGCCCTCTTTAAGGTCAACCATTGCAATTTTATGACCTAAAGGTATTTCATCTAAGGATTGAATATTTGTTGAGCTATCGTCTTCCATTATCCAGCAAGCACAGTCTTGTTTGGGAGTGATTTTTTCAATAACAACTACTCCCACGTTGTCTTTTTTATCATGTATGATTATATCTGTTGCCATATAGTGTCGATTTGTTTGTTTGAAATTCGTAAAAACTTATATATTAATCGCACAAATTAACAAACGAATTTTATAAATAGTATAATTACACTTTAGAGAGGTTCTAGTTTTATGACAAAAATGACAACAGAAGAAGCTTTTGTAAAAGTTTTACAAATGCACGGTATTGAACATGCGTTTGGAATTATCGGTTCAGCCTTTATGCCAATTTCAGATATTTTTCCAGATGCAGGTATTACTTTCTGGGATGTTGCTCATGAAACAAACGGTGGCTTAATTGCTGATGGTTACACAAGAGCTACTGGTAAAATGTCAATGGTTATTGCCCAGAATGGACCTGGAATTACTGGACTAGTTACACCAATTAAAACAGCTTATTGGAATCATACTCCTCTTTTATTAGTTACACCGCAAGCAGCGAATAAAACAATGGGTCAAGGTGGATTTCAAGAAGTAGAGCAAATGAATTTATTTAAAGACATGGTTTGTTATCAAGAAGAAGTAAGAGATCCATCAAGAATGGCTGAGGTACTAAATAGAGTTATAGAAAAAGCTATAAGAGGATCAGCGCCAGCACAAATTAATGTTCCAAGAGATTATTGGTGTCAAGTAATTGATATCGATCTTCCTCCAATTGTAAGACTTGAAAGACAAGGTGGAGGGAATGATGCTATAGCTAAAGCAGCTGACTTGCTATCTAAAGCAAAGTTTCCAGTAATATTATCTGGAGCAGGTGTTGTTATTGGAGGAGCTATAGAAGCTACAAAAAAACTTGCAGAAAAATTAGATTCACCAGTTTGTTCGGGTTACCAACACAATGATAGTTTTCCAGGAAGCCATCCTTTAGCTGTTGGTCCTCTAGGTTACAATGGATCAAAAGCTGCAATGGAATTAATTTCAAAAGCTGACGTAGTGTTAGCTTTGGGCACTAGATTAAATCCATTTTCTACTTTACCTGGTTATGGAATTGATTATTGGCCAAAGAATGCAAACATCATTCAAGTTGATATTAATCCTGATAGAATAGGTTTGACTAAAAAAGTCACTGTAGGAATTAGTGGTGATGCAAAGTTAGTTGCTGAACAAATTTTTGAAAAATTATCACCAAATGCTGGTGATACCAATAGACAAGCTAGAAAAGATTTAATTCATCAAACTAAATCTGCTTGGCTACAAAAACTTTCAAGTTTAGATCATGAAGATGATGATGAAGGAACAGTTTGGAATAAAGAAGCTAGAGAAAGAGACGCAGATAGAATGTCACCAAGACAAGCTTGGAGAGCAATTCAAGCAGGAATGCCTGAGGATGTAATTATATCAAGTGATATTGGAAACAATTGTGCGATAGGTAATGCTTACCCTACATTCGAAAAGCCAAGAAAATATTTAGCACCAGGATTATTTGGTCCTTGTGGCTATGGTTTTCCATCAATATTGGGAGCAAAAATTGGTTGTCCAGACACTCCAGTAATTGGTTTTGCAGGTGATGGTGCTTTCGGTATCAGTATGAATGAGATGAGCTCATGTGCTAGAGAAGAGTGGCCCGCAATAACAATGGTTATTTTTAGAAATTTTCAATGGGGTGCAGAAAAAAGAAATACAACACTTTGGTTTGACAATAACTTTGTTGGTACAGAGTTAGACCCAGAATTAAGTTACGCTAAAGTTGCTGATGCATGCGGTTTAAAAGGTGTCACTGTAAGAACTATGGAAGAAACAACAACAGCAATTAAGCAATCTTGTGAAGATCAAAAGAAAGGTATTACAACATTTATCGAAGTTATCTTAAACCAAGAGCTTGGTGAGCCATTTAGAAGAGATGCAATGAAAAAACCTGTTAAAGTTGCAGGTATTGATAAAAAAGACATGAAGCCTCAAAAATCTTTAAATGGATGATATAAAAATTAGTTCTAATCGAAGTTTTGGAATTGTTTTTTTTATAGTTTTTTTACTTATAGCCTTATACCCCTTAATCTATAGTGGGGAAATAAGAGTCTGGTCAGCAATAATTTCTTTAACTTTCCTAATCTTAGGCTTATTAAATTCTAAAATTTTAACTCCTTTAAACAAGCTTTGGTTTAAGTTTGGGATATTTCTAAGTAAAATAATTTCACCATTCATAATGGGCATAATATTTTTTTTAGTTGTTACTCCAATAGGTTTAATAATGAAATTCATGAGAAAAGACTTGTTAAATTTGAAATATAATAAGGGAAAAACTTATTGGATTGAAAAAAAGGGCCCAAAAAGTAAAATGAAAAATCAATTTTAATATGAGTTTTATAAAAGAATTTTGGGAGTTTTTAAAAGTTAGGAAAAAATATTGGCTTTTACCTATCATAATTGTTCTAGCTTTGTTTGGTGGGTTAATAGTTTTAACCCAAGGTTCGGCAGTAGCTCCTTTTATTTATACAATTTTTTAAAGTGAGTTCTATTTTAGGAATTTCAGCATTTTATCATGATAGTGCAGCATGTATTCTAAAAAATGGAAAAATAATTGCAGCAGCACAAGAAGAAAGATTTACCAGAAAAAAACATGACCCAAGTTATCCTCATAATGCAATTGAGTTTGTTTTAGATTATGCAAATCTTAAATTAAGTGAAGTAGACCAAATAGTTTTTTTTGAAAAACCTTTTTTAAAATTTGAAAGATTATTAGAAACTTATGTTGCTTTTGCGCCCAAAGGTTTCATCTCTTTCACAAAGGCTATGCCATTATGGATTAAAGAAAAACTCTTTCAAAAAAATCTTTTATTTAATAAATTAAAAAAACATGATCAAAATTTTAAATCTGATGAAAATATTTTTTTTTCAGACCATCACTTAAGTCATGCTGCGAGTGCTTTTTTTCCATCGCCTTTCGATGAAGCAATTGTTTTAACTGCAGATGGTGTAGGTGAGTGGGCAACAACTACAGTTGCAGTTGGAAAAAATCAAAACTTAGAAATAAAAAAAGAAATTCATTTTCCTCATTCCTTAGGATTACTTTATTCAGCATTTACATATTACACAGGGTTTAAGGTGAATAGTGGAGAATATAAACTTATGGGTCTGGCCCCTTATGGAAATCCAATTTTTGAGGATAAAATAAAAAAATTAATTGATATTAAAGAGGACGGAACATTTAGACTTGATCAAAAGTATTTTAATTATGCAACAGGACTTACAATGACCAATGAAAAATTTAATAATTTATTTGGTCAAAAGCCTCGTAATCCGCTTAAAGAAAAGATAAGTCAATTTCAAATGGATATAGCCGCATCAATACAAAAAGTTACTGAAGAAATTATGATTAAATTAGCAAAATCTATACGACAAGAATATGGAATTAAAAATTTATGTTTAGCCGGTGGAGTTGCTTTAAATTGTGTTGCAAATGGAAAAATACTTAAAGAAAAAATTTTTGATAATATTTGGATACAACCTGCTGCTGGGGATGCGGGTGGATCCTTAGGAGCAGCTTTAGCACTTTGGCATATAGAAAATGGAAATGAGAGAATTGTAAATCCAAGCGATGATATGAAAGGCTCATATTTGGGCAATGAATTTACCCAGAATGAAATTGAAAAAGAATTGAAAACTGCTGGTGCTAAATTTGAAACTTTAAATTATGAGGATTTGATTGATAAAACTGCAGAATTTTTATCTAACGAAAAAGCTATTGGATGGTTTCAAGGAAGAATGGAGTTTGGTCCTAGAGCTTTAGGAGCCCGATCTATTTTAGGAGATCCTAGATCCGAAAGAATGCAAAAAAATTTAAATCTTAAAGTAAAATATAGAGAGAGCTTTAGACCTTTTGCACCCTCAATTCTGAGAGAAGATTTATCAGAATGGTTCGACACGAATGTTGACAGTCCTTATATGTTGCTTGTGACAAATATTAATTCTAAAAAAAAAATTGAAATGACTAATGAGCAAAAAGAACTCTTTGGTATAGATAAATTAAATATAAAAAGATCAGATATTCCAGCTGTAACTCATGTTGATTATACAGCTAGGTTTCAGACTGTTACAAAAAACACTAATAAAAGATATTATGATTTAATTTCAAAGTTTAAAGAAAAAACACGTTGTCCTGTGATTGTAAACACTTCTTTCAATGTGAGGGGTGAGCCAATTGTTAATACGCCTACAGATGCATTTAATTGTTTTATGGGAACAGAGCTTGATTATTTAATTATTGGAAACTGTATTTTAGACAAAAAATATCAAAATAAAAATCTTAGAAAAGATTATTCAAAAGAGTTTGATCTTGATTAATTTAAAAAAAACAATTTACTACTTTTTTATAATTCTAATTTATTATTTGTTATTAACTACAATAGTTTTTGCATTTAGCTACATATCTTTAATTAATGGAAAGACTTATGATTTATTTTGGATAAAAAGTATTCAAAAAAAAATTTATTTTAGAGGCTATAGAGACATTCTCCACTATAATCAGAATTGTATAAAGTTTGATAAAAAATTATTATACAAACCTAAAACTGGAGTTTGTAATTTTAAAAATGCAGAATTTAATACTAATTTAACTTTTAACGAATTCTTAAGAATTCATGAAGATAATAATGCTAAAAAAATAAAAAAAACTGATCTAGTTGTGTTGGGAGACTCTATAGCTATGGGTTGGGGAGTAAATGATAATGAGACTTTTTCATATCATCTACAAAAATTATTAAATCAGAGGGTTTATAATATGGGAGTATCAAGCTATGGAACTGTAAGAGAAATTAAAAGATTAAAACAAAGTCCATATTATAAAGATATTGAAACAATAATTATCCAGTACCATCGTAATGACATGTTTGAAAATATAAAATTAAAAATAAATAAAGATTATGATTTAGCTGAGTATAATAAAAATTTTAATTACGAAAAAATTAAAAACTCAAATTTAGTCTTTATCTTAAGAAATTATAAAAGTGCTATTCGATTATTTTTTTCAGATATAATTGATTTTTTATTCAAAGAACAAAATTTAGAATTAATGAATTTTGCTTGGGATAAAGAACATTTAGATCCTGTAATAAAAAAAAATATTGATTTAAGAGATAAAAGAGTAATTGTTGTGGTACCGATACCTCCTTGGCAAAAATTATATAATTTCCCAAAAGTAAATGAAGAAATTGAATATTTATTAATAAAACTAAACAAGGAACACTTTTTTATTATTGATGACCACCCAAATATATTCGGCCACAAGGAAATTGCTGAAAAATTATATTATTATCTAAATGCAAATTAGATTTATTATAAAAACTAACTCTAAATGAAAAAAAACATAATTTTGTTAATTTCCTCAATTTTAATATCTATTTTTTTGTTAGAATTTTATCTTAAATTTTTTGGCAAATATCAAAACCTTACAAAACACAATTTAAGCCCATCAGAAGCTATATATGAAAGGGCTCATTCATCCAATCATAATTATAAGCATCCTGATATAAATTATATAATTCAAAATTATTATGATGTAGATGGAGTAAAGAATTTTGAAAAAAAACCCACCTCTAGCAAAAAAAAAATAGTTGGAATGTTTGGGGATAGTTTTACAGAGAATATTGGTGTAGATAAAGAATTTGAATACTCAAATATTTTAAATCAATATATAGAAAATTATAATATAGTTAATTATGGTGTAGGTGGTTATTCTGCAGATCAAGTTTTTATAAGATATTTAAAATACAAACATCACGATATTAAATATTTATTTTATCTTTTAATGCCTGGAGATGATGGTTTTTCAACTAAATCAAAATTTTATTCTGATGGAAAATATATTATAGATCAGCCAAAATTGAATATATTTTTTCAAGCTATAGGTAAATTAAATATTACATATTTTATAGTTGATATTTATTATGTGTTGAAAAGTATTTTAAGTGATAGTTATTCTTCCAATGAGACTAGAAATTATAACTCAATATTATCAAATAAAATTTATAAACAATTTTATCATCAAGATTTAAAAAAATGCGAGCATTTAGAAATAAAAATAGAATATAAAGATTTCATAGATTGTAAATTAGGACTATTTAATTTATTAAAAATTTTCCAATCTGAAGCTGAGTCAAATAATATTGAATTTTTTGTACTAGTTTATCCAGACCCCAATTTTGTTAATTTCTTTGAGGAAGTTTTAAAAATAGATGAAAATAATATTTCATATTTTATTTTAGATTTTGAATTGGTAAATAATAAAAAATTGGTCTTCAAAAATCTATTTGATAAACATTGGAATGAGTATGGAAATATTGTTTATGCTAATAATTTACAAAATATTTTCTCACAATTAGGTTTAGAAAGTAAAAAAATAGATATAAATAAATTTTTTAAAAAAGTAGACACTTTTTATGCTAATCAAGATTAGTTTTTTTATTTATGATAGTTAAAAATGACAAAAATTGTAGCTGGATAAATGATCTAGCGCCAAGAACAAATATTAAATCAATAAAATCAAATGAAGATTGTGATTATTTAGTTATAGGAGCAGGATATACAGGACTTTCTGCAGCTAAAAAATTAAGAGAACTTCACCCAAATAAAAAAATAATAATAGCAGATGCTCAATTAGCAGGCGAAGGTGCAAGTTCCAGAAATTCAGGCTACCTTGTTGATACAACGCTTAATGATGGTTTTACCTCCAATAAAGAATTAGATAACTACAAAAAAAAAACAGATATTTACAAGTTAGGAATAGAAGCTGTTAAAAGATTTATTAAAGAATATCAGGTAGATTGTGACTGGAATGAATGTGGAAAGTATTTTGCTTCATCAAAATCAGAAGATAAAAAAACATTAGAAAATTTCTCTATTACTTTATCCAAATTGGGTTTTGAGCATAATTTATTATCAAATAAAGAACTTAAGGAAAGATTGGGCACAGACTTTTATAATATAGCTCTTCACACAAAGGGAGGAATTTTGCTACATCCCGGTAAATTAGTTAGAGCTATGATTGATACATTGCCAGAAAATATAAATCTTTATGAAAATTCCTCATTATTAAATTGGGAAAAGAATAAGGATGCAGTTATTTGTAAATTTAAAAATGGTTCAATTAAAACTAGGAAAATTATTTTTGCTACAAACGGATTTATGAAGTCTTTAGGAGTAAAACCAAATTATAATTTTCCTATTACTTTGACAGCTAGTATGACCAGGTCTTTATCAAATGAAGAGTTTATATCTCTTGGTGAACCAAAAGAATGGGGCGTTTTACCTGTTAGGCCAATGGGGGCAACTATAAGAATGACTAAAGATAGAAGAATTTTAATTAGAAATACTGCAGAAGTTTATAATCCTCATATCATGAATCAATCTGAATTAAATAAAAGATCATTCATACAAAAAATAGGCATTAAAAAAAGATTTCCACAATTACCTGATGACATCATTCAATTCTCTTGGTCAGGAATTGTTTCAAGAACAAGAAATAGTTCTCAAATTTTTGAAAAAATAGATGACAATGTATTCGTTGCGGGTTGTTATAATGGCTCAGGTATCGGAGTTGGCACTTTGTTTGGAGAGCAAATTGCAATTAAAGCAAGTAATGAAAATACAAAAGAGATAGAAACTATTGAAGCAAGAAATAAACCCACTTGGCTTCCTCCTGATCCAATTTTAAGTTTAGGGGTTAGAACCAGATTGATTTATGAACGTTTCAGAGCAAAATCTGAGATTTAGTTTAAAACAGACATCGGATCTAATCGTGTTTGAAACCAATTAATTCTAAAATCTAAGTGTGGTCCAGTTGATCTTCCTGTAGATCCTACAGTTCCTATCACATCTCCTTGATTAATTTGATCACCAACTGATACCAATACATTTTCTAAATGGGAATATATTGTTGATATTCCATGACCATGATCCATTATTACTGTTCCACCAGTATAATATAAATCATCTTCAGCCATAGTAACTAAACCCGAGCCAGAAGATTTAATCATCGTTCCTTGTTTAGCAGCAATATCTATTCCATAGTGAGGCCATCTTGGTTTACCATTTAAAATTCTTTGACTACCATAAACACCACTGATTATTCCTTCAACTGGCATGATAAATTTTTCTTTAAAAAATTGTAGATCTGAATTAATTGCTCTTGCTTCTCCAATTGCATTATTTTCTTTTTTAATTCTTTTATAAACAGACTCAGGTGGAGTGACTTTACTTTCTGCCAAACCATCTATTCTTTGTATATTATATTTCCGCTTTAAAACTTTTTTTGTAATTATTGATTTTTTTCCATTAATAATTTTTGTAAACGTTAGGTCGTATTTTTGATCTCGATCTATACCAAAGACAAAAAAACCATCTTTTGAGACTTTAACTTCTTTTTTTCCAACCAAAATTTTAGCATTAGGGTTAGTTTTACCTAATATAAAATGACCTTGCAGAAATTTACCTTGGAATTCAATAGCTTTTACTGGTGATATAAAAATTAAAAAAACAAAAAAAAGTCTATAAATTATTGAGCTGTCCATCCACCATCTATAATTATTGATGTTCCAGTTATCATTGAAGATGCTGAGGATGCCAAAAAGCATACTGTTGTAGCAACATCACTTTCAGTGGCCGCTTTTCCAATTGGAATATTTCCAAGAGCTAATTTTTTAAATTTTTTGTTTTTAAAAAAGTTTTTAACCATAGGTGTTTCAACAAAAGTAGGTGCTACCGTATTAACTCGGATATTTTTTTTTGCTAATTCTACACCCATTCCCTTAGTTAGTCCTTCTATTCCAAATTTTGTCATATTGTATACGTTTCTACCGCTCATACCAACATGACCTAGTTGAGACGACATATTTATAATTGAGCCAGGTCTTTTTTTGTTTTTTAGCATCTTTTTTACGACAAGTTGTGCCACGTTAAATGCTGCTTTTAGATTTAAATCTACTAGATAGTTCATGCTTTTTTGTTTAATTTTTTCAAAGGGCTCTGGAATATTAGTCCCTGCATTGTTTACTAGCACATCAATAATTTTAATTTTTTCTAATTTTTGTTTTAAATCTTCATAATTCATTACATCGCACGAAACTTTTATAATTTTACCTTTAACTTTTTTGATATCCTTTTCTAATTTATTTAAATCTGAAGGAGTTCTGCTTAAAGCTATAACTGTTGCCCCTGCCTCAGCTAATGCAATTGAACATGCTCTTCCCAATCCTTTACCTGCACCAGTAACTAATGCATATTTGTTTTTAAGATTTATTTTTTGAAGATACATTAAAAGAATATTATTTTAATATCTGTGTAAATCAACTCTACAGCTACTATTAATATTGCTAATAATCCAACCCAAGCGATCCATTTATATTTTTTAATCCATCCAGATATTAATGTTGCAGCAGTTGCCATTAAAACGATTGATAACACTAATCCAAATACAAGAAGTCCATAATGATCACCTGCTGCACCAGCAACACCTAAAACATTATCTAAACTCATTGTAAAATCTGCTAGTAAAACTGTCCAAATAGCCTTTAAAAAACTGGAATTATCTACTTTAACATTCTCTTCTGTTTCGGAACCTTTGATTACATCTACGTAAAGTTTGTAAACAATATAAAGTAATAACAATCCCCCAATTAATCTTAAACCAGTGATTTGCAGTAGATAAGCTGTAAGCAAAGTTAGTGTAATCCTTAAAATTACAGCACCACCAATTCCCCAGAAAATAACTTTTTTTCTCTGTTCAACAGGAAACTTAGATGCAACCATTCCAATTATAATGGCATTGTCTCCAGCTAAAACTAAATCAATAAAAATTATTTGAGTTAATATTGCTATTTGCTCAGGTGTAAAAAATTCTGCAAACATTATCGCTCTAGTATCATATCTGCACCTTTTTCTGCAATCATTATTGTTGGTGCATTTGTATTTCCAGATGTGATGTTTGGCATTATTGATGCATCTATAACTCTTAAATTATTAACACCTCTAACCTTAAGTTTTTCGTCTACTACAGACATTTCATCTTGACCCATTTTACAGGTTCCAACTGGATGAAAAATAGTTTGTGCATAATTAGAAGCTTCTTTAACTAACTCCTCGTCGTCATTTAAATGAATGCCAGGTCTGTATTCTTCTGGGGTATATTTTTTGAAAGTTTTCGACTCCATTATGATTTTTCTGGTTAATTTAAGTCCTTTAGCTGCAATCATTCTATCGTGATCAGTTGATAGATAGTTTTGTTTTATTTTTGCATAAGTTCTTGAGTCTTTATCAACAATGCTAACATGCCCTCTACTTGTTGGTCTGATATTTGAAACAGTAGGGGTGAATGCATGAAAATCATGATTTTTTGTTGCTCCCAAAGTATCCATACTCATAGGCTGAACATGCCATTGTAAGTCTGGTAGTTCTAAAGATGGATCGCTTTTAGCAAACATACAAAGTTGACTAGCGCCCATAGTCATTGGGCCGCTTCTTTTAAAAATGTATTCTAAGCCAATCATTAAATTTCCAAATAAACTATTTATTTTTTTATTTAAGGATTTTAATCCATTAATTTTATAAATTGGTCTAAGCATTAAATGATCATGTAAGTTTTCTCCAACACCATTTAAATTTTGTATCATATCAATCCCAAGATTTTTTAATTTTTCAGGATTTCCTATTCCAGAAACTTGTAAAATTTGAGGAGAGCCAATAGCCCCTGATGAAATTATAATTTCTTTATTTGCTTGTACTTTTTTTAATTCATTTCCTTCCCAATACTCAATTTCTTTAGCAGTTTTGTTTTCAAAATTTATTTTTTTGACATGTGAATGAGTTAAAATTTTTAAATTTTTCCTGCTCTTGATTGGGTTTAAATATCCAACAGCTGTACTGCATCTAAAGCCATTCTTTTCAGTTACTTGGAAATAACCACAGCCATGATTATCACCAGTATTAAAATCTTTTGTTTTAGGAATACCAAATTCCTCAGCAGCATTTTGAAATTCATCTAGAAGAGGCAGATGTATTCTTTGATCTGAAACAGATAAAGGGCCTCCAACTCCATGGAACTCATCTTTTCCTCTTTCTTGGTTTTCTGCTTTGATAAAATAAGGCAAAACATCATCCCATCCCCAACCAGTATTACCTAATTGTCTCCAAATATCATAATCTCTGTGTTGACCTCTAATATAAAGCAGACCATTGATAGAAGAACTGCCTCCTAATATTTTTCCTCTAGGATACCTAATAGAAATATTGTTCATGCTCTCATCTGGTTCTGTTTTGTAGCACCAATCAGTCTTTGGGTTATGCATTGTTTTGAAATAACCAACAGGAATATGTATCCAAGGATAATTATCCTTACCACCAGCTTCTAATAAAAGCACTTTATTTGAGGGATTTTCAGATAACCTGTTAGCAAGTACGCATCCTGCTGATCCAGCACCTAAAATTATAAAATCAAAATTGTCCATATTAGAACTCTTATAAATTAAATTTTTTTTATTTGTTATATTTCTGTACACAAAAATATCCAAATAATCCAATATTAGCACTTGTTTTAGATTTCATTCTTTGACAAGGTTTCATTTTTAAAAATAAAGAGAGGGAAACAAATGAAAAAAATCATTTCAATGTTATTTGCAGTTGCAATGGTATTTGGATTTATTTCGAATGCTAATGCTGCGAAAACACTAAAATGTCAGACAGTTCTTAACACTAAGGCTGATGAAGTTAAAATGTTAAAAGACTTTACTGACACTGTTACAACTTTGACAGGTGGATCTCTTAAGTTTGAAATTATGCCTGCAGGAGCAGTTGTTGGTGTAAAAGAAACTTTAGATGCTGTTGATAAAGGACTTATCGACTGTGGATTTGCTTGGACACACTATTGGTCAGGTGATCACCCTGCCGCTATGTTATTTGGTTCGCCAGTAGCAGGTGGTGGTGTTGGTATTGACAACATCGCATTCTTATCATGGTTTCAGTATGGTGGAGGAAAAGAGCTATACGACAGACTATGGAAAGAAATGGGAAGAGATATAAAAGGATTTATGATTCAACCAGTTGGTCCTGAAGCTTTAGGTTGGTTTCCAAAACCAATTAAAGATATGGCTGATTTTAGAAAATATAAATTCAGAACTCCTCCAGGAATTCCAGGACAAACTTATAAAGACATCGGTATAGCATCTGTTGCTATGGGTGGTGGAGATATTCTACCAGCTTTAGAAGCAGGAACTATTGATGCTGCTGAATGGTGTTGTCCAAAACCAGACTTAACGTTTGGTTTCCAAAAAGTATTAAAGCACTACTACCTACAAGGTTTACACCAAGTAGTCGTAAATGCAGACTTTTATATTACTGGAAAAACATATGAAGCTATGAGTGCTCATGAGAAGAAGTCTCTAGAAGTTGCAGCAAATGCATCTCTAGCGAAATCTCTAAGTTACAGAATCTATGAAAACGGAAAAGCTTTAAAAGAGCTTACAGAAGTTCATGGTGTAAAATTAGAAGATACTCCTTCTGATTACTTCACTGAATACATGGCGGCTGCTAAGAAAAGTTTGGAAACAAACGCAGCTAAAAATGCATTCTTTGCTGAAGTTTGGGACTCTATGAAAGAATTTGCTGATATCGCGGTTCCTTTCTGGAGTGGTGCTCAAATGTCTAATGCTAAGCTAGGAATGGCTCACGCAGCAACATTAAAGTAATCATTAAATAATCTTTATTTTAGAGCGGACTTAATAGTCCGCTCTAATTTTTTATACAAAATTTTATGGCAGAAGAACCAGGTAAACTAGATATATCAGATGAAATGATTGCCGAAAGGCGAGGTGGTTCTGGAAAAATGCCAAGTGATATGCCGTCATGGATGGCAAGTTCAATTGTAAATATCGATAAATTTAGCAAATGGGTTGGTAATGTTGTTTGTTGGATATTAATGCCATTAATTCTTGCAATGACTTATGAGGTCTTTGCTAGAAAATTATTTCATTCCCCAACAATTTGGGCTTACGATATAAGTAGATTTTTATATGGCGCACTTTTTATGCTAGGTGCTGGGTATGCACTTTCAAAAGGAGTTCATATTAGAGCAGATTTTTTATACAGAAATTTTAAAACTAAGAATCAAGGTACTATTGATTTTTGGTTATATATTTTATTTTATTTTCCAGGCTTATTAGTGTTTCTTTATATGACGATTGGTTATGTAGGTGAGTCAATTCAAAGAGGCGAAAGAGGAATGGATACAACTTGGATGCCATATATGTGGCCAATTAAAACCTGTTTATTGATAGGAATAGTGTTTTTACTTATTCAAGGGATTTCAGAATTGTTTAAAAGTTATTGGGCCGCAACAAAAGGAAAATGGCCAGGAGAAGACAAATGATAGCAGAATTAATTGATCCAGCCATTTTAGGATTTATTTTAGTTGGTGTAATGCTTTTTGCAATATTTGTAGGATTTCCTATTTCATTTACTTTGATATTCTTAGGCTTTGTCTTTGGATACTTGGGATTTGGAAAATTAGTCTTTTATTTAATGACCCTCCAGTTCTCGATGGTTATGACCGAACAAACTCTCGCCGCTGTCCCGCTCTTTGTCTTTATGGGAATTATGATGGAACAAGCAGGATTAATGGAAAGATTGTTTTCTTCATTCCAAATGATGTTAGCTAAAGTAAGAGGTTCTTTGTATTATGCAGTTTTATTTGTTTCAGTTATTTTTGCTGCAGCAACGGGAATTGTTGGTGCATCAGTTACTATTCTTGGAATTATGGCTGCAAAATCAATGAATAGGTCAGGCTATGATGTAAGACTTGCGGCAGGTACAATTACTGCCGGAGGAACTTTAGGAATTTTAATACCACCAAGTATTATGCTTGTTGTAATGGGTCCAATAATGGAGATACCTGTAATTGACTTATTTGCAGCTGCTATTATTCCAGGAATTCTTTTAGCAGGTTTATACGCGGGTTACACAACGATTAGATGTATGATTAATCCTAAGTTAGGACCTGTAATTCCTGAAGAAATGAGATCAGCAAGCATGAAAGAGGTTTGGATTGAGTTCTTTTTAGGTTTAGTTCCTCCTGCAGCTCTAGTTTTTGCTGCATTAGGGAGTATTTTATTTGGCTTTGCAACCCCAACAGAAGCAGCTGGTTGTGGTGCAATGGGAGCATTATTACTTTCATTAGCATATAAAAAATTAACTTTATCAAAGCTTCAAGAAGCACTTGTTAAAACTTTAGAAATTACAGCTTTAATTATGGTTTTAGTTGCTGCTTCAAACTTTTTTGGTGCTGTCTTTGCGAGATTAGGAACACCTACTTTGTTAACAGAATTTTTATTAGGGTTAGAGATGAACAAATATTTCATTCTAGCAATTGTAATGGTAGCAATATTTTTGTTAGGCTGGCCATTAGAGTGGGTTCCAATTGTGATGATCATTGTACCAATAATTTTACCTTTGGTTGAAGCATTAGGTTTCAATTTAACTTGGTTTGCAATTCTAGTTGCAGTCAATCTCCAGACCGCCTGGCTATCTCCACCCGTAGCATTATCAGCATATTTTTTAAAAGGTGTAGTTCCAGAGTGGGATTTAAAAGATATTTATTACGGAATGATGCAATTTATGGTTCTACAAGTAATAGGTTTAATTTTAATAATTATATTTCCTCAGATTGCCCTATGGTTACCAACTCTCTTATATGGACAGTAGAATTTATTAGTTTAAAATAAATTTAGTGAATCAGCCAAAAGTAAAATACTCTCTTTCTAATTGGGATTTAGTCACAGTTAATCCAAATTATAAAACTTGGAATTGGAAAGATCTATTTTGTTTTTGGGGAGCAAATGTACAGAGTGTAATTGGTTTTTCATTAATATCTTCTTTATACTTAATGTATAGTTTAAATATATTTGTAGTTTTTTTTGGAATAATATTGGGATCTTTTTTTGTTTATTTATTTTCAAATATTATTGGAAAACCTTCCCAAAAATTTGGTTTACCATTTTCAGTATTGCTTAGATCCTCACTTGGATTTAATGGTGCTAAATTTTTTGGGTTAATCAGAAGTTTAGTTGGAATATTTTTATTTGGAATTCAAACTTATTTTTTGTCTAAAATTTTAGTTTACTTAATTAGAATAGTAATTTTTTCTATAGACAATTCTTTATTGCAGCAGGAAATATTTATTTTTTATTATTTTGGCATGAATATTATTGATTGGTCTGCAATAGTAATAACAATTATTCTACAGACTTTGTTTTTTACTGTTGGAATGCAGTACAATAAGAAAATAATTAATTTCTCTGCGGTGACAGTCTATGCCGGTATGCTTATTTTTTTCTTTGTTGTTTTATTAAGTGATGTAAAAATAACTACCGAAGCTTTTTCAAGTATATTTAATCTTAATAACTTTTTAGAAATTAATAATTTAGCTCCTTTGATTACAGTTGCTGGAACAATATTTGCCTATTTTTCAATTTTAATAATTAGTTTTGGTGATTTTTCTAGATATGTAAAAAATGAGCAAGAATTAAAAAAAGGTAACTTAAGCTTAATTTTGAATTTAATTATTTTTTCTTTTTTATCTGTTTTTATTGTGACAGGTTCCGATGTTTTTCTTAATCAAAAATTTTCAGATATAGACAGAATTTTTACTAATCCAACTGATATAGTAGGAAAATTTGACAATATACAAATAACAATTGTCGTTCTATTTTTTATTATAATTGCTTCAGCTTCTACAAATTTAGTTGCCAATTTCATTCCATCTCAATACTCTCTAATAAATTTTGCTCCTTCAATATTAAGCTTAAAAAGCGCTAGTTATTTAATTGCTTTTTTTGGTTTGTTGATTGCAATATTCTGGCTAACTATATTGAGCCAAATAGGAATTTTATCGTTTGTTGATACATTTGGTGCTTTTTTTGGTCCTTTATTTGGAGTGATGGCAGCTGACTATTATTTAATTAAAAATCAAGAATTAAGTAACAAAGATTTATATTCTATAGATAAAGAGAGCGCTTATTATTATTCAGGTGGTTGGCATATAAAAGGTGTTTATTCTTTAATATTAGGTTTTATTTTTTCAGCTTCTACAATTTGGAACACTAATTTAATGTTTTTACAATCCTACGCTTGGATAATAGGTGCATTTGTTGCCTGGATAACATATTACTTATTAGCAAAAAAGTAATATGAAAGCTCTAGTATACACAGGTACCCAAGAATTAATTTATAGAGACGAACCAAATCCAATTGAGGTTTCAGGAGAAAGTATTTTAAAGATACATGCTTCAGGAATTTGTGGTTCGGATATGCATGCTTATCATGGACACGATGAAAGAAGAGTGCCTCCATTAATATTAGGACATGAGGTAAGTGGAGAAGTTCAGAATGGAAAATTCAAAGGAAAAGATGTTGTTTTAAATCCTTTAATCACTTGTGGTAAATGTGAATATTGCACAAGTGGAAGAGAGCATCTTTGTCCAAAAAGAATTATTTTGGGTATGAATAAACCTATTGAAAGACAAGGTGTTTTTGCGGAATTTGTATCAACACCCGATCAAAACATTTATGAAATTCCAGATGGTCTAGATAAAAATGAGGCTCCAGTAGCAGAGCCAACCGCTGTTTCTTTGCATGCAGTATTAATGGGCGAACAAGCATTAAGCAAACCTTTGTCTGAATGTAAAACTTTAATTCAAGGAGGTGGAGCGATTGGTTTGTTATGTGGACTAATATTATCAAAAATTAAAGGCAACAAAGACATAATTCTTTCTGACCCAAATAAATTAAGACTAAAAGAATGCTCCAAATATTTGGAAGCAAAATATGTAGCTCCAAATGACAAGGAAATAGCTAGCAATAATTTTGATATAGTTTTTGATACGGTTGGACTAGAAATCTCAAGACAACAGGCAATCGAAGTAGTCAAACCAGGCGGAACTATCATACACATAGGTTTAACTCAGCCTGCTGGAACTTTTAATTTTAGAAAAATGACCTTACAAGAAGTGACAGTAATTGGCACTTATTGCTATACAAATAAAGATTTTGAACAAACTTTAAAGATTTTAGCAAACAAAGATATTGGATCACTAGATTGGATTGAGTTTAGAGAATTAAAAAGTGGTGGAGATGCCTTTAAGCAAATACACGATGGCACATGTGTTGCACCTAAAATTATCCTTTTACCTTAGAAATTAAGTCTATTTTTGAGTTAATAACTCTTGATCCACCTGTTTTAAGCTCCTTAGATACTACCGGTGCAGATATCATAAACGACCAATAAATCAAAAGAAAAAAAACAAATATAATTTTCATATTATTCATTTAGCAATCAATCTTGAATTTAGAGTGTTTAAATTGTGACTGAATATTGAATTTATAAATAATTTATTTATAAGAAGATCATGTTTAAATTTTTTTATATTTTTGTTACATCATTAATTTTTCTTAACTCTGCACTCGCTGAAAATATAAATATTTTTAAATTCACAGAGCAAGAGCTTTCAGAACTCGATGTTCGTAAAGTGAGAGGAGCAGATAACAAAACAGTTTATACTGTTGGATCAAATGAGAATGGTAATTTTTTAAAAGCAGTAGCTGATAACGCTGCTTCTGGCCTTGGAAAAGAGGTTAAAATCGATCTAAATAAAACACCTTTTATTAATATTACCTGGAAAATTGAGAAAGATTTGCAAGGTATTAATGAGAATTCAAAAAAAGGTCATGACTTTGCAGCTAGAGTTTTTGCAGTAAAAAAAACAGGAGCAACACCACTTTCAAATAGAGCAATTAATTACGTTTTTTCAAGCAATAGTACAGTTGGCCAGAGTTGGCCAAGCCCATATACAAAAAAATCAATAGATAATGTATTAGCAACTACTAAAGACAACTTAAATGAATGGGTAACGGTAAAAGCCAATGTTAAAGAAGATTTTAAAAAATTTCATGATCTAGATGTGAATGAACTAGACGGCCTAGCTATAATGGCTGATACTGATAATTCTAAAATGAAATCAATTTCTTATTTTCAGAATATTTATTTTTCCGCAGATTAATTATCATTTTACATACTTTTTTAATCCAATACTTAAAAACGACAATAAAATAGCTGCGATAACATCAGCTATTGGAATTGCATTTGGGAATCCAAAGTTCCATAAAATTACTCCGATTAACCAAATTATATAAATTTTCATCTAAGATGTTATATCTTAGTTTCTATTAAATTTTTATTTATTTGATATTGTTAATTTATGCATAAAAACTTTACTAATAATGTTAAAGTGTATTATGAGGATACGGATGCTGGTGGAGTCGTGTACTATGCTAACTATTTAAAATATTTAGAAAGAGCCAGAACTGAAGCGTTATCAACTATTGGATTAAGCAATACAAAAATAAAAAATGATTTTGGTGCTCTTATAATTGTTAAATCGTGCAATATTGAATATAAAAAATCTGCATATTTAGAAGATGATTTACAAATTAAATCTTTTGTAGACTCTACTTCAAAAACTTCTTTTTTAATGAATCAATCAATATTTAAAGATAAGGAATTAATCGTAGAAGCTAAAATTCATCTAGTATTTATAAATGAAAAATTCAAACCAGTAAAAATTCCAGAAGAAATCTTATTAGACTTTAAACCCTATACTTCTAGTTCATAGATATTTTTCTAACTTTTTTAAATAAGTCTACAATCATTCTTTCAGATACAAGTTTAGTATTTACATTTCTAGGGCTAGGGTGATAACAGGCAATTAATTTAATATTTCCTGGAAGTAAATAGGATTTTCCGTGAATAAATTTTATCTTTTCTTTTAAATTGTATTTTTTTTTATAAAATTTAACACAATTATCAAATGCCACTTTTCCTAATGCAATAATAGTTTTTAATTTTTTTAAATTATAAATCTCGCTATAAAAGTATTTTGAACAATTATAAAGCTCTTCTATTTTAGGTTTGTCTCCTGGAGGAACACATTTTAAAATATTAGTTATATATGTTGATTTTAATTTAAGACCATCATTTAAATTTTCTGAATTTGGTTGGTTTGAAATTTTAGCTTTAAATAAACATTTAAATAAAAAGTCTCCAGATTTATCACCTGTGAAAGCTCTCCCTGTTCGTGTGCCTCCATGTGCTGCTGGGGCCAATCCAATTATTAAAATTTTTGCATCAATTTCGCCAAAACCTGTAACCGGTTTTCCCCAGTAAGTTTCATTTATATTTTGTTTTCTTTTTTCTGTTGAAATTTTTTTTACAAAATTAACAAGCCTAGGGCATTTTTTACATTTAAGAATTGTTTTATTTAAACTATCTATTTTAATATTCATAAATGAAAATTTTAAATTATTTACTCATAATATTTATATGTATTAATCCCTCAGTTAAAGCAGATTCAAATAAAACATTAATTAATGAATTACAAAAGGGTGGAAAATTAATTTTCATAAGACATGCTTATGCCCCTGGTGGCGGCGATCCAGATAATTTCGATATTAACGATTGCACCACTCAAAGAAATTTAAGTGATAGTGGTAGAGTTCAATCACAAAAAATTGGTAATTTTTTTAAGGAAAATAAAATTTCAATTGGAAAAGTTTATTCTAGTGAATGGTGTCGATGTAAAGAAACAGCATCTATTGCCTTTAAAAAATATGAAACTAAAAATTTTCTAAACTCATTTTTTAGTACAAAATTTGCTAATAATAGAAAAAAGCAAATAATTGATTTTGATAAATTTCTTAGTACTTGGGATAAAGATCAAAATTTAGTTTTTGTTACACATTATGTAGTGATTTCTGAAATTTTAAATTATGCACCATCATCTGGAGAGATTGTTGTTTCGGATAAAAGTTTAAAAGTTATTGATACTTTAGAAATTGAATATTAAAGTAAATTATCATGTCATCTAAAAGAGCAATGAGACAAGCACAAAAACAAGCATACGCAAAGCATCGTTCAAATATTACAAATAGTAGATCTGAACTTAAGAAAAAATTTATTACCAAAAACAAAGAAGAAAAAAAAAATAAAAACTAACTTTCTTGATCAAATTTCTCTATTTTTTTACAAGTAGAGATTTTAGATAAACTTTCGACATCATTCAAAACAGCCTTAACAAATATTTCTGGTTTATCTTTTTCAAATAAAATTTGAGTATAAAACTGAGGATATCCATGTTTTAATGTGAGTATTTTTCCATTTTCCTCATAAATATTTCTAACATAGGAGTTTTTCTTTTTAATGCTTAAATCAGTGATCTTATATTTTTGATAAGTTTTTTCATTATAAACGTAATTACGTGTCATAATTAGTTCATTAAGATTTAAAATATATTCATTTTTTAAAAAACCGTCCTCTTTATGATCACATTTGCTCAACACAATTATTTCTGATTGAGAATTAAAGGATATAAAAAAAAATGATAAAAAAAATATTAAAAACTTATTTTCTCTCATTCTTATCTACAAAAAATAAAGCTATAATAAATATTACAGTCCAAGCAAATACAGACAATGTTTTTAATGGGGTGGTATCTGCTCCCCAAACATCAAAGAATAAAGCGCCTATAATTATCCCTATAGCATAGATAATACTTACAATTTTAACTTTACTCATATTTTATCAATCTTTGATTAAGTTTTTCTTAAAAAGTGACATGCCATTCTTGATTTTGTAAGAGTATGACTCTTTAAAACTTTCAAGCTGCCAACCAGTAAGCCTTTTTTCAATTACAATTATATTTTCTTTTTTCCAATCATCAGTTGTTTCTTCCAGTTTCCAAAGTCTTTTTTCCTCATTACTTCTTCCACAGCCATAACAATAACCTGTTGATGGATCAGTTTTACAAATGCTTATGCAAGGTGAAATAATCATTTTTTATAAATTAGTATAAATTTTATTAGATAAATAGATAATTTTTTAACAATTGTCATTGGACAAATAGTTTCAATAATATATAAAACCTCGTAATTTGTGGGGCGATGGCGGAATTGGTAGACGCGTTGGTCTTAGGAACCAATATGGCAACATGTGAAGGTTCGAGTCCTTTTCGCCCTACCATTAAAATATTATGAAAGTTACAGTAGAAAATAAAAAAGGTTTAAATAAAGATCTTAAAATTTTTATCGATAAAGAGACAATGAACTCTTACATGGATGAAAAATATGAAGAGATCAAAGGTAGTGTGAATCTTAAAGGATTTAGACCAGGTAAAGTTCCAAAAGAAATTTTAAAAAGACAATTTGGTAAAGCAGTTTTTGGAGAGGTCTTAGATAAAGTTTTAAAAGAAACATCAACTAAAGCACTAGAAGAAAAAAAGATAAAACCAGCTGGTCAACCTAAACTTGATTTAAAGACTTACGGTGAAGACAAAGATTTAGAATATGTTTTATCAGTAACAGAGCTACCAAAAGTAGAAATTAAATCTTTAGAAAATATTAAATTTGACGAATACACTGTTAAAATTGATGAGAGTGAAACAGATAAAAGAATAAAAGAAATAGCTAAAAATCAACCAAATTTCAAAGAAGTTAGCGCTGATACAAAAGCTAAAAAAGGTGATTTAGTATCTTTAGATTACAAAGCAACTGTTGATGGTAAGGATTTTAAAGGAAGTGAGGGAAAGAATACCCAGCTAACTTTGGGCAAAGATTTATTCTTAAAAGGTTTCGACGATCAATTGATTGGAGTTAAAAAAGATGATGAAAAAATTGTAGAAGCAACTTTGCCAGAAAATTTCCCTGAAAAAGAATTAGTAAATAAAAAAGCTAAATTTAATTGTAAAATTTTAAGCGTTAAACAATCAGAAGAGGTAAAAGTTGATGATAATTTTGCAAAAAATTTAGGAGCAAAAGATTTAAAAGATTTGAAAACATTAATTTCAAAACAAATTAATGACGAATACAAAAATTCTTTAGATCAATTATCTAAAAATCAAATTTTGAAAGAAATTGAGAAAATTAAAGTAGATGAGGTGCCAGAAAATTTAATTGAAGAAGAGGTGAAAATTCTTTCCCAAGGTATGTCTGAGGAAGAAGCTAAGAAAAATAAAAAAGATTTTGTGGATAAGGCAAAAACTAGAATTAAGACTGGATTAATTTTAAATGAGTTTGGTGAGAAAAATCAAATTAAAGTAACAGAACAAGAAGTTCAGGCTGAAGTACAAAAACAACTAAGAATGATGCCTGGACAAGAAAAAATGGTTATGGATTTTTATCAAAAAAATCCTTCTGCATTAGCTAGTTTAAGAGGAACTGTATATGAAGAAAAAATTTTAAATTTAATTAAAGAAAAAGGTAAAGCAAATAAGAAAGAAATTTCAAAAGATGAAGCTGAAAAGATTTTAAAAGAAGCTCACAAGCATGATCACGATCATAGCCATGGAGAAGAAAAAAAAGAAACTAAGAAAAAAACAGTCACAAAATCTGCAAAAGAAAAAAAACCTACAACTAAAAAGGCAAAATCAAAGCCAGCGGTAAAAAAGACAAAAAAAGTTAGCAAAAAGTAATCTCAAGTTGTATAAGTAGAACGAATCAACTTATGACTACAAAATTAACAGAATATATGAGCAATCTTGTACCAATGGTTGTTGAACAATCAAGTAAAGGTGAAAGAGCTTATGATATTTATTCCAGATTATTAAAAGAAAGAATTATTTTTTTAACAGGTCAAATTAATGATAACGTTGCATCACTAGTTACTGCTCAATTATTATTTTTAGAGGCTGAAGATCCAAAAAAAGAAATTTATTTATACATCAACAGTCCTGGAGGTTTGGTTACAGCAGGACTTGGTATCTATGATACAATGCAATATGTGAAGCCAGACATTTCTACTTTATGTATTGGCCAAGCAGCTTCTATGGGTTCTTTTTTGCTTGCTGCAGGAACTAAAGGAAAAAGATTTTCATTACCAAATTCAAGAATTATGGTTCACCAGCCATCTGCAGGTTTTCAAGGTCAGGCAACTGATATTGAAATTCATGCTAATGAAGTTTTGTCTTTAAAGAAAAGGCTAAACGAAATTTATTCAAAACATACTGGAAAAAGTGTTGAAGAAATAAAATCTGCTCTTGAAAGAGATAATTTTATGACCGCAGATGTCGCACAATCTTTTGGTCTTATTGACGAAGTAGTGGAAAAAAGATCTTAATACACAATATATTGAGTCATCACTAATCGAATCTTGATTAGTGTGAGTCTTCTATAATAAAGTAATTAAATTGATTCGTTATAAAAATTAAAATGACAACAAATAATAAAAATATTCTTTACTGTTCTTTCTGTGGCAAGAGTCAACATGAAGTAAGAAAGTTGATTGCTGGTCCAACCGTTTTCATCTGCGATGAATGTGTTGAGTTATGTATGGACATTATAAAAGAAGAGAGCAAAGATACTTTTGTAAAACATCAAGATGGCCTTCCATCTCCAAAAGAAATTTGTTCAGTATTAGATGATTATGTAATTGGTCAAGCTCATGCAAAAAAGGTATTATCTGTTGCAGTACACAATCATTACAAAAGATTAAACTATGAAAGCAAAACAAGTAAAAATGTTGAGCTATCTAAATCCAATATACTTTTAGTGGGTCCCACAGGTTGTGGTAAAACATTGCTTGCACAAACCCTTGCTAGAATTTTAGACGTTCCATTTACAATGGCCGATGCAACCACACTTACTGAAGCAGGTTATGTTGGAGAGGATGTAGAAAATATTATTTTAAAATTATTACAAGCATCTGACTATAATGTTGAAAAAGCTCAAAGAGGAATAGTTTATATTGATGAAGTTGATAAAATAAGTAGAAAATCTGAAAACCCATCAATTACAAGAGATGTATCTGGTGAAGGTGTTCAGCAAGCTCTCCTTAAAATAATGGAGGGAACAGTTGCGAGTGTTCCGCCCCAGGGTGGTAGAAAACACCCTCAACAAGAATTTTTACAAGTAGATACTACAAACATTTTGTTTATTTGTGGTGGAGCGTTTGCAGGTCTTGACAAAATAATTTCTCAAAGAGACAAAGGTACTTCAATTGGTTTTGGTGCAGATGTAAAAAATACTCAAGATAAGAAAACTGGTGAATGGATGAAAGGTTTAGAACCTGAGGATTTATTGAAATTCGGACTTATTCCAGAATTTATTGGCAGACTTCCTATGATAGCAACACTTGAAGACTTAGATGAAAAATCCTTAATTAAAATATTACAAGAACCAAAAAATTCTTTAACAAAACAATATCAAGAGTTGTTTAAGTTAGATGGAGCTAAACTAATATTTAAAGACAACGCTCTAAAAGAAATAGCGCAAAAAGCAATAAGCAAAAAAACTGGAGCAAGAGGTTTGAGATCAATTCTAGAAAATATTTTATTGAAAACAATGTACGATCTTCCCAGTCAAGATAATATTGAAGAAGTTATTGTTGATGCGGGTGCAGCAAAAGGACAGTCACAACCAATTTTAGTTCATGCTAAAGTTGATAATAAATCCAAGTCAAATAAGACCACAGCGGCTTAATATCCTTAATAAGTAATAAATACCTATTGCATTATAAAATATAATATCCATATTACTTCTATGGACGTCAAAATTTCATTACCACTGTTACCACTGAGAGACATAGTAGTTTTTCCTAGCATGGTGATCCCTTTGTTTGTAGGAAGGGATAAATCTATTTCAGCTTTAAATGAGGTGATGAAAAAAGATAAAAAAATTATTCTTGTTACTCAAAAAAATTCAGAAATTGATGATCCAAAGAAAACTGATGTTTTTATGTATGGTTGTGAAGGAAGTATTTTACAATTATTAAAATTACCTGATGGAACTGTTAAAGTTTTAGTAGAAGGGATCAAGAGAGTAAAAATTTTAGATTTTAAAGATAACGAAAAATTCATAACTTGTGATTATGCCCATTATCAAGATATTTTGCCTAAAGATGAGGATTTATTTCCTTTAGCCGCTACTGCTTTAAGAAGGTTAGAAAAATTAACCTCAATAAATAAAAAAATATCTAGTGAAACAATTAATACAATCAAGCAATTAAAAGACCCTTCTCAGATTGCTGATAATATTGCATCTCATATAACCGCTACGATTTCTGAAAAACAACAAATTTTTGAAACTGTGGATGTAAAGAAAAGATTAAATGCCATTATTAAAATAATGGAAAATGAAACGAGTATTATCGGCGTCGAAAAAAGAATAAGAGGTAGAGTTAAAACCCAAATGGAAAAAACTCAAAGAGAGTATTATCTAAATGAACAACTAAAAGCTATTCAAAAAGAACTGGGCGAAATAGAAGACGGTAAAGATGAAACAACCAGTCTAAATAAAGCAATTACAAAGGCCAAGATGCCAAAAGAGGTTGAGAAAAAGTGCTTGCAAGAATTAAAAAAATTAAAAAATATGAGTCCAATGTCTGCAGAAGCAACAGTTGTGAGAAATTATTTAGATTGGATGACAGAACTTCCTTGGCATAAAAAAAGTGAAGTTGACATAGATTTAGCCAAAGCCCTAAATATTCTTGATAAAGATCATTTTGGATTGGAAAAAGTAAAAGAGAGAATTATTGAATTTTTAGCAGTTCAAAAAAGAATGGAAAAAATAAAAGGTCCAATTTTGTGTTTAGTGGGCCCCCCAGGAGTTGGAAAAACATCTTTAGGAAAATCAATAGCAAAAGCAACAAATCGAGAATTTGTTAGAATGTCTGTTGGTGGCATGCGAGATGAAGCAGAAATACGTGGTCACAGAAGAACTTATATTGGATCTCTTCCAGGTAAAATTATTCAGATGATGAAAAAAGCAGGGACCAAAAATCCATTAATTTTATTAGATGAAATCGATAAAATTGGAAATGATTATAGGGGTGATCCGTCGTCAGCATTATTAGAAGCTCTAGATCCTGAACAGAACACAACATTTAACGATCATTATCTAGAAGTTGATTATGATTTATCAGATGTGATGTTTGTAACGACTGCCAATACTTTAAATATTTTACCTCCTTTATTAGATAGAATGGAAGTAATTAGATTAGCAGGTTACACTGAGGATGAAAAAATAAGTATCGCTAATAAGTACTTACTACCAAAACAAATCAAAGATAACGGTGTAAAAGAAAAAGAGATGAAGCTAGATGATGACATTATTAAAGAAGTTATCAGAGGATATACAAAAGAGTCGGGTGTAAGAAATCTTGAAAGGGAAATTTCTAAACTTGCAAGAAAGGTTGTTAAAAAAATTGTAGCTGGTGAAGAAAAAGAAGTTGGAATAAATAATAAAAATTTATCTGATTTTCTAGGTGTTCCTAAGTTTAAGTTTGGAGAATTAGAAGCTGAGAATAGAGTAGGTATAGTAACTGGACTTGCTTGGACTGAGTATGGTGGGGAAATTTTAAAAATTGAGACCGTTACAATGCCAGGAAAAGGAAGGATGCAAATCACTGGTAAATTAGGTGATGTAATGCAAGAGTCAGTTAAAGCTGCAAAATCTTTTGTAAGGTCAAAATGTTTAGAGTATGGAATTATACCACCTATTTTTGAAAAGAAAGATTTTCATATTCATGTTCCTGAAGGAGCAACACCAAAAGATGGTCCATCCGCTGGTATTGGCATGGTAACATCTATTGTTTCATCTATAACGAACATTCCAGTTAGAAGAGATGTTGCTATGACTGGTGAAGTAACTTTAACAGGCCAAGTACTGCCAATTGGTGGTTTGAAAGAAAAATTGTTAGCTGCACACAGAGCTGGAATAAAAGAAGTTTTAATTCCTAAAGAAAACGAAAAAGATCTAATAGATATGCCAAAGAAAATTATAGATGATATTAAGATCACTCCAGTTGAATATGCAGATCAGGTTATTAAAATAGCTCTAACTAAAGAACTTAAGCCAACAGAGTGGGTTGAAGTTGATATATCAAAAAAAGACGATAAATCACAAGCTAGTATTCAATAAAATATTTAAATTAATAAATTTTATAAATTATTTTTTTTGAGAAATTGATTTAAATCTTCGGGTGTTCCTAAACCCATCATTTCCTTTACTTCGATTGCTTTAATTTTCTTTTTATCTGAAATAGCCTGATTATAAACAGGGCATACATAAAATTCATTATTTACTCTAATATTTTCTTTAATCATTTGTTTTGCATATTTTATGTAGTCTGACCCGTGTTTCCAATAATATACTCCAACTGTTGCTTTATCAGATATTACTTTTTTTTCTGCAACCTCAGATACCAAATTATTTTTACCTTCTTTAACATATGACCATTTTGGATGAATCGATTTAAAAGTTAAAATAGCACCATCATATTTTTTTGTAGTAATATTATACATAGTAGTCGAGCTATTCCATCTGATGTATTGATCTGAATTAGCAATTATTAATGGATTATTATTATTTATATAATTTTCAGCAAGCAAGGTCGTGCATGCAGCACCTTCAGTTAACTCATTGATTTCTATAATTTTACAATTTGGTTTAAGAATTTTAAGAACACTTGAAATATTAAATTTTTCTTGATGTTCCTTTTGAATCAAAAAAATAAAATTAGCTTTAATATTTAAACATTCGATAACCCACTGTATCATTGGTTTTGTATCTATTTCAATTAACGGTTTTGGAAATGTATAACCTGCATCAGCAAATCTTTTTCCAGCACCTGCCATTGGCACAAGAACATTCAATCTGTTATCTTCCCATTGTTTACTTATATTAATCATTTTTTTTGAATTATTTTTTATATAAATTTTTATATTTTTTAAAGAAACATCTTTTATATCTTTGATAGGCATTAAATTAGCGCCAGAGCTGATTGCAGCTTGCCGCCCATGCGAGGAGTCTTCAAGCACCAAGGACTCATAAGGAAAAATTCCATATTTTATAAATACTTTAAAATAAATTTCTGGAAAAGGTTTAGGATTCAATACATCCTCATTTGTAATTTCAAAATCAATATATTTTTTTATTTTTAGTTTTTTTAAACAGATATTTAAGGTTTCTTTAATTGCATTGGTTGCAACAACGATTTTATAATTTTTAGATAAAGCTAAAAAAATTTTTTCTATTTCTTTATTGTACTTTATTTTTTCCTTTAAAATTTTAGAGGTTATTTTTTTTTTATCGTTTAGAATATTAATAATATTTTTTTTTGTAAATTTAATTTTTTTAGAAAGTATTTTAATTTTAGATTTAGTTGGTAATCCGTCAAATATTTTAAGATGATCTTCATAAGATATCTCTTTAAATTTATTTTTTTTTAGTGCGTAGTTTAATGAAAAAAAATGAATATCTTTTGTATCAACTAAAACACCATCAAGATCAAAAATAATAACTTTAATCATATTTATTTGTATTTCTGAATAAAATCCGAGCAAATCCCTTTGCAGTCTAAATTAGTATAATTTGCATTCTCTGGTAAAACGCAAATTCCATTTTTGAGCAAAGGTTTGTTTGGATAAATCCATATGTAACCTTTATTAGTTATTGTATAATCATCTGTGTCATGCCAAAAATAATGACAGTTTATTTTAGAAAGCTCATATAGCGTTTCGGAGGACTTTGCGTGACACCAAAACTTTTCATCCTCAAGAAAATTTTGATCAATTTTGTACTGAGCCTTATCGTGACCTAAGTAAAAATTATTTTCTTTAAACCACACATCAATTTCTACTTCGAAACCTTTATCTTTAGCATCGAGAATATAATCAGGGTGATTTTCAAATTTTTCATTTTTTCCATTCAAATTTCCTCTATGAGATATTAAAATCATAATTATATGTATATATTAAAATAAATGTTTTTAAAAAATATAAAAAAAATTTTTAAATTAAAATTTCCTTTATTATCTAACAAACTAATATCTATAAGAGATAATAATAAATTTTTTAGATTTTTTAATGATAGAAAGAATTTAGATATTAATAAAAATGTTCATGGTAAAGAAATTGTTAAAATTGATAATAATCAAAAAATCAATGATATTTTTTTATCTTATTCGTTTAGACCAAAATTAGAAAAGGATACTTTTAAAAATATTAAATTTCAAAATAACTCAGAAAATACTGCAATTATAATCCAAGGACCTATAAAAAATTATGAAAATTTCGTTATAGAAACAATTAAAATCTATTCAAAAATTTTTCCTGAGGCATTGCTGGTTTTGTCTACTTGGGAAGATGAGGTTAATAAAAATTTTTTAAATAATATTAAAAATTTAAATAAATTTCATTTAATTCAAAATAAAAAACCAATAACAAATTATAATGTTAATTTACAAATATTATCAACTTTTAAGGCATTAGAATTTGTTTTAAAAAATAATTATAAATTTTCACTAAAAACTCGAACAGATTGCAGAATTTATAATCCAAATTCTATAATTTTTTTAAAATCTTTATTACAGACATTTAAAATTGAAAATAATAATTTAATTTCAAATAGAATCCTTGCCTCATCAATTGATAGTAGACTTTATAGAGTTTATGGATTGACTGATATATGTTTGTTTTCTGAAACCAAGGAATTATATAATTATTTTAAAAATGAAAAATACGAAAATAGTTTAAAAAAGTTAAATGTCGATTTAGAAAACCCAATAGTAAAAAATACTGCGGTAATAAATGAAATATTCTTATGTGCAAGGTATTTATCAAATCTAAATTATGAACTTGATTGGTCTTTAGATGATTGGTGGAAAAGATGTGGAGAACTTTTTTGTATCTTTGACACAAGCTCTATCGATATGTTTTGGTATAAGTATCACTGGAAATACGAGCAAAGGTTTATATGCAATTACACATCTGAATTTAATCAATCCTTACAATATTCTGATTGGTTAAATTTATACAACTTGAAGACAGAAACATATAATAAATCTAATCAAGAAAGATGGAATTTAAATAATGGGATACTCGAGCAAAAAAATTAATCTAAAAAATATATTCTATTCCGCATCTCCAGGCTTGGTTTCAATTCTTTTAACTTTTTTGTCACTTCCAATTTATCTTAAATATTTAACACCTGAATATTATTCTTCATTTTTAATTTCTCATATTTTTATGTCATTGTCTTTAATCTTTAATTTTAATATTGGAAAAATTGCATCAATTAAAATACAGAATAAGAATATTAAACTTAAAAGTGAAATTATTTCTAATGCGATTTATTTATCATTAGTAATTGCAATTATATTTTCTTCTATAATAATTTTTTTTTTAAGCTTTATTTTCTATAAAGAAAATCAAATAAATTTTTTTTTAATTTTCATAGGGCTTATTATTTCAATTTTGTTTATAAATATTGAGTCCATAGCAAAAGGATTGGGTAAATTCAAAATTGTTGCTTTAACAAATTTATTATTTTATGGTTTTTCAATTTCTGGACCTTCTTTTTTAATTTTATCTAATTTTTATTCATTTAATTCAAAAAAAATAGATTTATTTTCTGTTTCAATAATTTTAAAAATAATTTCATTATTATTAATTTTTTTACCTATTACAGTTTATTTGTTCAAAAATTACACAATAAATAAAAAAATTATTTTCAGTTTCAAAAATCAGTCTTTATGGATGACCTTATCAAATATGTATAATCAAATATTTGATTATTTAGATAAATATTTAATTAAATTATTTTTAAATCCAATTATTTTTATTAATTATACAGTAGCTCAGCAGATAGCATCAAAATTATCAATTTTTTCTAATGCAATTACATCAGTAATGTTGCCTAAACTGGCTAGTCAAAAGAGTAATTTAAATAGAAATAAAGTTTTAAATTTACATTTATTTTTGTTCTATATTCCTTTTTCAATTTTTATAACATTATTTGATATTTATTTTGATGATCTTTTGAGATGGTGGCTTAAAGAAAGTTTTAATTATAATTTTTACAAATTATTTAATATTTTTTTAGCTTTAACATTTATAGCTTGTCAGTCACATATAATCATTTCACTTTATGAGGCTAATGAAATTACTAAAAAAAATTCTATATTTGAAAGTATAATCATTTTACCTTTTATTTTTTTATTATTTTTTCTAATTTCAAAAGATAGTATTTTATTAATATGTTTCTTGATTCTTACAAAAGAGATATTATTATTTTTTATTAGAATTTTTTATATTAGAAAAAATATAATATTTTTTCATTTATATCTTTTTAGCATTTTTGTTTTTTTAATTTCATGGATTTTTAAAAGTTATGAAAATTATATTATTGTTTTAATGCTTAAATTTTCGTTTTTGCTATCTGTGCTTGCCTTACTTTATTGTGTAATAAACAAATATAAGAAAATACATTAATTTTAACTAATAAAATGATTAAACATTTATTGCTTTATTAAAATTTATATTGTAATTACTTGCGTTATTTGGTTTTAGGGCGGTTAGCTCAGTTGGTAGAGCATCTCGTTTACACCGAGGGGGTCAAAGGTTCGAGTCCTTTACTGCCCACCAAAAACAATAAGTGGGGGTGTAGCTCAGTTGGTTAGAGCGATCGCCTGTCACGCGATAGGTCGAGGGTTCGAGTCCCTTCACTCCCGCCACTTTTTCCTATTTTTTATTGTTAATATTAATGAAAATGTGACGTATCAACCCTTCAACAACAGATAAAAACTGATATATAGATTTCCATGTTATCTGATTTTTTAAAAGATTACCTACCAATAATAATATTTTTAGTTTTAGCTTTAGGATTAAGCTGTGCATTTGTGGTTATAAACTTTATTCTTTCACCAAAAAAACCAGACCCTGAAAAACTTTCAGCCTACGAGTGTGGTTTTGAACCTTTCGAGGACTCAAGAATGGAATTTGATGTGAGATTTTATTTAGTTGCAATTCTATTTATTATTTTTGATTTAGAGATAGCATTTTTATTTCCATGGGCAATATCTCTTGGAAATATTGGATTATTAGGTTTTTCATCAATGATGATTTTTTTGTTCATACTTACAATAGGTTTTATTTATGAATGGAAAAAAGGTGCTTTAGACTGGGAATAAAAATTATAAACCACTATGAATAATAAAATAGATCAAGTTCCTGAGGAATTTAAACAACTTGCAGAAGATTTTAGTAAGAATGGTTTTATAACTACATCACTTGATAATTTAATTAACTGGTCAAGATCAGGATCACTACATTGGATGACTTTTGGATTAGCTTGTTGTGCTGTGGAAATGATGCAAACAGCTATGCCGAGATATGATTTAGAAAGATTTGGAGCAGCTCCAAGGGGTTCCCCTAGACAATCAGATGTTATGATAGTTGCAGGAACTTTAACAAATAAAATGGCGCCAGCTTTAAGAAAAGTTTACGACCAGATGCCTGAACCAAGATATGTGATTTCAATGGGTAGTTGCGCAAATGGTGGTGGATATTATCATTATTCATATTCTGTTGTTAGAGGTTGTGATAGAATTGTTCCAGTAGATGTTTATGTGCCAGGATGTCCTCCATCAGCAGAGGCACTGTTATATGGAATACTACAACTACAAAAAAAAATTAGAAAAAAAGGATCTTTTATTAGATAGTTATGAAAAGTTTAGAAGATCTAGAAAAAAAAATTAATTCTGAGTTAACTACCAAAATTAACAATACAGAAGTTAAACATAACCAAATTTATATTGAAACAGATAAGGAAGACATTATTGATGTCGCTATTTTTTTAAAAACAAATCAAGATACCAAATTTAGACAACTAATAGATATAACAGTTGTTGATTACCCAGAACAAAATCAAAGGTTTGAAGTAGTATACTTGTTTTTAAGTCATGAATTTAATCAAAGATTGATTGTAAAATATTTAATTGCTGAAAATGAAGTTATTCCGTCATTAACTAGCATTTTTCCATCAGCAAACTGGATGGAGAGAGAGGTTTTTGATATGTATGGGGTATCTTTCAAGGATCACCCAGATCTAAGAAGAATACTAACTGATTATGGATTTGAAGGCCACCCATTAAGAAAAGATTTTCCATTAACAGGTCATTCAGAAGTTAGATATAGCGAAGATCAAAAAAAAGTGATTAGCGAACCAGTAAAGCTTGAACAAAATTATAGAAATTTCGATTACGAAAGTCCTTGGGAAGGAACAAGATACATTAAAGAAGAAATTGAGAATAATGACAAAAAAAATTAAAAATTTAAATTTAAATTTTGGCCCTCAGCATCCTGCGGCTCATGGTGTTCTTAGATTAATTCTAGAGCTTGATGGAGAAGTGGTAGAGAAGGCGGATCCTCACATCGGTTTACTTCATAGAGGAACAGAAAAACTCATAGAAAACAAAACTTATATGCAGGCAGTTCCTTATTTTGATCGATTAGATTATGTCGCTCCAATGAATCAGGAACATGCTTTCGCACTAGCTATCGAAAAAATACTTCAAATAGATGTACCAATTAGAGCGCAATATATAAGAGTTATATTTTGCGAAATTGGAAGAATCTTAAGTCATATTTTAAATGTTACAACTCAAGCTCTTGATGTTGGAGCATTAACCCCTTCTCTTTGGGGTTTTGAGGAAAGGGAAACTCTAATGACATTTTACGAAAGAGCTTCAGGATCAAGACTTCATGCAAATTATTTTAGAGCAGGAGGTGTTCATCAAGATTTGCCAAAAGGTTTAGAAGAAGATATTGCAAAATTTTGTGAAACTTTTCCAAAAATAATTAACGATTTAGAAAGCTTGTTAACTGACAATAGAATTTTTAAACAACGAAATGTCGATATAGGAGTAGTCACAAAAGAAGATGCTTTAGATTATTCTTTTTCAGGAGTTATGATTAGAGGTTCAGGTGTTCCATGGGATTTAAGAAAATCTCAACCTTATGACTGCTATGAAAGTTTAGATTTTAAAATTCCAGTTGGAAAAAATGGTGATTGTTACGATAGATATTTATGCAGAATTGAAGAAATGAAAGAAAGTGTTTCAATTATCAAACAATGTTTAGCTAAAATGGAAAAGGGTCCTATTAAATCATTAGATGGCAAGATTAGCCCTCCACCTAAGGCAGAAATTAAACAATCAATGGAAGCCTTAATACATCATTTTAAACTTTTCACAGAGGGATATAGAGTTCCAAAAGATGAAATTTATACAGCTGTTGAGGCACCAAAAGGAGAATTTGGTGTTTATTTAATATCAGATGGATCAAGTAAACCTTACAAATGCAAAATAAGAGCACCAGGTTTTTCACATTTACAATCAATGGATTATCTAATTAAAGGTCATATGTTAGCTGATGTTCCTGCGGTATTAGGTTCTTTAGATATTGTTTTTGGTGAGGTAGATAGATGAGTTTAAGAAGACCAGCAAAAGATCAGCCTGAAAGTTTTGAATTTAACGCTTCATCATTAGAAGCAGCAAATGTTATCGTTGCAAAATATCCTAAAGGTAAACAACAAAGTGCTGTAATGGCCTTACTTTATATTGCTCAAAAACAAAATAATAACTGGATACCATTAGCTGCAATGAAGTACATCGCTAAGTTTTTAGATATGCCGTATATTAAAGTTTATGAAGTAGCTACTTTTTATACAATGTATAATTTAGCTCCTGTCGGCAAATACTTTGTTCAAGTATGCACCACAACACCATGTATGATAAGAGGTGCAAATCAATTAGTTGAGGCCTGTAAAGAAAAAATTTCTGAAAACGAATGTGAATTATCAAATGATAAAAGCTGTTCTTGGATGGAAGTTGAATGTTTGGGTGCATGTGTCAATGCTCCAATGATGCAAATTAATGATGACTATTATGAAGATTTAGATAAACAAAAAACTTTAGATATTTTAGATAAAATTTTAAATGGAGAAACTCCAAAACCTGGTTCATATAGAGGAAGAGTAAATAATGAACCAGAAAATAACAGGAAAACTTTAATGGATTTAAAAAATGCTTAAAGATCAAGATAGAATTTTTCAAAATTTATATAATGATAAAGGCTCAGATGTAACTTCGTCACAAGAGAGAGGTGATTGGGTAAATACAAAAGAAATTACTGACAAAGGAAGAGATTGGATAATTAATGAAATTAAAGAATCTCAATTAAGGGGTCGAGGTGGAGCAGGATTTCCAACTGGTTTAAAATGGTCATTTGCGCCAAAAGAAGTTGGATCTAGACCACATTACCTAGTTATTAATGGCGATGAGTCTGAACCAGGAACTTGTAAAGATAGAGATATTTTAAGATTTGAACCTCACAAGTTAATAGAAGGTTGTTTGATTGCATCTTATGCAGTTCAAGCACATGTCTGTTACATTTATATAAGAGGTGAATATTTTGTTGATGGTCAAAAACTTCAAGCAGCAATTGATGAAGCTTATGAAAAAAAACTATTAGGTAAAAATGCAGCTGGTACAGGATGGGATTTAGATATTTATATTCATTACGGAGCTGGTGCATATATTTGTGGTGAAGAGACTGCACTGCTTGAAAGTTTAGAAGGCAAAAAAGGCCAACCTAGATTAAAACCACCTTTCCCAGCTTTGATAGGTCTATATGGATGTCCTACAATAATTAATAATGTTGAAACAATTGCAGTGGTTCCAACTATTTTGAGAAGAGGAGCTAAATGGTTTGCTTCTTTAGGAAGAGAAAAAAATACTGGAACCAAAATTTTTTGTATTTCTGGAAATGTAAACAATCCTTGTAATGTAGAAGAAGAAATGAGTATTCCTTTAAAAGAATTAATAGAAGTTCATGCTGGTGGTGTAATTGGTGGATGGGAAAATTTACAAGCTGTAATACCTGGAGGTTCTTCAATGCCATTAATACCGAAAGAAAGATGTGAAACTTTAAAAATGGACTTTGATGCTTGTGTTGAAGAAAAAAGCGGACTTGGTACAGCAGGTATTGTGGTTATTAACAAAGATCAGGACATAATTAAATGTATGGCTAGGATTGCAAGATTTTACAAACATGAGAGTTGTGGCCAATGTACACCTTGTAGAGAAGGTTCTGGTTGGATGTGGAGAATGCTTGAGAGAATGGCAAAAGGGGATGCAACGAAGGATGAAGTAGATATGTTAGGTGATGTTACAAATCAAATTGCAGGACATACTATTTGTGCTTTTGGAGAAGGTTCATCATGGCCAGTTCAAGGATTGCTTAGACATTTTAAAAAAGAAATTGAGAAAAGAAACAATTTGGATCCTATTGTTCAAAAGAAAAATAATATTCCATATTTAGTTGATCAACATTTATTGGATAAAAAAAATGCTTAAATTAAAAGTAAATGAAATCGAAGTTGAAGTTGAAGAAGGTTTAACTGTTCTTCAAGCTTGTGAAAAAGCTGGAGTAGAAATTCCAAGATTTTGTTACCATGAAAAATTATCGATAGCAGGTAATTGTAGAATGTGTTTAGTTGAAATGGAAAAATCTCCTAAACCAATTGCTTCATGTGCTATGCCAGCTTCTGAAGGTATGAATATTAAAACAAATACTGCTTTAGTAGAAAAAGCTCGTAAGGGAGTGATGGAATTTTTATTAGCTAATCATCCCTTAGATTGTCCAGTATGTGATCAAGGTGGTGAATGCGATCTTCAAGATCAATCAATGTATTATGGAGTAGACAAATCAAGATTTAAAGAAAACAAAAGAGCAGTTCCTGAAAAAAATATGGGACCATTGATTAAAACTCAAATGACAAGATGTATTCACTGTACGAGATGCGTGAGATTTGCAACGGAAGTTGCTGGAGTTCCAGAGCTTGGTGCTATTGGAAGAGGTGAAGATATGCAAATTACAACTTACCTAGAGCAATCAATGCAATCTGAATTGTCTGCAAACGTTGTAGATTTATGTCCTGTAGGAGCCCTAACATCAAAACCTTATGTATTTGAAGCTAGACCATGGGAACTAAAGAAAACAGAAACAATTGATGTAATGGATGCAATTGGATCAAATGTAAGAGTAGATACATATGATTGGGAAGTCAAAAGAGTACTTCCGATTATTAATGAAGATATCAATGAGGAATGGATCTCAGACAAAACAAGATATGCTTGTGATGGTCTTCTACATCAAAGATTAGATACTCCATTTATCAAATACAACGGCAAATTTGAAAAGGCTTCATGGGATGAAGTGTATAAAATAATTAAATCTAAATTTGAAAACACATCAAAAGAAAAAATATGTGGTTTTGTTGGGGATTTAACTAATATGGAGACCAGTTATATCTTTAAAGAATTTTTTGATCGAACAATTGATACTAAAAATTACGACACAAGATCTGATAACAGATTTATAAATACTTCAAAAAGAGAAAACTATTTATTCAATTCTTCAATAAATGGCATTGAAGAAGCAGATTTAATTTTGATAGTAGGTGCAAACCCAAGATATGAAGCAACTATTTTAAATGCTAGAATTAGAAAAGCTTACTTAAACAATAATACAAAAATTATTTCACTAAATGATGTTGGTGATTTAACTTATCCTTATCAAAGTTTAGATGGTCAAACACAAACTTTAAATAATATTCTTGAAGGAAATCATGACGTATCTAAAGAAATTTTAAATTCAAAAAAACCAATAATCATTATTGGTGAGTCTCTACTTAGATTAAAATCTTCAGAATTTTTGTTTAATAAAACAAAAGAATTTTTATCAAAAAATAATAAAATTTCAGATGAATGGAACTCTTTAAATATTTTGTCAACTGATGCAGCAACTGTAGGAAATATTGATCTTGGAATAATTAATAATGAAAATAACTTAATAAGTGATTTAAAAGAACATAAATTTGATATTGTTTATCTTATAGGTCAAGACAATATAGAATTTGATAAAAAAGATGAATTTATAATTTACCAAGGTAGTCATGGTGATAAAGGTGCTGAGTCTGCAGATATTATTTTACCAGGCGCTGCTTATACTGAACAAGACGGATATTTCACTAATTTAGAAGGAAAAATTCAAAAAGCCTTCAAAGCATCTTATCCACCAGGTGAGGCAAAAGAAGATTGGCAAATAATTAATGAACTAGCTGAATTTATGAATAATAGAAAATTATTTAACGACAAAGATGAATTAGAAAGCAGCATGTTTAATTATTTAAATTTACAAAAGGAAAAACAAGTAAATGAAAGTAATAATTCTAATTATGAATTTCAAAATGAAAATTTAACAATTAAAGTTAAAGATTATTATTTTTCAAATGTTATTGCTAGATCATCAAAAACAATGATTGAATGCAATAACTCAAAATTAAATCTAAAATCAACAGGTACAGAAGGTTGATATGGAATACTTGAGTATAGTTTTTCAAGAAGTTTATAAGATTTTGTTTTTACTAGTTCCTGTTCTAGTTTCCGTAGCGATGATAGTTTGGCTAGATAGAAGAGTATGGGCCTTTGTTCAAAAAAGACAAGGACCTAACGTCGTTGGTCCTTTTGGCTTATTACAATCTTTAGCAGATGCTTTAAAATATATATTCAAAGAAATCATTATTCCATCTAGCTCAAATAAAGTAATTTTTATACTAGCTCCTATAGTCACGATGACTTTAGCTTTGATAGCATGGGCTGTAATTCCATTTAGCGCAACTCAGGTTTTAGCCGATATCAATGTTGGAATTCTTTACTTATTTGCTGTTTCTTCACTTGGTGTTTATGGAATAATAATGGGAGGCTGGGCATCCAATTCTAAATATCCTTTTCTAGGAGCAATTCGTTCTGCAGCTCAAATGGTGTCCTATGAGGTTTCAATTGGGGTAATAATTATCAATGTTTTACTTTGTGTTGGTTCATTAAATTTAAACGACATCGTTATTGCTCAACAAAAAATGTGGTTTGTAATCCCATTATTTCCAATGTTTGTAATATTCTTTATTTCCGCTTTAGCTGAAACCAACAGACCACCTTTTGATTTACCGGAAGCAGAAGCAGAGTTGGTTGCTGGTTATCAAACAGAATATTCAGGAATGATGTATGCAATGTTTTGGTTAGGTGAATATGCAAATATTTTATTGATGTGTGCAATGGGAGCAATATTATTTTTAGGTGGCTGGATGTCACCAATTGATGTTTATCCATTTACGTTAGTGCCAGGTGCAATATGGTTAATATTAAAAATTCTTCTTTTATTCATTCTTTTTGCTTTAGTTAAGGCGATAGTACCTAGATATAGATATGACCAATTAATGAGACTTGGTTGGAAAGTTTTTCTTCCTCTTTCTTTAATTTGGGTGGTATTAACAGCTAGCTATTTGTTTTATTTTAACCTTTTACCTGTGAATTAATAATGAAGATATCAAGATTTTTTAAAACTATATTGATGACAGACTTCATTGGTGGTTTGTTAATTGCTATAAAAGAATTATTTAAATCAAAAAAAACAATTAATTACCCATTTGAAAAAGGTAAAATTAGTCCCCGTTTTAGAGGTGAGCATGCTTTGAGAAGATATCCAAACGGAGAAGAAAGATGTATTGCTTGTAAATTATGTGAAGCAGTTTGCCCAGCACAGGCAATAACAATCGAGTCAGCTGAAAGAGAAGATGGAAGTAGAAAAACAACACGTTACGATATTGATATGATGAAGTGTATTTATTGCGGTTTATGTGAAGAATCTTGCCCAGTAGATGCAATAGTACAAGGTCCAAATTTTGAGTTTTCAACGGAAACAAGAGAAGAACTTTATTACACTAAAGAAAAGTTATTAGATAATGGTGATAGATGGGAGAATGTTTTGGAGGCTAATATTAAAGCTGACAATATCCATAGATAAAAATGATTGCACACGCTATTTTTTTTTATACATTTTCTATAATTGCTGTCGTTTCAGCTATAATGGTAACAGCTTCTAAAAATACTGTTCACTCGGTATTTTTCTTAATTCTTGATTTCATAAGTATCTCTTGTCTTTTCATAATGATTGGTGCTGAATTTTTGGGAATGATAATGTTAATTGTTTATGTTGGTGCTGTAGCAGTTTTATTTTTGTTTGTTGTTATGATGTTAAACGTAGCTCAACAAAAAAATCAATGGTTTGCAGGTCAATCAACCTCTAAACACATTCCAGTTGGTTTAATTATAAGCACATTAATTTTCTTTGAAATTATAATTGTGATAGGTGGCTGGAAATACAAACCTGAAATTTTTGATATTAACAATTCACTTGTTAATACAAGTGTAAGCAACACTCATTCATTGGGCCAAATTTTATACACTGATTATATTCATGTTTTTCAAATAAGTGGAATGATCCTACTCGTAGCCATGATTGGAGCCATAGTATTAACTTTTAGACAAAGATCTGGAGTCAAAAGACAAAGTTATATCAAACAAATATCTAGAGAAAGAGTAGAAGGTGTTGAGGTGTTAGAAGTTCAGAGTAACAAGGGAGTTAAAATAGATGATTGATATAGGTTTAGGACATTATTTGACTTTAGGTGCTGTTATTTTCTCAATTGGAGTAATTGGTATTTTTCTTAATAGAAAGAACATAATTGTTATATTAATGAGTATTGAACTGATATTACTTGCAGTAAATATCAACTTAGTTGCTTTTTCTATTTATTTGGGAGATTTGGCAGGACAAGTCTTTACTTTATTTATTCTCACTGTTGCAGCAGCAGAAGCGGCCATAGGATTAGCAATCATTGTTGTATATTTCAGAAACTCAGGAACAATACGAGTTGAAGAAATAGATAAGTTAAAAGGATAACCATGGAACTATCAATTATATTCCTTCCACTTATTGCTTCAATTATATCAGGTTTTTTTGGCAGATATATCGGTGATAGAAATTCTGAAATAGTAACAAGTGTTCTAGTTTCAATTTCTGCAATCTTATCAATTTATGTTCTTTATCAAGTAATCGCAAACCAATACGAAGAAAATATTGTTATAGCCACCTGGATAAGTTCAGGTTCACTTGATGTAAATTGGTCGATGTTTATTGATCCTTTATCAGCAGTGATGTTAGTAGTTGTAACATCCGTATCTGCCTTAGTACACATCTATTCAATTGGTTACATGTCTCATGATCCTCATAAACCAAGATTTATGGCTTATTTATCATTATTCACATTTGCAATGTTGATGCTTGTAACATCAGATAATTTTATTCAACTATTTTTTGGCTGGGAAGGTGTTGGTCTTTGTTCTTATTTCTTAATTGGCTTTTGGTTTAAAAAAGAAAGTGCAAACGCTGCAGCAATAAAAGCATTTGTTGTAAACAGAGTAGGTGACTTTGGATTTGCTTTAGGAATTTTTTTAATATTTTATTTATTTGGAACTGTAAATTATTCAGAAGTTTTTCAACAAATTCCAACAGTTGTAGATAAAAATTTAACCTTTTTAGGTTTTGAAGTTAAAGCAATAGATTTAATTTGTTTACTTTTGTTTATTGGAGCAATGGGTAAATCTGCGCAGATATTACTGCATACATGGTTACCTGATGCTATGGAAGGTCCAACACCTGTTTCCGCATTAATTCATGCTGCAACGATGGTAACAGCTGGTGTTTTTTTAGTAGTAAGATGCTCTTCAATATATGAATATTCACCATTAATATTAAATTTTATAACTATCGTTGGTATGAGTACTGCATTTTTTGCAGCAACTGTTGCTCTAGTTCAAACAGATATAAAAAAAATTATTGCTTACTCTACATGTAGCCAACTTGGTTATATGTTTTTTGCAGCTGGAGTAGGTGCATACAATGTTGCTATGTTTCACTTATTTACTCACGCATTTTTTAAAGCTTTATTATTTTTAGGATCTGGTTCAGTAATTCATGCATTTAAAGATGAGCAAAATATAAATAATATGGGAGGTGTATGGAAAAAGTTACCATATACTTATGCTTTAATGATAATAGGAACGCTTGCTTTGACAGGTTTTCCATTTTTATCAGGATTTTATTCAAAAGATGCAATTATAGAATTTGCGTATTTAAAAGGTAATACTACTGGTTATTATGCAGCTGGAATTGGAATAATTACAGCATTTTTAACATCTATTTATTCATGGAGATTGATATTTAAAACTTTCCATGGTGAGTACAATAACAAAGAGATCAAGATAGAGGAAACACACGAGTCTCCATTAGTTATGCTTGTTCCATTATTTATTCTTTCAATAGGAGCAGTATTTGCTGGTTTTTTATTTAAAGGGCTATTTATTGGCCATGGTGAGAATTTATTCTGGGCAGAGTCTATTAAGTTTTTAGAGCCTTTGAGTACTGAGCACCCACCTTTATGGTTTTTGCTTTTAACACCGTGTTTGGTTTTATTATCTATTCCAATTGCTTATTACTTATTTGTTAAGAACAAAGAATTACCTTACACAATAGCTTCAATTAACAAACCTTTGTATAATTTTTTAGTAAATAAATGGTACTTTGATGAGTTATATGATGTGTTGTTTATTAAATCTTCAAAAAAACTAGGTTTATTTTTATGGAAATTTTGTGATGGAACCATAATTGATGGTTTTGGTCCTGATGGAATTTCTTCTTTTATAAAAAAATGTTCAATAAAAGCAACTAAATTTCAAAGTGGTTTTATCTATCAATATGCTTTTGTCATGTTGTTAGGTTTCTCTGCTTTACTAACCTTTTTAATAGTTAAATAATGAATTTTCCTATTCTTTCATCTTTAATATTATTGCCAATAGTTGGTGCTTTATTTCTATTTTTTACTAAAGATAAAGAAGGAAATAATTTAACTGCTAAATATGTTGCTTTATTTACAACTGTAGTAAATTTTTTAATTTCGATTTATCTGTGGATTTCTTTTGACCAATCAACATCTAGTTTTCAATTTGTAGAAGATAGAGTATGGATTGAAGGATTTATTAATTATAAAGTTGGAGTTGATGGTATTTCAATTTTATTTATTATTTTAACTACATTTATAACTCCCATTTGTATTATATCTGTAAATAATTCAGTCAAAAATAGATTAAGAGATTTTTTAATTGCAATTCTAATCATGGAAAGTTTCATGATAGGTGTCTTCTGTGCACTTGATTTAGTTGTATTTTATTTATTTTTTGAAGCTGGCTTAATCCCAATGTTTTTAATTATTGGTATTTGGGGAGGTGAAAGAAGAGTTTATTCAGCGTTCAAATTCTTTTTATACACACTGTTAGGTTCTGTTTTAATGTTAGTTGCAATAATTTCAATTTATTGGATTACGGGAACAACCGACGTGGTTCAACTATATGAAATTGGTATAGATGTTAAATATCAAAATCTTTTGTGGTTAGCATTTTTTAGTTCATTTGCAGTTAAAACACCTATGTGGCCAGTTCATACATGGCTGCCTGATGCACACGTTGAGGCTCCTACAGCAGGATCTGTATTACTAGCCGCAATTTTGTTAAAGATGGCTGGATATGGTTTTATAAGATTTTCTTTAGGTCTTTTTCCAGTTGCATCAGAGGTATTTACACCATTAATTTACACATTGAGTGTTATAGCAATCATATTTACTTCACTGATAGCTTTAATGCAGGAAGATATGAAAAAGTTGATTGCTTATTCTTCAGTTGCGCATATGGGCTTTGTAACTTTGGGTATATTCACTTTGCAACAACAAGGAATTGAAGGAAGTATAATTCAAATGATAAGCCATGGCTTAGTTTCGGCAGCATTATTTTTAACTGTTGGAGTAGTTTATGACAGAATGCATTCTAGATTGATAAGTACATATGGTGGACTAGTTTCTGTAATTCCAAAATATTCAATATTGTTTATGTTATTTGCTTTAGCATCACTTGGTTTACCTGGAACCAGTGGTTTTATTGGTGAGTTTTTAATTTTAATGGGAGCTTTCAAGGATAATTTTTTAGTAGCTGTTATAGCAAGTATTGGAGTAATTTTAGGAGCTGCATACATGTTGTGGCTTTATAAAAGAGTTGTATTTGGAAAATTAATTAATGAAGATCTTAAAAAAATGTTAGATTTAAATAGATCTGAATATTTTATTTTATCTTGTTTAGCTGCACCAATCTTATTTTTTGGTTTTTATCCTGATCCTTTAATAAATACCATTGAAGTTTCTGTTACTGATTTAATTAATATGCATAACACAAATATAGCTAGTAAATAATATGGAGAATTTAAATTTAATATTACCTGAAATATTTATTTCACTTTCAATAATGTTTTTACTTGTTTTAGGTGTATTTAAAAAAAATAGTTCAAAAATTACTTTCAATTTATCTTTATTTGCAATTTTAATTACAGCAATAATAACAATAAATGAAACTTTCTCTGTAACCAGAGAAACTTTGTTTAATCAAAGTGTTGTGATTGACAGTATGTCTTCACTAATGAAAATTATAACTTTAACTGGAGGTTTTTTGGTTTTAGTTATTTCTTCAACTTATTTAAAAACATTTAAAATATATAATATAGAATACCCAGTGCTTATTTTGAGTTCAATTCTTGGCATGATGGTAATGATTAGCTCAAATGATTTAATTGTTTTTTATATGGGCTTAGAATTGCAGTCATTAGCTCTTTATGTTTTAGCAACATATAACAGGGATCAATTAAAATCATCAGAAGCTGGTTTGAAATATTTTGTTTTAAGTGCATTATCATCAGGATTATTATTATATGGATGTTCTTTAGTTTATGGTTTTTCAGGTTCTACCAATTTTGATATAATATCAAATCAACTAAATTCTGAGGAATATGTTTTAACTTTTGGGATTGTCTTTATATTAGTTGGTTTAGCTTTTAAAATTTCTGCAGTTCCATTCCATATGTGGGCACCTGATGTTTATGAAGGATCTCCAACAACTGTAACTTTGTTTTTTACAATAGTACCAAAGGTAGCTGCTTTGACTGTATTTATTAGATTTTTATATGTTCCTTTTTTAAATTTAATTGATCAATGGCAAATGATAATAGTTTTCTTATCTATAGCTTCTATGGTTTTTGGAGCAGTTGCTGCTATAGGCCAAACTAATATTAAAAGACTAATTGCTTACAGTTCTATAGGCCACATTGGTTACACATTAGCTGGTTTAGCCACAGCATCAAACGAGGGAATTCAAAGTTCGATAATTTATATTTCTATTTATGTTGTTATGAATTTAGCTCTTTTTTCATGTCTATTAATGTTAAGAAGAAAAGATCAATATTTTGAAGATATTGATGATCTCTCAGGATTATCAAAAAATCATCCATTGTTGTCTTTGTGTTTGTTGTTAATACTATTTTCTTTAGCAGGCATACCACCCCTGGCAGGTTTCTTCGCAAAATTTTACGTTTTTAAAGCAGTATTAGAACAATCAATGTATTTTTTAGCTATAGTAGGATTGTTATCAACTGTGGTTGCAGCTTTTTATTATCTAAGAATTATAAAAATTATGTATTTTGATAAGGAAAAAGATAAATATGATACAGACCATAGCTTATGGCTAAAATTTTCACTGACAGTTTCAACTATATTAATTCTTTTATACTTCATATTTCCAAGTCAGTTAGCAGAAGTTGTTTCAAGAATTAATATTATTTAATGAAATTTAAAAAATTTAAATTTAAAAAAGTTAAAAGCACAAACAATACTGCGATAAGAATTATTAAAGAAAACAAACATAACTTAGGTATGGTTGTTGCTGAAACACAAATAAATGGTAGGGGACAGTATGGAAGAAAATGGATATCATCAAAAGGAAATTTATTTATCTCTTTTTTCAATGAACTAAATAAAACGAAACTGTCGATTAACGCTATAACAAAATTCAATTGTCTTTTAGTCAAAAAATTACTCTCCTCATTTACAAGTAAAAAAATTTTATTTAAAAAACCAAACGACTTATTAATTGATAAAAAAAAAATTAGTGGCATTTTACAAGAAGTCATATTTATAAGAAATAAAAAATTTTTAATTACTGGTATAGGCATAAATATTAAAAAAAATCCAATTATAAGGAATTATCCTGCCACAAACTTGCAAGAGGTAACTAAAAAAAGTATTAGTAAATTGATTGTAGAAAATAAACTAAAACAACTTTTTGAAAAAAATTTATCTAAACTGTATAAAATTTAACAATGTATATTCTTGGTGATATTGGTAATACGGAAACAAAACTATGTATTGTTTCAAAAAAAAATAAAATTTTAAAAAAAATTACTTTTTTATCAAAATCTGTAACTAACAAGCAGCTTAACAGTTTATTTAAAAAAAATAAAATTCAATTAAATAAAATTGAAAAAATATTATTTTGTAGTGTTGTTCCAAAAACATTTTCTGTAATTAATAAATTTTTATCAAAAAAAGTTAAACTAAAATGCTATGAGGTTAAAAAATTAAACTTAAAATCACTTATAAAAATCAGAGTAGATTATAAACAGGTAGGCTCAGATAGAATTACTAATGCTATAAGTTTAATGAACAATAAAAATAATTTTATAATTTTAGATTTTGGTACTGCAACAACTTTCGATGTACTAATTAAAAATACTTATTATGGAGGAATTATTGCCCCAGGTGTGAAATTATCTCTTAATACCTTGTCTCACAAAGCAACTTTGATTCCAAAAATAGATTTAAAAAAGATTAATAAAGTCATTGGCAACAATACAATCTCAGCTGTTAGATCGGGCTTTTTTTGGGGTTATGCGGGTTTAATTGACAATATTATTAATTTAATTAAGAAAGAGACCAGAAAATCTTTTAAAGTAATTATTACTGGTGGATTTTCAAATTTATTTAAAAACTCAATAAAAACGAAAGCAAGTCACAACCAAGATATTACAATTAAAGGCTTAATAAAGATTTCAAAACTAATTCAATAATATGAAAGATGAACTACTATTTTGTCCCTTAGGTGGATCAGGTGAAATTGGCATGAACATGAATTTGTTCGGCTATGGACAGCCTAGTGATCATAAATGGATTATGGTCGACATAGGTGTAACATTTGCAGATGATACTATTCCAGGTGTTGATTTAATTTATCCAGATCCTGGATTTATAGTTGAGAGAAAAGATAATTTATTAGGAATAATTTTAACACATGCTCACGAGGACCACATTGGTGCAATTGCTCATTTATGGCCAAAATTACGATGTAAAATTTTTGCAACTCCTTTTACAGCCGTATTAATTCGAGAAAAATTTAGAGAAAAACAAATCGATATAACCAATGATTTACAGATTGTTGAGTTAAATGGAAAGGTTTCTTTGGACCCATTTGAAATTGAATACATTACTTTAACGCATTCTATATTAGAACCAAACGGACTTAGAATAAAAACTCCTGCAGGAGTTATTTTGCATACCGGAGATTGGAAGGTAGATCCAAATCCTTTGATTGGAGATAATATAAACGAAAAAAGATTAAAGGAAATTGGTGAAGAAGGTGTGCTAGCAATGATATGTGACTCAACAAATGTTTTTAGCGCTGGAAGATCAGGTTCAGAATTAGATGTAAGAAAAAATATGTTAAACGTTATGTCTCGATTAAAAAAAAGAATTATCATAACTTCTTTTGCTTCAAACGTAGCTAGAATGGAGACAGCTTTTTATTGTGCGGAACAAACAGGAAGACAAATCTCTTTAGTTGGTAGATCAATGCATCGTATTTATAAAGCTGCACGTCAATGTGGATATTTAAAAAATACAATTGAGCCAATTGATCCAAGAGAAGCTAAAAATTTTTCAAGAGAAAAAATTGTGTATTTATGTACTGGAAGCCAGGGAGAACCAATGGGTGCAATGATGAGAATTTCTAGCTATGTTCACCCAGATGTTTTTATTGAAAAAGGTGATGCTGTCATTTTTTCTTCAAAAATCATACCTGGTAATGAAAAAAAACTTTATAAACTTCACAACCAACTTGTTAAGGATGGAATAGAAGTAATATCTGAAGAAACCGAATTTGTACATGTTTCTGGGCATCCAAACAGAGAAGACCTTAAAGAGATGTATCAATGGGTAAATCCAAGATGTGTAATACCTGTACACGGTGAACATAGGCACATGATTGAACACATTAATTTTGCAAAAGAAATGCAAGTACCACATCCAGTTCAAGTCGAAAATGGTGATATTGTTAAGTTATATCCAGGTGAAAAACCTGAAGTATATGACAAGGCCCCAAGCGGCAGACTTTATTTAGATGGTAGTGTAAGCGTTGATCCAGACTCACAATCTATAAAAGATAGGAAAAATTTAAGTGCTAATGGATATCTAGAGGTAACAATAATGATTACACCTAAAGGAAATATTCATAATAACCCTATACTTTCATTTCGTGGTTTACCTGTAGATGATCGAGATGATTTTGTTTATGGATTAGAAGAGGAAATAGAGAAAACTTCTAGAACTTTTAAAATTGGAAGCAAACAACAAGAGCATAATTTTATTGATGCATTGAAAATTGCTTGCAGAAAATTTTCTAAAGAAAGAACAGGAAAAAAACCTTTTACCAATATCAATTTAGTAAGAATTTAATGAGCGCAACAGGCCTAGCTATTATCTACATAATTATATGGTGGATAGTTTTTTTTGCTATTTTACCTATTGATGTAAATCGAACAAAGACAGTAAAAATTGATGGTGAGGATCCGGGATCACCTGAAAATCCAAAAATGCTGAAAAAATTCCTTTATTGCACTGGAATTACTACTGTCATTTTCATTATAATTTACTTATTAATTAAATTTGAATATTTAAATTTAAGAAATATGATTAATTAAGATGCTATTATCAAATTCATTTATACCAATATTAAAAAACAATCCTTCAGAGGCAAAAATTAAATCTCATCAATTAATGCTGAGAGTTGGCATGATTAAGCAAGCCTCTGCAGGAATTTATTCATGGTTACCTTTAGGTTTTAAAGTAATGAAAAAAATAGAAGATATTGTAAGACAAGAACAAAACAAAATTGGAGCTCAAGAAATATTAATGCCAACAATTCAATCTAGTGAAATCTGGAAAGAAAGTGGTCGTTACGACGATTATGGTGAGGAGATGTTAAGAATAACCGACCGCCAAAATAGAGAAATGTTATATGGACCAACCAATGAAGAGCAAGTTACTGAAATTTTTAGATCATCAATAAAATCTTATAAATCACTCCCACAACTTATGTATCATATTCAATGGAAGTTCAGAGATGAAATTAGACCTAGATTTGGAATTATGCGTGGTAGAGAGTTTTATATGAAAGATGCTTACTCATTTGATGTATCTGATGAAGAAGCTTTTTATTCTTATAATAAATTCTTTCTTTCTTATTTAAGAACATTTAAAAGATTATCTTTGACAGCAATACCTATGGCTGCTGATACAGGACCTATAGGTGGAAATTTATCTCATGAATTTATTATTCTTGCTGATACTGGAGAAAGTAAAATTTTCACAGATAAAAGAATATTCGATCTTGATAGTGATGATACTGAAATAGAAAAAACATCATTAGAAGGTATGAGAAAAAAATATGAACAATTCTATGCTGTAACTGATGAAAAGTTTAATAAAGAAGAATTTGAAAAAATTGTTTCCAAAGAAAATCAATTGATAACAAAAGGTATCGAAGTAGGTCATATATTTTATTTTGGTGACAAGTATTCAAAACCAATGGGTGCATCAGTTGATTTACCAGGTGGAAAGAAAGATTTTGTCAAAATGGGTTCTTATGGAATTGGTGTATCAAGGTTAGTAGGGGCTATAATTGAGGCAAAATATGATGACAAAAATGAAATCATGAAATGGCCATTGTCTGTTGCTCCTTATGATATTGCTATAATACCTATGATAAATAAAAATGACACTTCAGCTTTAGATAAAGCAAATAATATTAATAAAGAATTACTCAAAAATAATATTGATGCAATCATCGATGATACAGATGAAAATTTTTCATCTAAAATTAAAAAAATGAATTTAATTGGAGCCCCGTATCAAATTATTATTGGTAAGAAAAGCGAAGGTGATTTGTTAGAGTTTAAAGAAATTGGAGAAGAAACTCAAAATTTGCCAATAGGAAAAATTATAGAAATTATAACTAAACGAAAAAATTCAATTTGATTTCTACTTTAGAAAAAGAAATTACTTTTAGATTTTTAAAAGCCAGAAAAAAAGATGGCTTTTTAAATGTAATATCAATTTTTTCTTTTATTGGCATAAGCCTCGGTGTTGCAGTTCTAATCATCGTAATGTCTGTAATGAATGGATTTAGAACTGAATTAATTGACAAGATAGTTGGCTTTAACGCTCATGCGGTTGTCAAACCTTACGATAAACCACTTGTTTTCATCTCAGATAAAGATTTTGCTAAAGGAATTTTTTCAAACGATGGTGAGGCAGTTATTTTTCATAAGAATGGTACCAAAGGAGTTTTGCTAAAAGGTTATTTGGAAAAAGATTTTAAAGATTTGGAAATTTCAAATAATGATAGTTTTTTTGGTTCTAAAAATTTAAATGAAAATACAATTTCTATTGGTCGGGATTTAAGTAATATCTTAGGATTAGATATTGGAGATGAGGTTTCAATTACTTCACCCTCAGGAGTTCAAACTTTAGTTGGGTCTTTACCAAAGCAAAAATTATTTCTTATAACTTCAATATTTGAAAGTGGATTATCAGAATATGATGAAAATATTGCTTATATAAATTTAAACACTTTAGAAGATTTTTTTGACAAAAATGATAATGATAGATTTACCGAGTATTATTTTAAAGATCCAAAAAATATAGAAAATTATAAAGAAAAACTTATGAATCTATACCCTGATGCATTTGTATATACATGGGCTGATATGAATAGCTCATTATTTTCAGCACTTAAAGTTGAGAGAAATGTTATGTTTATTATTTTATCTTTAATCATTATTGTCGCTGCTTTTAATATAATTTCAGGTTTAACGATTTTAGTTAAAAACAAAACTCGAGATATTGCAATTTTAAAATCTATTGGAGTTTTGAATAAATCTATAATTAAAATTTTTTTTCTTGTTGGAATTTCAATTGGAACTTCAGCAACAATTTTTGGAATATTTTTAGGTGTAACATTCTCAATTTATGTAGAAAACATAAGACAATTTTTAAGCTCTACTTTAAATATTACTTTATTTCCAGAGGAAATATATTTTTTAAGCAAGATGCCCTCAGAAATAAATATTAATTCTATAGTAATTATAACAATCTGTTCAATATTAATAACAATAGTAGTTTCTATATTTCCAGCACTTAAAGCTGCAAATATGGATCCTATAAAATCACTGAAGTATGAATAATTTTTTAGAATTAATTAATATACGAAAAAATTTTACAACGGAAAAAAAAATTAATGTATTAAGAGGTCTATCTAGAAAATTTAGATTAGGTAAAACATACGCAATAATAGGACCCTCTGGATCTGGAAAATCAACTTTACTTAATTTAATTTCGTTAATTGACAAACCAACATCTGGTATCATTAAGTTTGATAATCATGTGATAAATTTCAGTCAAAATGAAAAAAATGATTTAATTAGATCTAAAAGAATAGGTATTGTTTACCAAGAAAATAATCTTCTTTCTGATTTTACAGCATTGGAAAATGTTTATTTTGCTTCTTTATCTCTTAATAATGACAGAAAATTAGCATTATCTAAAGCTGAAAAATTATTAAAAAAAATTGGACTTTCAAACAGATTAAATCATTTTCCCTCGCAACTTTCTGGAGGTGAAGCTCAAAGAGTTGCAATAGCAAGAGCGATTATTAATGATCCTCAAATTATTTTAGCTGATGAACCAACTGGTAGTTTAGACATGAATACTGCTAAAGATATTTTTAAACTTTTAAACAACCAAAAAAGATCAGACAGAATAATTATATTTGCAACTCATAATAGATTTTTTGCAAAAAAAGCAGATTATCTATTGGAGATGAGAGATGGTAGTATAAAATCATCTAATGTCTGAATCTATATCACAAAATTTTAATCATTTAAAAATTCATACTCAATACTCAATTTGCGAAGGTGCTGCTAGAATTGATGATTTACAAGAATATTCCAAGAAAAATAAAATTAAATCCTTAGGTTTATGTGATACCTCAAATTTATGCGGTGCATTAGAATTTGCTGAAAAGATCTCAAAATCTGGTACTCAACCAATAATTGGAACTCAAATTAATTTTAAAATCAGAGAAACAACAGGTTTACTCCCTTTGTTTGCTCTAAATGAAGCTGGATATAAAAATATAATAGAACTTTCATCTTTATCATATTTAGAAAACGATGAATCGTCAGATCCACATGTAGATTTTGAATTATTATTAAGCCATTCCAAAGGTGTTGCTTTATTTTCGGGAACTGTTTTTGGTTTATTTGGTAAATTATTTGAAAAAGGAAAGTTTAGTGAAATTGATGAGCTTTATAATAAAATTAAAAATGCTTTCGATGACAGATTTTACTTAGAGATTCAAAGACATAATGACCAAAATGAAATTGGATTTGAAAAATTTAATTTAAAAAAATCTTTATATTTGAAAATACCTATTATTGCAACTAATGAAGTTTTTTATTTAGATAAAGAAATGCACGAAGCTCATGATGCTTTAATTTGTATCGGCAACAAGACATATGTAAACGAAAAAAACAGATTAAGATTTACTGACCAACATTATTTAAAAACTAACTCAGAGATGTCAGAATTATTTGCTGACTTACCTGAAGCTTTAGAAAATAATTATAATTTTCCATTAAGATGTAGTTACAGACCGTTATTTTCTAACCCAATATTGCCTAATATTAGTAGTGATAAAGATGGAAATGCAGATGAAGTTTTAAAAAAAGATTCGATAGAGGGTTTAAAAGTTAAATTCAATAAGATCTTTAATTTAAGTGATGAAGATTTGGAAAATAACAATTCTTATAGAGAATATAAGAACAGACTTAACCATGAACTTTCTATTATTGTAGAAATGAAATATTCTAGTTATTTTCTTATAGTTGCTGACTATATTAAATGGGCTAAAAATAATGATATCCCTGTAGGTCCTGGAAGAGGCTCAGGTGCTGGCTCATTAGTAGCTTGGTGTTTATCAATTACAGACGTCGATCCAATAAAATTTAATCTTATTTTTGAAAGATTTTTAAATCCAGACAGAATTTCAATGCCAGACTTTGATATAGATTTTTGTGAGGATAAAAGAGATCAAGTTTTTGAGTATCTAACAACAAAATATAAAGACAGTGTAGCTCACATTATAACATTTGGTAAATTAAAAGCACGAATGGTAATTAGAGACGTTGGAAGAGTTTTGGGATTAGCATATGGATTTGTTGACAGCATATCTAAGATGATACCTTTTGATCCATCTAGACCGCAAAATTTAACTCAGTGTATTGCAGGGGAGCCACGATTGCAAAAACTCATAAATGATGATCCAAGAGTGAAGAAACTTACTAATCTCTCATTAAAATTAGAAGGTCTTAATAGAAATGTTGCTACACACGCTGCTGGCGTAGTAATAGCAGATAAAAAACTCACCGAAATTGTTCCTTTATACAAAGATATTTCTGCAAATTTATTATTACCATCTACTCAATTCGATATGTACTCAGCAGAAAATGCAGGTTTAGTAAAATTTGATTTTTTGGGCTTAAAAACACTTACCGTAATTAACAATACACAAAAACTTGTAAGAAAAAAAATTAAAGATTTTGATATAGAAAAAATAAGTTACGAAGATCAAAAGGTTTTTGATCTAATGTCAACAGGTAAAACAGTTGGCTTATTCCAAATTGAAAGTGCTGGTATGAGAGAAGCCTTAATTCAAATGAAACCAAATCATATTGAGGATATTATTGCCTTAGTTGCTCTATACAGACCAGGACCAATGAGCAATATTCCAACATATAATGACTGTAAACATGGAAAACAAAAACCAGATTATTTACACCCACTTCTAGAAGATATTTTAAAACCAACATATGGAGTTATTATTTATCAAGAACAGGTGATGCAAATTGCACAAAAACTATCAGGATTTACAGCAGGTCAAGCTGATCTTTTGAGAAGAGCAATGGGTAAAAAGAAAAGAGCAGAACTTGAAAAACAAAAACAGGGTTTTATTAATGGAGCTGTTAAAAACGGAATAGCAAAAGATGTTGCTGCTGGAATTTTTTTAAAAATTGAACCATTTGCTGAATATGGATTTAATAAAAGTCACGCAGCTGCGTATGCAATTATTTCATACCAAACCGCATTTTTAAAAACATATTATCCAAAAGAGTTCATTGCAGCATCAATGACTATGGATATATCTAATCAAAATAAGTTAAGTGAGTTTTACGAAGAATTAAAAAGATTAAATGTTGAAGTTGTCCGTCCAGACATAAACGAATGTTTTGCTGATTTTAAAACAATAGATAATAAATTCTATTATGCATTAGGAGGAATTAAAGCTGTAGGTTATGAGGCAATATCAAATATAGTTGAGGAGAGAATGTTAAATGGAAAATTTGTTTCAATCAATGATTTTATAAATCGAGTTAATCCAAAAGATATAAACAAACTTCAATTAGAAGGTTTAGTCAAAGCAGGTGCATTTGATAATTTAAATCTAAATAGGAAAGCTTTGTATGACTCAATTCCAGGCATAATAGCTAAAAGTAAAAATATATTTGATAATAAATCTGCTAATCAAATTGATTTATTTTCAGAGGATCAAATTACTCAAGATGATATTTTAATTAAAACCGAAGATTGGAAATTTGAAGAAAGATTATCTAAAGAATTTGAAGCAGTAGGTTTTTTTATTTCAGACCATCCATTAAATCAATTTACAGAAATTTTTAATGATTATAAAATATCAGATTATTCGAATTTTATTTCAAAAGAAGATTTAAAAGATTCTAACATTGCCGCCACATTGTTAAAGGTTCAAGAAAGAAAAACTGCAAAAGGAAATTCTTATGCCGTTTTAAAATTAACTGACTTATCAAGTGTATTTGAGCTCTTTATTTTTTCAGATGTTTTAGAATTAAATAGAGAAATTTTGAAAGAGGGGAGTTCTCTTATTTTGACATTATTTAAAAACATTTCTAATGATGAAAATAGACTAAATAGAATTAATGTCCAAAAAATAGCCTCATTAAAAAATTTGTTTAATAGTCCAATTAACGAGGTTTCATTTAAGCTAAATTCTGAAGAACAAATTAAAAAAATATCTACAATCTTGAAAGAAGAAGGCAAAACTGTCATAAATATTAATTTAGTTGAAGGAGATAATATTCTTCAATTTAGATTGAAAAATCCACGTAAATTGGACAGAAAATCTTTAAATCTCTTAAGAAATCAAGAAATTCAGGCAATAATTAACTAAATAATTACTTGTTATATATAGTAAATATTTGTAAATACTTTTCAAATTAAATTAACACGCACACAGTTGTTGGTTTTAAACCTCCGGTCCTTAATTGGAAATTACTGTGGTGGCTTAACCGGGAATAAATATGAAAATACCTAACGTTACAATACAACAATTATTAGAAGCAGGCGTTCATCTTGGACATAAAACTTTAAGATGGAATCCAAAAATGAAAAAATATATTTTTGGAAAAAGAGACTCTATTCACATTATAGACTTAACCCAAACTCTTGAATTAACAAAAGTAGCTTTGGAAAAAGTTTATGAAACTATTGAAAATAATGGAAAGATTTTATTTGTATCAACAAAAAAACAAGCATCAGAAGCTGTTGCTGAGGTTGCGAAAGAGACTAACCAATACTTTGTAAATTACAGGTGGTTAGGAGGAATGTTAACCAATTGGGGAACAATCTCAAATTCAATAAAGAAATTAAAAAAACTAGAAACCGATTTAGCAGCTGAAAACAGAGGTTTTACAAAAAAAGAACTTTTAAAAATGAGTGTTAAAAAAGATAAGCTTCAAAGATCTTTAGGTGGAATAGCTGAAATGAAAAAGGTTCCAGATTTAGTATTTGTTATTGATACAAATTACGAGTCTCTTGCCATTGCTGAGTCTTCAAAATTAGGTATACCAATCATTGCTATATTAGATAGTAATTCAAATCCAGATAACATTGATTATCCAATTCCAGGTAATGATGATGCAAGAAGAGCTATTGATCTTTATTGTAATTTAATTAAAGAAACAATTAATAGCGCCAAAAAATCTTCTCCTATTGAGGAAACAAAAAAAAATCAAAATAAAGACGAAGATAAAACAAAAACTATTCAAGATTTAGATAGAGAAAAATTAGAAAAAAAATTTTCCAAAGACGATAAGGAGAAATTAAACTAATGAGTGATATAGAAAAGGTAAAAAAACTTAGAGAAGTTACAGGAGCTGGATTTAAAGATTGTAACCTAGCAATAAAAGAGTCAAATGGAGATTTAGATAAAGCAGTTGAAATCTTAAGAGTTAAAGGTATCTCAAAAGCTTCAAAAAAAATGTCTAGAGATGCCAAAGAAGGGGTTGTTGTAGTAAGTGGGGACGATACAAAAACTTCAGTCATTGAAGTAAATTGTGAAACAGATTTTGTTGCTAAAAATGATGATTTTATTTCTTTTGTAAAAGAATTAAGTGAACTGAACAATAAAACTAATTCAAACCTCGAAGAATTAAAAGTAATAAAAATGAAGAATGGCCAAACAGTTGATGATAATTTGGTTGCATTGATTGCTAAAATTGGTGAAAAAATCACAATTGGTAAAGCCAAAACAATTCAAAATTCAAATGGAATAAACAATCATTATCTTCATACAGTTGTAAAAGATAATGTAGCTAAATTAGCTGTTATGGTCTCATTAGATACTGAAGATAATTCAGATGCAGTTAAAAACTTCAGCAAACAATTATCGATGCATATTGCTGCTTCAAATCCATTAGCTTTAGAGTCTGGCTCGATAGATCAAGAAATAATAAAAAAAGAGCAAGAGCTAGTTACTGAAGAACTTAAAAATTCAGGAAAACCTGATGATATTGTAAAAAAAATTAGCTTAGGTAAAATGAATAAATTTAAGGAGGAAAATGCTCTTTTAACACAAGCATGGGTTATGGAGCCAAAGAAAAAGGTTCAAGATGTGTTAAAAGAACTTTCTATAGCTGATTTAAAAATAAAAGAGTTTTATAGAATTAAGATTGGAGAATAAATGTTTGATGAAAAATCATACAGCCTCAAAATGGATAAAGCCATTGAGGTTTTCTTAAAAGAACTTTCTTCACTAAGAACTGGAAGAGCAAATGCTTCAATGTTAGATTTAATTAAAGTTGATGTTTATGGTCAGCAAATGCCAATAAATCAAGTTGGAAGCATCACAACACCTGAGCCTAGAATGATAAATATTCAAGTGTGGGATGCAAATAATGTTTCGTTAGTTGATGCCGCTATTCAAAAATCTGATCTTGGTTTAAATCCACAAATAGACGGGCAATTAATAAGATTGCCTGTTCCTGAATTAAATGAAGAAAGAAGAACTGAGCTTAAAAAATTAATAAAATCTATTGGAGAAAAATGTAAAGTTTCTATCAGGAACATAAGAAGGGAAGCAAATGAAGATTTAAAAAAACTATTAAAAGCTAAAGAAATTGGAGAAGACGATGAAAAAACTTTTGAAAAAAAAGTTCAAACAATAACTGATAACCACATCAAATCTGTAGATGAAAAGGTATCTTTAAAAGAAAAAGAAATAATGACAATATGAACCATCTTAATCATGTAGCCATTATCATGGATGGTAATGGGAGATGGGGACTAAAACATAAAAATTCAAGAAATGCTGGACATAAAGCTGGTTTGAAATCTGTAGATGCTATAATTAGAGAATCTTTAAAAAACAAAATTAAATTTCTTACACTGTTCGCCTTTTCTACAGAGAATTGGAAAAGACCCAAAAAAGAAATTAATTATTTATTTAATCTGCTCGAAATATTTTTAAAAGATAAAATAAACACCTTAAACAAACAAAATATAAAGTTAAAAATAATTGGAATAAAAAATTTTTCCTCTAGATTAAATAAACTTTTACTGAAATGTGAAAACAAAACAAAAAAAAATAAACAATTGCAAATAAATCTAGCTCTAAATTATGGTTCAAAATCAGAGTTGTTAAATGCATTTAAAAAATTCAGAAAAAGCAAAAAAAAATTGAATGAAGAAAATTTTCAAAATTATCTTCAAACAAAAGATATACCTGATCCTGATATATTAATACGAACTGGGAATAAGCAAAGATTAAGTAATTTTTTACTTTGGCAAATTGCTTATTCTGAAATTTTTTTTGAAAAAAAATTATGGCCAGATTTTAATAAGAGAGATTACAATAGAATAATTAAAAAATTTAAATCTATAAAAAGAAATTTTGGAAATGTATGACTTCAAAAGATTTTATAAAAAGATTAATCACTTCTGTTCTTCTAATTATTTTATTGGGACTTTCTTTTAGTTATTTATTTATTTTAATAATTTCATTAACACTAGTTTCAGTAATTTCATGGATTGAATTTAATCAATTAAATTCTAAAATTTTTAAAAAAAAAAATAAAAAACATATTTTCTATAAATTATTGACTAATGTTTTAAGTTTGTTTTATTTAATAATATTTTCATTGATTATTTTTTTTAGTATCTCTCAAGATGATTTGAGATTGGTAATATTATTTTTATTCTCTGTTTGCATTTGTTCTGATATAGGTGGTTTATTATTTGGTAAATTTTTCAAAGGAAAAAAGTTAACCAAAATTAGTCCGAATAAAACAATTTCAGGTTCAATTGGATCTTTCATTCTTTCACTAACTTTAGTTCCAATTTTTAACACCTATTTAAAGTTTCAATCCATTGATCTATACAATTTAATTTTGCTAGTAATTATAGTATCTTTGTTGTGTCAGATTGGTGATTTGCTTATCTCATTTTTAAAAAGAAAAGCAAAAGTTAAAGATACTAGTAATATTTTACCAGGTCACGGAGGTTTACTAGATAGAATAGATGGAATGCTGTTAGCTATACCATTCGGAATGATAATTTCTAATTTTTTTATTTTTACTATATGAAAAAAAAAATTGCAATTTTAGGCTCCACAGGTTCAATAGGGAAAACACTGCTAGATATTGTTGCAAAA
>CACDYR010000005.1 GCA_902557155.1 uncultured Pelagibacteraceae bacterium | reverse complement strand
TGGGTAGGGGAACAAAAATTTTTAAAAATTCTATAAAAATTGACACTAAATTTAGCCTTGGTATCATTGAAAAGTAGAGCAATGCAGTTATAGAATATATGTTTTAAACGGCCATAGAGGTGCTTTATTTTGTTATATGTCGATATATAGTGCAACTGAAGGGTGAATATTACTATTTATGTTTAAATAAGCTGAAATATTAAAAAAACGTTGATTTTACAGGTCTTTTTGACCATAAAATAGGCCAAAAAATCTACTAAATATCAACTTTTTCAGATCTCAATAAACGCAGTTTTGTCTTAATTCCACCTCTCCCTGAGTATCCACCAAGGCCTCCATCGGACCGAATTACTCTATGACAGGGTATTTTGGGGGCATAAGGGTTTTTTCCACATGCATTAGCTACAGCACGCGCTGATTTAGGGCTTTTTATAGCTATTGCAACCTGTTTATAGGTTTTAACATTACCTTTTGGTATGGTTTTAAGGTAATTCCAGACTTTTAATTGAAATTTAGTACCTTTCATCAATAAAAATTTAAAATAATGAAGCAAACTATAAAGAAAACAGTTAAAATTGAAAGATAAATAGTTTCAAGAGTTTTTCCAGATTTTCTATAATTAATAAAACTTAATATTGCAAAACCAAAAGATGTTATTAAGAAATATATCGGTTCAATTACTCCATCTATGCCCATCTAGAAGTTATATTTCATCATTATTCACCTCGCAATATCATTAATTGTCCCTAAAAAATAACTAATTATTTTATTTGACATTAGAAAACTCTTGATATATTACTAATGATAATTAATTGTTATCAATAGTAATAATATGAATGAGCTAACAACAGACTTAAAATTGCTTCATGAGGCAACTTTAAATAACCTTAAAAGTTCAAAGGCAAATAATACTTTAAGAGCTTATAAATCTGACTTTAAAGACTTCGGAGCTTTTTGTACAAAGCATGGATTAAATCCATTACCAACAGAGCCAAAAATTGTTTCCTTATATCTAACCCATCTCTCTAAAAATACAAAAATAAGCACTTTAAGACGAAGATTAGTATCAATAAGCATGGTTCATAGGCTTAAAGGGCATTATCTGGACACAAAACATCCAATCATAGTTGAAAATTTAATGGGAATTAGAAGAGTTAAAGGAAGTATCCAGAAAGGTAAAAAACCTTTATTAATCAATCATTTAAAATTAATTATTAATACAATAAATGAACAAAAAACTGAGGAAATAAAAAAACTTAGAGATAAATCAATAATCTTAATTGGCTTTGGAGGAGGCTTTAGAAGAACTGAGCTCATTTCAATTGATCATGAGGATTTAGAATTTGTTCCTGAGGGTTTAAAAATCACTATTAAAAGATCAAAAACTGACCAATTCGGAGAAGGAATGACTAAAGGACTACCCTACTTCGATAATGAAATTTACTGTCCTGTTACAAATCTAAAAAAATGGTTAGAAATTTCTAAAATTAACTCTGGACCTATTTTTAGAAGATTTTCTAAAGGTTTGTCATTAACAGATAAAAGATTAACTGACCAATCAGTAGTTTTATTAATGAAAGAGTATCTAAAGTTAGCAGGTATCGAAAATAAAAATTTTGCAGGTCATAGTTTAAGGTCGGGTTTTGCAACAGTAGCTGCTGATTCAGGCGCTGATGAGAGAAGCATAATGGCTATGACAGGTCATAAAACAACACAAATGGTTAGAAGATATATTAGAGAGGCAAATATATTTAAAAATAACGCATTAAACAAAGTAAAATTATAATAAAGTAGCCTTTTTACCTAAAGATATATCTATAAAATATTTTGAAATTTTAGTTTCATTAAAAAGTTTAAAATATTTATTTTTACCATTACGGGCAATTTTAATTCTAATTTTATCATTTTGTGAATAAAATTTAATTTTATCGGCTAAATCGTTAATATTTTTATAAAAAACAATTTCATTTTTATTAAAAAAATCATTAATTTGAACTTTTTCATCAATAAATGTAAGTAATCCATTTCCCATTATGGAAGCAATTCTGTTACTAGAGTAATATCTAGTGGGTTTACCCCTGCTTAGGTTAAGACCCATTTTAGAATTAATTAATGCATTGTTGAAATCATTGCCCCAAATTGGTTGTTTGTTAGAAAATCCATAAAAATCATACTTTATATTTGGAATTTTTTTTACTAATTTATTCAAAAAATTAATTCTTTCATCCTCAACACCCTCTTTAAGTGTAGCTCTATTTACGCCGTGACTCATTGCATAAAACAAATCTTTTTTAGGCTTCATTTTATAAACCTCAAAACTTTCAATGTTTTTATCTACAGGAACAAAGAAAAAATTAAAATTATTCTTATTAATCGTATTATTTAGAATTGATGGGTCAGTTGTAATGAAGTTATGGTCTACAAAATCTGAATAAAGTTTAATATTTGAAATATTTTGTTTTGAGTAATTTAGACTAGGCATAATTGGATCTTCATTCCACTGAGATAAAATAAGATTTTTATTAATAGATTTAATTGTATCAAAAGTACTGAGTTCAATATTTTTAGTATGTCCAAAAAAAATAATATCTGGATTATAATTTTTAAATGTATCTATTAAAAATTTTTGAAAATTATTTTTATTAGGCATTATGTTAAATGATTTATTGTTTCTTAGATAATCCCTATCACTAATCTCCAAAACATCATGACCATTTCTAACAAAACCATTCGTAAATTTTTTACCCAAAGAAATATTATATAATCTATGATTAAGTTTCTGACCTTGATTGTATAAATTAATTATTTTTAATTTTTTCTTATTGAAGTTAACATTAAAAAAAGGGACACAGCTTTCACGTATTTGATCTATTATTTTTGTATTTGCATTTATTAAATGTTTAATATTTTTTCTACTTAAAGATTGTATGAGTTTTCTTTTTTTGTTGTTTGTTATTAATTTTTTAATCTCTAAGAAAAGTTCATTTGAGTCTAGTTTTTTTAAAATAATGGCAGAGTTAGTAGTCTCTCTTAATCCACCCCTATTACTTATAATCGTAGCACATCCTCTGGATGTAGCTTCTAATGAGGTTCTTCCAAATGGCTCTTCCCATCTTGATGGTACTACTGCTATTTCTGATCTATTTAATATATTTAATGTTTTTTTATGATTAACAAATCCTAACTCCTTATGATTTGGATGATCAATGTAAATATTTCTTCTATCTTCATCCCCTAATGAATAAGCTTTCCATGTAGGATAGCTGTTAAGTATTTTTATAATGGCCTCTTTAAAGATATCATATCCTTTGGAATAATTTAATCTTCCTACAAAAATTATATTTTTTTCTTTTTTTATTTTTTTTTGTTTATCTACACTTGGATAAACTACTTCAGTTTTAGTTTGTAATTTTTGATCTATATCTAAAAAAAATCTTTCCCTAACCCATTCACTGACAAATATAATTTTTTCAACATTTTCTAATATTTTTAATCTTTCATTAACTGATTTTGATCCTTTCATAGACAAAGGATCATTGTGAAAATAAAAAATAAATTTAACTTTAACCTTAACTTTATTTGTTAATTTAAATAGTAACAGTGGTCTATTATGAATCTCTACAATATCAAAATTATTATTATTAATTTCTTTTAATAATTTTTCTGAATATTCACTAGTAGTACTTTTTAATTTTGATTTTAAATTTTTTAAATTTATATTTTTATAATTTTTGCTTAGATAATCTTTTAATTTTGTATGACCATAAATAATGTTATTTTTTTTGTATTTTGATTTTTTGAAAAATTCATAAACCCAAAGGGAAGCAGCTGATGCTTTAGTAAATGTATAATTTTCTTTATAAGGTAAGATAGTAGCTATATTAAGATTTTTTTTTATATTCATATAATAATCTCAATCTTTCTTTTCTATCCTTTTTTAACTTATATTCAAATGAAAGTGCTTTTGATTTTGAATAAAATTTTTTTTTGTAAATTATTTCCCATTTATAACCTTTTGTAGACTTAGCACCTAAATTTGAATTATGCTTATTTAACCTTTTGTTTAAATTATTAGTGTATCCAACGTATGTTTTTCTTGAATAGCCATCTATAGTTTTTATTAAATATACGTAATAAACCATGAGAGATTATCTAATTTATGGCGGTCCCTAGGGGAATCGAACCCCTCTTTCGAGGATGAAAACCACGTGTCCTAACCGATAGACGAAGGGACCGAATTGCTGCTTTTTATTGTAAAATCAACAATTAATCAAGCATATCATTATAAATTTTGTTTTAGTTTTATTACCTTTTTAAGATTTGACGATTTATGAGTCACCAATGTCTCCGAAACGAAATCATTACCTTGTATTTCGATACCCTCTACTAAATCGCCAGAAGTAATTCCAGTCGCACAAAATATAGAATCGCCTGTGACAATTTCATTTAATTCATATTTTTTTCTTAAATCATTTATCCCCATTTTTTTTGCTCTTGCTTTATCCTTTTCTGTTTTAAACAAAAACCTACCTTGAAAATTACAATTAAATGCGTCCAAAGCAGCTGCAGCAAGAACACCTTCTGGACCACCTCCTGTGCCTAAAAAAATATCAACATTATATTTTTCTTCTGTAACTAGTAAGGCTCCTGAAACATCACCGTCAGTAATTAATTTTAGATTTACTTTTAATTTGTTTAACTCATCTATTATTTCTTTATGCCTTGGTCTATCCAAAATACATGCGGTTAAATTTTCTGGACTCTTATTTAAATAATCACTTAAATTAGAAATATTTTGCTTTACAGTAAAATCCAAATCAATAACGTTTTTTTCATTAACTTTAGTTGAAATTTTTTCCATATACGTTTCAGGGGCCTTAAATAAATTATTTTTTTCAGAGATAGCGATCACTGATAATGCACCAGGTAAGTTGTTAGCTGCAAAATTGGTTCCCTCCAAAGGATCTACAGCTATATCAAATTCAGGTCCATTATTTGTACCAAGTTTTTCTCCAATATATAACATTGGTGCTTCATCTAACTCACCCTCACCTATTACTATCTCACCTTGAATATTTATTTTATTTAATTCACTTCTCATGGAATCAACAGCAGCTTTATCAGCAGCAATTTTATCTTTTTTTCCAATTAAATATGAAGATGCTAAAGCTGCTTTCGTTGTAACACCAATAAATTGATCAATAAATTTTTTATCAATTGCCATTAAATTTTTTCATCTAATAAATCTTCTTGTTTAATTTTAGACTCAAATTCTCTTAAACGTTTATAAACACTAGCAAGTTCTATAATAGTTGGCCATGCTTTCAAAATATATTGCATAGAACCCTCTACTCTACCAAAGGCTCTTATTATTTGTTGCATAACACCAAGTGTAACAGCTCCAGCAACTATGGCAGGTGCTAAAAAAACATACGCAGACAAAACATTAGCTTGTAAATAGGCTATTCTTCCAATATTAAAATACAAATATCTAATATAACTTAAAAAATGTATACTTCTAACTCCATCAAATAATTCTTCTATCGTTTTTGGTCTTATAGTTCCATCATCTTCTGCAATAACAAGTATCTTCCTATAAGCCGCTTCTTTCTTTTGTAGATCGTATTCAACCCCTACTAATCTTAAAATTAAACCAAGTACAATTAAAAATATTGTACCTCCAACTGACCAAATTAAAGCACCAACTATTAAACCATAATCCCAATCACCAAAAAAGAATATTGGTATTCCTATACTTAAACCGAATAAGATAGGCATAAATTCTACAAGTATCATTACAGCTTCGATTAAACTTGTACCAAGAGACTCCATAATTCTAGAAAATTTTATTGTGTCTTCCTGAACTCTTTGGGCAGCTCCTTCAATTTTTCGAGCTTTATCATAAACACTATGATACCATTCAACCATTGCTGTTCTCCATCTGAATAAATAATGTGAGGTAAAAAAACTTACAATAACAGCAACACCAACATACATTGCTGCTAGAGTTATAAATGATAATAAACTAGCCCAGTATTCTTCAATAGTGATAGAATTTGGTGCTCCAAGGGCTTTTTGGATCATATCATAAAATTCACCAAACCATTCATTTATTTTTACATCAATTTTAACTTGAATCCAAAGCGAAGACAAAATTACGGCTGAACCAATCCATGACCATAGAAACCAATTTTTTTGAGTGAAAAATCTAAACATTAATTATTTTAAAAAATTATCTGCGTATGATTTCTTTACAGTTTTTCTTTTTCTTGGTTCAATTAACTCAAAATCAATTTTTTTCTTTTTGGCATAGTTGATCGCTAGCTCCTTCGATGAAAATTCTAATTTTAGTTCTGTATAAGTATCAGAAGAACTTTCCCAACCCATTAAAGGGTTTTTGGTTGGATCTTTTGTTTTAAATTCTAAAATCCACTTCTCACTTTTTGCTAATCCTGATTGCATAGGATTTTTATTTGGAATGTAAATAATAGCTTTTTTCATAAATGATGGTCGGAGTGGCAGGATTCGAACCTGCGACCCTCTGGTCCCAAACCAGATGCGCTACCAGGCTGCGCTACACTCCGATCCGAGTACTAATACAGCAGTTATTGATAATTTCAATGTATAAAGATACCAAAATTAAAAGAAATTTGAATAAAATCTGGTATATAACGAAGCATGATAATTACTTGTCCAAATTGCAACAAGCAATTCAAAATTGATAATTCTTTAATACCAGATGAAGGTAGAGATTTGCAATGTGGATCATGTAATCATACTTGGTTTTACAATATCCAAGAAAAAAATAATGAAGTACTAGAGCTGAAACAGGAAATTATTAGCGAAGACATTGAAACAAAAGCTGAAAATAAAGAGGATAAAATAGAAGAGGAACAACAACCAGAAGAAATAATTAAAAATGAAATAAATATTAAAAAAAAAGAAGAAAATTCAGAAAAACAAAAAAATACAACTACACTTAAAAAAACAGAAAATAAAGGAAGTAAGTTTTTTTCATATTTAGTAGTATTTATTATATCTTTTGTAGCATTAATTATCTTGCTAGATACTTTAAAAACTCCACTAATTAATGTATTTCCAGGATTAGAAATTATTTTATTCAACCTTTTTGAAACATTGCAAGATATAAAACTATTTATTATAGACCTAATTTAATTTTTTATGATTAATTATATATCTAAGCCTTTTAGATGGTTTTTTAAATTAGAAGCCGCAAGTGGATTGGTATTATTGTTTGCTGCTATAATCGCGTTATTTATAAGCAATTCTGGACTAGCAGATTTATATTTTGCTACTCTAAATAAATATTTATTTATAGGTATTAATAATTTCGGATTAAAATTGTCAGTATTGCATTGGATTAATGATGCCTTAATGGCAATTTTCTTTTTCTTTGTTACTTTGGAAATCAAAAGAGAATTTTTACAAGGTGAGCTTTCAAATATTAAACAAGCTTTATTACCTATAATTGCTGCTGTAGGAGGAATGTTAGTTCCTGCACTGTTTTATGTTTTTATAAATTTAGGTGATAGTGAAACTTTAAATGGATGGGCAATTCCATCTGCTACAGATATTGCATTTTCATTAGGAGTTTTATCTTTGTTGGGTAAAAGAGTTCCTTTATCATTAAAAGTATTTTTAACAGCATTAGCTATAATTGATGATTTAGGAGCAATAGTAATCATCGCCTTATTCTATTCTGGAGATTTGAGTATTAAGTATTTAACTTTAATGTTATTAGCTTTTATTGTTCTATTATTAATTAATAAATTTAACATTAAAAAGTTTCTACCTTATTTGGTTGTGGGACTATTTCTCTGGGATTTTACGCATAACTCAGGAATACACGCTACTATTGCTGGTGTCTTGTTAGCCATGACAATTCCTCATAGAAAAAAAGAAAAAGATTTTTCTTTATTAATAAAAATTGAACATGCAATTAGTCCATATGTTGCTTTCGGAATAATGCCTTTATTTGCTTTTGCAAATGCTGGAGTATCTCTTGAAGGTTTATCGTTCGCTTCATTACTTGATAAGGTTCCATTAGGCATTGTGCTAGGATTATTCCTTGGTAAACAACTAGGTGTTTTTGTGTTTTCTTACGTATCTATAAAATTGAAGGTGGCTCAAATGCCAAATGATACAAGTTGGTATAATTTTTATGGTGTAGGAGTACTTACTGGGATTGGATTCACCATGAGTTTATTTGTTGGAAATTTGGCTTTTGTTGAAAACATGCAATATATGGATGGTGTAAAAATAGGTGTATTAACTGGGTCATTGTTATCCACTTTATTTGGTTATTTTTTGATATTACTTACTCCCAATAAACCGAGTAAATGAGAAAAGTAATATTTCTGTTATCTATAATTATGTTTTTTTTTAAAACTTCAGCTAGTGCAAACTATGAAAAAAAAATTTATGACTTCAGCATAGAGAGTATAACTGGTGAGACAATTAATTTTAAAGATTACAAAAATAAAGTTATTTTAGTTGTGAATACAGCAAGTTATTGTGGGTTTACTAAACAATATGATGAATTACAAGAATTGTGGGATTTATATAAAGAAAAAGGTTTGATTGTTCTTGGTGTTCCATCTAATTCATTTAATCAAGAAAAAAGTAATAATGCTGATGTAAAAGAGTTTTGTGAAGTAAATTTTAATATTAACTTTCCTCTTACAACTATTACAGAGGTAAAAGGCAAAAATTCACATGAAATTTTTAAATGGGCAAAAGAAAATCATGGAAAATCTGCAGTCCCTAAATGGAATTTTCATAAAATTCTAATTAATAAAGAAGGCAAAATAGAAGATACTTTTGCATCAATGACAAAACCATTGTCAAAAAAAATAATTAAAGCTATAGAAAATATCTTATAGGTTTATAGTTAATCCATCATGTGCTGGAATAACATTTTTAGGAAGTATTTTTTTGAGCACCTTATAATCTAATACTGGTGACAAGTTTGTAAGAATAGCTTTGTTAGGCTTAAATTTTTTAATTATAGCTAGTGAAGACTCTAAATTAAAGTGGGAAGGATGAAAATTGTACCACAAGCAATCAATGACTAAATATTTTAGATTTTTAAAATACTTATGATCTTTGTTATAAATTTTACTTACATCACTTATATACGCTAATTTTTTATCAATTATAAAGCAATTTGATTTAACCTTACCATGTTCAACCATAATTGATTGAATACCAATCTTTTTATTATTATTTTTTGTAAATATTTTTTTTGCAAGTTTATTGAGTTTAAGAGTTGCAGGATATTCTTTTGAATAACTTTTAAAAATATAAGAAAATGTAGAACTAAGATATTTAGAAGTATATTTATCAGCGTAAACGTCAAGTTGCTTTCTGCTGTTTATATAAAAAGATCTTAGATCATTTATTCCATGAGTTTGATCGCCATGCATATGAGAATATAACACTTTATTAATTTTTTTTATTTTATGTCTTAAAAGTTGTTGACGTAGATCAGGAGATGTATCTATGAGGATATTTTCATCTGTGGTTTTTATTAAAGCTGAACATCTTGTTCTATAATTTTTTTTATTATTAGGGTCGCAATTTCCAAAAAAACCATCTGGTCTTGGTACACCCATTGAACTACCACAGCCTAAAATAATAAATTGCATTTATTTCAATTAAAAAAAAGTTTATTAAAGTTATCTGTAGTTTTTTTGATAAGATCTTCTTTGGATATATTTTTAATTTCAGCTAATTTTGCAGCAGTAAAATCAATGAATGATGGTTCATTTTTTTTTCCTCTTTTAGGAACGGGTGCTAAAAAAGGACTATCTGTCTCAATTAAGATATTATCCATTGGAATAGATTTGAACGTATCTTGTAAATCCAAAGAGTTTTTAAAAGTAATGATACCACTTGCTGAAAAGAATGAATTTAAAGTCATTAGTTTTTCTGAAAATTCTTTAGACCCAGTAAAACAATGCATCAAAATTTTAAGGTTTTCATTTTTATATTCATTTAAAATCTCAAAAGTTTCTTTTTCTGCATCTCTTGAATGAACAATTAATGGAATATTGGTTTTTATAGATGCATCTATATGTTCTTTAAAACTTGCTATCTGCTTGTCTTTTTCACTATTATTATAATAAAAATCTAATCCAGTTTCTCCAATTCCAATGATTTTTGAGTTTTCATTGAGACTTTCTATGATCTGCTTTGAGGTGATAATATCTGTGGAACTTTCATGAGGATGAATGCCAATAGTACCATAGATCATATCATCTTTATTAATTAAATCTTTTACTCTAGAAAAACTTTCAAACGAAGTTGAGATAGTAAGTAATTTTTCTATACCCACTTCTTTTGATCTTTGTATTACATTAGCTAAATCACTTAATAATGGTTCATGATCTAGATGACAATGTGAATCAATCATTGTTTTTCTCTATTTTTTTAAAAAGTATGTCTATTTTATTAATACTATTTCCTTTTGTTAAATACTCATTATTTGAAACAGTATTTAATTTTACATCTTTTTCTTCAATGTCAAAAATCTTTAATGCCTTTAAAGAAGATTCAGGAATAATTGGATATAGTAAAAAACTTATTTTTCTTACAATTTCTAAAGTAGTGTAAACAATAGTATTTAATCTAATTTTATCGTCTTTCTTTTTCCATGGTTCTTGATCATTAAAATATTTGTTAGCTTCAAAAAGTGAATTTACGATATAATCAATGTAAAAATTAATATTTTGATTATCAATTTGTGACCTAATGTTATCTAAATTATCTTTATACTTATTTAGTATTAATAAATCTTCATCATGAAATTTAACTTCTAATGGAATTTTTCCATTACAATTTTTTATTGCAAAAGCGGTTACACGCTGACATAAATTTCCATAATTATTAGCTAGATCACTATTAATACAATCTTCTAGTCTTTCTTGAGATATATTTCCATCATTCCCAAAAGAAACCTCCTTAATTAAGTAGTATCTTAAAGGATCTAGACCATACTCTTTAATTATTTCAAGTGGATCAAGAATATTTCCTTTAGATTTAGACATTTTTTCTTCCCCTGATAATATCCATCCATGTCCGTAAACTCTCTTTGGTAAATCAATTTTTGCTGCTAATAAAAAGGCAGGCCAATAAACAGCATGGAATCTAAGTATATCTTTTCCTATTAAATGTATTGATGCTGGCCAAAATTTTTTAAACAAATCATCATTAGTGTTTGGATAGTTTAATGCACTCAAATAATTTGTTAAAGCATCGAGCCAAACATATATCACGTGGTTTTTATTATTTGGAACAGGTATGCCCCATGAAAAACTTTTTCTACTAACAGAAAGATCTTTCAGACCACTTTTTACAAAACTAATAACTTCATTTTTCCTTGAACGTGGAGCAATAAAATCTGGATTAGTTTCATAATATTCTAATAACGGTTTTTCCCACTTTGAAAGTCTAAAAAAATAAGATTCTTCTTCAATCCATTCAACAGGAGATTTTGATGATATAGCAATTTTTTTTCCATCTAATTCCTCAATTTCGTCTTCGTTATAAAAGGCTTCATCTGATACTGAATACCATCCAGAGTAGTTTGATAAGTAAATATCATCATTTTTTTCAAGTTCATTCCAAAGATGTTGAACCGTTTTTTTATGTCTAGCTTCTGTAGTTCTTATAAAATCAGTATTTGATAAATTCAAAGTATCCGAAAGATCTCTGAAAGTTTGACTAATTTGATCGCAAAACACTAGAGGCTCCTTCCCTGCTTTTTCAGCAGATCTTTGAATTTTTAGACCATGTTCGTCTGTACCAGTAAGAAAATGAACATGATAATCATCAATTATTTTAAATCTTGCAAAAAAATCTGCAATAATACTTGAATATGCATGACCCATATGAGGCTTAGCTGATGGGTAGTAAATAGGTGTGGTAATATAAAAAGTCTTATCCATTTAAAATTTTATCCTCAAATTCCATAAACAATGTTTCCTCATCTAAATTATAAATTTTAGTGTTATTAATTTTTTCTAAAAAATAATGATATGACTTTAGTAAACTAATATTTTCACTAGATATATTATTTCTAAAATAAAGTTCAATCAAAGAATAAATGATTTCAGTTATAGATTTATCTTTTTTATAAATTTTATCTTTTATTATAGTTGTGAGAGTTGTATTTAAATCAAATTTAGCAAGGTCTAAGTCATATTCTTCAGATAACTTTATTAATTTAAATAATTTTCCAGGAGTAGCATAATAATCAAATAACTTATTATTGATAAAAGTATTTATGTCATCGTTAAGTAATTGATTAACAATTCTAATAGACTGATCTTTTTTTAAAAAAACTTTGAAATTTAAACATCTGGATTTAAGAGTTGGTAGCACTCTTTTATTATTATTTATTAGAATAAAATTTATATTTTCATTAGGTTCTTCTAAAATTTTTAACAAAGCATTAATAGAATTTAAGTTTAATAATTCAATATTATCAATTAAAACAAATCTCTTTTTATTATTAAATGAGGATTTGTTTAGATTTATTATTAATTCCCTAATTTGATTTATATCAATATTTTTTTTTTCTTCTAAGACATCAATTAAGTAAAAATTTGGGTTAGATTTATTTATTATAAGTTTGTATGACTTATTATCTGGGTTAATTTTATTATTTTCAAAGTCATATGAATGTTCTTCATTTTCCGATAATACAAAATTAATTAAATGATATGCTAATGTTGATTTTCCAATACCTTTTTCACCAGATAAAAGAATTTTATTAGGCAAAGTATCGTTTATAGATAATTTATATAATTGATTAAAAATTTCTTTATGCTCAAATAAATTTATTTGAGTTTGAGGATTCAAATTCATTTAATTAATTTTTTAATTTGATTTATTATTAAATCTTCATTTTTTTTTATATCTAAATTAGAATCAATTATTTTGTATGATTTTTTATTCAATTTAGCTAATTTTAAAAAACCTTTTTGGACTTTATTATAAAAATTCATATCAAACTGATCATATCTATTTAAAGATTTTCTATTTTTTAATCTTTGAAATAGATTTTTTTTATTTACAACATTGAGAAAAGTAAAGTTGACCTTAATGTTTTTTAATAGAAATATATTTAAGATGTTTATAATTTTTAAATCAACACCCATACCATAATGCTGATATGCAATAGTTGAATCTGTGAATCTATCAATCAAAATAATTTTTTTTTTGTATGATTTTTTTATAAGATTTATGTTTTCACTACGAGCCGCTAAATATAAAAGTAAATCAGTATATATGTTAAAATTAGATTTTTTATTTAAAATTAATCTTCTTATTTTTTCTGAATTAGGACTTCCACCTGGTTCTCTTATCTTTATATAATTAATTTTTTTTTTATCTAAATATTTAGATACTTTATTTATATGATGACTTTTGCCACTACCCTCTATGCCCTCAAAAACAATGATGGGTTTTTTAGACATCACCCCAAATTAAATAATTTATTGATTTTATTAATCTTGTAAAAAAATTAACTTTTTTAATTTCCTTCGATGAAAGTAAATCATACTCACCAACAAGTTCTTGATCATAAACAACTCTTAGAGTAGCTATTTTTTGATCTTTCTCGATTGGTGCTTCGACTGGTCCATCATACTTAACAACAACTTTTAAAAGTTTTTTTTTCGCTTTTTTGATTGTTTTATAAATATCTTCCTTTGTATATGCTTCCACACTATTCTCTTTTCCTAACCAAACATCAATTTTGTGTAATGGTTTATTTGCTTTAGCTATTTCCACAAGATCATAGTTTGTAAGACCAAATGTGAGTAATTTTGTACTTTCTTTAGATCTGGCATTTTTTGAATTAAAACCGCTTCCAACGGCAATCAATCTTCTGCCATTTCTATCTATTGATGATGCTAAAGAATATTTTTCAACTGCTAAATAACCAGTTTTTATTCCATCTGCTCCAAGATTTTTATAAAGCAAAGGATTTCTATTACCTTGTGTTATTGGATCACCCCCTGTTCTATCCCACGTAAATTCTTTTTCAGCAAACATTTTGTAAAATACAGGATGTTCTTTAATTAGATATCTAGACATTTTTAAAATGTCTCTAACAGTTGAGTAATTATCGGGGTCATTTATTCCTGATGAATTAGAAAAGTTTGTATTATCCATTTCTAATTCTTTTGCTTTAGCAGTCATTAAAATTGCAAATTCTTCTTCAGTACCTGCTATACCTTCAGCCAATGCAATACATGCATCATTACCTGAAGCAACGATAATACCTCTTAATAAATTTTCTACAGAGACCTGATCACCTACCATTATGAACATCGATGAATATCCAGATGTAGATAATCTCCAAGCTCTCTCAGATATTATAAATTTTTCGTCTAAACTAAGATCGCCTGATTTTATTAGATCGAAAGCAATAATCGCTGTCATTATTTTTGTCATAGAAGCTGGATAAATTGAAATATCTGGCTCTTTTTCATAGAGAATTTCTCCAGAATGATAATCTTGTAATATTGCAGTTCTTGCCTTTACATCAAAATTAGCTTTTGAAACACTTGCTAATGAAAAACTAAAAAAAATTACAAATAATAATATTCTAAACATCTTTTAATATCTCTATATTTTCAAAATTTAATACTTTTATTTCGTTAAATGATTTTTCTAGTTTTTTTATATCATTAAATGGACCCAATAATACCCTATATTTAGTTTTAGATAATTTCTTGATTACAGATTTTTTTATATTTGTCTCATCTTTTATTCTATTAACCATATTTTCAGCTGAGTCTCGGTAATAAAAATCTGCAATCTTTATTGAATATAAAAATTTATGTTTTTTTATTTTAACTTCTTTAGTCTTTTCTTTACTCAGATTATCTATGGTAATTCCATCAACAGGAGCTTTTTCAGCTACATTTTTCTCTTCATCGAAAGTCTTTGCTTTTTTGGCTACAAATGTTGAACTTTTTGAGATTAAAATAAGATCGATATAAGGTTCTTTAGGGTCAAGTGATAACTCCTCAGCAATTCGTTGTGTTATTACAGAGTTGTAAAAAGATGAGAATTTAACATTATTTGAGATCACTTCAGCTATAATTGACTTGTCATTTACAGGATTAGTAATTTTAACAAATGAATTTTTTTTAATTTTATTATGGAAAATTAAAAGAGATCTATTGTCAATTTTTTTAGATATTTTTTTTTCTTTTTTTAATTCATCATCATATATTAAAGCAAATCCAGTATTACTGTAATTTTGATCACTAATATAAACTAAGTTTTTATTATTTTGATCAAATTGATTACATGCAGATAAAATAAGTATAGAAATAATTAATATGAGTTTTTTAAAGTTCATTTTTAAATTTATCTTTCAACGTGCAAACAGCTAAAGCAAATCGCAATGATCTGTTCCATTTTAAAATTATTTCATAGTTATCAAATACGATATAAGCTGGATTTAAAGTTTCGGCATCAGGTATGATATCTTTATCTGGAGTTATAATGGCTACCTTTAAAGAGTTGTACATATTATCTATTTGATCATTATTTTTTATAAATTTTCTAAAATATTTTAATTTTTTCTTATCATGAAGTTTTTTTGCAGAAATGTTTAAATATTTTTTTGGAATATCTTCAGATAAATCTATTCTATAAAAACAAGGATTTTCACTTTTCCAGCCTATTTGATTTAAATAATTAGATGCAGAAGCATAAGCGTCATTATTATTTTTTAAATCTATATATCCGTTGCCATCATGGTCAATAGCATAATTTTTCATTGTTGATGGCATAAATTGAAAAAAACCAAAAGCACCTGCCCAAGACCCATATAAGGTTTTGTAATCTATTTGATCATTTTCTATTAATCGTAAAAGTATTAATAATTCATTTGTAAAAAAATCTGATCTTCTTTTATCAAAACTTAAAGTTGCCAAAGAGGATAAAATATCCATTTTACCAACATACGTTCCAAAATTAGTTTCTATTCCCATTAAAGCTAGTAGTAGCTCCCTTTCTATATTAAATTCGTTCTCAACAGTATTTATTAACGTTGAATTTTTTTCATAGAATTTTTTTCCTAAGGAGACTTTTTTTGAGGATGTTCTTTTTGAAATATAAGTTTTAGTATCCTCATAAAATTCAGGTTGATACCTGTCATATTTTATTACATCTGATAAAAATTTAGTATCGGACATAACTCTATCAAACGTTTTTTCCGAAATATTATTTTCTAAAGCTATTTTTTTAAAATTTAATTTCCAATTTTCAAATTCTTTATTGATATCAGCAAATGAGAAATTAATAGAAATAAAGATAAAAAATAAAAAAAAGTTAATTAGTTTCATGCAAATCCTTCAAATATATAATTACAGCAATCCAAATAAAAATAAAACTAACTAATTTTGTTATTGAAAAAGGCTCGTTGTAATAAAAATAACCCAATAAAAACTGAAAAGTAGGAGTTATATAAAATATCATCCCTGTTGGTCCTAAACCACAGAGTTCAACCCCCCTAACATATAAAAATAAAGGTATAACGGTCATAGGTCCTGCAAGATAAATAAATAGCATCATCGAAGGATCAGACAATTGAAAATCATTATAACCTTTGCTTGCTATCAAATAAAAAGCTAACAGTGCAAATGGCAATATATATAAACTCTCTATAAGAAGGCCTACATCAGTATCAACATTAATTTTTTTTCTAACTAAATTGTAAAACCCCCAACTTAAAGCAACAATTAAACCAACCCAAGGCAATGATTTAATACTTACAATTATTAAAAAAAGGATAGATAGAATAACCAACAGGATTGAAAAGACTCTTTTATTATTAAGTTTCTCTTTAAAAAAAAGATAACCGAGCATTACGCTTAAAATGGGCATAATAAAATATCCAAAACTTGCATCTATAATTCTATTTGTTGCTATAGCATATATCCATACACCCCAATTTATAAAAATCAAAAAACCTGAGATAAATAGATAAAATAAATTTGATTTATTTTTTACAATTTTAAAAAAAACATTCCATTTAGAGAAAAAAAAAGTAGTCAGAATTAAAGTAAATGCTGTCCATAAACATCTATGAATTACTAATTCAATATGGCCAATATAAGCAATATATTTAAAATAAATTACACCAAAAAACCCCCACCAAAAAGATCCAAACCCAGCAAGTAATAAACCTTTATTAAATTCTTTATTCATAGGAAACAATGATGCTTGTAATTAACAAGTTTATTAGACTATTTTATGGTTGAATTAAATAATTATAATTATAAAACCTTGCTCACGGAGAGATGGCTGAGCGGTTGAAAGCACCGGTCTTGAAAACCGGCAAAGGGGCAACTCTTTCCTGGGTTCGAATCCCAGTCTCTCCGCCATCATTTTTGTGTATATTTAAAATTTTTATATAATAAATTGATATTGTTATTTTCAAATTCAAAATCGGTTTTAAAACCATTGTAAAAATTATACAAATTAGTGTCATCAATATTTAGTAGTTTTTCTAAATCAAGAAGATCATTTTCATTTAAATTATTTATATATTTTTTTGTAAATGCACCTAAAAGATTATCCATTTCTTTTGTGCCTCTATAATTAGATCGGTAAATAATTTTTTTTTTTAATTCATCTATATTGATCATAATAATTAGAATATATTAGTTGTTGATGAATAATAAAACAAATTATGAATATTTATTGTCAGATTTAAGTTCTTTAAAAGGTGTCGGAACTAAAACAAAAAATTTACTAAAGAAGAAAAATATTAATAATTTGTTTGATTTACTATGGAAACTTCCAAAATCTTACACAGATAGGAGTTTATCATCAAAAATAAAAGATTTAAAAATTGGTGAAATACAAACAGTAACTATAATTCCACAAAAGTATAACTTCCCAAGAGTAAGGAAATTGCCAAATAGGGTTTTATGTAGTGATGAAACCGGTGAAATAGATTGTATTTTTTTTAATAGTTATGAAGGATACATAAAAAAAATACTTCCATTAGGAAAAGAAATTACTGTTAGTGGTAAAATAGGTCATTTTAGGAATAAATACCAAATTACAAACCCAAAATATGTTTCTGAAGATTCTTCTTTAATCAAGCAAACTCATAATAAATACTCGTTAACTGAAGGTATTTCTGAAAAAATATATAATAAAATTTTAAATCAAATAATCAATAATTTACCCGTTTTTAATGAATGGCACTCTAAAACTATTTTATCTAAATTTAAAAATATAAGTTGGAATAGCTCAATTAAAGAACTGCACAAACCTGAAAATATTGGAAATTATAAATCAAATTTCTATCAAAGACTTGCTTTTGATGAAATATTTTCAACATTTCTAGTTAATTCTGAAATAAGAAAAAAAATAAAAAGAATTAAGAAAAAAAATAAAATAATTAATGTAAATAAACAAAATTCTATAATTGATAAATTAGATTTTTCTCTTACCGATGATCAACAAAAATCGCTTAACGAGATAAACAAAGACTTAAGTTCACCAAATAAAATGTTTAGACTTTTGCAAGGAGACGTTGGTAGTGGAAAAACCATAGTGTCTCTTTTAGCAGCAATTAATACTATAAATTCTGGTTTCCAGGTTGCTTTTATGGCTCCTACGGAAATTCTAGCAAGACAACATTTTAATCTAGCAAAAAAATTATTTACTAAAAATATACATATAGCTCTTATTTCTGGAAAATCAGAATACAAGGTAAAAAAAGAAATGCTTCAAAGATTAGAAAATAATAAAATTGATATTATTTTTGGTACACACGCTATTTTTCAAAAAAAAGTAATTTTCAAAAAATTAGGGTTAATAATTATTGATGAACAACATAAGTTTGGAGTGAATCAAAGAAAAAAATTATCAGACAAAGGCGGATCAAATTGTGACGTATTATTAATGACAGCGACACCTATACCTAGAACTCTAACAATGACAATTTATGGTGATATGGATATTTCAATAATTAGAGAAAAACCTAAAAATAGAAAACCAATTAAAACATATAGTAAATTAGAGGTTAAAATTGAAGATGTTTTAAAATTTATAAGAAAAGAAATTAACTTAGGAAATCAAATTTTTTGGGTTTGTCCATTAATTGAGGAGTCTAAAAAGCTAGATCACTCATCTGCTGTAAAAAAGTATGAATATTTAGAAAGAAAGTTTCCAAATCAAGTTTGTTTGCTTCATGGAAAAACCGATGTAGATGAAAAAAATGAAATACTAAACAATTTTTTAAATAATAAATTTAAGATTTTGGTTTCTACAACGATTATTGAGGTTGGGATAGATTTTCCAAATGCAAATACTATTATAATTGAAAATGCTAACAAATTTGGTTTATCTCAACTTCATCAATTAAGAGGTAGAGTTGGTCGTGGAGATAAAGACTCTACATGCATATTAATGTTTAAATCTAATCTTAGCGAAAACGCAAAAAAAAGAATAAAAATTTTAAAAGATACTAATGATGGTTTTTTAATATCTGAAGAAGATATGAAATTACGAGGGTTTGGGGATATTTTGGGATTTAAACAAAGTGGTATAAAAAATTTTAAGTTAGCAGATCCAATTCAGAATAGTGATCTTTTCTTGTTAGCTGAAAAGGAAATGAGAAGAATAGAAAAATCAAATGAAGATATAGGGAAATTTAAACCTTTGATAAAATTATATGATAGAGCTGATATAATAAACGATATAGCTTAAGATTTTTTTGTTGAGGTGCCCGCTGATACTATAAATTTAGAAGCTTCTTCAAAAGACATGTTTAAATAAATAACATCTTCTATCGGAAACATTAATAAGAAACCACTTGTTGGGTTTGGTGTGGTTGGAACAAAAACATTAATTAAATTTTTTCCTGTTTTTTCCGCCATCTCTCCTTTGTTTTCTTTTGTAGCAAATCCGACGGCCCAAACCCCTTTTCTAGGATATTCAATTAAAACAACGCTCTTTTTACCATCATCTTTTTTTGAAAAAGTTTCAGTCATTTGAACAATTGCTGAATAAACGGTTCTTAAAAAAGGAATTCTTTTAAACAAATCATCAATTAATTTTAGAATTCTTCTTCCAAAAAATGATAAAGATAGACCACCAACAATAGTGATAAGTAAAATTGAAATTACAATTTCAACACCAGGGATATTGAAAGGCAAATAACTATTTGGATTAATATTTTTGGGAATTAAGTTTGAAGATATTCCAATTAATATTTTAGTTAAATATAAAGTAAAACCTATTGGTATTAAAACAACAACACCTGTAATAAAATAGTTTCTAAGAGTTAAAGATATAGATTTTCTGCTACTTTTTTTTGCCATAAAATTAACTGTAACTTGCGTAAATAACAAACAGTATTGTAATAAAAAATAATACTATTAATATTTTATTATTAAGATTCATGTTAATCTAGTATTATCAAATTTTTTAATTATGAATAGAAGAAAATTCTTATCGTATATGGGCTGTGGATGTGGGAGTTTATTATTATCGTCTTGTACATCAGCACCAATTACTGAAAGAAAACAATTAAAAATTGTCTCTGAAGCTAAATTAAATGCTCAAGCTGCTCAGATTTATGAAAAAATAAAAGAAAAAGAAAAAATGAGTGATGACACCAAAACTCTTAATGAAATTAAAGAAATTGGAAAAAGAATGGAAAACTCAATTTCTGAATATTTTTATAGAGCAGGAATTGAAGATCCAACAATTAACTTTGATTGGGAATATATTCTAATTGATCGTAAAAAAGTTAGAAATGCATGGTGCATGCCAGGTGGCAAAATAGCTGTATACACTGGTATTCTTGAAGCAACAAAAAATACTGATGGATTAGCTGCTGTGATGGGTCACGAAATTGCTCATGCTGTAGCAAAACATTCAGTTGAAAGAGCAAGTAGAGCTACATTGGTAAATACTGGAACACAATTAATAGATATTTTTAGTGGTGGAAAACTATCTCAAGTAAATAGAACAACTGGAATAAATACAGTTGGATTGATTACACAACTAGGATTATTAAATCCTTTTAATAGAAAACAGGAGAGTGAAGCTGATTATTTAGGTATGATTTTTTCATCATTGTCAGGTTATGATATCAGAGAAACAGTAAAAATTTGGGAAAGAATGAAAGAACTTAATAAAGGTAAAGAGCCACCTGAATTTATGAGCACACATCCATCATCAGATAATAGAATTAAAGATCTTAATGAAAAGATGGGTGGAGTAATTCTAGATTATCCACCAATTGAAATTAGTTAATTCAATTAATGGTGAGCCGTGATGGACTCGAACCATCGACCCATTCCTTAAAAGGGAATTGCTCTACCAACTGAGCTAACGGCCCACAAAATTGATTCATTTTTTTTAAATGAATATTGTGTGTATACAGATAAATTTTTATTTTTCAATTCGTTGTATATAAAAGTTTTGATCAATTAAGGTTGCTAAATTAAGGAATCTGACATGATTATACATACAAAATGGCACAGTTGCTCTAACTACAACTTATCTATGTATTTATTATGAAAATCATCAAATGTACCAGAATTAATATTTTTTCTAATTTGTGACATTAATTCTTGATAAAAATTAATATTATGAAGCGTCAAAAGCATTGATGCTAATATTTCATTAGTATTAAACAAATGATTTAGATAATTTTTTGAATATTTGTTTAAGTTAAGATTTTTACAATTAGGATCAAGTGGAGTATTATCATTTTGATACTTATTATTTTTAATATTTACCCTTCCATTCCATGTAAAAGCTAAACCTGTCCTTCCAGATCTGGTAGGTAACACACAATCAAACATATCTATGCCTCTTTTGACGGCACCTAAAATATCTGATGGCGTTCCAACACCCATTAAATAGTGAGGTTTTTCTATGGGTAAATATTCTTTGATATCATCTAAAACATCAAACATTTCATTTTGTGTCTCACCTACTGCTAATCCTCCAATAGCATAACCATCAAAACCAATTTTAATTAATTCTTCAAGTGATTTAAGTCTTAAATCTTTAAATAGACCTCCTTGAACAATTCCAAATAAAGCCTTATGAGGATTACTCCCAAAAGCTATTTTAGATCTTTCAGCCCAGTAAAGTGATAGCTCCATTGATTTTTTGATAATATTATAATCATTAGTTTTCTTAGGGCATTCATCCATAATCATTACAATGTCTGAATTTAAACCTAGCTGTATTCTTATGCTTTCTTCTGGACTTAAATAAAATTTTTTACCATCAATATGAGAGTTAAATATAGCGCCCTTCTCTCTATCAATTTTATTCAATTTTGAAAGAGACATTACTTGAAAACCACCAGAGTCAGTTAAAATAGGTAAATCACAATTCATAAAATTGTGAAGGCCACCAGCAGATTCAATCCTTTCAACACCAGGGCGTATCATTAAATGATAAGTATTTGAAAGTATTATTTCAGAACCTGTTTTTTTAATATCATCTATTGTGCAAGCTTTAACAGTTGCCTGAGTTCCTACAGGCATAAAAGCTGGGGTTTGTATATTTCCACGATGTGTCTCGATTAAACCACACCTAGCAAATTTATCTTTTTTTAAAACGTTAAAGGCAAATTTTTTTAATGCCATCAATAAGTTTATTGGGATTTGAAACTAATAATCTTATCTGGATCAGTTACAGCACCATTGTTATTTTGATCACCTCTTTTAATTTTATCAACAAATTCCATTCCTTCAATAACTTTACCAAAGACTGTGTATTGGTTGTCTAAAAAACCTGCTGGTTGGAAACATATAAAAAATTGACTATTTGCACTGTTTGGGTCTTGAGATCTTGCCATAGATAATGTGCCTCTGTCATGTGGTAAATTACTGAATTCTTGTTTAAGATCTGGAAGATCTGAACCACCGAAACCTGCTTTATTAATATCAAACTCATCAGAGTCAGATTTTCCAAATTTTACATCACCTGTTTGAGCCATAAATCCATCTATAACTCTGTGAAAAACAACGTTATCGTATTTGCCACTATTTGCTAATTCCTTAATTCTTTTAACATGATTTGGAGCAACATCCTCAAACAATTCAATTTTAACGTCACCATCTTTTAATTTTAATATCATTATATTCTCCTCAGCTATTGATTGATTAGTAATAAAAAAAAACAAAATAAGTATTTTAATAAAAATTTTATTCATATTTTTCTTTTAAAGACTTGATCGTACTTTTGGTAGTAAATTTTTTTATATCACCTTTTAATTTAACAATATCTTTTACTAATCTAGATGAAATAATTTGATTTTCTACATCAGACATTAAAAAAATTGTTTCAATATTTTGATTCAATTTTCTGTTCATACCAGCTAATTGAAATTCATATTCAAAATCAGATACAGCTCTCAATCCTCGTAAAATAATGTTTGATTTGTATTTTTTACATAAATCAGTAGTTAAAGAACCAAATGATACTACTTTTATTTTTTTCCTATTTAAATTTAGGTCTTTAAATAAAGCTTTATTTACTATTTCTATTCTTTCTTCAGAACTAAATAGATAATTTTTGTTACTTTCATCTGAGACACCTACTACTATTTTATCAAATAGTTTTAATGATTTTTTTATTACATCTATATGTCCAAAAGTAATTGGATCAAATGTTCCAGGATAAATTGCAATTTTACTCATTAAATTAAATTATCATCAATTTTAATAGCTGAAACAACTTTTTCTTCTCCTGATAACTTAATTATTCTAACACCTTGGGTATTTCTTCCTGCAGTTCTAATTTCTTTAACAGCTACTCTAATAACCCTTCCTTTATTGGTAGAAATTAAAATTTCATCGCCTTCAAAAACTGGAAATGATGAAGTAATATTTCCATTTCTTGGTGAATTTACTATTCCTATAATTCCTTTACCACCTCTGTTAGTAACTCTGTAATCAGTATGAGAAGTCTTCTTTCCATAACCATTTTCACTTATTGATAAAACAAATTTCTCTTTTGCTCTTAATTCAGATTTTTCGTCTTTTGATTTTTTTCCGTTTTTATTAATTTTATCGTTATCAATAACTGACAAAGATACTATTTGATCATTTGGTGCTAATTCTATTCCCTTAATTCCTTTTGAAGATCTACCCTTAAAAACTCTTAACTTTTTGGCTTCAAATCTAATGCATTTACCGAATTTTGTACTTAAAATTATATCTTGATCATCTTTACAAATTTTAACACCTACAATTTTGTCATTATTATCCAATTTCATTGCAATTTTTCCAGATGCATTAATTGATGAAAAATCTTCTAAACTATTTTTTCGTACCTTTCCTTGTGCTGTAGCAAAAATAATTTGATAATTTTTTAAATCAGTTTCTTCCTCTGGCATTGGCATAATTGAGCTTATTGCCTGATGACTTTTTAAAGGTAGAATATTAAATAAAGACTTGCCTTTGGACGATGATGAGCCCTCAGGGATTTTCCAAGCCTTGATCTTATAAACTAGACCTTCAGTAGAAAAGAAGAGAACCGAAGTATGAGTATTTACTGATAATGTTTGAACAACAGAGTCTTGATCTCTAGTTGTTATACCTGACTTTCCTTTTCCACCTCTTTTTTGTTTTTTTACTCCATCTAAAGATCCTCTTTTTATGTATCCTTGTAATGTAACTGTAATTATTACTGATTGTTTTTGAATGGTTTCCTCAATATCATAATTTAAAACAGCATCTATAATTTTAGTTCTTCTTGGAATAGCAAATTTCTCTTTAATATTTTTTAATTCTTCGCTGATTACTTTTAAAAGTTCTTTTTTTGATGAAATAATCTTTTTATACTTAGTTATTAGTTCAGCTAATTTTTTAATTTCAACTTCGATTTCATTTATCCCTAATGCGGTTAATTTTTGAAGTCTTAATTCTAAAATAGCTATAACTTGTGGTTCTGATAAAGAATAAAGATTTTTGCCTTTTTTTCCCTCTACTAAAGAAATTAATTTTTGAGATTTATTTATTTTCCATTTAGTTTTTATAATTGATATTTTAGCATCATCAGGTGTTTTAGATGATCGAATAATTTTTATTATTTTATCTAAATTTTCAACTGAAACTGATAATCCTATAAGTATATGGGCACGTTCCTCTGCTTTTTGAAGATCAAATGTAGTTTTCTTAATTACCACATCTTCTCTAAAAGTTAAGAAATTAGATAAAAAATCTTTTAGTGTGCAAGTTTGTGGTTTTCCTTCAACAATAGCTAAAGTATTAAAACCAAATGAACTCTCTATTTGAGTATTTTTATATAATTGTCTCTTTATAGTTTCTGGTTCTACTCCATTTCTTAAATCTATAGCAACTCTTATACCTTCTCTGTTTGACTCATCTCTAATATCTCTTATTCCTTCAATTTTTTTTTCTCTTACTAATTGAGCAATCCTTTCATTTAAAACAGATTTGTTAACTTGATAAGGTATAGAAGTTATTACAAGTCTTTCACGTCCGTTTTTTTGTTGTTCAATTGAGATTTCACCCCTGATTTTAAAGGATCCTCTTCCATTGTTATATCCTTGTTTAATTATATCTTTACCTATGATTACTCCACCAGTTGGAAAATCTGGACCAGGTATATGTTTCATCAATTCTTTAATTTTTATGTCTTTGTTATCTATTAGGGCCAAAGTGCCATCTATAATTTCACCTAAATTATGTGGAGGTATGCTTGTTGCCATACCAACAGCGATACCACCTGCTCCATTTACTAATAAATTTGGAAATTGTGCTGGTAAAACACTAGGTTCTTTTTCTGTTTCATCATAATTACTTTTGAATGTAATTGTGTTTTTTTCAATATCATCAATTAAATATTGAGAAACTTTAGACAAGCGAGTTTCGGTATATCTCATTGCTGCAGCTGGATCACCATCAATAGAACCAAAGTTTCCTTGGCCTTGAATTAACGGTAAGCTCATCGAGAAATCTTGCACCATTCTTACTAAAGCATCATAAACAGATTGATCACCATGAGGGTGATATTTACCAATAACATCTCCAACTATTCTTGCAGATTTTCTAAATTGTTTAGACCAATCATATCCGCCTTTATACATTGCATATAAAATTCTTCTATGGACTGGTTTTAATCCATCTCTAACATCAGGAAGAGCACGACTTACAATTACACTCATTGCATAAGAAAGATATGATGAGCTCATCTCATCATGCATTGAGATTAATTTTATATTTTTATCTTTAAACTCTTCAGTATTTTTCATAGAAGCTAAAATGGAATTTCATCATCCATATCTGACACTTGTGAAGAATCCTCAATATTATTTTGTTGATTTGTGTCATTTTGAATTCCGCCACCAGAATTTCCTCCTCCCAACATTGTCAGTGAAGAATTATATCCTTGTATAACTATTTCAGTTGAGTATTTGTCTTGTCCCGATTGTTCATCTTTCCATTTTCTTGTCGTAAGTTGACCCTCAACATAAATTTGAGCACCTTTTTTTAAATATTGTTGAACAACATTTACTAAACCTTCGTTAAATACAACTACACGGTGCCACTCCGTTTTCTCTTTTCTTTCACCTGTGTTTTTGTCTTTCCAAGATTGACTTGTTGCAAGGCTTAATCTGGCAACACTTTTACCATTTACCATTTGCTTAATTTCAGGATCTGCGCCCAAACGACCAATTAATAATACTTTATTTAAACTTCCAGCCATAATATTTAATATTTGTTAAATTAGTTAATTAGAATTATATCACAATTCTTCTGAATATTAATTTTATTAACTCAAAGCAACTAAAATTATGATGAAAAAGATAGTTATTAAGGGCGCTAAAGAACATAATTTGAAGAATGTTACTGTAGAGATTCCAAAAGACAAATTTGTGGTCATAACGGGTCTATCAGGATCAGGAAAATCATCTTTGGCTTTTGATACTATCTACGCAGAAGGTCAAAGAAGGTATGTAGAGAGTTTATCTGCCTACGCACGTCAATTTTTAGATAAAATGAAAAAACCAAATGTTGATTTAATTGAAGGATTAAGTCCAGCTATTGCAATAGAACAAAAAAATACATCAAAAAATCCAAGATCTACTGTTGCAACTGTAACAGAGATTTATGATTACATGAGGGTATTATACGCTAGAGCAGGTATCCCCTATTCACCATTTACAGGTAAACCAATAACTTCTCAAACAATTACACAAATAGTAGATTTAGTTAAAAAATTACCAAAAAAATCAACAATATATATCTATGCACCAGTGGTGAGAGGTCGTAAAGGTGAATATAAAAAAGATATTTTAAGCTACAAAAGAAGAGGTTTTAGAAAAATTAAAATTGATAATGTTTTATATGATATTGAAAAATCACCTAATCTAGATAAAAAACTTAAACATGATATTTCAGTCTTAGTCGATAGAATAGTTTTAAATTCAAAACTTGGAAACAGATTAGCAGAAAGTATTGAAACAGCTGTAAATTTAGCTAATGGTTTAGTTTTTGTAGAATATGAGGATGAGACACTTCCTCAAAAATTTAGAAAACTTGAAAAGTTAATTTACTCTACCAAATTTGCTTGTCCTGAGAGTGGTTTTACAATTGAGGAAATTGAGCCAAGACTTTTTTCATTTAACAGTCCCTATGGAGCTTGTGAAGAGTGTGAGGGAATTGGAATGAAATTAAATGTTGATCCAAATTTAGTTGTTCCTGATGAAAGAAAAAGTTTAGCTGATGGAGCAATTGAACCTTGGTCAAAATCAACCACATTATATTACGCTCAAACTTTAGCATCATTAGCAAAACATTATGGTTTTTCTTTAGATGAAAAATGGAAAAAATTACCAAAAAAAATTAAAGATATTATTCTTTATGGTTCAGATGAAGATGAGATTAAATTTATTTATGATGATGGATATGAGAAATATTCTTATAAAAAAACTTTTGAAGGTGTAATTAATAATCTTGAAAGAAGGTTTTTAGAGTCTGATAGCGAATGGAAAAGAGAAGCTATTGCAGAATATCAATCAGATACTGCATGTGAAGCATGTAATGGTGACAGATTAAAAGAAGAGGCTTTATGTGTTAAAATCAATGATCTAAATATTAGTGAGGTAACAAAAAAATCTATTTTAGATGCATCAGAATGGTTTAAAAATTTAGAAAATAATCTTGATAAAAGACAATATAAAATTGCTGAACATGTTTTAAAAGAAATAAATGAAAGATTGAATTTTCTTCTAAACGTTGGCTTAGATTATTTAACATTGTCTAGAGAGTCTGGAACTTTATCTGGCGGTGAAGCTCAAAGAATAAGATTAGCTTCACAAATCGGATCTGGTTTAACAGGTGTTTTATATGTTTTGGATGAACCATCAATTGGGTTACATCAAAAAGATAATGTTAAGCTTATTAATGCATTAAAAAGATTGCGAGATCTTGGCAATACAGTCATTGTTGTTGAGCATGACACCGAGACAATGGAAAATGCAGATCATATTATTGATCTTGGTCCTGAAGCCGGAAGTAATGGTGGCGAGATAACAGCGCAAGGATCATATGAAGAAATTAAAAAAGATAAAAATAGTATTACTGGACAGTATCTTGCTAATAAAAAAACAATTGAAATTCCAAAATCACGACGTTTAGCTAAAAATGGAAGATTTGTAGAGATCAATGGTGCGAGTGGAAATAATCTAAATAATGTAAATCTTAAAATTCCAACTGGTACTTTTACCTGTGTTACTGGTGTATCGGGTAGTGGTAAGTCTACTTTAATATTACAAACACTCTTTCATGCTTTAAATTTAACTTTAAATAATAAAGCAAGAAAAGCACCTAAATCATTTAAAGGTTATAAGGGTGTAGAATTGATAGATAAAATAATTGATATTGACCAATCTCCTATTGGGAGAACACCAAGATCGAATCCAGCAACATATACAGGTGCCTTTGGGCCTATTAGAGATTGGTTTACAAGCCTGCCAGAGTCCAAAACAAGAGGGTATAAACCAGGAAGATTTTCTTTCAATGTTAAAGGAGGTAGATGTGAGGCTTGTGAGGGTGATGGTGTAATCACATATGAAATGCATTTTTTACCTGATGTTTATATACAGTGCGATGAATGCAAGGGTACTAGGTACAATAGAGAAACTTTAGAAATTAAATTTAAAGGTAAAAGTATTGCTGATGTTTTGGATATGTCAGTTGATGAAGGATGTGAGTATTTTGAAAATATATCTAATATAAAAACAAAATTATTAACTCTCAAAAAAGTTGGATTGGGCTATATAAAAATTGGTCAGCAAGCAACTACATTATCAGGAGGTGAAGCGCAACGAATAAAGCTTGCAAAAGAACTTTCAAAAAGATCAACGGGAAGAACGATGTATATCTTAGATGAACCAACCACAGGTTTACATCAACATGATATTAAAAAACTTTTAGAGATACTTCATACGTTTGTAAAACTTGGAAATACGGTCGTTGTTATTGAGCACAATCTGGATGTTATTAAAACAGCCGACTACATTGTAGATATGGGGCCTGATGGTGGTGTAAAGGGTGGTAATATTGTCGCCGAAGGAAAACCTGAAGAAGTATGCAAGGTTAAAGAGAGTTATACTGGTCAATTTTTAAAACCTCTTTTAACTTAGATTTAACAACTTAAAAAAATTTAAAAAGTAGTGTATAGTTAACAAGAATCATGAGTAGTTTATTGTCATCATTATCAAAAACAGTGCACGCATCACTTGCTTTAGCAATTATTTTGTTTTTAGGATTGTTTTATTTAAACGATGGAATTGCTTTTGATACTCTGTTCTGGAGCTGGTTATTTAGATACATACATGTAATTGTTGCAATTATGTGGATTGGATTATTGTGGTATTTCAATTTTGTTCAAATTCCAAATATGGGAAAAATTCCAGATGAACAAAAACCAGCTATTGGTAAAGTAATAGCACCAGCTGCATTATTTTACTTTAGATGGGCTGCTGCATTAACTGTTCTTTCAGGTTTAATTCTTGCTCTTCTTAATGGATATCTTCATGATGCAATGACTTTAAGCATTGGTTCGGGTGTTCCAAAACATACTGCAATTGGAATTGGAATGTGGCTTGGAATTATAATGGCATTTAATGTCTGGTTTGTGATTTGGCCAAATCAAAAAAGAGCCTTAGGAATAGTTGAGAGTGATGCAGATACAAAAGCTAAGTCGGCTAAAACTGCAATGCTATTCTCAAGAACAAATACTTTGTTATCTTTACCCATGCTACTTTCAATGGTAGCTGCACAAAATATATATTGATTTATTTCTGATCGTCTTCTCTAAGAACAGTTTTTTGAGAAACTCTTAGCCTAACTAAAACAGTGTTAGCAATATAAATAGATGAATAAGTTCCAAAAACAACACCAAGTATCATTGCTAGAGAAAAACCTTTTAATATTTCTCCACCAAAAAAATAAATTGCTAATAAAGCTAGTAAAGTAGTTGCAGAAGTTATTATAGTTCTTGATAACGTTTCATTAATTGAAATATTTGTTAATTCGAAAATTTTTATATCTGAATATTTTCTTAGATTTTCACGAACACGGTCAAAAATAACTACTGTATCATTCATTGAATATCCAACTATTGTTAACACTGCTGCTATAATTGATAAATTAATTTCTAAACTAAATAGAGAAAAAACTCCTAGAGTTACAATAACGTCATGAAACAAAGCTAAAATTGCACCCAGACTAAACTGCCATTCAAATCTAATCCAAATGTAAATCAACATTAATGCTAAAGACAAAGATATTGCTATAACCCCTGATTTTAATAATTCTGCACTTACTTTTGGACCAACATTTTCAACTCTTCTAAAATCATAATTGTTTCCAAAAGATTTATCTAAATTAACTTTAATTTCTTCAATGATGTTCTTTTTATTGTCTTTATTTTCAAATTTTACTAAAAAATCAGTATCATTACCAAATTTTTTGACCGAAACATCTCCTAAATCCATTTGATTAAATCTATCTCTTAATGAACTAACATTTATTTTTGAGTCTGAGGCTCTTAATTCAATTAATGTCCCACCTTTGAAGTCTATACCAAAATTAAGCCCTTTAAATATTAACAATAATAATGAAACAACAATTAAAACTGATGATAATAAATTAAAGTGATTATAATATTTATTAAATGCAATCATTAGATTAATTTTTCCTTATCTTTGTTTCTTGATACATAAATACTAGTGAACAATCTTGCTATGAAATATACTGAAAATAGCGTTGTAAATATTCCAACTCCTAAAGTTACAGCAAAACCTTTCACTGGACCTGAGCCCATGAAAAACAAAATTATTGCAGCTAATAATGTAGTAATATTGGCATCTAAAATTGCTGTTCTTGATTTAGTATAACCACCATCAAAAGCCAAAATATTATTAGTCTCGTCTTTCAGTTCTTCTTTAATCCTCTCAAAAATTAAAACATTTGCATCAACTGCCATACCTACAGTTAAAATAATTCCTGCAATACCAGGTAATGTTAAAGTGGCCTCGAATAAAGTTAAAACACCTAAAAGTATAAACAAATTAACTATTAGAGTCACATTAGTTATCAATCCAAAAATTTTATATTTAACGAACATAAAAATTATCACCAACATAAAACCTATTGCCAAAGCAATCATTCCTGCATTAATTGAGTCTTGTCCAAGATCAGGTCCAACCGTTCTTTCTTCAATTATTTCTAATGGTGCTGGCAATGCTCCTGATCTTAATAACAAAGCTAGATCAGTTGCTGTTTGAAAAGTAAAGCCACCACTTATCTGACCAGAACCACTAGCAATCGTATCTCTAACTACAGGTGCACTAATAATTTTACCATCTAAAACAATTGCTAATTGTTTTCCAATACCAGTTGATGTTGCCTTACCAAACCTCTTTGCACCTACTCTATCTAAAGTAAATGAAACAATTGTTTGGTTAGCTTGAGTATCCATTTTTGGTTGTGCATCGAGTAAATTTTCACCACTGATTATAATTCTTTTACTAACTGTTGCTTCTTCTAGGCCATTTTCAAATTTTAACTTTTCAACACCAAAACGATCATTTTCATCATTTGTTACAAAGCGAAAAGTAAGGTTTGCAGTTTTACCAAGTAATGATTTTATTCTCATTGGATCATCTAATCCAGGAAGCTCTACTAAAATTCTGTTATTTCCTCTTTTAAGTATGTTGGGTTCATTAGTTCCAACCTCATCTACCCTTCTTCTTACTATTTCTATAGCTTGATCTTGAGAAGAAGTTTTAAGTTTAATTAAACCCTGTCTTGAAAAATTAACTTTTAAATTTAACCCTGTATCTTCAATTTCTAACTGATGTGATTTAAATCGTGGGTAATAAGGGTTAAGGTCGCTATTTTCATCCTGAAAAACATCTAAGACAGATTGCTTATCATTATCTGTTACATTAAAAAAAATATTTTGATTTTCTATTTTTATATTGTTGATTTTAATATTTTTTTCTTTGAAGTAATTTCTAATTATTGTTGTTAGGTTTTGTAATTTTTGTTCAATTACAGGTTCATTATCAATTTCAAGTAATAGATATGATCCACCCTGAAGATCTAAACCTAGATTAATTTTTTTATCAAAAAAATTATCATCAAATTTAAAAAGATTTGATGAAGCTATTAAAATAAATAAAACTGAAAAAAGAGTTATTAATAAAATTCTTAACTTAGAGAAATAAAGCACTTAACTAAAAATAATTATTTTTTAACTTCTTGAGTATTTGTATTAACAAGACTTTGAATACCAGTTGATTTAACTATCTCAACCTTTACGTTTTCAGCAATTTCTACTTCAACTTTATCGTTGTCTATAAGTCTCTCCACTGTACCTGTAATTCCGCCAGAAGTAACAACCTTGTCACCTCTCTTAAGACTTTCAACCATTGCTTTGTGCTCTTTAACTTTTTTTTGCTGTGGTCTTATTAAGAAAAAATAAAAAATAACAAATATTAAAATTAACGGTATAAATTGTCCTATTCCTGAGCCTTCCATAAATCTCCTTATAAATTATGTGAATACTTATACTATCTATGTAATTAAAACAACTTTATTTAGCTGAAATCAATTCCAAATTATTCATATACGGTCGCAGTACCTTAGGAACAACAATCGAACCATCTTTTTTTTGATAGTTTTCTAGCACAGCAATTAAAGTTCTTCCCACGGCTAAACCACTTCCATTTAATGTTCCAACAAAAACAGTTTCCTTATTTTTATTTTTATATCTTGATTTCATTCTTTGTGCCTGAAATGTTGAACAAGAAGAGCATGATGATATTTCACGATACTTATTTTCTGATGGCAACCACACTTCAATATCGTAGGTTTTTTCTGCACTGAAACCCATATCACCTGAGCATAAAATTATTTTTCTATAAGGTAATTCCAATTTATCCAGTATATCTGTTGCACAATTTGTCATTCGCTCTAATTCATCTAAACAATTTTCTTTTTCGACAATACTAACCATCTCAACTTTATAAAATTGATGTTGTCTAATCATTCCTTTGGTATCTTTTCCATAACTGCCTGCTTCCTTTCTAAAACATGGAGTTGAAGCAACAAATCTCATTGGTAATTCTTTTTGGTCAACAATTTTATCTTTAACAATATTTGTTAAAATTACTTCAGCGGTTGGAATTAAAAATTTTCTATCAGATCCTTCATCAAATTTTATTTCAAATTGATCGTTTTCAAATTTTGGTAATTGGCCTGTTCCATACATTGTATTATCAGAGGCAATCAATGGAGGTGAAATCTCTTGATAACCATTTTGAACAATATGAGTATCCAGCATAAAGTTAGATAAAGCTCGTTCTAGTAATGCTAACTCTTTTTTAACAAATACAAATCTTGATCCGGTTGTTTTAGTTGCAAGATCAAAATCGAGCATACCTAAATTTTCTCCAAGTTCGTAGTGAGATTTAGGTTTAAAGTCAAATTCAGGAACTTTACCTGCTTTTAAAACTTCCACATTGTCATTTTCATCTTTTCCATTTGGAACATCCTGATGAGGTATGTTTGGTATACTTGACAAAATGTTATCTAATTCAGTTTTAGTATTTTTTTGTTGCTCAGCGATCTTTTCTAATTCAGTAGAGATTTCTTTAGATTTTTTGAATAAACTTTCATCTTTAGATTTCGAAATATCTTTTTTTTCTTTTTCTAAATTTTCTTTCTTTTGAATTAAATCTCTATTTAATTCATCAAGCTTTTTTAAATTATTAAAATCAATTTTAACTGAACGCTTTTCAAGATCTTTTTCAAATTTTGAATAGTCTTTTCTAATTTCTTTTAAATTATGCATCAGTCTTTTCTAAATTTTTGTTTTCTATAAATTTTACTGAAAATATTGATAATTCATATAAAATTAATAAAGGAATAGCTAAACCTATTTGAGTAATTGGATCTGGTGGTGTAAGCAATGCAGCAGCAGCAAATATAATTACTACAACATACTTTCTTCTTTCTTTTAGAAATTGACTGTCAACAACACCTATTCTTGCTAACAAACTTAAAACTATAGGTAGTTGGAAACTTATTCCAAACGCAAAAATTAACTTCATAACAAGTGACAAGTATTCATTTACTTTGGCTTCTAATTGAATTGGTAAACTTGTAGACATCCCTGTACTTTCAAATGATAAAAAGAATTTAATAGCTAGAGGCATTATCAAATAGTAAACAAGCATACCTCCCAAAAAGAAAAGGATTGGTGTTAAGATAAGGTATGGAAGTATAGCAACTTTTTCATGTTTATATAAACCTGGGGCAATAAATTTCCATATTTGCATTAGAATAAATGGACAGGTCACGAAAAAAGCTGTGAAAAAAGATACCTTGATATACGTTAAAAAAGTTTCCTGTAAGGCGGTAAAAATAAGCCTTCTATCAGATCCATCATCTTTTACCGCTTGAGCAAAAGGATCAACTAAAAAACCGTAGATATGTTCTGCAAAAATATAACAAACAACAAAAAAGATTATTAGAAATATAAAACTATGTATTAATCTTTTTCTTAGTTCTGTTAGATGGCTAACAAATCCACCTTCATTTTCTTCATTGCTCATCTTTTTTAGTTTCTTTTTTTATTTCATTATCAATTTTTTCTTCATCAATTTCTAAATTAGAAACCTCATTTTGAATGTTGCTCACATATCTTTTTGCAGTACCTATCCAAGAACCTGCTTTCTTTAACATGATTGGAAAATCTTTTGGCCCAAGAACAACAATTGCAATACCAACAACAATTAATATCTCAAACCAACCAATAGTAGGCATGTGATTTAATCTTTGTTTTCTGAGTCTTTATTTTCGTCGGATATATTTTTTGGCTCTGTATCGTCAGTAACATCTGACGCCATTCCTTTTTTGAAACTTTTAATACCTTTAGCTACATCACCCATCAGACTGGAGATTTTACCTCGTCCAAATAATAAGACTACTAATATAACTACGATTGCTATTTGCCAAATTCCTATGCTCATGAAAAACTTATAACCTTTTTATGATTAATTTAAAAGTTACTTTTTTGTTAATCTTTCTCTTCTGTATCAAGAGTACTATTTAACATCTCGTCAATATTAGAATAAATATCCTCTTTTTTTTCATCTTGTTTTTCTTTGTAGAATTTTCCTGTTCCAAAAATTGCACTATCAATACTTGAACTATCAATTAAACCAGCTGCACCTAATTCATCAATTGTAGGCAAATCTGATAATTTTTGGAGATTAAAGTGACTTAAAAATTCATCAGTTGTAACATACTGAATTGGTCTACCTGGTACATTTTTACGACCACCTGGTTTCACCCAGTTGAGTTCCATCAATATTTCAAGAGTATTCGTTCCAAATGCAACACCTCTTATCTCTTCAATCTCAGCTCTAGTAACAGGTTGGTGATAAACGATTATGGCTAAAGTCTCAACAGCAGCTCTAGAAAGTTTTTTTTCGACCGTCCTTTCTTGTGACATAATATTTGACAAATTAGGAGAAGTTCTGAAAGACCACTTTTCTTTTATGCAAACTAGATTAATTCCACGTTTAGAGTATTCTTGCTGCAACTTTTCTAATGATTTAGATACGCTACCTTTTTTAGTAACTTTGCTTTCGATTGTATCAACATCTAATGGTTCAGCAGCAGCAAAAATTACTGCTTCAATTTCTTTTTCCAAATCAGATAGCTTAGATGGAAATTTAACGATATTATCTTTTGAAATTTTTTCTTTTTTAATCATTATTTTCCTTCACATAAATATCGTCAAATAATTTATCTTGTTTGATAGTCAGGTTTCCTTCTTTAACTAATTCTAATGAACCGGCAAAAATTCCTGCTTTCCCAGTACGTTTATATTTTGAGCCGCTTTTAAAATTTTTGGGAATTAAATCATCTAATTTTTTCCAATCAATTAATTTACCAAAAAACTCTCTTATAGTTTTAATTCCATCCTCAGCTGTAAAGACAGGTAATTTTGGAATATTCATTTTTTGAAAGTCTTTTGTCATAATAATTGTTGAATATGACTTAAGTAGTTCAAATAAACTTAAATTATATTCTGTACTATAAATAGATCTTATATTTCCTTTCATTCCTCTTGATCGAATTTCTCTACCCAGTCTTTTTCTTTTTAGCATTTGTTCAGAAAGTAATCTTATTAGTTCTAATTTTTTTAGTTGTAATTTTAATTTTTCAGCAACTTCTTGAACTTTAAATTCTTCTTCTGGAGTTCCTGGAAGTAATAGTTTAGATTTCAAATATGCTAACCAAGTTGCCATCAATAAATATTCTGAAGCAATTTCTAAATTTAAATCTTTTTCTTTTGTAATATAATCGTGAAATTGATCTGCTAGCTTTGTAATTGATATCTCTTCAAGATCTACTTTTTGAGCTTTTGCTAAATCTAAAAGTACATCTAGAGGACCATTATAGTTATTTATATCAACATTAAATAATGCAGAATCAGAAATAGTCATGCTCAGATATTAACTTAAAATTTTATAAAATAACGATGTTTTTTTTATAATAAAATTACTTACCATTGGTGAATTATCACCAACTACCTTCATTTCAGACAATTTACCATTACAATGGAGAGCAAGATTACAACCTGCACTAAACGTTTTAATAGTATTAGTTTTTAAATCATCTTTTAAACTTTTCATTGATAAATCATCTGAAATTAAAATGTTTTTAAAGCCAATTTTTTTTCTAATTAAATTTATAATTTTTTTAGAGTGTGTAGCTGTATTTAACCTATCAATGCTTCGATATATTACATGTGCTGTCATTGCAAAATAGCTTTGTTTTTTCTTGAATGGAAAAAAATCATTTTTATTCAAATAATTTAAGTTTTTGGTAACTGTAGGAGTAAATTTATGACTATCTACCTTAGCTAATCCATGCCCTGGTATGTGTTTCATCACAGTTCCAATGGAATTTTCATGAAAATAATCAATACAAATATCTCCAATTTTAGAGATATTTTTTTTATTTTTTGAAAAAGACCTATCACCAATAATGTTGCTGGCTCCTTTAACTCGAAGATCTAAAACAGGAACAGTATTTATATTAACACCAATTGATTTAAGCAAATACGAAGTTTTATCGATAAATAATTTATAAATAATATTAAATTTTTTCTTATCTTTTGTGAATAAATTACCAAAATATTCAGAGGTTAAATTGTCAAATGAAATAATTTTACTTAGTCGATTTACTCGTCCACCTTCTTGATCAATTAATATTGGGTATTTTTTGTCTTTAAATATCTTTTTTATTTTATCAGTTAATTTTTTAGTTTGTTCAATTGAATTTATGTTTCTTGAAAATAGAATAACTCCCCATGGTTTATATTTCCTTAAAAAAGTAATCTCTTTCTTTGATAATATTGATGATTTTAAACCAACAATAAAGGCTCTTCTATTCTTAATCATTCTCTAAAAGTTTCCAAAAATTAAACTTTTTTTTCTTTTTTTTATTTGTTTGCTTAACGTATTCTATTACATTTTGTGTATCATTTTCCAAAACAGGTAAATTTTTTGAATATATTTTAATTTTTTCATCATTGTTTTTATAAGATCTGTATGATTTTTTTTTATTTTCATCTGAAAAATAATATCTACCAGTCAAAAAAATAAATAAAGCAATTACAACAATAAAGATTAAATACTTAATTTCTTTTAGCATTACATTTTGTCTGGTGTATCTACACCAACTATGTCCATTCCAGATTTTACAACGTTAGATATAGCTTTTAAAAAAATTAATTTATCTGGTGAAACTATTTTTTGATCATTAATAAATCTTTTTTCTGGGTTTTGTTTACCAAGATTCCAATAAGAGTGAAATTCTGAAGCAAGATCATATAAATAAACAGGTATTCTATGTGGTTCTAATTTTGAACTAGCTGCATCAATACATTTGGGCCATTCTGAAATCTTTTTTAAAATTTTGATCTCATCATTTGAGTATTCGAAACTATAATCATCTAATTCAATTTTTGAATTTAAATCTTTATCAATATGTCTAAAGACAGATGAAATTCTAGCATAACAATATTGAACATAATATAACGGATTATCTTTAGATTTTTCTTTTACAGCATCAAAATCAAAATCTAATTCCACGTCACTACTTCTATTAAGCATGATGAATCTAGTTGCATCTTTTCCAACTTCCTCGATTAAATCATCAACTGTAATGTAGTCGCCTTTTCTTTTAGACATCTTAAATGGTTTGTTATCTTTAATTAATTTTACAAGCTGACTAATTTTACAAATCAATTTATCTTTTTTTCCTGATAAAGCTTCAACTGAGGATGAAATTCTTTTGATGTAACCGGCATGATCTGCGCCAAGAATATTTATTAAATAATCAAATTTACGATCTACTTTATTTTTATGATAAGCAACATCACTTGCAAAATAAGTCCATGTTCCATCTGACTTTTGTAATGCTCTATCTTTATCGTCACCAAAATCAGTAGATTTAAAAAGTAACTGTTCTCTTTCTACCCAGTTTTTATCATCTTCACCAGCTGGAGCTTTAATTTTTCCTTTGTATACAAATTTATTCTTTTCTAAAAATTTTATTACACTCTCTACTTCGTTATTTGAAACAATACTTTTTTCACTAACAAAATTATCGTGGTTAATTCCTAAACTCTTAAGGTTCTTTTTAATTAAAAGTAGCGCCTGTTCTATAGATAAAGCTGTTAACTTATCACTTATTTGCTCATAATCATCAAAATTTAAATCTGAATTATCGGAAACTATATTTTTTGCAAAATCAACAAGGTAATCTCCTGGATACAAATCAGGATTATCTTGAGGAAATGTTTCGTTAAATTTTACTTCCCTAATTCTAAAGTATACAGATTTTGTAAAATTTATAATCTGGTTACCATAATCATTTACATAATACTCTTTTGTGACCTTGTGTTTATTAAATATTAACACATTAGATATGACATCACCTAAAATAGCTCCTCTACAGTGCCCAACATGCAAGGGTCCTGTAGGATTAGCTGATACGAATTCAACTAAGTAATTATTTTTTTTCTCTTTCTCATTAATTCCAAATTTTTCAGCGTTATTAATTATTTCTTTAATAAAGTTTGACCAAAAAGATGGCTTAAATTTAATATTTATGAAACCAGGTTTAGCAATAGATATATTGTCTATTTGATCATCACTATTTTTGATTTCTGGTGCAAGTTTTTCTGCCAATTCTATTGGAGAAGTTTTGTTTAGTTTGGATAAAACCATTGCAACATTAGTTGAAATATCACAATCAAATTTTGGCGGTGGTATTTCAGCATTAATACCATTGAAACTTTCTGGAACTATAAGTTGATTTTTTTTACTAAGTTCAACAATAATAGATTTAATTTTATCTAAATATAATTCAAAAATATTCATTTATTATCGTTATAAAGGTTAATTGCGTATCTGTCTGTCATACCAGATATAAAATCTGAAATAGCTCTATATTTGTCTTTAGTCAATTGCTCTTTAGTAAGAAATTTTCTAGGATTTGATTTAATTATTTTAAATAATTTCTTAATTATCATTTTACCTCTTTGATTCTTATTAAGTACCGATTTATTGTCATACATTCTATGTCTTAAAAATGATCTAATTTCTTGTTCTGAATTTTCTATTTTACCTGAAAAAGAAACTATTAATTGATTTGATTTTGATACATCTTTTAATGACTTAATTTTAAATTTTTTAATATTTTTTTCTGTATTACTTAGTAAATCTCTTATCATAATATCTATTGAGTCTCTTATGATTTGGTAAATAGCAATTTTATAATTTTTTTTGTTAATTTTATTTTTATATTTTTGATAAATGTCCTTAAAAAATTCTAATTCAACTAGTTCCTCAAGTTTAAATAGGTTTGCTTTAATTCCATCCTGAATGTCATGATTATTATATGCAATATCATCTGATATAGCTGATATTTGAGCTTCTAATGATGGATAAGTATTAAAATTAATTTTATTTTTGAAAACTTTTAAACCAATTAGTTTATTGATCATGCTTAGATCATCTACAGGTCCGTTATGTTTTAAAAGTCCTTCTAAAGTTTCAAGAGTTAAATTTAATCCGGAAAATTTGAAATATTTATTCTCTAAAAACATTACTATTCTTAGTGTCTGAAGATTGTGATCAAAACCACCATAATTATGCATACATTCATCTAAAGCATCCTCTCCTGCATGGCCAAATGGAGTATGACCTAAATCATGAGCAAGACTTAAGGTTTCAGCTAAATCTTCATTTAATTTTAGATATTTTGCAATTGATCTTGCTATTTGAGCAACTTCAATTGAATGAGTGATCCTTGTTCTAAAATGATCCCCCTCTGTGTTAACAAATACTTGGGTTTTATGCTTTAATCTTCTAAATGATGCGCTGTGAATTATACGATCTCTGTCACGTTGAAAAGGAGATCTGTATTTTGAATTAGCTTCTTTATTAAGTCTGCCTTTACTTTTAAATACTCCTAACAAAGTGTCTTTTTTCATCCTTTAATTTAAATAATTAAGTATTATATTAGTAATATCAGTGTTCAGACATGATTAAAGAAATTAAATTTACGGATAAAGCGTTAAAACAAATAGATAATTTGTTATCAAAAAAAGACAAAGGATCATTCTTCAGAATCGCTATCAAAGGTGGAGGATGTTCTGGTTTTCAATATGAATTTACATTTGATAAATCAAAACAAGATGATGATTTAAATTATCAGAATATTTTAATTGATAAAACTTCAGCTGATTTGCTTAAAGGATCTGAAGTTGATTATGTTTCTGAACTTATAGGTGAACAATTCAAAATATCTAATCCACAAACCAAATCTTCATGTGGTTGTGGAGTTTCTTTCTCGCTTTAATGCTCATTTCATCTTGGAATGTAAACTCGGTAAGAGCAAGAATTGAAAATATCAAAAGCTATTTATTAAAATATAAACCTGATATTTTAATGATGCAGGAAATCAAAACTGAAGATGTTAATTTTCCATATGATGATTTTTCATCAATGGACTATGAAAGTCATGTATTTGGTCAAAAAAGTTATAATGGTGTAGCGATCATCTCAAAAAATAAATTAAAAAATGTCAAAACAGATTTAATTAAGGATAAGTTAAAACAATCAAGAATAATTTCAGCTGAATTTGAACATAAGAAAAAAAATATACAATTAATAAATATTTACACCCCTAATGGTAATCCTGTAGATACTGAAAAATATGATTATAAAAAAGAATGGCTTGATCAATTAATAAAACAATTAAAAAGTTTATCTAAAAAAAATTCAAATATTATTTTAGCTGGTGATTTCAATATAATCCCATCAGCAGAAGATGTTTATAATGTTAAAAGTTTTGAAGATGATGCTTTATACCGACTTGAAATAAGAAAAAAATTTAGAGAAATGATCAATCTTGGTTTTAATGATGTCTACAGACATTTTTATGAAGATAAAGAAGGATATACATTTTGGGATTATATGAGAGGTGCATGGCAAAAAAATAACGGTATGAGGATTGATCATTTTTTAGTTTCAAATTCTATAATTGATCAAATTAAAGATATTAATATTAATAAAGATCCACGTGGAAGAGAAAAGCCTTCTGATCACACACCAATTGAGATTAATTTAGCTTAAAGATTTAATTTTATTTACTAATTCTGCGTTAATATTTCTTGGGCCAGTATCCATTCTATTCTTGTGACGTCTTTCTCCAGGTAATCTTACTTCACCCATCGATTTCATTTTTTCAAAAAATTCCTCAGCATGTTTTTGCCAATTAGTACCTGAAGTTTTATCTGGATCAATAGCTAGTATGAATTCACCGCCACTTGGAGGACCACCATCATTATTATCTTTAGCTGCTGTTTCAAAACTAAAATTATCCCCAACTAATGCGCCTGCCATTAATTCTACCATCATTGCAATTGCAGAACCTTTGTAACCACCAAAGGGTAATAAAACTCCACCATCGGCAATTTCCCCTGGATCAGTTGTTTCTTTTCCATCTTTAGTTAATCCTGTTCCAAGTGGAACTTTGTGCCCTTCTCTTTTAGCAACTTGAACTTCTCCCATTGCCATTGAGGCTGTTGCCATATCATAAACAACTGGTGTTTTACCAGGACGTGGCCAAGCAAATGAAATTGGGTTCGTTCCAAATAATGGTTTAATAGCACCAGCAGGTGCTACAGCCGGCTTATAAGATGTACAAGCAAATGCAACCAAACCTTCTTCTGCTAATTTTTCTGTTTCAGGCCACATAGCAGCCATATGATGTGAATTATTTATTGCTAACACAGCTACACCATTTTCTTTTGCAGCTTTTGCTAGTTCAGGCAATCCTTTATTTAATACTACAGGCGCTAAACAATTATTTCCTTCAACTTTAATTACAGATGGAGATATTTTTTTTACTTCGGGTTTCCCTTTACCATTTATCTTTCCACCTTTAAGTCCAGTCACGTAAGCTGGTAATCTAAATAGACCATGTGATACAGAACCATCTCTTTCAGCATTTCTAATTAGGTCTGATAAAATTGATGCAGTTTCATCATCGCATCCATTAGCTAAAAGTGTTTTTTTAGCTAGTTCAAATATTTCGTCTAAAGTTAAAGATACAGTGCTCATTATTTTGATTTACATTTTTTACATAAACCAAAAAATTCTAAATTATACTTGCTATATTTCATTCCAGAGTCATCTGAAAAATTAGATAAATATTTTGAAAGTTTTGAATTACTTATTTCAGATACATTTTCGCAACTTTCACAAATTGAAAAAGCTGTTGCTTTTGAAACCTGACAACTTGAATTTTGACAAGCTATAAAAGCATTTCTACTTTCAATCTTATGAATTTTTCCAATTTCAACCAACTTATCTAGGGCTCTATAAACTTGTAGTGGTGCTTTTATTCCCTTTTTTTGGACATTAAATAAAATTGAATAAGCTTTCATAGGTCCACCAGATTTATCAATAAGATCAAAAATGATTTTTTGATTTTTGGAAAGGTTATGTTCTTTTTGCATCTTTAAATTCTTATCAATTAGTCATCAGTTTTTCAATTTAATCGATTGTTTAATTTTAAGTAAAGATAATATAAATAAAATCAAAGAAGCCATTATAATTGAAGGCCCAGATGATGTATTAAATTCTAGAGATGAAAATAGTCCTAATAATACTGACAACAATCCACCAATTATTGAAAATAACACCATCTTTTGAGGGCTATCAGAAATATTTCTAGCCATAGCAGCTGGAATAATAAGCATACCTGTGATCAATAATAACCCTACCATTTTAATTGATATGGCTATTACAGCAGCCATAAGAATTGTAAAAATAGCTTTTGCTCTATCAGGGTTTAACCCTTCTGCTTCTGCTAATTCGTAATTAACTGTAGATGCAAACAATGGTTTCCAAATTAATTTTAGAACTAATAAAATTACTGCCCCACCAGTCCAGATGATTAATAAATCATCAGTTGTTACGGCTAATATATCACCAAACAAAAGCCCCATAATATCAAAACGAATAAAGGTTAAAAAACCTATTACTACTAATCCAACAGCTAAAGAAGAGTGAGCTAATAGACCAAGCAAAGCATCACCAGGTAAATTAGTTTTCTTCTGTAATTGAATTAAAATTAAAGCAATTAAAGATGAAATAATAAATACTGAAAGAGCAATGTTTAATTCAAACGAGTAAGCCAAAGTAACACCAAGTAGAGCTGAGTGAGCTAATGTATCACCAAAGTAAGATAATCTTCTCCAAACAACAAAACAACCAAGAGGCCCAGTTACTAAAGCTATACCTAAGCCTGCAATTAGTGCTCTTATAAAAAAATCATCAAACATATTAATTTTTCTTTATTTCACCTTTGTCTGAATGAACGTGATCATGTTTATGTTCATATACAGAAAGAATTTGAGATGCTTGTTCACCAAATAAGGTTTTATATTCATTGTTTTTAGCAACATCCATTGGTGATCCAGAGCAACATACGTGACCATTTAAACAAACAACATGATCAGTTGCAGTCATAACTGTATGTAGATCGTGTGAGATTAATAGAATTCCACAATTTAAAGTATCAGAAATTCTTTTTATTAATTCATACAAAGCAATCTCACCAGTATAATCAACTCCTTGAACAGGTTCATCAAGAACTAATAATTCAGGTTTTTTTGAAATAGCTCTTGCAATTAAAACTCTTTGAAATTCACCACCTGATAAATTTCCTAAATTTTTATTCTTAAGATGGATAACACCTGTTAATGTAAGTGCTTCATCAATTGCCTCATCTTTAATATTTTCAGTTAGAAGCATAAAATCATAAACTCTTAATGGTAAGGTCCAATCAATAGATATTTTTTGAGGGACATATCCAACTTTATTTGTGTATTTCTCAACACTTCCTTCTATGTTTTTGTAAATTCCCAATGCAATTTTTGCGGTAGTACTTTTTCCAGATCCATTAGGTCCAATAAGGGTAACAATCTTTCCTTTTTCAACAGTTAATGAAACTCCTTCCACTAGCCATTTATCATTTTGTTTAAAACCAGCGTTATTTAATTTTACTAATGTACTATTTTCTGAGCTCATATATTACTTGACTTATAAATGTTATATTATTACATAACGTTATATTATAACAACCAATTAAATTACTTATTATGAAAAATATTAAAAAAATACCAATTATATTCTCAATATTATCAATTCTAACATTCTTTACACCAGCAAATGCTGAAATAAAAGTAGTTGCTTCTATTAAACCAATTCATTCATTAGCTAGTTACTTAATGGATGGTATTGCTAAACCTGATTTAATAGTTGATGGATATGCATCCCCACACGGATTTGCAATGAAACCTTCACACGCAAAAATGCTTCAAAATGCAGACCTAATATTCTGGGTTGGTGAAGATTTAGAGAGTTTTTTAGAAAAACCATTGAATTCAATTGCCAAGAAAGCAGAAAAAATTGAATTAATGGAAACTAAAGGATTACAGGTATTAAAATTTCGAGAGAGAAATATTTTTGACGAACATGATCATGATGATCACGGACATGACGATCATGGTAAAAAAGAGGATGATCACGACGATCATGGACATGATGACCACGGTAAAAAGGAAGATGATCACGACCACGATCATGACGATCATGGTAAAAAAGAGGATGATCACGACGATCATGGACATGATGACCACGGTAAAAAGGAAGATGATCACGACCACGGACATGACGATCATGATGGACATGCACATGGTGAATTTGATCCACACATTTGGTTGGACCCAATTAATGCAAAAGCTATGTTAAATGAAATGGCAGAACATTTAATTGAAAATGATCCTAAAAATGAAGCTAAATATAAAAGTAATTTAGCTAAAGCTTTACAAGAAATCGATAAACTTACAATTGATGTAATGACTGATTTAAGTAGCAGTGTTGCTTCAATTGTATTCCATGATGCTTATCAGTATTTTGAGAAAAGATTTAATGTAAATATATTAGGTGCTTTTACTGTTAATACAGATGTAATGCCTGGAGCAGAACAACTAGCAGAAATCAGAGAGATAATTGAACACGATAAAGTTGCTTGTGTATTTTCTGAACCTCAATTTAACCCTGATATCATTAAAGCGGTTGCAAAAGACATGAATATTAAAACCGGTGTAGTTGATCCATTAGGAGCGACTTTAGACCCAGGAAAAGACTTATATTTCAATTTAATTAGAAATATGTCTGCATCTTTCAAAGGTTGTTAATTAAAAATTAGGTTTAATCCGGGAATTTTTTTAAATTCTCGGATTAACAAATAATTATTACTTTTTTTTAATCTCACAAAAAAGATTGTATTTATTTTAAAGAAGATTTATTTTCTTTCATAATCTGACTATATGAATGATTTAAATTTATTTAAAAAAAATGGCTTTCTTGTTAAAGAAAATCTAATTTCTCAAACAAATATAAATAAAATTAATAAAATTGTTAATGAAGTAATTTCAAAAGAAAAAAAAAGAAAAAAAGGTAATGGTACAAATGGAACTCAGTCCTATGATAATTACCATTTTGTTTACAATTCTAGTTCTCCAAAAAATAAAGAAATTCTAAGACTAAATAATCCTCAGAACAGGCATAAAGTTTTCTATGAGTTATCTAGAGATAAAAAGATTATATCCATAGCTAAAAAATTATTAGGTGGAACAGTAAGATTTCATCTAGGTAAATTAAATTTTAAGCTTCCAAATAAGAAAAAAGGTAGTGAAATTGGATGGCATCAAGATTGGGCTTTTTACCCTCATACAAACGATGATTTAATTACAGTTGGTATATATTTAGATGATTGTTATGAAAAAAATGGTCCACTTAAAATAATAAAGAATTCACACAAAAAGAAATTGTACAGCCACCACAGCAAAGAAAATTATTTTGTTGGAAAAATAGACACTAAGAAAAATAAAATAGGAACTAAAGATAGTGTTTCTATAACTGGAACAGCCGGAACAGTAGTATTTTTTCATTGTAGATCAGTTCATGGGTCTGGACACAATCAAATGAATAACTCAAGACCCTTAATTTTATTTGGATATAGAGCTTGTGATGCGTGGCCATTAATCAATGATGGAAACCCTCATCCTGAGGTTAATTTAGATAATTATGACAAAAATATTATTGTAGGAAATAAATCAATAAAACCAAGATTGACTAAAGTTCCAACCATAATCCCACTCCCTAAGAAGAAACATTATATTTCTATCTACGAACTTCAAAAAAATTAAAGCACATTAAAGTTTATTGTAATAAATCTTTAACAAAACATTCATATAAATTTTGAATGTCATTTTTGAAAAAATATCTAAAGTGGATCAGTACATTCTTAGTGTTAACTGGTATTTTACTTACAAATCTTAATATTTACCCGCTGAATATTTATTTTCATGGGCTTGGTGTTGTTGGGTGGACAATTTCAGGATTATTATTAAAGGATAAGGCCATTTTAACAAATTTTGGATTACAAATTCCATTATTTGTAATCGGTATTTATAAAATTATTTTTTAATGAAAAATATTTTATTTGTATGTACAGGAAATTCAGCAAGAAGCATTATAGCTGAGAGTATTATCAATAATGAATACTCAAATAAATTTAAAGCTTTTAGTGCTGGTAGTAATCCATCTGGAACAATTAATATTGATGTTAGAAGTTTTTTAGAAAAAAATAAAAATTATAATCTAACTAATTATAGTTCTAAAAACTTTGAAGAGTTTATAAATAATGAAATAAAAATGGATCATGTAATAACAGTATGCAATAACGCTAATAATGAGGTATGTCCAATTTGGCCTGATAAAAACCAAATTATTCATTGGGATATAGATGATCCAGTTACAAAACTTCAGAATGCAAATGATGAAGAAAAGCAAATAATCATTAGAAACACTTTCAATTTTATAAGTAATAAAATTAAAGATTGGCTACATGAAAAATAAAAATAGATATTTTCTTTCAGAATTTATTGGAAGTTGTTTTCTAGTAATGATCATAGTTGGATCAGGTTTAATGGCAGAAAATCTTACCGATGATACAGCTGTAATGTTAATTGCAAATACTATAGCAACTGGAGCTGGATTGTTTGTGTTAATAACTGTTTTTGCGGATGTATCTGGAGCTCATTTCAATCCATTTGTAAGTATTGCTATGACAATTACAGGAAAGTTAAAAAAACGTCTTCTACCCTTTTATATTTCAGCTCAGATCCTTGGATGTTTGTTGGGTGTAGCTTTAGCTAATTTCTTTTTTGAACATCAAATTTTTGAATTATCGACAAAATCAAGAGATGGTATCTATATTTTTGTATCAGAAATTGTTGCTACATTAGGACTAATAATCATTATTTTTGGATCCATGAAGTCAGGTAAAATTACCGTAGCTGCATCTGTTGGGTTATATATTACAGCTGGTTATTGGTTTACTTCATCAACATCTTTTGCGAATCCTGCTGTTGCAATAGCAAGAACATTCACAGAATCTTTTACTGGTATAAGTTATTTAAACACTCCTTTTTATATAGCTGCTGAATTAATTGGTATGTTAATTGCTGTTTATATTGCAAAAAAATTATTCTTAGAAAAAGATTGAAAAATTTAAAACTAACAAACAATATTAAATTAAATTTTAATTATTTGAGTAAATTACTCTCGGCTCTAAAAATAATTCTCGCGCAAGAGCTTTAAATCTTTTTGTAACTTGTTTAGAAATTATTTCTTGGTGTTGTGCTGGAATTTTTAAAAATACAGAGTTACCTCTTTTATACAATTTAAATTCCTCTAAGAAGATAGTTGAAATAGATGTAAGTGAATGTGCAAATCTTAAGGCTGCACCAACTTGTTTACTAGAAAAAATTTCATTATTATTTAAAAAAGTTAAATATTCTATTTTAGGGTTGTATTTAATGCTGCAGTACCTCCAATAACATGAAAGAGCTATTTGAATTCTTTCTTTATGTGAAAGTCTCAATAATGGAGTATTTAATGTTTCTTGAAAAACTAATTCTGCTTTTTGAAAAGCACCGAGTCCCCAATCCATATGACTTAAAACACAAGCTAAATTAAGCAATTTTTCATCAAAATGTTCATTACCATCAAATACAGGTTTGATAAATTCATGATACTTTTTGTAGGTTAATCCCAAATCACCTCTCTTCTTCGAAATATATTCTAATGATTTTTCAAAAACTTGAGAGTTATCAATATTTTTAAAGTAATTTTTTGCTAGAGATCCCTCTCTAATACCGCTTATGGAACATATTATGTTTTTTGGATTTGTTGCTCTCATGATCTCATCTAAAATTATAGAGCTATATGGTAGATAAGGTGTTCTAGATTTAGATATATATTCAACTGTTTTTAGTTTTGCTTTATTGAACGATGCTATTTTTTCTATAAATGTTGATAAAGTTTCATAATTTACTGAATACTGATGGATTATGTGGACAGGGTGTTTATTTTGAAAAAGATGAAGTTTAAATAAAGCTCTCCATGTTCCGCCAACTAAATAAAGATTTTCAAATTTTTTTTTAGATAACCATTTTTCATCTCTCAAAAGTTTTTTTATATATTTAGAAAGGTTTCTCTTTTTTACAATTGGATTATTAATTAATCTTAAAACACCTAAGGGTAAAGATGTTTTATTAGTGATCAAACCATTTTCAACTCGAGCTAATTCTAAACTACCTCCACCAAGATCAGCAACTAACCCATCTACATTATCAAATCCAATTTTTACACCTTCTGCTGAACAAATTGCTTCTTCCTCTCCACTTAAGATTTCTATTTTTTTCTTAAAAAGATTTTCTACGTATTCAACAAATGGTTTTGCATCAGTTGCTTCTCTTAAAACTGCAGTTGCTATTATTTTTAAATTAGAAATTTTAGAAACATTTAAAATCTCTGAAAATCTCTTCAATACTTTTTGCGCATAATCAACGCCAGACTTATGAAGTTTTCTTGATTTATCTAAATTTTTACCAAGTTCACAAACAGCTTTTTCATTGAAAAAAGGCACACGAGAAGAGCTAAAATCTTCATAAATTAGCATCCTAATAGAATTAGAGCCTATATCAATAACTGCTAATTTAGCAGGTTTTAATTTTAAATTTTGTTTATTTTTAAAAACTTTAATTTCCACTTTTAATAAGTCTTAAGTTTAATTTTTTCGGTTTCATTTTTAATTTAGCTTTACCTCTTCCAGATAAACTAGGATTATTCATAAAATAATCATGGGCTGAAAAAGAATCATTTTCACTATATTTAATTTTTTTATAATTTCCACTAGCATCAAGTTCCCAACTTTGTTTTTTATCTAAATAATTAGCTAACATAATTTGATCAAGAACTTGTTCGTGGACTGTTTGGTTTTCAATTGGAACTAGAAGTTCTACTCTTCGATTTAAATTTCTTGGCATTAAATCTGCTGATGAAATAAAAACTTTTGCATCTCTACTAGGCATTGTTTTTCCATTTGCAAAACAATAAATTCTTGAGTGTTCCAAAAATCTTCCAATCATGCTTTTAACTATTATATTTTCAGATTTATCTTTAACTCCAGGTCTTAAACAACAAACACCTCTTACAAATAAAAATATCTTTACTCCAGCATTTGAAGCTTCGTAAAATTTATCAATTATCGCTGGGTCTACTAAGGAATTCATTTTGGCCCATATTTCACCGTTTTTTCCTTTTTTGACATTTGCTATCTCGTTAGCAATACATTTGTTCAAAGTTTCCCTAAGATTTATTGGTGATATAGATATTTTACTAAGATTTCGAGGTTTTGAATAACCAGTTACATAATTAAAAAATTTTTCTACATCAGTTGCTATTTTTTTATCAGAGCTAAATAAAGATAAGTCGGTATAAATTTTTGCATTAACTGGGTGATAATTGCCAGTTCCTAGATGTATATAAGTTTGAATTTTTCCCTGCTCTTTTCTTAATATTAAAGATGATTTTGCATGTGTTTTATATTTTGCAAAACCATAAACTATTTGAATTCCTGCCTTTTCTAAACTTCTTGAAAGTTGAATGTTTGCTTCTTCATCAAACCTTGCTTTGATCTCTATTAAAGCAGTCACTGTCTTTCCATTTTCAGCTGCTGTTATTAAGGCTTTAACAATTGGAGAGTCTAACGTTGTTCTGTATAGTGTTTGTTTAATTGCTATAACTTTTTTATCATATGCAGCTTGATTTAAAAACTCAACGACAGCATCAAATGTTTCAAAAGGGTGATGAACTATTAAATCTTTTTTTTTTATAGTATCAAAAAAATTATTATTAAACTCCTTTAATCTCTCAACCTCCCTGGGATTAAAATTTTTAAATCTTAATTTAGAATTTTTAATTTTACAAACTTGGTCTATATCTTGAATTCCAACAATGCCTTCAATTTCATAGATGTATTCAGATTTTACGTTTAACTTATTGGTTATAAACTTAATTAAGTCATTATTACTATTTTTCAAAATTTCTAAACGTACTATGTCACCTGTTCTTCTTCTTTTTAATGCCAATTCAAAAGATCTTACTAAATCTTCGGCCTCCTCTTGAATTTCTACATCGCTATCTCTTATAACTCTAAATAACATTTTTTTATCTAAATCATGATCAGGAAATATTTCAGAAGCAAAAAAACTTATAACATCATCAATAATTAAAAATTTTTTAAAACTTTTATTTCCATCTATTTCAATAAATCTTGATAAAGCTTTTGGAATTACTATTATTGCATTTAAAACTCTTTTTTTATTTTTCTTATTTAATCTCATAACTAATGCTCTTCCTTGATTTGCAATAAATGGAAAGGGATGAGCCGGGTCTATTGCTGATGGAGTTAGCAGGGGGTAAATTTCTTCATTAAAAATTTTAAATAATTTTTTCTGATCTGATTTACTTAAATTTTCAGGTTTAACTATACTTATATTTGCTTTTTTTAATTGAAAAATTAAATCTCTATATATTTTATTTTGTTTATTAAGAAGATTATTTGTTTCCAAAATAACTTCACTCATTTGTTCATCAGGAGTAAGACCATCAGAGCTAAGAGAATCTACCTCTTGCTTGATTTGACTATATAAACCCGCGACACGTACCATAAAGAATTCATCTAAATTTGATCCAGCTATAGATAAAAATTTAATTCTTTCATAAAGTGGGTTTTCAATATTTTGGGCTTCTAGAAGAACTCTGTCGTTGAATTTGAGCCAAGACAATTCTCTATTTATGTATTTAGATTTAAGTATTTCTTTATCTTGTTTTTTTAACGCAGTCATATATTTAAACTTTATGCTCAAATTATACGTTATGCGTCATGCAAAATCTAGCTGGGACCATCCAAATCTTGAGGATCATGAAAGACCTTTAAGTAAGCGTGGCAAGAAAAATGCAAAAAAGATTTGTGAATTTTTTGTTAAAAAAAAATATAAGTTTGATTACATATTACTTTCATCATCAAAAAGAACAAAGAAAACGTTAAAAATTTTATTAAAAAAAATAGAAAAACCAAAAAAAATTATTTCTTCAAAAAAATTATACCTATCAAGTGAAGATAAAATTATAGATATAATAAAAAAAACACCTAAAAAATTTAAATCTGTGCTTTTAATTAACCACGAGCCTGCTGTTAGAAATCTAGTACGATCACTGACAAAAAATCATAACAACAATCATTTTAAGTTATTAAACTATAAATTTCCAACATCAGCTTTTGCAAAAATTTATTTTGATTTTAATGAATGGAATAAATTAGATGGAAATGGTTTAATTAAGGAATTTATGAGACCTAAAGACCTTCAAGATTCTAAAGAATAACCTGCTGATCTTACAGTTCTTATTAATGGTTTGGTTTTATCTATATTAATAGCCTGTCTTAATCTTCTAATATGTACATCGACTGTTCTAGACTCTACATAAATATTTTCACCCCAAACATTGTTTAATAGTTGTTCTCGTGAATATACTCTTTTTGGATTTTTGATAAAAAAATCTAATAATTTAAATTCTGTAGGACCTAAAGTTATTTCAACATTATTTCTATAAACTCTTTTTGTTATTCTATCTATTTTTAGATCTGTAAACTCAACAACATCTGCAGATGATTGTGGTTTTGATCTTCTAAGTAGTGATTTAATTCTTGCATTAAGTTCTTTTTGACTAAATGGCTTTGTTACATAATCATCTGCACCAGTATCAAAAGCTCTTAATTTGTCCTCTTCCTCACCTTTTGCTGTCAACATTATTACCGGTATGTCGTTATATTTTTTATCTTTTTTTAAATTCTTACATATTTCAACACCCGACAAATCTGGTAACATCCAATCCATTAATATTAAGTCAGGATGCTTATCTTTAATTTGTTTAAGTGCATCTTCACCATTTTCGGAATAGCTTACTTTATGGCCTTCTTTTTCAAGATTATATTTTAACAGCGTTACTATTGAAGTTTCGTCTTCAGCAATAAACACGTGAGCAGACATTTATTACTTTTCTCCCGTTACTATTGGCTCTGTTCCTTTTGGACGATCACCTTCTAGATACTCTCCTGTGACCAAATAATATACCTGCTCTGCAACGTTTGTTGTGTGATCACCAATACGTTCAATATTTTTAGTAACAAATAATAAATGAGTACCATCATCTAGATTTTTTTCATCTTCCTTCAAATACTTTATTACTTCTTGCATACATAAATTGGTTAAATCATCTATTTGTTCATCACCTTCCCAGACATTTATAGCCATAGCAGATGACCTATCTAAATATGCATCCAAAATAGATTTGAGTTGTTTTTGAACATTAGAAGAAACTCTTACCAAAGCTTCGGTCAAATTTTTTGGTAAATTTTCATTTAATAATAATGTTCTTTTTGAAATATTCTTTGCCAAATCACCTATTCGTTCTAAATCAGATGAAATTTTCAATGCCGTTACAGTTTCTCTTAAATCTATTGCCATTGGTTGTCTTAAAGCAATTAGGTTTACTACCTGTTGCTCTATTAAAGTTTCAAACTTATCTATTTTTTCGTCATCTTTTATAACAGCTTCCGCATTATCACTATTTCTTGTGGTAATGGCTTGAATAGCCTTGCCTAAAGACTCCTCGCAAAAACCACCCATTTTAATTATATTACTATTTAAATTTTTAAGTTCTTCCTCGTAAGACTTAACCGTATGTGGTGCTTCAACCATTATCCAAACCTCCCTGTAATATAATCCTGAGTTCTTTTATTTTCAGGATTCTTAAATATTTTATCAGTAGAACCGTGTTCTATCAATTCTCCCAAATGAAAAAAGCCTGTGTTTTGGGATACTCTTGCTGCTTGAGCCATTGAATGAGTGACTATTATAATAGTATGGTCTTTTTTTAACTCATCAATTAGTTCTTCTATTTGAGCTGTAGCAATAGGATCTAAAGCAGAACAAGGCTCGTCCATAAGAATAACTTCAGGTTTAACTGAAATAGCCCTTGCTATGCATAATCTTTGTTGTTGTCCACCAGACAAACCAGTACCTGGTTCATGAAGTCTATCTTTAACCTCTTCCCATAATGCTGCCTTTTTTAAACTGGTTTCAACTATTTCATCCATTTCATTTTTTGATTGAGCCATGCCATGAATTGTTGGACCATAAGAAATATTTTCATAAATAGTTTTAGGAAAAGGATTTGGTTTTTGAAAAACCATACCAATTTTTTCTCTTAATCTAACTACATCACAACTCTTATCATTAATATCAAAATCATTGATTATAATCTGACCTTTTACTCGACATATATCAATAACGTCATTCATTCGATTTAGACATCTTAAAAAAGTAGATTTACCACAACCTGAAGGCCCAATTAGTGCTGTAACCTGATTTTCTTCAATATCTAAGTTTATATTGAATAGAGCTTGTTTTTTTCCATAGAAAACATCTACATTTTTTGAATTTATCTTTATCATCTTAACTCCATTTTTTTTCAAATTTATGTCTAATTATTTGTGCAAACAAATTCATTATAATTAAAAATCCCAATAGGACCATAATACAAGCAGAAACTTTCTCGACAAAACCTCTTTCAGCGCTCTCTGCCCATATATAAATTTGTACCGGCAAACTTGCAGCTGGATCTAAAGGTGATCCTGGAATTGTATTTACAAAAGCTACCATACCAATCAATATCAAAGGAGCGGTTTCACCTAAAGCTTGAGCCAAGCCAATAATTGTACCAGATAAAGTCCCTGGCATAGACAATGGCACTGTATGATGCATTGTAGTTTGCATTTTACTAGCGCCCATTGCAAGTGCAGCCTCTCTTATACTTGGAGGAACTGCTTTTAAAGATGCTCTACAAGCAATAATTATTGTTGGCAATGTCATCAACGATAAAGTTATTCCACCAACTAAAGGCGTTGATCTAGGTAACTGAAATACAGCCAGCAAAATACCTAGTCCCAAAAGACCAAAAACAATTGATGGGACTGCTGCTAAGTTATTTATATTTACCTCAATAAAATCAGTAAATCTATTTTTTGGTGCGAATTCCTCTAAATAAATAGCTGCTAGCACTGCAACAGGAAATGCAATAACTAAACAAACTAAAATAGAAAAAATCGATCCCATAAATGAGCTTGCTATACCAGCTAATTCAGCTTCTCTTGAATCAGGGTATGTAAAAAAACTTAAATTGAATTTACTTTCAACTCTTCCCTGTTCTACAAGTTGATCAAAAATCTTTAATTGATAATCTGTAACTCTTCTTTGATCTTCAGGTAAATCCCTTGGATAATTGCCTTTGAATACTTGATCTAAATCATCTGAAGCAGTTAAATAAACATCTTTAGTTTTTCCAATTAATGAAGGGTCATTTAAAAGCTCCCTTTTAATCTCTCTTTCAAAAAAGTAAGAGACCATTCGCTTCAGATCATTTTGTTGTTTTTCTGATGCACTTTTATCTAAATCAAACATTGTTTGCAAAGCTAGATCAAAATAATCTGCATCCTTTAAGTCTTCTTTAGAAGGATTTTCGTCAAGGTACATGGTTTCAGCATCAAAGGTGACTGGCACAATCAACCAAGTTTTCTGAAACGCTGTATAGCCAGTAGAAAAGATTTTAAAAATAAAAATTGTTAAAAACAAAAGAGCTAAAAAAATTGCGCTTTTCCCGTAAAATTGAAATCTTTTTTCTGCCCTATATCTAGAATTTAGGAGTTTTTCTTTATTTTTATTCATATTTTTCCCTATATTTTTTAACAACTCTTAAAGCAAAAATATTTAAACTAAGTGTTACCAAAAATAATGTCATACCTAGTGCAAATGCTGCCTGGGTTTTAGGATCTCCAAAGGCCTGATCTCCAATTAATATTACGACAATTTGAGCAGTGATAGTTGAGGTAGATTCTAAAGGGTTAAATGTTAAGTTGGCTGCAAGGCCAGAAGCCATAACTACAATCATTGTTTCTCCAACAGCTCTAGAAACACCTAACAAGATAGAACCAACAATTCCTGGTAATGCTGCTGGAAAAATAACTTTTTTTATTGTTTCTGATTTAGTAGCCCCCATTGCATAACTACCATCTCTTAAACCTTGGGGAACACTAGTAATAACATCATCACTCAAACTAGATATAAACGGAATAATCATTATCCCCATTACACCCCCTGCAGCTAGAGCACTCTCTGCAGATACTTCTAATCCCATTGCCGTTCCTATATCTTTAAGGAATGGTCCAACTGTTAAAGCTGCAAAAAAACCATAAACTACAGTTGGTATGCCTGCTAAAATTTCAATTAAAGGTTTTGCATATTGTCTTACTTTAGTTGAAGCGTATTCAGCTAAATAAATTCCACTCATCAATCCAATTGGTATAGCAACACACATTGCAATTAATGCTATAAAAAATGTTCCGGCAAAAATTGGTACAGCCCCAAATGTGTCAGAATACATTGATGGATCCAAAGGCTCAGAAGCATCTCTCACAAATGCTTTAGCTGGATACCAATGAGTTCCAAAAATAAAATCAAACAAGGGAATTACTTTAAAAAAATCGATAGTTTGAAATATTAATGAAAAAACAATTCCAATAGTTGTTAATATAGCTGCCAAAGAAGCTGTAAATAAAACAGCATTTAAAAATTTTTCAACCGGTTCTCTTGTTCTATTGTTTGAAGAAATTCTTTTATAACCATAAACTATAGAAGCTATAATTATTGCCAAAATTAAAACAACTTTAGAGTTTTGGGCTATAGATCGAAGATTTAAATATTTTTCTGCAGATGTTTCAAGATAAGGAGTAATTTCTCCACTAAACTGGCCACGAGATAATGATTTAGTTTTTTCATAAATTAGATTTAACTCATCATCAAGATATCCTTGATTGCTATAATCACTTAAAATTATTAACTTAACTATACTCGGCTCAAATATTGCCCATAAAGAATAGATAATAAAAGCGGGTATTGCGCACCATATTGCTAAATAATATCCATAAAATTGTGGAAGTGCTGTTAATCTAGTATTTGTTGCTTGAATTGAATAGGCTTTTTTTCTTCCAAAATAGTAACTAGTAAAACCAAGAAGGACTATAAAGATGAATATGACTAAGTTCAAAGAATCTCCTAATGTTTTACTTTACACCTTCTTAAAAAAAAGGGGTCTAAAAAGACCCCTTATTTTTTACTTATTAAGCAATCTTATTAGTCAGCCATTGCCACAAGGTCTTTTGCATTAGTTCTAGTTGTCTTATACAACTTCTTATCTAATGGTACTAAACCAATGTCAGCCAAATAGCCGTTTTTACCTATAGCTTTAGTTGTAGTGAATTCTTTTACAAATTCATGTAATCCAGGGATAACACCAACGTGAGCTTTTTTCACATAGAAAAATAATGGTCTTGCAACTGCATAACTATAGTCTTGAATACTTTCTAGAGATGGTTGACCGCCATCAATGCTAGCAGCTTGCAATTTATCTTTAGCAGCTAAGAAATAACTAAAACCAAAGAAACCAAACATATCTTTATCAGCTACTAATTTTTGGATGATTAAACTATCGTTCTCACCAACTTCAATAGCAGCACCATCTTCTCTGTAAAGTTTTTGAGGTTTTTTGTATTTTTTATTTCCAGCCTCATAACCAGCTTTATAAAGAGCCTTAGCTTCTTTAGTCATACCTTTTTTCATTACTAAAGAATTCCAAGCATCTCTTGTTCCAGAAGTTCCTGGAGGGATCATTACAGAAATCTTCTGCTTAGGTAGACTTGGATCAATTTGGTCCCAAGTTTTATAGATATTTGGAACTAATTTACCATCAACAACTGTATGTGCAGCTAATGCTAAATATAATTGCTCTTTAGTAAAGTTTACTGGTTTTGCATCTTTACTATAAGCTAATGTAATACCATCGTTACCAACAACGATTTCTACTATTTCATTAACTCCATTTTTTTTACATAGAGCTTTTTCTGAATCTTTCATAGCTCTTGATGCATTTGTAATATCTGGATGTTGCTCACCAACACCAGCACAGAATAGTTTAGCTCCTCCACCAGTACCAGTAGACTCGATTACAGGAGTTTTAAATCCTGAACTACCGAATCTTTCAGCAACAACAGTCGCGTAAGGGAATACTGTAGATGAACCAACTATTTTAATTTGATCTCTTGCTTGAGCAACTGTCGCAATTGTTAAAGCAACAAGCGAAGCAATTATTATAGTTAGTTTTTTCATTATCTTTAATCCTTTCATTGTTAATTAAAAGATTTCAGACTCGTATAAATTTATTGAATCTTTAATATTACAGAATTGTTACAGTTTTGTTAAAAAGGTAACTTTTTAGTTGTATTTCATTGAGATAATAATCTCATTATTTTCGGTTTCCAAACCACCTTTGCATGAAACAGGATTAACATTATCCTTAAAAGCAAGTTCTGTTGTAGGTCTTAAAATAACTTCCAATTTCACAAGATTAACTAATTCCTCAAGAACACTTTGATCGTAACGCCATCTAGGCCAACTACTTGGAGTTGAAAAAATAGATGTTAAATAGCTTGTTGCCATAGTAAATCTATAATTACTCATATTTTCATTTCTTAGTAAATGATCTCTGACAGAATTAAATATATTTCGACATCTAAATGAATCTGACATGTAGTTTTCTTTTTTTAAATTTTCATTTACGGGAATTGAAATAATTAGATCTACTGAATTGTTTCGATATGAAGTGAGAACATCCATGTAAATATCTTCATATGGTACATCTTTGTGTTTTTTAATTTCAGGATAAGAGCTTTTTAAATCTTCTTGTAATCTAAAAACACCAATATCGAATACAGTTAATTGTTGATTCCTTAGAATTGTAGATATATCCGATGATATACTTTTAGTAATCATCGACATAAAAACAAATAAGATAATTAAAATACTATTCAATACCTTAATCATATTAAAAATTTAATTAAAATAGGATACGAATCAACAAAAGATTTGTTAAATATTGATTGAATAAGAGCTAATTTTAAACAACTTTTTAAATTAATTATTTTGTTGGAAGATATATTTTAATTTCAGTACCTTCATTAAGTTTACTAAGAATCTCGTAATCACCTCTGTGTTGAGATATGATATGTTTCATGATAGCTAAACCTAAACCTGTGCCACCAACTTTTTTACTTTTTTCTGTATCTACTCTAAAAAATCTTTCAGTTATTCTTGGAATTAACTGTTGAGGTATTCCAATACCTTCATCTTTAATACTAATGACAATATTTTTACCAATTAATTTACCTTCACTATTTTGACTTTTGACATATATATTTTTTCCACCTTGAGAATATTTAATTGAATTATCAATTAAATTTGAAAATACAGTTAACAATTTATCATTATCACCAAAAACTAAAGTTGGTTCAATAAGTTCAAGATGCAAATTAATTTTCTTTTTTTTAAGAATTAATTCAAAGTTACTTTTAATATTTTTAAAAATATCATTTAGATTAATGATTTTATTTGGTTTAATGTGTTCTTCAAGCTCAATTCTGCTTAAAATCAATAAATCATTGATTAAGTTTTCCATTCTTAATACTTGATCAGACATGATAGACATAAATTTTTTTTGAGCCTCTTGGTCGTTTGAAGCTGGTCCAAGAATAGTCTCTAAAGAGCCTTTAATTGAAACTAAAGGTGTTCTTAATTCGTGACTCACATTAGCAACAAAATCAGTTTTTAATTTTTGTGCTTTTGTTATTTCTGTAAAATCTTTTAGAAACAATACAACTGAGTCTACTTCTGGAAACAAATGAGTAGGACCAGGAATAACATAAATTTTGTAAAGCTGATAAGATGGTAAATTAATTTCTACATTAACATTCTTTGTGGTTTGATCCTTGATAGCTTCGTCAATTGTTTCTAATAATTTTGTATCTCTTATTACACTTGAAATATTTTTATCAATTAAGTTTTCTCCAAAACGTTGTTTTGCACTTTTGTTAAGATATTTGATTAAGTTATATTTATCTAAGGCAAAAAATTGATCTTCTAATTCTTCAATAATTACTCTTTTTCCTAAATCATCTTTATTGGCCTTATTTACAACTGGAGCTGTATTTTCTGGCTTAATATTTTTTTTAAATAAAAAATATAATAAAATAATTATTACAACTATGAGTATCAACTCTGTCCAAAACATGGATACGTTTTAACAAATGTAATGAATATTGTCTTTAATAATTAGGTGAAATATTTTCAAAAAATATTTTTGCTGTTTCTTCCCATGAATATTTTTTTGCAAAATCAAGACAATCTTGGCGATTTACCTTCAAAGCTTTTAAAGCAGAAGCCTTCAAATCATAATCTAAAGTATCAATATTAGTTCCACCTAATATATCTTTAGGTCCTGGCACTGGATAAGCTGCAACTGGTGTACCACAATTTAATGATTCCAAAACAACAATACCAAATGTATCAGTTTTACTAGGGAAAACAAAAACGTCTGATGATGCAAAATGAGATGCTAATTCTCCATTAGTCTTTTCACCTAAAAAAATATCATTTGGAAATTTTTTTTTCAAATTGTTTAGGTCTGGACCTTTTCCAATAATAACTTTAGTACCTTCAAGATCGAGATCTAAAAATGCTTTGATATTTTTTTCAACTGCAATCCTACCAACATATATCCATATAGGTCTTTTGTAAGGTAAGTCTCTCTTAATGGGGTTTTTAAACGCGCCATGATTACCTCCCCTGGTCCATGTAACCATTTTATTGTTATCAACACCTAATGCAATTAACTCTTCACGCATGGATTCTGTTGTCACTAAAATTCTTTCAGCTTTATTATGAAAATTACATAAAAATTTTTCTGACCATTTAGCTGGAATGATAGGCATATAAAGTTTCATATATTTATCAAATCTTGTATGAAAACTTGTTGTAAACTTTAAACCTTTTTTAATACAATGTCTTCTTGCCATAAAACCAAGAGGCCCTTCTGTTGCAATGTGTATTGCATCAGGTTTAATTGAATTGATTAAATTACTTACACGAGGCCAAACATTTAAAGATAATCTAATTTCATTATATTTGGGCATAGGTACAGTCAGAAATTGTTGAGGTGTAATATATTCAATAGTGTGACCTTGTGATTTAAGTATTTCACCTGTTTGATGGAGAGTTCTTACTACACCATTAACTTGCGGGTAATAAGCATCGGTAACTATTAATATTTTCATTTTTTTAGGATGCTTTTTTGAAGGAAGTGAACTTGTCTTTATCAATATTTTCTGAAATATATTCTTTTCTTTTTTTATCCCAATAAATTATCTCAAAAGTTCCATCATATTTTTCTGTTAATGCTGTACAAGACTCAACCCAATCACCACAATTTAAATAATTCACACCATCAAGGTTTAAATTTTCAGCGTGATGGATGTGACCACAAATTATTCCATCAAATTTTTTTCTTTTTGCATATTTTGAAAGTGTGTTTTCATATTCACCTATATATTTGACAGCATTTTTTACCTTATATTTTAAAAATTTTGCCAAAGACCAATAGTCTTTACCTCTCAACTTTCTAAAGAAATTTATAATAATATTAATTTTAAGTAATAATTCATATGCAATAGCTCCTAATTTAGATAGCCATTTTGCATGTTTCATTACTCCGTCCCAAGCATCACCATGAACAACTAGATATTTTTTTCCTAACTGTGTTTCATGAATAACTCTATTTACAATTTTAATATCACCTAAATGCATTGGGATAAATTTTCTAAACACCTCGTCATGATTACCAATAATGTAAAATACTTTTGTCCCGTGCCTTGCTTTTCTTAATATTTTTTGAATGACATCATTGTGCTCTTGAGGCCAATAGAAACTCTTTTGCATAGCCCAAACATCGATTATGTCTCCAACCAAATAAAGATTTTCAGATCTTGAATTTTTGAAAAATTCTAGAAGCTTGCCTGCTTGACAACCTTTAGTACCAAGATGTACATCAGATATGAATATACTCTTATATTTTAATAGTGGGGCCATTAAAAAAACCTTTTTTGTAACACAACTGTAACTCGAATCATCTATTTCTTATTTCATTGAAATGTTAAGGATTTATTAAAATTTAATTACGAAAAAATTATGCATTATTGTTTAATTTATAATCTCAATTCATCATCAGGGAAAAAAGTAAAATTAGTAAATAAAATTTATGAAAAATTAAAAATAAATAATACTGTTGATTTTTTCAAAACTAAATCTGAACAAGAGGCAAAAAAAATATTCCTTGAATTTAAAAATAAAAATTATGATAGATTGATAGTTGCTGGTGGTGATGGATCAGTATCATTTGCTATCAATGAATTAATCAAAAATGACTTTGATTTTAATGAAAATTTTGCAATTGGGTATATACCGGCTGGGACTGCCAATTTACTTCAAGCAGAGTTATCTATAACCAAAAAAGTAAATGATGTTTGCAGTGTTTTAACATCAAATAATTATAAACAATCTAATCTTATAAAAATAAATGAAAATTATTTTTTTTTAATGGCTGGTATTGGTTGGGATGCTAAAATTGTTCACTCTATTGATACGCGTATAAAAAAAAAACTAGGAAAGATAATTTTTGGTTTAAAAGGATTTCAACATTTTTTATTTATGAATAATAATAAACTTAATGTTTTCTTTGACGGTCAAAAACATCAGGCTGATTGGATATTGTCATCTAATACAAAGTATTATGCTGGTCATCATAAGATAAATAAATCTGATATTTTTGATGATAGATTGGTAACTTACGTGTTCAAAGATTTAACAAGATTAAAACTAATATATTATATAATTTTAATTATTATTTATGGAGATCTATCGAAAAACAAATCTGTTATCACTACTTACTCAAAAAATATTCGTATTGATGCTAATAATTTTGAAATTCCCGTTCAGATTGATGGGGACAATTTTGGATGTCATAAACAGATTGATATTGAATTTTCAGATAAAAAAGTAAATTTTTTACTATAATTTTAAATAACATAATTTAACAAAAAATTATTTTACTAAGATATTTAATTTAAATATAATTGTTTTTAAATTTACTATAAGAGGTTGTCATGGGTAAAAAACTAAAGAAAAATGAAAAAAGAAAAAAGAAAGTTATCAAATCAATAGATAAGCTTAAAAATAAGATAAGTTTAAAAGAAAAAAAATTATCTAAAATTAATATAAAAATTGCAAGTTTAGAAAAAAAAACTGCTGAAAAAAGAGCAAAAAAAATAGCTAAGAAACAAGCTAATGAAAGCTCAGCATCCGTAAATAATTAATATCTAAATTCGTCTTTCTCTCTTCTCAATTATGAAAAGAGAGAAAGTTGTTAATTAACAAAATTTAAAGTGAATACGAGAAGAATAATTTATTATTTAACTATAAATTTTGTAAGCAATATTTAGATAAGTTTAATTACAAAAATATTTATCTAATATTACAATTCAGTTAATTTAACGAACTCTTCCATAAACATCTTGATATCTAACAATATCAGTTTCCTTCAAAATTGAGCCAACTTGAGCTTCAACAATTTTAACAGGTTTTTTTCCTGGATTTTGAACTCTATGGATTGCCTCTAATGGAATAAATATATGTTCACCAGGTTTTTTAACAATTATATCTTTGTTAAGAGTTATTTTAGCATTTCCTTGGGTCACTAACCAATGTTCTGCTCGATGATGATGTTTTTGTAAACTTAAAATGCCTTTTGGTTTTACATATAACTCTTTAATTAAAAACTCTTTGCCCTCAAATAAATTCGTGTATCTACCCCATGGACGGTAATAGACATTTTTTTTCTTAATATATTTGTTTTTATTTTTGTCATACATCTTCAAAATTTCTTTCCAACTACCAAGATCTGACCAAGGAACGTCTAGTTTGATAGCGTTAATTTGTTTAGTTTTTTCTAGAATTGCATAATCAAATGATTTGGCAGTCGCTTTTATGAATGAAGCTTTATTTAGATAATATGTATTAGCCTTATATTTTGCTTTGCTAACTGCATCTAAACAATTTCTGTAAGTTTTGGGCTGATATTTTTTAAAGTTATTAATAATAGAATCTTTTCTAAGATAAAACATTCCTGAATTCCAATAGCCTTTATTCTTTATAATTTGTTTGGCTTTAGCTTCTTTAGGTTTTTCAATAAATCTAGTTACTTTATTGATATTACCTTTAATTTTTTTAGTTAAAAAATAACCATAATCACTAGTTGGAGATTTAGGTTTAATTCCAAAAACAAATATATTTTCTTTATTAAGGTTTATTTTATTTTTATTTATTGCCTTGTTAAAAATACCCATTTTTTCAATTAAATGATCAGCTGTAAAAAACATTAAAGGTTGATTGTCTGGAATATCTTTAATTAAAGCTGTACTTAATATAGCTGGTGCAGTGTTTCTTTTTGCAGGCTCCACAACAATTTTATATTTACTTATTTTATTTTTTCTTAAATGCTGTTTAACTTTATTTAAGTATTTCTTATTTGTACTAATAATTGGTGAGTCGTAAATTGATGCTTTTGTTCTCTTAAGTGTTTTTCCAAGTAAAGTCCAATTACCAAAATCAATAAATTGTTTAGCTTGATGATTTTTAGAATTTGGCCAAAGTCGAGTTCCAGCACCTCCACATAAAATGACTGGACGAATTTTCATTAAATCTCTGAATAATCCTTAACTTCTTTTTTCTTACCTGGATGAGTTGGTGCTCCTAAATATGCAGGTCCAACTGTTTGTGCATATTTCCATAAAGTACCTGAACCAAAATCTGATTTTCTAGCTTTCCATTTTCTTTTTCTTGCGGCCATTTCTTTTTTAGAAAGTCTTACATTTATAGTTCCTTTTTTGGCATCGATATCAATGATATCTCCTGTACGTAAAAGGCCTATAGGACCCCCTAGAGCGGCCTCAGGGCCTACGTGACCGACACAAAAGCCTCTTGTGGCTCCAGAGAACCTACCGTCTGTAATAAGGGCTACTTTCTCCCCTTTTCCCTGTCCATAAATTGCACTTGTTGTAGATAACATTTCTCTCATACCTGGACCTCCAACAGGTCCTTCGTATCTAATTATAATTACATCACCATCGTTATACTTTTTACTTTGAACAGCTTTCATTGCACTTTCCTCATTTTCAAAGCATCTTGCTTTTCCAGTAAATTGTAATTTTTTAAGTCCAGCAACTTTAACAATTGCTCCTTCCGGTGCTAAGTTTCCTTTTAATCCAACAACTCCTCCTGTTGGTGATAATGGATTTTTATAAGATCTCATTACTTTTTGTTTTGGATTAAATTTAATACCTTTTAAATTTTCCTTCATAGTTTTTCCAGTAACCGTCATGCAATCACCATGAATATATCCACCTTCATATAAAGTTTTTAATAACATTGGAACACCACCTGCTAACCACATATCTTTAGCAACATATTTTCCTCCTGGTTTTAAATCTGCAAGATAAGGTGTTCTTTTAAAAATTTTAGCAACATCCATTAAATCAAATTTAATTCCTGCTTCATTTGCAATAGCAGGTAAATGTAATCCTGCATTTGTAGAACCTCCAGTTGCAGCAACTACTGTTGCAGCATTTTCTAAAGCCTTTCTTGTAACTATATCTCTTGGTTTAATTCCTTTTTTTAAAAGGTTCATAACCGTTTTACCACTAGCTTTTGCGTATTTATCTCTTTCTTCATATGGAGCTGGTGTTCCAGCAGAATAAGGAAGTGCTAATCCAATAGCTTCAGATACGCATGCCATTGTATTTGCAGTAAATTGACCTCCACAAGCACCTGCACTTGGACAAGCAACTAATTCTAATTTTCTAAGTTCTGTAGCAGACATTTGGCCTGTTGAATGTTTTCCAACCGCCTCAAATACATCTACAACTGTTACGTCTTTTCCTTTATATTTGCCTGGAAGGATTGATCCACCATATATAAATACACTTGGTACATTTAATCTAACCATAGACATCATTAGACCTGGTAAAGATTTATCACATCCTGCAATACCAACTAAGGCATCATAACAATGACCTCTAACCGTAAGTTCAGCAGAATCTGCAATTACTTCTCTAGATATCAGTGAAGACTTCATTCCTTCATGCCCCATTGCAATACCATCAGTAACGGTAATTGTACAAAATTCTCTTGGAGTTCCACCATTTGCTCTAACTCCTTTTTTAACTGATTGAGCCTGTCTCATTAGCGCAATGTTACAAGGAGCAGCCTCATTCCATGTGGAAACGACGCCAACAAAGGGTTTTGCTACATCTTTCTCAGTTTCCCCCATAGCATAATAGAATGATCTGTGTGGAGCTCTATCTGCCCCTAATGATGTATGTCTACTTGGAAGTTTCTTTTTATTAAATTTAGCCATTATATACCCTTTATTGTTACTGATATTTTATCAATATCATTCTTTAAATTATTATAATTATTTTTTTCTTGTTCAACAATCTCTTTTGGAGCTCGGTCGACAAAACTTTTATTCTCTAATCTTTGAGATATTTTATTCATCTCTTGCTCTAATCTACTTTGTTTGTTTGTTAAATTTTCCTTTATTAATTTTAAATCAACATCTTTATCAAAATAAATCTTAAACAAATCACCAGAAACAACCATTGTCGCAGCTGGTTTATCTAAATCCTTATCTAATATGCTGTTTATTCTTCCTAGTTTTTTTAGAATAATTTCATTTGTATTAATAAAGTCTTTTTGATTTTTATTAATATTGCTTATTGATACATCAATAAATGAACCTGGACTTACATTTAGCTCATTTTTAAATGATCTAATCTCTGAAATAATGTTAATGATATTTTCAACCTGTTCGGTGCTACTGTCCTTATTTATCTCACCCGACAACCAATTTTTAAGCATCAAATAATCACTGCCGTCATTATCAAATTTGTTCTTAAGCCAAATTTCTTCAGTAACAAAAGGAATAAAAGGATGTAGCAAAATCAAAATTTGTTTGAATACAAAAGATGATACCTTTTTAACCTCTGCTTTAGCCTTTTCATCTTCCGAAAATAGTATTGTTTTAGATAGTTCTAAATACCAATCACAATACGAATGCCATGCAAATTGATAAGCATTTTTAGCAGCTTCATCAAATCTATAATCTTCAAGATTTTTTTCTATCTTATTTTTAGTTTCAACAAGTTCTGAATAAATCCATTTGTTAATATTTACATTTAAACTAGGAACTTTATCTATATCTTTAAAATCACATTCATTAGTGATTAAAAAGTTATTTGCATTCCATAATTTATTTAAAAAATTTCTATAACCTTTTACTCTATCTTCAGAAAGCTTAACGTCTGTACCTGGTGAGGCCATAGATAACAAAGTGAATCTAAGTGCATCTGCACTATATTTTTCAATTAAATCTAAAGGATCAATTACATTACCTTTAGACTTAGACATCTTTTGTCCCTTCTCGTCTCTAACCAATGCATGAACGTAAATATCTTTAAATGGTTCTTTATTTAAAAACTCAGTACCAAACATAATCATTCTAGCTACCCAGAAAAATATAATATCAAAACCTGTAACTAATACTGATGTTGGATAAAATTTATCTACATATTTATTATCATCAGGCCAACCAAGTGTTGCGAAAGGCCATAATCCTGATGAGAACCAAGTATCTAAAACATCTGGATCACGATTTAATTCAACATCTTTACCATAATGTTTCTTAGCTTGTTGTTTTGCATCATCTTCATTTTCAGCAACAAAAATTTTTTCATCAGGACCATACCAAGCAGGTATTTGATGGCCCCACCAAAGCTGCCTTGAAATACACCAAGGCTCTATATTGTTCATCCACTGGAAATAAGTTTTCGACCAATTCTCAGGAAAGAAATTTGTTTTTTTCGAGTTAACAACTTCTTTTGCTTTAACAGATAATTTACCAGCATCTGCAAACCACTGTTCTGTTAAAAAAGGTTCAATTACTGAATTAGATCTATCTCCATAGGGAACTTTGTTTTTTATATTTTCTTCTTTTACAAAAAATTCCTTTTCTTTAAGTTCTTTTAAAATTCTTTTTCTTGCTTCAAACCTATCAAGACCCACATAATTTTTTGGAGCGTTTTCATTTATTTTACCAGCTTCAGTAAAAATATTAATTATTTCAAGATTATTTCTTTGACCAACGTCATAATCATTAAAATCGTGTGCAGGAGTTATTTTTAATGCCCCTGTTCCTTGCTCAGGATCAGCATAATCGTCTTCAATGATTTTTATTTTTCTTCCAACAATTGGAATAGTAACTGTTTTTCCAACAAAGGATTTAAATCGTTCATCTTTTGGATTTACAGCTATAGCTGTATCACCAAGCATAGTTTCAGGTCTTGTTGTTGCAATTGTAATAAATTCTTCAGTCCCATCTATTGGATATCTGATGTAATAAATTTTAGAATTTACCTCTCTTTGATCTACTTCTAGGTCTGAAATAGCTGTTTTTAAAACTGTATCCCAGTTAACTAATTTCTTATCTTTATAAATTAGACCTTTTTTATAAAGATCAACAAAAACCTTAATTACTGATTTGGATAAATTCTCATCCATAGTGAAGGCATTTCTTGACCAATCACAAGAGCAACCAAGTTTTTTTAATTGGTTAATTATTATGTCTCCATATTGCTCTTTCCACTCCCAAACCTTTTCGATGAATTTTTCTCTACCAATTTCATTTTTATCAATTTTTTCAGAAGTTAATTTTTTTTCTACTAAAGCTTGAGTAGCTATACCAGCGTGGTCTGTACCCGGTTGCCATAAAGTTTCAAAATTATTCATTCTATGGTAACGAACTAATAAATCTTGAATAGAATTATTAAGTGCATGCCCCATATGTAAACTGCCTGTTACATTTGGTGGTGGTATAACAATTGAGAATTTTTTTGAATTTTCTTTAGGTTTAAAAAGACCATTTTTTTCCCAATAAGAATAAATTCTATTTTCTACATCAGAATGTATATATTTATCGCTACTCATTGATGTTAAAGTTTATAATTTAATAATCTAAATTAACAATAATCAATTTGGATCGTTATTTAATAGACTAATAGAAAAAATTTAATATAAAAAGGCATCTGTAGCTATTAGCTAAAAATAAGATGGCAACGTGGCGGAATGGTTACGCAGAGGATTGCAAATCCTTGTATCCCGGTTCGATTCCGGGCGTTGCCTCCAAAAAAAATCTTGTTTTAGTTATAAAAAAAAGTAAGTTGGCTTTTTTACATTCCTCGGTAGCTCAGTTGGTAGAGCAGTTGACTGTTAATCAATTGGTCGCAGGTTCGAGTCCTGCCCGAGGAGCCAAAAAATCAAAATTGTAAAATAGAATATCTCTTAAATAAAAATCTAGGGTCTTAATTAAAAATTAAATTAAACTGCTTTTGAAATTCCTGAACCTGAAATTTGTAAAGATTTATTAAATTTTAATTTTTGATCAGCATTTAGCTCTGAATATAATTTTACTAAAAAATTATAATTAACATTCATGTGACCTTCTTGTGATTTTTCTAAATTAACTAAATATTCCGAAAAATCTTCAAAGAAATAATTAATTGGTACTTTTAAATAATTCGCAAGTTGAAGTAATCTTATTGAACTTACACCGTTAGTACCTTTTTCGTATTTTTGAATTTGTTGAAATGTTACGTTAATTGCTTTTGCTACTTTAGTTTGTGTTAAACCTAAAGCTAATCTTCTTAGCTTAAGCTTGTTGCCTAAGTGTTTGTTGAAATTATCTTCCATTAAGACCCCTCTTAATTAAATTTTATATAGACCATTCAACCTATTTATTAAAGTTACTGCAATAGAAAAATTTATTTTTTTTTGGAAGAAACTTGGAATAATCAAAATACTGTCAAGCATTAGTTGAATGCAAAATAAACATATTTCGATTGCTTTAATCTAAATTTATTGCTTTAAATTTATATATTTTTTATAGTATTTGACTTAAAAACAGCTTAGTTCTATCGCTCTTAGGGTTAGCAAAAAACTCTTTAGTCTCAGCCCTTTCAACAATCATTCCCTCATCCATAAAAATAACCTCATCAGCTACTTCTTTAGCAAATCCCATCTCATGGGTAACAACTATCATTGTCATACCTTGGTTTGCTAAATCAACCATTACGTCTAAAACTTCTTTAATCATTTCTGGATCTAGAGCTGATGTAGGCTCATCAAATAACATTATTTTAGGTTCCATACAAAGAGCTCTAGCAATAGCCACCCTTTGTTGTTGACCTCCTGATAATTGACCTGGAAATTTTTGTGCTTGATCAAGAATTTGAACTCTTTCTAAATGTTTTAAAGCTAATTCTTCAGCTTCTTTTTTTGGCATTTTTTTTACCCAAATTGGTGCAAGTGTACAATTATCTACAATTGATAAATGAGGAAATAAATTAAACTGTTGAAATACCATTCCAACTTCTGCTCTAATTTGTTCAATATTTTTTGTATCTTCCGTTAAAGTGTTTCCATCAACAATAATATCACCTTGCTGATGTTCTTCTAATCTATTGATACATCTAATTAATGTAGATTTACCTGATCCTGATGGACCACAAACAACGATTTTTTCTTTTGGTTTAACTTCAAGATTAATATCCTTTAAAACTTGAAAATCACCAAACCATTTATTTACATTTTTTATTTGAATAATACTGTCAGACATAATTTATCGCTCTGTTTTATATTTCTGTTCTAGATTATAGCTATACTTACTCATTGCATAACAAATAATCCAGAAAATTATTGCAGCAAAAACATAGCCTTCCATAGCAAAACCTAACCACTCTGGATTAGTTTTGGCTAAATTTAACATTCCTACTATTTCAAGTAAACCAACTACAAATATTAGAGGAGTATCTTTAACTAGGGCTAAAAAGGTATTAGCAATACCTGGAATTACTAATTTTAAAGCTTGAGGAAGGATTACAAAAATATGCATTCTCCAATATCCCATACCTAATGATTTTGCAGCTTCATATTGACCACGTGGCAATGCTTGTAAACCTCCTCTAATAACTTCAGCAACATAAGCTGCTTCAAATAAAGAAATAGCTATTATACATCTCACCAATTTATCTATAAAAAAATCTGCAGGTAAAAACATTGGAAACATTACGGCTGACATGAACAATACTGTAATTAACGGAACACCTCTCCAAAATTCAATAAATCCAATTGATATATATCTTATTAATGGAAAATCAGATCTTCTACCTAGTGCAAATGCCATTCCAATAGGAAAACAGAAAATTAAACAGAAAAATGAAATTATAAATGTAAGTGATAATCCGCCCCAAGCTCCAGTTTCAACCCAATTTAATCCATCAAGTTTACCTAGTTCAATTAATTCCTCATAAAAGATGAAATATTTTAAAGCAATATAAAGAGTGATTGGCACAAATATAAAATAATAAAATTTAAACCTGCCTGGAATAAAGAAACCAATTATTATTGAAATTACTGCTGCTATTATTCCATAAGAAAAGTCAAAAAATATAGGACCACCTGATATAAAAAAGAAAATAAATAGGAATGCTATAAATGGATAAATTACAACGTAATATAAAGTTAAATATTTTTTAAATTTTTCTGTAGCAAAATATCCTACAGAACCTAAAAGAGCCAAGGCAATAAAAGATAAATTTATTCTCCACTGCTCAGCATTTGGATACATTCCATACATAAATCTTCTAAACCAGACTTTAATGTAAGTCCAACAAGCACCAGTGCCTGAGCAAACATCTTTACTATCACCAGCAAAACTTGCATCAACCACAAACCAACTTAAAACTGGTGGTATTGATTTAATAATTATAAAAATAATTAATAGGGATAGAATTGCATTAAAATTACTTGTATTGATATTTTTATTTACTTGATCTAAAAATTTATTACCGCTGTGTTCAATTCTAATAAAATACAGTCCTATAAAACCTAATATAATCGGGATTATAAAGCTTAATGATGCAGGTAAAAATCCA
>CACDYR010000004.1 GCA_902557155.1 uncultured Pelagibacteraceae bacterium | reverse complement strand
CACCCATTATTGCTCTTTGAGGAATTAGTTTTGTAGCTTTACAAACCTGCTCATATACTTCATCTGTTAATTTGTAGTGATCAGTTCCATCAAATGAGACCAATATTCCAGAGGGTAGTTTAGATATTAACTCACTTAGTTTTTTTTCTTCAGCAATTCTTTCTTCTTCTAACTTCATTCTTTTTACTAAATCATCACCTTGTCCAAAAATTCCATTTAAAATACTAAAAGATAAAATTACTATTAGAGTAATAAATATAAGACCAATAAATTGTCTCAAAGACTCAGGTAAATCTTTTATTTTATTAATATAATTTTCTTTAGACATTATTCTTGTAACTTACCGTTCTTCCAAATACCTCTTTTTTGTTTTCCATCAGCCCAAGTAAATGTTCCTTGACCATTCATAAAACCTTTAGACCACTCTCCTTCATAGGTAGACCCATCAGGAAAAACTAAAGTTCCCTGTCCGCTCCATTCACTATTTTTAAATTCCCCTTTATAGATATAACCATTAGGCCAGGTTTCGATACCTTGACCTTGTTTTTTAGTATTAACCCACTCCCCTTCATAAGTAGTTTTATCAGTGTAAACCCATTTACCAAAACCATTTTCACAGTTACCTTCTTTGCAGCCAGTGCTTCTTGCTAAAACTGATGAGCAGATCAAAAAACTAAAAAATATTATAAGAGAATATTTTTTCATTTATATATTTTACACATATTGATTTAAAAAAAAATCCCCCCCAACGAAGTTGGGGGAGATCTTTAATTTTTAACTATAATCCTTATTTAGTAAATGCTTGCCAAACTGACTTGTTATCAGCTAACCATTTTTTAGCTGCATCTTCGTGAGTCATTTTGTCAATGTCAACTAAAGCTGCCATTGCACCAATTTGACTTGTTGAGAATGACATTTTTTTGAATGCTGCTGCTGCATCAGGATGAGTTTTTGGGAAATCCTCATGAACTGCTTTTTTCAAGTATCCATCAGGAGAACCACATTTACCATCTCCACCATCTTCTGGTCTGCAACCAGCTGTGTATGGAGGGAAGTCAATAAATGTAAAACCAGCACCATCTGTGAAGTTAGGCGTCCAGTTGAAGATAATTGTTCCTCTTCCTTCTTTTTCAGCTGCAGCTAACTCCGCCCAAAGTGCATCAGCACTTCCAGCAAATTTAACCCACCATAAATCACCTAAACCTAGTGCATCAACCCTTTGTGGAATTAAGTCACCATGCCAAGTTTGTGGACCTTCCAACATTCTTCCTTTTCCATCTGGTGAATCAGGTGTTGTAAAGTTTTTAGCACAGTCTGGATTTTTTAAAGCTGTCCAATCTGGTAGTCCTGGGCATAATCCTTTTTCAGCAACCCAGTTTGGATATCCCATATCCTCAAGAGTTCTTGCCTCATGATCACCCCAATCTAATAAACCACCTTTATCTAAAGCAGTAGTAAAAGATTTACCAAATGCAGATTCCCATACCTCGTGAGATATAGTTACATCTCCAATTCTAATTGACTCATAAACTGCCTGTGAGTCAGCGTTAACGTATTTAACGTTATTGCCCATACTTTCAAAAATCCCACCAATAACATAAGCCATTACAATTTGACTTGACCAGTTATGAGTTGGGATAACGATAGGCTTCTTGCTATCAGCATTAGAAATTCCCGCAAAACTTACAACAGAAATCACTAGAGCAGATAGTAATGATATTATTTTTTTCATGTATACCCCTCTATTAATATTAATATTTAATAGTCTATGACAAAAAGAATAGTTAGGTAAAGAATAATTAGTTCTAAAAAATATATATATATTTAAACAATAAAAATGGTGATAATAATTATAACATTATAAAAATTTTAAAATGTTAGGGACAAGTACAGATATTAAATATCCTGGTTTAAATATATTACCACCTGGAGTTGAAAGACATGTTGTTAATGGTGGTGGTCTAACTGCTTTTCAAATTTTTCCTGATGATGAATTGGAAATTATTAATAATGAGGGTAATCAAATTTGTGAAATAATTTGTTTTAACAAAGATGGTAAATCTGATCTTGGAATTTTAAATTTAAAATCAAATAATGAAAAAAATTACATTAGAAATATTCTTAGTGGGAATGATGAAACAATTTTAGCAACAAACTATCAATTAAAAAAAAGAAATTTAAAAATTTCTAATTCAAAATCATCAATTATATTTGATTTAGACACAGAACCTGGTGAAAAAATTAAATTAAAATCAAAAGATAAATGTTACGCAATATTTTCAGCACCTGGCGAAGATATGGATGTTACAAAACAAAATCCACCAACTGATTTAACTATATTTGTTAAAAGAGCTAAAATTGTTAATGATAAGGAATTAAATGTAATTCCTGATCCTGTTTTCGAACCTGTTTACGAAGAAAATATAAATAAAGAAACTTCAATATCTTATGAGGTTAAAGAAGGAGATTATATTCAGGTGATAAGTCCAACTGGCAGACAATGTTCTGACTTTGTGGCTTTCGATACAAGAAAATTAGAAAAAGGAATTGAAAAAGGATTAGACTGGCAAACCACGAGAACATTCATGGGTAATACTTTCCCTGGACCAGGTTTGTTCTCTAAATTTTATGATACAGATCATGAGCCACTTGTTGAAGTAATAAGAGATACTGTTGGTAAACACGATACTTTTAATCTTGCATGTACTTCAAAATATTATGAAGATGCGGGGTATTTTGGTCACCCAAACTGTTCGGATAATTTAACTGAAAGTATGTCGAAATATGGTGTTCAGAAACAAAAAGGTTGGCATGCAATTAATTTATTTTTTAATACCTCAGCTGGAGGATTGAATTCTGTTATTTCTGATGAATCTTATTCAAGGCCTGGAGATTATGTAATGTTTAGGGCTTTAAAAGATTTAACAATAGGAACAACTGCATGTCCAAGTGATATAGATCCTTGTAATTCATGGAATCCTACAAATATATTTGTTAGAACTTACGATAAAAATAAAGAATTTAAAAAGTCATTTGGTTTTAGAATGAAAACAGACTCTGAAAATAAACTTACTAGAAATTCTGGCTTTTATGAAAGAACTTCAAAATTAACTAGAAACTTTGTTGATGCTAGAGGGTTTTGGCTTCCAAACGATTACACCAAACATGGTTTGGTTAATGAGTACAATGCTTGCAGAAATGATGCTGTATTAATTGATCTATCATCACTAAGAAAATTTGAAATAATTGGTCCTGACGCTGAAGAGTTAATGAACTACACACTTACAAGAAATATAAAAAAACTTTCTGTTGGGCAGGTTGTATACTCTGCAATGTGTTACGAAAATGGAATGATGTTCGATGATGGAACTCTTTTAAGATTAAGCGAAACAGGTTTTAGATGGATATGTGGAGATGAGTATGGTGGAGAATGGCTAAAAGAAATTGCAAAAAAAAAGAATTTTAACGCTATTATTAAAAACTCAACTGACCAAATAAGTAATGTATCTTTGCAAGGTCCAAAAAGTAGAGAAATTTTAAAAAAAATTATCTTTACACCACCAACACAGCCTTCGATAGATGAGTTGAACTGGTTTAGATTTACAATATGTAGAATAGAAGAGCTTCAAGGTATTCCATTAATTGTTTCTAGAACAGGTTATACTGGTGAATTAGGTTATGAAGTTTGGTGTCACCCAAAACATGCTCCCGAAGTTTGGGATAAATTAATGGAAGCAGGTAAAGATGATGGATTAATACCAGCAGGGTTTGCTGCCTTAGACAAACTAAGAATTGAGGCAGGTTTAATTTTATTTGGCGCAGAGTTTGATGGAGAGCAAGATCCTTTTGAAGCTGGTATTGGTTTTGCCGTTCCACTGAAAACAAAAGAGGAAGATTTTATTGGTAAAGAGGAATTGATTAAGAGAAAAGCTAACCCACAAAAGAAATTGGTAGGCCTAGAACTTAATGGAAAAGAAATAGCGGGCCACGGAGACTGTGTTCATATTGGAAGATCACAGGTTGGTATAGTTACGAGTGGATGCTTGTCCTCTACTTTGAATAAAAATATTGCTCTTTGCAGAATAGATGTTCAATACTCAGAAATCGGTACTGAAGTTGAAATAGGTAAAATCGATGGTCATCAAAAAAGGATTGGTGCTAAAGTTGTTGGTTTTCCATTCTACGATCCAACCAAATCAAGAGTCAGAGCTTAAAAATAATGCCAAAAGAAAAAAAGACGTTATTAGATTTTTGGGAAGATCAAATGAGACAGTCGCATACAGCTAGTAACTATTTTTTTAGAAAATCTCCTTCTCACTATCATATGATGTTATTAGTAATGTCTGCGCATAAAGAAAATAAAAAACTATCTGTTGAGGAACTTAAAACTAAATTGTTTAAAACATCTAGGCCTAAATCTGCATTAATTATTACTGAAGCTTGTGAAAAAGGATTCTTTCGTCTTGAAAAAACATCAACTGACCAAAGGGTAAAAAATATAATACCTAGTGATTCTTTTATTAAAGAATTTAATGAATACCTAGATACCTTAAAAAATATAAGTTATTAGCGACTAATTTAATAAAAATTGAAATATCTAAATTATATATATAATTTTTAGTTCTATAAAAAATTATATTAATTACTATTTGCAAAAAATAATGTTTTTATATGACGACATTACCTTCGAAAGCAAAAGTAGTTATCATCGGTGGTGGAATTCACGGTCTTAGTACTGCTTGGAAACTTTCTGAAACATATAAAAATCCTGGTGAAATAATTGTATTAGAGAAAAAAGATACTGCAGCTGGTGCAAGCGGAATTGCTTGTGGTGTTGTAAGAAATAATTATTTCCAACCAGCAATGAGAGAGCTAATGGCTCACTCAGTTTCAGTTTGGGAGAGTGATCCTAAAGCATTTAAATATAATCCTGTTGGCTACTTACAAATTTCACCTGAAGTAATGCATGAAGATGTTGCAAGCATTTATGAGCAACAAAAAGCAATCGGATATGAGTCAGTATTTATTGAAGGTGAAAAAGATTGTTCGAATTATATGAAAGGTATTTTTGATGATTGGCAAGCACAAGGCATCACTTCAATACTTCATGAAAAAAAAGGTGGATACGCATTTAACAAAGATTCAATTAAAGCACTTGAAAGTAAATCTACATCAAACGGTGTTCAGGTTATGAAAGGTGTAAAAGTAACAGGTTTTAAAAGAGGAAGTAACAGTCAAGCTGTTACAGGAGTGGAGACAGACAAAGGTACAATTGAGTGCGAACAGGTTGTTATCGGTGCAGGTCCATGGGCGAGAGATTTTTGGAATATGTTAGAGTTACCTAAAACGGCTAACATTAAAGGCAAAGATGGTAAAATGCATGTAACAGATATGTGGACATACTGGATGCTACAAGAAGGTGTTATTGGTGTTGAGCCAGATTTTCTAAAAACAAATGATGGAAAACAACCTCCTGTGGTTCATGTAGATTCGACTGCTCCGTTATATTCAGACAAAACAAAAAAATTATTAACAGACAAAATTTGGGGAATTTATTACAAACCTGACATTGAAGGTTTAGGTGTACAAGGTGGAACTTCTCCTTACATAGTTAAAAAACATTTTGATCAAGTTAATGTTGATCCTTATGGAATTGAGTCACCTGAATATCAAACAACAGACGCATTTAGTGAAATGTGGTGTTCAGCTTTAGCGCATTGTCAAAAAAGATTTGAGGGTAAATCTGCTTTATATAGAAAAGGACCATCGGGCGGACTTGGATGTATGACACCAGACTCGTTTCCAATCTTTGATAGATTTTTTGAAAACGTTTACATGATTGCAGATGCCAATCATGGTTATAAAATGATTGGGGTCGGAGAACTTGTTGCAAAAGAAATTCTTGGTACTGAAAGTGATTTATTAAAACCATTTAGATTCAACCGTTACGAGAAGGGTGAACTTCACCCTACTTCGAACAGTCCGTTTCCTTGGAGCTAGACTCTAAGCCTAGACACAAATAAATTTTTCAGCTACGTTTGAATAAATTAAATTCATTAAGGGGTGAAAATGACAGATCTAGAGAAACACGTTAACCAGCCAGGTAGAGCGAAATTAGTTAAAAAAGTTAGAGAAAAAATTAATGAACTTGGCATCACTTATATTTATTATCAATTCATTTCTGTAACAGGTAGAGTTGTTGGTAAAGGTATACCAGCAGATCACTGGGAAAGAACAGCTGAAAAAGGATTTCAATTAGTTTACGGTGCTACAGCAAACTTGTTCTTGGATCGTCATAATAATTACATTGGATATGGGCCAGAGGCTATGGAGCTAGTTGGAATACCTGATCCTGAAACTTTTGTTCAATTACCATGGGATAAAAGAGTTGGAAGAGTATTTGTAACTTGTTTTAGAAACAGAGAAGAAAGAAAAAATCCAGGCGGTCATTTAACTTCAGACTGCAGGGGAAATCTAAGAATTTTCATGGATGAATTTAAGAAAAAACATGGTCTAGAATTAAGAGTTGGTACTGAGCCTGAAATGATGTGGTTAACAAAAAATGAGGATGGAACACCTACAGGTAAAGGTTTTTCTAAACCATTCTGTTATCACATTGATCAATTTGAGTCATTAAGACCAGTGTTTATGAAGGTTATTGAGTACGCAAAAGCAATGGGTCTTGATATGATTCAAGGAGATCACGAAGATGCTCCGGGCCAATTAGAGTTAAACTGGACTTACGATAACGTTTTAAGAAATGCAGATAGATTGTCAACCTACAGACAAATTTGTGCTCAAGTTGCTAGAGAACATAATTTAATTGCTTGCTTTATGACAAAACCATTTATGGGTGTTTCTGCTAGTGGTTGTCATACAAACATGTCTTTATGGAAAGGTGGAAAAATAAAAGTTAACAAACTTGGAAATAAAACTCTACCAGGTGTAGAAGAAGTATTTAGTTATGTTGAAGGTGGAACTAATACTTTCATGCCAGATACAAAAGATATGCAATTACCAGGTAAAATTGGTTTGCAATCAATTGCAGGTATCATGAAGCACTTACCAGCATTAACTGCTCTTGGATCTTCAACTGTAAATTCTTACAGAAGATTATGGGATCAAGGTTTTTGGGCTCCTGTTTACGCAGACTGGGGATATCAAAACAGAACTTGTGGTTTAAGAGTTTCTGCTCCTGGAAGATTTGAGTATAGATCAGTAGACTCGATGCATAATCCTTACTTATTAGGTGCTGCTTTATTAAAAGCTTGTGATGAAGGTATAACTAAAAAAATGAAACCAGCAGCTCCAGAATCTAGAAATATTTATGAAGCTCAAAAAGCTGGTAAAGATGTAAAAAAACTTCCATTAAGTTTAGGTGAAGCTTTGGATAGACTGGCAGAGGATGACGTAATCAAATCTGCAATGCCGGATGAAATGTATAAAGTTTTCCATTGGTACAAAAACGATGAGTGGGAAAGATTTCTTGGTGCAACAACACAATGGGATCTGGATACTTATCTTGATTGTCTACCGTAGGTCACAGAAATAGATAGAAAGGGTATAAATATATGTGTGGAATAGCAGGTTTAATTCATAGAGGAAAATCTTCAAATGTTGGAAGTGAATTGCAAGGTATGCTTCAAGCATTAAAACACAGAGGAGAAGATTCAACAGGTTACGCTTTATATGGGGATACCGATGGAAAAAACTTCATCATGCGTTTTAAAGTTGGAGAAAACGTTGGAGAAGGAAGTTCATCAGTTATGGAGGATGTATCTGTTTACGATGAAAGAAAAAAAATTGTAGATGAAACTCTGGCTGAAATGGGAGCTAAAATAGTTAAAGAAGAAAGAACTCTTCCTTACTCTTTAAGATATGAAATTGATTATAATGTTAAAGATCTGTTAGAATTTTCACAACGTATAGAAAGTATTCCGGGTGTTGAAATTCTTTCTATGGGTAAATCTTTAGAAGTGATTAAAGATCTTGGAAACGCTAAAATGGTTTGTGATAGATATAGCTTAGATAAAGTTGTTGGAACACATGCTATAGGTCATGCTAGAATGGCTACAGAGTCTGGTGTAGATATCAAATCTGCCCACCCTTTCTGGGGATATCCATTTAGTGACGTATCTGTAGTTCATAATGGACAATTAACAAACTACTGGAATAATAGAAGAGTTTTAGAAAACAAAGGTATGAGATTTATGTCTGAGTGTGATTCAGAATTAATTGCAGTTTATCTTGCTGAAAAAATGAGAGACGGTGCAACTTTAGAGGAAGGAATGAAAGCATCTTTAACTGGTTTAGATGGTGTTTTTACTTATTTTGTTGCAACAAAAGACTCTTTGGGAATGGCAAAAGATACTATGGCTGCAAAACCTTTGGTCTTATATGAGTCTGATGATTTGGTTGCTATGGGATCTGAAGAAATTGCAATTAGATCTGTATTACCACAAGAAATTGATACATATGATCCGTTTGATGGGGAGGTGAAAGTATGGCAAATCTAAAAACAGTATCGAAAAAATCAAAAGCTCAATCAATGGGTATGCACACTGAGGTTTTAACAGGAAGAACTCAGCAAAAATTCTTTAATCCTGATGAAGCAGAAAACTTTTACTACTTTGGTACATACGATGTAGATTTTAATAAAAGAACTGATCTTGATGTTAAAGACATGACAGCACCTGAGGCTAATAAAGAGATCGATAACTTAATGAGCCAAGGATATGGAACAATAGTAATAAAAAACCCACAAGGTAAACACAGTCTTGGAGTTGGTATTTTAAATAAACTGAATTTGATTTTTGAAGGAAGTTTAGGGTACTTTGGAATGGGTTCTTGTGATGGTCCAATAGTTAGAATTAATGGAAGAGTTGGATGGTCATGTGCAGAAAATTTAATGGCTGGTAAAGTAGTGATCGAAAAGAATGCTGGATCTTGTTTTGGTGCGGCAATTAGAGGTGGGGATTTAATTTGCAAAGGTAGTGTTGGCGCCAGAACTGGTATTGATATGAAAGGTGGAACTATAATAATTGGTGGTGACGCAGGTGCCTTTACTGGTTTTATGATGCAAAGAGGTAGAATTATAATCCTTGGAGATGTGGGGATAAATTTAGGCGACTCTATGTATGATGGGACAATTTTCGTAGGTGGAGAAATTGGATCATATGGTAGTGATGCGGTAGACGCTGAATTAACTAAAAGCGATCAAGATTGGCTAAAAAGAAAATTAAAAGTAGCTGAGATTGGTGAAAACTTTGACGTTAGTAAAATGAAAAAAATTGTAGCTGGTAAGAAACTTTGGAATTATGACAATTTGGAACCTACAGAGAAGAAGGGAGCAATATAATGCCTAAGAAAAAATCAAAAAAAGTTAAAAAAAATGGAAAAGGTGTTGGTGGAAAAGCTGATGTCCATGCACATGAAGAAGGTAAAAGAAATAAAAGTTTATTAGGTCATAATGCTATCTTCACTCCTGAAGTAATAGACGACATTCATATTAAATCTCAATTAGGAAGATACAGAATGCGAGGAATGGCATTAATGAAAAAAATTCCTACTTTTGATGATTTAGTTTTCTTACCTGGAACACTAACTAGATTTGTAATCGAAGGTTACAGAGAAAAATGTGAAACAAAAACTGTTATTGGACCAAGATGTGAAAATCCAATTGAATTAGATATACCAGTTTATATTACAGGAATGAGTTTTGGTGCCCTTTCTTATGAAGCAAAAACTGCTTTAGCAAGAGGAGCAACTATGGCTGGTAGTGCTACATGTTCAGGTGAAGGTGGGATGATACCTGATGAAAGAAGATACTCTGAAAAATGGTATTACCAATGTATTCAATCAAGATACGGTTTTAATCCACATCATGCACAATTAGCAGATGGGATTGAAGTGTTTATTGGACAAGGTCAAAAAGTTGGAATGGGCGGACACTTAATGGGTCAAAAAGTTACTGACCAAGTTGCTGAGATGAGATCATTACCATCTGGTATTGACCAAAGATCTCCAGCGAGACACCCTGACTGGTTAGGACCAGATGATTTAGCTTTAAAAGTAGAAGAGCTAAGACAATTAACAAAAAATAAAGTGCCAATTCAATTAAAGTTAGGTGCATCTAAAGTTTATGATGATGTGCGGATGGCTGCAAAATGTGATCCTGACTCTATTTATTTAGATGGAATGGAAGGTTCTACTGGAGCCGGCCCACATATCGCTGCTGCAAACACTGGTATTCCTGGTATTGCTGCAATTCGAGAAGCTAGAAGAGCAATCGACGATGTTGGTAAAACTGGAAAAGTAACATTAATTTATGCTGGTGGTGTAAGAGATGGTGCTGACATGGCTAAAGCTTTGGCTCTTGGAGCTGATGCTATAGCTATTGGTACAGGATCAATGATTGCACTTAACTGTAATAAAGATATTCCAGAAGCAAACTTTGAAAAAGAAATGGGAGTAAAAGCAGGTGAATGTTATCACTGCCACACTGGAAGATGTCCAGTTGGTGTTGCAACGCAAGATCCAAAGCTTAGAGCTAGATTAAATCCCGATGATGCTGCACTAAGAGTTTACAATTATCTTCACTCAATGACTTTAGAAGCTCAGTTGTTAGCTAGAGCGTGTGGAAAAACAAATATCCATTCTCTAGAACCTGAAGATTTAGCTGCTTTAACATCAGAAGCATCAGCTTTAGCAAAAGTTCCATTAGCTGGAACTAACTACACAGTTGGTGTTGATAACTACCACAAAATATAGAGGTAACTATGCCAAAGAAAAAAAGTAAAAAAGTAGCAAAAACAAAAGAGATCAAAGGTCAGTTAGGTAAAAAGAAAGAGACTGCCAGAGAAAAAATGATTGGTCAGTCTATTGGTTACAGATACGATGTTAATCTTTTACCGGACTATTCTAAGCTAACTCCATTTCTTAAGAAATATATAGAGGCGATGGGATGGGATGATTTAAATTGGTTGGAAGATGTACATATGGGTTATGAAGAAGATAGACCTGCTGTATTCTGTAGAAATGCAAATGGTTGGGTTACAATTCCAAAGTCAATTAAACTCCCAAATAATCAACAAGATAGAGATATGATTGCAAGAGAACTTTTAGTTAAGTTTCAAATGTCTCCAAAACATCCACTTGTTGATTTGAAAAAAGCTTATTTAAAATTTTAATATTTCAATTAAAAGTTGATTTTTTTTAAAAACCTAGTGCACAAGCTAGGTTTTTAAAAGTTTTTATATTTGTATCGAATCACAAAATTTAATACGCTCTCGAAAACTAATATGGAGAGAGAATATGACTGATCAGTTAGGTGCTCTTACAACCATATTTACGGAATTTTACTACTGGGTGACAGTGGTACTGATGTTTTTAATTCACGTCGGTTTCTGTATGTATGAAGTTGGAGCTTCTCGATACAAACACCATCAACATACTCTTATGAAAAATACGATGCTGATACCATTGGTAACAGTAACGTGGTTTTTATTTGGTTGGTGGATTTACTGGGCTTTTCCAACAGGACCTGGATTAGCACCATCAATAATGAATGAAAGTGCTGCACTAGTTACAGACGAATCTGCATTTAGTGCTACATGGTATACTGCTACAAGTGATTTAATGGCTGTCAATTTAGGAGACCACATTTCTGGTGTCTTCTGGGCTGCCTTTTTACTTTTCTCTTGGACAGCTGCTTCCATCGTTTCTGGAGCTATCATTGAAAGAATTACGACTTTTGCATTTGGTATATTAGCAATTGCAATTGGTTCTGTATTTTGGACAATTGATGCTGCATGGGGATGGCACTTCGACGGTTGGATGTTGAAACTTCTAGGATATCACGATGCTTATGCATCAGGCGTAATTCACGCAATTGCGGGTGGATTTGCTTTAGGTGTTCTAATGGTTTTAGGACCAAGAATTGGTAAGTTTTCGTCTAGCGGTGAACCAAGAAACATCGGACCAAGAAATCCTTGGTTAGTAACAGTTGGATTATTTTTAATTTATACTGGTTTCTGGGGATTTTACGCAGCATGTAACATACCTATTTTCGACTTAGGACCTGAGTATGGTATGGAAGGTATATCTTACTGGACAGCAACTAATATCTACGTAACGCCTACTACACTTAGTGGTATTACATTTAACTTCTTGATGTCATTATCAGGAGGATTATTGGCTGGATACTGGATTGCTAAAGGAGATCCTTTCTGGACTTACTCAAGTGGTCTAGCAGGTGTGATCTGTGCTTCAGCTGGAAATGATTTATATCACCCAATTCAAGCAATGATCATTGGTATGATCGGTGTTGTTATTGCATACAAACTACATTACTGGGTTGAACGTAAGTTCAAAATTGATGATGCAGTTGGTGCCGTAGCAGTGCATGGTTATGCTGGATTTGTAGGTCTTGTTATTTGTGGTTTTGTCTTAAATGGTTATCCATCATCTGGTTACAGTGTTGGTGCTATGTGGGACGGAACAACTTATGCAACAATTAATCCATTAGGACAGTTCATCGGAGCATTAATAATGTTCGTTGTTCTTGGACTAATACCAGGCTACATCATAGCTAAAGTTCTTAACGGAATGGGCAAATTAAGAATCCCACGTGAAGTTGAGATAGCTGGATTAGACTATGAAATGATGGAATCTGCTAAAGAAGATGAAAAAGCAGTTTCATCTGCAACCAGGTAAAGGAGGAAAATATGGCTACAGTTACAAACTGGATAGATCACCTTAATAAGCCAGCAGAAGAAGTTGCTGGTGCAATTTACCCTGGTGCTGGATCTGTTGAAGGCATACTGGTAATAATTGCATTGATCTTATGGGTTGGTTGGCACATTCTAACAGCAAAATCGGAAAGTGATGAACTTTCAAGACTTGCTAGAAAAAGACATAGTGCTAACGATCACAAAAGCAATATTACCGACTGGTAATTTAAATTAAAATTTGGGCGCTACTTAAATGTAGCGCCCTTTTTTATGTTCTAAATTTATGGAAGATAATAAAGAAGAATTAAGACCCTCAAAAATGAGAGGTGTAGCATTTCCTAAAGCTAAGTATGGTGTGATACTAGCTATAATTGTAATTATTGTTGTAAATTTAATTTATTATAAAGAAACAATTTTATCTTTTTTTAAATAATTATGTTAACTTAAGTTGTGTCTAAAAATTTATTTCAAATTGCTAAGCAAAAAAAAATTAAATATTTTTTAATCAGTTTTGTAGATTTATTTGGTGTATTAAGATCAAAATTAGTACCTGCTCATGCAATAAAAGAAATGCAAAATGCAGGAGCTGGTTTTGCTGGATTTGCAGCATGGTTAGATATGACACCTGCTGACTCAGACATGTTTGGGATTCCTGATCCAGATAGTTTAATTCAACTTCCATGGAATAAAGAAGTTGGATGGTTAGCTTCTGACTTATGGATGAATGGCAAACCTGTAGATGCATCACCCAGAGTGATGTTAAAAAATCAAATAAAAAAACTAAAAAAACAAAATTTAACAATGAAATCGGGGGTTGAGTGTGAATATTTTTTAATTTCACCTGATGGAAACTCAATTGCAGATCCAAGAGATACACAATCCAAACCTTGTTATGACCAATCTGCATTAATGAGAAGGTATGATTTAATTAAGGAAATTTGTGACTGTATGATTGAAATGGGATGGGGCCCCTATCAAAACGACCACGAGGATGCTAACGGTCAATTTGAAATGAATTGGGATTATTCAGATTGCCTAAAAACTGCAGACAGACATACCTTTTTTAAGTTTATGGTAAAAACAATTGCTGAAAAGCACGGATTAAGAGCAACATTTATGCCTAAACCATTTGGAAATTTAACCGGTAATGGTTGTCATGCTCACATATCAATTTGGCAAGGTAGTAAAAATAAATTCTTAGATAATAAAGATAAACTTGGTTTAAGTAAAATGGCCTATAATTTTTTAGGTGGAGTAATTAAAAACGCTTCATCTTTATCTGCGTTTTTTAACCCAACAATCAATAGTTACAGAAGAATAAATGCACCACCTACAAAATCTGGAGCATCATGGTCACCGAGTAGTATTTCTTACACAGGTAATAATCGAACACACATGATAAGAATTCCTGATCCTGGAAGATTTGAATTAAGATTAATGGATGGTTCTGCAAATCCTTACTTATTGCAAGCAAGTGTTTTAGCAGCTGGTCTATATGGTTTAAAAAATAAAGTTGATCCAGGTAAACCTTTGGATTGCAATATGTATGAAGACCACGCCAAATATCCTAACTTACCCAAACTACCTGATGAACTTGCACAATCTTTAAATCTATTAAAAAATAATAAAGATATGAACGATGCTTTTGGTAAAGATGTTATTGAAAGTTATATAAAGTTAAGAAGTTCAGAAATGAATGAATTCATATCAAAAGATAGTTTTGATAAAACAAAAGATGTTACAAAGTGGGAAAAAGATAATACTTTAGATTGTTAGTAAATGACTATATTATCTAACGGTCATCAATGGAAATACACCGAATTTACAGACAATAAAAATTACTCGTTTAACAAAAAAGAAATTCTAAGTTCTCTAACTTCAGAGGAAATTAATGATGCTTATAAGAGTATTTCTGAGTGGAAAGGTTATTCTCCTACCCCCCTGCTTTCTTTAAATAAACTTTCAAAAGAATTAAATTTAAACAAAATTTTTTATAAAGATGAGAATAAAAGATTTGATTTAAAATCTTTTAAAGCTTTAGGCGGAGCTTATGCGGTAGAAAAAGTAACCAAGGGAAATAAAGATATAGTGGTAGCAACAGCTACTGCCGGTAATCATGGAAGATCTGTTGCCTGGGGAGCAAGAAGATTGGGATTAAAATGTAAAATATTTATTAGTGAATTTGTAAGTGATGCAAGAGGCAAAGCTATGGCCGCACTTGGAGCAGATGTAGTAAAAGTAAAAGGTAATTATGAAAAATCTTTGATGGAATGCATAAAACAGTCTACTGAAAATAATTGGCAAATAGTTCAGGATGTTGCTTGGAAAGATTATATGGTCGTCCCCAAGTATACAATGGCAGGTTATACGGTAATGATGAAGGAGATAACTAATCAAATCCAGGGAGAGAAAATAACTCACATCATTTTACAGGCTGGTGTTGGTGGCATGGCTGCTGCCATGGTTGCAGGTATTGCAAGATATTTGAACTATGTTCCAACAATTATAGTTGTTGAACCGGATAGTGCCGCGTGTGTAATGGAAAGCATTAAAACTGGAAAAATAGAAAAAATAGATATTAAAAGAGAAAGCTTAATGGGTGGTATGTCTTGTGGTGAAGTATCATTGGTCCCATGGGAAATACTCAAAAATTCAGTTAAACATTGTATTAGTTTACCAGATGATGATATTGCAAAAACTATGAAATTACTTGGGAATTCAAGCTTTAGTGATGATAAAATAATTGCAGGAGAAAATTCAGCGCCTGGAGTAATCAGTCTGATTACAAGTTGTGAAGATCAATCAATTAAAGAAAAATTAGATCTAAATGAAAAATCTAATGTTTTGGTTTTTGGTTGTGAGGGAGATACTGATCAAGAAATGTATCAAAAGTTAATTAACCAAAATTAAATCAATGAGTAGCACAGGTATCTTTTGGATAAGAGAGGATTTTAGAATTGAAAATAATCCTGCTTTATCTTTTGCAACACAAAATCATGATAATGTAATTGCATTATATATTTATAATAACAATGATTTTGATAACAAAAGAGAAGCTCAAAAATGGTGGGTTTTTAAATCTCTAGAAACCTTAAAGAAAGAATTATCAGATTATAAAATTAATCTTGAAATAGTAAAAGGTGACGAATTAGAAATTTTTTCTAAATTTAATAAAAAGGATAAGCTCTCTGTTTATTGGAACAAAATTTATGAGCCAGATGTTATAGCTAAAGGAAAAAAAATACGTGACTTATTTATTAAAAATGAAATCAATTATAAATATTTCAAAGGAAATATTTTAAATGAATTTCAAGAGATAACAAAAAATGATGGAACTCCCTTTAAAGTGTTTACCCCTTTCTGGAGAAATGCGGAGCAAGTTTATTTAAATCAACCACCAAGCAAAAACTATATTGTTAAAAAGAAAATAAAAAAGATTACAATTTTTAAAAAGTGTATTGAACCAATAGATATTTTACCAAAAAAAAATTGGTATAAAAAATTTGAAAAATATTGGAAAGTTTCAGAAAATGACTCAAAAAAAATATTAAAAAATTTAATTGAAAATAAAATTAAGGATTATGGAACTTCTCGAGATATACCATCTATCGAAGGAACCTCTAAATTATCTCCTTACATCAAACATGGCCAAATTCATGTAGGTAGTATTTGGAAAAAATGTTCTGAAATTAAATCAAAAGGAATTGGTTATAGAAAATATATTAATGAGCTTGGTTGGAGAGAGTTTTCGCATAGTTTAATTAATTATTTCCCTGAATTCTTAAAAGGAAATTTCAGAAAAGAATTTGATAAATTCCCTTGGGCAAAAAATGAGAAATTCTTAAAAGCATGGAAAAGAGGAATGACCGGTTATCCTATTGTCGATGCAGGTATGAGAGAACTATATGAGACTGGATGGATGCATAATAGAATAAGAATGGTTGTTGGTTCATTTTTAGTCAAACATTTGAGAATTAATTGGACTGAAGGTGAGAAGCATTTTAGAAATTGTCTACTAGATTTTAATAAAGCAAATAATGTTGCTCAATGGCAATGGGTTGCTGGCTGTGGGGCAGATGCAGCACCTTATTTTAGAATATTCAATCCAATACTTCAGGGTGAAAAATTTGATAAAGAAGGCAATTATGTAAAAAAATGGGTTCCTGAACTTAAAAATGTTCCAAATAAATTTATTCATAAACCATGGGAAATGGAATTAAAGTATCAAGAAGCTATAAAAACAATTATTGGCAAAGATTACCCAGGTCCTATTGTTATTCATGAAAAAGCTAGAGCTGCAGCTCTTGAAGCGTTTCAATCTTTGAAGAAAAAATAAATTTAGTTTTATTCTCCAATAAAATGGTGGATTATAGTTCTTTTTTGAGCCTCTAATCTGTGTTCAAATAAATATATGCCCTGCCAAGATCCAAGCAACAATTCACTATCTTTCACACTTAGAGAAATTTGATTGTTTGTTAATGCAGATTTAATATGTGCAGGCATATCATCTTTTCCCTCCGTAGTATGAACATATAGTTTGTTATCCATAGGAGCTAATTTATCAAAATAATTTATTAAATCTGTTTGTACATCTGGATCTGCATTTTCTTGAACAATTAATGAGGCGCTTGTGTGCTGAATACTTAAATTAAGAATACCATTTTTAAAGTTATTTTGACCAATCCAATGAATTGTATCATTAGTAAATTCATATAACTTTTGACCATTGGTCTTAATATGAAGATTGTAAAATTCTTGTTTCATTAATTATACTCGTTCGATGTAAGCTCATACAAACGACTAATGGTTCGTTTAAATGGTTTTTCTAATAATCTTGAAGAGGTAAATTGATCTAAATTTATATCAGATGTAACTGCTAATGAAATATTTTTATCATAAATTACATCCAACAAAGTGATAAAACGTTGTTGTTGATTTGAATTTACATCATTAAATTGAGGTATTTGATCTATTACCATAAATTTACAGTTTTTAACTATTTCTAAATAATCTTCCGCTCCTAAATTTTGATCACAAAGTTGATTAAAGTCACATCTAACAATTCCCTCATAAAAGTTTTCTATTTTAAATTCTCTTCCCTTTACATTAATTTTTATTGAAGATTGTTTTTTATCCTTTGTTATAGTTCTAAAAAATTTATTAATCTTAAAATTGGTTTCTTGATTAAGTGGAAAAAAATATCTTTGTTTTTGATTATCATTAGATTTTCTATAATCATCCTCAATTTTTAATTCATACTCGATGGATTGATCTTCCATTATTTTTATAAAAGGTATAAATTGTTCACGTTGAAGACCTTCTTTATAAAGTTCTGAAATTTTAGTATTTGAAGTAAGAATAATTTTAATATCTTCTTTAAATATTTGTTCAAATAGTTTTCCTAAAATCATTGCATCAACAATGTTTGTTACTTGGAATTCATCAAAATAAACTAATGAAGCTTTTGATTTTAAATTTTTGACAAATTGATTGATTACATTTTCTTCATTTTTTTCTTTTTGCTCATGGACAAAATCATGAAAACCTAACATAAATTCATTAAAATGTTTTTTTAATTTTTTTTCTTCAAGATGATGATAAAAGAAATTTAAAATCATTGTTTTACCAACCCCTACACCACCATATAAATAAAATCCTTTTTTAGTTTTTTGTTTGGAAAATAATTTTGAAAAAAATGATTTGTAATTAATATTATGGTAATCTTCTAATTTTTTAATAACTTTGATTTGATTAGGATTAACTTCTAAATTTTGAATTTCACAATAAGATATGAATTCTTTTTCAAATTTTTTTGGCATCAATTTTTTTTAGTTTTAAAGTCAATACCATACTCTGATCTTGGTCCTTTCCTTAGCCCGAATGGACCTGAGATAAATAAAGTTAATGGTTTAGTTCCTGGTTCCAAATCTACTCTATGCAAATTATTTGCTGATCTAAAACCAATATACCCTGGTGGACGCCAAAACTTGCCAGTGCTTAATGTTTCCCAATAACCGCCTCTTAAAATTATAGTGATATAAGGAAATGTGTGATTATGAACTCCTTCTCCATGGTCATCTGCTAGCATCTCATGAATTAATATATTGAATGGAAACCATTTAGGTCGATACCTCATCAAAACATAGTAACGGTTCATCCAAGGCTTTGCCTCTTTAAAATTTGGATGTGAAGGTCCTCTATCTAATACAACTTTTTTTCTACCAATTTTTTCTAAAAATTTTAAAAACATGTTTAGTTATATTGTACAATTGAACCATTTCTTACTACATATAAATTGTTATTAAATATAAACGGTTCAGACACTAATCCACCAGAAACTTTTTCAATTTTTATTATTTTTCCATCCTCAATCCCAGCTATGATCATTTTACCATCTGAGTTAGTCAAAAATACGTTTTTGTCTCCAATTACAAAACCAATTGGATAAATATTTTTTCTTTTTTTATCTTTGTAATTCATAAATAGATCTGTAATTCGAACTATATTGCCTTTATTTTTGTCAATTAAATATAAATAACCTTCATTAGAGATTGTAAAAATTAGATTTCCAACCAAAATAGGTTTTACATTAGAATTAACTTCATTGATCCAGTTTGTTGTTCCTGTTTTTAAATCAATTGAATAAAACTGATTTTTATTATTTGAAAAAAATACTGAGTTTCCATCTGATACTAGTTTAGAAGTTTTAAAGTTATAAGTTTCATTTATTATTGAGCTACTCTGTGTAGGTAGTTGCCATGTAATTAAACCTGTTTCAATATCTACAGCTGTAATATCTCCTATAGAATTATTGAAAATAACATTGTCGTTTAAAATAATTAAAGAATATTTAATATTTGAAATTGTAAATGAGTCCTCTGTTTGCAAATTCCAACATTCAGAACCATCTTTAATTTTAAAACATCTCAACGTATTTTTATAATCAATAACAAATATTTTATCCTTATGCTTTTTAATATTTGAATTAAACGGATAATCATTATTATTTGACCAATTTAATTCTCCAGTACTTATATTCATAGAATAATATTTTGCTATGCTATCAGTTACTAAAAGATTTTGACCATCTACTAAAAAATTAAGTTTTGGTTTTAATTTTTTTTCAGATTTTGAATAATGATTTTTTTTCCAAATAACTTTCTGATTATTATCATACCTAATAATTGAACCTTTTTTATCGAAAAATATTATTCCATTTTTCAAAAAAATCGGTTCGAAATCTAATTGATTAATCTCCTCTAACTTTGAAAATTTAAAGTTACCAATCTTTGCTAATTCACCTTTGTAATTTTGCAAACCAAGATTATTTTGATTTTCATTTTTTTTTTTATTTATTTTTATTGAGGATAAATCTAATTTTAAATCTCTATTAAATTCTGAAACACTTATATTTTCTTCTGCAAAAACTTTTGTTATTTTTTTATCTGTTTCTAATTTGTTTTCTTTATCTTTCCAAATTTTGGAGTTTTCATTAAATGAACAGTTATTAAGAAAAAATAATGCAATGAAAGTAAAAATTAATTTATTCACTCAAGTCTCTGTTCAATCTTTTCTCTGCTTGAAGTCTTATGTCTGGATTTGAATTTTCTAAAACTATTATTTGATTGAAAAATTCTTTAGCTTTTTGTTTTTGATTATTTGCATAAAAATATTCTGCCATTAAATATAAAGAATGTGATTTCCAGACACTTTTTGAATTAATCAGTGGATTTAACATATTTAGAAGATCACTCTCCTGAGCGTTATCTGCATTGTAGAGTGCCTTCTTGTAAATAATCAAGTTGTTAATCTCACTGTCTAACGAAGTATCGTTTATCAATATATCAAATAATGAATTAATTTTAGACTGATCACTTACAAGATTATTATCAATGATGAAATAAAGGGATAAAGGTGAATAAGTTGGATCTTTCTTGTTTACAATTTCAATCAGGCTACTAGCTGTTTTTTCTTTTGTTTTTTCTGAATAATCAATGATTATTGAATTATAACTATCTGAGATATCTTTTTTTTTATTAATTAAATATTTATCGTAACTAAAAACACCAACTATAATAATTATTAAGATAATTATACCTGAAATTATTTTATTTTTATTATTTACAAAAAAATTCTTAATTTTTTCATTTCTAGTATTGGTATTTATAATTGATAAATCTTCATCCATAACTAAATCATATTCCTTAAAACGTACTGCAGAATACCTCCATTTTTATAATACTCTAATTCATTTTTTGTATCAATTCTGCATAAAGTTTTAATTTTCTTTATTTCGCCTGAAGCATATTTAATTTCAACTGTCACTTCATCTGAAGGATTAACACCCTTTTCTATATTCAGAATACTAATTAATTCAGAACCAATTAATTTTAGATTTTTTCTATTTACATCTTCGATAAATTGTAACGGTAATATTCCCATTCCAATCAAATTAGATCGGTGGATTCTTTCAAAACTCTCTGCGATTACTGCTTTTATCCCAAGTAATTTTGTTCCTTTAGCTGCCCAATCTCTAGATGATCCGGTTCCATACTCTTTTCCACCAATTACAACCAAATCTGTTCCTCTTTTTTTATATTCAACAACCGCATCATAGACAGGAAGAACTTTTTCTTCTGGGTATAACTTTGTAAAACCACCTTCTGTACCTGGAGCCATTTCGTTTCTAATTCTTATATTTGCAAAAGTTCCTCGCATCATAACTTCATGGTTACCTCTTCTTGAACCATATGAATTATAATCTTTAGGTAAAATTTGGTGTTCCATGAAATATTCACCAGTTGGACTATCTTTTTGAATACTGCCAGCTGGCGATATATGATCAGTTGTAACCATATCACCTAAAATTAATAATGGTCTTGCGTCCTTAATTTCTTTAAATCCTTCTGGTTTATCTGGTAACGAGTCAAAAAACGGAGGTTTTTTTACATATGTTGATCCCTCATCCCAATTATAGATGCTGCTTTTATCAGTTTTAATTTTTTGCCATTGAGTTGGGCCCTCTGAAACATTTGAGTATCTTTGTATAAACATGTCGGCATTAAGTGAACCTTTTAAAGTTTCTTCTATCTCTTTATTTGAAGGCCAAATATCTTTTAAAAATACATCTTTTCCTTCTTTATCTTTTCCCAATGGATCTTTGTACAAATCAACTTCCATATGCCCAGCTATTGCGTATGCAACAACAAGTGGAGGTGAAGCCAAATAGTTAGCTTTTATATGTGGAGAAATTCTTCCCTCAAAATTTCTATTTCCAGATAAAACTGAAACAGCATAAATATTTTCTTTTTGGATAGCTTCTACAATATTTTCTGGAAGTGGTCCTGAATTTCCAATGCAAGTAGTACAGCCATACCCCACTAAATTAAAGCCAAGCTGATCTAAATAAGTGTTTAATCCAGCTTTTGCCAAATAGTCTGTAACTACTTGAGATCCAGGTGCTAAAGAAGTTTTTACCCAGGGTTTAACCTGCAAACCTTTTTCAATAGCTTTTTTAGCTAATAGTCCAGCCCCGATTAAAACATTTGGATTAGAAGTGTTAGTACAAGAAGTTATTGCAGCAATTAATATTGAGCCATCTTTAATTTCGTAATCTGTGTTTGACACTTTCGAAATTGACTTTTCATTTTTATTTGTAGCTTCCTGCAATACTTTTTGAAACGAACTAGGTGCATCTGTTAACAGAACTTTGTCTTGAGGTCTTTTAGGTCCTGAAATCGTTGGTACGACTGTGGACATATCTAAAGATATAATGTCAGTAAATTCTATTTCGTTACTCGCCCATAAACCTTGTTCCTTGGCATAATTTTCTACGATATCAACAGTTTGTTGATCTCTTCCAGAAAATTTCAAATACTTTAATGTTTCTTCATCGATAGGAAAAAAACCACAAGTAGCACCATATTCTGGTGCCATGTTTGCAATTGTTGCTCTATCCGCTAGTGTTAAATTTTTTAAACCCTCTCCATAAAACTCAACAAACTTACCAACCACTCCTTTGTCTCTTAACATTTTAACAACAGTTAATACTAAATCAGTTGCAGTAGTTCCTTCTGGCATTTTGTTCTTCATTTCAAAACCGATGACTTCTGGTATTAACATAGAAATTGGTTGACCTAACATTCCTGCTTCAGCTTCAATTCCTCCAACACCCCATCCTAAAACAGATAAACCATTTACCATTGTTGTATGACTATCCGTTCCAACTAAAGTATCTGGAAAAAGATATTTTTCACCTTTAAATTCTTCTGACCAAACAACTTTTGACAAATATTCCAGATTTACTTGGTGACAAATTCCTGTTCCTGGTGGAACTATTCTAAAGTTATCAAATGCCTGCTGTCCCCATTTTAAAAAAGAATATCTCTCACCATTTCTTTCAAATTCTATATTGACATTTTTTTCAAAAGAATCTGCTTTTGCAGATTGGTCGACTTGCACAGAGTGATCAATTACAAGATCAACTGCAGACAGTGGATTTATTGTATTTGGATCTTTATTTTTTTCTTTAACTGCTTCTCTCATTGCAGCTAAATCTGCAACCGCAGGTATTCCTGTATAATCTTGAAGCAAAACTCTTGCTGGTCTATATGCAATTTCAGTTTTAGATTTTTTTGTCTTTAGCCAGTTTTTAATCGCCTCTATTTGAGATTTTGTTACACTTAAGTCGTCTTCGTATCTTAATAAATTTTCTAGTAAAACTTTAAGAGATTTTGGAAGTTTATCTATTCCTTCAAGTCCATTTTTTTCTGCTTCATTTAATGAGTAATAATTATACTCCTTGTCATTGACTGTGATTTTTTTAAGTGATTTATAAGAATTTTTGTTTCCTGGGGTCATATTATAAATAAAAAGTTATTATGCTTGTTAAAAGAAGCAGTGACATAGCATAATTAAAGTAATTAATAAATTTCTGATTTGTCGCAAATTTCCTGAAAAATTTACCTAAGAAGGTCCATAGAGTTATACTGGTCACTGAAACAATTAAGGCCATAATGATAATTTGAGTCGTATAACTTACAAAGGTTTCTCCTGGATTAATATAAGTTGAAACAAGAATAATTGATGCAATAACACCTTTAGGATTTAAGAATTGAAAAATAAAAGTTTCATGAAACTTAATTGGATTTTTGTTTTTATTTTCCTGATCAGAAGGTCCTGAAAAAGAAATTTTGTATGCTAAATAAATTAAAAATAGAGTTCCTAAATATTTCAATACCTCTTGAATTAAAGGATAAAGTTTAAAAATATTTATCAACCCTAGAGCTAAACATAATAACAAGAATGGAAATCCTAAAGTTACACCAATTATATGTGGCAGTGTTCTAAGAATACCAAAATTGAAACCAGAATAGAAAGCAACGAAATTATTTGGTCCAGGAGTAAATGCTGCAACAATTCCAAATAAAGTTATAGAAAGAATTTCAGGATGCATTATTAAGCAATCGGTAATCCGTTTTCTGCCTTTTGAGAAGGATGAACAAGTGTAACTTTGCCATCGGTATCAATTGCCCCTAAAACCAATACTTGAGAAACTATTCCAGCAATATTTTTTTCAGGAAAATTACAAACAGCAATAACCTGTTTTCCTTTTAAATTCTCCTCATTATAATAATGGGTAATTTGAGCCGAAGATTGTTTAATACCAATTTCGCTTCCAAAATCAACTTCAACCACTAAAGATGGTTTTCTCGCTTTTTCATTTTTTTTTACAGAAATTACAGTACCAATTCTAATATCTACTTTATCAAAATCATTATAGGTAATTTGCTCTTTAATCATAATATAATATAGTGTTTTAAGTTTATGAGTATAGATAACAATTTATATGAAAAATCAATCAAGATTTTAACTGACTTAATCGCATTTAAAACTATCTCAGGTCAAGATAACAGTAATTTAATTGATTATTGTGAAAAAATTTTAAATAACATCGGAATAGATTCTTTCAAAGTTTATGATGATGATAAAAAAAGAGTAAATCTTTTTGGAACTCTAAAAGCAAAAAATCAAAGCACAAAAAAACCAATTATATTATCTGGTCACACTGATGTGGTTCCCGTATCTAAAGGTTGGAGCAGTGATCCATTCGTTGCAACTATTAAAAATGATAAATTATATGGAAGAGGCTCATGTGATATGAAAGGTTTTATTGCATGTACACTTGCTTATGCGCCTATCTTCAAAGAAAGTAATTTAGATAGAGACTTACATTTCTGTTACACATTTGATGAAGAGACTGCATGTATTGGAGCTCCTTTACTAATAGAGGAATTAAAAAAAAGAGAAATCAAAAATGGAATTTGTATAATTGGTGAACCAACTAAAATGAAAATTATTGATGCCCACAAAGGTATGAATGAATACACTGTTCACTTTGGAGGACTTGCGGGACATAGTTCTAAACCACATTTAGGAGTAAATGCAGCTGAATATGCTACTAGGTATGTTGGAAAACTTTTAGAAATTAGAGAAGAATTAAAAAAAAGAGTTCAAAAAGATAGTATTTTTGATCCTCCACATTCAACTTTATCAATTGGTGGAATTAAAGGTGGTATTGCTCATAATGTCATTGCAGATAAATGTAGTGTTGAATGGGAAACAAGACCAGTTGTTAAAGAAGATGGAGAATTTGTTACAAAAGAAATTGATAAATATGCAAATGAAGTACTTCTAACAGAAATGAAAAAAGTATTTCCAGATTCATATATTAAAAAAGAAGTGATAGGTGAAGTTGTTGGTTTTAACAGATTAGATGAGTCTGAAGCATGTGAATTTGTATCAAATATAACTGGTGATAATTCTAGAGAAGTAGTTTCTTTTGGAACAGAAGCTGGTTTATTTCAAGAATTAGGTATCAGTACAGTTGTTTGCGGACCTGGATCCATAGAACAAGCTCACAAAATTGACGAGTTCATAGAATTAAATGAAATGAAAAAATGCCTTAAGTTTTTAGAGGGTGTAAAAGATAAGTCAGTAAATTAACTCCAACCACCTACTGCTTTTACTTCTAAAAACTCTTCTAAACCGTGTTCGCCTGCTTCTCGACCTATTCCGGAATGTTTAAAACCACCGAAAGGTGCATCAACAGCAATTCCAGCTCCATTAACATCTACCATTCCAGATCTTAATTTTCTTGCAACTCTTTGTACCTTTTCAGTGTCTTGGGTTTGGATATAGTTTGTTAACCCATAAGCAGTATCATTTGCGATTTTTATTGCTTCTTCCTCTGTTTCAAATGGAATAACAGATAAAACTGGTCCAAAAATTTCTGTTCTTGCAACATCCATATTATTATTTACGTCCGCAAAAACAGTTGGTTTAACAAAGTAACCTTTATCTAATCCATCAGGTTTACCTGTTCCTCCAGCAACTAATTTTGCACCTTCATCTATTCCTTTTTGAATTAAAGTTTGTATTTTATTGTATTGAGTTTCTGAAATAACTGGACCTATATGTTCTCCTTCTTTTTTAGGGTCACCAACCTCAAAACTTTCAGTATATTTTTTTAATCTCTCAATAGCCTCTTCATACATTGATTTTTCAATTAACATTCTTGTTGGCGCATTACAAGATTGTCCAGAATTTCTAAAACATCTTAAAGCACCTCTTTCAATAGCCTCTGGATCAGCATCTTTAAAAATTATATTTGCTCCTTTACCACCTAATTCTAAGCTTACTCTTTTAAAATCTTTAGCAGCATTTTGTGAAATCAAGGCTCCTGCTCTTGTTGATCCCGTAAAAGAAATCATATTAATATCTGGATGACTTGTAAGAGCATCTCCTGTTGTTGCTCCATCACCATTAACTAAATTGAACACACCTTTTGGAAATTTTACATCATCAATAATTTCAGCAAGTATCATTGAAGAGAGTGGTGCTAATTCTGATGGCTTTAAAACCATTGTACAACCTGCAGCTATTGCTGGCATTACTTTTAAACAAACTTGGTTCATCGGCCAATTCCATGGTGTTATTAATGCACAAACACCTTTTGGTTCATAAATTAATCTTTGATTAGGAGCGTGCTCTCCTAATGGTTTTTCAAATGCAAAATTTTTTAAGTATCTAATAAATGATTTAATATGACTTGCTCCTGTGCCTGCTTGTAATTTTGTTGCAAAATCTTTTGGAGCACCCATTTCAAGAGTTATAGCTTCTGCAATATCTGCCCATCTTTTCTTATAATTTTCATAAAGTTTTTCTAATAATTCAATTCTTTCTTCTTTAGAAGAAAAGGCCCATGACACATAGGCATCTTTAGCTGCCTTAACAGCATTATCAACATCAGCTTTGTTTCCCAAAGTAATTACTGCACAATTTTCTTCTGTAGCAGGATCAATTACTTTAATTTCCTCAGAGCTATTTGGCTTAACCCACGCTCCATTAATATAAAAATTTTTTTTGTCTAACATGCTATGACGTTATCCTTTCTTTATGTTTTTGCAAATAAATTAGTTAATTCATAAACAATAGTTGCTGCTGCTAAAGAAGTTACTTCTGCATGGTCATATGCTGGAGAAACCTCAACAACGTCAGCTGAAACTAAATTTAATCCAGACAAACCTCTTAAAACGTTTACCATTTCTCTAGTTGTCATTCCCGCAATTTCTGGTGTCCCAGTGCCTGGAGCGAATGCTGGATCTAAAACATCAATATCTATTGATAGATATAGAGGATTGTCTCCTACTCTTTTTCTAATTCTCTCTGCAATTTTATCGGTTCCTTCTGTTTGAAACTCATCACAATGAATTATTTTAAATCCAAAACTTTCATCATTTTTAATATCATCTCTGCTATAAAGTGGGCCTCTAATTCCAACATGCATAGAGGCATCATCTAAAAATAATCCTTCTTCTCTTGCTCTTCTGAATGGAGTTCCGTGAGTATAAGGTGCACCAAAATATGTATCCCAAGTATCTAAGTGAGCATCAAAATGAACTAGAGATACAGGGCCTTTATTTTTTTTATTGATTGCTCTTAACAGTGGTACTGCAATAGTATGATCTCCACCTAAACTTATAATTCCTCCAACCTTATTTAGTAAATCTGTTGCGCCTACTTCTATTTGTTTAATTGCTTCATCAATACTAAATGGGTTGCAAGCGATATCACCAGCATCAGCAACTTGTTGTATTTTAAAAGGCTCAACATCATAGCTTGGATGATAATTGGTTCTTAAATGTCTTGATGCTTGTCGAATGCTTTGTGGACCAAATCTTGCTCCTGGTCGATAACTGGTTCCAGCATCAAACGGAATACCAACAATTGCAACATCACAACTTTCTACATCTCTTAGTTCAGGAAGTCTTGCAAAAGTGCTCGGGCCAGCAAATCTTGGAACTTTAGTTCCACTAACTGGTTGAATTGGATTTTTGTTTCTTTCTTTTTTCATTTTTTAATAATCTAAGATAATATTATCTCATCTAATTCGTCTATAATAATTTAATGAAAATTTTATTTTTATTTATTCTTATTTTTCATATTTCGCATGTAAATGCTGATGAAATTTATAATCTGATAAAAATTCCAAATTTAGAAATTTATAAATTAAAAAATGATAATAATATTCGTTATTTAAGCGCTAAAGGTAATTTTAAAATTGGCGTAAGTAAGAACATTACTTGTGACAAAGTTGATATAAATAATTTAAATACAAAATTTCCTTTAATTGAAAAAAATCTTAATCGATATAATTCTAATTTTCTTATTAAGATAAAATTAAAATATATTGTACTTTGTGAAAATTTATTCTTATCTGAAATTAATACTGGAGGAATACCTGATAATAAAAATAGAACCTTAATTTTAGATATTAATTTTAATAAAAAATATTTTGAAAGAATGATACATCATGAAATTTTTCATATGATTCAAAATACACACGTTGAATATTTTGATGAGGGTAAATTTTCATCTTTTAATCAAACATCATTTAATTATGCTGATTGTTCAACTTGTTCTGATAGATTAAACTTAGATCTATATGAAAAAACTGATGGTTTTTTAACAGAATATTCTAAATCAATCCCTTCTGAAGATATGGCAGAAATTTTTTCATTTTTAATGACTGATAAAGAAACAATTGAAGATAAAATCTATAGCGACAAAATCCTGAGTAATAAAGTGAATTTTATAAAATCAAACTTAGCTAAAATAGATAAAAATATTTTATGATTAAAACTATTAAACCCTCAAAATCAGAAAAAATTTTATTTATATTTTTAATTAGTCTTTCAATATTTGCTTTTGCATCTTTTTTTTTATTAAAAAATAAATGTCTATTTGTTGAAAAAAATAATTTAAGTACACTTAATTTTAATGAACCAAATAATATTGCTGTGATGAATGTTGAGTGTGGAAATGTAATAATTGAACTTTATCCAGATATTTCTCCTAAAGCAGTAGAAAGATTTAAAATTTTAATTGAACAAAAAATGTATGATGGTTCTGCTTTTTATAAAGTTTCAGAAAATACTTTTGTACAAGCTGGAGATATTGAGTATGGAAATATAAATAATTTAGATTATTCCAAAATTGGTAGCGGAAAGTCTGGATTAGGGTTGTTAAAATCAGAATTGAGCAAAGATTTTAAATTTACGGAGGGTAGTGTTGGTTTTGCTAGAGCAACAGAATTTGATACAGAAGATAGTGAATTCTTTATTACATTAAAAGAAATACCAATTTATCAAGGTGAATATACTCCAATTGGTAAAGTAGTTTATGGTTTGGATATATTAACTAAAATTAAAACAGGTAATAAAGCAATCTATGTTTTAAGACCTGATTATATTAAAACCTTTAGAATGTTTAATTCTAATTAACCAAAGGTTTTCCAGTGGACAATGTGTGTTTAATTCTTTCTTGAGTTTGTTTTGTTTCTATCAATCTCATAAAAGAGTCTAGTTCTAATTTATACAGATCATCCTCTGACAATTCTTTTTCAATAGTAGTGTCTCCACCACTTAAAACGTTTGCAAGTTCAGTTCCAACATGCATACCATGATCTAAAATTACCTTTTCGTTGTATAATTTCTCTAAAATCTTAACCATTTTATCTTTCAACGGCTTTCCAGAAAGTTTGAATTTGCACTCTTCTGGAGGAACAAAATCATTATTTTGATCAATTAAATTTTTTGATTCCTCAAAAAGACTGTTTCTGTTCATTATTTTTTTATCCTCTGGTCTTAAATACTTTAATGGCTCAGCCTCGATTGGAGATGTAGCTGTTTTAGCATAACCAATAATATCAAAAACTTTTAGTGGTGCATAATCTGGGTCTGATTTTGCTTCCTCTGTTTGTGACCATCTCCACAACATTTCTTTACATCCCCCGCCTGCTGGAACTAATCCAACAATAGTTTCAACTAATCCAATAACTAAATTTGTGTGTGAGGCAACAAAATTACTTTGAACTAAAACCTCAAAGCCTCCTCCAAGTGTAAGTCCAGAGGGAGCTGATACAACTGGGTACTTAGAGTATTTTAAAGTTTTGCATGTATCTTGAAAATACTTAATGAATTTTTCAATTGATTTAAAATCTCCTTTGTCAGCAAAATTCATAGTATAACTTAAATTTACACCTGCTGAAAATTGCATGCTTTCATTAATTATTATTAAGGGTTTGTCAGTTGCATTTTTCAGTGCATCCATTGAGTCATAATCTAATGCACAAGCTTTTGTTGTAAATTCAACAATATTAAAATCTTTAAATCGATGAATTTCAGCTGAATTATTTTTATCCAGTTTAATTGCTGATGGTCTTATTTTTCCTAAAGTTTGAATGTCTGTATAAATTTGTCTTTCTCCATAAAAATTTTCATCTTTTGTTTTTGATAAATTTTCTAAAAATTTATTATTTTCAAAGTTATCTATTCTTTCAAAGAAATTCTTTATCCCTATAGATTTCAACATTTCAAAAGGACCCATTGCCCAATTAAAACCAAGTCTCATAGCTTCATCTATATCATTAAACTTATCGGTAATTCCTGGAACAAGAGAAGATGCATATTTAATTATTTTTGAAATTACAATCCAAGCATACTCACCATACTTATCTTTTCGGTTTATTAAATTATTGATGTCAACAGTCTCAATTCCTAAATCTATTTTTTTTGTTACTGAATACTCTCCTGTTTCTAAATTAATTGCTTCTAAAATTTTTTGATCTCCACTTTTATTCATTCTATAAAAACCACCTTTTCCTTTACGACCGGTGTAACCTGTCTCAATTAATTTTTTTACTAATGGAATTTCTTTTGCAACAATTTGAAATTCATCTTTATCTGAAAGTTCCTTTATAAAGCTTTTTAATACATCAGCCATCAAATCAATTCCAATCAGATCATATAATCCAAATACTCCTGTTTTAGGTATACCCATTGGTCTACCAAAAACTGCATCCGCTTCTTCTATTGAAAGTTTCATTTTGAATGCTTCCGTCATAGCAACCTGCATAGCGTAAACACCAATTCTATTACCTAAAAACCCTGGGGTATCATCACAGATTATCGCTCCTTTACCAAGCTCAACTTCACAAAATTTCTTTAAAGAATTAATTTTATTTAAGTCATTATTTTCGTTTTTAACAATTTCTAACAATCCCATGTATCTGACAGGATTAAAAAAGTGAGTGATACAAAAATCTTTTTTTTCTTCGTCATTTAGTTTTTCTGATAGAACTTTAATTGGAATTGATGATGTATTTGATGAAACTATTGCACCTTTTTTTCTGTTCTTAAATATCTTTTCATAAATATTGTGTTTAATATCAATTCTTTCTACTACTGCCTCTACCACCCAATCTGCATCTTTTACTATGTCAAAATTTTCTTCAATATTTCCAACATTAATATTGTTAATTTTGCTCTTATCTATTAGCAGAGGAGGTCTAGATTTATGAATTCTTTCTCTAGCTTTTTCGCTGATTTCAGTAGTTAAATCTAAAAGAGTAACTGGTACACCTGCATTACATAAGTGGGCAGCTATCCCGCTACCCATTGTACCAGAACCAATGACTACAACTTTTTTAATTTCCATAACAACTTCTATATATGATTAAATTATTTGGGTAAATTATCTATTTATTCCTCTTAATCTCTCAGATCTTCTTCTCAATAATTCAGCTGATACTAGTATTAAGGTTGATAAGAGAATTAAACATGTTGCTACAGCAAGAATTGTTGGACTTAATTGCTCTCTTAATCCAGTCCACATCTGAACAGGAATAGTTGTGTTTTCTAAACCTGCTAAAAACAAGACAACTACAACTTCGTCAAATGAAGTTACAAAAGCAAACAACCCACCCGAAATAACACCGGGTAATATTAATGGAAGAGTGATCTTCATAAATGTGTTTACTGGATTACTTCCTAAACTCGCTGCAGCCCTTGTCACACTGTGATCAAAACCAGAAAGTGTTGCTGTTACAGTAATCACAACAAATGGAGTACCTAAAATTATATGTGCTAATACAATTCCTGTATGTGTTGCGGCTAAACCAGCTTTTGCCATAAAAAAGAAAATTGCAACCCCAGAAATAATTAAAGGAACAATCATTGGTGAAATTAAAGTGGCCATTATAATTCCTTTGTATGGCATATGCCTGCTACTTAAACCTAAAGCAGCCAAAGTACCTAAAATTATTGAACCAATAGTTGCGAATATTGCAATTATAAAACTATTTTTTGCAGCTAATCCCCAAGGATTTTTAGTCCCATAAATCATATCTTTATACCATCTTAGTGAGAATGCATCAGGATCAAGATTTTTCATCCCTTCAGAAAACACCAAAAATTCTTCAGCATTGAATGATAACGGAAAAATTACAAACAAAGGTGCAATTAAAAAGAAAAATACAAAAGAACAAATAGCAATATAAATATAATGCCAAATTCTATATCTTGTCTCTGTATAACTTGGTAGCGCCATATTATCCTAATTTAATATTATCAACTCCAACTAATTTATTATAAATCCAATAAATAACTAAAACTCCAGTCAACAACATTAATCCCATCGCTGATGCAAAACTCCAATCAAGCGTTGTCTTCATATGAAATGCGATCTGATTACTTATTAATGTTCCTGAGGCACCTCCAACTAAAGCTGGAGTTATGTAATATCCAATTGCTAATATGAAAACTAACAAACATCCAGCACCAATACCTGGTATTGTTAAAGGGAAATAAACTTTCCAAAATGCAACAAAAGGTGTTCCACCTAATGATTTTCCAGCTCTCATTAAGCTTGGTGAGATAGTCTTCATAACGCTATAAAGTGGGAGAACCATAAATGGCAATAAGATCTGTGTCATTGCAACATATGTCCCAACCTTATTGTACATCATCTCTGGCCTGTTATCGTCCGCAACTAAACCAGTCATTACAAAGAAGTCATTCACTATTCCTTGCTGTTGCAACAAAATCATCCAACTAGCTGTCCTTACAAGTAAAGATGTCCAGAAAGGAAGTAACACACAAATCATTAATAAGTTGCTGTATTTCATTGGCAGCGTTGCTAATAAATGAGCTATTGGGTATCCCATAAAGAAGCAAAAAAGTGTAACAAAAAATGCAATTTCTAATGTTCTAAGCCATAGAATTCTATGTATTCTTCTATCTTCATCTACTTGGGCTATGCTCCCATCTGCAGCAAAATACATGTCCATTCCCTTTAGATATTTTGAGGCTGTATAAGGAGGTGCGGTTCTTTTAATTGCTTGCCAATATTCTACATCTCTCCATCTTTTATGAAGTTTGTTAATTTGCTCTTTTAAACTAGCGCTTTCATCAATTTTTTTTCTTTTAATTTGTCTAAAAAGTTTTTTAGTAATCGTATTAAAACCATTTTTTTCTTTATTTAACCTTTGTCCTAATTTTCCATGCTGTTGATTTTCAGCAAGTAGTTTGTAATCCTCATAAAACCCCCGATATACTTCTTCTGGAGGTAACTCATCTAAATTTTCCCATTTCTCCATCGCTTTAAATGTTTTTGGAAGCATATTGGTGACCATTCTGTCATCAACACTCCTCATAAACATATCTCCAATTGGAAAGATATAAGTAATTACAAGAAATAATAATAATGGAGCTACAAGAAGAAATGCTTTTATTTTATTCTTCTTTTCAGCTTTTTTTAAACTAACCTCTAAAGGTATTCCGTCAGTTGTTAAAATTTGTTTTGTTTCAGAGCTCATAAAAAAATAGGGCGGTTAAAAATAACCGCCCTAAATATATTATATAAATTCAGTGTTTAAAACTGAAATTATAGACCTGCTTTCATTGCTTCCCACTTCTCACTGATCTCAGTATTGTTATCAGCCCAGAAGAATGGGTCTACTAAGAAATAGTTCTTAGTGTTTGCAGGAGCAGTTGGCATTTGTGGCATCATATTAGTTTTACCATCTTTGTACCAAGGCTCACCAGCAGTAATTACATCAAGAGATGATTTTCTCCATGGAGCATATGCAATGTACTTCGCACTACCAGCTAACATTTCAGTGTTAGTCATCATAGCTAAAGCTTTTTTAGCATTTGCTTCATCTGGTCCACCTTTAACAAGTGCGAAATATTCGTAGTCAAGACCTTGACCATCCCATACTTGTTTGATTGGAGCATTTTCACCTACTTCAGCGTTAAAGAATCTTCCGTTCCAACCAGTTGCCATTACAACTTCACCAGCAACTAATAATTCAGGTGGTTGAGCACCTGCAGACCAGAATACACATCCACCATTTGGATCTGTACATAACGCTTTAATTTTATTCATCGCTCTGTCGATTCCACCGTCTTCTAAAAGTTTTCTGTAAACTCTAGTTCCGCCGTCACCTAGCTTCACACCATCTGCAGCTAAAGCGATTTCTAAATTAGTTAAAGCACTTTTGTAGATTGCTCTTTTTCCAGGGAATTTTTTAGTGTTAAAGAAATCCTTAATTGTTTTAGGCTCTTTACCACCGAATGCTCTTGTATCAAAAGCATAGTTCCAAGAATATAAAATGTTACCTACAGCACATTCACTTGGCATTCCTGTGAAGAAGTCTTCACTTGCAGGAGTTCCATCTGGTGCAGCTGGGAAGTCTTTGTCAAAATCAAATTTAACAAATAAACCTTCATCACATCCGTTAATAGTATCGAATGCAAATAAGTCTATAATATCCCAAGTTATAGCACCTGCTTCTTTTTGTGCTTTGATTTCTGATAAACCACCAGAATAGTCAACCCAGTTGATTTCTATTCCTAGTTTTTTAGCAGTAGGATCACCATACCCAAGCTTTTGAGACTCTGTATAAGCTCCACCCCAAGATGCAACAGTAACTGCAAATGCTGATGAAGTTAGAGATACAACAAAAGAAAGAGCTAGTAATAATTTACTTAGTTTTTTCATTATTCCTCCGTTTAAACGTTGATATAAATTAATTTATATAAGTAAAAGTACAACAAATAGCTAAAGTGAAGTCAACAGCTGATTTTGTCATTAAAATATATGTTAGATATATATATTTTGTAATGTAATTATTTTGGGTCTAATGCTCTAGCATCAGTGCTATTCCATCCAATATTTATGTCTTGACTTACTTTTAACTCTAAATTGGATGTGCTGTTAGGGACTTTGAGAATAAACTCAGAGCTTCCTAATAAATTTAATCTAACCCTTGTATGATCTCCATGATAGATCACTTCTTCAATCTTTCCAGTAAACATATTATCCATCTTATCAGTTGGATTTATCAATGCTCGTTCAGGTCTTAATGAGACTGTTGTTTTCTCACCTTTAGACTTAACAGAAATTGGATTAGCTAATATTTCTGAGTTTGCTAATTTTACTTTACATTTGTCTTTATCTATATCCACAACTTCACCATTAAAAGTATTGTTCTCACCTATGAACTCAGCAACAAAAGAATTTACTGGCTTCTCATAAAGTTCAGCTGGATTTGAAAGCTGTTGAACTTTTCCATCATTGAATACTGCAATTCGGTTTGACATAGTTAATGCCTCACTTTGATCGTGAGTTACATACACAACTGTTACACCAATACTTTCATGAATATGTTTTATTTCATATTGCATGCTTTCTCTTAAATTTTTATCTAGTGCTCCAAGTGGTTCATCCATTAATACTACCGCTGGATCAAATACTAAAGCTCTTGCAACTGCTACCCTTTGTTGCTGACCACCAGAAAGTTGAGCAGGCATTCTAGTTTCAAAACCACTTAATGAAACCATCGATAATGCTTTATCAACTTTTTTATCTATTTCATCTTTTTCAACTTTTCTTACTCTTAATGGAAAAGCTAAATTTTCATAAACTGTCATATGTGGAAACAATGCATAGTTTTGGAAAACCATTCCTATCCCTCTTTTATGAGGAGGAATATTCGAAATTATATTTCCATCTAATAATATTTCACCGTGAGTTGGCGTTTCAAAACCAGCCAACATCATTAAACAAGTTGTCTTACCTGAGCCAGATGGACCAAGCATTGTTATGAATTCACCTTCTGCAATATCTAATTGTAGATCTTTGACGACAAGAATCTTACCGTCATAACTTTTATCTACTTTATCAAATTTAACAAACTCTGGATTTTTAGACATAAAGGTGAATATAAAACATTTGTGTAAATAGATTTCAATAGCTAATTAACTCTTAATATGAAGCTCTTTTGGAAAATTACAGAACAATTCTGATCCATTCTCTGTAACTCTTATAGCCTCAGATGCTTCAACACCCCAATCACCGAACTGCATCACTGCTATCATATGAAAGCAAACATTAGGTTCTAAAACTGTCATATCTCCCTTATAAATATTAAGAGTGTGTTCGCCCCAATCTGGAGGATAACCAATTCCTATTGAATAACCCGTTCGAGATTTTTTTTCTATTCCGTATTTATCTAATATTTTCCAAAATGCTTGCGCAACATCATCCGCTGTATTCCCAGGTTTAATTTGACTTATGCCTGCATTTAAAGCCTCAATTGTTTTGTTCATTGTATCAATCTTTAATTGATTGGGTTTTCCAAGCAGAACTGTTCTTGCCATTGGAGCATGATATCTCTTATAAACTCCAGATAATTCAATAATTGTAGCCTCTCCTTCTACAAATTTATCTTGAGTTGCAGTTAAATGTGATGCTGAAGTTCCTTTTCCAGTTGGAAGTAAAGTTGCAATACTAGAATATTCACCTCCAAATTCCTCTGTACCATAAAATAAGGTCTTTTGAATTTCCCCTACTGCATCGCACTGTCTGACACCTGGTTTAATAACCTCCATTGCAGTCTTCATTCCTTTTTCAGAAATTTTTGCAGCAGATTTCATAAAACCAATTTCAGCATCGGATTTAACTAATCTTGCCCAGTTAACTAAACGGTCGCTATCTTTGATTTTTGCATTAGGTAATCCTTGCTTTATTTTTTCATAACAAAACGCAGTGAAATAATGTGCATCCATCTCTAAACCAATGCATAACTTGTCCCACTTTCTCTCTTTAATTATTTCAACTAAATAGTCGTAGGGATGTTTTGGCCATGTGTGAATATAATTTTCATCATAAACTAAAATATTCTCATCCTTTAAATAAGTTTTTATATACGCGCCACCAGCATCTTGAGCCCTCACAAAGCACAAAGGTTCGTCTGCATTTATATGAACAATTGCACATTGTGCATAATAAAAAGACCAAGCATCATAGCCTGTAAGGTAATTCATGTTGTTAGTGTCATGTGAGATTAAAAGATCGATGCCTTTTTCTTGCATCATTTTTTTAACTTTTGTTAATCTTTGCTTATATTCTTCTTTTGTGAACAACATTAATTTTCTTTAAATAATTTACCAAATCCTTCAACAGAATTATTTTTATTTATTTTAACTAACGTATCCCAAATCAAAGCCTGATTACTAGATAAAACTGTAGTATTTAATTTTTTCTCTAATTTATCAATAATTGGCAATACTGGTAAAGCAGTACAAGAAACAAAGAGTGCCTCTGCCCCATTTAAATCTATTTCAGATAGAACATTATATAAATAATTCTGATCAACTTTTCCGATATCGTAATCAGCTTCTATATCAAAGTAAGAATTTGAAGTAACTTCAAATCCTTCGTTTTTAAAATATTCCAAAACTTCATCGTTAAGTTTTTTGCTATAAGGTGTAAATAGACTTATTTTGTTTATATTTAATTTCTTTAAAGCTTTGATTGCAGCAGTACTTGGGGTTGTTACTTCTGCCATAGGTTTTGCAGCTTTTACTTTTTTCTCAATAGACTCGTAACCTGCAGCAATTGTTCCTGATGTACAACCATATACAACACAATCGATATCCTGATCAGGTAATATATCTTTTGTTACCTCGGTAACTTTGTTTGACATTTTGATCAAATTTTCTTTTGTTAGCGGGTTATAGCATTCAATACGATTTACAAAGAAATCAACTTCTCTATCCTTAATTACGTTTATAAAATCTCTTTCAATCATAAAATCGCTTGCAAGCGCAATAAGTCCAATTCTTGGATTTGATTTAGTAATATATTTAGGATCTATTTTTGTTGAATTCATATTTTAAAAGGTGAATATATCAGAAGTTCTTTAATAATCATTAATATAAAAAATAGGTATGAATATAAAAGATACTTTCGTAGCATCCCTGGTGCCTATTTTTTTAGGCTTTGGTTTTGTAATAGCTAAACCAGCATTTGAATCTTTTCCTCCTATTCTTTTAATGGGTATCAGATTTATGTTTGCGGCATCTTTATTAATTTGGTGGTTTCCAATTCCAAAAGGATATTTAAAAAGAATTTTTGCCGCATCATTAGTGGCTAATACTTTACAATATAGCATTACTTATTCTGGTTTAGATTTAATTGATGCATCTGCAGCAGTTCTTTTGGTTCAAACGGAAGTTCCGTTTGGAGTTATTTTTGCTTACTTCATGCTTAAAGAAAAACCAACTATCAGAGCTTTGATTGGTATAGCTATCGCTTTTGTTGGTGTTTATATTTTAACCGGATCTCCTAACTTGGATGGAAAATTTATTGGAATTGGACTTACGATTTTAGGTTCAGCTGTATGGGCTCTTGGGCAAGTTATGGTTAAACCTTTGAGTAAAGAAATAAATCCTTTAGCGTTAGTTGCTTGGTTAGCCTTATTCTCTGGACCGATATTAGTGATGCTATCTGCAATAATTGATGGAAACACAATTAATTATTTAACAAATGCAAAATTTGATCATTGGATTATTGCAATTTATATAGGTTTCATCATGCAACCAATTACTTATGGTTGTTTCTATTATGTTTTAAAAAACAACCCACTTTATAAAGTACTACCGATTGTAACTATGGGGATACCACCAACAGGTTTATTAGCTGCTATTTTTCTTTTGGGAGAAAAACCAACTCCAGAATTATTTATAGGTGGTGCAATAATCATAGTTGGTGTGATTTTAATTGTATTTACAAAAAACAAAAAAGAAGAGGAAATAAAATGAAAATTGGATTTATAGGTTTAGGTAATGTTGGAGGAAAACTTGCGGGAAGTTTATTAAGAAATAACTTTGATCTTACAGTAAGAGATTTAGATGAAACTTTAACAAATTCTTTGAAAGACTTAGGTGCTAAAGTTGCAAAGTCTCCAAAAGAATTAGCTGAACAATCCGATTTAATCATTACCTCTCTTCCTTCTCCTGAGGTTTCTGCAGAAGTTATGGAAAGTGAAGATGGAATTCTAAATGGTTTATCAGAAAAGAAAATTTGGCTAGAAATGAGTACCACAGACGAAAATGAAGTAAAAAGACTTGGGAAAAAAGTAATAGAAAAAAAAGCTATCCCTTTGGATGGACCTGTGAGTGGTGGATGTCATAGAGCAGCAACAGGTAATATTGCAATATTCGTGGGTGGAGAAAGAAAAGCATTTGAAAAAATTTTACCTGCATTAACTGTTATGGGGAGAAAAATATTGCACACAGGTGAGCTTGGTACAGCAAGTGTATTAAAAGTAATTACAAATTATCTAGCATCTGCACATTTAGTTGCATTAGGTGAGGCTTGGACTGTAGCAAAAAAATCTAATTTAGATTTAGCAAAAACTTATAAAGGAATTGCTATTTCTTCTGGTAATTCATTTGTTCATGAAACTGAAAGTCAGGTTATATTAAATGGATCTTATAATATAAATTTTACAATGGATTTGGTTTTAAAAGACACAAGTCTATTTGACAATCTTGCAAAAAAACTGAATGCTCCTTTAGAAATTTCTCCACAAATAGTTGAAATTTTTAAAGATGGTCAAAAAAAATATGGTTCCAGAGCTTGGTCATCAATGATTGTGAAAAGGATGGAAGATTTAAATAATATTAATTTTAGAGCTAATGGTTTTCCTGATGAGTTGGTTGATAATGAACCTGAGGAAAAAGGATATGAAATTTAATTAATGTGTTAAGATAAAAAATGTTAGATAAAAGAAAATTTTACATAAATGGTCAGTGGGTTGATCCAATTAAAAAAAATGATTTTGACGTAATTAATCCATGCAATGAAGACCCGTTTGCTGTTATTTCTTTAGGTTCAAAAGAGGATACAGATTTAGCTGTTAAATCAGCAAAAAATGCCTTTGATACTTGGAAAGAAACTAGCAAGGAAGAAAGGCTCAGTTTACTTGAAAAATTATCATCAGTTTATAAAAAAAGATTTAATGAAATGGCTGAGGCTATTTCTCTTGAAATGGGTGCACCAATGGATTGGGCAACAGATGTTCAAACAGCTTCAGGGAAAGATCATTTAGATGATTTTATTTTAAGATTAAAAAATTTTAAATTTGATGATCACTTTGATAATAAATCAAATAATCATATCTATTATGAGCCAATTGGAGTTTGTGGATTAATCACACCGTGGAATTGGCCAATTAACCAAATTGCTTTGAAGGTTGTTCCAGCATTCGCAACTGGATGTACAATGATTTTAAAACCATCAGAAATTGCTCCTATTTCTGGAATGCTATTTGCAGAAATGATTGATGATGCAGGTTTTCCAAAAGGTGTATTTAATTTGGTAAATGGAGACGGTGCAGGAGTAGGAACCCAAATTTCAAGCCACCCTGATATTGATATGGTTTCTTTCACAGGTTCAACACGAGCAGGAAGATTAATTTCAAAAAACGCTGCAGAAACAATTAAAAGAGTTTGTCTTGAATTAGGTGGTAAGGGTGGAAATATTGTTTTTGCTGACAGTTATAAAGATGCAGTAAGAGATGGCATTCGAAATGTAATGAGCAACTCTGGTCAATCTTGTGATGCACCAACAAGAATGCTGGTTGAGAAATCAATTTATGAAAGAGCTGTTAAAGAAGCAGTAGATGAAGCAAACAAAATTAAAGTAGATCAAGCTTCAAAAAAAGGTGATCATATAGGACCTGTCATCTCTAAAGTTCAATATGATAAAATTATAAATCTTATTGAAAGTGGAATTTCTGAAGGTGCAACTCTTGCAGCAGGTGGGCCTGAGCTACCAAACGGTTTGAACAAAGGATACTTTATAAAACCAACTATCTTTACAGATGTAACTAATGAAATGAGAATTGCTAAAGAAGAAATTTTTGGACCTGTGTTATCTATAATTCCATTTGAAACTGAGGATGAGGCAGTCAAAATTGTAAATGATACTTCTTATGGTCTTGGAAATTATTTGCAAACTGAAGACAAAGAAAAAGCACACAGGGTTGCTAAAAAATTAAGATCTGGATGTGTTTACATTAATGGAAATGGAGCAGATGCCGGAACTCCATTTGGTGGTTACAGACAATCAGGTAATGGGAGAGAAGGAGGTGTTTGGGGCCTTGAGGAATATCTTGAAGTAAAGAATGTTACTGGTTGGAGTTAACCGAATTTTTTAAATATCTTAGTCTTCCAATAATTTCATCTCGATCCATGTAATAACCTTGTAAATGTCTATGTCCTGAGTTTGGATCATATTCAGTTCTACCATGTAATAATCGTCTATTGTTAAAAGAAAAAATATCACCTGGTCCTAATCTAAATTTAATCTGGAATTGATCATCATGAAGCAAATTTCCAAATCGGTGATGAGCTTTGTAAACTTTATCCATCAAATCAGGATGACAGTCTAAAGCATCCATGGTTGCTACGCTAAACCGAATATCATGGTAATCATTATCTTTTGTTAGAGATATCGCGGGTGCGTAATAACTTCTAACAGACTCTTGTGTATAATCCATGTCTCTAAATTTTAAATGAACGTTTACTAGCGTATCAAATATTTCTTTCTCATTTTTTCTTAAATAATCTGCAACTGCAAAGCCATCTACAGCGGACGAGTCTCCTCCTGTTGCAGAATTAACTAAACAATGAAGAAATTGATAACCAGGTGGTGTTTCAAACCAGGGTAAATCCATATGATTTCTTAAGGCATGTGCTGTGTAAGCAGAATTATTTGGTTTAGGAATGTTAATTACTTCAAAAGGTGTTTTAAAAAAAGTTTCCCTAGTATGGCTAATTCTATTTAAAATTTTAAAGCCAGAATTATTTTCAGTTGGAGCATTTTTTACTATAGCAATTCCAGTATGATGTAAAAGTTCTAACCATCTGACAAGCCCTTCATCTGAACTCATAATTTCATCATGTTCAATCTCAATTGAATTCAGGTCATTTTGTAAAGAATTGTCCCAAAGTTGATATGGTGATTTATATTCTAAATTATTTTTTATTGTATAGCAGTTTTCTCTTAACCAATTTTGATCATAATAACTTACGTGGTCTCCTTCACTCCATTCAATTTCAAGCTTGCCTTCATTATTTACTGCAAATTTTTTTGGATTAATATTGTTTGATACTTTTAAAATATTAAACATTCTATGACGTGAGTCTTTATCGTGTGCAGTTGGACAATTGTCTCTTAGCCATAAATAATTAAATTTACTTTTTTTTCCATCGCTCCAGTCAACTTCTAAACTTGTAGAATTTTTAGTTATATTTTTAATTGTAAAATTTTGTTCCATTAATTTTTATAATTTGAATGTTCTCTCTCTAATTTTCTTAATAAAGCAGCCCACTCTGTTTTTCCATCATAATTATAATCATCAGAGTAACTCATGTTTTCCCAGAAATATGCAGCTTTTTGTTTATCTATTTCATGTTTATTTAAACCCATAGCAAGATTTTTCACCTGAACTGAACATGCTTGCTCTAGATAATAAGCTCTGAAAAATGCTTCTGCTGCAGTTTTTCCTACTGTGTAATATCCATGATTTCTAGTAATCAAAATGTCGTGTTTGCTAATTAGGTTTTCAAATTTGCTTCCAAATTCTTTGTCCTCAACAAATTCATAATCAATATATCCAACAAGATGATTTAAATAAACTGCAGCCTGTGAGAGATACATTAAACCCTCTTTAGTGCCACCAACTGCCATCACATCGTTGGCATGTCCGTGAACATAAAAGTTTACATCATTTCTTTTGTTAAAAATCCATTGAGCAAGATTAATACATCCATCGTTTAACCAAGGTCCGTCTGAATCTAATTTTTTTCCGTTTTGATCAATTTTAACTAAAGATGAAGCAGTAATTTCTTCATAAAACATTCCATATGGATGAACGAAAGAACAATTCTTATCTTCAGCAGATCTTGCCCCTGCACATTGGTTAGCAAGGTCGGTCATGCCGTACATATGTAAAATTCTATATAGAGCAGACAACTCTAATCGCACATCTTTATCTGTTTGCGCCATATATAAAATTCTTATTTAAAAAATAAGTAAAAGCAAATAAATACAACTGTTATTTATTAAAACAATTATAAGTTGTATAATATTTGTTTTACATATGATGATTGTAACTGTTAGAACATTACATCATGTCAAAAATTGAGATCAACAACGTTTACAAAATTTTTGGTAATAACCCTTCTTCTGTACTGCCAATGGTAAAAGATGGTGCAACAAAAGATGAAATTTTAGAGCAAACAGGTCATACCGTTGGATTAGATAATGTTTCGCTTAAAATTGAAGAAGGAGAAACCTTTGTTTGTATGGGTTTATCAGGATCAGGGAAATCAACACTAATAAGACATCTAAATAGACTAATCGATCCAACTGATGGCGAAATTTTAGTTGAGGGCACGAATGTAATGTCACTTGATAAAGATAAGCTCATTGAATTTAGAAGACATAAAATGAGCATGGTATTTCAAAGATTTGGTTTGTTCCCGCATAAAACAGTAATTCAAAATGTTGGTTACGGATTAGAAATGCAAGGGAAAGGTGAAGATGAAAGAAATAAAATCTCAATGGAAAAAATTGATGCAGTTGGTCTAACTGGTTTTGAAAATCAATACCCTGCTCAATTATCAGGAGGAATGCAGCAACGTGTTGGTCTAGCAAGAGCGTTAGCTACTGATACAGATATTATGTTAATGGATGAAGCTTTCAGCGCTCTAGATCCTCTGATTAGAAGTGATATGCAGAAACAATTAATTGATCTTCAAGCAGAACTAAAAAAAACAATTGTATTTATTACTCACGATCTAGATGAATCATTAAGATTAGGTGATCATATCGGGATACTAAACTCTGGAAAATTAGTTCAAGTAGGAACTCCCGAGGAAATTATTATGAACCCTGCTGATGATTATGTAAAAGCTTTTGTAAAAGATGTGAACAGAGCAAAAGTTATCAAGGCAAAAATTATTATGAAAACTGCTGATCAAGCTAATGACATAGATAAATCAAACTTAATAAAAGTAAATGAAGATGAATTTATAGAGGACTTTTTGCCAAAAATTGTTTGTTCTGATTCAAATTGTGAAGTGGTTGATAAAAGTGGAAATGTAAAGGGATACATTTCAAATCAAGAATTACAGTCTTCATTAACAAGATCATAAAGTGTTATTAAAAACTTTCGAAGTCAAAAAAGAATGGGTTGATTACAATAATCACATGAACATGGCTTATTATGTGCTTGTTTTTGATCAAGCATGGGAAGTTGCGCTTGAAAAATTTAAAATGGGAGGAACTGCAGCAAAAGATCTTAATAGAAGTACTATGGTTGTTGAAACAAATACTAAATATTTAAATGAAGTTAAAGAGGGTGAAATGGTTAATGTTAATCTCACTTATTTTGATCATGATAAAAAAAGATTGCATTTAAAAATGGAGATGATTTCTCAAAAAACTAACAAACTTTCTGCATCTATGGAATGGATATCGCTGTATATAGATTTAAGCAAAAGGAAAGTCACAGAATTTGAGGAAGAAAAAATAAAAATAATGAAAGACTTTATTGAACAAAACAAATCAAAATTTTCAACTGAAGGTCTTCTATTCACTTCTAAATTGAAGAAATAATTAAATATTCGAAAGATTTTTTTTTTGATATAGGTGCATAATGAGCACTGATAATAACTCAAAAGGAATTCTTTTAATTATTGCTGCAATGACTTTGTTTGCAATGCAGGATTCTTTAATTAAATTTATTTTTGAAAAAGCTGCACTTTATGAGATTTTTTTTGGAAGGTATTTTGTTGCAGCAATTTTACTTTTTGGATACATCAAATTCAGAGGCCAAAAAGTTTCATTAAAAACTTATTATCCTTTTTTAACACTTGTTAGGGTTATTCTTCATTTTTTGGCTTTTTCTGCATTCTTCATTTCTTTAACCTATATGCCGTTAGCTACTGCAAATGCTTTATTTTTTTCATGTCCATTTTTTGTATCAATTTTTGCAAAATTTTTTTTGAAGGAATTTATTGGTATTAGAAGATGGTCTGCAATTGTATTTGGTTTTATTGGCGTATTCATTGTATTAGATCCTAACTTTTCTGATTTTGAGTACAAAAGTTTATTACCAGTCCTATGTGCATTTTTTTATGCAGCTTCAATGACAATAACTAAATATACATCTGACAAAGATGACGTAAACACACAACTTTTTTATTTCTATCTAATTGCGTTAATACTTTGTGGAATAATCTTTGTATTCATGGGAAATGGTCAATTGAACAATCCTAATTTTGACCCTACTACTCAATTTATTTTTAGAGAATGGTTTTCAAATATTGAATATACATGGAAATTTATCTTATTTTTTGGCGTTGCTGCATCGATTGCTTTTCTTTGTATATTTTCGGCTTACATTGTTGCTTCACCATCAGTTGTTTCATTATTTGAATATTCTTTAATTATAATGTCTATGATACCCGGTTATTTTCTATTTAACGAAATACCTTCAGCTAGAACCTTCATTGGAGTTGCGTGCATAATAGCAGCTGGAATTTATATTTACCTTAGAGAAAGAGTTAGAGATCAGTATATTGCAACTGAAACACCAGTAAGAAGATGAGTAAAAGCTATATACCTACAATCAATATATCTTCACTAATTAAAAATAACTTTGAAACTCAAAAGGCATTTAAAACAATTAAAGAAATTGAAAAAGCTTGTGTCAATGTAGGTTTTTTTCAAATTACCGGTCATGGAATTAATCTAAGAGAAATTAAAAAAACATGTGAAGTTGGGAATAAATTTTTTAATTTACCAGACAGCAAAAAAAGAAGATTAGCGCCTAAAAAATGGAATAAAAAAAATAAAAATTTATACAGAGGATATTTTCCTAATGATGTTAATGGAAAAGAAGGTCTTGATATAGGTGATTTAAAAGTAACTAAAAAATATTCTTCAAATCTCAAAAATCAATACATAGAATTTCTTAATCTAGGTCTGTGTTTTAATAAAAACTCAATAAATGTTTTAAACAAATATTTCGATAATATTTATAGATTGAGTGAAACTTTATTTAAAAGTGTAATAAAACTTAATAAAAAAAATCCTGAGATTTCTACTGCAGCTTTTTCAAGATTAAAAACTTTAAGTACATTAAGATTTAATTATTATCCAAATCAAACGAAACCAGTAGAAATATCAAAACAAGACGGGGTTGCGCTTGGATGTGAAACTCATGTTGATAGTGGAATATTTACAGTTCTCTATCAAGATAGAAAAGGTGGATTACAAGTACAAAATAGAAAAAACAAAAAGTGGTATGATGTACCATTTAATAAAAAGGCTTTAGTGGTAAATACTGGAAGAGCTTTAGAATTTTTAAGTAAAGGTAAATTTAAAGCAACTAATCATAGGGTTTTGTGGAATAAAAGTAAGAGGCTCTCTGTTCCTTTTTTCTTTGAACCTTCCTATGATTTCAAAATGAACCAATCATTTTTAAATGAAGTTAAATCTAAAAATAATGGTGAAATTTATGAGAAATTTCTCAACAAATCTTTAAAGAAATTTATTGAATATCAACGTTAGTAATTATAAAGTTTAAATATAAAGCGATACATAACTCGTCGTTAAATTCAAAAATTTGCGAAAGTGGGATCGGTCGTCTTTAAATTAATTTTTAAAGGAGGCTTTATGAACTTTGGATATTTTTGTAACACTACTAATTGGGATAAAAAACCTTATACCCAACTTTTAGATGAAGCTAGAGAGATCACTGAATATTGTGATCAAAATAATTGGAATTCTATTTGGTATACCGAACATCATTTTAATCATGAGGGAATGGAGTCTTGCACTAATCCACTAATGATGTGTACCGATGCTGCTGCAAGAACTAAAAATATTCGTTTAGGACAAGCTTGTAACGTAATTACATTTCACAATCCCATAAGACTTGCAGAAGATATTGCAACCCTTGACCAAATGTCAAAAGGAAGAGTTGAAGTTGGTATTGGAAGAGGAGTTTATGGAAGAGAAGCTATTAATATGAATAAAGAGGCTGACTTAAAAGACCAAGCAAAAAATTTTAGACTATTTTCTGAAACATTAGACATAATGAAAAAAGCATGGTCTAAAGACTTCTTTTCTCACCAAGGTGAATTCTATACTTATCCATCTCCTAATTTTATTTGGCAACACGATATGAGTCCTCCAAAAGAAAATGTTGTAGATTTAAAAACAAATGAGTTAAAGCAAATATCTGTATTGCCAAAACCATATCAAAAACCTTTCCCACCGATTTCTCAAGTAGTTGATGGAGAAAGATCAATTCAGTGGGCAGCAGAAAATGGTCTTAATACGATTATGTGGATACCAACTGTAAAAGCTTTGAAAAAAAGATTTGAAATTTATAAAGAGGCAAAATCTAAAGCTGAAAATAGAGATGTGCCACTGGGTGAAGGTATTAGTTTGGTTAGAGATATGTTTGTTGCAGAAACTATGGAAGAGGCTGAAAAAATGGCTGGAGAACATATAGTTAATTATATGAGATGGGTTTGCCATTGGAGAGGATTGGGAAATCATATGGATCCAGATGAAAAATTACCAGAGACAAAAAATAAGCTAGATTTATTAAATTATGAATTTCTTCATAAAAGAAATCTTTTATTTGGAACACCTGAGTTTGTAATAGAAAAAATAAAAGAACTTCAACAAGAATTAAATCTTCAAAATTTACAAGTCTGGTCTAACTTTCCAGGTATCAAACATGAAGACTGTATGAGAAGTATCAAGTTATTTACAGAAGAAGTTATTCCAAATATAAAACCAATAGATACAAACATACAAAGAGCTAGCTAGTAGATGGATTTAAAACTTAGAAAATTTGCAAAATTTGTAGATAAAACTTTTATTGAAGGTGGAAAAAAAGCAAAAGAACCTGTTCTATTAGTCTCGGTTGCAGCTGTTATAGAAAACCCTTGGGCTGGAAAAGGTTTTGTAGAAGATTTAAAACAAGAAATACTAGATCTTGCACCTCAATTAGGAGATCTTTTAGTGCCAGAGTTAACAAAAGAAATTGGATCAGGTGAAAAAATTTTAGCTTATGGAAAAGCTGCTATGGTTGGATTAAATGGTGAGATAGAACACGCATCTGCATTTATTCATACTTTAAGATTTGGAAATAAATTTAGAGATGCTGTTGGTGGAACCTCTTATTTAAGTTTTACTAACACTAGAGGTCCCGCGGGTGCAAAAATTTCAATTCCAATGATGCACAAAACTGATGCTGGATTAAGACCTTTTTATCTAACGCATGAATTTACAATTCATGATGCACCTAATGAAGATGAAATAGTTGTTGCCATTGGAGGTGCTCCAACTGGACGAGCTCATGCAAGAACGGGTGATAGATATCAGGATATGAAAGAGATGGGCATCGATAACTAATTGATGTCTTACAATTTTGATAACGATCAAAATCATTATTATTTTAATAACAAAAATTCTTTACCAATAATTTTTATTCATGGTGTTGGTTTAAATCAACAAATGTGGAAACCACAAATTGAATTTTTTAAGAACAATTCATTTATAACTTACGATCTGTTAGGACATGGAAAAACACCTTTTAAAAAGCCAAATTTATCAATGGAAAATTTTACTGATCAATTATCAAATTTAGTAAACAACCTAAAGATAGAGAAATTTAATTTAATTGGCTTTTCTATCGGATCTTTGATTGCAATTGAATTTGCTTCAAAATATGAAAATTATTTAAATTCTTTAACTCTAATTTCCACTACATATCAAAGGACACCTGAAGAAAGACAAAATGTAATTGATAGAGTAAATTTGGCAAAAAAAAATATGCCAATATCTCAAATGGCAATGAAGAGATGGTTTTCAGATAAATATCTTGAGCAAAATCCTAAGTTATATGATGAGTTTATGAAAACTCTTAACAAGAAAGGAATTGATCAAGAAAATTTTATTAAATCTTATGAGGTGTTTGCAAACTATAAGGACAATGTTGAAAATATAAAAAATATAAAAACAAATACTTTAATAATAACTGGATCAGATGATCCAGGATCTACACCTGATATGTCGAAAAATTTAAACAAAGATATGCGAAATTCAACATATGTTGAAATCAAAAATGGAAAACATCTATGCACTATTGAATATGCAGACGAAGTAAATAATGCAATAATAAAACATATAAATAATGCCTGAATTAAAAAAATATCAAATGTTTATAGACGGTCAGTGGGTAGATTCTGATACAAAAAAAACTTTTGAAACTTTAAATCCAGAAAATAATAAGCCTTGGGCTGTAGTACCTGAAGCTAGCGCAAATGATGTGGATAGAGCTGTAAAAGCTGCACAAAAAGCTTTTGAAGGTGAATGGCCAAAGATGCTTGCAAGAGATAGAGCAAAATATTTAAGAGCCATTGGAAATAAGCTAAGAAAAAATTCTGAATTATTAGGAAAAATTGAAACCATTGATACAGGAAAACTGTACAGAGAAACTTATCAACAAGCAAAATACATTGCAGAATATTATGATTACTATGCAGGTTTGGCTGATAAAGTTGAAGGAACAGTTCTTCCAATAGATAAACCAAATATTCAAGCGATCACAACAAGAATTCCAATAGGTGTTATTGCAGCCATCATTCCATGGAATTCTCAAATGTTTTTAACTGCAACAAAAGTTGCTCCTGCTTTAGCTATGGGTAATACTGTTGTAATTAAATGTTCTGAATTAGCACCAGCAACTATGTTTGAGTTTGCAAAGTTAGTTGAAGAAACTGGAATACCAAAAGGTGTTGTAAATGTAGTTTCTGGTTTTGGAGATCCATGTGGTAAAGCTCTAACTACTCATAACTTAATTGAGAAAGTAGCTTTTACAGGAGGTCCTGAAACTGCAAGACATATAATTAGAAACTCTGCAGAAAATTTATCCGAGGTAAGTTTAGAGTTAGGTGGAAAAAGTCCTGTAGCTGTTTTTGATGATGCTAAACAAGAAAATGCAATTAATGGAATAACTGCTGGAATATTTGGAGCAAGTGGTCAAAGTTGTATAGCAGGTTCAAGGTTATACTTACAAAAAGGAATTTATAACGAATTTTTAGATAAGTTAGCATCAAGAGCAGAAAAAATTAAAATAGGTGCTCCTATGGACTCTGATACTGAAATGGGTCCACTAAGTAACTTCAAACAATTAGAAGTAATAGAAAAAAATATTAAATTAACTATTGAACAAGGTGGAAAAATTAAATGTGGTGGTAAAAGACATCCTTTTTCAAATGAAGGTTATTATTTTCCTCCAACAATTATTGAGTGTGAAAATCATAATTTACCAGCTGCTGAGAATGAACTTTTCGGTCCTGTATTATCAGTGATGAAATTTGATACTGAAAAAGAGGTAATAGAATTAATGAACGACAATCAATATGGTCTTTCTTCAGGTGTTTATACTAGTGATCTCGCTAGAGGAATGAGGGTATCTAATGCTATCCGGGCAGGTATAACATTTGTAAATACTTATAGATTAATTTCTCCTTCGGCTCCTTTTGGAGGTATCAAGGATAGTGGATACGGAAAAGAAGCAGGAATTGAGTCTATTAAAGACTACACAAGAGTAAAAACAACTTGGTTCTACACATCAGACGAACCCTCGCTAGACCCCTTCTCAATAAGATAATCTGTACCAATTTACCCATCTAAAATAGGATAATTTTGTCATTGAATATTGATTGTATTCATACTTAAATTGGATTTTATAAATTGTTAACAATAAAGAGGAAGATAATGAGAAAACTATTTATCGCTGTATTTATGTTTGTATCAAGTTTTGGTTCAAATGTAATGGCAGACGGACATTCGATTAAGATGGGGATCATCTTAGGATTCACTGGTCCTATTGAATCTCTAACTCCAGCTATGGCTGCATCTGCAGAGCTTGCATTTAAAGAAGCTTCTGATTCAGGTTCACTATTAGGTGGAAAAAAAATTGAGCCAGTAAGAGCAGACTCAACTTGTGTTGACTCAGCAGCAGCAACAGCTGCAGCTGAAGGGTTAATTTCAGGTGGTGTAGCTGCAATTATGGGAGCAGACTGTTCAGGTGTAACTGGTGCTATTGCAACTAACGTTGCTGTACCAAATGGTGTAGTAATGATTTCACCTTCAGCTACTTCTCCAGGATTAACAACTCTAGATGACAAAGGGTATTTCTTTAGAACTGCTCCATCAGATGCTAGAGGTGGTCAAATTTTAGCTGATATAACTAAAGACAGAAAAGTAAAAAGTGTTGCAATCACTTATACTAACAATGACTATGGTAAAGGTTTAGCTGATGTTTACAAAGCAGCAGTTGAAGCTCATGGTATTAAAGTTACAACTGTAACTGCTCACGAAGATGGAAAAGCAGATTACTCATCTGAAGTAGCAACTCTTGCTTCTGCTGGTGGTGATGCTGTAGCAGTTATTGGTTATCTTGACCAAGGAGGAAAAGGAATTATTCAAGCTTCTTTAGACTCTGGTGCGTTTGATAGATTTATTTTATCAGATGGTATGATTGGTCAATCTTTAGTTGATGCATTCGGAAAAGATTTAAGTAAATCATTTGGATCATTACCAGGTTCTACTGGTAAAGGTGCGGGTATATTTGCTGAAGTTGCAAAAGCTGGAGGTGTAGAAGCTTCTGGTCCTTACACAGGTGAATCTTACGATGCAGCTGCTTTAATAGTTCTTGCAATGCAAGCAGGTAACTCTGCTGACAGAGCATCAATTGCAAAAAATGTAATGGATGTTGCTAATGCTCCTGGAACTAAAATTTATCCAGGTGAACTTAAGAAAGGTTTAGACTTACTAGCAAAAGGTAAAAAGATTAATTACGAAGGTGCTACTGGAGTAACTTTTACTGAAGTTGGTGAAGCTGAAGGTTCTTTCTTAGAACAAGAAATTAAAGGCGGAAAATTCAAAACTAAAAAACAAAGATAATTTTTATCTTAATTCGAAAAACCCCAGTAATTTAATTACTGGGGTTTTTTTTTAAATCAGCTCTTATCGTAGAAAGAGCTATGATAATTAGAAAAATCAAACATATTAAATTCATAGTTTTCCAGCTAGTTAAGCTAAGAAATACTCCAGCAGACAAACTGGCTAATGCTTGTATAGAATAAACAATTAAATCATTATACCCTTGAGCTCTAAATTTTTCCTCTTCTCTGTAACACAAAACAAGTAAGCTTGTTCCTGAAATGAATAAAAAATTCCACCCTAGCCCCAGAAAAATAAGTGCAACCATATAGTTAATATAATTCTGTTCAAATAAACTGGTAATAATTGTGACTAAAAACAATAAAACTCCCATGTGCATTATTTTACTATGACCATACCTTTTAATTAAATTTCCTGTAACTAGTGAAGGTAAAAACATGGCTGCTATATGAAGCTGAATAACAAATCCAGTCTTGCTTAGACTTATTTTCTCCATCAGATGCATACTTATAGGAGTTGCTGTCATTAAAAAAGTCATTACAGCATAGGCAAAAGCTGAAGCTACGAGCGCCTGTAGAAATCTAGGTTGAGAAATAAGCTCAAAAAAACTTCTTCCAGTTTTATATTGATTACTAGATATCGTTTTTGGTTCCTGATAAAAAATTAAAAATATTGTTGATGAGATAGATAAAATGGCAAGTGCAAGATAAGAACCTGCATACATATGATCTAAAATAAATCCTTTCGTAATGTTTGCAATGTTTGGACCAATAAACGCCGAACCTATTCCTGCTAACAAAATGATAGAAATTGCTTTTGGTGCATAATCCTTATCCACAACCTCCACTGCTGCAAAACGATATTGATGGCTAAAAGCTATTCCTCCACCAATTAAAAAACATCCTAAATTATATAAGACAAAGCTTTCTATAATTATAGAATATGCAGTTAGAAGAGATGCAAAGCATGTACCTATTGATGCATAAATAAATCCTAATTTTCGTCCAATTATACTCATTAACTTTGCAGCAAAAAAAGCAAATAACGCAATTCCAACAACTGACAAAGCCATTGGAAGAGTTGCTAAAGATTTTATTGGACTAAATTTCGAACCAATTATACCACTTAAAAAAACGGTGACTGGAGCAGCTGTAAAAGCAAAGATTTGGCTTAAAATGAGTAACGAAAGATTTTTATTCATTAAAAGAATAAATACTTGTCAGCCATATACAAAGCCCAAGCAGCAGCAGCACCTAATATAATATATTTCATTATGTTTACTTTATTTCTATTTTTTCTGGAAGTATACCTTTAGGTCGATACCTCATAATAAACAACAATCCTAATCCCATCAGTAAAAATCTGAAATAAGGAACACTTTCAATTAAATGAGCTTTAAGTGCATTTGTTTCAGGAATTCCCGCAGTGAAAAAGTTTATTAAGAATAATGATATTGGTGCAGCTTCAATCCATAAGAACCAAACAACAAATCCTCCTAAAATTGCCCCAAAATTATTTCCACTTCCTCCAACAATTACCATCACCCAAATTAAGAACGTATATCTCATGGGTCTATAACTTCCTGGAGTAAATAGACCATCTTGTGTAACCAGCATTGCACCAGCAACTCCAACTATAGCTGAACCTAAAATAAAAATTAATAAATGTTGCTTAACAACATTTTTACCCATTGCATTTGCAGCTTCCTCATTATCTCTAATTGCCCTCATCATTCTTCCCCATGGAGAATAAAGAGCCTTTTGAGTTAAAATTAAAAGAATAATTACTACTACTAAAAATAATCCTGAATAACACAGTTTTACAAATACTGATGAACCTTCAATAACAAGTTGGTTTAAAGCAGCTTGTCTATCAGCTAAATTCTCAATTACACTTAATTTTCCTGCATTAAACTTTTCAACTAATTTAATAAACCAATCAGTAGTTTGCAGATCTACTTCATAAGGTGCAGGTCTTTTTAATCCAATAACATTTTTGACCCCTCTTGTGAGCCAATCTTCATGTTTAATAATTGCAATAACAATTTCAGAAATAAGTAGAGTGGCAATTGCTAAATAATCTGCTCTAAGACCAAGCGCAACTTTTCCAACTATAAAAGCTAAACCCCCCGCAAAAAGAGCTCCAACTATCCAAGAAAATATAATTGGTAATCCAAATCCTCCTAAGAAACCAGTTTTAGCTGGATCTACTGCTTCAATTGCTTCTATGCCTGGCTCTGCAGAAAATCTAATAAGCAAAATACCTGAAATTATTATTGCAGCTATGCTGTATGTTCTGATTTTTGATTTTTCAAATCTTTTTAAAATAAACCTTATAACTAATACCATTACTACTATGAGCCATAATGACATTAAAATGTCGAAACCTCCTGCCCTCCATGCTTCTTGAACAGGATCGACAGATATCAATACTGCAGCTAAACCACCTAAAGCTGTGTAACCCATAATTCCAAAATTAATTAAGCCAGCATATCCCCATTGAATATTTGCACCCATTGTCATAACTGCAGAAATCAAACAAAGATTAAATATTGATAATGCTATGTTCCAAGACTGAAATATCCCAACCATCAGAATGAGCACCATCATGATACTGTAAGCTGCAATTACATTTAGGTTTTTTCTCACAATACTTTCCCCTTAAATATTCCCGAAGGTCGATAAATTAAAACTATTACCAATATAGAGAAGGAGACTGCGAACTTGTAATCTGTAGACAGTAACTGAACTAAACTATTTGGCTCCATACTTTCTGGTAAAACATACATAAAAAATTTCTTATAGGCATAAGTTAATAAAATTTCTGAAAAAGCAATTACATATCCACCTAAAAAAGCTCCAAATGGATTTCCAATTCCTCCAACAATTGCTGCAGCAAAAATAGGAAGCATATTATTAAAATAAGTAAATGGTTTAAAACTTTTATCTAAACCATATAAAGCACCACCTATTGTGGCTAAAATTCCAGCAATAACCCAGGTAACTAAAACTATTTTTTTTGGATCAATACCTGACAACAAAGCAAGATCTTCATTATCAGAATAAGCTTTCATACTTTTTCCAGTTTTGGTTCTATTTAAAAACCAAAACAATAAAGATACTAAAACTATTGTAACAAATATTGTTAAGACTTGAGTTGATTTCAATGCAAGACCTTCATTTAAACCTGTCATCTCCTTAAATTCACGTGCTTTAATAATAAATTTTTCTCCATCAAAAAATCTTCTATCGCCAGGTCCAATTATAATTCTTACCACTGCTTGAGTTACAAACATTACACCAATACTTACCATTGCAAACTGAACTGGAGGACTTTTCTGATGTCTATAATATTTGAAGACAAATTTATCTATTAAAAGCATGTAAAGAATCATGAAAATAATTCCAAATGGGATAGCTAACAGAGCAGTGGGTAAAACACCTAAAGAGACGCCTAAAGATTGAAAATACCATGTGAATAAGATCGTAGCCATGGTTCCAAAAGACATCATGTCACCAGTTGCAAAATTAGCAAATCTTAAAATTCCATAGATAAGTGTTACAAATATTGCACCAAGGGCTAATTGAGAACCATAAGTTAATGCAGGAATAAAAATATAATTTAATAAAAGAATTATTGCATTTACAAAATCCATATTACCCTCCTAAAAAAGAGCTTCTTACTCTTGGATCGTCTAATAATTCTTTTCCAGTTCCTGAATAACGATTTTCACCAGTAACCAGAACGTAGCCCCTATCTGAAATGCTTAATGCTTGTTTTGCATTTTGTTCTACCATTAAGATAGCAACGTTTGTTCTTTTTACTTTTACAATATGATCAAATAATTCGTCCATCACAATTGGTGATACACCGGCAGTTGGCTCATCTAACATTAAAACAGTAGGCTTAATCATTAAAGCTCTACCTAGAGCCACTTGTTGTCTTTGACCTCCAGAAAGTTCACCAACCATCTGATTTCTTTTCTCTCTTAAAATTGGGAACAATTCGTAAATTTCCTCGATTATATTTTTGATTTCATCCTCAACAAGAAATGCCCCCATTTCTAAATTTTCTTCAACAGTCATACCTGCAAAAACATTTTTAGTCTGAGGGACAAAAGAAATACCTTGTTTAACTCGATCTTGAGGAGATAATTTTGAAATATCCTTACCATCAATCTTTACTGATCCAGATTTTAAATTCAGCAAGCCCAACATTGCTTTCATGGCAGTTGATTTACCAGCTCCATTAGGACCTAAAATAGAAACTATTTCACCTTTATTAACATTTACTGAACACGAACTAATAATGTCAGGACCATTACCATAACCACCTGTCATTTCTATTCCTTCAAAATATGCCATTAATTTGTATCCTTTAATTTTGATCCTCTTCCAAGATAGCTTTCGATAACTTTCTCATCTTTTTTTGCTTCTTCAACACTTCCTTCAAATAATACTGACCCCTCAGCCATTACAATCACTGGATCACATAATCTTCCAATAAAATCCATATCATGTTCAATCATACAAAAAGTATAACCTTTTTCTTTATTTAACTTTTCTATTGCAGTTCCAAGATCTTTTAACAAAGTTCTGTTAACTCCAGCCCCTACTTCATCTAATAATACTAATTTTGCATCAACCATCATGGTTCTTCCAAGTTCTAGTAATTTCTTTTGTCCACCTGAAAGGTTTCCAGCAAGCTCATTTGATAAATGTCCTAAATTTAAAAATTCAACAACTTCTTTCGCTTTCTCTTTAACCACAGCCTCTTCTTGGGCAACTAAACCTGGTTTAAATAATGCTGTCATTATTTTTTCTCCAGATTGATTTCCTGGAACCATCATTAAATTTTCTAAAACAGATAAATTTGAAAACTCATGTGCAATTTGAAATGTTCTTAACAACCCTTTAGAAAATAATTCATAAGATGGAACATCAGTAATATTTTCATCATCGAAAACAACATTACCACCAGAGGATTTTAAATTTCCAGCAATTAAATTGAATAAAGTGGTTTTACCAGATCCATTTGGCCCAATGATACCAGTGATAGTTCCTCTTTTAACTTTTATTGAACAATCTGAAACTGCAGCTAATCCACCAAAATATTTACTTAAATTATTAATCTCTAAAATATTTTCAGACATTTGATTTATTTATTCAGTCTTTTGTGAATACTGTTTAAAGTTTTTTCTAGAGATTTATAAAATCCAGCTTTAGTTAATTCTTTAACACCTTGTTCATTTAAACCTTTTGGCGTTTGAGACTCTTTTACTAAATTCTTTAAATTTTCTTTTGAATTTACTACAGCATCTTCAGATAAAGCTAAAAATAAAGAAGTAATATATTTTTGAGCATTATTTCTTTTTACTCCTCTTTTTACCAACCAATCAGTCATTACTCTCAACATTTCATAAAAAGGCGCCATCATGCCAGAGGTTGACCAAAAATTTATAGACGATTTTTCATTCTTAATTTCTACAGTTGTGCCCAAGTTATTGAAAAACGCTTTCACTTTTGAATTAGGGGGACAAATAGGTACAGGACCTTTCTTTAACGAAATCGGAGGCAGAGGTATTGCTCTCACAATTTTTGCTCTTACTTTAATTGCTTTCTTTAATTGAGATAAAGTAATTGTAGAAATAAAACTAACAACGGTTTGGGTCGATTTAAATTTTAAATCTTTAATAATTTTTTCACCGACAGTAGGTGTAACAGATAAAAATACCCAATTAGACTGATCTACAATTTGCTGATTGTCCTTAGCAATAACTATTTTTTTATAATTTCTTTTTAGCCCATGAGCTATTCTTTTATTTCTTGGTGAAATAATTATTTTCTTATAAGAAATTTTTGATTTACATATTCCAGTAATCACTGAAGCTGCAATTTTTCCCGTACCAATAAAACCTAAATTCATAATTTCGGATACTTTATATTGATTATATTGAATTAATTAACAAAAAAAGAACCTCTAATTCTTAGTAATTCTCTGCTTAATTCCTTGTTTTCTTTGAAGGGTTTTCTTCCATGAAGCCAGAAATAATTATTTGCAATCACAGAGAATCCAACGGGTAACTTTGTAATTATTTTATTTTTACTTTCCTCTAATCCATCAGATAATCTTTGTAAAAAATTTCCTTGGTCCATATTTTGTGGTTCTGGAAATTGATCTATGTAGGATATTGTTGGTCTTCCCTCTTTATCAGGCGAAAAGACTGGGTGCTCTACTTTGTAATCAATATTTTTACTTTTTGGTGACCCCCAAACAAAATTTTGTCTCCCTACTGGATCATTATATAAATCATCACAATGCTCCCAGTCATCAAGGTGTAGCATAGCTGTTTCTCCACCTTCAACATTTTGCTCATCAATTTTTGTCATGATTAACCAATCTGTTACATCTTTAACATATGTCCCATCTGTATGAAGATCCATATTTCTATAAGCTTTTCTTAAGTAAGAGTCGCTAGTATCTTCATGTTTTACATGAAAACGAGCATAGTATTTTCCTGCCATTGCATCATGATTTGGTACACCAATTAAATGAGCTATTGCAGTTGATAACTTAACTAAAAATGTATCATTAATTTTTGCAGTTATATTTTTTGGTCCAATAATAAAGCAACCTGTAGATCTATCTCTAATAATTGAGTTCATTAATTTGCTTAATTTATTATCTGTTAAATCATCTAAACTTTTTGCTAAAGTAAATCTTGTAAATGGTTTTAACTCCAACGCTGTTAAATCAAATTTATTAAATGGGAAAATTAATTTATCTATAATATCATTATCTAAACTAATTTTTATAATCCTATTTGATTTATCGTGTTTTTGAATGTCTATGCCTGTAATTTTTTGCATTCTAAATTTTATTTTACCTTATTTTATAAATCAATCTAATCAGATATAATTATTAAGTATTGCCATACAAATAGCTGAGAAAATTGTAGGATAAACAAAGTTTTTCTTTGAAATAAAAAAAACAACTAAAGATAATAGCACAACAAGAAATCTACTTGAATAACTAGCATCTACCAAAATACCAGCTGGAAAAATTATAGTTCTAGCTATTAGTGCTGCTAATGTTGCATAAGCTAAACAATTAAACCACTTAAAAAGTTTAGAGGTTTCTTTTATACCTTCAGATGTAAGAGCTCCCAAAAATCTAGACAAAAATGTTGCTAGGGACGTAACAAGGATTGCGTAAACGATATTAGCTGACACTGTGCTCTCCTACTAGATAAGCTATGGTTCCACCAATTACACCTGCTAACAAAATTGACCACTCTGGTGAGAATAAATAAATAATTGGTCCCAATATAGTTCCAAGCAAAACTGATAGAGCTACCGGTATAGTCTTAGATGCCCCAACCATCATGCATAAAAAATAAACCGGATTAAGAATTGCTAATCCCATCATCATATCTTTATTCAAATACTCTGAAAAAGAGAAACCTATAAATGTTCCAATAACTGATACACTTACAGTTGCACTTCCAATACCAATCCAATAATCAATTCTGTATTCTTTTGGAATTTTTTTATAATTACTTTTCATGATTAGCCAAGCGGAAACAGCAATGAAATGACAAGAAAAGTAATACTTCCATTTAGGTTGACTTTTGTGCATCATCAACGGGAATAAGGATACAGCCATAGGGTAAAGTCTTGCGTTAACAAACCAAACCGCCAAAAAAATATTTAACAGAGATGCTCCAATTAACATAGACTCAGCCATTACTAGTGAGCCCGGTAAAGCATAAGTTAAAACAGTTGAAAAAATACTTTCCTGAATATTAAAACCTAAATTTTTAAATAGAGCTCCAATAGCTATAAAACAACAAGTGAGAGCAATTGCAGGACTGTCGTGAGTAAATATAGATCTATATCCTTTGAAGAAAAAATTTTTATTAATCATTATCCACCTAGGAACAGTCTACCAACATCAGGGTTTTGAAGTAAATCGTCTCCTTTACCTGCTATTGCAGTTTGCCCAGATACTAAAACGTATCCTATATCTGCAAACTCCAATCCTTTTTTGGCATTTTGCTCAACTAGAATGATTGTTTTTTTTTCATTTTGTTGAAGATCTCCTAAAATTTCAAAAACCATATCAATATATCTTGGTTCCAAACCAATTGAAGGTTCGTCAACAAGTAATACAGACGGTTTCATCACTAAAGCTCTTGATATTTCCAATAATCTTCTTTCTCCACCAGATAATACTTTTGCGGGTTGGCTTCTTCTGTTTCTAAGCCTTTCATATTTTTCTAATATTCTCTCTGCTTCTTCAAAAGATTCCTCTGTTTTATCTTTTATGTAGCCACCCATCAGTAAATTTTCCTCTACCGTCATATCTGGAAAGACAGAGTTGTCTTGTAAAATATATGCAATTCCAACTGACTTTAATTTTTCAGCTGGTGTTAGATTTGTAATTTCTTTACCATCTATTTCTATTTGACCTGAAAAAATATTTGTAAACCCGTATATCGAATGGAGTATTGTAGATTTACCTGCTCCATTCGGTCCAATCAAACATAATGATTGAGCCTTATTTACAAACAAGTCAAAATTATGCAGAATTTCCATTTTTCCATATCCAGCATTTAAATTTTTAATTGTTAAATGTATTTCATCTGGAGATAGTTTTTTTAAATCTTCCGGTGTTGGCGCTTTACCTAAAACTTCATATTGATTTGACATTATTGCGCTCCTAAATATGCGTCGACAACTCGCTTATCGTTTTTAATTTCATCTGGCGATCCGTTTGCCAACATCTTACCATGAGCTAGACAAAAAATATTTTCCGCTAATTGCATTATTACTCTCATGTTGTGTTCTATGACTAAAAGAGTAATTCCAAAATCTTGGTTCACTTTAATTAATCTATCTATAATTCCATTAATTAAGGTTGGATTAATTCCTGCAGTTGGCTCATCTAACAAAAGCATTTCCGGCTCATTCATTAGAGCCATAGCAAGCTCCAGTAGTTTTTGCTGACCAAAAGATAAATCTCCTGCTCTAAGTTTTCTCTTTTGATATAATCCAACAAAATTCAATAAATTTTCTGCTTTTTCTGTTAATTCCTGTGGTATTTTTGAAAATAATTTAAACATACTTTCATCACTTCCTTTGTGACTGATAAGCATGTTGTCTATGCAATTTAATTTTCCGTAAATTCTTGTCTGTTGAAACGTTCTTAATAAACCTAATTTTGCAATAACCGGAACTGGCAATTCAGAAACTTCTTTTCCATTAAACTTAATTGAGCCTTGGTCGATTGGATAAGTTCCAACAATTGAATTGAATAATGTTGTTTTTCCAGAACCATTTGGACCAATTAATCCAACTATCTTACCTTTTTCAACATTCATTGAAATATCAACATTAGCTTTTACTCCCCCAAAAGATTTGCTAACATTATTTACTTCAAGAATACTCATTTTATCTCTACCTGCGCCTTTCGGTCTGCTTCATCTACAACTTCACCAAATCTCTCAGGATATTTTTCTCTTAACCATCCCATAATTCCTTCTGGGAAATAAATAACAATTACTACAATTAAAACTCCAAGAGCCACATACTGCCATCCCAAGAAAAAAGTCCAAAAACCTTCTTTAAATATATGAAATACTGTTGCGCCAATAACTGGTCCCCATAAAGTTCCCTTACCACCTAATATTGCCATTAAAACCATAAACACACCCATTTCTCTTCCATCAAATGCTACATCAGTGGAGTCTATGTATCCAACTAAGCCACCCATAATTCCTCCGGCTAAACCACAGAAGAAGGCAGATATCATCCAACCAATTATTTTATATTTCATGGTCTCTATTCCCATGGCTTCTGCTTTATCTTCATTATCTCTAATTGCATTTAAGATTAATTTAAATCTAGTGGTATAAATTGCTTTGACTGCAATGAATGTTAGTACCAAAACTAAGAAACTTAAAAAATAAAAGAATTCACCTCTCGCCTCTAAACTTCCTACATTAGGAAAAGGTGGAGTAGTAAAACCTTGTCCCGCACCAATGATTTCAATTCCTCCAGAAATTTCTCCAGCTGCTACACCTAATCCAAGAGTACAGATAGCAAAGTAATGACCCCTTAAACCTAAAATTGCATATCCAATTAAACCAGCAACTATTGTTGGTACAATTGCAGCAACTACAAGTCCAGCTGCCATTCCTTGAAAAAATTGAGCTGGTGTATGAACAAAAGTTTTTTCACCACCACTTTCAGTCCATTCAGCTAATGGAAAAAACATTCCAACCTGGACCGAGGCACACAAGTACATTCCCAATCCATAAAATAAAATATTTCCAAATGTGTTATAGCCCATTTCACCTCCTTGAATATTCCAGGTGATTGCAAGGACAATCAATATACATAGAATTGATAATTGCACTTTAAATGCAGGGAATATATAAGGAGCCGCTAGTCCAAAAATTAATATACCTATGTATAGTATTAAATTATTCTTGTTCATATAAACTCTTGATTTTATCTCTAAAATTCTGATTTACTGTAAAGTAATGACCATTTTCATCATGAACACTTGATCCTGTGGAGTGATATTCATCTAAATGTTTTTTAAATTGATCTATGTCAACTTCAATAGATTTCCCTTGATTATCATTAATTTTAACTTTTCTCATTTTAGATACTCTCTTTTTCTAGAAAGTTTAAATCTTCTATAAACTAATATTAAAACTAATAATAAAAACACTGAACCAATTCTAAATTCTGTACCCAAAATATAATCTGCAAATTCCTCAAAAACTCCTAGTCCCATACCTGACATTGCAACACCTGGTAAATTTCCTAATCCTGCAACAATTACAATCATAAAAGATCTGATTGTATAAGGTAGACCCATATAGGGATGGATAGTAAATGTTATTGAAATTAATGCTCCAGCAACACCACATAGAGCAGCATTTATTCCAAATGTTGCTGCATAAACTTTTTCTGTATCAACACCTAAAATCTTTGCGGCTCTTGCATTTTGAGCTGTAGCTCTAATAGCTCGGCCAAGCTTAGATTTTTTCATGTAAATTACTAAACAAACTGCAAACAAAATGCTTATAAATGCTGAAAATATTTTTGAATTAGGTAACACAACATTGCTATCAAACAACATAGTTGTTCCGTAACCAGAGTTTGCAAGTACAACATCTGCACCAAATGCAAAATTCATTAATTGCATGAAAAGAATACTTATTCCAAAAGTCGCCAAAATAGAGATAAATAAATCCCTATCTACTACTTTATTAATTACTAGTTTGTAAATCGCTATACCAACAAAGTACATTATTACAGGTGCAACAATTACTCCCCATGCTGGATGTATACCGTAGAGGTACATAAAATATGCTATGTATCCTCCTAAAATAACAAGATCTCCTTGTGCAATGTTAATTATGTTCATCACTCCCCATTGGAGTGCCATTCCATATGCAATTAATGCAAACAAAACTCCAAGAAGAATTCCATCCAAGCAAGCTTGAACAGTTATCATTGGGTATTGAAATACAAGAAAATCCATAAAAAGTATTTTTGGGTTATATAAAAAAAAGCCCCCTATGACTAGGGGGCTTTAGTATTTTATTTTATCTATCTGACCACTTAGGAATTGGATGTATCAACTTAGCTGATGCCCATTTTAATGGAGCAACAACTTTGTTTTCACAACTTCCTGAAGCATCACACATTACTTGGAAAAGTACCATTGGTTTGTCAACGTTCTGACCACCAGGTGCAAATTTAATATTTCCATAGAATGTTTGCATATTCGTAGCTGCAAGAGCATCTCTTACTTTCTTTTGATCAAAAGAATTTGCTCTTTCAAATGCATCTTTGAATACCAATAAAGCAGCTGAAGATTCAGCAGATTGGTAAGGTGGATCATATCCAAACTCTTTCTCAAAGTCTGCAGCATAAGTCATACCATCTTTAAAGAAATCATCTTTATAAGTTAGTGACTTGTGCCATTGAGAAGCACAAAGTGCATACTGTGAATTTTTACCATGCTGTTTAGATAGCTTAGCAGCATCACAGTGAGTCATAGCTAACATTGGAACATCAACTTTCATTTCAGCAATTTGTCTGATCGCAGTTAATGCACCTTTTGTGTGGCCTGATACAACAAGTACATCTGGTTTCATCTGTTTTACTTTAACCAAAGTAGCAGCCATATCATTTAGTTCTTTAGGCAATTTATCGTCGATTATGATTTTAGAACCAGTTCTTTCTGCAGCATCTAAAATACCTAATCTAACGTCCTGTGAGAATGCATCTTGTTCAAACGCTTGTGCAATTCTTACTGGTTTTCCACCATTTAACTCAACTGCTGTTTCGATAGCAACATCAAGATATAAGTTAGCTGGAGCTAATACAGCAAATAGATATTTGTAACCTTTAGTAAACAAAGATCTAGATGCACCATTTGCTTCAACCATTGGAACACCATATTTCTCAGTTACTGGAGCAATCGCTTTAGTTAAACCAGAACTGTAAGGGCCAAGCATGAACTCAACACCATCTTGTGATATCAATCTTTCTGCAAGCTGTGCAGCTCTCTTAGGGTTTGATTCATCATCGTAATAAATAATGTCAAACTTATAAGTCTTTCCACCAACTTTAACTCCACCCATGCTGTTAATTCTATCAACGGCCATGTTATAACCATTTTGAGTATGAACACCATTAGATGAGTATTTACCAGTTAAGGAAATCGCAGCACCTAAAATAATTTTGTCACCAACAACTTTTGCAAAAGATGCAACAGAAGTTGAAAATAAAATTACTAATGCAGAAACAAAACTTAAAATTATTTTATTTAATCTCATTTTATTTCCTCTTTAATTAATTAATTATGTGGTGATTAAATAAAGAAATTTTATTTTATGCAAGTGGCAATAAAGGCCAAATCTAATTAATATTGTTGAGTTACAACAATTATTCCGGCAATAATTACTAAAACACTCGCAGAAATTGTATTAATTGTTTTTGGATTAGCAGTTATCCACTTTATTAATTTTTGTGCGAGCATTGCATAACCAATCAAAGATAAAAAATCTAAAACAATGTAAGTTGTAATTAAAATTACAAATTGTGCCAATAAATTTGAATTAAAGTCAATAAATTGAGGAAATATAAAAGGAAAAAACATCCAAGCTTTAGGACTTGTTCCAGCAACTAAGAAACCGTCTCGAAAGAATGATAAATTGCTTTTTTTTGTTTCACCTTCGCTTGAAATAGTTTTTGGACGTGATTTATAAATATCATAAGCAAGATATAAAATATAAATTACTCCTATCCATTTAAATATATTTAATATCGTTGAGTTCTCAGAAAAAAAAGATCCTATTACAAAAATTACTAAAGTTGCCTGAATAAAATTTGCTGTTACATCCCCTAATGCCGACCAAACACATTTTCCAACTCCATAATTCATTGAATACGAGATAATCACAACTCTAGGAGTTCCTGGTGTAATGAATAGAAAAATTATTATCTGTAGATAAAGGATGAAATCTAAGGGGAGCATAAAAAAAGATAGTCCTTAAAAACCGGGAGCTAAAGATGGCTAAGAAGGACTATCTAAGACATAATATCAGAAGCTAAAAAAAATGCATTAAATATTTTTTTCAAATATAAAGGGTTTATGAAAAAAAAAGGTCACAGACCAGTTACTAGAATCAAAAACCCAGAGCCCAAAATGGACGATCCGGATTGGATCATTTGGGCAGCCTGGGCAGATAGGATCACTTTCGAGGAAATTGAAAAAAAAACAGGGAAGAAAGAATCTGATGTAATTAAAATTATGCGAAGATCTCTAAAACCATCATCTTTCAGGTTATGGAGAAAAAGAGTTAACCAAAAAAGTATAAAACATCGAAAAAAATTTGAATACTCTAGAAAAGAAATAGCTAGTAAAATTAAAAAAGGTGACTATCTATAGCTTATGAAAAAAATTACCATGTATACAGGTCCGCTATGTAATTATTGTGAGGCTGCAAAAAGATTATTAGCTAGAAATAATGCACCTTATAATGAAATTGATATTTCAAAAGTTGATGGAGCAATGGATGAAATGATTAAAAAAGCTAATGGAAAAAGAACTATTCCACAAATTTTTTTTGATGACCAGCATATAGGTGGTTATGATGAAGTAAGAGCATTAGAAAAAGAAAATAAACTTCAAGATCTTTTAAATAATTAATTCCATTCTTCTAAAGCTAATTGTTTCTTAGCTAAAGAGCTTAAATCTTTTAATTTAACTCTATCTTTATATTTAATTTCGTAATCTTCAGACGCAAAATCTGGTGGACTCTTTCCTTCTAAAAATTTTTTTGATTGTTTTACCGTATAATCTAGATTTTTTTTACAATAAGGTGTTGCACCAACATAAATAACATTGGAATAATTTTTTCCTGAATGTTTATCTTCTACAGCATGAACAACATCTGGATGCCACCAAACAGTGTCACCTGGCTTCATTTTTGGAATTGAAACTAAACCTTTTAACAGTAATGAATGATAATCTTTATTTACTGATAAAGCTCTACCAAGTTTTGATCCACACAATTCATTTTCTTCAACATCATCTAGTAATGCTCTGGTTAAAACATAAGCAATTCCTTTAGCAATAGGTATTAATTGTAAAGTTCCATCGTTAGGACCTTGTTCTGTTAAAGCTGTCCAACCTTGAAATGTTCTAAATACATGTGCAACCGCAGGAGACTCAAACTCTATTGTTCTATCTCTATACTTTGCTTCAAATGGATTATATTGTTCAAAGTTGTCAGAAAATATATCTCTATAAATTTTTTGATAATGACTATCGGTCCATCTTTCAATAGATCCAGCATCGCAATGAGGAGAAAGTCCCAAAGTATCATCGCCCGGCTCTCTTCTTCTTATTCTATCTGCATAAGACAATTCTTTATTTGGATCAAAAACTTTATATTCAGAATTTTCAAATAACCAAAGATTATTTAACCATTTTTTTACTTTAGCCATTTGCTCTGAGTGTCTTATTTCTATTTGTGCTTTAGACCAATAAAGGCCGTATATTTGGGGTTTACCTGATTTAAGATCACTAAAATATTTATCTAAATCAGCTTTCTTCCTTTGATCATCGTAATAATTATTTTCATCAATATACTTCTCTAATTCTAAATTTAAATTTTCAATAAATTTGTCTTCAAAAACATCTCGGATTATTACACAGCCTCTTTTTTTTATATCTTCTATTACCTTTGTGTTTTTTTGATCTAGCTCATTAATACTAATTTCTGGAATTATAGATTTATTGTTTTTTTTGAGATTTAATATTTCTTGTATTTCAGTTTCTATGAACTTTTCAATTTTGGCGAAATTTTCTTTATAATTTGTTGAGTGATTTCTTAGCTCTTCTTTAACTTTCTCAATATCGATATTTTCAAACATTAAATTTAGCTCTTAGGTTTAAAAACTAAACATACCCCATTGTTACAAAATCGTTTTCCTGTAGGCTCAGGTCCATCATCGAATATATGCCCATGATGGCCTCCACATTTTTTACAATGATATTCGGTTCTTGCATAACCTATGTGGTGATCTGTTTTGGTTTCAAATACGTCTGGCAAAGATTCATAAAAAGAAGGCCAGCCTGATCCGCTCTCATATTTTGTTTTTGAATCAAATAATTTTTCACCACAGTTTGCACAATGAAAACTTCCTTCCCTTTTTTCATGATTAAGTTCACTTGATCCAGCACGCTCAGTACCTTCCTCGAATAAAATTAATTTTTGCTCAGCAGTTAAATTTGGATTTATTTTTTTTGTCATGATCCTATATATTTAGCACAAGATTGATGTAACATTGAATGTAATTCAACAAGTTTATTAAAATCTTTATTATAACCACCACCCAAAACCCCACAAAATGGTATTCGTCTAGAAAAAAAGTTTTCTACTACTAGCTCATCTCTTAATTTAATACCCTCATCAGAAATTTTTAATTTTCCTAATCTGTCATTAAAATGAATATCGACACCAGCTATGTAAAAAATGAAATCAAAATTTTCTTGATTTAACTCATTTAAATAATGTTTAAGTGTTTTGATATAAGCGTCATCCTCTAAATTATCCTCGAGCTCCACATCTAAATCACTGTTTGATTTTTTTGCTGGATAGTTAGTTTTAGAATGCATACTGAATGTGAATACACTTCTATTATCTTTAAAAATTTCTGAATTACCATTTCCTTGATGAACATCTAAATCAACAATTAAAATTTTATTAGCAAGACCTCTATTAAGTAAATAATGTGACGCAACTGCAACATCATTAAATACGCAATAACCCGCTCCTGAATCATAACTTGCGTGGTGACTGCCACCAGCAGTATTACATGATATGCCATAATTGATTGCAAGTTTAGAAGCTAAAACAGTACCGCCTGTAGCAACTAACGATCTTTGAACAACACTATCAACAAGTGGAAATCCAATTTTTTTTATTCCCTCTTTACTTAAAGTTTTATTTTTAATGTCTGAAATATAATTTTTTGCATGTGCGTAGCTTAATGTTTCAAATGAGCAAGGTGATGGTTTGTGAAATTTTTTTACTATTTTATTTTGGATTAAGTATTTTGCTAATTCTCCAAATTTATTAATTGGAAATTTGTGATCATCACCAATTTTAGCAAAATAATCCTCGTGATTAACAACAGGTAACTCCATGGTTACTCTAGAACTCTGATAGGCTTTCCATTTACACAAGCCTCTAATCCTTCGATCATTTGATTATAAAAAATACTATAATTTTCAGCTGTAACATAACCAATGTGTGGTGTAAGCAATGCATTTGGTAAAAATCTAAGCTTATTATTTTCAGGTAAGGGCTCTTTTTCATATACATCAATTCCTGCACCAGCAATTACATTGGTTGATAAAGCAATAATTAAATCATCTTCATTTACAATAGGTCCTCTTGAAGTATTAATTAAAAAAGCTGTTTTTTTCATTTTATCCAATTCTTTTAAAGTAATGCAATCTTTGTATCTTGCTCCTCCTTGAACATGAATTGAAAGTACATCAGAATTTGTAATTAAATCTTCTTTGCTGCAAGGTAATACGTCTAATTCTTTACACTTATCTAAGCTCAAGTTTTCACTCCAGGCCATTACTTGCATTCCAAATGCTTTTCCAATTTTTGCAACTTCTGTACCTACTCTGCCTAGACCAATTAAGCCTAGGATTTTTCCTTTTAATTCTACTCCGATTGTAGTTTGCCAATACCCTTGATACATATTGTCAAACTCCTCTTTAAAATTTCTGGCTAAACCAAGAATTAGCGCCCAAGTTAATTCAGGTGTTGGGTTTAAATTTATATCTGTACCACAAACTGTAATTTTTCTTTTCTTTGCAGCTTCTAAATCAATAGATCTATTACGTAATCCACTTGTGATTACAAATTTTAAATCATTTAAATTATCAATTAAATTTTTTGTGATTGGAGTTCTTTCTCTCATTATTAACAGAGCTTCAAAATCAGCTAACTGGTCAATTGCATCGGCCTCATCTAAAAAAGGTTCGCTAAAAATCTTAAACTCATATTTCCCAGATAGTTTTTCTAAATCTACAAACTGTTGGGCAACGTTTTGGTAGTCATCTAATATAGCAACTTTAAGCATTTTTAACTTTCTTATTTGATAACAATATTCCTGTAATAATAAAACAAGCGCCTAAAATATGATAAAACATAAATTTTTCACTAAAAAAAATCATCGCCATTATTGCGCTCAAAATTGGCATTAGGTGTAAAAAAACACCAGAACGATTAGCACCAATCATAGATATTCCTTTTATCCATAAAATAAAAGATGCCAAACCTGGAAACAAAACCACATAAGATAAAATTAAAATAAAAGGTAATTCTAAATTAATCCTAAAGCCAATTTGATATTCTATAAAATAAACTGGTATCAAAAATATTAAACCAAAAGTAATTACTACTTGAAGTAATGATATTTGAGTTAATTCATATTGTTTTCCCTTTAACAATGTTGAATATAATGCCCATGAAAACATTGCTATCACCATTGTAATATCACCTTTATTGAAATCTAAATTTTTTAATATTTCCAAATTTGCTTTTGTAATAATCACAATTACACCAGCAAAAGAAAACACTACCCCAATAATTTGAAAAATATTTGTCTTTTCAATTTTTAAAATTGAAGAAAACAACATAATCATCACAGGTATAGTTGAAATCATTAAAACTCCACTAATCACCTGAGTAAAATTTAATGAATAATAAACAATTGAATTAAAAACCGTAATACTAGTAACTCCCAAAACAATGAAAAGCTTATAGTTTTTAATTATATAGTTTCTTTTCTCTAATATTTCAGGAATTGTAAAAGGCGCTAAAATTAACCAAGCAAAAAGCCAGCGATAAAAATTTAGTGAAAAAGGTGGAACTTCATAAAAACTTGCAAGTTTACCTACTACAAAATTACCTGCCCAAAAAGTTACGGTTAAAAATAGATATAAATAAGCTAAAAAATTATTATCTTTAGTCACTTAACTAAATCTAAGCGAACTATAAGGTTTTAAATCTAAATTTGTATTTTCGTTCGCTATCATCCCTGAAACAATCTTTCCAGAAATCGGACCTAAAGTCCATCCTAAATGATGATGCCCAAAACAATAGTAAATATTTTTGTAATTTTTTGATGGCCCCATAACAGGTAAAAAATCTGGTAAAGTGGGTCTAAATCCTAGCCACTCATCCTCATGTTCAGGTAAATCACCAAGCATATATTTTGCATTATTTATCAAATTTTTAACTCTTGATTTAGATAATGGATTATCTAATCCTCCAAATTCTACAGTTCCAACAACTCTTAAACCTTGTTCCATCGGTGTAATTCCAAATCCACGGTTGGAAAATATGACGGGTCTACTTAATAAATGATCACAATTTTTAAAATGAACATGATATCCACGCTCTGTATCTAAGGGTATTTTTTCCCCTAGATTATCTGTTAATTTTTTTGAAAAAGCTCCACAAGCTATTACTGCTTTATCAAAAACATAACTTTGAGTTTCAGTTTTAAAAACTGGTTTTTCTTCATCAAAACTAATATCTTTAATATTTACTTTATTAAATTTTCCACCTTTTTTTAAAAATAAATCAAATAGTTTTAAAAGAATTCTTTTCGGATTTCTTGCATGTCTTGCATAAGGATAATAAACGCCAGCATGGTAAAATGGTTTAATATGTGGTTCAAGATCATGTATCTCAGCTTTATTTACTAATTGTTGTTCAACTCCTAATTCTTCCCTTACTCTGATTTCTAATTCTCTACTTTTTAAATCTTTATCATTCCAAATATAAAGAATTCCTTTGTTTTCAACTAAACCTTCCAAGTCTACCTCCTCAAATAATTCATCATATGCAGGTAAAGCTAGATCTAAAATTTGATGCATATTTTTAGCAGTATGCATCATCTTAGTTTTAGTTGTATTCATTATAAATTTTATAAACCAAGGGATCATTTTGGGAACATAATTCCATTTTAAAGCAAGTGGACCTGAAGAACTGAGTAACATAGCTGGGACATCTGCTAGAACATCAGTTCTGTTTAAAGAAAGAGATGCATATGGTGAAAAGTGACCTGCATTACCATAAGAGGCGGCTTGGCTACCTGGGTTATCTCTATCAAAGATAGTTACATCGAAACCTTTTTTTTGAAGAAACAAAGCATTAGACACACCTTGAATCCCTGCTCCAACTATTCCTACCTTAGTATTTTTATTCATAAGTTTGTTATACAATTAAAAATTACATTAAGAGAGTGACAAATTATGCAATAATTTGTTTATGATTAATTTTTGCACTCAATACTATACCAAATCCAATCATAGTGGCTAACATTGAGGAACCTCCATACGACATGATGGGCAATGGAGAACCAACTATAGGTAGCAGACCCAAAACCATAGATAAATTTACTACAATATAGATAAAAATTGCAAAAGCATAACCAAAACAAAAAAGTCTAGCAAAATTGCTTCTTGAAATTGCACCTATTCTTACAATTCTAAAAATTATTATTGAGTATAATATCAAAAGACCAACTGAGCCTATAAAACCAAACTCTTCTGAAAATAAAGTGAATATAAAATCTGTATGTTTTTCAGGTAAAAAATCTAAGTAGCTCTGAGTTCCTTTTAAAAAACCTTTTCCGTTAAGGCCTCCTGAGCCAATAGCTATTTTTGACTGTATAATTTGATATCCAGCACCCAAAGGATCTCTATCTGGATCTAAAAAAGTTAATATTCTTAATTTTTGATATGGTTTAAGAAATGAGATTATAAATGGAAGCGAAATTAAGAAAGTAATAAATGAATATATAAAATATTTGATTTTCATACCTCCTAACCACAATATAATTAATCCACTTAACGCAATTAATATAGATGTACCAAGATCAGGTTGCGAAATTACAAAAATTATTGGAATTATTATAATCGATAACACAATAGTTATACTAGTAAATGAATTAACATTTTCTATTTTTATTCTATGAAAGTATTTTGCAAGACACATTATGATTGCTATTTTCATAAGTTCTGAAGGTTGCAGAACAAATAAATAAAGATCCATCCATCTTTGTGAACCAGAGGACTTTATTCCAAAAAATGAAACATAAATTAATAAAAGTATTACTATAAAATAGATTATATAAGAAAAGTTATGCCAAAATTTTATGTTAAAGAAAGCCACAAAAATCATTAAAGGGAAAAAAACTGCAAGTTTTACAAAATGATTTTTTGTATGAAAAAGTATTTCTCCACCATCTGTAGAATACATAACAAAAACACTTAATACAGAAAGAAGGATGACAGAAATCAATAGTATATAATCTAAGTTTTTTATTTTTTGAAATAATGTAATATCATTATTCAATCTATCGTGCTGAAACATTTAAACGGTAATCCTCTCAAAATTTGATTGTTTATTTCTTAAATCATGTCTGTCGATGATTAATTTAAATAATTTTTTTGCAATTGGTGCTGCTGCCTTACTTCCCGAACCACCATGCTCAACAATTATACTAAGCGCATATCTTGGGTTAACATATGGGCCATACGCAACATACAAAGCATGATCTCTATCTTTGTATGGTATTTGCTCTAATTCTAAATCCAATTCCCTCTCTCTTTTGCTAATTCTCTTGACCTGGGCTGTTCCAGTTTTTCCTGCAAATTGATATTTAGGGTCATCAATTCTTGATTTATATGAAGTTCCAAATCTTTCATTGGTCGAAGCAAACATTGCTTCTTGAACAATCTTAATATTTCTTTGGTTTATAAATAACTTTTTATCTAACAATTCTGCAGAGTTGGTATCAAATAATAACCCGCTTTCCATTGATTGTTTTGCATCTTCATAAGAAATTGGATTACTATCCACTATTATTTTTGGTTTTACAGCAAAGCCTCCATTTGCAATTTGTGCTGTCATCATACAAAGTTGTAAAGGAGTTGTTTGTGTATAGCCTTGACCAATACCTGTTATTAAGGTCTCTCCTAATACCCAGCCTTTACCAAGATTGTTTTTTTTCCATTTTGTATTTGGAAATAATCCTTTTTTTTCATTATCAAAATAATCACCGAGAACTTTTTTACCTAAGCCAAACTTTTCAGCTGTAATGTTTAATCTATCAACACCTAATAACCTCGCAACCTCATAAAAATATGTATCACAAGATTGTTTCATTGCATTTTTCAAACTAACCCAGCCGTGTCCCTTTTCCTTCCAACAGTGAAATGTTTGTCCATATAACTCCATTTTTCCTGTGCATTTAACTTTAAACTTTGTATCTATTACTTTGTTTTCTAAAGCTGAAAGCGCAACGATAGGTTTTATTGTTGAACCTGGCGAGTATAGACCCGAAAGAGTTTTGTTTATTAATGGTTTTAATGGATTATTTCTAATTAATTGCCACTCATCTTGACTTATTCCAAATAAAAATAAATTTGGATTATAAGATGGAGATGAATACATTGCTATTACATCTCCAGTATAGATATCCATTACACTTATAGATCCTGCTTTTTCATTTAACAATTTCCCACAAGCTTTTTGTATTTCTGTGTCTACAGTTAAACGTATTTTTGATCCTTGCTCACCTTTTTGATGCTCGAGTTGATTAATTCTTTTACCGTAAGCATTTACTTCATATCTTTGAATAGCATTTGTTCCAATTAAATGATTTTCAAGTCTTTTTTCTAAGCCCAGTTTTCCAATTTTCATTCCTGGTACAAATCTTTCTTGGATAATTTCATTTTCTAAAATTTCTTGTTCATTTGGTTGACTCACATATCCAAGAACATGTGTATATACATCATTAAATGGATAGTTTCTGGATATTGTCATTACTGGTTTAACACCAACAAGATCGTATAAATAATTATTAATTTTTACAAATTGACTCCAGCTTAAGTTTTCAGAAACAATAATACTGTCCCATGGTTTTAGCTCTGCTTTTAATTTATTTATTCTTGCAATTCTTTTGTCACTTAGATTTAAAAGATTTTTCAATCTAACTAGTAAATAATTAAAATTCTCAACTTGCTCAGGAATTATATGTAATTGATAAACTTTTAAATTCCCCGCAATTACATTTCCAAAATAATCAACAATATTTCCCCTTGTAGGTGGGAGTTTCCATTCTCTAATTCTGTTCTTGTCTGAAAGAGTAAGATATTTTTTATTTTCGTTTATTTGAAGAGAAAATAAACGAGCAACAATACCAACAAAAACTACTACTTTTGCTGCTCCGATTATGAACATCCGTCTATTAATTACATCAGTTTTTCTTATTCCTGAATTTGAATTAATCATTTGCTTGATATGAAATTCTTTCGTTTAAAAAATTAAAAAATAAAAAAAATATTGGATAAAATAAAACAGTAAAACCTGAGTTAATTAAATAATTAGTATAATCAACTTTAATTAAAAAGACTAAATCCAAAATAATTACTTGAATTGAATTAATTAATAAAATTGTGAATAATAATGATATCCAGTCCTTCATAAAGTTTGGGGTTAAAGTAATGTTTCTTATATAAGCTGTTACCGAGCAAAGAATAAGGTAACAAAAACTACTAATTCCTATCGGTATACCTATTACAACATCATTAATTATACCTGCAAAGAAAATTGCTAGATAACCTAATTGGTCAGGATTTCTTAAAGTCCAAAAGAAAATTAATAGATGAACAAAATTAAAAGCAAAATAATCAAGCTTTAAGTAATTAAAATCAAATTCATTAAATACAGAAAAAAATAACATTATAAATGGTAGATAGGATAAGAATATTTTTAAAAAAGGACTTTTATTAAGTGATGACATTATTCTTCACCACCTATTTTATAAGAAACTATTTTTACATAGTTGAGTTGTGTAAAATCAGAAAAAAAATTAATTTTTCCCTCTGATGCATGATCAATTTTTCCAATTGGTATGCCGGGCTTAAATAAACCTCCAAGACCAGAGGTATAAGCAAAAATTTCTTTATTTTTAAAATCTTCTCTAAATTCTTCTTGAGTATGTTCAATTTTTCCAAAATCGCTTCCTGTACCAGAAATTACAGCTTGTATATCATCTGGCTCTAATACAGATGGTATTTTACTATTAAGATCAGACAATAGTAATGCCCTTGAATTAGTATAATTTACTTCAATTATTTGGCCAACCAGATAAACATCATCAATAACAGCCATTCCAATTTTTACTTTATCTTTTGTGCCTTTATTTAATACTACTGATTTTAAATATGGGCTGTCTTTATCAATTAAAACTCTGGCAAATATTTCTTGTGAATTTATACTTTCATCAATTAACTCTCTAAGCTTTTTATTTTCTGCGGTTAAAAACTCATTTTGTAATTTAAGTTGGTCAGAATTTTCTATTTTAATTAATTCTTTCTGATGACCTTCATATAAATCCATATGTGATTTGAATTTTGAGGTTATTTCTTTTAATTTATTTTCTGGAATTGATGCAATATGAGATGATCTATAGATTACTTCATTAATTCCTAATTTAACAAATTGTACTGCTTTAAAATTAAAATTACTTAGGACAATTACAAAAATTGATAAAACAATTAAAGTTAGTAAAGAAAATTTTTGTTTATCTTTTTTTTTTAAGAAAGCTGACCTAATGGCAATTACAAAATCATCTCTGCCAGTAGCCATTTTTCTTAATATTCAGATAACATAGTAGAAAAAGTTTCTTCTTGATCCAAAGCTTTACCTGTACCAACAGCTACACAAGATAATGGATCATCTGCTATATGAACTGGTAAGCCTGTTTCTTTAGAAAACCTTTTATCGATATTTTTTAACAAAGCACCACCACCTGTTAAAGTTAAACCCATATCAACTAAATCAGCTGACAACTCAGGTGGAGTATTTTCTAATGCATCTTTAATTGCACCTACCATTTGTTTCATAATATCGTTTAGAGCTTCAGCGGTATCTTCTTCTGTAATATTAACCTCTTTCGGAGTACCTGATCTTAAATCTCTTCCTTTAACTGGATAAGTATTTGTTCCAGTTGGGACAGCTGTTCCCATTTCCTTTTTTATTTTTTCAGCGGTAGTATCTCCGATTAATAAATTATATTCTTTTCTCATGTAATCTACTATTGCTGTATCCATAGAGTCTCCTGCAACTCTTAAAGATTTAGAATAAACCAGTCCACCTAAAGACATTACTGCAATTTCACTTGTACCACCGCCAATATCTACAATCATTGAACCAGTTGCTTCAGAAATTGGTAGATTTGCTCCAATAGCTGCTGCAATCGGTTCCTCAATTAATTGAACTCTTCTTGCACCTGCTGCTAAAGCACTATCTTGAATTGCTTTTCTTTCAACTGGTGTTGAACCAGTTGGTACACAAATTAAAATTCTAGGATTAGCAAATGTGCTTCCTTTATGAACTTTTTTAATAAAATGTTTAATCATTTCTTCGGTGACTATAAAATCTGCAATAACACCATCTCTTAAAGGTCTAATTGCACTTATATTTCCTGGTGTTCTTCCAAGCATTGTTTTTGCTTCATCTCCAACAGCTAATACGTTTTTTTTTCCACCTTGATCAACTATTGCAACGACCGAAGGTTCATTTAAAACTACACCTTGACCTTTTAAAACAACAAGTGTGTTTGCTGTTCCAAGATCAATTGCCATATCTTGACTCCATATTTTTTTAACACTACTAAATAACCCCATTATATCCCTCTTACTTTCTGACTTTCTTGCTCCATAGGAGCTGTTTTATCTCGTTTGATTATCATTTTATTTAATGCATTTATGTAAGCATTTGCTGATGCAACTAAAGTATCTGTATCAGCTGCTTGACCTACTGTTGTTTTGCCCTTTTCTTCGATTTTTACACTTACTGTTGCTTGTGCATCTGTTCCTTCTGTAACTGCATGAACTTGATAAAGCTGTAAGTTAACATCGTGAGGATATAAAGTTTTTATGCATTTAAATATTGCATCCACTGGGCCATCTCCAGTTTCTGTGGCGTTTTTAACATCGCCATAAACATCCAAAGTCATTTCTGCTTTTTGTGGTTCTCCTGTTCCAGCAAAAACTTTTAAAGATTTAAGAGTTATTGCATTTACTTTATTATCTACAATTAAACTATCATCTACTAAGGCAATAATATCTTCATCGTAAACATGTTTTTTTTTATCTGCTAAGACTTTGAATTTTGCAAATGCATTTCCTACTACATCATCAGTTAAATCTGGATAGCCTAAGCTGTTTAACTTATCTTTAAATGCATGTCGACCAGAATGCTTTCCCATAACTAATGATGTTTGTTTAACCCCTACACTTTCAGGTGTCATTATCTCATATGTTTGTCTATTTTTTAACATTCCATCCTGGTGAATTCCTGCTTCATGAGCAAAAGCATTTTTTCCAACAATAGCTTTATTGTATTGAACAGGAAATCCTGTTGCGTTTGAAACAATTTTTGAAGCTTTGCTTAAAAGTGTTGTATTAATTCCAGTTTCATATGGCATTAAATCAGGTCTTGTTTTAATTGCCATAACAACTTCCTCAAGAGCAGCATTTCCTGCTCTTTCTCCTAATCCATTTATTGTACATTCAATTTGTCTTGCTCCAGCTTGAACTCCAGCTAATGAGTTGGCAACCGCTAAACCTAAATCATTATGACAATGAGTTGATAAAATCGCTTTATCTATGTTTGGAACTTTGTTTAATAAAGTTTCTATAATTGTAGTAAACTCAGATGGTATTGTGTAACCCACAGTATCAGGAATATTAATTGTTGTGGCTCCATTTTTAATTGCTAACTCTACTGTTTTGCACATGTAATCCATATCAGTTCTTGTTCCATCTTCACAAGACCACTCAACATCATCAGTAAACTTTCTTGCATAAGCAACATGTTTTCCTATTGATTCATAAACATCTTCTGGAGACATATTTAATTTATGCTTCATGTGTAATGGACTTGTAGAAATAAATGTATGTATTCTAAATCTTGGTGCATGTTTTAGAGCTTCATAAGCTCTGTCAATATCTTTTACTGAATGTCTTGAAAGTCCTGCAGGTATAGAATTTTTTAAAATTTTACTTACTTCTGAAACGGCTTCAAAATCCCCTGGTGATGCGATTGGAAAACCTGCTTCAATAATATCGATTCCTAATTCATCAAACACTCTTGCGATTTGAATTTTTTCTTCTAAACTCATAGATGCTCCAGGCGATTGCTCACCATCTCGCATAGTAGTATCAAATATAAAGACTCTATCTTTATTGCTCATAACTAAATTTTTAGAAAAACTATAATACAATCTATGAGAGAGATTGCAAAATAATTAGTTAAATTATCTTTTTTAATGGACCATTTTAGGCTTACGGGAAATTAATTATAAATTGACTCAATTTTAGGCATTAACCGTAAAAGCTCTTTTGTGTATTCATGTGTTGGTTTTAAAAATAAATCCTCAGTATTTGAAACTTCACATAATTGACCGTCTTTTAATACACCAATTCTATCGCACATTTGTCTAACAACTGGTAGGTCGTGACTTATAAACAAAATTGTTAAATTTAATTGTTCTTGCAGATCTTTAAGTAAATTTAATATTTGGGCTTGGATACTTACATCCAAAGCAGAGGTGGGTTCATCACAAACTAAAAGTCTTGGTTGTGTGGCAAGTGCTCTTGCTATTGATATTCTCTGCCTCTGTCCTCCAGAAAATTCATGTGGATATCGATCTGCAGATTTTTGAGTTAATTCTACAGACTCCAGCAGATCATAAATATAATTATTTAAATCTAAAGTAGATATTGATGGATTATGAAGTGTAATTGGTTCTGCAATTATATCTTTTACTTTTAATCTTCCATTTAGTGAAGAATAAGGATCTTGAAATATCATTTGAATTTGTTTTCTAAATTTCATTAATTCAGATCTCTGTTTAATTTTTGTAATACAAACATTGTCAAAGAAGATATCGCCAGAAGAAGGCTTAAATAAATTTACTATCATTTTAGCAATTGTAGATTTTCCACTTCCACTTTCTCCTACTAATCCAAAAGACTCACCCTCTTTTATTTCAAACGAAACATTATTAACAGCCATCACAGAATTTTTAGAACTTTCAGTAAAAAAATTATCATCAAAACTTTTATTAAGATTTTTTATTTCTACCAAATCTTGTTTTGTAATTTCTTTTTTTGACCATCTATTTAATATTTTGATATTATTTTCTTTTTTATTATTGTTTTCTTTTTCAACTATTACAAATCTTGAAATTTTTTTATTAGTTGGTGGAACTGAACTTACTAAACTTTTGGTATAATTTTCTTGTGGACTGGTTAATATTTTTTTAGTTTCACCGATTTCAACCAAATTACCACTTTTCATAACTGCCACACGATCAGCTGTCTCAGCTATAACTCCCATGTCATGAGTAATTAAGATAACAGCAAGATTTCTTTCTTTTGTTAATTTTTTTATTAGTTCTAAAATCTGAGATTGTATTGATACATCTAATGCTGTTGTTGGTTCATCTGCAATTAACAATTCTGGTTCGCAGCATAGAGCCAAAGAAATTACTACTCTCTGTCTCATTCCACCTGAGAATTGGTGAGGATAATTATCAAATCTTGTCTCCGCATCTTTTATACCAACCTCTTTTAATAAATTTATAGATTTACTTTTTGCTTCTTCTTTGCTTAATTTAAGATGAGTTTGAATTGTTTCAATTAACTGTTCACCCACTGTAAGAATTGGGTTAAGTGAAGTTTGAGGATCTTGAAATATCAATCCAATTTTATTTCCCCTGTATTTAACAATGCTTTCAGAATTTTGATGAATGTTAAGATCACCTAAAATAACTGATCCACTAGATAGCTTGCCTGGTTCATCAATTAAATTTATAATAGCGTTTCCTACTGTACTTTTTCCTGATCCAGACTCTCCAACTAATCCTAAAATTTCTCCTTTATTAACCTCAATATTCACATTTTTAGCAGCATAAACTGTTTCTTTTCTCATTTTGTAATCAACACTAAGATTGTTTATTTTTAAAAATGTCATTTTTTTAATTTTGGATTTAAAGTATCTCTCATCCAATCCCCTAA
>CACDYR010000003.1 GCA_902557155.1 uncultured Pelagibacteraceae bacterium | reverse complement strand
AGATCTGCCGGATTAGATGCTGTTCATGTTACTATTGTTTACCATGAAGATTTTGATGAATTACAACTTGAAATTAAAAAATGGGAAAAATTATTTCATGAAAATTCTGATTTAATTTTTCTTGGTAAGAATTTCCAAGATATTGAAAAAGCTAATAAAGAAAACAAAACTGCAATATTTTTTGGTTTTCAAAATTGTTCACCAATCGAAGATGATATTAATCTTGTTGAAAAAGTTCATCAATTAGGATGTAGATTTATGCAACTTACTTATAATAACCAGTCTTTGCTAGCAACAGGCTGTTATGAGAAATTAGATAGTGGAGTTACAAATTTTGGACGCGAGGTTATAAGAGAAATGAATAGAGTTGGCCTTGTAGTTGACATGTCACATTCTGCAGAAAAAAGTACTCTAGATGCAATTGAATTCAGTGAAAAACCAATTGCAATTACTCATGCTAACCCTTCTTTTTGGCATCCAGCTAAAAGAAACAAATCCTCAGATTTATTAAAAACTTTGAGTGATAGTGGCGGTATGTTGGGTTTATCATTATACCCCCATCACTTAAAAGATAACACAAATTGTACTCTAGAAAGTTTTTGTGAAATGGTCGCAAAAACAGCTGAAATAATGGATGTAAAAAAAATAGGAATAGGATCAGATCTTTGTTTAGATCATCCAGATGTTGTTGTTGAATGGATGAGAAATGGTTCTTGGTCTAAAAGTAAAAATTATGGTGAAGGTTCGAAAAATAAACCAGGTTTTCCCAAACAACCTGACTGGTTTCTTGATGCAAGAGGGTTCTCAAATATTGAAAAAGGTTTAAAAAAAGCAGGTTTTTCAGATACCGAGACACATGGAATACTTGGAAATAACTGGTACAATTTTTATAAAACTATTTAATTATGAAAGTTGAATTAAGAGACCCGAATAAGATAATGAAATTATCAAGGCTAGGATCTTTTCATCAATCAAAATTATCTTTTTTAAGAAGTTTTCTTAATGAATTTAAAGAGTGGGAATATAAAAGAGATTTATTTAATTTAAACGAAAATGGTATTGGAGAAGCTGTTTATTCATTTAAAAAAAATAAAAGAGTTTATTCTTTAGTTTGTTTTGCAAATGAAATCAAAGATGAAGAAAGATCAGATAGAGTTATTGCAACAAAATGGGATGCTGCTTTTACATTACACGATGGAGTTCCAACTAAGAAAGATATTGAAAGATTAGAAAATGAAGTTCCAAAACAAGAAGTTGGTAGACTTTCTTATAAAGAATTAACTTTATCTAGAGCAAACAAATCAGTAAGAATTTATAATCACGTAGTTGAAAGTTTGAGCAAAGGTCAGCAGCCAGATTTAAACTTATTATCAAAAGTAGGCTATTTATATAGGACTACAGCAGTATATGGCTCAGGTAAATTTGGTCTTGCAGATCGATTTAGAATTAAAAATCGTGAAGAAATTAATGGTCCATTCAGATTAGAAATGATGTTAGTATATTTGGTAAGACAATTTACTTTTGATCAAGTTAATCATGTTGCTTATCATAAAAATCCAAAAAAAGCTGTTAAGCTAGATAATAATATTTGTAAAAACTTGGGAATAGGTAATTCCACAGGCTTGGGTATGGCACCATTTATAGTTAATCACCCAACTCTATTAAATAATTGGATTTTAAGTAGAGAAAAAGCACTTAAGAAAATTAGAGAAATCAAAGATGTAGAAAGTCAAGATAGTGATTTGTTTATTGATTGTGTAAAAAAATCTTTAAAAAATATTACAAGCTGGAATACTGATAGTGAATATCAGCAAACAAAAATCACATCATTACTAAAAGATGTTGAAAAATTTTTAAACTTTATAAACAAAGATTTTAATTTTGAGATCGAATATCCTTTTAACAAAATATATCAATGGTTGGAGGATAATACTTGCGAGGAATGCATTGAATACATTGTTTCAATAATGATGGAACCTTATAATAATATTGTAAATCCTTTGGTAAAAGAAATGAGCTCAGATGAAGAAAAATATTTTACTATTCCAACTCATAGAAAAGTTGCAGAATTACGTAATATCATCGAAGCAAAATATCCAAACATTTTAGATATTAATTTTGAAGAAAAAGAAAATAATAAAAACTTTTGGTTTATTTCAAAAAATAAAGAGGAACCTAGATTAGCTGATCGTTTTGAGGAGCATGGATCAGAATTAGAACAGCCTTTAGCAATAGCTAGAGATATAAAAAAACTTTATGACAAATTATTAGTCTCAAAAAATAGTTTAACTATTGCTGAATTTTTAACATCAAATTCTGAGTTAAGACATGTAGTGAGGAGGGCATTCATTGTAGAAAAATTTCCTTATTCAGAAATACAAGATAATACGATTGGTAAAGATTTAATGCCAATTGATATGCTAAGATTAAAATTATCTTTTTTTGGGGCATTAAAATTTGATCCAAGATCTGACAAATGGTTAAGAATTTGCATGTTCCAAGGAGCTCCACTTCCAAATGAGTTAAAAAGTTATGACGAGCAGTGGGTATATAAAACCAATATTTAAGAATGAAATCACTAAGTGAAATTGAAACTACTGTTAAAAGAGCTTCAAAAGCAGCAGGATATTCTTGGGGAGTTTCTGAGGAAACAGGAAAAAGTATAAGATTGTTAGAACTATTTAGTTTACCGGGTATTAAGCACCTTAATGAATATTTTAATGAAAAAAATAAAAGTAAATTTGAAAATTTAAATTTAATTAGTGAAAATAACTCTTCATCAAATCATCCTTACTGTCCAATTACTTTAGGTGTTAGTTTTTTGGATCAAATAAATATTTTAGAAAATTTAAAAAAAATTGAGTTTAAAAATGTTGCTTATCCAATAATTTTTATCTCCTTCATAAGTCGTTCATCAGAAATTATTGGAAAAAAAATTTCTGTAAAAATAGATGAAAAAAAAATGTTATTAAATCTAAATGTAAATATTAGTTCAAATTTTATTGATCAAGAATTTCCAAAGATAGCGAATACAATTGAGGTCAATCTACTTGAAAATGAAGATAACTTTACAAACGATGAATGGAATAATTTATATAAGTTATCCGAAGAAACTTTTGTTGAAGAGAGTGACAGTTTAAAAGAGGGTGCTGCAGGTGCTGGTTTGACAGATAATGATTGATAAAATAGATGAAAAAAATCTAAAGGTAGATACTGAAGAATTAAACAATATTTGTGATGAATGCAAAGAGGAAGACGAAAGCGTCACTCAAAATTTAATTCTTACTGGGTTTAAATTATGTAAATCTTGTAGAGTATCAAAGACTATTTTTCCGCTTTAACTTATTTGACTTACTGGAAGCATATTCATTCTACTCATCACAAATGAGATAGATAAAAATGCAATAATTAAAAAGGATAAAAGTACAATCCCAAAAGATTTAAAATTAGATTTTAAACTCAATATTTGTTTAGTTGAAATTATTAAACCTGCAAAAATCCAGAACTGAGTAAGAAAAATTATTGGTATCATTAAATCTGGTGTGACCGCAAAAAATCTTAATAAACCAGGGGCATGTGCAAATCCAACAGCTGTTAAAACTTTTTTGAATGAAACTTTGGTTTGCTTATCAGGAAATAATTTAACTCCAATTACAAAAATAAATATCGCCCATATTAGCCAAGTAACTATTGCAGTTAGACCAGACATTGCAATAGCTGTTTTAATAATGGTATTAGCTGCTACTGCTCCAGCGATACCATCTAGTATCATTATCATACCAGCAAAGTATATTGATGCTTCTCCAAAATTTTTATTATCCGAATAAAGAGTTTTGTCTAATTTTATTGACTTAAAAATTATATTTAAAAATTCAGCAAACATTAATTTTTTTTATTTTTATTTTTTTGAGCCTTATAAGAAACAATTAATGGAAATATTATTAAAGCAATAGCAATGATAATGCAAACTGCTATTAGAAAACTTTTGGTCATTAGAATTGAAAAGGGGAGCTGAAATTAGCTCCCCCTTAGTAAATTTTAGCCTTTTACAACTTCTCTTGTATTTGCGTTGAAAGACTCTTTGAATGGAATATCCACAACTACAGCATCTACAGGTGTTCCTGGAGTTTCTGAGTATTTTTCAGGGAGATGAACTTTAAACTTAGTTCCAACTTTTCCTTTTGGAAATCCATTAGGGTTTAAAGTTCCATCAAAAGGAACATAACCCATAGCAATATTAGTTTTCTTTTCTGGATGCCACCATGGTGAAGTAACAAATCCAACTGGATCTCCACCACTTTCTGGTGATACCAACCAAAAATCAGGCGCATAATCGTCAATAGGTTTACCACCCAACTCCATTCCAACTAATTGAAGTTTGTATGGTTTTTGACCAGCTTTTATATCTGCTTTCATTTTCTCTAAAGCAGCTTTACCAACATAGTCAGCCTTTTTATTCCATTCACCTTTACCAGATAATGAAACTTGATAACCTAAATTACATTGAAACGGATTGTGCTGTTGATCCATGTCTTGCCCCCAAGAAAGAATACCTGCTTGTATTCTTCTATGGTGTGCGGGCGCAATAACCATTAAGTTATGTTTTTTCCCCGCATCCAATACTGCATTCCACATATCTTCAGCATATAGAGTTGCATTTCTTAAGTATATCTCATAACCAGCTTCTCCTGAAAAACCAGATTGAGAAATCACACAACTTCTTCCACCAATTTTTGCTTCTGCTAATCCATAGAAAGGCATATTATCAAAATCAACTTGGTCTCCACAAAGATCTTTCATTAAAGCTTTTGATTTAGGACCTTGAATTTGTACTGGACATGCATCGATTTCTTCAATTGTGCAATTAAATCTTCCATCTGCATTTACACCTTGTAAATACATTCCAATATCAGAGTCTGATAATGAAAACCAAAATTCATCTTCTGAAATTCTTAAAAGAATTGGATCATTTAAAACTCCTCCGTAAGCATTACATAAGATTACATATCTTGCTCTCATAGGAGAAATTTTTGTTGCATCTCTAGTTATAACGTAGTCAGTAAATTTTTCTGCATCAGGACCTTTAACTCTTATTTGTCTTTCAACAGCAACGTTCCACATTGTTACATGGTTTACGATAGCATCGTATTCAACCATTGCTCCACCATCTTCAGGTTTTACATAACCTCTTGGGTGATAAATTCGATTGTATACTGTTGCTCTCCAACAACCTGCCTGCATTGATAAATGCCAATAAGGTGATTTTCTCACCCTTGTTGAAATTAATAACTCAACTTTAGTTGGCCCACTTTGTCTTAAATTGTATGGTACTTCTCTATCAGATTGATCAACAGAAGTAACATGTTGTACTTTAGTATAGTCAAATTCTTTAGACATAACTATTCTCCTTCAACCACTTGTTAGTTTCCTTCAAGCCGCCGAATGTATAAATGTGGAAGTTATCAGTATGCGATTTAACTTTCCCAATTAAATCATTAGGGTCTTTAGGTTTCAATAAATCTAATGCCTTACTAAAATTAGATTTAAGAAAGTTTAAGGAATTTTTTGCCCCCACAATATTAGCAAATTTAATTAAGCTAGATATTTTTAATGGCCCAGTAATTCCCACATGCACTGGTACGCTTTGTTTAGAAATAAAATCTATAATAGGCTGAGGATCAAGTAACCACTGAGTTACAATATAATCAGCATAAGGCTTTTTATCTATCATAGCTTTTTCTAAATCTGAGTCGGATATATCAGGACTCCCCTCTGGGTGTCCAGCAATTCCTATTTTCATTTTTTCAAAATAACCTGTTTCTAGAAGCTGAAATGAACTGTCAAATTTACCAGCAGGCTCTCGTCCACCGCCTATAATTAAAGCTTGTTTAACTCCACCATCCTTACATCTTGAAACATAATCTTTAAGTTCGTTTTCATCCTGCATTGATCTCGCTGGAAAATGAGGCACTGGATTAAAACCTTTTTTTACTAGCTCTATGGCTTTTTCAGCTGTCTCTTTATAGTCTCCGCCAGGCAGCATTGTAATGTATACATCGCTCACAGCTGGGACTGTTTCGATGTCAGTTTTAGGGCCTATTTCCAAAGAAAAATTCATTTTCTTGGATCTTTATTTATTTTGAAATATGAGTCTAGAAAATTCGATTGAGGTAAATTTACTTCTTAAGCTGGCCTCTGTGCTTTTGAATTCGTTGTCCGTACTTCTGTGTAACCCTATCAAAAATAATTGCTAGAGCTACAATTGCTAAACCATTCATCATTCCAAGGGCTAAATATTGGTTAGAAATGGCCTGTAAAATAGGAACTCCCAATCCTTTTACTCCTATCATTGAAGCAATTACTACCATTGCTAGAGCCATCATAATCGTCTGATTAATTCCAGCAAAAATGGTTGGTAAAGAAAGTGGGATCTGAACTGATCTTAATTTTTGCATTGGGGTTGCTCCAAAAGCTTCACTGGCCTCAAGAGTTTCTTTATCAACTTCTCGAATTCCAAGATTGGTTAATCTTACGATTGGAGGTAAAGCATAAATACAAACAGCAAGTAATCCTGGAACTTTACCAATACCTAGAAGCATAATTATAGGTATAAGATATACAAAACTTGGAATAGTTTGCATCATATCTAAAACAGGTAAAATTGCTTTTTCTGCTCTTGCAGACTTTGACATGACAATTCCAATTGGAATTCCAACTACAATACAAACTAATGTAGAAACAGAAATTATAGCAACTGTAGCCATACAATTTTTCCACATTCCGAAGTAGCCAATTACCAAGAAACAAACCACTGTACCAATAACAAGTTTAACACTTCTTGATCCAATCCAAGCTAACAAAGCAAATACACCGATTACTAAAGGCCAAGGACTATTTACTAATAATTTTTCTAACCAAATTAAAAAATGTAAAAGTGGATCAAAAAAACCTTCAATACCATCACCATACGCTCTAGAAAATTCTTTGAAACTAGAATCAATTCCTTTTTTAAGCTCTCTAAGAGCCGTTCTATCCATTACAGGAATTTTATTAAAGAAGTCCATAATTTTTATTTAATCAAACCCGCCTAGGCGGGTTTGATAATATTTTTAATTAAAGTGCTTTTTTGATTTTTTTTGCAGCATCACTTGAAACCCATTTACTCCAAACACTTTCTTGTGTTTTTAGGAATTCAATTGCAGCATCAGCACCTTCAGCTTGGTTTTCACCCATCCAAACTAACATACCGTTCATAACTGGGCCTGGATACGTTCTTTTTTTAAAGTATTCCATACCAGCGTTTCCAGCTGTTTTTTTGAAATTATCAGTTACGATTGTGTAAACTTCAGATTTTGTCCATGAAGTTTTTTTAGGGTTAGCACACTCTTGCTCTGGTAAAACAATACAACCATCCCAGTTGTCTTTACCACCCCATTCACCCATATCCACAGCTCTCATATCATATTTACCAATAATAGCTGTTGGTGACCAATAATAACCAAACCAGTTTTCTCCTCGCTCAGCAGCTTTAGCTATTGAACCATCAAGTCCTGCAGCAGAACCTGTTTCAACAATAGCCCAACCTTTTGCTTCCATGTCCCAAGCTCTAAAATGGTTTCTGTTACTTAATTCACAGTTCCAGCCTGGAGGACAAATATGGAAACCACCTTTTGATGGATCCTCTGGGTGAGGAAACAAATCCGGTCTTGCTAAAATAGCTTCAGCAGTTGTTAACTCAGGATGTTTTTTAAGTGTGTGAGGTAATACCCACCAACCTTCACCCAAACCAGTAATTGGCGCTTTGTTAAGTGAGTGCATTTTACCTTCATCAACAGCTTTATTCAAAGCGATGATAGCAGCGTTAGCCCAAAACTCTGGAGCAACATCTGGCTCACCTTTTTCTTGCATTGATGTAAATGTAGGCATTGTAGCACCAGGCACTAATTCTACTGAACATCCATAACCTTCTTCTAATATGATCTTGTCAACTTCAGCCATAAAGTTTGCTGAAGCCCAGTTCATATTAGCAATTGTTATATTTCCACAAGCTGCATTCGCAACACTTCCAAAGGAAGTAAGACCAAACACAACAGCTAGTGAAAGAAGTATTCTTTTAATCTTCATTATATCTCCCAACATTTGATTCATTTAAAAGTTAAATTGAACATATTGGGGATAATAATGCAAATTTAATTCAACTATTGGTTGAAGTTAAATTGTCTTTAACTGTCCTAAATTTTTGGTTAAAGTTTTAAAATGACATTTTCTGCAAATTTTTTTTTCAAAGAATTTGTTTATATTTTAAATTGCAAAACAGTTTTTCAACAAATCATAATTAGAGAAAGATAATTTTTAAGCCTCGATTAATTTTTTAATTAATTAAAAAAAGGAGGTTTATGAATTTAAATAAAAAATTATCAGACATCTTAGATCCCAATAAAATAGAAGTTGTTAAAAATCCTATAGAGAAAGCTCACGGATTACCTAATGAATGTTATTTGAGTAATGATTATTTAGAGTTTGAAAAAGAAAAAATATTTAAAAATAATTGGACGATGATTGGGGTTGCAAGCTCTGTACCAAATCCAGGCGATGCAAAACCTTTTAATCTTTTAGGAATACCAATATTAATAGTTAGAAACAAAGATAACGAAGTAAAAGTTTTTCATAATGTTTGTAGTCATAGAGGTTTCAAATTAGTTGATCAGGAATGTAAATTAAAAAATGTGATTAGATGTCCTTATCATTCTTGGTCTTATGATTTTAATGGAAAATTAACTGTTACCCCGCATATAGGAGGACTAGGAAAACATGAGGTTGAAGGGTTTGACAAAAATAATAGCAACTTAAAAGAAATTAAATCAAATATTTGGATGGATTTAATTTTTATCAATATAAATTCTAATGCTAAACCATTTGAAGATTTCATTAAACCTCTTGAAGACAGATGGTCTAAGTTTATTTCTAAAAAAGATCAAAAATTAATAAGACATTCGACTGATAACGGATATTTTAATATGACAGTAAATAGTAATTGGAAATTTGCAATTGAGAATTATTGTGAAAGCTATCATTTGCCTTGGATACATCCAGAGCTTAATAAAGTTTCAAATATTTCAGATCACTATCACATAGAAGATGAGAATTTTAATTTTTCAGGACAAGGAAGCAATAAATATTCACAACAGTTTGACGGAAACATTAAATTTAAATCTTTTCCCAACTGGCCAACTGAACTTTCTGAAAAATCTGAATATGTATCATTATATCCAAACGTAATGTTAGGAATACATATTGATCATTTTTATGCATTTTGGTTAGAGCCAATTTCTAACAATCAAACTAAAGAACATTTTGAATTATATTATGTTGGAGACGAAAGTGCCTCCAGTGATGAGTTTAAAGATATAAGAGAAAAAAATTTTGCATTTTGGCAAGAAGTTATGAATGAAGATGTAACTGCAATAGAAGGAATGCAAAACGGGCGAAATTCTCCAGCTTACAATGGTGGGAATTTTTCACCTGTAATGGATACTCCTACTTTGATGTTTCATAAGTGGGTTGCAACCAACTTAACAAAATGAGAGGGTAAATTATGAAAAAAGATCTAATTACAAGATTAAATGAAGGTCCAATAATGTGTGCAGAAGGCTATCTTTTTGCAATGGAAAGAAGAGGTTATCTTTCAGCAGGTCCATTTGTTCCAGAGGTGGTTTTAGAACATCCAGAGGTAGTAACACAATTACATAGAGAATTTATTAGAGCAGGTTCAGATGTTGTTCAAGCATTTACTTATTACGGTCATAGAGAAAAGCTTAGAATAATTGGTAAAGAACACTTGTTAGAACCAATGCAAAAAAATGCACTTAAAATTGCAAAGGATGCTGCAGCTGAATTTAAAGATTTAGATTTGATGGTTTGTGGAGATGTTGCAAACACCAATGTATTTGATCCTGGTGATGCCAATACTCATAAACAGTGTCAAAAAATGTATGAGGAGCAAGTCGCATGGGCCAAAGAAGCTGGTGTTGATTTTGTTATTGCTGAAACAATAAGTTGGACTGACGAAATGAAAATTGCATTAAAAGCAATTAAAGATGCTGGACTTATTGCAGTTTGTAATTTTGCAATTCCAAGAGGAGACAAAACTAGAGAAGGACATAGTGCTGAAGATGCATGCAAGATGATGGAAGATCTAGGTGCTGATGTTGTTGGTTTAAATTGTTATAGAGGACCTGAGATGACAATGAAACTTTTAAAAAAGGTAAGAGATAAAGTTTCATGCCATGTATCTGGACTTCCAGTTCCATATAGAACTACTGAGGAAGAACCTGGTTTCTTAAATATAACTGATCACGGATGTGACTGTATTCCTGGTGGAAATGCATTTCCAGTTGCTTTAGATAATTTGTTTTGTAACAGATTTGAAATGGCAGAATTTGCAAAAGATTGTGTAAAAAATAAAATAAATTTTATTGGTATTTGTTGTGGAGCTGAAGCTCACCATGTTAGAGAAATGTCAGTTGCAATTGGAAAAAAACCAATCTCAATGAAATACATGCCTGACATGAGTAAACATTTTCATCACGGTACAGATAAGTCTCTAAAAAAAGTAAACAAGGAAATTAAATATTAATGGAAAAGCATGCCAAAGTAGTAATCATAGGTGGAGGTGTGGTTGGTTGTTCTATTCTTTACCATTTATCTAAATTTGGATTAAAGGATTGTATTTTACTTGAGAGAAATGAACTAACATCAGGGTCTTCCTGGCATGCTGCAGGTAATGTTCATGTAATTTCATCTGACCCTAATATCTCTCGGATGATGGCTTATACAATAGGTTTATATAAAGAGATTGAAAAAGAATCTGGCCACTCAACTGGATTTAAACCTAGCGGGGGTTTTTACTTAGCGTCAAATGAAGTGTGGGCTGATTATTTAAAGAGAGAAAGATCAAAAGCAAGATATATGGGGTTAGACCAAGAATTTATTTCTCTTGAAGAAGTAAAAAAGAAACACCCATTAATTGATCCGTCTAGATACTTGCTTGCATTATGGGATCCTATTGATGGTGAAGTTGATCCATCAGGTGTTACTTACGCGTTTGCAAAAGCAGCAAAAGTTCATGGTGGAAAATATTATACTCACACTGTTGTTAAAGATACGAAACAAAAAGAAGACGGAACCTGGGATGTCTTTACTGAAAAAGGAAACATCAATGCTGAAATAGTAATTAACGCTGGTGGTTTGTGGGCAAGAGAAGTTGGCCAATTAGCTGGACTTAATCTTCCAGTTCAGCCAATGGAACATCATTATTTGATTACTGAACCTATTCCAGAAATTGAAGCAATGGGAGATCAACGATTGCCTATTGGAACAGATTTTGAGGGAAATATTTATTTTAGACAAGAAGGAAAAGGGATGTTGCTTGGAACTTATGAGCCAAAATCAACTCCTTGGAAAGTAGAAGGAACTCCAATGAATTTCGGTCATGAATTATTGGAGCCAAAGTTAGATAATATTGAAGATAGATTGGCAATTGGATTTGAGAGAATGCCAGCATTAGAGCGTGCAGGAATAAAAAATATAGTAAATGGTCCTTTTACTTTTGGTCCAGACGGAAGTCCTCTCATTGGTCCAGTACCAGGAATGAAAAATTATTGGGTTGCAGTTGGTGTCATGGCTGGATTTTGCCAAGGTGGTGGTGTTGGAAAATGTATTGCTGAGTGGATTATTGATGGAGAACCTTCCATTGATGTTTGGGCAATGGATGTTGCAAGATTTGGAGATTACGCTTCACCTCAATATGGAACAATCAAATCCTCAGAAAATTATGAACGAAGATTTATTATGACATTTCCAAATGAAACTTTACCAAAAGGAAGAAAACAAAAAACTACTGCACTGTATGATCGTTTTGTAAATCAAGGTGCTGTTATGGGAGATAGTTTTGGATTGGAAAATGTTTTGTGGTTTGCAAATAATAAAGAAGATGCTCATGAGGAACCAACAATAAAAAGATCAAGATCGCATGACTATGTTTCAAAAGAAGTTATTAATGTAAGAGAAAACGTTGGTTTAATCGAAGTTGCCAACTTTTCAAAACACGAATTCAAAGGTCCTGATGCTAGAAAATTTTTAGATCACATAATGGCTGGAAGACTTCCAAAACCAGGAAGAATATCTTTATCTCCAATGTTGTCGTATAGAGGAAAATTATGTGGTGATTTAACGGTTGCTTGTTTAGATGAAAATGAATTTATGGTATTTGGTTCTGGAGCTGCTCAAGAAATGCATAGACGTTGGTTTGAGAGTCACATAGATAAATTTAATTTAAGTTATTCTAATAGGTCTGATGAGTATCATGGTTTGTCTATTGCAGGACCAAATTCAAGGAAAGTTTTGGAAAAAATTGTAAGAGATGATATTTCAAATGAAAAATTTAAATTTAGAGATTCTAGAAGAATGTTTGTTGGTGGAGTTCCAGCTATAATAAATAGAATTTCATTTACTGGCGAACTCGGTTATGAAATTTATGTAGCACCTCACTATCAACTAAAACTTTATGAAGAATTAATGGAAGCTGGAAAAGAATTTAATATTAAACCTTTTGGTGGAAGAGCATTAATGTCAATGAGGTTGGAGAAAAATTGGGGAGCTTGGACTTTAGATTATAGACCTGATTTTACTGCAAAAGAGACAGGCTTAGATGCTTTTATAAATTGGGACAAAGAGTTTATTGGTAAAGAAAGTGCACAAAAGGAAAATTCTTCAAATAGACTCGTACCATTAATTGTTGAAACAAATGAAATTGATGTAACAAATAATGAAGCCGTCTTGAATGGAGATCAAAGTATTGGCTATGTAACTTCAGGTGGGTTTGCTCATTTTGTAAACAAAAGTGTAGCGTTTACTTTTGTTGATCAAAAAAACATTAAATCTGAAAATAAAATTCAAGTAGAGATAAATGGAGATTTATTTAATTGTTCAATTATTAAAGAACCACTTTACGATCCAAGTGGTCAAAAAATGAGAAGCTAATGGCTCAAAAAGATGTAGGAAACAAAATTCCAATTTATAAACTTAAAACCACAGATGAAGTTATGAAGTACTACGATGAGTGGGGAGACAAAGATAAATATAATAAAGACATGGTTGATTGGAACTATACTGGACCCAAAGAAACCGCTGAAATATTTAACAAATATGAGAAAAATAAAGATACTTTAATTTTTGATGCTGGATGTGGAACAGGTTTAGTGGGATTGGAGCTTAAAAAATATAGTTTTAAAAATTTTCATGGAGCCGATTTATCTCAAACTTTATTAGACACTGTACCAAAAGATCTTTATCAAAAATTAGTAAAGGTTGATTTAAATAAACCAATAGAAGTTGAGGACAACTTTTATGGTGGAGTTATGTGTGTTGGAACATTTACTTTTGGGCATGTAAAACCAAATGCATTAGATGAATTTATAAGAATAACAAAACCAGGTGGTTTAATTTGTTTCACAATTAATGAAGGAATTCATGAAGAGTATGGTTTTGATAAAAAAATTGATATACTCAAAGATAGCAAGAAGTGGGAAGAAGTAGAATTTTTTAAATCCGACTATATTGCAAGCAAAGATGTTAACGCATGGTTAGGTTTATATAGAGTATTATGAGGTTTAGTAGAAAAATAGCTCCTGAGATAAAACCAAGACAAAATTTTATTACTAAAAAAAGATTAAGAGAAGATGAAATTGATTTTGATAAGTTAAGATCATATCGTTTAGATAGGGTTAGAAAAGAATTAGTAAAAAACAATTTAGAAGCTTGTATTCTATTTGATCCAGTGAATGTTCGTTATGCTTTAGATACTGTAAACATGAGTGTCTATAATATGCATAACTTAACAAGATATTGTTTTGTACCGGTCAATGGACCAACTATTCTTTATGAGTATTTTAATTGTGAAATATTATCGAAGCATTTAAATCTAATTGACGAAATCAGACCTGCAATCACATGGGATTATTTTAGCAATGGAGATCAAGCAAATTTACAATTATCAAAATGGATAAATGAAGTTAAAGATTTATCAAAAAATTATTTTAAAACTAAAAAAATTGCAATCGATGTTTTAAATGGTCCTGCGGTTACAGCTTTAAATAAAGAAGGAATTGAAGTTGTAGATGCAAAATTAATTTTAGAACAAGCAAGAGTAATAAAATCACCTGATGAATTAACCTGTATGAAAGCAGCAATAGAAGTTGCAGAAAAAGGTGTATCAAAAATGAGATCAGATCTTAAGCCAGGAATGACTGAAGATGAATTGTGGTCAATTTTACATAAAACGAATATTGAAAATGGAGGTGAGTGGATTGAGTGTAGGATTTTATCGTCAGGTGAAAGAACAAATCCATGGATGCAAGAGAGTAGTAATAAAGTTATGCAACAAGGAGAAATTGTTGCTTTTGATACAGATATGGTTGGTCCCTATGGATACTGTGCTGACATATCAAGAGCCTTTGTAGTTGGACATAAATTTAATGATGAGCAAAAAAAACTATATTCAATGGCTAGAAATCAAATTGATCATAATTTTAGATTAATAAAACCAGGAATGAGTTTTAAAGAATTTATAAAAAAATCTTGGGTTTTACCTGATGAGTATTATGGAAATAGGTATTCATGTATGGTTCATGGAATTGGGTTGTGTGATGAGTGGCCTCAAATAAGATATCCAACTGATGGTGGAGAAGAAGGTGGAACTTTTGAGAAGAACATGACAATTACACTTGAGAGCTATATTGGTAAAGTTGGTGGTAAAGAAGGTGTAAAACTTGAACAACAGTATCTTGTAGGTGAAAATGGACTTGAATTAATGTCCCATCATCCGTTAGAAGATATTTAATGAAAATTATTTTAGTAATGGGTTTACCTGGAGCAGGTAAAACAACTCTAGCAAATGAAATGGCACCACTATTAAATGCAAAAAGATTAAATGCAGACGAGGTAAGAAAAGCTGCAAACGATTGGGATTTTTCTGAAGAGGGAAGAGTAAGACAGGCAAAAAGAATGGCTGAGGCAGCTTTAAAATTAAAAGCAGATGGTCATTATGTAATTGCAGATTTTATTGCGCCAACTCCCGAAGCAAGAAGTTTGTTTCCAGCAGATTTTAGAGTGTGGGTCGATACGATTAAAGAAGGAAGATTTGAAGACACTAATCAGATGTTTGTTAATCCTAAGAATTTTGATTTTCATGTAACAACTCAGGATGCAAAAAATTGGGCACCAAAAATAATAGAGGAGATAAAAAAATGACACACCAATGGGATAACAAAAAACCAACAGCACAAATGCTAGGAAGATGGCAACCTTTTCACGATGGACATTACACTTTGTTTAAAGAAATTATTCAAAAAACTGGACAAGTTTGTATTCAAATAAGAGATGTTCAGGGTGTAGACGATAATCCTTTTGATTTTGAAACTGTTAAAAAAAATATTGAAGACAGATTAAATCCTGAATTTGAAGGACAATTTAAAATAATGTTAGTACCTAATATTACAAATATTTGTTATGGTAGAGGAGTTGGATATAAGATTGAGGAAATAGTTTTGGATGAAGAAACTCAAAAAATATCAGCTACTAAGATAAGAGCAAAAATGAGAGAAGAGGGAAAGTTAAAATAAACTTAAATGAACGATAGACTTAAGACTATTGTAGATTTAGAAAAATATCCAATATACGATTTAAATTCACCAATAATTAAAAATTTAATTAAAAAATGTAAAGAAGAACTTGATCAATATAGTTGTTCAACAATTCCAAATTTTATTTTACCTAAATCACTTAAGGTAATGAATTCTGAGTTAGAAAAACAATTAGATGAAGTTTATATGTCTAAAGAAAGTATAAATGCATACTTGTATGCGAAGGACGATCCTTCTTTACCAAAAGATCATCCAAAAAGAACTTTTATGAATAGATATAATGGATATTTAAATTCAGATTGTTTTCCAAAAGACTCTGAAATGAAATATCTTTACGAAACCGAAGAACTTTTAAAATTTGTATCTGCTTGTTTAGGCGTCTCACCTATTTACAGATGGGCGGATCCATTAGCATGTCATGCGTACAATGTTATGAAACCAGATGGGGTACTCCCATGGCATTTTGATAGTTGTGAATTTACACTTAGTTTAATGATACAAAAACCTGAGAAGGGAGGAATATTTGAGTACTGTCCAAATATTAGAGAACCAGGAAATGAAAATTTCGAAGAAGTTCAAAAAGTTATAGCAGGAGATAGAACTAGAGTGAGACAATTGAAATTAGAGCCAGGAGATTTGCAAATATTTAAAGGTAGATTTACTTTGCATAGAGTAACAAAAGTTGAAGGCCAAAAATCAAGATATATGTGTATTCCAGCTTATGTTTTAGATCCATGGAGAGTAAACACTCCAGAACATTCTAAAGCAATTTATGGCAAAGTTTTACCAATTCATATAGAAAGAAATCAGGCTAGATCCGATGGATTAACTGATTAAATGACTAGTAACATTAAAATTAAAAAAAATAACAACGAGGTTTCATCAATTATTATTGATGAACCAAAAACTTATAACTCTTTATCATTCAAAAATCTTTCAGATTTATTAAAGGCATTAAAAAAATTAGATGCTGATAAAAAAGTTAAAGTAATAATATTAGAGGGTGCTGGTAAAGGGTTTAGTGCAGGTCATAATTTGAAAGAAGTTAGAGGTTTAAAAAAGAGAGATAAATATTTAAAATTATTTAATCTTTGTTCAAAAGTAATGCTTCAAATTGTTGAAGGTAGAAAACCCGTAATTGCTAAAGTTCACGGAGCAGCATTTGCAGCTGGGTGTCAATTGGTTGCAAGTTGTGATTTAGCTTATAGTACTAAGGATGCATTATTTGCTACTCCTGGTGTAAATATTGGTTTGTTTTGTAGTACACCTATGGTTGCTGTCAGTAGAAAGATAAATCGAAAACCTATGATGAAAATGTTGCTAACGGGAGAAGCTATCAATGCAAATTATGCAAAAGAAATAGGGTTGATAAATGATAATTTTTCAAAAGCCAAATTAAACAATGAAGTCTTAAAAGTAGCAAATCAAATTGCTTCTAAATCTAATTTAACAATAAAAATTGGAAAGCAAGCTTTTTACAAACAATTAGAAATGCCATTAAGTAAAGCTTACGCTTATACAAGTAAAATGATGACCCTTAATATGATGGCAATGGATGCAAAAGAAGGAATTTCTGCTTTCCTTGAAAAAAGGAAACCTAAATGGAAAAATAAATAATGATAAAGAATATTTTAACAGTTGTTTTTCTTATTGTTGCAATGTTTGTAATTTATAATTTTAAAGATCATAATCAAAAAAGAGCAATAGATGCATGTATTGCTGGTAGCCAAAAACTAGAAAAACCAATGACAGTTCCTGAAGCTAAAATATTTTGTGAAGAACAAATTAAAAATAATAAATGAGTGATATTAAAGAAGTTCTTTCTAAATATAAATCAATTGCAATGGTAGGAGTTAGTAACGATCCAACAAAAGCATCAACTATAGTTATGAAATATATGCAAAAATATGGATTTAAAGTTTATCCTGTCAATCCTAGAGCTGAGGGTCAAAAAATTTTAGGAGAAGAAGTTTTTGCTAAAATATCTGATATTAATGATCAGGTTGATATTGTAGATGTTTTTAGACCATCAAAAGAAGTTTATGCTATTGCAGAAGATGCAGTTAAAATTGGTGCTAAAGTTTTATGGTTACAGCTCGGTATAAGAGACGAAAAGGCAAAAGAATTGATGGAAAAAAATGATATTAAGTATATTGAAAACAAATGTACTAAAATGGAATATCAAAAATACTTTTTAAAAGTTAGACAAGCTTTTCCAGTTTTAAGTGACTAATGAGCAAAATAATTAAATTTTTAGACAGCACATTTTTAGATTTGGGTCGTCAATTTAAATGGACTTATCTACCTCCATTGATGGTTTATATGGCTGCGGGTATTTCTGGTTTAACAGGTATTGTTGGTACATTTTTTGTTAAAGATTATTTAAATTTATCAGCAGCATTTTTAGCAGGCCTAGGTTTTTGGGCTGGAATTCCTTGGGCATTAAAAATGCCATTAGGACATTTAGTAGATCTAATCTGGGAGAGAAAAAATTACATGGTCTATTTTGGAGCTTCATTGATAGCTCTTAGTTTACTAATTATGTATGGATTGATTATTCATACTGAAGATATGGCCCAGATATTTTCGGTAGAAACATGGTTTGTGATAAGTGTAATTTTAGCTCCAGTTGGTTATGTGGTTCAGGACGTTGTAGCCGATGCTATGACAGTTGAGGCAGTTCCTTTGGTTGATGAAACAGGAAATGATTATTCTAAAGATGAAATAAAAATAATGCATACAACAATGCAGACACTTGGAAGATTTGCCATTATTGGCGGTACAGTAATTGTTGCATTAGTTAATGTAATATTGTTTAGAGATGTGGAAAGCCTTGAGCAGACCGATAAGATAAATTTATATGGAACTATCTACATTTATGCTCTTGTAATACCTTTAGTTTCTATACTAGGTGTAATTTTAGCAAATTATTTAAGACATAAAAAAATACAAACTTTAAAATCTAAAGGTCTAGAATTTAAAGATGAGAGAGGTAACGAAAAAACAAAAATAAACTGGTGGATATTAGGAGGAAGTTTAGTTTTTGTTATTTTCACGTTGTCTATTGGTTCCTTTAAGGTTCCGTTTGCACAAGAAATTGTGTTTATTGGCTCAGTCATAATCATTTTGTTTTTAATGTTTAAACTTATTAAGGAATTACCTCAGGAACTGAGATTAACAATTGTAGGTACAGCAGTAATTATTTTTGTATTTAGAGCCATGCCAGGTCCTGGACCAGGATTAACTTGGTTTGAAATTGATGAGCTTGGATTTAATGAACAATTTTTTTCTATTTTATCACTACTCGCATCAATTTTAACATTGGCTGGTATTGTTTTATTAAGACCTTTTATGGCAAATAATTCAATTGCTAAAATAATTGTAGTTCTAAGTATTGCGGGTGCGATTTTGTTTTTACCAAGTGTTGGAATGTATTATGGTTTTCATAACTGGACAGCCTCGTTAACAGGTGGAGTTGTTGATGCTAAGTTTATTGCATTAATTAATACTGCATTAGAGTCTCCGCTTGGCCAAGTATCAATGATACCTCTATTAGCTTGGATAGCAAAAAATGCTCCAGCACATTTAAAGGCAACCTTTTTTGCGGTTTTTGCATCGTTTACAAATCTTGCATTATCAGCAAGTGCATTAGGCACAAAGTATTTAAATGAAATATTTACAGTTACCAGAGAAGTAAAAGATAAAGTTTCTGGCGAAATACAAACAACAGCAGATTATTCTGAACTTGGAATACTGTTAATTTTTGTAACACTTTTAACATTAATTCTTCCAATTTTATTTGTATTTATAATTAATAATAGTAAATACAAAACTACTGAATAAAAATTTAATACAATGAAAAAAATTTTCTTAGTGTATGGTCACTACAATGACAATTCATTTAATGCAGCAATTCGAGATGAGTTTGTTAAACAATCAAAAGTAAATGGAAATCAAGTTGATGTTGTTGATTTATATAAAGAGAAATTTGATCCTGTTTTTGCCGGTGAAGAACCTGATCACGAAGTTTTAGATCATAGAAAAAGAATCGAAGAAAGTGATACAATTGTTTTAATTGCTCCAATCTGGAATTTTAGGATGCCAGCAATAGTAGAAGGTTGGATTGATAAAGTTTTAGCTCCACCTTGGGCATTTAGATTTAAACAGTTGGTTGGAAATTATGGTTATCCAATTGGAAACTTAAGAGATAAAAAAGCTATAATATTCTGCACATATGGTTCACCAAGATTAGCAATTACAACTTTTTTTTTAAACTTACCAATTAGAAGATTAAAAAGAGGGGTATTTCACATGTGTGGCATATATAACATTGTCTATAGAAGATATTTTGCAGTACCATTTGTTAGCGATGCAAAGAGACAAGAATTTTTAAATGATGTTAGAAAAACCGCTAATAATCTTTAAATCTATAATTTTATTTTTTTTCTTTATTTCATTTTCGCACGCTGAATTATTAAACCCTAACAGCACTATAAGCCCCAAAGAAGTTGTAAAAATTCAATTGAGTGGGCTTCAACAAAATGATCTTGAATATAAAGATAGTGGTATTGAACAAACTTGGAAATTTGCTCATCCAAATAATAAAAGAGTAACAGGCCCATTGAACAACTTTAAGATGATGATAAAAAGCGCCTCTTATGGAATGATGATTAATCACTTAAGTCACACAATCACTGAACTTGGAAGTAGTGACAAATGGGCTCAATTTGAAGTAATCATTCTTGATAAAGATAAGATTTATCATAAATTTAATTGGCAAGTTGAAAAGTACACCTCTGAGGGAACTTTGAAAGACTGTTGGTTAACCACAATGGTATCCAGTCCAATCCCTCTTGGAAGCTCAATTTGATTATCCACAGATACATTTTTGTTTCGTAACAATTAAAAATTTAGTAGGAATCGCAGAATGAAAACAAAAACTAAAGTTGTAGTAGTTGGCGGGGGTGTTGTAGGAGTTAGTGCTCTTTATCATTTAGCAAAAAAAGGTTGGTCAGATGTTGTTCTTATTGAAAGAAAAGAATTAACGTCAGGATCTACTTGGCATGCTGCAGGATTACTACCTTTGTTTAATATGAGTTATTCTGTAGGACAACTTCATAAGTATGCAGTTAATCTTTATAAAACACTTGAAGAAGAAACTGGAAAAAATGTTGGCTTTAGTGTTGTTTCAAATATTCGTTTAGCAAGTACAAAAGATAGAATGGACGAGTACCATCAATATGCAGGGGTTGCTCGAACTATTGGAGTAGACGTAAAATTTTTAACGCCACAACAAGTTAAAGAAATTTGGCCATTATGTCATACAGATGATTTAGTTGGCGCAATACAACACCCTGAAGATGGATATATTCAACCAGCAGATTTAACACAAGCACTTGCAACAGGTGCAAGAAATAGAGGAGCTGAAATTTATAGAAACACAACTGTTCTATCAATGAGACAAACTAAAGATGGATGGGTTGTAGAAACAGATAAGGGAACAATAGAATGCGAACATGTTATTTCATGTTCAGGAAATTTTGCACGACAAACAGGTGAAATGGTAGGATTGGATATTCCAGTAATACCTGTTGAACATCAATACATTGTTACAGAACCGCATCCCGCAATTCAAAAAAGAAAAAAAGATGGATTACCAGAAATGGGTGTCTTAAGAGATAGTGATAGCAGATGGTATATGAGGGAAGAAGCTGGAGGATTAATTTTAGGTCCTTATGAAGATGGAGCACCAGCTTGTTATGTAGAAGGTCCATCAAAAAATTCAGAATACGAATTATTTCAAGAAGACTTAGACAGATTAGCTCCACACATTGAAGGTGCAATTCACAGAGTGCCTGCGTTTGGAGAAGTTGGAGTAAAGAAAGTTTATAATGGAGCAATCTGTTACACTCCTGACGGAAATCCAATTGTTGGACCAGCTTGGGGACTTAAGAATTTTTGGATTAATGAGGGACATAGTTTTGGAATAACAGCAGCAGGTGGAGCAGGCTGGCAATTAGCAGAATGGATCGTTGATGGTGAACCTACAATTGACATGTTGGGAGTTGAACCAAGACGTTACGGAAATTATGCGACTAAATCTTATTTGAAAGCAAAAAATGAAGAAGCATATAGCCATGTATTTATTGTTCACTATCCAGATGAAGAAAGACCAGCAGCAAGACCACTAAGAACAGCTCCTTGTTATGAAAGAATGAAAAATTTAGGCGCTGTGTTTGGTCAAAAGTTTGGATGGGAAAGACCTAATTTTTTTGCAACTGATGGAATGGAACAAAAAGATGATTGGTCGTTTAGAAGATCAAAATGGTTTGATGCAATAAAAAAAGAATGTCAAAATGTAAAAGAAAACGTAGGTCTTTTAGACATGACTGCATTTGCAAAATGTAGAATTAGGGGACCCAAAGCAGAGGAATTTTTAGATTATTTAGTAGCTAATAAACTTCCAAAAAAAATTGGAAGGATAAATTTATGTCACGCTTTAAATACTAAAGGCGGGGTGCATTCAGAGTTTACAATAATGAAAGAAGCAGAGAATAGTTACTATTTAGTTTCTGCTGGAGCAAATTTAAGACTAGATCATGACTGGATACAAAAATGGATGCCAGATGATGGATCTGTAATTTTTGAGGATCTAACTAATAGCACAGGAGTTTTGGTAGTAGCAGGTCCTAAAGCTAGAAAATTAATGCAAAAGGTATCCACAGATGATTTTTCTAATGAGAATTTTAAATGGCTAACTGCTAAAAATGTAAATGTTGGATATGCTCCAGTAAATGCAATGAGAGTAAACTTTGTTGGTGAGCTTGGATGGGAATTACATCATCCAATTGAATATCAAAATCATATTTTTGATAAATTAATGGAAGCAGGAAAAGATTTAGGAATTAAACCTTTTGGAATTAGAGCAATGAATAGTTTAAGAGTTGAAAAATCTTATAAACTAGTTGGTACAGAGTTATCAATTGAATACTCACCATATGAATCTGGTCTTGATAGATTTGTTCACCCAAATAAAGGAAACTTTATTGGTTTAGAGGCACTTAATAAATGGAGAGAAAAAGGTTTTGATAATAAATTAGTTACTTTAGAGGTTCATAACACTAAAGATGCTGATGTATTAGGAAATAATCCTATTTTCAAAGATGGAAAAGTTGTTGGAAGAGCAACCGGAGGTGAATTTGGATTTAGATTAGATAAATCAATAGCGCTCGCGATGGTTAAGCCAGATTGTTCAAATGTGGGCGACAAATTACAAGTTGATATATTGGGTGAAATGTACGACGCTACTGTCCTAGATGAGAGTCCATACGATTCAGAAAATAATTTATTGAGAGCTTAATGAAAATTTTAGTAGCTGTAAAAAGGGTTATTGATTATAACGTTCAAATAAGAGTTAAAGAAGATGGAACGGGTGTAGTTACTGACAACGTTAAAATGTCAACCAATCCTCCTGATGATAATGCAATAGAAGAGGCTGTAAAAATTAAAGAGGCAGGCAAAGCTACAGAAGTAGTTGCAGTAACTGTTGGGGAAGAAAAAGCTCAAGAAACTGTTAGGAAAGCTTTAGCGGTTGGTGCGGACAGAGGTATTCATGTGAAAGTAGAAGGAACACTAGAACCACTAGCTGTTTCAAAAATTTTACAAAAAATAGTAGATAAAGAAAAACCAGATTTAGTATTTATGGGTAAACAAGCAATAGATGATGATTGTAATCAAACAGGCCAAATGTTGAGTGCTTTATTAAATTGGCCACAAGCAACATTTGCCTCAAAGATTGATGTTAAAGATAATAAATTAGAAGTAACTAGAGAAATAGATGAAGGTCTTGAAACAATTGAAATAAATGTTCCAGCTATTGTAACTTGTGATCTTAGGCTGAATGAACCAAGATATGCATCACTACCAAATATAATGAAGGCTAAAAAAAAACCTATAGAGGAAATTGCTGCTTCTGATTTAGGCGTAGATGTATCACCAAGATTAGAACAATTAAAAGTAGAGGAACCTCCAAAAAGAAAAGCAGGTATAAAAGTAGCGAATGTTGCTGAATTAGTTCAAAAATTAAAAAATGAGGCAAAGGTAATTTAATGGCAATTTTACTCATAGCAGAGCACAATAATAAAGAGTTAAGACCATTTACTCTTAATGCAGCTACAGCAGCATCTCAAATCGATTCAGATGTTCACGCTGTAATTATTGGTCAAAACTCTGCAGATGCTGCAAAACAATTATCTGAACTTCCAGTAGTAAAAAAAGTATTGAGTGTTGAAGCGGATTACTACGAAAACTTCACAGCAGAAAATTTTACTCCAGTGATTGTTAAACTTGCAGAGAATTATTCTCACATTGTATGTTCAGCAAATACATTTGGAAAAAATTTGATGCCACGAATTGCTGCTCATCTTGATACATCGCAAGTAAGTGACATTATTAAAGTAATATCACCAGATACTTTTTTAAGACCAATTTATGCAGGTAATGCTTTTGCAACAATTAAGAGTAATGATGCTAAAAAGTGTGTAACAATCAGACCTACTTCATTCGACCCATGTGAGAGCACAGGTGGGTCAGCTCCAATTGAAAAAGTAGATGCAAGTGAAGAATTTTCAAATACAAAATTTATCAAAAGAGAAGAAATTAAATCTGATCGACCTGAGCTTGGAACTGCAAGAATTGTTGTGTCAGGTGGTAGAGGAATGCAAAGTGGAGACAATTTTAAATTAATTACTGAAATTGCTGACAAATTAGGTGCAGCAATTGGAGCATCAAGAGCGGCAGTAGACGCTGGATATATAAGTAATGATCATCAAGTAGGTCAAACAGGAAAAGTGGTAGTACCAGATCTATATATCGCTGTTGGAATTTCAGGTGCTATACAGCATTTAGCAGGAATGAAGGAAAGTAAAGTTATAGTTGCAATTAATAAAGATGGTGAAGCGCCAATTTTTAGTGTTGCAGATTATGGACTTGAAGCTGATTTATTTGAGGCACTGCCTCAGTTCATGGAAGAGCTGAACAAATTAAACACTATACAAAAATAATCCTTACAGTTAAAAACTAGAGTATGTCTAGAGAATCGATGGAATATGATGTTGTAATTATTGGTGGAGGACCATCAGGATTATCAACCGCAATAAAGTTAAAACAATTAGATCCAAGTTTAAACGTTTGTTTATTAGAAAAAGCATCAGAAATTGGAGCTCATATTTTAAGTGGAAATGTATTTGAAACTCGTGCTCTAGATGAATTGTTACCAAATTGGAGAGAATTAAATTCTCCAATCAAAACAAAAGTAACTAAAGAAAAATTTTTATTTTTAGGAAAAACCAAATCTTTAAGTTGGCCAACTTGGCTACTGCCTGCAGTGCAGCAAAATCATAAAAATTATATTATCAGTTTAGCAAATCTATGTAGATGGCTTGCTGAACAAGCTGAAAATTTAGGTGTAGAAATCTTTCCAGGATTTCCAGCAAGTGAAATTTTATATAATGAAGATGGATCTGTTAAAGGTGTTGCAACTCAAGATATGGGTATAGATAAAGATGGAAATAAAAAAGATAGTTTTGAACCAGGTATTGAGCTTTTAGGTAAAGTAACTGTTTTTGCAGAAGGTTGCAGAGGTCATTTAGGAAAACAATTGATTGAAAAATTTGAATTAAATAAAGGTAAAGATCCTCAACAATACGGAATTGGTTTTAAAGAAATTTGGGAAATAGAGGATAAAAATCACGAAGAGGGTTTGGTTATGCATACGGCTGGTTGGCCATTAGATAACAGTACTTATGGTGGCAGTTTTATGTATCACGCAGAAAATAAACAAGTTTTTTTAGGTTATGTAATAGGTTTAGATTATAAAAATCCTCATCTTTCTCCTTATGATGAATTTCAGAGATTTAAAACACATCCAGCAATAAAAAAAATAATAAAAAGTGGAAAAAGGATTTCTTATGGTGCAAGAGCTTTAATTGAAGGTGGAATTCAAAGTTTGCCAAAGATGTTTATGCCTGGAGCACTACTAGTTGGGTGTGATGCTGGAACTTTGAATATGCCAAAAATAAAAGGCTCGCATACAGCAATGAAAAGTGGAATGATTGCAGCTGAAACTATTAATGAACATTTAAAAGAAAACAAAGATCTATCAATTTATGAAGATAAATTTAAAAATAGTTGGTTGCATAAAGAGCTTTACGAAGCCAGAAATGTAAAACCTAGTTTTAGTTGGGGGTTAATTTTAGGAATTATTTTTACAGGGATAGATCAAATCTTATTTAGAGGAAAACTTCCTTTCACCCTAAAGCATAAACATGCTGATCATGAAACATTAAAACCAGCAAATCAAATGCCTAAAATAGACTATCCAAAGTATGATAATGTTATCACTTTTGACAAAACAAGCTCTGTATATTTAACAGGAACAAATCATGCCGATAATCAGCCAGTTCATTTGAAGCTTAAAGACCCTAATTTACCAATCAATTTTACGTTAGAAAAATTTGATGAACCCGCTCAAAGATATTGTCCTGCAGGGGTTTATGAAGTTCAAAGAGAAAATGATGTAAATAAATTTGTAATTAATTCTCAAAATTGTATCCATTGTAAAACTTGTGATATTAAAGAACCTTCCCAAAATATAACTTGGGTCACACCTGAAGGTAGCGGTGGTCCAAGATATGGAAATATGTAATTAAGATAAGTCTATCGCAAACTTCTTTAAAGTTTCAATAGGAAGATGTTTTAAAGTATTTTTATGAGTTCTTTTTAGGAATATGGGACACCCTTTGCCTGCCTCAACAGCTTTAGCGTACCAACTAGCGCAAACACACCAACCGTCTCCATCTTTTAATCCTGGAAATCCAAATTCAGGATGTGGAGTAATCAAATCATTTCCTGCTTCTTTTAACCATTCCAAAAACTCAGTTGTTACTTTTGCACAAACTGTATGAACACCATGATCATTTTCATCGGTGTTACAACAACCATCACGAAACCAACCTGTCAAAGGATCATTTGAACACTCTTCCAAATCTTCTCCAAGAACATTTTTTTGTTTATTTTCTTGCATACTAATTATCCGTAAACATTATAAATTTCTTGATCAATATTTGCATTGAAAGAAATTGATCTTCTTTCTCCTGGGCCATAGAAAGGAAAAACTGTATGCATCATATAGTTTGGAAAAAAATAAAAATCTCCTTCTTTTGGTTTTACATTAAACATTGATGATGAGTTAAACATACGATTACCATGTATTAACGAAAGATGACCATTTAAATTGCTTTTTTTATTAGACTGAACAGTTTCACCAAAATTTTCAGGCAATTTTAAGTAACCAACACCTGAGACATGACCATTATGAAAATGAATCGGATTATATTCATTTTCAAATTGCCTAACTACCCAGCTAGATAAAATATTAAATTTAGTGACGTTTTTGTTTTCGCTGACTTCAATCCATTTTTTTACACCTTTAAACAAAAGATCATGAAATCCTGAGGATTTAAGAAGATCTTCCTCAATTCTAAATTCCTGTTTAACGTTGCCAGCTAAATTTGCCCCATGATCTAGTTCACTAGATTTATTTTTATCAATTATAATTTGATCAATATAGTTATTAAGAGTACTAATTATTTCTTTTGGAATTTCTATTTTTGATATTGATGGTCCAAAAGGTCTTAATATTTGAATTTTCATTTCAATAATTAATATACATTTAAATGAGCAATAGAGAATTAATTTTTGTCTAAATTTTTGTTGGATTTGGTTGACCTTTATAAACTTTTTCGGGATCAAATTTTTTTTCCTTTTCAAGAAATTCCATTTCAACTTTTCTTCCATTTTCTATTGGTCCCATAGGAATAGATCTATAAAAACATGATCTATAACCAACATGACAACTAGCTCCATCACCGATATCAACTGTTAACCATATTGAGTCTTGATCATCATCAATTCTTATTTCAGTAACCTTTTGTGTAAAACCACTTGTTTTACCTTTGTGCCAGATAGCTTTTCTCGATCTACTAAAATAGTGAGCCTCTTTAGTTTCAATTGTCTTTTTAAGAGCTTCTACATTCATATATCCATGCATTAAAATATCCTTTGTTTTTGAACACATAGTAATAACTGGGATTAACCCATCATTATCAAATTTTGGTGACAGAAGATTTCCCTCTTCAATATCGTAGATATTTTCTCTTTTTTTGAACATATGCGGTGACTATGTAGCACATATATGAATATATTAAATATTTTTAAATTGAAGTAATTACTGTATAAAAAAGCGCTATGAAATTAGTAAAAGACACAGATGACAAAAGTTTAGATACAAAGCAGGTTTCAGACAAAGAAGCTGAAGACGCTTTTAGAACTATCCTTTCTTGGATGGGTGAAGATCCAAGTAGAGAAGGTTTATTAGAAACTCCTAAGAGAGTGGTAAAAGCCTTTAAAGAATATTTCAAGGGTTACAAAGAAGATCCAAATAAAATCTTAGACAAAACTTTTGGTGATGTTGAAGGTTATGATGACATGGTTGTTCAAAAAAATATTTCAGTGCAAAGTCATTGTGAACATCATATGGCTCCAATTATTGGAAAAGCACACGTAGCTTATATTCCAAAAGAAAGAGTTGTAGGATTAAGTAAGTTAGCAAGAGTAGTTGAAGTTTTCTCAAAAAGATTACAAACACAAGAGAGACTTACAATGCAGATAGCAAACACTTTAATGGAATCATTAGATGCTAAAGGAGTTGCAGTAACTATTGATTCAACTCATCAGTGTATGACAATGAGAGGTATTAAAAAAGAACAAGCAACCACGGTTACAAATTACTACTTAGGCCAATTCAAAGAAGATTTAAGTTATCAAAATAGATATTTACGATTTATCAGCACTAAGTTAAAAGACTAAGGTGTCCGATCAATTTAAAGCAATAGTCCTTAACCAAGAAGGCGAAAACTTTTCGCGTGAAGTAAAATCTTTAGATAAAAGTTTCTTAAAACATGGCGATGTAACTGTAAAAGTAGATTATTCAGATTTAAATTTTAAAGATGGAATGATTCTAAAGAATGGAGGAAGATTAGTTAAAGAATATCCTCATATCCCAGGAATAGATTTTTCAGGAAAGGTTATTGGAAGTGATAATCCTAAATTTAAAGAAGGTGATGAAGTAATTCTTACTGGTTTTAGAGTGGGAGAAGTTTTTTTTGGAGGGTTTTCACAAATTGCAAAAGTAAGTGGAGATTTTTTAGTAAAAAAACCAGATAGTTTAACCAGCAAACAAGCAATGATCTTAGGAACAGCAGGTTTAACATCTTTAATGAGTGCTTTTGCTATTCAAGCAAGAGAAAGTATTTTATTAGGAGAAAAAGTTACCGATGTTTTGGTAACTGGCGCTACAGGTGGAGTTGGTAGTTTAGCAGTTATGGCTTTAACTAAATTAGGTTACAACGTTACTGCAGTAACAGGAAAAGATTCTAAGTCAGATTATTTAAAATCATTAGGTGCTAAAAACATTATAAATAGGGCAGAATTTGATAAAGATCCAAGACCAATAGATAAAGGTTTATGGGATGGAGTAGTTGATACTGTAGGTGGAAAAATTTTAGCAAACGCAATAGCTCAAACAAAATCAAATGGAATTATAGCAGTTTGTGGAAATGCAAGCAGTAATGAGCTTAACACAAATTTACTTCCATTTATGCTAAGAGGTATTAAAGTTTGGGGAATGGACTCTGCTAATTGCAGTATAAAGAGAAGAGAATTTATTTGGGGAGAAGCATCTAAATTAATTGATTTTGATTTAATTGAAAAATCAGTTTTAACTGTTAGCTTAGAGGAATTAGTTGAAACTTATCCAAAAATTTTAAAAGGTGAAATTGCTGGAAGAGTATTAGTTGATTTAAATAAATAATGGATTGGGATAAATTAAAAATTTTTCATGCTGTGGCTGAAGCTGGAAGCTTTACGAATGCTACTGTTAATTTAAATCTTAGCCAATCAGCTATAAGTAGACAAATACAATCATTAGAACAAGATTTAAAAGTTCAATTGTTTGAAAGACATGCAAGAGGATTAACACTTACAGAAAATGGCGAATATGTCTTCAAAACAGCCCATGAAGTAATAAGCAAGCTAAAAGAAGTTGAAACCTCATTAGGAGATCAAAAAAGTAAGCCAACTGGTAAATTAACAATTACTACTGTCAGAAGTTTTGGAACTCACTGGTTAACTCCAAGAATTCAAGAATTTATGCGACTTAATCCAGAGATTGAAATAGAGTTAGTTTTTGATGACAAAGAATTAGATTTAAGTACTCGACAAGCTGATATTGGAATTTTCATGAGAAGACCAAAACAGCTTAATTATATTCAAAAAAAATTAGTTGATATTAAGTACTATATTTATGGATCAAATAAGTACTTAGAAAAAAATGGAATGCCAAAAACAATAGGCGATTTAAATAAACATAAATTTATTTCTTTTGGAAAAGGTGCACCTTCTCCAGTTTATAATCCTGATTGGGCGTTAAAAATTGGAATGCACGATGGAAAGAAAAGAAAAACAATTATGAGAGTAAATAGTGTTATGGGATTATTGTTAGCGGTTGAGTCTGGAGTAGGATTAGCTGCACTTCCAGAATATCTAGTATCAAATTCAAACAACGTAATTAAAGTACTTCCAAAAGTAGAAGGACCTATTACAGAAGCTCACTTTGTCTACCCGCAATCATTAAAAAACACAGCTAGAGTTCAAGCTTTTAGAAATTTCTTATTCAGTAAAATTGGTGACTGGAAATAAAAATACCCTCTATAAATAATATCAAATAGTCCTTGTATTCTGCGACAAAATATGCGATTGATAATCATTCGCATTGAGAATAATTCTCATTCGCAAATTAATTAGGGTAAAGAAAAGGATACAATGAAAAAAGTAACAATAATAAGTTTATTTGTTTCTTTAATAGTCTCGTCTTTTGCGATTGCAAATGAAGTAAATATCTACAATGCAAGACATTACAAAGCAGATAATGAGCTTTATAGCAAATTTACCAACAAAACTGGAATTAAAGTAAACCTGATTAACGGAAAAGCCAGTGCATTAGAAAAAAGAATGATTGAAGAAGGCACTGACTCTTCAGCTGATCTTTATATTACTGCTGATGCAGGAAGATGTGGAGCTTTCAAGGCTAAAGGAATGACTCAAAGTGGTTTGGTGTCTCCGACAATTAAATCTTCAGTACCAAAAAATTTTAGAACTACACACTGGGTAGGAGTAGCAAAAAGAGCAAGAATAATTTACTACTCACCAGAAAGAGTTAGTGGTGCTGAATTATCAGGTCTTACATATGAAGGTCTAGCTGATCCAAAATGGAAAGGCAGATTAGTAATTAGAAAATCAAGCAACATTTATAACAAATCTCTTGTAGCCTCATTGATTGAGAATAATGGTAAGAAAGCTGCTGCTGAATGGTCTAAAGGAGTTGTTTCTAACATGGCAAGAACACCAAAAGGAAATGATAGAGCTCAAATTATGGCAGTTGCAGCTGGAGAAGCTGATATTGCTGTAGCAAATACTTATTACTTGGCACTAATGCTATCTGGTAATAAAGGAGCAGAACAACAAGCGGCTGCTAAAAAAGTTAAGGCATTTTTTCCTAATCAAAATGATAGAGGAACACACATGAATATTAGTTGTGCAGCTTTAGTTAAAGGAGCTCCTAATAAGGCAAATGCTATCGCTCTTGTTGACTTTTTATTATCACCAGAGGCTCAGGAACATTTTACAAATAATACTTTTGAGTTTCCAATGATAGCTGGAGTATCTCCAAATCCATTAGTAGTGAATAATTTAGGATTAGATTTTAAACAAGATTTAACAACTAAAGTTTCAAGCTATGGAAAAAATCAAGCTGCTGCATTAGAGGTAATGACAGCTGCTGGATGGAAGTAAGGAACAAGTGAGAAAAAATTTATTTAATTTTAATTTAGACATTTCTCCAGGCAATAGTGGCTCTCTAGAGGGTCAGATAACTTGTGAGCCATGCTTGTCACAATGTGAAAAAATTAAAAAAAAAATAAATAATAGAAAATTATCTGAGATCAGGAATGATGATATTGATCGTGTCATTAATGTTTTTGATTTAAAAAGTTAATTTTCAAAAAGTGAACATAACTCAATAATTATTTACCCTATTATTGATTATGTTCACTTGAACAAAAGGGTAAAAATGTATTTAAAAAAAATTAATTTTTGGTTTTTAAGTTCTTTATTGGTGTCAATTTTTGTTGCTATACCAATTGTCACTGTATTTACTAGTTTTTTTGAGGATACATCAAATTATTATCAAATTCTAAAAGATACTTTTTTGTTTGAATACATTTTTAATTCACTAGTATTACTGATTAGTGTTTTAGTTTTAACTTTTTTAATTGGAACTAGTACGGCTTATTTAGTTTCTTTTTACAAATTCCCTTTAAGTAATTTTTTTAAATGGGCTCTCATATTATCTTTTGCCGTACCGCCATATATTTACGCATATTCTTTAACAGCTTTCTTTGAAAATTATGGAACTTTATATTCGATATTGAAAAATCTATTTGGAGAAGCAAATTATAATCAAAATATTCCAAAGTTTGATGGTCTGATAGGGGCCGTATTTTCGCTATCTTTTTCACTATTTGCTTATGTTTATATTCTCTCAAGAGCATCATTCCAGTATCAATCTCAAAATTTAATTGATTTGGGTAGAAATTTAGGATTTTCAAAAGCAAAATCCTTTTATTCGTTAATTTTACCAGCCGCTAGACCAGCTATTGTTGCAGGCCTTTCTCTGGTTGCAATGGAGACTTTAGCTGAATTTGGAGCAGTTGATTTCTTTTCTATAAATACTTTAACAACAGGTATTTATAATTCATGGATTACATTTGATGACTTAGCTTTCTCAAACAGAATATCTTTTTTTCTTCTATTATTCATTTTTGCAATATTTATTTTAGAAAATTTATCTAGAAAGAAGGCAAGATACCACGCCAATACTAAAGGAGGATTTAAACAAAAAGAGAAAATCCAACTGTCAGGAACTAAAGCATTTTTTGCATTTTCAATTTGTTTCTTAGTTTTTTTTCTAAGTTTTTTATTTCCACTAAGTCAAATGCTTTATTGGACTTTAAAATTTCCAGAAAATCTTTTTGATATTTCGGTAGTAACTTTAACATTAAATACCCTGTACTTGGTGTTATTATCAAGCTTAGTTTTAATAATTTTTTCTTTAATTTCTAATTATGGAAATAGAGTTTCTAAAAATAAAACTTTAAACGCTTTATCTACTTTATCTATTTCTGGTTATGCAATTCCAGGAGTAATTTTAGCAGTGGCATTTATAACTTTTATTGCTTGGTTTGATGACAATGTTGTAAAAGCACTAGGTTTTTTATCTATTAAAAAAATGTTTATTGGTTCTATTCTAGGACTTGTCTTAGTTTATTTTGTAAGATTCTATTCTTTAGCTTTTAATGGAATAAAATCTGGTTATGAAAAAATAAATATTTCTGTTGATGAAAGTTCATATTTACTTGGTTACTCTAAAAAGAAAACTTTTATGAATATTCATGTACCTTTCTTAAGAAACTCTCTTTTATTTGTTGGAATACTAATTTCTTTAGAAATAATAAGAGAATTGCCAATCACTTTGATTTTAAGACCTTTTAATTTTGAAACATTTGCAACTACAGCTTATATATCTGCCTCAGAAGACTTATTAGAAGCCGCAGCTGTTCCTTCATTATTTTTAATTTTGATTGCAACTCTATTTATAATGCTTACATCTAAATATATACTGAGGGAAAATGAGCGATAGTTATTTAGAGATTAAAAATGTTGATTTCACTATAGGTGGAAAGATTAAAGTGAAGAATGCAACTTTTGTGATTGAAAATGAAGGGGATACTTTGTGTATTCTTGGTCCTTCCGGAATTGGAAAAACTACAATACTTAGAACTATAGCTGGATTAGAAAAAATTGATAAAGGTTCAATAAAATTAAACGGAAAATTATTATCGTCTAAAGATCAAAATGTAGAACCTGAAGATAGAAATGTATCTTTAGCTTTTCAGGACAATAGTTTATTTCCTCATTACACAGTTGAAAAAAATATTTTATTAGGTGCTGAGAGAAATAAAGGAAAAAGAAAGAAAAAGCTTAGTTTTAAAGAGATTATAGATTTTCTTGATATAGAAAAAATATTACCAAAATTTCCTCATGAAATTAGCGCTGGTGAAGCACAAAGAGCTTCGCTTGCAAGATCGCTATTAACTCAACCTGATCTTTTGCTTTTAGATGAACCACTATCTAATGTAGATCAAAGTTTTAAAGAAGAAATTCAAGTAAGATTAAAAAAAATATTAAGTAAATTAAAAATTACAACAATAATTGTTACTCATGACTCCTATGAAGCTTTTTATCTTGGTACCAAATGTGCAATTATATTAGATGGCCAAATTAAACAGATTGATGATCCTTATAATGTTTATCATTTTCCAAACTCGGTAGAAGTAGTTAATTTTTTAAATAGAGGTATCTTGATACCTGCAAAAGTAACAGGTGAAAATTCATTAGAAAATGAGGATCTTGGAACAATTAAAGGTAATTTTATTAAGCATTATCCAAAAGGTTCAAATGTACAATTATTATTACAACCAGAAGACCTTGAGCATGACGATAAAAGCAATCTAAAGCTAGAAGTAGTAGATCGAAAATTTAGAGGAACAAACTTTATCTATACTTTAAAAACCAATAGCGATTTATTAATTCCAGTTTTTGTTCATTCCCATCACGAACATCAACATGAAGCTGACGAAAAGTTTGGAATTAAAAGACCGATTAATATTGATCACATAGTTTGTTTTTAATAAAACAAGCAAATGCTTAGTAAAAAACAATTATTTACTCGAGGGATGCTGGATATTTCTCCACATATGCTTTCAGTAATTCCATTTGGAATAATTTGTGGAGCAATCGGGGTCGAACTTGGATTTCACCCATATTTGGTCTACGCAATGTCTTTCATAATTTTTGGAGGAGCTTCGCAGATAGTATTTTTACAATTGTTATCAGGGGGCGCATCTAGTTTAGTTGCAGTTGCCTCTGTTGGTATTATAAATTCTCGACATCTGTTATATGGAGCAGTTTTATCTGAATATTTAGAAAAATTATCTTTTATAAAAAAATTATTAATTTCTTATGTTGTTGTAGATCAAGGATTTGCTGAGTCTAATAAATTTTTCAAAAAAAATAGAAATGAGGAATTTTTACATTATCATTTAATTGGTACTGGTTGCACAATGTGGGTTTGTTGGCAGATTGCAACCTTATCAGGTATTGTTTTAGGATCATTTGTTCCAGAGGAACTTGGATTAAAATTTGCAATTCCCCTAACATTTATAGCAATTGTGGTTCAGGATTTAAAAAAATTAGATCATGTAATTGTAATGATTACTTGTGGTTTAAGTTCACTGTTATTTTTTGATGCTCCATTTAAATCTTACATAATTATTTCACCGATAATTGCTTTATTTGTAGCTGCACTACTGTTGAGGTTAAAAAAATGACCCTCACTGCAATAATTTTTGCTGGAATATTAACTTACTTTACTAGAATGACTATGATCGCTTTAATAAGTAGAGATATGTTGGGAGATAAAATTAAAGCAGTGTTGGAATATGTTCCTTCTGCAGTATTTCCAGCAATAATATTTCCAGGAATATTTATAAATGATTTTGGAACTTTTATAGAAATGAATGATCCTAAAATTTTTGGAGCATTAGTTGCTGTAATTGTAGGTTATTTTTCAAAAAATATTATTGCAACAATATCAGCCGGATTAGTTTCTTATTGGTTTTTAATATTTGTTGTCTTTAATTAGCGCCTAATTTTATATTTCTACTTACATTGATATCTATTAATTTTGGTTTTGCTAAATTAAGATTTGACATAAGTTCGACATATTCATCAACATTTTTAACCTGCAATCTTGGATTAAATTTTTTTTCATTACCAATTGTGCTAGATTCTTTGCCGTTGTAATCATGACCAGGATACAAAATTGTACCCTCAGGTAATTTTAACAATCTATTAAAGATTGAATTGTAAGCATCTTTTGAACTTCCGTTTTGAAAATCTGTTCTACCAGTACCATTAATTAAAAGAGTATCTCCTGAAAATAAATAGTTCTCCATTAAGAAACTATAACTGTCAGAAGTATGACCAGGTGTATACATGGCTTTGATTTCTATTTGATCAATTTTTATTATTTCATCATCTTTTACTTTAATTTCTACAGCATCAGCAGGTGTATGTTCCCCCATAAGTGTAGAGCAATTTGTTGCTTGCTTGAGTTTACTTGCACCAGTTACATGATCAGCATGAATATGGGTATCTATTACCTTAACTAGTTTTAAATCTAATTCTTTAAGTAACCTTATGTAGCTTTCAACATTCTCAATTACTGGATCAATTATGACTGCCTCGCGACCTTTTGCCGACGCAATTAAATAAGTATAAGTTGATGATTTATTATCGAAAACTTGTCTAAAAATCATTTATCATTAATATCAAATTATAATGAATACCTCCACATTTCATTGGTCTTGTAGACATACCTGGAAAAGAAGCGCAAAAAATACAGCTTGGTGTGTACTTGGTTGTGCAATTGGAGATTTTGGAACAATATTATTTTTTCAATTAACTCAAATTCCTTTTCCAGTTTTAGGAATAATGATTTTAGCAATCATTAACGGATTGATCACAAGTATTATTTTAGAAACAATAATTTTAATGACACAAAATTTTAATTTTGTTAACGCATTCAAAACAGCTTGTGGTATGAGTTTAATTTCAATGATTAGTATGGAAATTATGATGAATTTAACTGACTATGTTTTAACCGGAGGCGCAATTTTAACATGGTGGGTGGTACCAATAATGCTGATTGTAGGTTTTTTAACTCCCTGGCCTTATAATTATTGGAGATTAAAAAAGTTTGGAATTGCTTGTCATTAAGATTAAAGAATTCTTTTTAATAAATTGTCCCCAAAAAATAGTTTGTGAACAATAACTGCAGATATATGAAGCACTATTAAACCGATAAGGGTATAATTCGAAAGAATATGAATTTCATAAAACTGATCAGCTAAATCAAAATTTTCATTAATTTGAATTTCCTTAAACAATATTGTTAATGTTTCCCCATTAAACAATTTTTTTAATATTCCTGAAATTGTTATTGATAAAATAGCAATATATAAAAGCACATGGTTCATTTTTGCCAAAAACCTCTGTCCTTTAAAAATACTTGGATCTAATTTTGGAGTTGGATTAAGTATATTATTTATTAACCTTATTATTATTATATAAAAAACAGTTAAACCTAACGTAACGTGAATATCTTCAATAGTTATTCTTTGATCACCAAAATCTAAATCAACTAGGTAAAAACCTAAAGGTATTTGTATAAAAAGAATAATTGCGCTGAGCCAATGTAACGCTTTTGAGATGATGCCATACTCTGTTAGGGTATTTGTTACATGCATAATTTATTTAATCACATAAAAAAATATATTAAAATAATTTTATTCTCAATTATAAGCCTATTTTTCGTCTCATCTAGTAATGCTGAGTTAACAGTTGAAGATATTATTAAAAGTCGACAAGCATTGTTTAGTAAAAACTATAGTACAGCTAAAAGGGTTCAAGCTTTCTCTTCAAAAGGAGACTTTGAAAAAGCAAAAAAACTAATGATAAAAATGAGTGAAAATTATAAAGTTTTAATAGATCTATTTCCTGAAAATACTCAAGAGGGTTTTGATACTGAAGCTTTATTAACAATTTGGGATGAAAAAGATGATTTTAATGCATTAATGCAAAAAGCCTCTGATGATATGATAAAACTTACATCTGTAATTGAAGATGCCGAAGATATAAGAGGCACTCTGAAACAATTTATGTGGAGTAATTGTAAAGCTTGCCATAATAGGTATAGAGAGGAACACTAGTTACAAATATTAAAGATGATTACTCAAAAAGTTAAAGATCATATTGAAGAATATATTAGCCAAGAAGTTTACGTTCAAATTGCTATAATTAAGGGTAAAGAAAAGGTTTCAACAGAAACAGCTATTGATAAATATTTTAACACAAATCATTTTAGAGATTTTTCAGAGGGCAAACCTTATTTTCATTTCATTGATGGATTAAGAGATAAATGCCTTGGAAAACTTAAAGATTCTCCCATGAGAGATAAGGCAACAGAGGACGAAACAATTAAATTATTACAGAAAAAATTAAATGATCTAACTGATGATGAGCTTGAAGACACATATTGGGAAATAGAAACAGGAGAATTTTTTTCAGGAGAACAAATAATTGAATTAGAAAAAAATTGCAGTGAATTAATTAAAGAGCTTAATCTTTCAAATAAAAATAAAAAAGAAGTTCAAAAAACTATCATGAGTTTTTGTGAAAACTATGAAAAGTTATGTCAAAAAAAATACCCAGAAGCTCCACTTCCACTAGAAATATTAAAATCTGTAAATTAGTTTTTAAAGGGTTCGCTCTTTAAGTGTATACCTAAAGAGCTCCCTTGTATCGCCTCTTTGGCATTATAATCCCGAGAGGAATTTATTTTCGTTATATTTTTCAAACGAAAAGCTGTTCAGCTAAGTATCAGGTGGTGAAAGTATTAACATAAACCTCCTTCTATAAAAAAGGTAATTATAAATTATACAATTTCAATTAATTTATTTTAGTTTTGTGCAAATATATTTATTGAATACAACCTAGTGCTTTAGTAGATTCCCGCTAACTTAAGTTACTTCCAAAATTATTTTTTATTTATTAATTCACTAATAAAATTTTCACCGTAACCATCATCAACAGCTTTTTGAAAATAATTTTTATTAACTTCAGCAACTTTTTCAGCTTCAGGAAAATCTTTTAACAAGTCTTGAATATAAGTTAAGTCTTTTACAGAGTTACTTGCCGTGAATTTAAATCCAGTAAAATCACCTTTTAACAGATTATCAAAAACTCTATTAAGTGCTGCAGAATTTCCGGAACCAAGTTTTGCAACATCAAATACTTTTTTTAAGTCTAAACCCATTTCCGTAGCACTTTTAGCCAAATGATTAACTAATGCAGCATTTCCAAGGGATAAAAAATTATTTAAAAGCTTAGATTTTGCTCCCATTCCAACAGGTCCAAAATGAAAATATTCTTTACAGAAAAAATTAAAGTATGGTTCAGCAATTTTAAAATTTTCATCTGACGCTCCAACAATTCCTCCCAATACACCTTCCTCTGCTTGAACAGGTCCTCCCATTACAGGACATTCAACATAATTAATATTTTTTGCCTTGAATATTTCCTCAGTTTCGATTGAGCCAGTTTTGTTGTGAGTAGTGATATCAATAATTAAAGTTTTACCATCTAATATTTCAGATATTTTTTCAGAAATTAATTTTGCTATAGGAGTGTTGGTAACACACATAAACATCACATCTAAATTTTTACTAGAAAAGTCTTCAAAAGATTTTACTTCTTCAGCTCCATCGCTAATAATTTTCTCAATTGGTTTTCTATTTTTATTAGCAATGACAAAAAGCTTATTTTTATGTTTTAAAATATTTTTAGCTATTCCATAGCCCATATACCCAACACCAATAAAACCTATATTTTTCATTTAAACCTCACTATTTAACTTTTCTTTTTACCCTCTGTTCTTATGAACATTATACCAAAAACAATAATTCCTATTACACCAACAATTTTATTATAATCAAACGGTACACCAAAAATTAAGAAATTAATAATTGTAGACCAAACTAATTGTGAGTATTGAAAATTAGTTACAAATGACAAATTAGAAAGTTGTATTGCGTATATAATCAAAGAATGACTTACAAAACCTGCCACACCAAGAATAACTAAATAAAGCCAAAAGATATTTTTCTCTAATGGCACCCAATTAAAAAATATAAAAATACTAAAAATTATTGCACCTAAAATTGAAGTATAAAATATAGCAGCAAATGGATCGTTATCGCCTGATACAACTTTGGTAAAAAATTGATAAAGAGCCCAGCAAATTGGAGGAACAATAGGGAATATTAAATCTAAACTAAATATTCTCATACTTGGACCTAGTGAATAAACAATCGATCCAAAGCTCAATAACATTAAAAGTATACCTTTTGTACTTAATATATCTTTTAGGAAGTATGCTGAAAGTAGTGAAACGATTAAAGGAGCTGTAAAGAAAACGACATAAATATCTACCAAGTCAAATTTCTGTAAAGAATAAAACATAAAAGAGGTTGCAGTAACCATTAATATCGATCTAATTATTTGGACTTTAAAATTTTTTTTTAAATTTACTTTTGGCTTAAAAATTAAAAAAAATATAATTAAAGATACCAAGTGAAAAAAAAATCTTCCCCAAATTGCCTGAGTAACTGGCATTACTGTTCCAAGATATTTTGCTGTAGAGTCCATACAAACAAACATAAAAAAACCACCAGCGGCTAATAAAATTACGTTAATTAAGGATGTTTGTTGAGGCACAGGAAAAATAAATTACATTACAACGCCAACTTGCCAAGGATTAAACTCCTCGTCACCGTAGCCGTTGATTTCACTTTTTGATTTATTCCCTGAAGCAGTATTTACAACTAATTCAAATATTTTTTGACCAACTTCTTCAACTTTTTCTTTTCCTTCAGCAATTGTGCCACAATTAATATCCATATCTTCTGACATTCTTTCAAACATCGCTGAGTTTGTTGAAAGTTTTAAACTTGGAACTGGTTTACAGCCAAAGCAAGATCCACGTCCTGTTGTAAAACAAATAACATTAGCACCTGATGCAACTTGACCAGTTACAGATACAGGATCATAACCAGGAGAATCCATAAAATTAAAACCTTTATTTTTTAAAGGTTCAGCATAGTGTAAAACATCTTGAAGGATAGAGTTTCCTCCTTTTGCAACAGCACCTAAGGATTTTTCTAATATGGTTGTTAGACCGCCTTTTTTATTTCCTGGTGCAGGATTGTTGTCCATAGAACTATTATTAATTGAAGTATAATGTTTCCACCATTCAATTCTTTTAATAAGTTTATCAGCAGTCTCTTGTGAGCTTGCTCTATTAATTAATAAATGTTCAGCTCCATAAATCTCTGGAGTTTCGGATAAAATTGAACTTCCACCTTTTTTAACTAAGAGATCTGCTGCAATTCCTAGTGCAGGATTTGCAGTTATTCCCGAATATCCATCTGAACCACCACATTGAAGAGCTAAAGTTAGATGACTTACTGGTTGTGAAGTTCTTTGAACATTATTAGCTTCTGAAAGCAAATTTTTAATTTGAGATAACACTTTTTCGACTATTTTTTTTGTTCCACCTTCATCTTGGATTGTTAGAAAATGAATTCGGTTATGTTTTTTTAATGATTCATCAAACAAACTGACTTGGGCACATTCGCATCCTAAACCTATAACAAAAACATGAGAAAAATTGGGATGATTTTTAAATCCATCTATAGTTCTTTGAAAAATTTGCATTCCTTCACTTTCTGTATTCATTCCACATCCTGTTGAGTGAGTAATTGGAACTATGCCATCAATATTTGGGTAATCTTTTAAAATGTCAGAATATTTAATCCTCTCAACTATCATTTTAGTGACAGTAGCTGAGCAATTTACAGTACTTACAATTCCAATGTAATTTCTGGTAGCAACCTGTCCATTATCTCTTAAAATTCCATTAAAGAAGGTGTCTGCTTTTTCATCAATAACATGTTTTTTATCTGTAACTTTAAAATCTCTTTTAAATTCTCTAAATTCTAAATTATGAGAATGAACATGTTGTCCTGGTTTAATATCATCTAAAGCAAATCCAATAATTTGATCATATTTTATGATTGGATCACCTTTTTTAATAGTTTTTAAACAAACTTTATGTCCAAAAGGGATTGGATCAATAGTGCTGATCTCATGACCTTCAATTTTAGTTTTTTCAGGAATAATAAATTGGCTAACGCCCACATTGTCATTCTTGTTTAAAACTATTAGATTATTCATAAATTTATTATATAACCAATAACTTAAACAAACCATTATTTAAATTATGCCTAAAAAAAGAAAAAAGAGTTTCAGAAGTCAACAGTGGTTCAATAATCCAAAAAACCCTGACATGACGGCCTTATATCTAGAAAGGTATTTAAATTATGGTCTTACAAGAAAAGAATTACAATCTGGTAATCCAATTATAGGAATAGCGCAATCTGGCAGTGATCTATCTCCATGCAATAGACATTTCATGTCTTTGAGCAAAAGAATAAAAGATGGAATTAGAAGAGCAGGTGGCATACCAATGGAATTTCCTACTCACCCAATTCAAGAAACTGGAAAAAGACCGACAGCAATGTTAGATAGAAATCTTTCTTATTTGTCACTAGTGGAAGTTTTGTATGGATACCCAATTGATGGAGTTATCTTAACAACAGGATGTGATAAAACCACGCCAGCAGCTTTGATGGCAGCTGCAACAGTAAATATTCCTGCAATAGTTTTATCAGGTGGTCCAATGTTAGATGGAGTTTACAAAGGAAAACTAGCTGGTTCAGGAATGGTAGTTTGGGAAGCAAGAAAAATGTTAGCCAAAGGAGAAATTAAATATGAGGAATTTATGGATATGGTTGCATCCTCTGCCCCAAGTGCTGGACATTGTAATACAATGGGAACAGCTTCTTCAATGAACTCTGTTGCTGAAGCGTTAGGTATGTCTTTACCAGGGGGTGCTGTTATTCCAGCTCCTTATAGGGAAAGAGAACAAATTTCTTACGAAACAGGAAAAAGAATCGTTGGAATGGTTCATGAAGATTTAACCCCATCAAAAATTATGACACGTAAAGCTTTTGAAAACGCAGTAGTTGTTGCAAGTGCTATTGGTGGATCTAGTAATTGCACAGCTCATCTAAGTGCTATTGCAAAACATATGGGAATTAAATTTGATCTTTCCGATTGGCAAAAACTTGGGCACAACATTCCTTTATTAGTAAATTGCCAACCTGCAGGAGAATACTTAATGGAAAGTTTTCATAGAGCTGGAGCAATACCTGCGGTAATGAAAGAATTAATTAAAAACAAAAAAATTCATACTAAAATTAAAACTGTTACAGGAAAGACTGTAGGAGAAAATTTAAGAAAGAAAGTTGATGTAGATAACAAAGTAATTAAATCATTTAAGAATGCATTGACTGAAAAAGCTGGTTTTTTAGTTATGAAAAGTAACTTTTTCTCATCTGCTATTATGAAAACATCTGTAATCAGTAAAGAATTTAGAGATCAATATTTATCAAATCCTAAACACCCAAATGTTTTTGAATGTAAAGCTATAGTTTTTGATGGTCCTGAGGATTATCATAAAAGACTTAATGATAAGAAGTTAAAGATAGATGAAAACTCTCTATTAATTATTAGAGGTTGCGGACCTGTTGGTTATCCTGGATCAGCTGAAGTGGTTAACATGCAACCACCAGACAGATTATTAAAAAAAGGAATAAGACATCTACCAACTTTGGGTGATGGAAGACAAAGTGGAACATCAGAGAGTCCATCAATTTTACATGTTTCACCAGAGTCTGCAGTAGGTGGAGATCTAGGAATTGTTAAAACTTACGATAAAATCAAAATAGATTTAAACAAAAGAAGAGTTGATTTATTAATTTCTCAAGCTGAATTTAAAAAACGAAGAAAAAATAAAAAAGTATTTAAACCAAATAATCAAACTCCTTGGCAGGAAATATTTAGAAATACTGTTGGTCAATTGGATGATGGTGCATGTATTAATTCTCGAGGTAAATATTTAGACGTATCACATACTAAAGGTTTACCAAGAGATTCTCACTAATATGAAGCCAAAAATATTAGTTTCTAGAAAAATCTCAGATTTAGCAGAGGAAAAACTCAAAAAAGAATTTGAAGTAACTCTTAATTCAAAAGATGAACCCATTCCAGAAAGTGAATTAATAAAAATTGTTAATGATTATGACGGAATGATTTCAACAGGTTTTGATAAAATTAGTGAAAATTTTTTTAACAATTTAAATGGGAAATTAAAAATTATAGCTCAAGTTGGAGTTGGTTACGATAATATTTCAATTAAATCTGCTGAAGAAAAAAAAATTAAAGTAACAAATACTCCCAATGTGTTAAATGAGGCAGTAGCTGAAACCACTATACTTTTGATTTTAGCTGCATCTAGAAGAATTGGTGAAGCCTATAATTTAGTCAGAGCAGACAATTGGAAAAATCAAAAACCAGATTTAACTAAATTTATGATTGGAAATTCTGTTACTGGCAAAACCTTAGGTATCATTGGAATGGGTCGTATTGGAAGAATGGCTGCAAAATCTGCTAAGGCATTTGGTATGAAGATAATTTATTACAATAGAAACAAACTTTCTGATGATCTGGAAGATGGTGCAAAGTATTTTTCTGATATTAAAACTATGCTACCAGAGTGTGACTTTGTTAGTATACATACACCTGCAACTGCTGAGACTAAAAATATTCTTAATTCTTCAACAATTAGTTTGTTACCGAAACATGCTGTAGTTATAAACACTTCAAGAGGATCAACCATTGATGATGATGCATTGATAGATGCATTAGAAAATAAAAAAATTTATGCAGCAGGTTTAGATGTTTTTAACAATGAACCAAATTTAGACAAAAGATATTTAAAATTAGATAACTGTTTCGTTTTACCACATATTGGGAGCGCAACACACGAGACAAGATTAGCTATGAGTATGATGGCTGTTGATAATATCTATTGTTTTTTTAATAAAAAACCTCTTATTTCAGAAGTAGTTTAGAACAACTATAAGTTGTCTGTTCAATAAATATATATAATTTCTATATATAAAAGTTAAACGAAATTATTGATCTCAAAATTCATTTATGATTAACTTTCAAAAAAACATAAACGAGAGGAAGATAATGTTTAAACTTATATCTAAAACTATAGCAGCTGTAGCTATTGTTTCAGTTGCTTTATTTGGCTCTGCAAATGCAAAGACTTTAAAGATTGAAACACACTTTACAGCTAGTTCACCAAACGGTGAAGTTGCTGCTCAATTCGCTAAAAACGTAGAGAAGTTTTCTGGCGGAAGCTTAAAAGTAGAAATGTTCTACTCATCATCAGTAACAGGTAAATCTGCTGAGGTGTTTAACTCTGCACAAACTGGAATTATCGATTGTGATATGACTGGTGCTGGTTACCAAACTGGTAAAAATGCAGCGTTTCAATTCGCAGGTGATGTAATGGGTGGATACGATAATCCATATCAACAATATGAATTCTTGAATTTCCCAGGAGCTCAAGAAGCTGTTGATGCACTTTATAACAAATATGGAATGACATTAATTGGTTGGTGGATACCAGGACATGAGTCTTTAATATCTAGCAGACCAATCCCAGATGTTGCTTCATTGAAAGACTTCAAATTTAGATCACCTCCAGGAATGGAAAGTATGATCTTTACAGCATTAGGTGCTAAGCCAATCGTAATGGACTTTGGTGAAGTTCCAACTGCTTTACAAACTGGTCTAATCGATGGTGCTGACTACTCATCTTTAGCTACTAACTATGCTGGTGGACACTATGAGCAAAATAAATATGCTACATACCCAGGTTTCCACTCTATGCCAGCTGACCACTTAGCTTGTAATACGAAAGTATGGAAGAAGTTAAAGAAACATGAGCAAGGTGCTATGTTAGCAGCAATAGAAATTGCTGGAAGAACTATCACTAGCTTAGTTGAAAGAAAAAACGCTGAAGCTGTTAAAGCTTTAAATGAAATGGGTGTTACTCTTCACGACTGGTCTAGAGAAGATAGACTTAAATTCAGACAAGCTGCTCTAGCTGCTTGGGAAGAATGGAAGACTAAATCTCCAGAAGCTGCGGCACTTATCGAGATACACAAAGCTTATATGAAAGCTAACGGTATCATGTAATAAAAAAAATTTTGAAGGGCCTTAAAAGGCCCTTCGAATTACTTAAATTTTTACGCAATGATCGATAAAGAATTACAAGAACAAAATGAAAAAGTTGCGAGTAAAGATGATTTTCCAATAAATTGGATAGATAGAGTTTCCTTATTTTTAAGTCACACAATTAAATATTTAATTCCTGTAATTGTAATTGTGATGATGTACGAAATTTTTATGAGATATATATTGTTTAAACCAACTTTGTGGGCAAATGAACTATGTCTATGGCTTGCTGGTGTTTGTTATTTAGTTGGCGGAATATATGCAACAAGATTAAGAAGCCACATTAGAATAGTATTATTGTATGATTGGGTTGGTAGACCAACACAGAGAATTTTTGATCTAATCAGTACTATAATTATTGTTCTTTTCGCAGCAGCTGTAATTTATGGGGGTATGGAAGATGCATACAGATCATTTATAAATTGGGAAAGATTTGCAACTTATTGGGATCCACCAATTCCTGCTACTATGAAGCCACTAACACTTTTATGTGTTTTTCTTATTGCTGTTCAATCTGTAAATAATTTAATTATTGATTGGAGAAATCCTAAGGAAAAACAATACGACCCTTCTAAAGAATTAAAATAATATGGATATAGGATCACTTTCGATAATACTTATAGTAGGATTGTTATTGCTTATATCTATAGGTGTTCCAATGGGATTTGCATCTGGTTTTATGGGTGCAGTACTAGTTTTTTTATACATAGGTGAGCATGCATTAGGCATATTACTTTCAAGATACTATTCTCTTGTTGTCACTTATTCCTTTTTATCTGTTCCATTATTTATATTTATGGCCTCCTTGCTCGAACGTTCGAACATCGCAAGAGATCTTTATGATGCTTTAAATGCGTGGTTAAGAAAGACTAGAGGTGGAGTAGGTGTCGTTACAGCCATCATGGCAACCATTATGGCGGCGATGAGTGGAATTATTGGTGGAGAAATAGTCTTATTAGGTTTGATTGCACTGCCTCAAATGTTGAGATTAAAATACGATCAGGATATGTCGATCGGTATTATTTGTGCATCAGGATCTTTGGGAACAATGATACCACCTTCAATTGTTTTAATTATTTATGGATTAACGACAGAGACTTCTATTACGATGTTATTCCAAGAAGCTATTGTTCCTGGTTTAATGATTTCAGGTTTAATTATTACATACATTTTAATTCGAACAAGATTACAACCACATTTGGCACCTTTAAGTGATGAGCCTGCTTTAACTTTAAAAGAAAAAATGTCATACCTACCAGGTCTTTTACCTCCAATCGGTATAGTAATCATTGTATTAGGTTCAATTTATTCTGGAATAACAGGAATTACTGAAGCAGCTGGTATGGGAGTGGTTGCTACATTAATTATTATTTTTGCAAGAAAAGAACTTACATGGTTTTTATTTAAAGATGCATTAACAAGAACTTTCAAAGCATCAGGAACTATTTTAACTATTACTTTTGGTGCTACAGTTTTAGCAGGTGCTTATTCTCTTGCTGGAGGTCCTAAATATGTTGCAGAAACTATTTTGGCTTATGATTTAAAACCAATGTATTTAATCTTCATGATGCAGATTATGTTTTTGATTATGGGAGCATTTATGGATTGGGTTGGAATTGTATTGTTAGCAATGCCTGTATTTTTACCAATAGTTATAGCTCTTGGATTTGATCCAATTTGGTTTGGAATATTATTTTGTGTAAATATGCAAGTTTCATTTTTAAGTCCACCATTTGGACCCGCCGCCTTTTATTTAAAATCAGTTGCTCCTCCACATATTTCATTAACAGATATATTTAGAGGTTTTGCTCCATTTATAGTAATTCAGTTAATTGTATTAGCTTGTGTTATGTTTTTCCCTGAAGCAATGACACAAAACTTCCACGAGTTTAAACCGAAACCATGATGAAAATAGGCTTTATTGGAACAGGTCTTATGGGCCTGCCAATGGCTAAAAATTTATTAAAATCAGATTTTAAACTAAAAGTATTCAATCGTTCAATTAATAAAGCAGAACCTTTGAAAGAGTTTGGTGCTGAAATATCAAAAACATTAGGTGAAGTTGTTAAAGATAATGACTTTATTATTACAATGTTAACAGATGATAGTGCTGTTGATGCAATAATGAGTAATTCAGATTTATTAGAAAATTTAAAATCTGGATCAACTGTTATTGATATGAGTTCGGTTAAACCAACGACAGCAACAAAATATGGAAATAGTCTAAAATCAAAAAATGTAAATTATTTAGATGCACCGGTTTCAGGAGGAACAATTGGAGCTGAGGAAGCTTCATTAGCTATAATGGTTGGAGGAGAACAAAGTGTCTTTGATAATTCTATAAATATTTTAAAAGCTATGGGAAATCCAACTTTAGTTGGACCAATTGGTAGTGGACAAGTTTCAAAGTTAGCAAATCAAATTGTGGTAGGAGTTACAATAGGAGCGGTTGCGGAGGCAATAACTTTATGTGAAAAAGCTGGAGCTGACCCAGTAAAATTAATTAAAGCTCTTTCTGGAGGTTGGGCAGATAGTAAAATTTTACAAACTCATGGAAAAAGAATGATAGATAAAGATTTTAGTCCAAAAGGTAAAACTTCTACTCATTTAAAAGATATGAATAACATTTTAGAGTGTGCAAATTCATATAATACACATTTACCTATTTCAAATTTAGTGAAAGAAATGTATAAAACCCTTGTCGATAATGGTCATGGAAACACTGATCATAGTTCACTTTATAATGAAATCGAAAGGATAAATAAAAAATGAGTGGAAGATTAGAAGGTAAAAAAATTCTCGTAACAGCAGCTGGCCAAGGGATTGGAAAAGCAACAGCAATAGCATTTCAAAAAGAAGGTGCTCATGTAACTGCTACTGATTTAAATGATAAAACTTTAGATGATTTAAACAAAGAATATCCTGAGATTAAAGTGCAAAAGCTAGACTCAACAGATAACAATGCAATTTTAGAATTTACTAAAACTCTAGATAGAGTTGATGTTTTATTTAATGCTGTTGGATTTGTTCATCATGGAACAATATTGGAATGTGATGAAAAAGATTGGGATTTTTCTTCTAACGTAAACGTAAAGTCGATGTACTTTATGTGTAAAGCTATTTTACCTTTAATGATCAAACAAAATGGTGGAAGTATTATTAATATATCTTCATGCGCATCTAGCTTTAAAGGTTTTCCAAATAGATTTGTTTACGGAACAACAAAAGGTGCGGTGATTGGTTTAACAAAAGCGATTGCAGCAGATTTCGTCAAACAAAATATTAGATGTAATTCAATTGCGCCAGGTACAGTTTATTCACCTTCTTGGCAAGATAGGGTAAATCAAAGTCCAGATCCTGTTCAAGCAAAAAAAGATTTTATAGCAAGACAGCCTATGGGAAGATTAGGTACGGCAGAAGAAATTGCTGCTGTAGCTGTATATTTGGCTAGTGATGACGCAACATTTACAACAGGAAGTACAATTCATGTTGATGGTGGAATTTCAATATAATTAAACAACAAAAGGATAAATATGAAATTATTAAGAGTAGGACAAAAAGGAAACGAAAAACCAGGTGTTTTAGATAAAGATGGTAAAATTAGAGATATTAGTTCTCATGTTAAAGATTTAAATCCTGATCATTTAAATTTTGAGACTATTGAGAAATTGCAAAGTGCTGATTTATCTTCTTTACCAGAATTATCTGCAAGTGATCGAATAGGATCTTGTATTACTAAACCAGGAAAATTTGTTGCAATTGGATTAAATTATTCTGATCATGCTGCTGAAACTGGAGCTGATGTTCCTTCTGAACCAATAGTTTTTATGAAAGCTACCAGTTGTATAGTTGGACCTAATGATGACGTTGAAATAGTTACTGGATCTAAAAAATTAGACTGGGAAGTTGAACTTGGGATTATTATAGGAAAAGAAACAAAACATATTTCTGAAAGCCAAGCTCAAGATCATATTTTAGGTTATTGTTTGGTTAATGATGTAAGTGAAAGAGAATGGCAAATTGAAAAAATGGGTCAATGGGTAAAAGGAAAATCCCATGACACTTATGGACCAATTGGCCCTTACTTTGTTACTAAAGATGAAATTGCAGACGTTAACAATTTAAAGATGAGTTTAGATGTTAATGGAAAAAGAATGCAAACAGGTAATACAAGCACAATGATATTCAATGTTGATGTAATTGTATCTTATTTAAGTAAATTTATGTCTCTTCAAGCTGGTGATATAATTACAACCGGAACACCTCCAGGTGTTGGAATGGGTATGAAGCCTCAACAATTCTTGAAAGCCGGTGATACAATGAAATTATCAATAGAAAACTTAGGAGAGCAAAACTCTAAGGTAGTTGCTTTATAATTAATTGTGAAAATAACTTCTATTAAAAGTCATGTACTTAGATATGAGTTAGAAAAAGAACTTGGTTACTCACAACAGTATTATAAACATCGTACAGCCCATCTTGTTGAAGTTAAAACAGACGAAGGAATAACAGGTTGGGGTGAATGTTTTGGTCCTGGAAATATAGCATTAGCAAATAGGTTTATTGTTGAAAAGGTTATACAGCCTCTAGTAATTGGTGAAGATCCTTTAAACAAAGAACACATCTGGCAAAAAGTATACAATCTTTTAAGAGATAGTGGTCAAAAGGGAATGCCAATTCAAGCATTATCAGGAGTGGATATTGCCTTATGGGATATTCTTGGAAAAAAAACAAATGCTCCTCTTTATCAACTTGTTGGTGGTAAATGTAATAATGAAGTTCCAGTATATGGATATGGAATGATGTTACAAAAAAAATCAGTTGATGAATTGATTGCCTTGTTCAAAGAAGAATCTAAGCAAATAAAATCAAAAAATTTCAAAGCTATGAAAATGAAAGTTGGATTAGGTCCAAACGAAGATTTAAAGTTGGTTCAGGCTGTAAGAGACACTGTTGGAAAAGATTTTAAATTAATGGTTGATGCAAATCATGCTTATAATTTAAAAGACGCTCTTTATGTCGGAAAAGGTTTAGATGAACTTGATATTTATTGGTTTGAAGAACCTGTGGCTCCTGAAGATTATGAGGGTTACAGAGAATTAAAACAAAAAATCTCTACTAGTATTGCAGGAGGAGAAGCTGAATTTACCAAATATGGCTGGAATAAATTAATATCAAATAAATGTATTGATATAGCTCAACCAGAGGTTTGTGGACTTGGCGGAATTACGGAGTATTTAAAAGTTGCAGCATTAGCGCAAGCAAATTTTATACCAGTAATTAACCATGTATGGGGCTCTGCAGTTAGTATCGCAGTTAATCTTCATTTGTTGACAGCACAACCAGATATGCCAGGTGGATTATTTCCATCTAAATCTATGCTTGAGTTTGATACAACAGAAAAAAATATTTTTATAACAGATTTGCCAAAGGAAGAGTTTTCAATTTTAGACCAAGTTAAAAACAATAATGGTTTTGCATCAGTAACAGATAATGTAGGTATTGGAATTAATCCTGATGAAAATTTTATAAAGGAGTTTGAAGTAAATGAATAAAATAAAAACCTCAGAACCAAAACCTCTTTGGAAAATAAGATGTACTTTAGGTGAAGGAACATTATGGGTTGGTGAACATAATTCAATTTATTTTGTAGACATTAAAAAAAAGAAAATTTGTTCTTTCAATATTAAAAATAAAAAAAAGAAAATTTTTAAAGTAAATAAAGAAATTGGTTTTATCGCTCATATCAAAGATCATATTTTTATTTTAGGCCTTCAGGGTGAGTTAAGAATTCAAAATCTAAAATCAAAAAAAATTTTAAAATCAATTAAGATAGAACCAAACTTGAAACTAAATAGAATTAATGATGGAAAAACAGATCCTGCTGGAAATCTTTGGTTTGGCACTATGGACAACTTAGAGAGAAAAATTGAAAAAGGTTCTTTATATAAATTAGATAAAAATTTTAAATTAATAAAAGTTGATAAAAATTATAGAATTACTAATGGACCAGCATTTATTGATCAGTATAATTTTTATCATACGGATAGTCCAAAAAAAACTATCTATAAAATTAAAATAAATAAAAATAACAAAATAGTCAGCAAAAAAATATTTAAAAAATTATCGCCCGACGAGGGTTCACCAGATGGAATGACCTTAGATAAAAATAAAAATTTATGGGTAGCTCATTTCCATGGCGCATGTATTTCTGTTTTTAACAAAAAAGCAAAATTAATTCATAGAATTCAGTTTCCTGCAAAAAATATTACTAATTGTGCATTTGGAGGTAAAAATACTAAAGAACTTTACGTTTCAACAGCAACAAAAGGTATGAGCAAAGCAGATTTGCGAAAATTTAGATATTCAGGATTCTTTTTTAGTGTAAAAACAAACGCAAAAGGAGTTTTACAAAAAAAATTTATATTAAGTAATGAAGAAAAGAGATCTTTACTATGAGCGAATACCTACAAAGCTTTTAAGAGAAGATATTAGATTATTAGGAACTTTTCTTGGAAGAGTAATTAAAGATCAGGAAGGTTCAGCTTTTTTTGAAATTGTTGAAAAATTTAGATTATTATCAAAAAATACTTTATCAGATAAAAATAAAAATAAAATTTTTTTAAAAATTTCGAAAGAAGTAAAAAAACTTTCTCCTAAAAATACGTTTAAATTAACAAGAGCATTTTCACATATTTTAAATTTAATGAATTTAGCTGAGTCATTAGATGCATCTAGAAAGTTAAATGAATTTCAAAATCCATATTTTAAAAGTAAAAATCAAAATCTTTTCATTGAAGATATAATAGAAAGTTTATTTAAAAATAAAAAAATTCCGGATAAAAAAATTTACGAACAAGCCACAAAACTTGATATAGGTATTGTGCTTACCGCTCATCCTACTGAAGTAAAAAGAAGAACTTTAATTCAAAAATATGCCAATTTAATTGAAATTATGGAGCAAAGACATCTTTATAAAAAATATCCATCTAAGATTATAGAGTTAGATAGAAAGCTTTACTCGGAAATTGCAATAATATGGAAAACAGATGAACTAAAAAGGACTAAACCATCTCCATTAGATGAAGCGAGGTGGGGTTTAGCTGTTATCGAGGATAGTCTATGGGACACCATTCCTAAGGTTTATAAAAGACTTAACGACATATTCAGAAAAAATTTAAAGAAAGATTTACCGCGTGATTTTAATCCAATTCAATTTGGATCATGGATGGGTGGAGATAGAGATGGAAATCCTAATGTAACAGCTGAAGTTACAAAGAAGGTAATTTTATTTTCTAGATGGCAAGCTGCAAAATTATATGAGAGAGAACTTACTAAATTGATACAAGATTTATCAATGGAAGAATGCTCTACAAAAATTAAAAGAGCAACAGGAAATAGTTATGAACCTTATAGAGTTTTTTTGAGACCAATTAGAGATAAAGTAAGACTAACCCATCAATTGATTGAAAATCATTTAAATAACGATGCAGATTTAGATGAAAAAAAATTAATTCAAAATAAAAATGAAATAACTCTTCCATTAAGAGAAGTAAGAAAATCATTAAAAGCAAACAGAGGAGAGTATATTGCAAATGCAGACCTATTAGATTTAATGAGAAGAGTCAGGTGCTTTGGAATTAATTTAGCAAGATTAGATATAAGACAAGAGGCAGATAGACATGAAAAACTTTTAAACGAAATTTTTAAAAAGAAAAAAAATATAAAATATTCTTCTTTAACTGAAATAGAGAAAGTAAAATTATTAAATAAATCTATAAAAGAAAAAAAATTTTTTGTAGATAAAATAAAAATAAAAGATAAAGAAAATAAAGAAGTTTGGAATACTTTCAAACAGATAGCGAAAACACCAATAGAGTGCCTAGGTGCATATGTAATATCAATGACCTCAACAGCATCTGACATTTTATCTGTTTATTTTTTACAAATGCAGGCACAAAACAAAAATTTATTAAGAGTTGTACCACTTTTTGAAACTTTGGATGATTTAAAAAATGCTGATGCTGTAATGACAAATTTATTCAAACTTTCATGGTATAGAAAAATGATTAATTCAAAGCAGGAAGTAATGATTGGATATTCTGACTCCAGTAAAGATGCTGGAAAATTATCAGCAAGTTGGCATCAATATAAACTTCAAGAGGAGCTTAGAAGTTTAGCTAAAAAATATAGAATAGATCTTGTTTTCTTCCATGGAAGGGGAGGATCTCCAGGAAGAGGAGGTGGACCTATTCAGGCTACTTTAAAATCACAACCTTCAGGAACAGTTAATGGCAAAATAAGAATTACTGATCAAGGTGAGGTGATTCAACAAAAGTATGGATACAAACCTTTAGCTGAATATAATCTTTGTAGCTATATCGGTTCTGTAATGGATGCTTCTTTAAATCCTCCACCAAGATCAAAAACTAATTGGCGCGAATTAATTCAAAAAATGTCAGAAATTTCTACATCTTCATATAGAAAATATTTAAATCAAAGTGAGGATTTTATCCGTTACTTCAAAACAGTTACGCCACATAAATCACTAGGAAAACTTGCAATTGGATCAAGACCAACCAAAAGAAAGAATGTTGATAATATTCAAAGTTTAAGAGCTATCCCTTGGGTATTTGCTTGGACACAAATTAGATTAATGTTACCCGCTTGGCTTGGCACAACTGAAGCATTAAGGTACGGATCAATTAAAAAGTTTAAAAGAACAATGACTGACATGGAAAGAAATTGGCCATACTTTGTATCAACGATGGATATTTTAGATATGGTAATTTCCAAAGTGGATCCAGAAATATCAGTTATTTATGAAAATAATTTAGCCGATGCATCACTAAAAAGAATTGGTAAAAAATTAAGATTTCAATTTGAGGCATTGGTCAAATTGCACAATAAAATTACCCCCAAAGAAGTGGTAAAAGAAAGGAAAAAATTTAGAAAAGCCTTATTTATAAGAAATAATTATACAGAAATGTTAAATATACTTCAGGCAAATGTAATGAATAAATTAACAAATAAAAAATATAAAAATTTAGATAAAAAATTTCTTGAAGATGCTTTAATGACATCGATTGCAGGTATTTCTGCAGCAATGAAAAATACTGGATAAATGTTTGAATACTTAATTGCTTTTGGAGCAGGACTTATAAGTTTTTTGTCTCCATGTGTTCTACCTTTAATACCTGGATATATTTCTTATATATCTGGCCAATCTTTACAAGAAATTTTAAATCAAAAAAAAATCAATTTTTTTCCATTAATTTTATTTTGTTTAGGGTTCTCAACTGTATTCGTTCTTTTAGGTGCATCAGCATCTTTTTTGGGACAGGCGCTATTACAAAATTCAGAAGTGTTAAGAATTTCAGCCGGAATAATTATTATAATTTTTTCTCTTCAATTAATTGGAATTATCAATATTCCATATTTAAATTTTGAAAAAAGGTTTGATGCAAAAGAATCAAGAAATATTCTTTTTCCATATGTTATAGGTGTTGCTTTTGGTTTTGGCTGGACACCGTGTATTGGTCCTATTTTAGGTTCAATTTTAGCTTTAGCATCTATTGAAGAAACTTTATCAAGAGCTGTAATCCTGTTAATTTCTTATTCATTAGGTCTTGCTATTCCTTTTGTTTTGTCTGGATACTTAATTCAAAGGTTCTTATTATTTTCTAAAAATTTTAAGAAAAACATAAATTTAATTTCAAAAATTGGTGGAATAACTCTTTTAGTTACAGGTATTTTAATTTTAACTAATCAATTACAAGCAATAGGATTTTATATAATTGAAATCTTTCCATTTATGCAAAAATTCGGATAAAAAGTATTAATGAAAATTTATCAAATAGATTCCAGTGCTAGAAAAAAAGGCTCTACATCAAGAGCTTTAGCAAAAAAACTTTTAGATAAAATTAAAAAACCAGAAGATGAAGTAATTTATAGAGATTTAGATGATGAGATGCTTTTTGTAAGTGGGCTTACAGAATCTGGAATGAATATTGATGAAAAAGACCAAACAGAAGAACATAAAAAAATGTTTGAGCTTTCCGACAAGCTTGTAAAAGAATTAAAAGAGAGTGATATTATAATAATTTCAGCACCAATTTATAATTATGGACCGCCAGCAACTCTTAAAGCTTGGTCGGATTTAGCTGCTCGAATAGGCGAAACTTTTAGATTTAAACCAAATGGTAGAAGAGAGGGATTGTTAAAAAACAAACATGCATATCTAGTTATTACTTCTGGAGGAACAAAACTAAATAGTTCAGAAGATTTTTTAACTCCTTGGTTAAAATTTATTCTTAACTTTTTTGGTATAGAAAAAGTAGATATAATTAGTGCAGACCAAATGGCACTAGATTATGAAAAATCAATTAAAGAGGCTGAAGCGCAAATAGAAAATTTGTTTAAAGATTAAACTTTCTTTTTAAGTGTCTAAGTTTACCCTCAGTACTATCGTAATCAATATAACAACCTTGTAAAAATCTTTCACCTTCTTTTGTCTCATAAGCTGTTCTACCATGGAGAAGTCTATGATTATCCATCATCATTAAGTCTTTTGGCTCGAGTTTAAACTCAATTCTATATTTATCTGAATTATACATTTCAGATATTTTTTTTCTTGCTTGGTAGTAAAGATCTAATTTTTCTTTTTCTAAAATTGGAACATAGTCTAATCTAGGACTAAATCTTACCTGCTTGAAACTCTTATCTTCATTTAGTTCAATCAAAGGAGAGATAGTCTCTAAAATTACTTCTTTGTCTATGAATCTAAATCTAACTTTTACTTCAGTTAAAATTTTATAAAATTCTGGGTATTGATTTTTTAAATCTTCAGTAACTGTATAACCATCCACCAATGTTGATAATCCACCTGAAACTTTACTTTCTATACAATGTAAAATTTGAATACATGGTACAGGATTTCTATAAGGATTGTCAGTATGAGGTGCTAATGCTAATGAAGTATAAGCAAGATCGTTTGGATCAGGTTTAGATTTTACATTAAAATATTCACCAAAATTTGTTCTTCGAACACTGCCTATAGAATTTGCAAATTCCACAATATAATTCTTAGATGTTGGAATATTTTTAATTATTACAAAACCATATTTGTAAAATGAAACGAGTAGATCATGCATCTCTTTACTTTCGTAAAAATTTTCTTGGTATTCAAAATTTTTTATATTTTTTAAAGAGGAATCCCATTTGTTTTTTTCAATAGATTTTATTACAATATCTTCTTTTGAAAATTCAGATGTAATTTTATCAATTTCTAATTTTGAATTAACACCATCATTAAAATCAACCTCTAAGTATTTTTCATTAAGTTTTGCTTTATTTATTGAAATATCATTACTTAAAAAGGTAGGATCAAAAAGTCTTTGCTGAGTTCCTTTATCTAAATACTCCTCACCATTAACTCTTTCTCTTAACCAGAATGGGTGAATTTCTTTTTTTTCAGACCCGTTATTAAAATAAACCTTATTTTCAACTAGCTCAATTTTCATAATAGTATGCTAAGGATTATTTAAAATTTAACTTTAATCAACATAAATTAAATAGTAAGAGTTCATTGTGAAAAAATTTGATACAAAAAAATATCCAATATATGCAAGTTTTTTAAATCAACTTGCTAAAGATTTAACTAAGTTTTATTACACTAAGTTAGATAAGCCATTTAAGATAACAAATAAGATGAAAGGCAAAGGTTACGATCCTGTAACAACATCTGACAAAGCATTTGAAAAATTCATAAGATCTAAAATTTCAAAAAAATTCCCAAATCACCAAATTATAGGTGAGGAATATGGTCACAAAAATACAAAAAGTGAATTTTCTTGGGTGATTGATCCAATTGATGGAACTAGATCATATGTTGTAGGTAATCCTAGTTGGAGCAATCTCATTTCATTAAATTACAATGGAGAGCCTGTTTTAGGACTGGCTAATTTTCCAAAAATGAAGAAATATTATTTAAACTTGAACAAAAACTCAGCGTATGTTTTTGAGAATAATAAAAAAAGAAAATTAAAAATTAATACCAAGCTAAATTTTACAAACGCAAAACTTGCAGCTGCATTTCATCATCACTTATCTTTGAAACAACAATTAAAAATTAAAAAGTTTATAAAAAGAATGCAATTTCCTTGTTTTGATGCATTGACATATTGTCAATTGGCAGAGGGTAGAATTGAAATAGTTGCCCAGTGTGCAAATAAGATTTGGGATATTCACCCATTGATACCAATTGTGAGAGCAGCAGGAGCAATAATAACTACCTGGGATAATAAAAACCCTGTATTAGGTGGAAATATACTTGTTTCTAATAACAAACAAAATCATCAAAAAGTTTTAAAATTATTAAAGCCAGTAGCTAAATGATCCCCGAAAGAGCACAAGTAATTTTAGATTTCTGGTTTAAAGAGACTCCTTCTGAAATGCGTTTTAAAAAAAATGAAAAGTTTGATCAAAAAATTAAAGATAATTTTTTAGAAGATTATGAACTTGCTTGTCAAAATGAATATGATGATTGGCAAGATAACCCTATGAGTTGTCTTGCATTAGTTATTTTATTTGATCAGTTTTCAAGAAATATGTTTAGAAATGATAAAAAAGCTTTTGCTCAAGATCAAAAAACTAGATTGATTGTAAACGACGCGGTTTATTCAGGTTATTTAGAAGCTATGAATGTAAATCAAAGATTTTTTATGTTGTTACCTTTAATTCATAGTGAGGAAATCAGTGATCATGACATGGCATATTACTTATTAAATAAATATTTAAGAGAGCACGAAGGATACAATGAGATAAAAAAATTTTGGCAAGATCATACAAAAGCAATCAGACAATTCCATAGATATCCTCATAGAAATGAAATTTTAGGAAGAGAGTCTACTGAAGAAGAATTAGAATTCTTAAAAGGTCCAAACTCTTCTTGGTAAAATGAATTTAGAATTTATTTTCAAAGTTATAGATAAAGATGAGTGGGAAAAGGCCAAAAAATCTGGAACTTATGGTGGGTCAGAAAAAGATCTTAAAGATGGATATATTCACTTTTCTGAAGAGGATCAGGTAGAGGAAACTTTAAATAAACATTACCCCAAAAAACAAAATCTAGTCTTGTTAAGAGTAAATGCTTTTAAGCTTGAACATTTATTGTGGGAACAGGCATCAAACGGAGACATGTATCCTCATTTATATTCACCTTTAGATACCAGCACAGTAGTTGATGAATATGAGTTACCGTTGAATGAAGACGGAAGACATGAGCTTCCAGAGATTTTAAAAAAGTATCAGTTTAGTCGTCCAAGATAATTAACCATTATTACTCCAATAATAATTAAAATAATTCCAATTATTCCATAAAGATTAGGTACTTGATTAAATTTTAATACCGCAAAAAGAACAACTCCAGTTACTGTTAAGCCGCTATAGGTTGCGTAAGCAAAACCAACAGGAAGAGCGTGCATTGCTTTTGCAATTGAAAACATCGTAATACACATAAACAATATGCATAAAACTGATGGTGTAAGCTTGGTAAATCCCTCAGAAATTTTAGCTAAACTATTAGAAGCAATACCAAAAGAAATACCAATAGCTAAAAATAAATATCCCAATAAAGGTTTCATGGTTATTCTTTTGATGCAATTTTATTAACTAATGGTCTAATTATTGGAGCCATTGTAAATGCAGCAATTAAAGCAATAGGATATGCAAACATCATAGAATATCCCCATCTAAAAAAGAAACCATCTGAAACACCTGTATTTACAGCCACAACAACACCACTCATTATAACACTCATACCCAACGACATTAAAATCATAAATAAGGGTTGTGCATATTTTTTATTAATCATAACTAATTATTACCTAACAGGTTGACCATTAAAACACCAACAATAATAAAAGCCAAACCAATTAATGAGTATAAATTAGGCACTTGATTAAATCTAATTACTCCAACAATAACAGTTGCAATTATTGTTAAACCTGCAAAGGAAGCATAAGTAATTCCCATTGGAATATTTTTCATTACCAATGAAAGAGCATACATGCACAAAACAATGGTTATTGCAGTAATTATACTTGGAACAAGGAGAGTAAATCCTTCGGCACTTTTTGCGAAACTATTTGAAGTAACTCCTAGAAAAACAGCAATACCTAAAAATAAATATGAAGTTGCAAGACTCATCTCGAGACTTTAAATGAATTTAAGGAGAATATATAGAATTATTTAAGAGACCATTTAATAGCATCTTCCATTCTATCATCTCCCCAAAAGAGTTCATTTTTTACAATAAAAGATGGGCTGCCAAATATTTTATTTTTTCGAGCTGAGTTTGTGTTTTTGTTATATTTTGTTTCTATATCTGAAGATTTTGCTTCAGAGATTATTTGATCTTTATCCAGATTTAATTCTGAGCAAACTTCCAAAATACTTGGTTCGATAGCTGGTTCTTTACCTTCCTGAAACCATTTTTTATAAGTAAGAATAACAAATTTTTCTCCCCAACCTTTTTCAAAACCAAGTATTGCAATTTGGTTAGCTAAATCAAATTCTGATAATGGATAGGGAACTGGCGTTTTAGCAAAAAAACCATAACCTTCAGCTCTTCTTTCAATATCTCTCCACATGTAATTAACTTTATTCATTTTATCCTTTGGAAATGGGATATTGTTCATCTCTTTCATGATTGCTCTTACTGAAAAAGGTTTCCAGTTAAATTTTACTTGATGTTGTTTTTCAACATCAAGTATTCTAGTTACGGATAGATAGGTATATGTGCTTCCTATCGAAAAATAAAAATCAATTTCACTCACTTATTTTGGTATTGGTGTAGCACCAGTTTCTAAACTGACAATTTTTCCATTATCATATTTATAAACTGCCATTACCGCCTCAACATTACCATCATTAAATGTTACAAATGCATGGTGAATACCTACTTCGTCATTTTCATAAACAATTCTAACCTTATCTTGATTAATATCACCACTCATCGCCCATTTGATAACATCACTTTTAGTTAAAACATTTCCTGACTTGTGCATTGTGAATTTAAAATCATCATGCAAAAGCTCATTCATTACCGCTTCATCTTTATTTTTCAGTGCAGCACTGTATTTTTCTAATATAGACATAGTTTTCCTTTTTTTTTATTCACCCCACATTCCATGAAACTCATATACTACTGCTGGCTTATCTCCTACAACCCATCCATCATGACCTGGTTGTATTGAATATGCATCACCAGCTTTATAAGTTAGTTCAGTTCCATCATTATGTTTTGCACAAACAGCTCCAGAAATTATAATTCCTATATGCGTTGCTTGGCAGCTATCACCACCAACTGTTGGCTTTATATCTTTTGACCATTGCCAACCAGGTTGCAAAGTAAGTTTCATCAATCTTTGGTTTCCAACTTTGACAGCTTCAATTTTAGCATTATTAAAATTATCATTTACTTCATCTGCTTTATCAAAACTTTTAACTTCTATTCCAGCCATTTTTTCTCCTCGTTACTTACAATTTAATTACTAAGTTTAGCAGAGATTAGTCAGCATGTGTAGCCTTAGTCTTCTACTATACTTTAGCTAACTCGTAAATTTCATAACCATTCATTACTTCATCAAATACAGGTTTTGAAACTGGATTTGATCCATCCATAAATGAATGAAGTGCTGCCATGTCATGAACTACAATTTTAAACATTACAGTTGATTTATCAGGTGAAACACTTGCAATTGTTTTAGTAACATCTGCAACTTTTTTTCTTTCTGTCATACCTTCATCTGACTGCATGAAGCCCATAAATTTTTCAAAGGCTCCTTCTTTTAGTTTTCCTACTACCAATATATCTTTCATTTTTTTTCTCCTTTTTTTTAGTATATCCCTGATCTAACTAATTTATCAATTTCAACTTTTGAATTAGGGATTAATTTATAGATAAAACTATCACATTCTTTTGTGATATTTTCCTCGTATGGTTTACCGTAACGCTCATCAACAATCTTTATTAGTTCCTTATTAAGGTTATCTTCGTTCACACCTTCTTTAACCAAGTAAGAACTTAAAAATTTCTTAGCAGCGAAAGAATGCACAATTTTATCTAATTCTAGTTCGGCCTGTGAAATCATACTATTTGAATAGTAAATTCCTGCACATCCAATTGTTTTCTTTTTTTGGTCTTCAGTTAAATGTCCATCCGCAAAACAAACCATTGGAGTAAACAATATTACTAAATAACAAAGTGTTTTTTTCATATTATTTTACTATTTTTTTAATGTATAAGTGCCCCTGTAATAATTCGTTGCATGAATTTTACCTTCCTGAGCAGGCTTAATTTGTGTGTAACCCGTAGTTCCACTGCATTCGATACCTTCATATCTACCTGTACCACTGATACATTTAAAAGTACCTTCCATTGAGTAACCTAACTTTATTTCATAATAAATTATTGCTGTGTCACCATTTATAAACATTATTTTACAGTGACCCATTTCAAAACCTTTACCTGGAATTGTTCCTGCACCTATACAATGATGTGATGAATTATCACCAAACGAAGTACCTTCTATTGCATTAAATCCACTTAGACCTTCATATGTAAAAGTCATGATGTTTCCTTTTTCATCTACAATAGCTTTAGCATCGCCAACAAAAAAACCAGCAAGACTAATTTTTCCACTATGACCATCTGCAAATGATACTGAAGACATTGACATTAATGTAAAAATTAATGCTAGTATTATTTTTTTCATAATATTCCTTTCTAAATAAACGAACCGTAACCAATGATTGTTACATTTTTATTGAGGAGTCTCTTGTGTTAATATCGCGCGACAGATATGCATTATTAGACTGTAAAAATTGTTGAATTAATTGTTTAATTTAATTTTAATTTTTGATAACGTTTTAATATGATCGAAAAATTTAATGGAATTTTTTATTTAATTGTATTCCTAGTACATTTTATTGTTTTTGCTGTTTATGCATACCAGACAGTTTTTGCTACAAAGAAATTTTTAGATAAATTTGGCATCGACGATACAGGTGCAGGAATGACAAGATTTTTTGGATCATTGTTTATAGGTGCAGTTGCAATGGCTATATGGGTTGGCTTTATTAGACCAGATGGACTTCAAGGAACATGGGCATTTTTTAATTTAGTATTTTTACAAAACCTGTCAGCTTTTATTGTTGGAATATACAATATTAAAATCAACAAGTTAGGTCATACACCACAAACATCTAATGAAGGAATTATCGCACCAGGTATTTTAACCTTGTTGAGTGCAATACTTTGTTACGGATTAGCTGATAAAATTTATATCTAAAACCAATTAGGTACTGGCAGACCTTTTTCTTCTAAAAATTTTTTATTGAACATTTTAGTTGCGTATTTATCACTTCTATCACAAAGAATTGTAACGATAGTTTTACCAGGACCTAATTCTTTACCCATTCTTATTGCTCCAGCGATATTGATACCACAACTAGTACCTAAGCTTAGGCCTTCATTTTGAATTAAATCATAAAGTATAGGTAGTGCCTCATGATCATCTATTGAATAGGCATCATCAATCTTAGCCTCACCAAAGTTAGCAGTTACTCTGCTTGAACCAATTCCTTCAGTAATTGATCCTCCTTCTGATTTTAGTTCACCATTCTTTATATAATTATAAAGAGCAGAACCTTTTGGATCAGATAAATAAATTTTTATATCTTTATTCTTTTCTTTAAGAGCATTGCTTACACCAGAAATAGTTCCTCCAGTTCCTGAAGAACATACAAAACCGTCAACTTTACCATCAGTCTGTTCCCAAATTTCCTGACCCGTGCCATCATAATGACCTTTGGCATTTGCAGTATTATCAAATTGGTTAGCCCAAATTACACCATTGTTATTTGTTGGTCTTAATTCATCTGCAAGTCTAGCTGCTACTTTAACAAAATTGTTATCATCCTTATAAGGTTTAGCTGGAACTAATCTAAGTTCAGCTCCAAGATTTCTAAGTAAATCTTTTTTTTCTTGGGTTTGATTGTCATTCATGATAATTATTGTTTTGTAACCTAAAGAATTTCCTAAAAGACCTAAGCCAATTCCTGTGTTACCAGCTGTTCCTTCAACAACAGTTCCACCTTTAGTAATTAATTTTTTTTCTTGAGCATCTTTAATTAATGCAAGAGCAGCTCTATCTTTAACTGATCCTCCTGGATTTAAAAATTCTGCCTTTCCATAAATATTGCATCCAGTAATTTCAGATGCTGCTCTTAATTTAATTAGTGGGGTGTTTCCTATTCCTGAAATAAAATCGTTTTGTGTATTATTCATTATCTGATTTTTTATCACTGTCAGGTGTAATTCCATAAGGTTTAAATTCACTATCAGCAATACCAACACTTCTTGCTGGAATTCCAACCATCACAGCATTTTCTGCAACGTCTTTAGTTATAACTGCATTAGCCCCAATTCTTGCACCTCTACCAACTACTACTGGTCCTAATACTTGAGCGCCTGATCCAATTACGACATCTTCTTTTATAGTTGGGTGTCTTTTTATATTTCGTTGATCATTTGAATTTATACTAGGTGCAATTCCTCCTAATGTAACCATATGATAAATAGTTACGTTATCACTAATCTCAGATGTTTCTCCAATCACAACTCCCATACCGTGATCGATAAATAAATTTTTTCCAATTTTTGCATTTGGATGAATTTCAATACCAGTTAAGAATCTTGAAAATTGAGAAATGATTCTTGCAATCAAATGAAATTTAGCAGTACTAAAAAAATTAGCTATTCTATGAAAGAATACTGCTTTAACACCTGGGTAAGTTAATATTAAACTTAATTTAGATTTCGCCGCAGGATCTCTATCAATTATTGATTGTAAAAAATCACTCATTATTATTTTTTTTTTTGATTTTGTGTTAAAAACAAGCTTTATATAGTGATTAATTTATTATATTAAAGGTCTTATTATGTACAAAAATACTAATTGTTTTCATTTAGCGATACCTTGTGGGGATTTAGAAGTAGCAAAGAAATTTTATAGCGAAACTTTAGGATGTAGATTAGATAATTCTGCACAAGAATGGGCTGACGTTGATTTTTGGGGCAATGAACTTACTCTTCATAAAAGTGAACACAAGCTAGACAATGAAAGACATGATGTGGATATGGGTAATGTATCAGTTCCACATTTTGGAGTTCATTTATCTAGAAAAGATTTTGATGCTCTTAAGCAAAGATTAAAAGATAGTGGTACTAAATATTATGATGAGCCTTATCTAAGATTTAAAGGAACTAAGTATGAGCAGGAGACTTTTTTTGTAAAAGACCCTAATGAAAATATTTTAGAAATAAAAACTCTTACTTCAAATCCAGATTAGTTCTTTATAATAATTCTAATATATACCACAATATATAGACCTCAATTTTCTTTGACTCATTATCTCAATTCGCGTTAAGCTTAATTTTTAAATTTAAAAGGAGATAATATGCGAATAATTAAAACTACACTTGTAGCTGGATTAATCTCAATTTTATCAATCTTTTCTGCACAAGCAGAAAAAGTTAAAATTGGAGATCCAGGATGGACAGGTGCTACAGCTATTGCAAACTTATTAGCTGCAGTTGTTACAGACAAAATGGGTGGAGAAGCTGAGCTTGTTCCAGGAAACAATACTGCAATTTATGCAGCGATTGATAGAGGAAAAGGTGAAATTGATGTACATCCTGACATTTGGTTACCAAACCAAGAAGCTTATACAAATGATTTAGTTCCAAAAGGAACTTTAAAATTAAGTAGCAAACCTTACGAAGGAAACCAAGGTTATTGTGTTTCACAACAGTTTGCTAAAAAAATGAACATTACAGCAATTGAAGACTTAGCAAGACCTGAAGTTGTTAAAGCTATGGATAGTGATGGCAATGGAAAAGGTGAGTTCTGGATTGGCGCTGATGGTTGGGCTTCTGCAAATGTGAACCAAGTTAAATTAAGAGACTATGGTTTATATGATGCTGGTATCGAAGCTGTTAGAGCTGCTGAAGCAGTTAAAAACGCTAGAGTACTAGACTCAATCAAAAAAGGGGAAGGTTATGCATTCTATTGTTACAAACCTCATGCAATTTGGGGAATGGCTGACGTAGTGATGTTAACAGAACCAAAATATGATCCTGCAAAATATAAAATGATTCAACCTAAAGCAGATGCTGACTGGTACAAGAAATCTTATGTTGCATCAAAAGATGCACTTAAGCAAATCCAAATCGGTTGGGCTACATCTTTAGAGAGTCAATCACCAGCAATTGTAGAATTCTTTAAGAATTTTCAATTAACAGCTGATGATGTTTCTGCAATGGCTTATTCAGTTTCAGTTGAGAAAAAAGATCCAGCTGATGTTGCAAGAGCTTGGATGGAAGCAAATAAATCAACTGTAGACGGTTGGTTAGGACTATAATCTAAATCAAAATTTATACTCGGCAATTTAAGATTGCCGGGTATATTTTCCTATAATAAAAGATAAAAATGGATTCATCGAGTTCAGCTATAAAAATTGAAAATGTTTGGAAAGTATTTGGTAATACTTCTCCCGAAGCATTGGATGCAATTCAAAATAAAGGAATTTCAAAAACAGAAGCTTTAGAAGAGTATAATTCAGTTATTGGTGTATCAGATGTTTCATTTGATGTTAATCAAGGAGAAATATTTTGTGTGATGGGTTTATCTGGTAGTGGAAAATCTACATTAGTTAGACATATAAACAGACTTTTAGAACCTACATCGGGAAAGATTTTGATAAACGGTCAAGATGTAATGCAGTTTGATCGTGATAATTTACAAGAACTAAGAAATAAAAAGATAGGCATGGTTTTTCAAAACTTTGCGCTTATGCCTCATAGATCAGTAGTAGATAATATTGCAATGCCTCTTGAAATAAGAGGAGTAAGTAAAAATGATCGTTTAGATGCAGCAAATAAAATTTTAGAAATAGTTGAATTACAAGGTTGGGGTAATAAATTTGCTCATGAATTATCTGGAGGAATGCAACAAAGAGTAGGACTTGCAAGAGCATTAGCTGCAGATCCAGAATTTCTTTTAATGGATGAACCTTTTAGTGCATTAGACCCACTAATTAGAAGACAGCTTCAATCAGAATTTATCAAACTTTCAAAACAGATGAAAAAGACAACAGTTTTTATAACTCATGATTTAGATGAGGCTGTAAGAGTAGGACATAGAATTGCTATTATGAGAGATGGAAAAGTTATTCAAATTGGAACTCCAGAACAAATTGTAGTTAATCCAGCTGATGAATATGTTGCAGATTTTGTTAAAGGAATTTCTAGACTTAAAGTTGTTCAGGCAAAAACAATCATGCAAACAGTTGAAAGTTATGAAAATTTAAATGGTAAGTTGGAAGAAAATTTACAAAGTGTAGATGAGCATGAATTGCTAAGTAAATTAATTGAAGTTTCAAAATCGAAAGATAAGCCATTAGTTGTTAAAAATTATGAGCAAAAAAACATTGGAGTTATTACACAATCAGATCTTTTAAAAGCAGTCATAGAGGGTGGTGATGGAGAATAAACAAATTAATAACCCTACTAGATCTGAGTTAATAGCTGACTTTGTTAAATCAAATCCAGAATATTACATTAAGGAGTTTCAAAAAATTGGAAGCAAACCTTCATTTTCTTTTTCATTTAATTTATATGCAGGAATTCTAGGTCCAATTTGGTTTGGAATGAGAAATATATGGAATTGGGCTCTAGCTTTTTTAATAATTGAAACATTTTCAGTTGTTCAAATTATAAGAGGTTTATTTGGGAATATTACTAAAGATGCAGTTGAAAAAATAAAACAAGTTGAATCTACAATTGCATTTAGAAACAAACAGTTAGAAGCAGCTATTACTAATAATCCAGATAAAGTTGATGTTTATAAACGTAATATTAAATCCTTAGAAGATGCAATGCAGGGATACATTGATGAAGTTGCAAGAATTGAAGCATCTGCAATTTGGATCACAATTTTTGGTATTGTTTTATTAATTTCGATTAAAATAGTTCAAGGGATTCTTGCTAATTCTGTATTAGAAAAAAGATATTCAGAATGGTTATCTGACAAAACAATAAGACCAGGAATGCAAACTAAGAACTTTATCTCCAGCACAATTTTTGCTGCAGTGATTATGTTTTTCTCAGTTGTGCATTATAGTTTTCCAGGTGTTATTACTATAATGGATGACTTTCCAACTCATCCAGACATAAGACTTACTTCAATAAAATGGGTAGAAACTATTTTTGACTATGCTGTTTTAAAAGGAGATGCTTTATTTACAGCAATCACTATTGGTATTAGATCAGTATTGGATTTTTTAGAATTGCTATTTGTTAAAACTCCATGGATAGTAATCATTACCACCATAGTAACTTTAACAGGACTGGCTGCAGGCCCAAGAGCTGCAATTTATTCGGCAGGATTTTTATGTTACATGGGATTTTTAGGTTTTTGGGTAAAAGCCATGACTACCTTAGCTCTTTTGGGAACAGCTGCTGTATTAAGTATTGTTATTGGAATTCCGCTTGGAATTTTTTGCGCAAGACGTCAAAGATTTTATTCAATGATAAGACCAATAATGGATTTTATGCAAACAATGCCAGCCTTTGTCTTTATGATCCCAGTAATTGCATTCTTTGGAACGGGGAAGGTCGCTGCGGTTATAATTACAATGATTTTTGGAGGAACCCCTGTAGTTAGATTAACAGTTCTTGGATTAAGAGGCGTACCTGAAACAATTAGAGAAGCTGCAATCGCTTATGGAGCATCTAAATGGTATTTATTAAAAAAAGTAGATTTGCCATTAGCAACGCCATCTATCTTAGCAGGTGTAAACCAAACTGTAATGTTAAGTTTAGCAATGGTGGTAGTTGCATCTCTAATAGGTGCAAAAGGATTAGGACAAGATGTTCTAGAAGCTCTTCAATATGCTAATGTTGGACAAGGTATTTTAGCAGGTGTTGCAATTTTATTCGTTGCATTGATTCTTGATAGGGTTGTTCAAGGTAAGAAAAGAGTTTAACTATTCCTAATGGAATATGTTTTATTAGGTTTTTTTGCAGGATTAAGTTTAATTTTAGCAATTGGTGCTCAAAACATTTTCGTTATTGAACAAGGTTTAAAAAAACAACACGTATTTCTAGTTTGTTTAATATGTTCACTATCTGATTTAATATTAATATTTTTAGGTATCTTTCTTTTTCATTATTTTAATCAACTCTTTAATCAAACAGTTGAATTAATCTTAAATATACTTCTTATATTGTTTTTATTGCACTTTATTTACACAAAACTAAAAACTCATTATTCAGAAATAAATTTTAGTAATGATCTAACAAATATTTCAAAAACAAATATATTTATAAAAACTCTTGGATTTACATACCTAAATCCACATGTTTATTCAGATACAGTTTTTTTTCTCGGGAATTTTTCTAAAAATTATTTATTAAATCAAAAAGTAGCTTTTGGGATTGGCGCATCTATAGCTTCATTTCTATTTTTTTTTGCTTTAGGTTACCTATCAAATTATTTATCTAAATATGCTAAAAGTAGGAAAATTTGGAGAGTTATTAATATATTTATTATAACTTTTATGAGTATTTTAGTTTTATATATAGTTAAGGAGACATTATGAGTGGTATTTATGTAGATGATTTAGGAAAAGGTTTTCCATTTGTTTTTGTGCATGGATATCTTGGTTCATCTGAAATGTGGTGTTTTCAAAAAAATTATTTCTCAAAATATTACAGAGTCATTGCACCTGCTTTACCTGGATTTGGTGAAAGTTATAAAACACAATCTTTAAACTCTATTAATGATATGGCGAATAAAATAATAGAAATTCTAAATCAAAAGAAAATTGATAAATTTAATTTGATTGGTCATTCCATGGGAGGAATGGTTGTTCAAGAAATAACAAAAATCGTTGGTGATCGAGTTAATAAATTAATTTGTTTTGCTACAGGATCTATAGGAGATATCCCAGGAAGATTTGAAACGATGGATGAAACAAGAGAAAAATTAAAAAAAGATGGAACAAAAATTTCATTTTCAAGAGTTCCTCCAAAATGGTTTGTAAAAGGGAACAAAGATAAGAATTATTTTTTATGTGAAAATGCTGTTAAAAATGTTTCATTAGAAACAGCTGATAATGCTTTGCTTGCTATGAAAAATTGGAAAGGAATTGATAATTTAAAAAATATCAAAAACGAAACTTTAATTATTTGGGGAGATAAAGATATTTCTTATAATTTTGATCAAGTTGATACATTGAGTAAAAATATTAAAAATAGCCGTTTAGAAATCTTTAAAGGATGTTGTCATAATGTTCATTTAGAACAACCGGATAATTTTAATATTTTAATAAAAAATTTTTTAGATTAATATTCTTAAAAAGATAAGGAATTAAATGGCAAACATAAAATTTACTGGTGTTCATAAATCATTTGGTGCTAATAAGATAATTAAAAATTTTAATCTTTTAGGTAAAGAGGATGAATTTCTTGTTTTGGTAGGGCCATCAGGATGTGGAAAATCAACTCTTCTAAGAATGATTGCAGGATTAGAAAAAATAGATGAAGGTGAAATTTTTATTAATGATCAAAAAATTAACGAACTTCATCCTTCAAAACGTCAAACTGCAATGGTTTTTCAATCTTACGCTCTTTATCCCCACATGAACGTTTATGAAAATATGTCTTTTGGTTTAAAAATTGAAAAAAGACCAAAGGAAGAAATCAATACAAAAGTAATGCAGGCTGCAAAAATTCTAAAAATTGAAGAACTATTAGAGAGAAAACCAAAACAATTATCCGGAGGTCAAAGACAAAGAGTGGCGATAGGAAGAGCCATTACAAGAAATCCAAAAATATTTTTATTTGACGAACCTTTATCAAACTTAGATGCAGCTTTAAGAGCAGAAATGAGAGTTGAAATATCTAAATTACATAATCAAATCAAAACAAATATGATTTACGTAACTCATGACCAAGTAGAAGCTATGACATTAGCAGATCGAATAGTTATTTTAAATCAAGGAAATATTGAACAAGTTGGTACTCCTGAAGAAATATATAATGATCCTGCAAATACTTTTGTTGCTCAGTTTATTGGAACACCAAAAATGAATATTTTAGACGTGAAAGAGGAAGATATTGTGTCAGAAAATACAATTAAATTGTTAGGCAATGATATTCAATTTAATAATTTAAAATTAAAAAAATCAAAACATTTTGTGGGTATTAGGCCCGAACACTTAAAGGCAAATCAGAATACAAAATTTACTTTTAATCCTGAAATAGAATTAATTGAAAACCTTGGTAATGAAAAAATTGTATATATGAAAAAAGATGAACATCAATTAAGTGCAAAAATCCCAAGCAATGTTGAAATAGGAAATTCTATAGGTTTTGATCTAAATGACATTTTTATTTTTGATGAAAACGGAAAAAGAGTAAAATCATAACACAACCTATAATTGACAAAATTCAATATTCCCCCGTTTTTTGAATAATCTGCATGTATCAATCACATATCTGATATGTGTCCCTCGTGTGTTTGCTAAATAGAATCATTTTAATATAGTTTGAGTATTAATAGGAGGAGAAATGAAAAATATAATAAAAATGTTTTGCGTAATTTCGTTTTTTATTTCGAATGTTGTTTACGCAGACATAAAGTTTTGGACTACAGAAGTTCAGCCTGCCCGAATGGCTAAGCAAGAGGAAATGGCCAAAGCTTTTGAAGCAAAAACTGGAATCAAGGTTGATGTAATTCCGGTTGAAGAAAAAGAACTAGGTACAAGAGCTACAGCTGCTGCTGCTGCAGGTGATTTACCAGACGTAATTTATCATACTTTACAATATGTATTACCATGGGCTGAAGCAGGAATTTTAGATGTAGATGCCAATGATGATGTAGTTAAAGAATTGGGTAAAAATACATTTGCACCGGGCGCACTAAATATGGCTAAGAAGGGATCAAAAATTGCAGCCGTTCCAGTTGATGGATGGACACAAATGGTTGTTTACAGAAAAGATCTTTTTGAAAATGCTGATTTAGCACCACCAACAAGCTATGCAAATATCGTAGCTGCAGTTGAAAAATTATCAAAACAAAATGGAATGTTTGGGTTTGTAGCTGCTACAAAGACTGATGAAAATTTCATGAGTCAAGTTTTAGAGCACGTTCTTTTAGCAAATGGGGTTAATATTGTTAAAAAGGGTGGTATCAAGAAACAAGGTAAAAAACTAAAAGAAGCATTAGAGTTTTATAAAGTAATTGCAAAAGCAAGTCCTCCAGGTGAATTGTACTGGAAACAATCTAGAGCACTTTACTTTGCAGGTAAAACTCCAATGATTATTTGGTCTCCGTTCATTATGGATGAGCTTGCTGGTTTAAGAGACTCTGCTCCACCAACAATTAACAGTGATCCTACATCACCTGAACTAGCTTCTAAAACTGGTTTCATAACTAATTTTAGCGGACCTAGTAATAAAAAAGGTGCTGCATGGGCAGATGTTAGATATTTTGGTATAACAGCTGATGCTGATACAGATGAAGCTAAAAAATTTATCATGTATTCAATGGATGAAGGTTACACAAGTACATTATCGATAGCTCCAGAAGGTAAATTTCCAGTAAGAAGAGGAAATTCAAGTGACCCTGAAGCTTTCACAAAAGCTTGGAGTAAACTACCTGTTGGAGTTGATAGAAAAGCTCCTCTGTCAGACCTATATGACCCAGATGTTATTAATAACATTGTAGCTGGTTTAGATACTGCAAATAGATGGGGTGTTAAAGAAGGTGAACTATCAAGAGCATCAAAAGTCATAAATTCTCAATTTATAAATAGAATTACTAGACTTTATATTGACGACCAAATTGATGTTGATGAAGCTGTTGATATGATTAATAAATCATTAGCTAAATTCAATTAATTTTAATTTTTTAAAAAAGCGGATAATATAAATTATCCGCTTTTTTTATGAATGACACTTTAGCAAATACAGAAAAAAAAACTGCATACATACTAACATTACCTGCAGTCCTTCTGGTTTTTTCAATAATTTTATTTCCAATTTTTGCAAATATATGGATTAGTTTTAAAGAAGTTGAATTAAAAGATATTCGAATTCCAGAACCAAGAGCAAAAAAAATCATAAAATCTATTTCTGACGAACCCACTAAAATAAAAATATTATATAAGTTAAGAAATAGTTCATTAATTCAAGAAATTAGAGATGTTTCTTTTCAAGATAATTTTCCAAAAAATTTTGAAATTGAAAATTTAGATCCAAGATGCTCTTACGAAAATTATAACTTAAAATGTGAATTTGGAAATTGGCCAGCTAAATATAGGGAAAATTTTCAGGTAAAATTTGAAACAAATGATGGATCAAAAATAGACAAAAAAAATCTTAAATCAATTAAACCAAAATTAGATGGGAAATCTGATAATATATTACTTAATACTAACTTTACTCTTAAAAACTTTAAAAAAGTTTTATTTGAAAATGAATTTATAGATTTACTACTAACAACGTTTTATTACACATTTTTTGGAACAGTTGGCTCAATAGTATTTGGTATTTTAACTGCTCAAATGGTAAATCAAAAATTTTATGGAAGAACATTTATGAGGAGTGTTCTACTTTTTCCTTATGTTGCTCCAGTTGTAGCTTTAGCTTACACTTGGGAACTTCTACTAGACCCCAATAGTGGGACGTTAAATAGCTTATTATTGAATTATCAAATTATTGAAACCCCAATAAACCTTCTTGGACAAAAATATATTGAAATTAGTATTTTAGGTTTTGATTTTAAATTAAGGTTAGCACTTACAACAGTTATAATGTTTGAAATCTGGAGATATTTTCCTTTAGCTTTTTTATTTATTCTTGCCAGACTTCAAGCTATTCCAAAAGAACTATATGAGGCTGCTGATGTTGATGGAGCAAGTCCTTTTCAAAAATTTTTTAATATTACACTTCCTCAAATTACTGCAGTAATTTCGATTTTATTCATGATTAGATTTATATGGAATTTTAATAAATTTGAGGACGTGTTTTTATTAACAGGAGGAGCATCAGGAACTAGAACTTTACCAATAAATGTTTATCAACAAGGTTTTGCAATATCAGATATTGGAATGGGCTCAGCTGTTTCAATAGTAATCGTAGTATTACTTTTAATGTTTATGTTTTTTTATTTTAAACTTTTAGGAAAGAGAGTAGATGAGAACTAAAAATACAATATTATTTTCATTGATATCTACTTTTTTCTTAATTTTTTTAATTTCGATTTGGAAGATTTTAGCAACACTGCAAGGTTTAAGCATTAATAGTTTTAATATAGAAATAATTTTTATATTTGGTTTTTTAATATCATTAGCTCACTTAGGAGTAGGTGATAGAATTAAATCAATTTATAAATCAATCATTTTTTCTTCCATATTCGTTTTTTGCGATGGTTTCTTAATACAAAAATTACCAATTTGGTATAATGTGGGTGTATTTTTAATATTATATTTTTTCACCAACAAAATTAGCAAATATACTTTTATAGGTTTAAAAGAAGAGCACTCTACACAAGTAATTTTGTTCGACTTCTTAACATTATTTGGAATTTTATTTTTCTCTTTCGTAATACTTTTTCCATTTTACATGATGTTAATAACAAGTTTCAAAACACAAATAGCTTTGTTGGTGAATCCTTTAGATTTTAGTATCAATTTTGGACAAGATATAAAAGATTTATTTAAATCTTATTTTGTAATTTTTAAATCTTATAAATTTGGAAAATATATAGTGACTAGTACTATCGTTTCTGTAGGTACTGTTATTATAACTCTTCTTTTTGCAATACCTGCCGCTTATGCAGTTGCAAGATTAAACTTCTTTGGAAAAACATTTTTGTCTACATCTATTCTTATAATATACATGTTCCCTGCAATCGTTCTTGTTATTCCGTTGTATACAATATTTAGTCAATTAGGTTTACGTAATTCAATAGAGGGTTTATTGATTGTCTATACCGCAACAACACTTCCGGTAGCTATTTATATGTTACAAGGATACTTCAAAAGTATACCAAAAGAATTAGAAGAAGCTGCAATTTTAGACAAATTAAGTTGGTTTGGAATTATAACAAAAATTATAATTCCCTTGAGCATTCCTGCAATTTCATCTGTAGCTCTGTATGTTTTTATGATTGCTTGGAATGAGTTTTTATTTTCTTTGATGTTTTTGGACAATCCTAATTCATTTACATTATCAAGGGCTATCCAATATTTAAGTGGAGATGCAGAAACGCCAAGACAATATTTAATGGCAGGCTCAGTTGTTGTAACATTACCAGTATTATTTATATTTGTTTATTTTGAAAAATATCTAGTTAGTGGTCTAACTGCAGGAAGTGTGAAAGGTTAATGAGAAATTTAATTAATAAGGCTCAGAAAACTTTATTAGGCAACAGAAGAAAAGGGTACACTTTACCAACAAATAATAAACTCTATCCAGCTCAATGGAATTGGGACTCTGCGTTTATAGCACTAGGTTATTCTTATTTTAATTTAAACCATGCACTTAAAGAAATTACAACATTGCTAGATGGTCAGTGGAAAGATGGCATGGTTCCTCACATATTATTTCATGATACAAATACAAACTATTATCCAAATTATACTGCTTGGAATTGTGGTAATAAAATTCATTCATCTGGTATTACTCAACCACCTATTTTAGCAACCATTTTGAAATTGATTTTAGATAAAAACAAAATATCCAATAAACAAACCAAAGAAGTAAAAAAGATTGTAAAAAAAATAATTAGATTTCACGAATGGTTTATTAAATATAGAGATCCAAAGAAAACTGGGTTAGTTTCAATTCTTCATCCTTGGGAAAGTGGATATGATAATTCTCCTATTTGGGATGAACCAATGGAAAAAGTAACTATTGAAAAAAATTTAAAATATAAAAGAGCAGATAATAAGCTTGTTAACCCAGATCATAGACCTCTTAATATAGACTATGATAGATATGTATCTATTAAGAATAATTTAAGAAAAAAAAAATATAATCCTAAAAAAATTTTTAAATCTTCTTTGTTTAATGTTGTAGATGTTGGATTTAATTCTTTATTTTTAAAGGCTAACAAAGATCTTATTCAAATATTAAATAAGTTTAATCTAGAGAGTTCTAAAATAAGTAATTATGTAAAAGTTACAGAAAAAAAAATACTAAAATTATATGATAAAAAAAAAGGAAGTTTTTTTTCAAAGGATTTAAGAAATAAGAAAAAAATTTATGTACCTTCGATTACAAATTATTTTATACTTTTTGCAGATTTAAATAACAATTTAATTAATAAGAAATTAATTAAAAGTCTTAAAAATCATAATAAAAATGATAAATATTTTTTTTCTTCAATTAAACCCAATCATAAAAGTTTTGAGGAAAAAAGGTATTGGAGGGGTCCGATTTGGGTGAACTGTAATTGGTTTATTTACAAAGGATTAATGAATAAAGACAATTCTTTTTCAAAAAAAATTAAAAGAAAAACGATACAAATGATAGAGGCAAATGGTTTTCACGAATATTATACCCGAAAAAATGCTAAACCTATGGGGGCCAAGAATTTTTCTTGGTCAGCAGCTCTTTATTTAGACTTAGTGTTAAATTAAAATTAACCTGTATATCCGTATTTTTTCAATCTTACGTCACCAGTTCTTGCATGTGCTTCCATACCTTCGTATCTTGAAAGTCTTGCAGCTGCAGCTCCAACTAATTCTGTAGATTCTTTTGTCATTCTTTGGAAACTTAGTGTTTTGATAAATTTTCCAACAAATAAACCACCTGTATATCTTCCAGCTCCTTTTGTAGGTAAAATATGATTTGTTCCTGAACATTTATCTCCATAAGCAACAGTTGTTTCTTCACCAACAAATAAAGAACCATAATTTTTTAATCTGTTGTGGAACCAATCTAAATTCTTTGTTTGTACCTCTAAGTGCTCAGGTGCATACTCATCACTAATAGTAGCCATCTCTTCATCAGTATCACATAACACCACTTCACCATAATCTCTCCAAGCTGCCTCAGCATTTGTTCTTGGTAATTCTGGTAATTCAGCAATTAATTCTGGAACTCTTTTCATTACCTTTTCTGCTAGTTCTTTACTTGTAGTGTATAACCAAGCAGGTGAATTATAGCCATGCTCAGCTTGACCAACTAAATCTACTGCTACAATTTCTGGATCAGCAGTTTCATCAGCGATTATTGCAATTTCAGTTGGACCTGCAAATAAATCTATTCCAACTTTACCAAATAAAATTCTTTTTGCTTCAGCAACAAATTGATTACCTGGACCTACTAAAATATCAGCAGGCGCATTTCCAAATAAACCATTTGTCATAGCTGCAATTGCTTGTACTCCACCTAAGTTCATTATTACATCAGCACCACACAGGTCAGCTGTATAAACAATAGTAGGATGAACTCCAACACCTGGTTTTGGTGAGCTACATACAAGAATATTTTTAACACCAGCAACTTTTGCAGTTGTTACACTCATCACAGCAGAAGCAATATGTGCATATCTACCAGCAGGAACATAACATCCAGCAGTATTTACAGGAATTAATTTTTGACCAGCATACAAACCTTTAGAAAGCTCAACTTCAAAATCTTGTCCATAATTTTTTAATTGGGCTTCTGCAAACTTTCTGACTCTTTCATGTGAAAACTGAACATCATCTTTAGTTTTTTGATCTAAACTTTTTTTAATCTCTTCAATTTTTTCTTTGGAAACGATTACATCACCCTCAAATTTATCAAATTTTTTTGAAAGCTCTTTACAACCTTCCTCTTTTGTTTTTTCAATATCTTTTAAAATATTTTCAACTATTTCTCTTGTTTTGGTGTCATCTGTTGAAGATGTTTTTGGTGATTTTTTTAAATATTGTATTGCCATTATCGCTTCCTTTTTTTTGAGCCTCTTTAATAGAGTATAAAAGCTACGAATTCAATAGGTTTGCTTAACTTAGAATTAATCTAATGCAACAACGGCAGCTGCAATAGAAGCTAATCGCGCTTGAGCTTCATCAGATCTACTAGTTATTACCACCGGCACTTTTCCCCCCACCACAACTCCTGCGGCACATGCACCACTAAAATATATGAGCATTTTTACTAAAGCATTCCCAGTTTCTACACTCGGCACTAACAATACATCCGCCTCACCAGCAACTAAATTTTTAATTCCTTTTATTGCTGCTGATTTTTTTGAAATACTGTTGTCAAATGCCAAAGGGCCAAATACGTCAGCATTTAAATTTTCTTCTTTAGCTAATTTTGTAATTTCTGCAGCCTCAATAGAACTTGGGACACTTTCTAAGACTTCTTCTGTTGCAGATAATACAGATATTTTTGGTCTATCTATTCCTATTCTATTTGAAAAATTAACGACATTCTTAAGAATATGCATTTTTGTTTTAACATTTGGTAAAACATTTAATGCTCCATCAGTAATAATTAATGGCTTATCGTCTTTACTGATAGTCATATGCCAGATATGACTTAATCTTGTTTTTCCCAATAAATTATATTCACGTTTAAGCACTTCTTTCATAAGCACATCTGTATGAATATGGCCTTTCACTATTATTTGCACCTTGCCTTCACTTGCTAATTTAGCAGCAATTTTAGCAGTATCATTTTCCACAGGCTCATGAATAAGCTCGTATTTTGAAATATCCCATTTAATATCTTCAGCACATTTTTGAATTTCTACTTCATGACCAATAAATATGGGCTCAATTAAATTTTCATTAACCGCGTCTTGAACGGATAACATAGGCAAAGGTTTACCAGCATTTACAACTGCAACTTTAACTCCTTTTTTTTTATGAGCTAAATCTAATAAGTTATTTGGACAGACAATTTCTTTGTTTGAAAGCATTTTTTCTACAAATAAGTGAAAAAACTTAACATGTATATAAAAAAAAATTCTTTATATAAATTTAACAAGTTTATATAATTAGTCTTGAGCGGGGGAGACTTTGGAAATTGTAACTAAAATTGCGCCAATCATATTGGCTTTGATTATGCTAGGCTTAGGCCTAGGATTAAAACTTGATGATTTTGGAAGAGTATTCAAATCACCAAAAGATTTTATTGTCGGCTTTATTTCTCAATTAATAATTCTTCCAATTGTAGCCTACATATTAATTTTAATTTTAAAAACACCGCCTGAAATAGCAATAGGGGTTATGATTATAGCTGCAGCACCAGGAGGAGTAACGTCTAATGTAATGACTAAATTTGCTGATGGTGATGTTGCATTATCAATATCTTTAACTGCTGTTATTAGTTTATTAAGTATAATTACAGTTCCTTTAATAATTTTTACATCTGCAGACATGTTAGGGATAACAGAAGTTTCTCAAAATATTTCAATGACAGGAATAGCACTAAAAATGTTCTTAGTGGTAACTGTGCCTGTGATTTTAGGAATGATCATAAGAAAATTTGCTGAAAATTTCATATCTTCCAAAGTTGAAATATTTAATAAACTTAACATAATTTTATTCGCTGTTTTTTTCGTAGCAGCTTTTTATTCAGAAAGAGAAAATTTTATTAGCTTTATTAAACAAGCAGGCCTAATTGCTTTAATTTTAAATATTTCAATGATGGTCATTGCATATTATATTGCAAAAGCTTTTGCTTCAGGTGTTAAACAAATGAAGTGTATTGCTTTAGAATGTGGATTACAAAATGGTACATTAGCATTATTTGTCTCTACGCAAATATTTGGTACTAATATATTGTATGCATTACCAACAGGTGCTTATGCACTAATCATGTATATAACAGGATTTATTTTTATTTATTTTTTAAGAAAGTCTAATTAAGTATTGATTATTCTTATTTGATTAAAAACTTTATAAATAAAATGGCTTAAGCTAAGCATATTTTTATTCACCATTCCCTTTGTTGTTACAAAAGCACTATCTTTAGCATTGTATGTAATTAATTTTTTATCATTTATATGAAGAAATTTTTTATCAACTAAATATTTTATTTTTCTAACAACTGTAGGTCTAGGAATACCAGTTATCTCAGAAATTGACATGGCATTAACTCCTCTTTTATCTGATCCCTGAATCTCTTTTCTATATGAGTCTAAATTTAGTTTTTTTGGAGTAAATTTTGGATTTTTAATTGTATTTATTAGCACAACCATGCCGATTGCAAAAACTTCTAAATCCTTTAATTCTTCTCTCCATCTTTTTATAAAAATAAACCAAAATTTATTAAATTGATACAAGCAGTAAGAAAAATTTTCTTTTATTGCTAATATAATTTCTTTATGAGAATAAACTTCATTTACTAATTTTTCCTTTTTTAAAATTTTATTAAATTCATACAAGATATTTGCAACCTCAGTAAGAGTATCGACTGCTTTTGCTGAGTAAAGGGTATCTCGAACAACAAATATTTTCTTACCGGTTCTTTTAATTACTCTTTGTTCTTCTAATTCTAAAACTTTTCTTCTAATACTTTCTTTTGGAACTCCTAGATCTTTTGAAATGTCTGAAATATTAATTTTATTAATTTCGATTGATTTATCCCTATAAAATGTATCGTAGTTAATTTTTACTCCATTTTGTCTGAAATATATAAGGTCTTGATGTATCAAATATATAATGAGGACAAACTTATCTATGTCTTTGTAATGATCATAGGCTCTTACAAACCAGTTACTTGTTAAAGTAAAATAAGCGGGCGCCAGTGCGGCAAAATTATCTTGAATTACTTTATTGATTGTCTTCTCATCAATATGCTCAGATATACTTGGTATTGTGTTCATATTTAAAAAAAAACCCAATATGAACAAGTTTATATTTAGAGTCAACCCATTATGGACAACCCTAGTATGTAATAAATGATCTTATAATGATTAAAATTAAAGTTATAAAATAAATATGAGTACAGAAAGCTTACATAGAACATCCGAGATTGTAGAGACCCCCTCTCAATATGTTGAAGCTCCGAAAAGGGTTAACGTGGATGTTCTAAAGCAAAGACTTCTAGAAGAAAAAAAGAAGGAAAAAGTTAAACGAACAATAATTTTATCATCTGTTATCGTTTCTTTGGGTGCTCTAACGATGTTAACTTATTAAGATTTCCAAATCTTTCTTTATTATATCCGGTATAGAAATTTCTTTTTTTGAGTTATTTTTATACCGGGCATATTTATTTTGTCCTGGATACATTATTTCCTTAACACCTTTTATCTTAGGAAGTTTTTTTATTGTTTTAATATTATCTTTAATTCGTTGGTTGTAATTTTTTTGAAATAAATTTGCTTTAAAAGTAATAAATAAATGTCCAATATTTTGTGGACCTGAAAAATCATCAAATGGATCTTTAACTCTTCCTGCGTGGTTTCCTCCAGTCAAAACTCCACTTAATATATCTACCATCCAAGCAAGTCCTGAGCCTCTAAAACCTGCAATTGGTAATTGAACTCCCGCTAATGCTTTTTTTGCATCAGTAGTTGGTTTGCCAAATTTATCTAAAGCAACTCCCGCAGGAATTGATTGATTGTTTCTCGCTGCAACTCTAATTTTTCCTCTATTAATCATTGAAATTGATGTATCTAAAATAAATGGAATTTTTGAACCAGTAGGGGATCCAAAACAAATTGGATTTGTTCCAAATAAAGTTTTTAATGCACCATGTGGAGCAACTGCTGGAGGAGCATTGGTATATATCATTGTAATTAAATTTTTTTTTACTGCTTGTTCAGCGTAATAACCAGACAAACCATAGTGACCACTATTTTTAACCGCTACCATTCCTATTCCAGTTTTTTGGGCATGTCTAATTGCAGTTTTAATTCCTAAATCAGCTGCAACAAAACCAATACTATTATTTGCATCAATGTGAGAAATAGAAGAAGAAATTTTTTTAATTTTAATTTTTGGTTTTGGATTAATTACTTTTTTAGAAATTCGATCACAATACATCTTAAGTCTAGATAAACCATGACCATAAGCACCAACTAATTCTGCATTAATTAATGCATTGGTAGAAATTAAAGCATGATCTCTACTTAAGCCAAATTTTTTAAAAATTTGAATTACTGTTTTTTTTAAAATTGGTGTTTTCATAACTATAATTTAATCACACCAATACTAGTGCTACTTTCGAGAAATAGAAATATCATATTTTTTTTTTCTATATAAATCATGTCTCTTACCCTTTCATTGATTGGTATTACTTTATGGTTTTTAAGGCTTCCATCATGTACTTTATATATATGTAAAGACATATCTCCTTCAGAAATATCTTTTCCCATAGAACTAACAATTAATGTTTTTTGTTTTAAAAAATTCAATAAAATCAATTCTGAAATTCCTATAGAAGGAGTAAAATTTTTTTCAGGTTCAATAAAACCATAATTTGCATGAGATTTATGAAGAGGTGCAGATTTATAAAGTGTTGAGTTATCTTCTCCAGGACGTTCATAATGTTCTCCATATGATGAAATAGGCCAACCAAAGTTCTGAATTTTTTCTTTATTTATAATAATATTAATTTCATCACCACCCTTTGGACCATGTTCAGAAGTATAAATATAGCTAGTATCTTTATCCAAAAATAGTCCTTGAGGATTTCTATGCCCCATTGAAACAATTTTAATATTTTTATTTTTTTTATTAATTTTAATGATTTTTCCATTTATACTTTTAGCGTTTTGAGCAAGAAGCCTAGATCTAAACTCACCTATTGAAAGTAGTAAATTATCATTATCCAGATTAACTATTCTACCTCCAGATTGGTGAAGTGAAAAATTTCGTTCTATATCTTTTTTAATACAGCTGTTTGGTTTAAAGAAATATTTAAAATTAATTTTATCATTTAAAATTTTGCCCTCTAATAAAGATATATTAAAACAATCGTTCTTAATTTCATCTGTGTATGAGATATAAATTTTATCATTTTCAATCATAATATCTTTAACTCCATAAGCTAATTGAGTGAACATTTTTTTTTGATTTAAAAATTCATTTAGATTAGTCTTTACTACTTGCATATTAAATTCATCAGAATCAAAACTTTCTAGACTTGTTTTTGCAACTAATCCATTAGCAGTGACCAGATACAATTGATTGTTAAAAAATTCTAAATAAGAACTACCTTTTCCATTAAATCCTTTTGTAAAATTTAATAAATTTGTTTTATATTTTTTTAAAAGTAGAGAATTATCAAAAATTTCTAATTTAAAATTTTCAAGATATTTAAATGGGATAAACCCAATCTTATCTTCTACATTTCCTTTTTCAATTTTAAGATCAACAATCTGATTTTCTAGATTTAAAATTTTTTGTTTTTTTTTATTTATATAATTAAATGTAAAAAAGGAAGTAATTATTAAAAATAGAATTAAAGCTGATACTAAAAATTTAATTTTCATTTTACCTTGGTAAACAAACTATCCAATACATTTTTTTTGGGCGACCCTCATTTACTAAAAGCCATTTTTCAGTATCATGTAAATTTTCAATCAATTTATAGTTGCTTAAATCTCTATTTCCTGTGGTAAGAATTTTTGTTTTAAAAATTTTTTTTAATTGAGAAATCAACTTTTTTGGAGAAAAATAAAAATCATGTAATTCAATTATCATGACTGATTTTTTAAGTTTATTTAAATTATATTTATTTAATATTTTAAATTCATCACCTTCAATATCTATTAAAAAAAAGCAATCTTTAAGTCTGAGGTTTTTAGGAAAAGAGTCCTCTAAAAAATTTTCATCTGCTTTATTAAGTATTGATGTTTTTTTTGAAATTTTATTCTTAACTAAATTTTCTTTTAATATTCTTTTTGCATTAGGATCAATTTCATAAGCGACACCAAATTTAAATAATTTTTTTTTTAATAATCCTATTAAATGATAACCTTCACCTGCACCTAAATTGACGAAATACTTCTTTTTATTTTTTTTATTTCTTTGAATTTCGATTATTTCATCTTGAATTTCTTTTTCATACATACCCAAAAATTTTGAGGCTGTATCATAACTATTCCAATTTTTATTTATTTCTAAATGGGTGTTTTTATAAGATCCGTTTAAAATTTTATTTTTTGAAAGATTTTCTATCTTATTTCCATGGTAAAAGATAATTCTATCTAATGGAGTATTCATTCGGTATTTAAAGCCAAGCTTTCCAAATAATACATTTATAAATCCAACTAAACCATGTCGTGAATAAGCGTAACTAAATTTAGTTAGATTCATGAGAGCTATTTTCTATAAGTTCCTTTATAATTTTTTTAGTATTATATTGTTGTTTCCAATTAGGATAGTGTTTTTTAAATTTACTAAGATTTGTTATGTACCATATATGATCACCAACTCTTGGTGATTTAATCATTTTTCTTTTAATTTTAATTTTTGCTAAATCTTCCACCAAATCTAAAGCTTCAATAATTGAGCAATTAGAATATCTGCCTCCACCAATATTATAAACTTCACCATACTTTGGTTTTTTATAAAATTCCCAAAAACAATTTACTAAATCTAAGCTATGTAAATTATCTCTAACTTGCTTTCCTTTATAACCAATTAGATTATATTTTTTATAATTTAAACTAGCTTTGACTAAATAAGATAAGAAACCATGAAGACTAGCACCACTATGATTAGGTCCAGTGATACAACCACCTCTAAAACATACAGTTTTTAAACCAACATTTTTTCCATATTCTTGAACAATTAAATCTGCATAAGTTTTTGAAACACCAAAAAAACTATGAGTTGCATTATCAATAGAAAAATCTTCTTTTATACCTTTAAAATTTTTATCTGTTTTTTTTAATTCCCACCTTGTTTTTTTTTCTATAATTTTTAATTTATTTGGATTGTCTCCATAAACTTTATTTGTTGACATAAAAATAAATGGAGCATTGGGGCAATACTTTTTTGTTAATTCTAACAAATTAAGTGTTCCAGTAGCATTTACATTAAAATCTAAAAAAGGGTAATTTTTTCCATAATCATGAGAAGGTTGAGCTGCACAATGAATTATTATAGAGATCTTTTTTGAATATTTTTTAAATATTTTATTTAACTTATCAAAATTTCTAATATCTAGATTAAAATTTACAAAATTTTTATTTCTTTTTAATAGTTTGGATTTTACCCAATTTGTAGATCCATTTTTTCCAAAGAAAAATTTTCTTAAATTATTATCAATTCCTACAACATCAAAACCTTTGTCGTGAAAAAAATTAACAGTTTCAGATCCAACCAATCCAGTAGAACCAGTAATAATAGCAACAGACATTAGAAATATTTCTTTAATTTAGATTTATTTTTTTTTAACCATAAATACATATCATTAACAACATTAAATATATTATTTTTGGGTTTCCATTTGTAAACATTTGATACAATCCTGTTATCACTTATATAATAAGGAATATCGTAAATTGATGTTTTTTTAACCTTTTTAAAAACAATCTTATTATTAGTAATTTTTTCACATATTTTAGTTAATTCTTTTAGTGAAGTATTGCTTTTCCAAGAACCGCCAACAGTAAATAATTTATTGTTTATTTTGTTAAATTTTTTGATTTGTTTAAGTATAAGCTCACATAAATCATTTATGTGCAAAACGTCTCTAAGTTGAAAGCCATTACCTCCAAAACCTATATATTTCATATTTTTTTTATTTAAATGATTCCAAACCCATAAACTTACAAATCCTTGATCTTGTTTTCCAAATTGCAAAGGTCCTGATATTACTCCACATCTATTAATTAAGTATTTAATTTTAAAAGCATAAGCAAATTCCTCAATCAACATTTCAGAGGTCAACTTAGTTAATCCATAAATAGTTTTGGCTCCTTGAATATTATCTTTTTCTCCAAACATTTTTTTTTGTATAATTTTTTTTTTAATTAAATTACTTTTAATTAATTTGTTACTTTCATTTATAGGATAAATTCTACTACTGGAAAGAAATAAGATTTTTGAAGAGTCTTGTTTAACTTTTTTTAAAACATTAAGTGTACCTATTAAATTAGTATTAATTACTTTATCAATATTTTTTCTTGAAACTTCAACTGCTGCTTCAGCACAGCAATCTATTACTAGGTCATATTTAGGTAATTTAGATAATTTTTTATAATTACTAATATCAATTTTATAATTTTTGATTTTGTTTTGTTTCAATAAATTAAGGTTATAATTTGATCCTTTTCTTGATAGATTATCTAAAGATTCAATTTTATAACCTTTTGAATTCAGGAATAAAGCAATATTAGCTCCTACAAAACCACAACCACCTGTAATTAATATTTTCATTTTTTACTATTTTTGTAATTTATATGCTCTAATTTTATAAAATTAACAAGAATAATAAAATTTATATAAATGAAATATAAATTAAATTTTAATAAATCTTTAAATGATCTACTAAAAAAAAATTTGAGTTGTTTAATAGATAATTTTAGAGTTTTATAAATTGAAGGTTTTTTGATTTTATATCCAAAAGAATGATATCTCCAAACTCTTCTAGAAAGAGAGTCCAGATTGTCATTTTGCATGTGTTCACATAATGCTTTAGAACAATATTTAAGTTTAAATTTAGAAATAGATTTAATCTTATTTGCATAATCTATATCCTCACCATTTGTTAATAATTTTTCATCATAACCACCAACATCTTCCCAAATATTTTTTGATTGAATTGTGTTACACCCAAATAAAAACGGTGGATTATCTAAATCATTCTGCCCCCAGTTTTGAGAGTAGTATTTTGCTCTCCATGCATTAAACTTATTTTCAACTAATTTTTCAGTCATTTTGCCACCACACATGATATTGTCTTCACTTTGAAAATTTTTAATAATTGTATTTAGCCATTCTGGATCTAAAACTACATCTGCATCAATAGATGCAACAATTTCATTATTACTAGTTTTAATACCTAAATTTCGGTTATATCCCAAACCCATGTTCTGTTTGTTTTTAATTAATTTGATATTTTCAAATTGGTTTATGATTTTATAGGTATCATCTGAAGAATTATCATCTATGATGATTATTTCATCAAATTGATACGTTTGATTTATAACAGAGTTTATAGTTTGTTTGATTGTCTTTTCAGCATTATAAGCAGGTATATATATTGAAACTTTTTTCAAAATCACATTAAGTTAATTTACTCATTAATTTTATAGATATTTAGCAATTTAAAATTTTTAATGTATCTTTCAAATTTATAAGTATTTTCTAAATATATGAAAATTATTGATACTACAACTTATTTTGAAGAAGATCTTATGATGGATTTGAGGTTTAATATTTTAGATCCATTTATTGATAAGTTTATAGTGTGTGAAGCTAGATTTTCTCACAGTGGCAAAAAAAAAGAAATAAAATTTGATAAAAAAAATTTTCCTAAATTTGAGGATAAAATTATTCATGCAATTATTGATAATGAACCAGCTAATTTAATAATAAAAAACAATTTAAGTAACTCTGAAATTAGGATGAATAGTATTTTGAGAATACAGCATCAGAGAAATTTTATATCTAATTTTATAGATCAATTTTCACCAGAGGATTACTTAATACATAGTGACAATGATGAAATTCCAAACCTAGAAGCATATAATTTAAAAAATAACAAAAAGAAATTTGTTATTTTTAAACAAAAAATGTTTTATTATAAATTTAATCTAAGTTTACCTAATCTTAATTGGTATGGATCTAAAGCATGTAAGATAAAAGATTTAAAAAGTATTGATTTTTTAAGATCTATTAAAAATAAATCTTATCCTTTTTATAGGTTGGATACTCTTCTTTCTGATATTAAGCACCAAAGTGTTAAAATTGTTGAAAATGGTGGTTGGCATTTTTCTAATCTAAAAAATCTTGAAGAACTTGAAAGAAAGTATTTGAATGATGAGAATTATGCTGAATATTTATTACAAGGGTACTCAAAAGAAATGATTAAAGAAAATTTAATTAATAAGTCTATTGGTTACAATCATTCTGCAAAGAAAAATTCTAATGAAAGATTTCAATCTACAAAATTAGAAAAAATTGAATTAAACAATTTACCAACTTATTTATTAAAAAATTTAAAACTTTATGAGGATTGGTTAGATTAATTATCCTTTTCCACGCCAAGGAATAGTTTTATCGATTATTTTTCTTAATGTAATATCAAATAAAAGACCTAACAGACCCATAATAAAAATCGTTATCCAAATTACCTCATATTGGAAGTACTTTTTAGCAACGTTTTCAACAAAACCAATACCTGTTGTACCTGCTAAAAACTCAGCAGCAACAAGCGTTCCCCAACACATACCAACAGCTACTCTAATTCCCGTAAGAATTTCAGGTAGTGAATTTGGGAAAATCACGTGTCTTAATATTTGTTTTTTAGTAGCGCCTAATGAGTGGGCTGCATGGATTTTTGATAGTTGTGTTCCTGATGCACCAGCTCTTGCTGAAATAATCATAATTGATAATGAGACCATAAATAACAAAAATACTTTTCCTGAGTTATCAATTCCAAGAACTGAAATAATCAATGGTGCCCATGCAAGAGGAGGGACCGGTCTATAAAGTTCAATTAAGGGATCAAAAAAACCTTTTGCAAACCTGTTTAGACCCATAAACAGTCCTAAAGGTACTCCAATTATGATTCCAAAGATTAATCCTAAAAATACTCTTAAAAAAGAATCCCAAATATGACCGTATGGAACAGGTACTTTAAATAGTTTAAAATCACCTGTAACAACTTTTAAGACATTACTTTTAAAATTTTCTTTTACTATTCCATCTTTAGTATGCACCGGATATTCACCAGGCAATATATCTGCAATCCAATCTGGTAATATAAATCCTATCATTTTACTTACATCAACCATCTCAATCCATAAAAGAGGAATATTTTTGTAGCCAACACTTGGTTTTGACATCAAAATGAATTTATTAAATGTATCAGATGGTTTTGGTAGCCATCTTCCTGATCCTTGTTCTGAACATGTTGGTCCACTTGCAACTATTGTTCCAGCAGGGAATAAAAGAATATCTATTAATCTTAATCCACCTTGTTCTTTATTTTGCAATTCATCAAATTCAACAATTGCAGCTTGCATTTCATTTAATGCATTAGGGGGATAGATACTTGCAAATTCTATTCTTCTAGCAATTTTAACAATATTCTTCGCATATTCAGATGCAATTTCCTGACTGTCATCTAAACTTTTTCTATAAGCTTTGATATCATCTTTAAGTTGTTTAATTGCATTTTTAAACTGTGGATTATGATTTCTTAGTTTAAAAAATTTATCATCTATAAGTTTTAGTTCGGCCGCTGCTGCAGCAAATTTTAAACCTCTGTTAGTTTGTGGTGCAGTCGGTATTTCTATTGTATTTTCTATAGAACCACTTCCAGAGTCTATTGTTATTATTCCCCAACCACCTTGTTCATTAATAAGTTTTTGTCTTTCAGTTTTCTGAGCATCTGTTTCAAAAGGATAATCTTTCTTTTGGAAATTAGAACTTAGAAGTTTTATTTCTTCTGTCATTTCCTTAAGTTTAATTTTGGTATCCATTTCAATTAACTCTTCACTTGTTAAAAATGGAATTAATTTAGAAGTTCTATCAATGTAGCTTACTAAGATTGTTTTTTGTTGATCGTTTAAATCTGTGGACCCATTTATTTCATTAGCGATTTTTTTAAGGTTTTTATTTTCGATTTTTATAATTGATGTGCTTTTGAATTCTCTTTCTTCAATAGGGAATTGATACTTTAAACCTAATAATGACTCGTTAATTTTAGCAACCTGACATAATTCATTCGCTGATTTTGGATAGAAGCCTTTTGCGATATCCCATGAATAATAAAGCCATAACATTAGAATTGCACTAGTTCCAACTATTACCCAGTGTGTGCCACCTTTTGCTCTTTCTGGATTACCAAATACAGCATCAACTTTTTCAGTTCTAATTAATCTTCTTCCATAAAGAATACAGCCAATAACAGAAACGATAATTAATATAGTTACAAATTGGGTTAACATTAATTATCTTTCCCCATTATTTCCTCTTCCATATTCCAAATCATGGATAAAATTTCTTCTCTTGTAGATGAAAATTCTTTATTTTTTTTTATCCCTCTTAAATCTTGAGTAAGACCCATTTCTGCAAATGGAAGATTATACTCTTTATGTATACGTCCTGGTCTTGGTGCCATTACATATAATCTTTCTCCTAGCAACAATGCTTCTTCAACAGAGTGGGTAATTAAGATAATTGTTTTTCCAGTTTCTTTCCAAATCTTTAAAACTAGAGACTGCATCTTTTCTCTTGTTAATGCGTCTAATGCACCTAATGGCTCATCCATTAAAATTAAATCAGGATCGTTAATTAAACATCTTGCAAGAGCAACTCTTTGCTGCATTCCACCTGATAATTGATATGTAGGTGTGTTACCAAAACCTTTAAGTCCAACTATATCTAACCACTCATCGACTTTCTTAGCTGTAACCTCAGGATCTTCTTTTTTCATCCTAAGTCCGAAATTTACATTCTCAGCTACTGTTAACCATTCAAACAAAGCACCTTGTTGAAAAACCATTCCTCTTTCAACACCAGGTCCGTCTATCTCATTATTATTTAGTGTTATTTTTCCCGATGTAGGTCTTAAAAATCCAGCAGTAATATTTAGTAAAGTTGTTTTACCACAACCAGAAGGACCAAGAACGGTAAGTAATTCTCCTTTTTTTAAAGTAAAGCTTACGTCCTTTAAGGCGTGAACTGTTTCTCCTTTTGGAGTTTTAAAAATCATGTTTAGATTTTGAGAAATCAGATCACTCATAACTGCCTTATATTAGAAATTTGATAAAAAAAATAGGCACCAATTATAAAATCAGTGCCTATTTAAAAAGTCTTAAACCTTTAAAATTATAAAGGTAAGAAACTTGTATCTACAGCTCCTCCTGGAGTTCCCATCCCTTTTAGGAAACCATCAAGATTACCACTTTCCATAGATGCTTTAGTTTCTTCTGGAGTTAAGAATTTGAAACCACTTAAAGTGTCTTTCATATCCGCAACTGTCATTTCAGAAGCTTTCGCCATTGAATTCATGTCAGCTTTACCAGCTTTGTATCTAGCATTAGCTTCATGAGTAACTTCGATGAAAGTTCTTAACATACCTGGGTTTTCTTTCATGAATTTGTCTGTAACAGATGTAATATCTATACCTAAGATACCAGCTGCTCTAGCTTCATCTACAGTTAAAAGTCTTGATCCAACTGCAGTTGCTGCTTTGATAGAATTACCACCAAATAAACATGCCATTACAACATCGCCACTTACTAATGCAGCAGCACCTTCTTCTGGGTCCATTTGAATGATGTCCATTTTACCTCTGTCAGCACCAACAACTTTCATACTTTCATCAAAAACGTATTCAGCCATTGTTCCTAATGGAACAGCAACTTTTTTACCTTCTAATTCAGTAGCGTTTGCTTTTGTAATTCCAGAAGCGTTAGATGTAACACAAGTAGTTCCACCCATTCCGTATTCCATAGCAATATCAACTAATTTGATAGGTGCATTTGATTTTACAGCATTGATAAAAGGTACTAATCCTTGTGAGTAAGAAATATCAATATCTCCTGCTAACATTGCATCAGTCATTGCTCCACCATTAGTGAAATTTGTCCATTTTACTGGAACACCAAGAGCTTTGGCAAAATTCTTTTTCTGCATGTCTTCTAAATTTGGGCTTGGCCATTCTAGAAAGTATGCAACTCTAACTTCATTAGCAGCTGAATTCGCAACTGAAATTGAAAGGTTAAGTGCAAAAATAGATCCTAGAATAAAACTTAGTATTTTTTTCATTTATTCCCCTATGTTTAATTAATTAAATTCTGGATATTTAAATTCAAATTGACCTTGAAGTAAAACAAAAAAAGAAACTTATACAATCCCAGGTTGTGTCAATAATGTGGTAGTTAATCTATTTATTTTAGTCTAAAGAGGCCTTAGAGTTAAAATTATAAAAACAATTAAAAAATATTTAGAAAGAAATTTATGAGCTCAGAGAATAGAACTTCAGTTCCAAATTCATTAAATGAACATTGGATGCCATTTACATCTAATAAAGATTTTAAAGCAAATCCGAGATTGATTACTGAAGCAAAAGGAGTTTATTTAAAAACCCATCATGGAAAAACCCAAATTGATGCAAGCTCAGGATTATTTTGTAATCCATTAGGTCATGGTAGAAAAGAAATTACAGAGGCTGTTACGAAACAGTTAGAAACTTTAGATTACGCGCAACCTTTTCAACAAGGTTTTGGTGGATCATTTGAATTAGCAACTAAGATCTCAAAACATACTCCAGGTGATCTAAACAAAATGTTTTTTACAATTTGTGGATCTACTGCAGTTGAAACTGCAATTAAAATTGCAGTTGCTTATCATAGAGCAAAAGGGAATGCGCATAGATTTAGATTTGTTGGAAGAGAAAGAGGTTATCATGGAATGAATATTGGCTGTGTTTCAGTTGGTGGAATGATTAACAACGTAAAAACATTTGCAAGTATATTAATGCCAGGGGTTCAACACATGAGACATACTCATTTACCTGAACATAAATTTGTAAGTGGTCAACCTGAAACAGGTGGAGATCTCGCTGATGATTTAGAAAGAATAGCTAGTAATTTTGGTCCTGAAAATATTGCAGCATGTATTGTTGAGCCGATTGCAGGTTCTACCGGAACATTAGTTCCACCAAAAGGATATTTACAAAGACTAAGAGAAATTTGCGATAAGCATGGAATACTTTTAATTTTTGATGAAGTAATTACAGGATGGGGAAGAACAGGATCAGCATTTGCTAGTCATGAGTTTGGTGTAACACCAGATTTAATGACCATGGCAAAAGCTACTACAAACGGAGTTGTTCCTATGGGTGTTGTAGCATGTAAAGACGAAATTTATGATGCGGTTATGGATGCTTCACCAATGGGTTCTGTTGAATTATTCCATGGTTATACTTACTCAGGAATTCCAGTAGCTGTTGCAGCTGGATTAGCAGTTCAAGATATTTTTGAGAAAGAAGATATTTTTAATAGAGCGAAAAATTTAGCACCTTATTTCCAAAAAGGTTTGTTCTCTCTTCAAGACTTAGAGTCAGTAGAAAATATTAGAGGTTATGGAATGATGGGTGGAATTGATATGAAAATGAACACTAAACCTGGAAAAGCTGGTTATGAATGCTTTAAAGCTTGCTATGAGGCAGGTGTTAATTTTAAAGCAACAGGCGATTGTTTAATCATAGCTCCACAATTTATATGTGAAGAAAAACATATAGATGAGATCATTGATAAACTTAGAACTGGTATTACTAACTATCAAAAAAACCAAAAAAACTAGTTAGTTTACAAAAATATATAAAAAAAATTTATGAAAATTGGAGTTCCTAAAGAAATTAAACCACAAGAAAATAGAATAGGTTTAACGCCTGATAGTGTTAAAACTTTAGTTTCAGAAGGTCATGAAGTGTTGGTTGAAAATAATGGAGGATTTGAAGCTGGTTTTGAGAATGATCAATATTTAAAAGCAGGAGCTAAAATTGCTGATACTGCAGCTGACATTTTTAATGATGCAGAAATAATTGTTAAAGTTAAAGAACCTCAAAAAGTAGAAGTTGATATGATTAGAGAAAATCAGATTGTATATACCTATCTACATTTAGCAGCTGCGAAAGAATTAACTGAAGGATTAATTAAATCTAAAAGTATTAATATTGCTTACGAAACAGTTACTGATGATAATGGAAGATTACCATTACTTGCTCCAATGAGTGCTGTTGCGGGAAGAATGTCTGTACAAGCTGGAGCTCATTGTTTAGAGAAAAACCAAAGTGGAAGAGGGCTGCTATTAGGGGGTGCACCAGGTGTAACAGGTGGTACAGTAGTCATATTAGGTGGAGGAGTTGTTGGTGAAAATGCTGCAGTGATTGCAACTGGCATGCAAGCTAAAGTTCATATTGTAGATAAATCTGAGGCTAGATTAAAACAACTTGTTGAAATGTTTGGAGATAAAATTATCCCAGAACAAAGTGATAAAACAGATTTAGATAAATTAGTTGCTGAGGCTGATTTATTAGTTGGTGGAGTGTTAATCCCTGGTGCAGAAGCACCAAAATTAATTACCAAAGAAATGATCAAGACTATGAAAAGGGGTTCTGTAATTGTTGATGTTGCTATAGATCAAGGAGGATGCGTTGAAACAAGTAAACCAACGACACATGGTGACCCAACTTATATAGTTGATGATGTAGTTCATTATTGTGTGGCAAATATGCCAGGCGGAGTACCCAGAACATCAACATTAGCATTAAATAATGCAACCTTACCTTTTTTAGTTAAACTAGCTAACAAAGGTTATCAAAAAGCATTAAGTGACGATAAAAACTTTTTAGCAGGGTTAAATGTTCATAAAGGTCAAGTAACATACAAAGCTGTTGCTGATGTATTTGGACATAATTTCGTAGAACCTGGAGAAGCTATCAAACATTAGAAATGGAAAAAAACTATCCTTCAAGCACAAAGGTAGTTGTAATAGGGGGTGGCGTTGCTGGCACTTCTTGTGCCTATCATTTAGCTAAATTTGGCTGGAAAGATGTTGTTTTATTAGAAAGAGATCAATTAACATCAGGTACAACTTGGCATGCTGCCGGACTAATAGGACAATTAGGAGCAACTTCTACAATTACGAAATTAAGAAAATATTCTTTAGATCTTTATAAAGAGCTTGAAAAAACAACTGGTTTATCAACTGGTCTTAAACAAAATGGTGCAATTACAGTAGCTTCTTCAAAAGAACGGATGCAGGAATTGTTAAGGCAAGCTACAACTGCAAAACTATCCAACGTTGAAGTAGAAGTATTAAGCAAAGAAAGAATAAAAGAACTATATCCAGTGTTAAAAAATGAGGATTTAGTTGGTGGTGTTTATATGCCAAAAGATGGTCAAGCAGATCCAGTTGGTGTAACCAATGTATTAGCAAAAGCAGCTAAAATGCTGGGTGTTCAAATATTTGAGAAGTCACCGGTAAAAAAAATTTTAGTAAAAAATAAAAGAATATCTGGTGTTGAAACTTCTCAAGGAAAAATTGATTGTGAATACGTAGTTTTAGCTACAGGAATGTGGTCTCGACAAATTGGAGAAGATATTGGTGTTAGTGTTCCACTATATCCTAATGAGCACTTCTATGTGATCACAGAACCAATGAAAGATCTTCCTAAAGATTTACCTGTTTTGAGGGATTACAATGCTTGTCTTTATTTAAAAGAAGATGCTGGAAAAATGTTAGTTGGAATTTTTGAACCTAATGCAAAACCTGCTTTTAAAGATAGTGGCAGAGTTCCTGATGATTTTTCATTTGGAGAATTTCCTGACGATTTTGATCATTTTGAGCCCTACCTTGAAAAATCTTTTCACAGACTCCCAATGTTAGAAAACGCAGGTATAAGAAAATTTTTTTCAGGCCCTGAGTCATTTACACCAGATACACAATATTTACTTGGAGAAACATCAGAAGTTAAAAATCTTTACACATGTTGTGGTTTTAATAGTATCGGAATAGCAAGTTCAGGAGGTGCAGGTAGAGTTACTGCTGAATGGATGATTAATGGTTATATAAATGAAGATTTATTTTCACTAGATATAAAAAGATTTCAAAAGTTTCATTCATCTAAAAAATTTATCATGGATAGGGTTACTGAAACCTTAGGAGATCTTTATGGGATGCATTGGCCTTATAAACAACACGAAACTTCAAGAAATGAAAAATTATTACCTTATCACGAAGAATTAAAAAAAGCTGGTGCATGTTTTGGTGTTACAGGAGGTTTTGAAAGACCTATGTGGTATTCCCTAAATGGAGAAAAACCAGAATATGAATATAGTTTTAACTATCAAAATTGGTATCCATCAGCAAAACATGAAACTATAAATGCTAGAAAAAATGTCGGACTTTTTGATTTTTCAACTTTTTCTAAATTTGATTTAAAAGGTGAGAAAGTTCATAGCGATTTACAAAAAATTTGTACAGCTAATATTAAGAATGAAATTGGCAAATCTACCTATACTCACATGCTAAATGAGGATGGTGGTATTGAAACGGATGTAACAGTTTCCTGTATTGATAAAAATTATTTTAGAATAGTTAGTTCAGCAGCAACCCGAGAAAGAGATAAATTTCATCTTTTAAAATATTTGTCTGAAGATGTTAAATTTATTGATGTTACAGAAGAGATTTGCTGTCTTGGTTTATTTGGTCCTAAAAGTAGAGACATGATTCAAAAGATTAGTGATGAAGATTATTCACCAGAAAATTTTCTATTTGGATCAGGAAAAAATGTATTGATTGAGAATATAAAAGTTTGGGCGCAAAGAATATCTTATGTGGGTGAACTTGGCTTTGAATTATATGTAAATAAAAACGATGCTTTGGATTTATATAAAATTTTAGCTAATGAAGGCAAAAACTTTGGCTTATCTCATTGCGGCATGCATGCAATGGATATAATGAGAATGGAAAGTGGTTTTTTACATTGGGGCCATGACATTTCCCCAGAGGAAAATCAGTATCAAGCAGGTTTAAATTTTACTATTAGTTATAAAAAAAATTTTAATTTTATAGGTAAAGACGCATTGTTAAAAATTAAAGATAAACCTTTAGAAAAGAGAATGATGATGTTTACATTAAAAGATAGTAAACCAGGTCAACCTTTGTTATTACATGAAGAGCCGATTTATTTAGATCATAAAATCATTGGAAGAACAACTTCAGGAAATTATTCATTCTGCTTTGATAAAAATTTATCATTTGGCTATGTTAATTCAGGAAACACAATAGATACGCTTAAAGATAAAAATTTATTCATAGAAGTAGAGAAGATCAAATATCCAATCGAAATTCTTTCAAAACCACTAAATACAAAAGATTTTAGAAAAATTTAATTATAATTTTATTGTATTTAAGTTAATTAGCTGGTTAGATAAATTGTGAAAAAAAACGATCAAGACACATCATTATTTAATACTGATATCGCTAGAAATAAAGATTTTGAAGTAGATAAGATTAAAACTACTAATGTAAATATTTTACTAAACAGAGTTAGATTAGACCAAAAAAGAACTTTAAAAAAAAGAATTGTTTTTTCAATTATTTTAGCTGGTTTAGTTAGTTCATTAGCTATTTATTTTATTATTTAGTTTAGAATTTGATTTAAAAAAGTTTATTGAAACAATAAAGATTTATATTATAAACCACTTATCAATTAAGGCGGGGTAGCTCAGTTGGTTAGAGCGCGGGACTCATAAGCCCGAGGTCAGTGGTTCGATCCCACTTCCCGCTACCAAAAATTATGAAAGATATTTATATAACTTGGGAAGATTATCATAAAAAGATAGAGCAATTAGCTAAAAAAATTCATGATGATAATTTAAAATTTAATCAAATAATTTGTATTGCAAAAGGTGGATTAAGGGTTGGAGATATTTTTAGTAGACTTTTTAATGTCCCTTTAGCCATTTTATCTGTTGAGTCTTACCATGGTGATAGTGACGATATAAAAAATCAACAAGGACAGTTTACTTTTTCAAGAGATTTAGCAAAAACCACTCCAAATTTGGGTTCACATGTTTTGTTAGTTGATGATTTAGCTGATTCTGGAAAAACTTTAATAAAAAGTATTAAATGGTTAGAACATTTTTATGGTTTTTATTTTGATGAAAAAATTAAAACTGCAGTTTTATGGCATAAATCAACATCAAAATTTAAACCAGATTATTCTGTAGATTACTTAAAAGACTCTCCTTGGATACACATGCCTTTTGAGAAATATGAAACTACAAATATTAAAGATTTTAAGTTTGAAAAATAAATTATTTAATTAAACTATCATTAAACTGATTTGATACTCTAACGAAAGTCGTACATTTGCTTAATTGTTTAAGCGAAGGAGCACCAACATAAGTACAGCTACTTCTTACACCGCCGAGAATATTTAAAATAGTATCGTTTATTTTGCCTCTATATTTTACTCTTACTTTTCTTCCTTCACTACTTCGATAATCTGATAGTCCACCATAGTGTTTTTTATTAGCAACCTCAGAACTAGATCCATAAAACTCTATATATTTTTCTCCATTAACTTTAACAATTTTACCATTTCCCTCATCATGTCCAGCTAACATACCGCCAAGCATTACAAAATCTGCTCCGCCTCCAAAACCTTTAGCCACATCACCAGGACATGTGCATCCACCATCTGCAATTACATGTGCACCAAGTCCATGTGCTGCATCAGCACATTCGATTACTGCACTTAATTGTGGATAACCAACTCCAGTTTGAATTCTTGTTGTACAAACACTTCCAGGTCCAATTCCTACTTTAACAATATCTGCTCCACTTAGAACTAATTCTTGTGTCATGTCTGCTGTTACCACATTGCCAGCAATAATCGTTTTTGTAGGATATTTATCTCTGACTGATTTAATAAAATTAGTAAAATGCTCTGTATATCCATTAGCAACATCAATACAAATAAACTTAAAAAAACTAAATTCTTTTAATACCTTATCTAAATTTTGAAAATCTTCTTTTTTGATACCAACACTAAGTGCGATATTAGGATATATTTTTTTAATATTTTTATTTTGTTTAATTTTTTTAACATCATGTTGTTTTGTTAAAGATGTTATCATTCCATATTCATTTAATTTTTCAGCAACACTTAATTCTCCAACTCCATCCATATTTGCTGCCATGATAGGAATACCTGACCATTCATTTTTACTGTACTTGAATCTATAAGTCCTTAAAAGATTAACATCTTTTCGACTTTTTAGAGTACTTCTCTTAGGTCTAAATAAAACGTCTGAATAATCTAATTTTAACTCTTCTTCAATTCTCATCGACAGTTAAGTTATTATTTAATAAAGTAATTTCAAACCAATAAATAGGCTGTGGATAAGTCTTACAAAAGTACTATTTAATTAATCTTTTTAACACAGAAGTGTTCATGGTTTGATTAAATGGTAGTTTGTCTTTAATACTTAATTTAATTTTTTTTACTTTTTTATTATGTAATTTAGCAAAAGAAAAAACTGACTGAGTTTTCCCTCCTACATTTAAAATGCCTTTATAATTTATAATTTTTGGTAAAATTTTTACTAGGTCTTCATGAAACATAAAATTAGATTTTAGATTAGTGTATGCTTTTTTATACATAAATGGACTTTCAGTCATTGTAATTCTTAAAATTAGAGAATTTTTATACATCATCACAGCACACTCACCCCCTAGTTTTGACAAGCCGTAATTATTAAATGGTTTCACAGGGTCTTTTTCTGAATAATTTCCTTTTTTGCCCTCATAAACATATCCTGTTGAAAAATAGATTATTTTAATATTATTTTTTTTACAAACTTTGACTACATTTGCAGTTCCAACAATATTTAAATCAATACTTTTTTCAATATTTTTTTGATGAATTTCCATTGGTCTTGACAAACCTGCACAATGTAAAATTATTTTTGGCTTTAATTTTTTTATTATTTTTTCAAGAGACTTAATATTTAAAATATTACACTCTTTTTTTGTCGCAAAATAAAGATTTAGAAATTTATTATTTTTTTTTAAAACCTTTGCAAATCTACCCTGACCTCCAGTAACTAGAATAAGATTTTTCATTTAATATAATTTTTTTTATAATTTAAAAAAGAAATTCCTTTTTTATCTTTGTTTGAGAGAATTCTAATTTTAGATGGCCATTTAATTTTTAAATTTTTATCATTTAAATCTATTGTTATTTCACTTTTTTTGTCTCTGTATTTAGTACAGCTGTAGATAACATAAGTTTCTCTGTCTAAGGATTGAAAACCGTGAGCAAACCCTGGTGGGATAAATATTGAGTTTGAATTTTTTTCACTTAAAACACAACTATAAATTTTTCCAAAAGTTTTAGATTTTTTTCTCAAATCTAGGGCAACATCAAAAATTTTTCCTTTCATTACAGTTACGAATTTGCCTTGAGGTTTTTTTGTCTGAATATGAAGACCTCTTACAACATTTTTTTTTGAACAAGACATAACTATAAATGGAAATTTTTTTTTAAGTTTATTTTCTCTAACTAACTCTTTAAAATATCCTCTTTGATCTTTATGGGCAGTATTTTTTATTAAAAAAAGATCTTTAAATTTTGTTTTTTGAATCATTAAGATATGATTTTTTTTAGATATTTAGAATAGTCGCAATTTCCATAAAATTTTATAGCTTCATAAACTTTATTTTTATTTATCCAATTATTATTTAAAGATATTTCCTCTAAACATGCTATTTTAAAACCTTGTAAATTTTCAATAGCTGAAACAAAATTGCTTGTTTTATAAAAATCTTCTATAGAACCAGTATCCAACCACGCCCCACCTCTTCCTAAAAATTCAGAAGATAGCTGGTTAATTTTTCTGTAACTATTTAATAAATCTACTATTTCAAGCTCATTTCTTTTAGAGGGCTTAAGTTTATTTGCAAATTTTACAACTTTATTGTCAAAAAAATACAATCCTGTTACTGCCAAATCAGATTTAGAATTTTTTGGTTTTTCTTTTATAGATAAAATTTTCTTTCCTTTAACAGTTGCTACTCCAAATTTTTCAGGATTAGAAACTTTGTGAAGTACAACTTTTGCACCTTTTTTTATTTTTACACAATCAAAAAGCATTTTACTCAATGACTGGCCGTAAAAAAAATTATCACCCAAAATCATAGCAACATTATCTTTTTTAATAAATTTTTCCCCTAAGATGAAAGCATCTGGCAACCCACGAGGTTTATCTTGTTCGATATACTCAATCTTCATCCCAAGTTTTTTTCCATCGGGAATTAATTTTCTATATTGATCCAGTTGACCTTTATTAACTATAATTAGTACATCTCTAATTTTTGCTAACATTAAAATAGATAATGGATAAAATATTAAAGGTTTATCATAAATTGGTAACAATTGCTTATTTACAGCTTTGGTTAAAGGACTCATTCTAGTTCCCATTCCTCCCGCTAATATAATTCCTTTTTTAATCATTTATTACCCAATCTTTTTAAAATATCTTTTTTTGAAATTGATTTATAGTATTTTCTATTTTTATTATACCAATCAAAAGTTAATTTAATTCCTTCTTTAAAATTAATTCTTGGCTTCCAATTTAATTCTTTCTTAATTTTGTTACTATTTAAAGCGTATCTAATATCATGCCCAGGTCTATCTTTAATAAAATTTATTTTAACTTTAGTTCCTAAAATTGAATTTTTTTTTGCAACACTTATTAAATGCTCACACACTTTAAGATTTGTTAAATTCTTATTTGAACCAATATTGTAAAAATTACCAATCTTACCTTTTTTAAATATTTTAATTAAAGCTTCACAATGATCTTTTACAAAAATCCATTCTCTTGAATTCATGCCTTTTCCATATATTGGTAAAGGTTTATTGTTTAAAATATTATAAATTAACTTAGGAATTAATTTTTCAGGGTGTTGTTTTGGTCCATAATTATTTGAGCAATTAGTAATTATTGCTGGAATTTTATAAGTTCTAACATAGGATTGAACTAAATGATCTGAGGCAGCTTTACTTGCTGCATATGGTGAGCTTGGGTTATAGGGATATTTCTCTGAAGTTCTTCCTTTTAAAATATCTCCATAAACTTCATCTGTAGAAATATGAATTAATTTTGAAGTAAATTTTTGTGAATACTCTTTAAAGTATTCCAATAACTTATAAACACCTACTATATTACTTTGAACAAAATGTTCTGGATTATCGATAGATCTATCCACGTGAGTTTCTGCAGCTAAATTAAAAATACATATCGGCTTATATTTAAAAAGTATTTTTTTAAATTTTCTTTCACCAATGTTACATCTTATAAATTTGTATTTATTTGAATTATTATATTCTTTTAAATTATAAAAATTTGAAGAATATGAAATTTTATCAATATTAATTACTGAAAAATTTTTTTTAATTAATAAATCAATTAAATTACTTCCAATAAATCCAAGCCCACCGGTTACAATTATTTTTTTCATTGATTAAATTATTTTTACATTAGTAAAAAGTATTAGTATAGTTCATTTAGCTAACACTTATGTCAATATCTAGGCAAAATTTATCTGTAGTTATAGTGAGTTATATTAGTGAGGAGGTGATATATAATTGTATAGAGTCTATACCGAAAGATATTAATATTTTAATTGTTGATAATTCTGGAAACAAAGAATTTAAGTTAAGCATAGAAGAAAAATATAGTAATGCAAAATGTATTATGTCTCTCGAAAATTTAGGCATGGGAGCTGGAAATAATTTAGGCTTAAAACATTCTACTACTGATTTTGCTTTAATTTTAAACCCTGATGTTGTTTTAGAAAATAACACAATCGAAGAATTGATTATCGCCTCAAAAGAAATTGAATCATTTGCTGTAATTGCTCCTATTATAAAATCAGGTATTAACATTAATTACAAATTATTCGACGAAAATAAAAAAAATGAAAATTCTATTAATCCTTTCATGGTTAAAAGTGTTGATGGATTTGCAATGCTTTTAAATGTAAAAAAAATAAATCAGATTAAAAATTTTGAAAATTTTAAATTTTTTGATGAAAATATTTTTTTATATTTAGAAAATGATGATTTTTGCAAAAGATTAATTGACCATAATGAGGAAATTTATGTTGTTCCTAAATCTAAAATAAATCATTTAGGTGGGAAGGCTGTTAGTCAAAAGTTTTCAGAGGAAGTAGAACTGTCTAGAAACTGGCATTGGATATGGTCAAAATTTTATTTTAACAGAAAACACAAAGGTTATTTTTTTGCATTAATTAATGGTTTGCCAACTTTTATCTCAGCAGTGTTAAAGTATGTATTATATCTTGCAATATTTAATCCCAAAAAAAGCAAAATATATTTACACAGGGCAATGGGTTATTTGAATGCAGCAATAGGCAGAAAATCTTTTTTTAGACCAAATATAAAAATTTAATGTCCTGGAAATTCCATTAAATTTTCAACATTATATTTTTTTTTAATTAAATTATCTGAGCCACCTAAATCAAATAGATTAATAACAAATATAAAAGCAGCAACTTTTCCTTTTGAAATTTCAACAAGTTTTGCAGCAGCTTCTGCAGTTCCACCTGTTGCAATTAAATCATCAATAATTAAAACAGTATCTTTCTCGTTTATAGAATCTTTGTGCACCTCTATTGTTGCTGTTCCGTATTCTAACTCAAAATCTACTGAATGAACCTCTGCAGGTAATTTATTTTTTTTTCTGAGCATAATAAATGGTTTTTTTAAAATATAAGAAACTGCAGAAGCAAATACAAAACCTCTAGACTCAATTGCAGCAATTTTTGTAAAATTAAATTTTTTTGATCTTTCTACAATTTGGTTGATTGTTTCAGAAAAAGCATTCTCATCTTTAATTAAAGTTGTAATATCTCTAAACAAAATCCCTTTTTTTGGATAATCAGGAATAGATCTAATATAATCTTTTAAATTCATAATAGTTAAATATAAAAGTATAAATAAATAAATTTTTAATTATGACAATAGGTAAATTAGCAATAATCGGTGGTAGTGGTCTTTATGACGTTGAAGATTTCATAGATAGAGAATTACTGGATATACAAACTCCATGGGGCAAACCTTCGGATCTGATCTTAAAAACCAAATATAATACCAAGGAAGTTTACTTTTTACCAAGACATGGAAGAGGACATTATGTTTCTCCTTCAAATATAAATTTTAGAGCAAATATAGATGCACTTAAGCAATTAGGTGTAACAGATATTGTTTCTGTATCAGCTGTTGGTTCTCTTAAAGAAAATTTACCTCCTGGAAAATTTGTTATCATTGATCAATTTATTGATAGGACTTTTGCAAGAAATAAAACTTTCTTTGATGATGAGATTGTTGCCCATGTATCAATGGCTCACCCAACCTCTAATGGTTTAATGAATGCATGCGAAGAGGCAATTAAAAAATCCAATATAGATTACCAAAGAAATGGAACCTATGTTGTTATGGAGGGACCACAATTCTCTACATTAGCTGAATCTAATTTATATAGATCTTGGAAAGCAGATGTAATTGGAATGACTAATATGCCAGAGGCAAAATTAGCAAGAGAAGCTGAAATTAGATATGCATCAGTTTCTATGGTAACGGATTTTGATTGTTGGCATCCAGATCATGAAAATGTTGATGTTCAACAAGTGATCAAAGTTTTATTAGGAAACGCTGAAAAAGCAAAAATTATGATTAAAAATTTAATTGATAATTTTGAAGATCATATTGACCCAAATGACCCAACAAACAATTGTTTAGATGTAGCAATTATTACTGCTCCAGAAAAAAGAACAAAAAAGACTATAGATAAATTGAAAACTGTAGCAGGTAGAGTTTTAAATAAATGAGAATAGAGGGAAAAGAGTATCGAACTATTTGGTTTGAAAATAATGTTGTTAAGATTATTGATCAAACAAAACTTCCTCACCAATTTGTAATCAAAGAATTAAAGACAGTTAAAGATGCAATTAATGCAATTAAAGTAATGGAGGTAAGAGGTGCACCTCTAATTGGTGGAACAGCTGCTTATGGAATTGCTCTAGCAGTTCAAGAAAATAATGATCTAGAATTTATAAAAAAAAGTTCAGAGGATTTAATTCAATCAAGACCTACTGCAATTAATTTAAAATGGGCTGTAGATCGTATGATGAAAAAATTATCAAGTATCAATAGCGATCAAGTTTTAGATATAGCTTTAAATGAGGCAAAAGAAATATGTGATGAAGATGAAAAGTTTTGTGAAAATATAGGTATTAATGGATTAAAAATAATCGAAGAAATTTATAATAAAAAGAAAGACACAGTAAATATTTTAACACATTGTAATGCAGGCTGGTTAGCAACTATTAATTGGGGTACAGCAACATCGCCAATTTACCATGCTCATAAAAAAGGTATACCAGTGCATGTATGGGTAGACGAAACAAGACCAAGAAACCAAGGTGCAAACTTAACTTCATACGAATTAAACGAAGAGGAAATTCCCAATACTATTATCGCTGATAATACAGGGGGTATTTTAATGCAGAGAGGTGAAGTTGATATGTGTATTGTAGGTACTGATAGAACTTTATCTAACGGAGACGTTTGCAATAAAATTGGAACTTACCTTAAAGCATTAGCTGCTCATGATAATAACGTTCCTTTTTATGTAGCTCTTCCAAGCTCAACAATTGATTGGGACATTAAAGATGCAAAAAATATTCCCATTGAAGAAAGAAATTCAGAGGAATTATCTCATGTTGAAGGTATAGATGAGAATAATGAAATTAAGAAAGTTTTGATATACCCAACTAAAAGTAAAGCTATGAATTTAGCTTTTGATGTAACACCCGCAAAATATGTGACAGGATTAATTACTGAAAGAGGGATTTCAGAAGCTTCTTTTAATGGTTTAAAAAAATTATTTAAATGAAAAATTTAAGATCTGAAATAATAAAATATTCAAAAATGCTGAATTCAAAAAAGTTATCAGCATTAAGATCTGGCAATATTTCATCAAGGTATAAAGATGGTTTTTTAATTACTCCTTCAGGAAAAAAATATTCAGCATTAAAGAACAATGATATAGTTTTTGTTTCCCTGAATGGATACTTTGATAAAAAAAAAGGAATTCCCTCATCTGAGTGGAAGTTTCATCAAGATATCTACAGAAATAAAAAAGAAGCAAAAGCAATTGTTCATGCGCATTCAACATGTGCAACCGCAGTTTCTACTCACAAGAGAGGAATACCACCTTTTCATTATATGGTTGTGATGGCTGGAGGTCATGATATCAAATGTGCAAAATACGCAACTTTTGGAACAAGAGAATTATCAAAAAATATTTTAAAAGCATTAAAAGGTAGGAAAGCTTGTTTAATTTCAAATCACGGACAGATTGCATTTGAAGAAAATTTGTCAAAAGCATTTGAACTTGCTGAAGAGGTTGAAAATATATCGCTTCAGTATATAACGAGCCTTAAATTGGGTAAGCCTAAGATTCTTTCAATTAATGAAATGAAAAAAGTTTTATCCAAAGCAAAAAATTATAAAAGAGGATAACTAATGACTAAAGTTGGAGAACACATAACTCTAGACATTATTGGTACAACAAAAGAATACGATCCTTCCGTATTTGAAAAAGTAATTAATGACATTGCAAAAGCTGCAAAAGTTACAATTTTAAATATTTCAAAATATAAATTTGAACCTCAGGGTTTTACAATTCTTGCTTTATTAGCTGAAAGTCACATTAGTTTTCACACATTCCCTGAAAAAGGAATTATAAGTTTCGATTTCTTTACATGTGGAAAAGTAAGCCCTTCTGTTGCAATAGATATTGTTAAAAAAGAATTTGAACACAAAAGAATAGTTAAAAAAGAATTTAATAGAGACACTAAATCTTTTTATCATGACATTTATAGTTCGCCAGGATTACAAAAATCATACGTTGTTAATGATGTTTTGGAAGATTTTAAATCTAAAGTAGGCCAGCACATTGAGATTTTAGATTTAGAGCAGTTTGGAAAATCTTTATTTATAGATGGTGAAATACAAGTTGCATCAACAGACGAACATTTATACAGCTCAACATTTGTTGGCTCGGGCTTAGACTTAAATAAAGATAATGAAAGAGCTGCAATTATTGGTGGTGGAGACGGTGGAGTTGCAAGAGAATGTATTTCTAAAAATTTTAATTTTATAGATTGGTATGAACTGGATCCTGAAGTGGTTGAGGTTTGCAACAAACATCTTGGAGATATTGGTAAAAAAGCTACAGAAAAAAATTCAGTAAAATGTGTATGGGGCGATGCATTTGAAAGTATTAAATCTGTAAGTGACGATACTTATGATCATATTTTTGTAGATCTTAATGATGATCAATTCTGCATTGATCTGGCAGCAAAGAATATGGATTCTCTAGTAAGAATTTTGAAACCCAAAGGAGTTATTACTGCTCAAGTAGGAAGTCAGGATAAAAAACCACAGCAGGTTGAAAATTGGTTAAATGTTTTTAATCAAAACTTTGGAAATGCAAAATTATCAAGAATTTATATACCTAGTTTTGATTGTTCTTGGAATTTTTCTTCTTCAATAAATCATTAATTTTTCTTTTTTCTTTTTTAAAACTGTGAAATAATTATTCCTAATTAAAGGAGAAAATAATGAATATATTTAAAAAAACTATTTTAACAGTACTAGCTTCTTTATTATTTATCATCGGAAATGTTTCTGCTGAAAAAATAAAAATTGGAACTGAAGGCGCTTACCCACCATGGAATTCAAAAGATGCATCAGGTAATCTTATTGGTTTTGAGGTCGAGCTTGCTCAAGAACTTTGTGCAATCATGAAATATGAGTGTACGATTGTTGAACAAGATTGGGATGGAATGATTCCTGCTTTAGTAATGAGAAAATTTGATGCGATTATGGCTGGAATGTCTATTACTGCTGAAAGACAAAAAACAATTACTTTTTCACAAGGTTATGCTGATGAAGTAGCTTCTCTGGCAGTAATGAAAGGCTCGAGCTTAGAGGGCATGGATACACCAGAAGGTATTAATTTATCATTAGGTGGATCTGATGTTAAGAAAGCTCTTAAAACTTTAACAAGCGCACTTGCAGGCAAAACTGTTTGTACTCAAACAGGAACAATTCACCAAAACTTTTTAGAGTCAGGTGACGTAGGAAGTGTAAATGTTAGAACTTATAAAACTCAAGATGAAGTTAACCTTGATCTAACTTCTGGAAGATGTGATGTTGCTTTAGCTGCAGCAGTAGCATTTACTGATTATGCAGATAAATCTGGTAAAGCAGTTGTATTAGTTGGACCAACATTTTCAGGTGGTGCATTTGGTAATGGTGTAGGTGTTGGTATTAGACAAGCTAGTGATAGTGCTATTGGAAAAAGAGATGCCAAAATCTTAAAAGACTTCAACAAAGCAATTAACAAAGCTAGAAAACAAGGAATTATTAGCAAACTTGCTATTAAGCACTTTGGTTTCGACGCTTCTATGTAATTCATTTCAGATCTGGCGACTATAATATATAGTCGCCAATCTATATGGAACTTCTCGCATTTGGTAAAACAGGTTGGGGTGACGAATTATTTTATGCAACCTTGATGACAATCGCTGTATCAATTACAGCAATGTTGGTTGGTTTCTTTTTTGCATTAATTTTTACACCTTTAAAACTTTCAAAAAATAAAGCTTTAAACTTAGTTGGAAATTTTTATACAACAGTAATCCGTGGAGTGCCTGAATTATTAGTAATTTACCTTTTCTTTTTTGGTGGTAGTGGAGCAATCATGTATGTGGCTTCAATATTTGGTTATTACGAATATATAGAAATAAATGCTTTTGTTACAGGATCAATGGCTATTGGAATTATTTCTGGTGCGTATTCAACAGAAGTGTTTCGGGGCGCAATTCAATCAATAGATAAAGGTCAATTTGAAGCTGCAAAGGTGCTTGGAATAAATAAGTTTGGGAAATTTTATAAAATAATACTACCCCAAATGTTAAGACTTGCTATTCCAAATCTAAGTAATGTTTGGCAAATAACTTTAAAAGATACCTCTCTAATTTCAGTTACTGGTTTAGTTGAAATAATGAGACAATCTTATATTGCAGCTGGCTCAACACGAGATCCACTGTTCTTTTATTCTTTTGCAGCAGTTTTATATCTGTTGCTTACTTACGTGAGTATGAAATTAATTAATAAGTTAGAAGTTAGATATAGCAGGGGGTATTAATGGATTTTGATTTAATGATCACTAGTTTCCCTAAACTTCTAGGAGCAACAGTAGTCACTTTAAAATTATTATCTGCATCATTATTTTTTGGATTATTCCTAGGTCTTTTCTTTGCAATTTTAAGATTAAATAAAAATATATTTATCAATAAATTTGCTTATGGCTATTCATATATTTTTAGAGGAACACCATTATTGGTCCAGATTTTCATAATTTATTTTGGATTAGGCCAAATTGAATATTTAAGAACAACATTTCTATGGGTAATTTTAAAAGAACCTTATTGGTGTGCAATTATAGCTTTTACTTTAAATACTGGTGCATATACCTCTGAAATTTTAAGATCAGCATTTCAAACAATAAAACCAGGTATTATTGAGGCTGGAAAAAGTTTAGGCATATCAAATAAGATAATCTTTTATAAAATTCAAATTCCAATTGCTATTCGACAATCACTCCCAGCATATGGAAATGAAATCATATTGATGATGAAAGGCACTTCATTAGCAAGCACAGTTACCTTGATGGATTTAACTGGTGTTGCTAAATATATAATTTCAACAACTTTTAAACCAATAGAAGTATTCATTGTTGCTGGTGGAATTTATTTATTCATGACTTTTATCATTCATAATGTGATTAAATATTTAGAGAAAAAGTACAGCTTTCAGCAATAAAAATGTTTTTATTAGAGAAACAAATTAATGATTATCAAAATGATGGTGTAATAATAATTAAAGATGCATTTAAAGATTGGATTGAGCCACTTAGAAAAGGATTTCAAAAAGTTTTAGATAGTCCAAGTAAGCATGGAAGAGAAAATGTAACTGGTGATAATGGAAGATTTTTTGAGGATTATTGTAATTGGGAAAGAATAAAAGAATTTAAGGATTGTTTATATAATTCACCTGCTGCTCAAATAGTTGCAGAAGCAACTAATTCTAAATCTACTCAAATTTTTCATGAACACATTTTTATAAAAGATCCAGGTACTTACAAAGAGACACCATGGCATCAAGATATGCCGTATTATTGTGTTGATGGTAATGATACTGGAAGTTTCTGGATTCCATTGGATGAAGTTGATAAGAAAAATAATCTTAAATTAATTTTAGGTTCTCACAAATGGTCTAAGTTAATTAGGCCTACAAAATGGTCAAATAACAAATCTTGGTATGAAGATGATAGCTCTTTTATGGATTTACCGCCATTGAAAGAATTTGAAAAAAAAATTTTAATTCCAGAACTAAGTTTAGGGGATGCTGTTTTATTTAATTTTAAAATTGTACATGGATCAACAGGAAACAATACATCTAAATCCCGAAGGGCTTTTTCGATGCGATTTATTGGTGATGATGTTAAATTTATTAAAAGAAAAGGCCCAACATCTCCTCCATTTGATGGAATCAATTTAAAATCTGGTGATAAACTGCGTGAAGATTGGTTTCCTAAAGTTTTATAGAATTACCAAATATAATTTTTGTTTATTTATTATCGCTATTTTTAAATAAAATTAATATATTAAAATGATGACTAATCTCACGATAAAAAATTTGAAACAAATATATCACTTAATAATCTTTTGCTTTATTAAGTATTGTAATTTAACGGATGTTATTAAAATTTTTTAAATTTCTTTTTAGAGTATCTAAATTTTTTTTTGCTATAACTGGTTTTATTTCTGTAATTTTAGTAATCACAATTCTTTTTTTTGGTGACACATCTCATATAAGAAGAGCTTTAATTTTTGATAATTTTATTCAGATGATGGGTTTCGAAGAAAAATACAATCATTTTGCTGCAAATACACCAGTAAAAATTTTAAGGGTATTTTATATCGGTACTATTAATAAATTTAAGAAAAAAAAAATTCCAAATATTGAAATATTAATTAATTCTGAAAATTTAAAAATTTTAGAAGCGCAACGTAAACGATTAGTTGATAATGATATTCCATTATACGCGAATGCGAGAATTAAAATAAGCGAAAATGAAAACAAAGAACCAGAATTAATTAAAGTTAAAATTAGGGCAAAAGGAGATAGAGAGATGCACAGGCTTGATGTGAATCAAATGTCATATAAGGTTGATGTAAGAAATGATAATTTTATATTTGGCATGGAAGAAATGTCTATACAAAAGCCAATTATTAGAAATTATGGCTGGGAATTGTTATTTCATGAGATTATTAAAAAAGAAGATTTGATATATTTAAAAATAATACCAATAAATCTTATTAGAAATTCAAAAAAACTTGGACTTTTTGTATTAGAAGAGGGATTTTCAAAAGAACTTCTAGAAAGGCAGAGTAGAAAAGATGGCCCAATAATTGGTATTGAGGAAAGTTTAAATCAAATTTTTCCAATGTTAACTTATGATTATTATTCGGAAAATAAATGGATCTCTAATCATCCAGATATATATATTACATCAAGAGAAAATTTAGAGTTATTAAAAAAAAACTCAACTAACGAACAATATAAAATTTCTAATTACTTTGATATAGATAAATGGGCAAAGTTTTTTGCAATAGCCGATGTTTTGAAAGGTTATCATGCCACTGTACCAAAGTCAGTTAAACTTTATTACAATCCCTCAAATGGTTTATTTGAGCCTATAGCTTTTGATGCGCATATTGGAAGTGGCTATGAAGAATTTATTTTTTTAGATTATTATGAAAACAACAATATAAATTGTGGATATGTTTGCGAAGATAAGGATTGGCTTAAAGTTTTTTTTAATAAAAAAAACGATAAATTTATTAAACTTTATTTAGAATATTTAGAAAAATATACTTCAAAAGAATATCTCAATATAATTAATGATGTTGTAGAAGAGAAAATTGAACCATTTAATGAGCTTGTTTATTCCGAGTATTCAAGTTTCGATAGAGTGTTTTTTAAAGGTTTTTTACCTTATTATTTTGATTTAGAACCAATTATTAAAAGAGCTGAGTTAATTAGAATAAAACTTAATTCATTCAAAAATTTTAAACTATTAAAAAAAGATGGAAACAATGTTGATTTTATTCAAAAAAAAATTGAAAAAAAAGAATTTAAATCTTTAACAAATTTAGGAGATATCGAAAAATTAGATAAATTAATTTTTTCGAAAGGCTTATGGATATTAAATGATTTAAAAATTATTGATAAAACAATTTTATTAGAAGATGGAGCTATTTTATATTTAAGGGGAGAAAGTCATTTTCAAGGATCAGAGAATAAAATGATGGTTGAAGGAAACGGAATGATTGTACAATTAGAAGGAATTATTAACTTAAAAAATATTAAATTTAAAAATTTAAAAAATATTAAAATAGATGGATTGAATTGGTCAGGATCAATTAATGCTATAAATTCAAATGTTAAAATTAATGATGTCGAAATAGTTTCATCAAAAGGCGAAGATGCAATTAATCTTGTTAACTCAGAAAGCTTTATAAATAATTTAAAAATTCTCAATAGTGCATCAGATGCAATTGATGTTGATTTTGGAAATTTATCTTTTACAAAAATCTCTTGCATCAAAGCTTATAATGATTGTCTTGATACATCAGGAGCAATAATCAAAGGAGATTATCTTCATGGTGAAGATATAGGAGATAAACTTGCAAGTTTTGGCGAGCAATCTAATGTTAATTTAAAAAATATCAATGGAAGTAATATAGATATAGGTGTGGTTTCTAAAGATGATTCATATGTAGAAATTGATAAATTAGAATTATCAAATACAAGAATATATGCAGCCGCTTATATAAAAAAGTTTTTTTTTGGACCTGCTAAATTAAAAATTAATTCTATTAAAAATTTTTCTCAAATTGAGTCACATAAAAAAACTTTCATTAATGCTGAAGAAAATACTTTGATAGTAAACGAAAAAAATATTCAATCAAATATAAATTCAAAGGAAATTTTTTATCTACTAAATTAATAAGCAGTGTATTCTTTGATTTCTTTGATTTTTGATCCAGTGTATTTATTTATTTCTAATTTAATTTTAGCCCTATCATCATTTAGAAAATGAACATCTCTTGAGAGTTTAATAAATTTTTCTTTAAAATTTTTATCTTTTTCGCACTTTCTTTTATCATCTTCAATGACCCAAAGTTTTGAATTAATTTCTTTTAGAGATTGAAATAAACTATCAAGTGTATCATCTGATTTTATATTTTTTTTAAATTGTTCTTTTAAAGCAGAGCATTCATCAGATATAAATTTTAATTTCTCTGGATCTTTTATTTTATCTTGCTTAATTTCTAAAATTGAAATTTTGTCTAAAAGCTCTCCTACAGATACTTCTATTATAATTTTATTCATTAAATTTTATACTATGTTAAATTGTTAGAAATATGTCGAATATTTTAATCATTAAACATGGATCTCTGGGTGATATAGCTCAAGCTTGCGGTGCAATTCAAGATATTTCTGAGAATCATAAAGGAGATCAAATTCATTTACTCACAACTAAACCATACTTTGATTTATTTAAAAAAAATCCACATATTTCTAATGTTATCTTAGATAAGAGATTATCAAGACTGAACCTAATTTATTTATATTCATTAATGAAAAATATAAAAAAATATAATTTTTCTAAAGTTTATGATCTACAGAACTCAAGTAGAACAGCCTTTTATAAAAAAATTTTATTTCCAAAGGCAACGAAGGATGCCTGGTCATCTACAGAAACCACTTTACCCGAAGGAACTACAAAAGAAGATTTTGA
>CACDYR010000002.1 GCA_902557155.1 uncultured Pelagibacteraceae bacterium | reverse complement strand
TTCTATTTCTGCTGCCTTTTTTTCAACTTCTGAAATTACTTTATTTATAATCTCACTAGTTAAAACTTTTTCACTCTGAACACCTGATAAATAAAGCATATTATTTCCTTTTCCGCCGCCTGTTATACCAATATCAGTCAAGGAAGCTTCGCCTGGGCCATTCACAACACACCCTATAATAGATAGTGTTATTGGGGTTTTTATATGGGATAATTTTTCCTCTAGAATTTTTACAGTATCAATTACTTGGAAAGCTTGCCTTGCACATGACGGACAAGATATAATTTTTACCCCTCTGTTTCTTAATCCTAACGACTTTAAAATTTCATTTCCAATTTTTACTTCTTTCACAGGGTCATCAGATAAAGATACCCTTATGGTGTCTCCTATACCATCCAAGAGAAGTGATCCAAGACCTATGGCAGACTTAACACTACCTGTAACAAAACCTCCTGCCTCTGTTATTCCTAAGTGTAATGGGTAATTCATGGCCTTCGAAAGTTGTCTATAAGCTGCAATTGATAAAAATACATCAGAAGACTTTACACTTACTTTAAAATTGAAAAAATCTTCATCCTCTAATATTTTTATATTTCTCAAAGCACTTTCTACCAATGCCTCGGGACACGGTTCTTTATATTTTTCAAGAATATCTCTTTCCAAAGATCCAGCATTAACACCTATCCTAATTGAACAATCATTATCTTTTGCGGCATTTAAAACATCGTGAATTTTTTTTTTATCACCGATATTTCCTGGATTAATTCTTAAACACTTTGCACCATTTTCTGCAGCTTCAATAGCTCTCTTATAATGAAAATGGATATCAGCGATTATAGGAATTTGAACATTTTTAGTAATTACTTTTAAAGCTTTTGATGAGTCTTCATCTGGACAAGACACCCTCACAATATCTGCACCTTCCTCATGAATTTCTTGAATTTGTTTTATTGTTGCCGACACATCAGTTGTCAATGTGTTAGTCATAGATTGAACTGAAATTGGATTATCTCCTCCAACTTTTACATCACCTACATTAATTACTTTGGTTTTTTTTCTATCAATATTTCTAAAAGGCCTAAGGCTCATAAAATTAATCTAGTTTAAATTCTTTGTGTAAGACTGCTACAGCTTTTTTTACACTCTTAGAAGAAATAAGTACTGAAATTTTTATTTCAGATGTAGAAATAACAAGAATATTTATTTTTTTCGAAGCTAATGCTTGAAACATCCTATAAGTTATTCCAGGTGTTGTTATCATTCCTACTCCAATAATAGAAACTTTTGATAAATCTTTATCAAAAGAAAATTTTTTATATGATATTGACTTATTTTTTTTTATTAATTTCTCAGTTTTTTTCAAATCCTCAGACTTAATTGTAAATGTTAAATCTGTTTCTTTTCCATTTTGAGATATATTTTGGACTACCATATCAACATTAATTAAATTCTTAGATAATGGTCTAAAAATTGATGCTGCTACTCCAGGTCTGTCTTTAACGCCTACAATTGTAATTTTAGCATCATTTTTTGTCGATGAAATTCCAGTTATAATTTGATTACTAAAAATCTTTTTAGAACCACTAATCAAAGTTCCACTTTTTGAAACAAAAGAGGATTTAACTTTAATATCAATTTTATTCAACTTTGCATCCTGAACTGATGTAGGCTGCATTACTTTTGAGCCAAGTGATGCCATTTCTAGCATCTCATCATAAAATATTTTTTTAATTTTTTTTGCTTTTTTATATTGTCTTGGATCTGTAGTATAAACTCCATCTACATCGGTATAAATTATACACTCATCAGCTTTAATAAATTTTGCGAGCATAATTGCCGTAGCATCAGATCCGCTTCTTCCTATAGTAGTAATTCTAAAATCATTGCTTACACCTTGAAAACCCGTGATTATAGGTATTCCACCAGAATTTATATATTTATTTAGTTCTTTAATGCCTACTGAACTAATTCTTGCACTTGAGTGAGGGCCCTCTGTTACAATAGGTAATTGCCATGATGTCCAAGATCTTGATTTAAATCCATTATGTTTTAGTCTACCAGCAATAAGTGCGCATGATGCTTGTTCTCCAGTCGAAACTAATGCATCATATTCCGCTCTATCAAAATTGTTACTTATAAGTTTAGATTTATTAACTAACTCATTTGTCACACCACTCATTGCTGATGAAACAACTAATACCTTATTTCTTTTCTTTTTGTAAAAAGCAATAATTTTGCATACCTTTTTAATTCTATCTATAGTTCCTACTGATGTTCCACCAAATTTTAATACGATAGTTTTCATGCTAGCTTTAATTATTAATATTTAATAAATAATGGATAAAATACATCTAAATTATTATGTCAACTATTTATCACAATGACTAGTGTAAATAAAAAAGAAATAGATAAATTTTCCAAAATGGCCAATGAATGGTGGGATCCAGAGGGTAAATTCAAACCACTTCATAAATTTAATCCAACAAGAATAAAATATATAAAGGAAAATATTATTAATAATTTCAAATTAAAAAATAAATTCAAACCTTTGTTGGGAATAAATATTTTAGATATTGGATGTGGTGGAGGTTTACTATCTGAACCAATGTCAAGAATGGGGGCAAATGTAACAGGTATCGATGCATCTGATAAAAATATAAAAATTGCAAAAATTCATTCAAAAAAAAATAAACTAAAAATTAATTATTTATGTTCGTCACCTGAAAAACTTAAAATTACAAAAAAATTTGATGTTATTTTAAACATGGAAATTGTTGAACATGTAGAGGATATAGATTTTTTTTTAAAATCTTGCTCAAAACTTCTAAAAAAAAATGGACTGATGTTTGTTGCAACAATAAATAAAACTTTAAAATCTTATATTTTTGCAATTGTTGGAGCAGAGTATGTTTTAAGATGGCTTCCAATTGGAACACACGAATGGGAAAAATTCGTTAAACCTGGGGATCTAAAAAAAATTTTAATGAAATATGGTTTATCTCTTAATAAATTAGAGGGCATGAATTTTAACCTTATTAAGGATGAATGGAGTATTTCTAGGGATTTGTCTGTAAACTATATAGCAAAGTTTATTAAAAACTAATTTTCCTTTTCATCTACCCAAGGGATCATTTGAGCGTCTATACCTTCTTCTTTTAATTCTTTTAAATCTTCCTTTGATGCACTGCCGTAAATACCTTTTGATTTTTTTTTACCATTATAATGAATTGATCTTGCCTCATAGGCAAAATTATCACCAACATAATTAAAATTATCTTTAATAAATTTTTGATAAGCTTTTATAGTTTTTTTTACTTTATTATATTTTTCTATGTTTGTTTTTTCATCAGTTTTTGATTTATGACTTATTAGGCGAGGTGCCATAATTGTTTTTTCAACTTTTACTGAATTGCAATTATGGCAATTCAAAAGTTTTTTCTTTTTTAATCTTTCATACTCGTTTGAAGATGCAAACCAACTATCAAATTTTAAATCACATTCTTTACAAAGAAGTTTATATTTAATCATGATTATTAGTTAATAACGGAATTTGGATTTTCAATATTTTAACTTCTATAATCTGCATTAATTTCAATATATTTTTTAGTTAAATCCATTGTGTAAGCTGTGAAGTTTTTACTCCCTGTAAAGGTTTCAATATTTATTTCTATATTTTCAGATTTCATGTAGTTAGCTGTTTGCTTTTCATCGTAACTTTGATTTAATTTTCCACCTTCTACAATTAATATACTTCCAAACTTAATTAATAATTTATTTAAATTAATTTTAGGTCCAGCTTTACCGATTGCCATTATAACTCGTCCCCAATTTGGATCTTCTCCAGCAATTGCAGTTTTTACTAATGGAGAATTTGCAATTGAGAAAGCAATTTTTTTTGCATCTATCTCGTTTTTACACTTACTAACATTGATTTTTATTAATTTTGATGCTCCTTCACCATCTGAAACAACTCTTTTAGCTAAATTTAAAAGAACATTATTTAGAGCTTGATCAAAATTTTTAATTTTATTCTCATTAATACTTTTCACTTGATAATTTTTTACTTCATTAGTTGCAAAAATAGTTGCCATGTCATTCGTGCTAGTATCCCCATCGCAAGAAATAGCATTAAATGTATTGGTTATATTTTTTTTTAATAACTTTCCTAAAATATCATTAGATAAAGTTGCATCAGTAAATATATATGCAAGTGTTGTAGCCATATTTGGATATATCATTCCTGATCCTTTGGCTATTCCATATATTTTAACTTTTTCACTTCCAATATGACATTCCTCCATAGCTAATTTTGGCTTCGTATCTGTAGTCATGATTGCAAGTGCTGCTTTCATCCACATAAATTTATTTTGGGTATAACGAATTTTTTTAATTAAATTTGGAATATTATTGGAAATTTTTTCATATGGAAAAATTTCTCCAATAGTACCAGTACAACCAAAAATTATATTTTTTGAAGAAATTTTTTTAGGATTATCCTCATCTTCCTCTTGTTTTTTATTCAGTTGTTTGGCTGTGAAATCAGCTATTTTTTTTAAACTTTCATATCCTTGCTTTCCAGTGAAAGCATTTGCGTTTCTTGTATTTACAATGAGAGAGTATATTTTTTTTGGTCTTTGATTTATATTCCATTTTATATTTTCAGACACTATTTTTGATTGGGTATAAACAGAAGCGTAATTAGCACCTTCTCTAAAATAGAACATTGTTAAATCATCTCTGATATCTTTATATAAATTTGCTGAAACAACTGAAATTGAAAGACCGTCCAAATGATCAAGGTCTTGAAAATCAATCATTTTAGTATTTTTTGATTGAGATGATAAAAAATTTGTTAAATTAATTCCCATATTGTTTAAATTATTTATTTAATACATATATTAAACCATATAATAAAAGAATAAATCAAATAGTCATGTTTAACCCATTAAGTTTAATTACAAAATTTATCAAATCTAGTAATCAAAAAGAGCTAGATAGAATTGGTAAAATTGTTGAAAAAATAAACTTTCATGAGGAAGATTTTAAAAATTTAAATGAGGACGACTTTCCGAAAAAAACTAATGAATTTAAAAATCAGGTAAAGGAAGGAAAATCTTTAGACGAGTTACTTCCAGAAGCTTTTGCTTTAGTCAGGGAGGCTGCCAAACGAACACGAAATGAAAGACACTTTAACGTTCAGTTAATAGGAGGTGTAGCATTACATGAAGGCAAAATTGCTGAAATGAGAACTGGAGAAGGAAAAACTTTAACCATAACACTTGCTGCTTATTTAAATGCATTGAGTGGTAAAGGTGTTCATATAGTGACTGTAAATGATTATCTTGCAAAAAGAGACTCCATTGAGATGGGGCAAATTTATAATTTTCTAGGTCTTTCATCAGGATTTATTAACAACTATCAAGATGATGCTGAACGTAAGAAAAACTATAATTGTGATATCACTTATGCAACTAATAGTGAATTAGGTTTTGATTACTTGAGAGATAATATGAAATTTTCTCAAGAGCAAATGGTTCAAAGAGATCATAATTTTTCTATAGTAGATGAAATAGATTCATGTTTAATTGATGAGGCAAGAACACCTTTGATAATTTCTGGAGCAGCTGAGGATAAAACTGCCCAATATCTAGCAATTGATAAATTAATTAGAATCTTGAATAATAAAGATTTTGAAATAGATGAAAAAGAAAAGAGTATTTTATTAACAAATGATGGAATTAATAATGTTGAAAAACTTTTTTCTAACGCTGGTATTTTAAAAAACAATAATTTTTATGATCCAGAAAATTTACATTTAGTTCATCATGTAAATCAAGCTTTAAGAGCAAATCATTTATTTGAAAAAGGAAAAGATTATATTGTTAAAGATGGAAGTCTTAAAATTATTGACGAACTTACTGGAAGAATTTTAGAAGGTAGACGGTTTGGGGATGGTTTACATCAAGCATTAGAGGCTAAAGAAAAAATTCAAGTACAGGCTGAAAATCAAACATTAGCTTCAATAACTTATCAAAATTATTTTAAGCTTTATAAAAAATTATCTGGTTGTACTGGTACAGCTGCTACAGAATCTGAGGAATTTTTTGAAATTTATAATCTACCAGTTGTTGTTATTCCAACAAATCAAGAAATGATCCGAAAGGATTTTAACGATTTAATTTTTAGAACAGAAAAAGAAAAGAATGATGCAATTATAGAAAAAATAATTGAAAGAAATAAATTAGGTCAGCCTATTTTGGTATTTACCTCAAGTATTAATAAATCTGAAGTTTATTCAAATTTGTTAAATCAAAAAAATATTGAACATGTAGTGTTAAATGCAAAAAATCATGAAAATGAAGCAGAGATAATTGCAAATGCAGGAAAAGAAAATTCATTAATTATTACAACAAGTATTTCAGGAAGAGGAGTTGATATTCAACTTGGTGGTAAGAAGGGCTCTATTCCAGAAGACCAGCTTAAAATAAACAAGGATAAAATTAAATCCTTAGGGGGTTTGTTTGTAATTGGCACAGAGAGAATGGAATCTAGAAGAGTTGATAACCAGGCTAGAGGAAGATCTGGAAGACAAGGAGATGAAGGTAGTTCTATATTTTATGTTAGTCTAGAGGATGATTTAATGAGAATTTTTGGATCAGAGTCTATGAATAGTATGCTAGAAAAACTTGGACTTAAAGACGGTGAAAGTATCGATCATCCTTGGATTAATAAAGCACTAGAGAGAGCCCAGCAGAAAGTAGAAGCTAGAAATTTTGATATAAGAAAAACACTCATCAAATTTGATAATGTTCTTAATGATCAAAGGCATGTTGTGTTTTCACAAAGAAAAAATGCGATGAATAGTGAAAATATCTTTGATTATTCAGATGAATTTTTAAAAGAAATATCTGATGATTTAATTAAGTTAAAAATTTCAAATTTATCTAATCCTAAAAGTAATGAATTTAACAATAAAACTAAACAAATAGTTGGAAAAAGCTTTGAAGAATCTGAATTTAAGGATTTAATTGAAACAAAAGATAAAGATTTCAGAGAAAAAATTTCTAATAAATTTCAAGAAACTAGAAAGGAACGAATTAAACTTCTGGGTGAAGATCATGCTAAAGATATTGAAAAAAGAATTTTTCTTCAATCAATTGATTTAAATTGGAAATCTCACATTCAATATTTGGAGCAATTAAGACAAGTCATAGGTCTAAGATCTTATGGTCAAAGAGATCCGTTAGTTGAATATAAAAAAGAAGCATTTGAATTATTTTCAAATCTTTTAGAAAAATTAAAATTAGATTATGTAACTATTTTAATGAACTTAAAAGTTGTTATTGAGTCAGCTCAAGAAAATGAAAAAAAACAAAACGATATTTCTAAACAAATTTCAAACAATAAAAAAATGGGAAGAAACGAACCTTGTTTTTGTGGATCTGGAAAAAAATTTAAGCATTGTCACGGTGCTTTATAAATTTAAATTAATAACAGAATTAAAGAAATTAAAATTAGTCCACCAACAGTAACAGATAATGCTTTTTTTGATTTTAAAATTTTATCAAAGTTATTTTTCTTAATAGTTAATGTGCTTAGATCCTCAGTACTAGTGATAAAACCATCGTTTCTTCCAATTTTAAGAAACTTATTTTTTCTATCATTCATTATTTCTTCTGAAGATAATTCATCAAAATAACTTAAATTTTTTGTTAAAGTTTCTCTGACGTTATTTAATATAATATCTCTATCTCTGTGTGCACCGCCTAAAGGTTCTTCAATTATTTCATCAATAACTTTTAATTTTAATAAATCTTTAGCTGAGAGCTTCATGGCTTTTGCCGCATCGAGCATTTTTTTTGGATCTCTCCAAAGAATAGTTGCACATCCCTCTGGAGATATTACTGAGTAAATTGCATTTTCTAGCATAAGAACTTTGTTTGATGAGGCTAATGCTATTGCACCACCAGAACCACCCTCGCCTATAATTATTGAAATTGTTGGAACTTTAAGTTCCATGCAGCATTCTATAGATTTTGCAATTGCTTCCGCTTGTCCTCGTTCTTCAGCCCCTACGCCTGGATATGCGCCCGGGGTATCAATAAAAGAGATTATTGGAATATTAAATTTGTTTGCTAAGTTCATTAATCTTATTGTTTTTCTATAACCTTCAGGTCTCATCATTCCAAAATTTCTTTCTATTCTGCTATCTAAATCTTCTCCTTTTTCTTGACCTATCACTAATACAGATTTTCCATTAAATTTTGCAAATCCAGTTAAAACTGATTTATCCTCTCCATAATATCTATCTCCCGATAGTGAGATGAAATCATCAAACAAATTATCAATAAAAAATTTTGCTTTAGGCCTATCTTCATGACGAGCAACCATAGTAGTCTGCCAAGGATCTAAATTAGAATAAATATTTTTTAATTTTTCATCTATTTCTGTTTGAGTGCTTGAAATTTTTTGAGTATCGACTTCTGATAATCCCTCTTGGTTGTAAGGATCTTTCAATTTTTCTAGTTCATTTTCTAGATCTTTAATTTCAGTTTCAAAATTTAGATAATTTTTCATGTTTTATTTATAGCGGATGGTTAAAATACAAAAAAGGCAATAAAATGATATTAAATAAGGTGTAATTCTTATTAATTGACTTAAATCATTTAACAGATACAAATTCAATATCGGGAGAGACTATTTATAGCGCCGAAGGAGCAACCACCCCGGAAACTCTCAGGCAAAAGGACCGATTAAAGCATAACACTCTGGAAAGAGATTGATTTCCGCCGAAGGAGTAAAGCTCTCAGGCAAAAATACAGATGGGGTACGAACTTAAGTGCTATGCAAGAAAAATATATTAAAATTAATAATCTTCAAGTATCAGAAAAACTATCAAACTTTGTAAATGATGAATTATTAAAGAATACAAATATATCTTCAGAAAATTTTTGGTTAGGCCTAGAAAAAACCCTAGATGAGCTTGCACCAAAAAATAAAGAATTAATCAAATTTAGAAAAGAATTGCAAAAAAAAATAGATGATTGGCATATCAAAAATAAAGGTAAGGAATTTAATTTAGATGAGTATAAAAATTTTTTATTAGAAATTGGTTATTTAAAAAATGAAGGACCTGATTTTAAAATAGAAACTGAAAATGTTGATGAAGAAATTGCGAGTATAGCTGGACCTCAGTTGGTTGTGCCTGTAATGAATGCGAGGTATGCATTAAATGCTGCAAATGCAAGATGGATGAGTTTATATGATAGTCTTTATGGTACAGATGTAATTGAGCAATCTGAAGATAGCGTATCTGAAAGGTATGACCCTTTGAGAGGTGAAATGGTTATAAAATATGGAAGGGATTTTTTAGATAAGTACTTTCCATTGGCTGGACTTAGTTGGAATAAAATTACAAGTTTTGCTGTAAAATATGGAAAATTAAAAGTTTTAAAAGGTGCTGATATTTTTGATTTGGAAGATGAAAATAAATTTATCGGACACAGAGGTGAAAGCGATAATCCATCTGCAATTATTCTAAAGAATAATAATTTACATATTGAAATTCTTAAAGATTCAAGAGCTTTTGCTGCCCAACAAGATCATGCTGGTATTAGTGACATAATACTAGAATCTGCAGTGTCAACCATTTGTGATAATGAAGATAGTGTAGCAGCAGTAGACTCTGAGGATAAAATTATTTGTTATAGAAATTGGCTAGGTCTAATGAAAGGAGATCTTAAATCAAAATTTGAAAAAGAAGGTAAATTATTTGAGAGAAAATTAAATCCAAACAGAAGTTATATCTCAAAAGATGGTAAAGGCTTAAAGTTACATGGTAGAAGCCTATTGCTTGTAAGAAACGTTGGTCATTTAATGACTAACCCTTCAATTTTATTAAGTGATGGAAGTGAAATACCTGAGGGTATTATGGATGCATTTATAACTACAGCAGCTGCGCTACATGATATTAAAAATAAAAATAATTCAAGAACTGGATCAGTTTATATTGTAAAACCTAAAATGCATGGCCCAGACGAGACGGCATTTACAGATTTAATTTTTTCTAAAGTTGAAGAAGTTCTAAATTTACCTAAGTACACATGTAAGATTGGGATTATGGATGAAGAGCGAAGAACATCAGCAAATTTAAAAGAATGTATTAGAAGTCTCAAAAATAGAGTTTTTTTTATCAATACTGGTTTCTTAGATAGAACTGGTGATGAAATGCATACATCAATGGAAGCCGGTCCTATGATTAAAAAAGGTGATATGAAATCATCTAAATGGATTACTGCATACGAAAATAACAATGTTAATATTGGTTTAAGTTGTGGGTTTTCTGGTAAAGCTCAAATTGGAAAAGGGATGTGGGCAATGCCAGATAAAATGAAAGATATGATGGAGCAAAAAACAGGACACTTAAAAGCAGGTGCAAACTGTGCTTGGGTTCCATCACCAACAGCAGCTGCTTTACATGCTCTACATTATCATGAAATAAATATTTTCGATGAACAAAAAAAATTAACTGATAGAGAACCAGCTAAACTTGATGATCTTTTATCAATTCCAATAGCAGATAGACCCAATTGGTCTGTAGAAGATATAAATAAAGAAATTTCAAACTCTGCACAAACTTTATTGGGGTATGTTGTAAGGTGGGTCGATCAAGGTGTAGGTTGTTCAAAAGTTCCTGATATTAACAATATTGGTTTGATGGAAGACAGAGCAACTCTAAGAATTTCTTCACAACATATAGCCAACTGGATTCATCATGGAATTACAACAAAAATACAAGTAACTGAAATAATGAAAGAGATGGCCAAAATAGTAGATGATCAGAACAAAGTTGATCCGCTATATGTTAAAATGAGTGATGATTATGAAAATTCTATAGCGTTTCAAACTGCTTGTGATTTAGTTTTTAAAGGCAAAGAACAACCTTCAGGTTACACTGAACCATTACTTCATTTAAATAGGTTAAAAAAAAAATCTAATCTGAGTTTGAAATCAAATTAGATCGATTTTTAAAAGCAGAAAATAAAGTCCCATCATCTAGACTTTCAATTTCTCCTCCTACCGGTAAACCTTGTGCTAATTTAGTAATTTTAACGTCTAAATTTTTTAGACTATCTTGAATATAATATGCAGTGGTTTGACCTTCAACAGTTGCACTAGTTGCAAGAATTACCTCTTCGATTTTATCTCTATTAACTCTTTCAACTAATGAGTTAATTAATAAATCTTCTTTTCTTTGACCAACTGAAGTAATTGTCCCTCCTAGAATATGAAAATAGCCCTGAAAGATATTTGAATTTTCAATCGACCATTGGTCTGCAATATCCTCTACTACACAAATTTTGTTGTATTTTTCTTTTGTATTCTCACAATTTAAACAACCATTTGAATTTGACTTTAAGGCACCACATGAATTGCATCTAACTACATTTTTATAAACCTGAGCCAATGTACTTGCCATAGGTTTTACAAGTTCGTCACGATTATTTATTAATTTTAAAACAATTCTTTTTGCTGATTTGGGACCTAAGCCTGGAAGTTTTGAAATTAATTTAATTAATTCTTCTATCTCACTGATGTTTTGCATTGTTTATAAAGGCCATTTAAAACCAGGAATTCCAAAACCTCCAGTTGCTTTTGAAATTTCCTCAGTTGTTTTTGATTTAAGTTGAGATTTAGCACTATTATGTGCTGCAACAATTAAATCTTCAATTATGGTTTTGTCCTCGTTCATAATTTCATCAGATAACTTTATTGTTTGCATCTCTCCCTCTCCATCCAAAGTTATCTTTACAGAATTTGAGCCCGAAACTCCTTCAACTCTTATTTCCTTAATCTTTTGTTGGCTTTCTTTCATTTTTGCCTCAAGTTCTTTTGCTTTATCTAAAATTTTACTAAAATCAGTCATTATCAACTCCATCTTTGTTTGAATTTACATCTATTAATTCAGCATCAGGAAATTTATCCATCACACTTTTAAATATTTCTGAATTTTTCATTTCATCTATTAATTGTTTTTTTACATTTTTTTCTTTATCTTTCACTGACATTTGCCCTTTTAATTTACTAAACGTAATAATCCATCTTTCACCGGTCCATTCAAAAAGCTTTGATGATAAATCTTTTACAAAATCTTTATCTAAACTTTCATTAAAAGATATTTCAATTCTATTTTTTTCAAATTTTACAAGGTTAACATTTTTTTCTAACTCGTATTTAAGCTTGATCTCTTTTTTTTTTGAACAAATTTCAATTAAATCCTCAAATGCATTTATATTAATTTTATTTTCTGCTTTAATTTCTGTCTGGACTTCTGGTTTAGTTTTTTCTTCCTGCGCAACATTCTTAATTTGATTTATTGTTTTAGAAGTTAATTCAGTTTCTGTATTCTTTACAAAATTTTCACTCTTCAAGTGAGCCTCAACATTTTCAATTTTATTTTCAGATTTTACAGAACTTAAATGCATTAGTCTTATTAAGAACATCTCAATTGAAAGGTGTTGATTAGAAACTATGTCTATCTCTTCGAGAGAAGAGATAGCAAATTGCCAAAATAATATTAATACCTCTGAATTTATTTGATTTGATAAATTTTTAATTTTAGAAAATTCTTCATCATTTAATGAAAAATTTGTACTTTCTAAAGTTAAAGAATTAATATTTTTAAAGTAGTAAAGTAACTCTAAGAAATCATTAATAAAAACCTTTGGTTCAACACCTTGGTCATAAATTTTTCTATAAATACTTATTACTTTTGTTTCTTCACCTTTTAAAATTAACTCAAACAAATCGATTAATTGAGATTTATCAAAATACCCAAAAATTTTCTGAGCTGAATTTAAGTCTAATTCTTTTCCCTCATCTAAACTTAATAGTGCCCTATCAAGCAACGATAAAGAGTCTCTAACTGAACCTTCAGAAATTTTTACTATAAGCTTTAAAGCATCGTCGCTTATCTTTCCATTTTCCTTGTCCTTAATTTTTTTAATAAACTCCAATAATTCTGAGGATTTAATTCTAGATAGATCAAATCTTTGACATCTAGATACTACTGTAATTGGAATTTTTTTAATTTCTGTAGTTGCAAAAATAAATTTTAGATATTCTGGTGGTTCCTCTAAAGTTTTTAATAAAGCATTAAATGCTTGTTTGCTTAACATATGAACTTCATCAATAATGAAGATTTTATATTTAGCGGAGGTCGGCCCATATCTTGAAAATTCGATTAAATCTCTTACGTCATCTACACCTGTTTTGCTTGCAGCATCCATTTCAAGCACATCTATATGACTAGACTCACTAATGGATTTGCAGCTTTCACAAAAGTTTTCTTTACATAAATTATCGATACCATTTGAACAATTAAGTGCTTTTGCAACAATTCGTGCTGTTGTAGTTTTTCCTATTCCCCTTATTCCAGTAAACAAATATGCATTAGGTATTTTGTCAGCTTTAATCGAGTTGGTAATAGTTTCTGCAACAACTTCTTGACCAATAAGATCATCAAAAGTTTGTGGTCTATATTTTAATGCTAATACTTTTGAGTTATTATTCATATATCCATAAGGAGACTAGAACCTGAATAACTGTCTCTACGACTGCTTCCGTTAAGATCTGGTCGGGTTCAAGCAGCATCCACCTCTAGCCTCCAGATCTATTATAGCAGTTAAAATTTCTAATCTACAAGAAAAGTTTCTTATTTATTTTGTCTCAAACTATCAGCTTCAAAAACACCTAGAACGTGAAAATCCTCACAATGTAGGCCTAGCTCTTCTAGAGATTTCTGAACTTTTGGATCTTCGATGTGTCCATCCAAATCACATAAGAAAAAATAAGAGTCGAAACTATTTTTTTCTGGATAACTTTGTAGTTTAGTTAAATTTACACCATTAATTGCAAAACCTCCAAGTGATTGATATAGGGCGGCTGGCTTACTTTTCAATTTAAATAGAAAAGAGGTTATGTAAGTTTTATCTTTAAATTCTGGTTGAGAAATATTTTTTCCCATAACTAAAAATCTTGTCAAATTTCCACTTTCGTTTTCTATATTTTTTTTAATTACTTCTAAACCATAAATTTCGGCACTCAATGAGGACGCTATAGCTGATTTCTTAATATCTTTTGTTTTAGAAATCATTTCAGCAGATCCAGCTGTATCTGCTCTAATATGTTCTGCTAAATTATTTTCTTTTATAAATTTTGAACACTGAGACAGTCCTTGAGCGTGTGAGTATACTTCTTTGATATCTTTTAATTTAGCACCAGGTTGTCCTAATAAGTTGTGTTCAATTTTTTGAAAATGCTCTTTATAAATATTAAGCCTGTGTTTAAATATTAAATATTCAATTCCAATGTTACCAGTGATTCTATTTGACTCTGGGATTATAATTCTACTGTCTGGCTCTTCAGATGCTTTGTTAAAACAATCATCAAAAGTTTTGCAAGGCAAGATTTTTGCTTTAGGATCAATAGAAAGTGCTGCTAAATGTGAATACGCACCAAAGGTTCCTTGAAAATAAATTTTACTCATCAATTCTTATATTCCATTATTTTTTTCAAGGCTATATAATCTTCCTCTGTATCTACTCCTATTGGAGATGACTTTGCAAGTGATACATTTATATCAATATTATTGTCTAACGCTCTTAATTGCTCTAACCGATTTTCTATTTCATTTTTAGATTGACTTAATTTAACAAATTTTTCGAGTGAATCTTTTGAATAACAATAAACGCCAATATGATGATAAATATTATTTATCCTCTCAGAATTTCTTAAAAAAGATATGCTCTTTGGAAAATTGTTCTCACCTAAAGTATTTTCTGTAATGACCTTTACAATATTTTCATTTTTTAAGTTTTTGTTATCTTTTATTATTGCAGCAAGAGTTCCTATTTTAGAAGGATTTTGTGACATTTTATCATTCAGTCTTACTAAATCTTGGATATCGATTGCTGGTTCATCGCCTTGTAAATTCATAACAAAATCAACATCCTTAATATTTAATTTTTTAAGTGCCTCATGAATTCTATCTGTACCTGTTTTGTGTTTATTGCTAGTTAAAATAGCATTAAAACCATTTCCTTTAACATCGTCAATAATTTCCTGATCCTCAGTGGCTACAATCACATCTCCAATATTGGCCTCTTCTGCCTTTTTAGATACATGTGAAATAATTGATAAACCATTTATTTTTAACAAAGGTTTACCTGGAAGCCTAGTGGCGGACATTCTAGAGGGTATAATTACTAAAGTTTTCATTATATTTTCAAATTATTATACTCATTAAACAACTATAGAGGCAAATTTATACATTAAATTTTAGCTTTTTTTTAATTTATCATGTTATACGTTCACTACAAAATTTAGAAAAAATGGATTCTTTCGAAATAAATAAAATAGTTGCTGCAGTTTTAATGGTTGCTTTACTTGTTATCGGTATTGGAAAATTATCTGATGTTATATTTCATGTAGAGAAACCTGAAACACCTGGTTATTCAGTTGAAGTTGAAGCTGCCACTACTGTATCTACAACCAGCTCAAGCACGACGTCAGACAAAATTGATATTTCAGCATTGATGGCAATGGGGGATATTGCTCATGGTGAAAAAGTTTTTAAAAAATGCGCAGCTTGTCATTCAATTGTTAAAGGAGGAAAGAATGCTATAGGTCCAGCGCTATATAATGTTGTGGGAAGAAAAGTTGGAGCGGTTGAAGAATATAAATATTCTAAAGCATTAGCAGCGTATGATAAAGAATGGACTTTTGAAGAACTAAATGGATTTTTAATTAAACCTGCCAAATGGATAAAGGGAACAAAGATGGCATATGCAGGTCTTAGAAAAGAAAAAGATAGAGCCTCTGTAATAAAATATTTAAATGAGAATTCAGACAGCCCTTTGCCGCTACCTTAGTTTCCCAAAGCAATATAATAAAATACTTTTTTGAACGTGAACTCTATTGAGTGCTTGTTGCCATACATGAGATTTTTTACCTAAGAAAACATCTTCACTTACCTCATCACCACGAGGTAAGCAATGCAAAAAAATAGCACTATTAGAAAATTTCATTAATTCTTTATTAATTTTAAAATTTTTAAATACTTGTATTTTTTTCGTCTTATTAACTTTATCATTTAAAGAAATAACTTTATCAGAAAAAATTACATCTGCACCAGATACTGCTTTTTTAGCATCATTATAAATATAAATTTTCTTATTATTTTTTTTGACCCATGCTCTAACTTCTTTTCCTGGTTCAAATTTTTTAGGACAACCAATACTTAGTTTGAAGGAAAATTTTACTGATGCGGCTATTAAACTATCTAAAACATTGTTGGAGTCACCTATCCAACAAATATTTAATTTAGAAATAGGTTTCTTCGTTATTTCCTCAACTGTAAAAACGTCAGATAAAACCTGCGTTGGATGAGATGAAGGACTTAAACCATTAATTACCGGTATTGATAAATATTTTGCAAAATTTTCAACCTTTTTATCACTATCAGTTCTAAGCATAAATCCATCGCCGTAAGTAGATAAAATTTTAGCAGTATCGGCAATGCTTTCTCCCCCTTGACCTAAATGAAGTTCGTTTGATCTTAAAGTTAAAGTACCACCACCTAATTGTTTAATAGCTAAGTAAAAGCTTAATCTTGTTCGTAAACTAGACTTTTCAAACATTTGGATTAATAATTTTCCTTTTAAGGGTGCGCCCTTATCAACCTCTAAAGTACTAAGTTTTTTTCTTAAATTTTTTCTTTTTTTAGCATCAATAATAATCTTTCTAAGATCTTTTGCGGGTATATCTTTTAAATTGATGAAATGTTTCATATTATTTAATCTGCGAACAGACCTTTTCAATAATTTTTATTGCTAAATCTATCTCATTTTTTTTAACATTTAATGGAGGTAAAATACGAACAACGTTTTCTGCTGCTCGTATAGTCAATAGCTGATTATTCATCAATTTTTTAATAAATTCTGTTTGATCTTTATATAGCTGTATTCCAATCAAAAAACCTTTTCCTCTTATCTGTTTAATCAGATTTGGATATTTTTTTTGAATTTTATTTAGTTTAAATAAAAAATATTTTGATAAAATTTTTACATTATTTAAAAATTTCTTATTTGATATGATATCCATTACGGTGTTTCCAACTGCCATCGCCAAAGGGTTTCCTCCAAATGTCGATCCATGAGTACCTGGTGTCATGCCCGATGCAACTTTTTTATTCATTAAAACTGCTCCAATAGGAAATCCTCCACCTATTCCTTTTGCAATTGGTACGATATCAGGTTTTACTTTTGATTGTTCAAAAGCAAAGAAATCACCTGATCTTCCTATTCCACACTGAACTTCGTCAAGAATTAATAATATTTTTTTCTTGTTACATAATGCTCTTAATTCTTTTAAACACCAATCTGGTATTACTTTTATACCGCCTTCACCCATAATTGTTTCAACCATAATAGCAGCTGTATTTTTATTAATTTTCTTTTTAAGAGAATGATGATCTCCAAAACTGAAATGATCAAAACCTGTTACTTTTGGAGCAAATCCCTCTGTCATTTTCTTTGATCCACTAGCAAAAATTGCTGCTAAAGTTCTGCCATGGAAAGAGTTTTTAATACATAAAATTCTATTTTTATTTGGTTTGCCTATTGAGTAAAAATATCTTCTAGCAACTTTAATCGCTGCTTCTGTAGCTTCAGCCCCGCTATTTTGAAACATTACATAATCGGCGAATGTTTTTTTGCATAACTTTTTGGCCAATGTTTCTCCTTCTGGAATTTGAAATGCATTAGATACATGCCATAATTTTTTTGATTGATTTTTTATAGTTGTTATTAATTTAGGATGTGCATGCCCTAAAGAATTAACAGCTATTCCTTGTACAAAATCTAAATATTTTTTTTTATCGGTGGAATATAGATAGCTGCCTTTACCATACTTAAAGGAAATTTTTTTTCTATTATAGTTTTTTGCTAAATAACTCATAATTCATTTTGTTTTATAAAGTTTACTTATTAATACAAGTAAGGATTGAAAACATATACATACATAATTTGAATATTAATGTTGATAACTTTGATTTTTTAATTGTTTAATTTAATTTTATATCAGTATATTGTTGTTTTATACAAACAAAGTACAACATATAGATTATGGGCTGGACTGAAGAAAAAGTAGCAAAATTAAAAGAGCTTTGGGGAAAAGGCAATACCGCCAGTCAAATAGCTGAAATAATTGGAGGATTAAGCAGAAATGCTGTTATTGGTAAAGCTCACAGACTAAATTTATCAGCGAAAATTAAAACTCGGACAGCTACCTCAAATGAAAATTTTAATAATTCATTAAATGAGAAAAATATTAAGGTCAAAAGAGGTCGTAAAAGTAAATTTAAATCATTAATTATAGAAAAAGATTTTGAACCAGAAAACCCTAAGCAATTAGAAGAACTTGATGAAAATTCTTGCAAATGGCCAATTGGGCACCCAGATGAAAAATCATTTTATTTTTGTGGAAGATCATCATTAAAAGATTTTTCATACTGCAAATTACATTTGCTTTATGCATATCAACCAAAAGGTAAAAAAGAAGATGTAACTGACAAAGAGGAAGTTCCAGAGTTTATTGAAAAAAAAATTCAATCAGCTTAATTTAATTCTTTTCTTTAATCTTCTATAGATCTGTATTTTTTTGTAGAAAACTGACCACCCTCCTTCCACATATAACAATATTTTTCAACTTCCTCATCAAAATATCTAATACCTGGAATACCAATATCAGAATTGGTTTTATATTTCCCAGATGGAACATTATCGTATTTTAAAAGTGTTAATTGATCTTTAGTAAGAATTGGTTTTGGCATTATTTCAAATAAAGTAGCTGTTATTTTTGCCAAAGTAAGTGGAAAAGGAACTAAAAATCTTTCTTTATTAATTTGTTTAAGCAATTTTTGTAAAATCTCTTTAAAAGTCATTATTTCTGGTCCAACACACTCTATAATATTAGAATAAATATTTTTTGAAATTACATTATAAATTATATCAGTTAAATCCGAACAATGTATTGGTGCAAACTTTGTTTTCCCATTATAATAAAGTGGGAAAAAAGGAAGTCTACTTAATAAAGTCATAAAATTTGTAGTAAAATTGTCATCTACAGAATAGACAACAGAAGGTCTTAAAATAGTTGCTAAAGGGAAGCTTTTTAATATATCTCTTTCGCCATTAAGTTTACTGACAGCATATTTTGAGTCTTTTGCTTCGTTTATTCCTAATGCAGACAAGTGTATAAAATGTTTTAGATCATATTCTTTAGAAAGTTTTGCTAGAATTGATGGAAAAAGTTGGTGAATATTTTTAAATGTATTTCCTTTTTTTTTTTCAAACAAAATTCCAATTAAATTAATACAAATATCAGTTTTTTTAAAAAGCTCTCTTATCTTATTTTCATCAAAAATATTAGCTTCAACAATATCAATATATCCAACATTTGCCTGGGTCTTTATTATATAACTTTTTTGATGGATATTTCTTGTGACGACAGTCACATTATAGTTATTCTTAGTTAATTTTCTTATTAAGTTTCTTCCGATTTGACCACTGCCACCAAAAATTAGACAATTTTTTGCTTTCATATATATATGTTTAAAAATGAGTAATAATATTCAATTACACAAAAACGATCTACCAGATGATTTGAAATTAGGCAACATAATAGCTGTTGATGGTGAGTTTATGGGTTTAAATGTAAGAAGAGACCCTCTTTGTCTAATACAACTTTCATCTGGAAATTCAGATGCACACATAGTTCAGTTTGATCGACAAAATTATAAAGCTCCTAATTTAGTAAAATTACTTTATGATGAAAAAATAATTAAAATTTTTCATTATGGAAGGGCAGACATTGCTCATATTAAATATTATTTAAAAACTGAAACAAATAACATTTTGGACACTAAAATTGCTTCAAAATTAGCAAGATCGTATTCTGACAATCATTCCTTAAAAACTTTGATAAAAGAATTCATAAATATTGACATTAGCAAACAATTTCAAAATTCTGATTTTGGTGGGGACCTCACTCCATCTCAACTAAAATATTGTGCAAATGACGTAATTTATTTACATCAAATTCATGAAGAACTTAATAAAATATTAGAAAGAGAAAATAGAATAAAACTATATAAAGATTGTTTAAAATTTTTAAAAACTAGAGTTGATCTTGATCTAGCATTATTTAAGGATGATATCTGGTCACATTAATGATTAAAAAAAAATTTATATCAATTGGTAAAGAAGTCATAAGTTTAGAGATTAAAGCTCTTCAGAATTTAAAAAAAAGTATCAATTCGTCTTTTGATAAAGCTGTAATTCAAATAGCAAAATGCCCATCAAAAATAATTCTTTGTGGTGTTGGAAAGAGTGGGCTTATTGCATCTAAAATTGCATCCACTTTAGCATCAGTAGGCACACCATCTTTTTATGTTTCGGCGAGTGAAGCATCTCATGGAGATCTTGGTATGATCTCTAAAAAAGATATTTTAATTCTCATAAGTAATTCTGGAGAAACAAATGAATTAAAAAATATAATTCAATATGCAAAAAGGAATAAAATTTTACTTATTGGTATTGTATCTAAGAGAGACTCGGTATTATACAGAGCATCAGATATAAAACTTACAATCCCAAAAGTATCTGAAGCTGAAGGAGTTGTTCCAACAGCGAGTACCACCTCCCAACTGGCTTTAGGTGATGCTTTGGCAATTGCAACAATGAAATATAAAAAATTTGGTAAAATGGATTTTAAAAAGTTACACCCTGCTGGTAGTCTTGGATCACAGCTTAGAACTGTGGAAGATATTATGATAACTGGAAATAAAATTCCATATGTAAATGAAAATATGCAAATGAGTAAAGCGATTAAAATTCTTACTGAAAAAAAACTTGGCTTTCTGATTGTTAGAAATAAAAGTAAATTTACCACTGGCATTATCACAGATGGACAAATAAGAAGATTTAGTCAAAAAAACTTAAACATTAGTTCACTTCCTGTGAAAAAAATAATGACCAAAAATCCTATATCTATTGATAAAAATGAATTTGCCGCCAAAGCTCTTAATTTAATGAATAGCAAAAAGATAACTTCTCTAGCAGTCTTCAACAAAAAGAAACCTTTGATAACAATTGGTGTAATACATATTCACACAATATTGCAATCAAATATTTCTTAAATGATTAAAAAGATAATTTTATCTATCTCAATAATAACAGTATTAATTATATTTTTTTTCTATTTTAAATCTACAGATCAAAAAGATATTAGTGAAAATGAAGAAATCATTCCAGAAACCAGCTCACCAACTTCAAATATGATTGAAAATGTTGAATATTTATCAATGGATCCGAAAGGAAACGAATATATTATTAAGGCTCAAGAGGGTGAGATAGATATAAATAATAGTGACATTATTTTCTTAAAAAATGTTAAAGCAATAATTAATTTAAATAATTCGAAAAAAATTTTAATATCTGCAGATTATGGAAAATATAATATTAATAATTTTGATACTATTTTCTCAAAAAATGTATTAATAGATTATTTAGATAAAAAAATTGATTGTGAATATTTAGACTTTTCAATATCAAGAAATACAATGATAATATCAAATAATGTTGTTTATAAAGATTTAGAAAATACTCTAAAAACTGACGTTATAGAAATAAATATAGAAACTAAAGAAACAACATTTTACATGTACGATAAAAATAAAAAAATTAATATAATAAACGAACAATAATATGGGAATAATTAAACCTTTTAGAATAAAATCTTTTAAAAATAAAAATCCTATTATTGAATTTGAAAATGTATCTTTATCTTATGGTAACAGATTGATTTTAGACAATATAAATTTTAAAATAAATCAGACTGAAATTTTTGGGATGTTGGGACCAAATGGAGTAGGTAAATCTACAATATTCAATCTTATCACAGGGTTAATTTCCCCAAAAAAAGGTAAGATTAAAATTAATGGAGAATTAGTTAATAGCTACCCTGTTTATTTGAGAACAAAAAAGTTTAAAATTGGATATGTTCCTCAATATGGTGGTTTCTTTAGCGATTTAACATTGTTGAACAACTTAAGAGCAATTGGAGAAATTGTAATCGAAAATAAAAATTTAATGAATGAAAGAATAAACTATTTAATTTCAAAATTTGAATTAGAAAATATTAAAGATATAAAATCAAAATATCTCTCTGGTGGTCAGAAAAAGAAATTAGTTATAGCTTTAGCATTATTGAGTGATCCTAAAGTGCTTTTATTAGATGAGTGTTTTGCTGCACTTGATATATTAACAATAAAAATGATTCAGGAGATTATAATTAATCTTCAACAAGAAAATAACATTACAATTTGTATATGTGATCATCAAGCAAGAGATTTACTTGCATGTGTTGACATTGCAATGATATTAAGTAATTGTAAAATTGTTGCTAAAGGAACTCCATCATCATTAATAAAAGATATTAATGCACAAAATGCATATTTCGGAAATTCTTTTAAAATAAGCTAACAATTTAATGTCTAACTTCCTCACAGTAAAAAAAAAAATAAAAACTTTCAAAACAACTATTGAAGTCAGTGGGGACAAGAGCTTAAGTATCAGATGGGTTTTACTTTCTTCTTTGGCTGAGGGAGTTTCTGTAGCTAAAAATCTATTAATGTCAGAAGATATTTTTGCAGCATTAAAAGCTGTTCAGAAATTAGGTATTAAAGTTTCTGTAAAAAAAAATATTTGTAAGATTTATGGAAAAGGAATTAATGGATACAGATACAAAAAAAATATAACTTTAAATGCACAAAATTCTGGAACACTTGGAAGATTAATACTGGGTTTATTAATTAACACGCCATTTAAAATAAAATTAATTGGTGACAAAAGTCTTTCAAAAAGAGATTTTAAAAGAATTTCAGATCCTCTATCAAAATTTGGAGCAAAATTTAGTCTTTATAAAAAAAAATATTTACCATTAACAATAATTGGATCAAAAAATCTAAATCCAATAAAGTATCATGAAAACAAAGGATCTGCCCAATGTAAAAGTGCTGTGATTCTTGGCGGTATAAGGACTAATGGCATAACTACAATTAAAGCAAAAAAATCAAGAAATCATACTGAGTTGTTATTTCAAAATTTAAAATTACCAATAAAAATAAAAAAAAATAAGAAATTTGACCTAATAAATATTCAGAAAGTAAAAAAAATACAAAAGCTTAAATACAACATTCCTTCAGACATAAGCTCAAGTGCATTTTTCATAATATTAACTGTTTTAAGCGATAACTCAAATATACTAATTAAAAATGTAAATATAAATCCTTCAAGAGTTGGGGTCATTACTATTTTAAAAAAAATGGGAGCAAATATTACCTATAAAAACATAAAATTTTATAAAGGTGAAAAAAATGCAGATATTCAAGTTAAGGGTTCTAAATTTTTAAAATCAATAAACTGCCCAATAAGCTTGAACAGTAGCGCAATAGATGAATTTTTGTTAATTTTTTTAGTTGCAGCGAAAGCAAGGGGGGTGTCAACTTTTAAGAAATTAGATGAACTTAATAAAAAAGAAAGTCCAAGATTATTGTGGGGTAAAAAAATTCTTACAAATATGGGAGTTCAAACAATTTCTACTAAGAACTCAATAAAAATATTTGGCAACCCCAATTTAAATATTAAAAAAAAAATAATAATCAAAAATTTTTTAAAAGATCACAGAGTATTTATGACATCAGTCATTGCTGCATTATCATTTGGCGGACATTGGAGTATACACGATAAAGATTCAATAAAATCATCTTTTCCAAATTTTTTGAAAATTTTAAATAAATTAAAAAAATGATTAAAAAAAAAAAATTAAAAATAGCAATAGACTCACCTGCAGCTGCTGGCGCTGGCACATTGGCTAAAGCAATATCAAAACATTACAAACTTTTTTATTTAGATACTGGTAAAATTTATAGATTTATTGCCTACTTAAAATTAAAACATCCAAAAAAATTTAATAAAAATTTTATAAAAACAAAAATTAAATCTTTAAAAATAAAGGATTTACAAAATAACAGTCTATTGAGTGAAGAAGTTAGTTCTGAGGCTTCAATTATTTCAAAAAAGAAAAAAATAAGAGAATTAGTATTTTCTTTTCAACATAATCTGGCTTACAACCCACCAAAAAAATATAATGGTTCTTGTCTTGATGGTAGAGATATAACTTACAATATTGTTCCAGATGCAGATTTTAAATTTTATATAACAGCAAACTTAAAAACTAGAGCACTTAGAAGATTCAAAGAATTAAAAAAATTTAAAAAAAACATATCCTATGAAGATGTGTTAAAAAGCATCAAAAAACGTGATAAAAGCGACTTAAATAGGAAAATCTCTCCGCTAAAGAAAACAAAAGATTCACTATTGATTAATACTACAAACCTTAATAAAAGGGCATGTTTTTTAAAAATAAAAAAAATAATAGATAGGAAATTGTATTATTAATGGAAATATATAAAGATCTCTCAAGTTCGGCGTCAAAAGAATTCGAAAAATTATTAAATAGTCAGCTCTCAAAAACTCAAATTGAAGAAGGTAAAATTATTGAAGGTAAGATCAATAAAATTACTGAAAAATTTGTATTTCTATTTGTGGAAGGTCTTAAATCAGAGCCTGTTCTCGACATTAATGAACTAAAGAGCATGGGACTTTCTGAAAAAATTAAAATAGGCCAAACTATTCCTGTGCTACTAGAAAAGATTGAAGATAAAAATGGTGAGGTAATTGTTTCAGCTAGTAAGGCTCAAAAAATAAAGGGATGGGATCTTTTAGTTGCAGCTTATGAAGCTGACGAGCCTATTATGGGTAAAATAACATCAAAGTGTAAAGGTGGATGTATAGTAGAACATATTGATACTGGTTCGTTAATGTTCCTTCCAGGAAGCCAAATAAGCGATAAACCTCTTAAAGATATTAGTCATTTAATGAATGAGCCACAAAAATTTAAATTAATTAAACTAGATAAAATTAGAGGAAACGCATGTGTATCAAGAAGAGAAATAATATCCTCTTTTAAAAAAGAAGATAAAGCAAAACTAGTCGCAAAGTACAAAGAAGGAGATGTTATCAAAAATGCAGAAGTGAAAGGATTTTCTAGTTTTGGAGCTTTTTTTAATGTTAATGGTGAATTAGATGTTCTTGTCCACCTTCAGGAATTAAGCTGGAGTAGAGTTGATCACCCTGATCAAGTTTTAGAAATTGGACAAAAAAACATAGACTTAAAAGTTATCTCTGTTGACCTAGATAAATTACAAGTTGGTTGCAGTATCAAACAACTTACATCTGATCCTTTTGGAAATATAGATAATTATGAATTAAATAAAATTTATAAGGCAAAAGTTATGAAGCTCACTGACTTTGGTGCCTTTTGTGAACTAGAACCTGGGCTAACTACACTTCTTCATAGCTCTGAACTTTCATGGACTAAAAAAAATGTTTCTGCAAAAAAAATGTTTAAGCTTAATCAAGAAATTGATGTGATGATACAGGAAATAGATCGTGAAAAACGTAGAGTTGCAGTAAGTTATAGATTAACCCAAGAAAACCCATATGAAACATTTTTAAAACGTTTCCCGATAGGTAGTATTGCATCAGCTGAAGTAGTAAGTAAAAATGAATATGCTTTATTTGTTAGGGTTGAAGATATTGACCTTGAAGCCTTTCTTCATTGTAATGATTTAACTTTTTTAAATAATGGTGAAGATGAACTTAATAAATATAAAAAAGGTGACAAAATAAATGTTAAGGTTTTAGAAATTAAACCATCAGAACAAAAAATTAGAGTAGGATATCGTCAAACACAACAAGATCCATTTGAATTCTTTAAAGAAAAAGAAAAAGGCAATACAATCACTGTCAAAGTAGTTAGCACTGATAATAAAGGTTTAACTGTAAGACCTGAAGGTTGTGAAATGGATTTTCATATCAAAAAAAGTGAAATTGCTATTAATTCTGCAGACGCAAGACCATCTAGATGGACTGGTGGAGAAAAAGTTGATGTCGCAATCAAAGAATTACAACTAGATAAAAGAAAGGTCGTTCTTAGTATCAAATATCTTGAAGAACAAGATAGAGATATTGCTTTAAAAACTTATGGAAGTGAGGCAAGTGGAAAAAACTTACCATTTTCATCACTTTCAGATGATTTAAAGAAAAAAGAGGAAGATAAAGAATAATTAGAGAATATTTAAATTGGCTATTGTAAAATCAAAGCTTTTAAAACAACTTTCAAACAATTATCCAAATTTTTTAAAAAAAGATTTAGAAAAGTTTACTGATATTATTCTAAATGAAATTAAAAGAACTCTTAAAAAGGGTGATAGGGTAGAATTAAGGGGTTTTGGAGTTTTTTATACAAATATTCAAAAAGCTAGAATATCAAGAAACCCTAAAACTGGTGAAAAAGTTAATACTCCAGAAAAAAAAACTATTCACTTTAAAATGTCCAAAGACTTGTTTAAAAAATTGAATAATGAAGAATAAACAAATTTTTGTTGCCTGTGATACTTCAAATTTAAATGAAATAAAGAGAATAATTAATCAAACTAATTCAAATAAATTAAAAATAATTCCTAAATTTGGCCTTCAATTCTTTTATTCAAAAAATGGAAGAAAATTTATAGCAAAATTCAAAAAAGATTTTTGGTTAGATTTAAAAATAAACGATATCCCTCAAACAGCATTGTCTGCCATTGACAGCTTAAAAGATTTAAAAAAATGTAAATATATAACAGTGCATGCAAATGGTGGTCTAGAAATGCTTAAATCAATTAAAAAAAAAACTAAGAAAATAAATAAAAATTTAAAAGTTCTTGGAGTTACGGTCCTAACAAGTCTTAACAACAAATCTATTAAAGAAATAGGTCATACAAAAAGTATAAAAGAGATAGTTTTAAAACAAACAGAATTAATTAAAAAATCAGGATGTGATGGCATTGTTTGTTCTGCTGAAGAAGCTATGATGGTTCGTAGAAAATACAAAAATTTAATAATTATAACACCCGGAATAAGATTGCCTGGAGATAGCACAAATGATCAAATGAGAGTTATGAGTCCTAAGGATGCATTTAAAAATAAAGTTTCAGGAATTGTTATAGGAAGATCTCTTACAAAAGGTAATATAAAAAATAACACCAAAAAACTTATTGATCATTTAACCAAATGATAAAAGGTTGCAAGATTTGTGGTGTAAAAGACTCTGATACTTTAAATTACATAATTAATCATATCCACGCCCCAAAATTTATTGGGTTCATTTGTAATTACCCAAAAAGCTCAAGATATGTTGAAATAAACTCTCTAAACAAATTGTTAAATGTAAAAAAAAACAAAAGCGAATTTGTCGCTGTTTTAGTAAAGCCTAATAATAAAATTTTAGAGGAAATAAAAAGTTTACCTTTTGATTATTATCAATTGTATGACTGTACTCCAGATGAAATTAAAATTATAAAACTAAAATATAAAAAAAAAATTATTACAGCTTTAACAATAAAAGATGAATCTGATGTTCTTAAATATAAGTCATTTGTTGACGTAACAGATATATATTTATTTGATAGCAAAGGTTATGAAAAAAGTCACAGCTTTGATCATAACTTGATTAAAAATATCAAATTAAACAAGGAATTAATGCTAGCTGGTAATATAAAATTCGATGATAATCTAAAAAATTATAAAAAAATTGCTAATTACTTAGATTTATCTGGAGGCTTGGAAACTTCTGGATTAAAAGATACATCCAAAATAGATATTTTTTTAAACAATTTAAATAAATTAAAAAATGAAACTTAAAAAAAAAATTCCTCTAATCGACCAACATGATCGTTACGGTTTTTGGGGTGGTAAATTTGGAGGAAGTTTTATTCCTGAAACTTTAAAAAAACCTGTAGAGGATCTGACACGGGAATTTTCAAAATTAAGAAATAATAAGAAATTTTTAAAAAAGAGAGATTATTACTTTGAGAATTATATAGGATCACCCACATCGTTTGTAAAATTAGAAAATTTGTCTAATCACTTAGGTGGTGCTCAAATATGGGCCAAAGTTGTATCTGAGGCTAATGGAGGAGCCCACAAAATATATAATGCAACTGTTCACGCTTTAATTTGTAAGGCAATGGGTAAGAAATATATCGTTGGAGATACAGGCGCAGGTTATGCTGGTAAAATGTTAAGTATGGCTGCTAAGAAATTTGGTCTGAAATGTAAAATTTTTATGGGTGCAAAAGACATTAAGAGACAAAAACCAAACTGTGATGCTATGAGAAAAAATGGTGCTGAAATAATTCCTGTATATTCAGGCAGTCAAACCTTGGTCGATGCAGTCAGTGAGTGTATGAGATATTGGGTATCAAATTGTGACACTACACATATGTGTGTTGGAAGTACAGTTGGTCCAAACATATTTGTGAAAATTTGTGGATGGAGTACAGCACAAATTTCAAGAGAATTAAAAATACAAATTAAACAAGAATTCAAAAAAATTCCAAAAAAAGTTAAATTAATTAACTGCGTGGGTGGTGGAAGTTCAGCATATGGTTTTTGGAGTGAATTTATAGATTTTAATAAATCTCAAATAGAGCTAGTTGGTGTAGAGGCTGGAGGTCCAAAAAAATCAAAACTCCATGCCGCCCCTTTAAGTAGAAATGCTAAAATTGGAATTTTACATGGTGCAGCTTCTTATGTTTGTCAGAACAATGAAGGTCAAATTAATGACACTGAATCAATTAGTGCTGGATTGGATTATCCAGGTGTCAGTCCAATACATTGTTTTTTAAAAGATACAAAACGAGCAAGATATACTTATGCAACTGATGAAGAAGCTTTAAAGGCACATGTGATGGTAACTAAATTTGAAAAACTTAATCCAAGTTTAGAACCTAGTCATGCATTTGCTGAGGCAATAAAAATTGCACCAAAATTAAGTAAAGACACAATCATAATCGTTAACTCTTGTGGTGATGCTAAAAAAGATAGAGATATTTTAAGAGAAAGGTTGGGTAAAAATTAATGTATTCGTTAATTAGCAAAGCTTTCTCGGCTGCAAAAAAAGAGAGTAGACCCGCGCTACTTACTTATACAGTTGCTGGAGATAATACTAAAAAAAAATCCTTAGAGATATTAAAATCAATTTCTAATTACGCAGATATTTGTGAATTAGGTTTTCCACATAACACTCCAATAGCTGATGGTGGACAAATACAAACAAGTGCTTACAGAGCAATTAAAAATGGTATTAAAATTAATGATGTATTTTCAATTGCAAAAAATTTTAAAAAAATAAAAAAAAATAAACCAATAATACTGATGGGCTATTACAATATGATCTATCAATATAATGAAAATAAATTTTTAGATAAATGCAAAAACTCAAAAGTTGATGGTTTAATAGTTGTTGATTTACCTTATCCTGAAAATAAAAATTTTGCATCAAAATGTAAAAAAAAAGGAATTAATTTTATTCAATTGGTTTCCCCAACAACTTCTAAGATAAGATTGAAAAAAATTATAAAAGATTCCCACGAAATGATTTATTATATAAGTATGTTATCCACAACAGGTGGAAAGCTTAAAGTATCCCCAAAAAAAATATTAGAAAAATACAACAAAATAAAAAAACAAAATAAATTAAAAAATGTTGTTATCGGTTTTGGAATCACAGAAAAAACTATTCAATCCCTTAAAAAAGCTGATGGCTTGGTGGTTGGTAGCGCAATTTGTAGAGAAATCTCTAAATCAATAGAAAAGAGACAAAATGTGGTCACAAATGTAACTAATATTGTAAAAAGATTAAAATATAAAATTCAATGAACTGGATAACCAAAATTATTAAAGCAGGTGAAAAAATTAAAACTGCTATACGTGAAAGAGCTACAAAAGAAGATATTGCAAAAAGTGATTGGACATCTTGTTGTAAGGGTCCAATTTTAAAAAAAGATTTAGAAGAAAACTTATGGGTATGTCCAGATTGTAAGCGTCATCATAGAATAAAACCACATCAAAGATTTGATATTTTGTTTGGAAAAAATAATTATGAAATTTTCAAAACTCCAATACCAAAAGATGATCCACTAAATTGGACGGACTCCAAACCTTACAAAGAAAGATTAAAAAGTGCACGAAAAAAAACAGGATTAGAATGTGGAATGATGGTTGCCTCTGGAACTGTAAATAATATTAAAATTACAGCTGTAGCTTCTGATTTTGATTTTTTAGGTGCCTCAATGGCAGCTGCAGAGGGTGAAGCTTTTTTATATGGAATACAACATGCCATAGAAAATCAAACACCTTTTTTATGTATTAGTGCAGGAGGAGGAATGAGAATGATGGAAAGTTTAATTTCATTATCTCAAATGACAAGAACAACTCTTGCAATCAATGAATTAAAGAAAAATGGTCTTCCATATTTAGTTTGTATCACTGATCCAACAGCAGGTGGTATTACTGCATCCTACGCTATGTTAGGTGATATTCATATTGCGGAACCAGGAGCTCTAATTGCATTTGCAGGCGCAAGAGTAATTCAAGGAACTGTTAAAGAAGAACTTCCTGAAGGTTTTCAAAAAAGTGAATATGTTGAAAAAACTGGTTTTGTCGATTTAATTGTTGAGCGTAAAGATCTTGCATCTAAAATTGGAACTTTATTATCAATATTGTTAAAGAAGAATTCTGATATAAGTGCAGAACAAAATGAAACTTCAGAAGATTCTCAGCAACTTTCAAAAGTTGCATCCTAAAGAAATAGACCTATCACTTGATAGAATTAAAAATCTTTGCGAAAAACTAGGAAATCCACAAAACAAAATTAAAGCAATATCAATTGTAGGAACTAATGGTAAAAATTCTACGATTCAAGCTGCTTATTCAATTCTAAAAGAAGCAAATTTTGAATGCAATGTTTACACAAGTCCGCATATTCAAAAAATTAATGAAAGGTTTATTTTCAGCAACCAGGAATTAAATGATAATGAGTTAGCTGATTTATTAGAAGAAGTTGAAAAAATAAATAATAATCAACCAATCACAGTATTTGAGATGTTATCAGCTTGCTTTTTTTATAAAGCATCACAATATCCAGATAACATTAACTTAATAGAAAGTGGCTTGTTTCATCGTTTTGATGCTGTCAATATTCTAAAAAATAATCTGGCAAGCATTGTCACATCGATAAGCAAAGATCATCTAGATTGGCTTCCAAAAGATAAACAAACAATCAAACAAATTGTATTTGAAAAAACATCTTCACTTTTAAATTCAAACATTATTGTAGCCAAACAAAATACTAAAGAGACGATGGATTGTATTAAAAAAACTATCTCTCAAAATAAATCTAATAAAGTATTTTTTAATGATGATTTTAGTTATTCAGTTAATGAAAATAATTTCTTCTACTATGAAGATAAATTTGGTGGATTAAAACTTCCTATGCCTAATGTGCTTGGTCAATATCAATTAGAAAATATATCTACTGCAATCGCAACTCTAAGAACTTTAGATCTTAAAATTAAGGATGAACACATAAAAAAAGGTATTAAAAATATATCTAGCTTAGCTAGACTTCAGGAAATTAAATCTGGTAAATTAAAAGAATTAGTTAAAAACAATAGATTTATAGTAGATGGAAGCCACAACGAAGGTGGTGCTAAAGCATTAAATGAATATCTTCAAAGCTTGGATTGTAACAAACATGTTATAATTGGAATGATGGCAAACAAAGAACATGAAAAATATATCAGTTACTTTAAAGATGTTTCTTCCATAACAACTATAGATTTAAAAACTCAGCCTAACTCTATTAGTGGAAAAGATTTGAAAGAAAAATTTAAAAGTATGACCAATGTTCAATATCAACCAGATATCAAGCAAGCGATTAAATCAATTGATTTAAAAGAAGGTGATCTTTTATTAGTTACAGGATCTTTGTATGGGGCTGCTGAAGTATTAAGTTTAAATTAAATATTTTTATCTAAAAATTCTTTCATATGGCTTTCAGGAACTCCACCAACTTTTCTATCTACTTCAACACCTTTTTTATAGATGATAACTGTTGGAACGCCTCTAATGCCAGCAGCTGAACCTGTATTAATTCCACCATCTTCAACATCGGCATAATAAAAACCAGCTTTATCTTTATATTCATCAGATAATTTATCCATTACTGGTTTTAGTGCCTTACATGGACCACACCACTCAGCTGAAAACTGGATGACTGAAACATCTTCATTTTTAATTTTAGTATCAAAATCTTCGTCTTTAAAATTTGTAAGCATATTTCCTTTCTATTAATTAGAGCCTTAAAGTCAACTAGGCAATTTCATATTTTTTTTCTATAGACATAATAAATTCATTTATTTCATCTAATTTTTTTAGTTCCTCTTCATCATCTCGATTTGATGCTTGATCTCTTAAGGTATCAATTTCTTGATAGGCCATTCCTATAGTTTGCCACTTTTCTCTATTTTTGCTTAAAATTCGTCTAGCAATTTCACTTTTTATATTTTTATATAAATCTGGTGGCAAAATATGCGGTGCTTCTTGATAAATAATTTTTTGCCCAAACCAACTACATCTTTTATCTTGAAACTTATCCAACATTCTTAATTTATCTTCCCAAGAAGAACTGTGCCAAGTTTTAAATAATTGGGTGTCTTTATTGGGAATGAATTTTTCATATAAAGTTTCTTCAGGTAATAGATCTTCCTGGGTTTGAGTTTGAGCTTTTTCTTCAGCGGCCTCTCTATTAATGATTTGAATATTTTTACAAAAATTTTCACTATTTCTAACCATTTTTGCTCTTTTCTGGATTGTTTCTAAATCTAAGTCAGCATATGCCTTATCTTTTAATGCAAACTTTTTATCTAGAACTACAGGAGCTTTGTTGGTTTTGATTACTCTAAATGCTTTAGGACTAAACTTTTTTAAATAAACTTTAAGATCATTTATTGATAAATTTAACAAAGGTTCAGGATCTCTTCTTAAATCAAATAAATATCCCCAAGATGCATATGATGGATGAAAACAATGATCTGGATGTAATGTAGAGACAAGATACATCATATTTTTTCCCTTAACATTTTCGAAAATTGAATAAATCCCCTCACTTTTTAAGATAGTTTCAACGCTATTTTTTGTAGATGTACTTAAAAAATTTTCCCAATTGTCTTTATGTTTATCTTTTATAATTCGAAGAATTTTTAAGCTTGTGAACGCATCATGATAAGCTGTGTGTTGTTGAGATGTATCAAAACCTTGTTGTCTAGCTAAACCCTCTAGAGCAAGACTTTCATTGCCTGCTACTGTTAATTCAGTCTTTAATGTTTCAGGATTCAAGGTTTGAGCTACTCTTGCAACATGTAAACCATCATGTTCTTTATTGGGTGATGAGTGTGTAATGTATGGATATCTGTTCCCTTTAAAAAAATTAAAATGAAACATTCTTCTGTCAAAATTTAAATTACTCCAACCCATAAACAATGCTGGGCCAGCTTTTGAGAAAAAGTTTTCGACAGCTCCTAAAAAATCGTAATGCGAATAATTTCCTTTGGTAAGTAAATCAATACTTGTTGAATTAACCAATAAGGCCTTTGCGCTTGGAACCTCACCTTCAGGCATTCTGCCACGAATATTTAGCTTACCAATTTCTTTTAAGTTTTTATCGACAACTACCGCACCTACTTCAATTATTGAGCCCCAAATTGTGCTATTTGTTGTTTCTGTATCGTAAATTACTATTTTATCCATAAAATCCTAAATTAAATCCGATAGCTCGTTAAATTTTTTTAATCTTCCCAAAAACAAATTTTGATAAACAATTAAATCATGCCCTTGAATTTTAAACTCTTGGAATAATTTATCTACTGTGCAAACCAAAATTACACAAGAAGTGATATTGGAGTTATACACAATGTTATGTGCTAATGAATATGCGCTTGTTTGAAGAAGCCATGAATCTATATACTCAGCTTTTTTGGGTTTATTACTTTGTTTAAAATCAATTATTGTTTCTTTTCCTTCATACACTCCAACACAATCAGCGGTACCTGCATACTTCTCTGGGTAATAAAGTGTGCATTCTACTCCCCAAATTTCATCTAATCTATTTTTTAATCCTTTTTCTATAATTTCTTTGGCCATTAATTTGTATTGTTCATTATCTTCAAAAAAACTTAAATTTTCTCTTCCAAGTAAATAAGACTCTAAATAGTTGTGCATTTGAGATCCTCTGCTACTTGCTGCTCTTGTAATTGCTTCAGCTTCTTTTTGCCCAGTTCTTTCTCTCCAATTTGCTAATGCTGCTTTATCTTCTTCAGATCGAGTTGCATCTAAAATTGAAGTAACACTCGGTAATTTTGTTTCCCCTAATAAGTATCTTCTAATGCCATCAACTGTTGCTCTTGATGATTTTGGATAATCATATTTTTGATTCCACTGCATGAGATTTCTTATAGACGTTATTAAGGAAAAAAAGAAATTAATTTTTAAGCTGCCTATTTCGTTCAACAAATTTTTCTACATTTTCAGTTTGTACAGCTTTCTCAACCTGCTCGGGATCTTTAATATTTTCTAAGGTTCTTGAAATTGATCTTGCATCCGTTCCAAATTTATCAACAACTCCCATAGCATCTTCTAATTTTTTTCTAAGAACTATAATGTTGTCAAAATGTTTAGAAAATCTTGTACTGATTGTTTTTAAATGATTATAAATTTCCGTTGCACCTTTTTGTACCTTCAATGATTGAAATCCCATATGTAAGGACTGTAAGTAGGCAGAAAGGGTATTAGGTCCACATATTACAACTTTATATTTTTTCATTAACTCTTGAGTTAATAATTCTTTTGTACTTGGATCTTGGTATTCAGTTAACTCTTTGTATAAACTTTCTGTAGGAGCATATACGATTGCAAAATCAGTAGTTTTTGGTGGAACAATATATTTTTCATTAACACTTTTAGCTTTTGCTTTAAACGCTGAGGCTAATTTTGCTCTAGCATCTGCTACAGCCCTTTTATCTTCCGCGTCATGACCATCGGTAATTGCTTTGAATTTTTCTACTGGAAAATGACTATCAACAGGAACTAAAACATTTCCTTGAAGCTTTATTGCAAATTCAACATTTTCACTGGTGTCCTCTTTCATTTTAACATTTGTCATGAATTGAGAGGCTGGTAGCAAATCTTTAATTAGAGCATCTAAGCTAAATTCTGCAAGAGTTCCATATTTCTTAACTCCAGCTAAAATTTTAGTTATCCCCTCTTGGCTTTGATTTAATAGTTGAACTTGTTGATTAAAATTACCAACCTTTTCCTCTACCTTAGTTAAAGTTTCAGTCATATCTTTAGTAACCCCAGTTGATAGATTGTTAAAAGAAGTCGACATTGCGCCAAGTGAGCTATTGATTGTAGTGTTTAGGGTATCTTTTAAACTTGATATTTCTGATTTTAAATTAGCTATTTCCTCAGCTTCTTTGTTTTCATTTTCATCTTTTGGCTTAGTTTTTAAATTTAGATAAAGAATAGCTAAAACGCCACCTAATAACAAAACTAGTAAAATTAACAATATATTATCCATGATTCTAATTTTTTATTTTATCGTAAATATTTGATTAATGTATTTAAATATTTAAAAATACTTTATGGAACTAATTTTAGTATTAAAAATATTCTTTATTATTTGTGTTATTGTTGCACTTTATGCAATTATTAGAAATCTAGATATTATCAAAATTATACTAATTTATTGGAAAGACTCAATTTTTAGAAAGTAATTTTACTATTTTTTTAAGACCCATTTTATTATTGGATGACTTAGAAATCATCATGCAGGCCTCTGATCTTAATATTTCTCCATCCTTTAAAATACGTAGATTGTTTGCTTTTAACGTTTCTCCGGTAGAAGTAATATCTGTAATTATTTCCGATGAGCCTGTAAAAGGATAAGCTTCAGTTGCACCCAAACTATCAATTAATTTGAATTGGGTAACGCCCTTTGAAAACAAAAATTCCCTTGTTAAGTTTGGATATTTTGTTGCTACTCTTAATCTTTTCTTTTTCTTATCTTTAAATTCAAATGCAATTTCTTCTAAATCTGCAACTGTTTGTACATCTATCCATGGATCTGGAATTGCAACTACTAATGTAGCCTTACCAAAATCATATCTTTTTAAAACATTAATTTTCTTTTGAGTGTTAATTTCACTTTCCTTTAATAAATCAAAGCCAGAAAAACCTATGTCCAAAGATCCGTCTCCAAGTCTTTCGATGATCTCTCTTGCATGAAGATATAAAATCTTAATATTTTTAAATTGTTTTATAGATCCTAAAAGATCTCTTTCTCCTCTTTCAGAAATGAGATTTAATTTATTTTTTTTAAAAATATTTAAAACATTTTTTCTAAGTCTACCTTTGCTTGGAATTCCAATATTTAAAATATTTTTTGTCATTAGTAATTTAAATTTAAAGCAGCACCTACTGCTGGAGTTTGTTTTTTTGATCCTAAGTCCGAAATTAGACCATCATAACGACCACCATTAATAATATTTTTTAATGAGTTTTTAGATTTAATATCAATTTTAAAAACCATTCCTGTGTAATATTCTAATTGTCTTCCAAAAGATGCTGAAAATACTATATTTAATTTTGAAACCTTATTATTAGAGATTGGAAAATATTTTTGATCTACAGCTAGATTTATTTTGTTTTTTTTAAAAAATTTATTTAATTCAATTGCTGCTTTATTTATGGGACATTTAATTTTTAAGAAATCTTTAATTATTTTTGAAACATTCTTTCCTTTACTAGCTCTTCTAGGATCTTTTATTTTCTGATCAAACCTTTTTAATATTTCATTAATTGTTCTTCCTGCAACAATATTTGATAAATCCTCTTTAAGCATTTTCACGTACCGCTTTTTATCTATTTCTACAATTGTTGGATCAACATCTGAATTAGTTTCCAATCTTTTTAATAAATCATTAAAATATTCTTCTCTCCAGAAGTGTCTGGCTAATCTTAGCTTCCATCTCTTTGGGATATCTAATTTTGAAATTAACAAATTAAATATTTCAACATTTCCAATAGTTAGTGTTCCTGAGGAATATTTGATATTTTGAAGTGATTTAAGAGATGTATTTATAATTTCTTTATCGTCATTTTTCTCATCCTTAGATCCTAAAATTTCAAATCCAATTTGATTTCTAATGATCGAATCTTTTTTATTTTGTGATTTTCGATAAGCTTGACCACTGTAAAAAATTTTTTCCTTACCTTTTAAATTATTTTCCAAATACCTTAAACAAGATGCAATTGTTAAATCTGGTCTTAAACACAACTCACTTCCATTCTGATCAGTAAAAGAGAAGATAAACTTTCTAAAATTTTCTCCTGATCTTTGAACAATGTGATTAGCCTCAATTACTGAAGGTAAATCAATATATTTAAAACCCTTAGATTTTACTGATCTAAGGATGTTTTCAGATAAGTTTTTTGACTTCATCGATTAAATTTTCTTTTGGAAATGTTTTATTGTTTTCACCCTTAACGCCTTTGAGACTTTTTATAGTGACTGTATTTTCATTAAATTCATTTTCACCACATATTATTGCAATATCCAACTCACGTTTATTTGCTAGGGTTAGTTGCTTACCTAAATTTTTTTTTGTATCTAAAAAAATTTCAGCATTAATATTATTATTTCTTAATAGATCTAAAATTTCATAATAACTTTTAAGATATTTTTCATCCATTACACAAACTAAAACTGGTTTTTGACTATCTACTTTTACTTGATCCAATTGCATTAAAGCAAATAACAATCGATCAACTCCAAAACTAATTCCAGTGCCTGGAATATCCACACCTTTAAATCTCGAAATTAATTTTGCATAGGCTCCTCCAGAACAAATACTGCCTATATCGACCTCTTTGCCTTTGTTATTTGTGACTTTAAAATTTAGATTTGTTTCAACAATGAAATCTGAATAATAAGCCAATCCCCTAACAATTGTAAAATTTGTTTTGACCTGATTTAAATTTGAACTGTAACCCAATACTTCAAATACTTGTTCTAATTCCTTTATACCTTCTTCAGACAAAGGATTTTTTAATATTTTTTTTAATTCTTTTAAATCTTTAATTTTTAGAAAATTAAGTATTTTGGATGCTTGTTCATCGTTTAAATCTGCGCCCTTAGTAATTGCACCACTTATATCTTTTCTCTCTTTTTTAAGCAGATCTTCAACACCTTTTAAACCAAAACCTGGTTTATCTAATTTATCAATTGCCCTAATTACTTTTACCTGCTTTTCTTCTGATATTTTTAAATCATCAATTAATCCTTGAACTATTTTTCTATTACTAATGTTAATTGTAAATTGATCTTTTTTTAAACCACAATCTAACAAAGTACTTGATATTAAATTACAAAGCTCAGCATTTGCCTGGGCAGGATTAACATTTCCAACAATATCAAAATCTGCTTGCATAAATTCCCTGTACCTTCCGTTACCAGCCTTTTCATTTCTAAAGACATTTTGAATGGCATACCTTTTAAAGATTGATGGAAGCCCTTGATTGTTTTGAGCAACAAATCTAGCTAGTGGGCTTGAAAGATCATACCTTAGAGTAATGCTTTTTTCTCCATCCTGAAATGAGAATACATCAGACATAGGATTAGCGTCATCTTCTGCCAAAAAAGATCCTATATTTTCACTTATCTCAAACGAAGGGGTTTCCAGAGCCTCTGCTCCAAATTTAATAAAATTATTCTCAATAGCTTTTAAAAGCTTTTTTTTGAGAAGAAGTTTTTTATCCCAACGATCTTCAAATCCTGAAGGTAATCCAGGAATTAATTTTTTTTCTTTATTCATTTTTTGGTACCCGGGCTGAGAGTCGAACTCAAACTTAAAGTTCCACAAACTTCCGTGCTAACCATTACACCACCCGGGCTTATCCTCTTTGTTTTTATCTTATTTTATGTGGATTTAAAATTATAATATAAATAAATAGCCTACTGGCTATGGAAACAGTTTCTGTGAGTACTTCTAAAAGTCTTCCTGTATGTAATATTTATATTCATGAGCAGTCTTTTAGACAAAAAAAATTAATATTCAAGGTATAAATAGAAAAAGGACGTTTATCTATTTGGTAGATAAAACGCCCTTTTAAATAATTTCTAAATTAGTCTATTTTTTTTAAATTTACTGCAGAAGGACCTTTAGGACCATCTTCTAATGTGAATTCAAGTTTATCACCTTCATTGAGATATCTCATACCAGCAGCTTTTACCGCTGAAGCGTGAACAAAGGCATCTTTTTCTTTATCATCTCTTTCAATGAAGCCATATCCCTTTTTACCATTATACCATTTAATTTTTCCTTGTAGTGTACTCATCTTATTTCTTAGTCCTTTTGTTATTTATTATCTCTTAAGGTTAATTTCTTTTACAGTTATTTCAAGATGAAACTTTGTGGTGGTGGCTGAGGAAGGATTCGCACCTCCGACACAAGCCTTTTCAGGGCTCTGCTCTACTCCTGAGCTACTCAGCCTTATTTATCCTCTAAAGATAATTCTTCCTTTAGTAAGATCGTAAGGTGTCATTTCAACTGTCACATTATCACCTTGGAGAACTCTAATTCTGTTTTTTCTTAACTTACCAGCTGTATGGGCAGTAACAGTATGTCCATTTTCTAATTTTACTCTAAACATAGCGTTCGGAAGTAGGTCTATCACTGTACCTTTAAATTCCAGTAAGTCTTGTTTTGACAAATTTATTTTCTCCTTATTCGTTTTACTACAGATTGAGCGTGTCCAACCAACCCTTCGTAATTTGCAAGTGTTATAACTGATGGTCCAAGACTTTCAATACCCTTTTTTGATAAGTTTATGTATGAAATTCTTTTATAAAATTCATTTACACTTATGCCGCTTGAGTATTTGGCAGAACCATTAGTTGGCAACACATGGTTTGATCCAACATTATAATCAGTCATTGCCATCACTGCATATTTTCCTAAACATATTGATCCTGAATTTTTTATTTTTGGAACTAACGATTTATAATTTTTAATATTTAATTCTAAATGTTCTGGTGCAATTTTATTTATAACACTTATTATTTTAGCCTCTGAAGAAACATGCATAAGAATTCCATTATTAATTAAGCTTCTTTTTGCAACAGAAGCTCTTGGAATTTCTTTTAATTGTTTAGTAATTTCAATTTTTACTTTATCTAGTAAATCTTTATCTTTTGAAATCAAAATACATTGTGCAAGAATATCATGTTCAGCTTGTCCAATTAAATCACTTGCAACCCACTCAGGATTTGAGAATTTATCACAAACGACAGTCACTTCTGAAGGACCTGCGGTCATACCTTCAATTCCAACAACGCCAAAAACTTCTTTTTTTGCAGCCGCAACATATGCGTTTCCTGGACCAACTATTTTATGAACTTTTTTAATTTTTTTAGTCCCATAGGATACTGCTGCAATAGCAGAAGGGCCCCCAATGGAATATATTTCTTTTATTTTGCATTTTTTTGCAGCGTATAATACGGCTGGATTTTGTTTTCCTTTATGGCCTGGATTAATCATAACTATTCTCTTAACTCCTGCAACAATTGCTGGAATAGCGTTCATCAACACACTCGATGGGTATGAAGCAGTAGAACCAGGAACATAAATTGCAACAGACTCTAAAGGTACATATTTATATTCGAGTTTATTTTTTAATTTATCTGTATAAGAAATATTTTTAAATTTTTGAAGTGAATGAAATTTATAAATTCTATTATAAGCCGTATCGATTGCTTTCTTTACTTTTTTATCAAGTGAATTTATAGATTTTTTTATTTGTTTTGAGCTTGGAATAATTGTGTTGTTTTGATTAAATCTTTTCTCGTATTTTAATAATGCTTTATCTCCATTTTTTTTAACATCTTTAATTATATTTGTTACAGAAACAGAGTCTGATTGAATTTTTTTTTTTCTCTGCAAGAGCAAATTCTCTAATAATTTATCAAAATTTTTACTTTTACTATTTAGTGTCTTCATAACTATTTAATTTCACTTTGATCCTCTAATCTTGCTTCAATAGTTTCTGTAGTTAAAGCAATATGAGCATTGTTATTAAAAATAAGATTTATTTCATAAACATCATTATTTTTCAAATAATCTATACCTATTAGTTCTAAAACTGTTTCTTGATTTGATTGATCAATGTTCTTTGATCTTACTTTGTCAACAAAATCAAACCTACAAATACTATTGATTTTTTTATCTTCCTGATCACTTTCAACCTTGGTTCTTTCAATTGATAATAAAAAAACCTTATTGGATGCGAGATATTTTATATCTGCAATTTTAACCTTAGCCCCTGAACTACAAGCTGAAATCATCTGTAACCCTTCTTGGTCACTTGCTATAATTTTTGCTAAATATTTATTCACTATTTTAATCTTTTAATTTTAACACCTATTTTTTTTAATTTGTTTTCTATTTTTTCATAACCTCGATCTAAGTGATAAATTCTGTTAATATATGATTTACCATTAGAAACTATAGCTGCTAGAACCAAAGCAACAGAAGCTCTTAAATCACTAGACATTAATTCAGCGCCAATGAATTTAGTATTTCCTTCTATCGTAGCAGTATTATTTTTAATATTTATTTTTGCTCCCAGTCTTTGTAATTCTGCAACATGCATAAATCTATTTTCAAAAATACTTTCAGTTATTGAACTTTTGCCAACTGCTTTGCACATTAAAACCATCAATTGTGCTTGAAGGTCTGTTGGAATACCTGGAAATTCTTTAGTTTTAATGCTTTTTATGGATTTTATTTTTTCAGGTCCTTTAATTAAGATTTTATTTTCACTAGTTTTAATTTTAGCACCAACTTTTTTTAGTAATTTTATTTCTGTACCAATAATTTTAGGATTTAAATTATTTATTTGTAAGTTACCTTTTGCAAGTGTTGCAGCTACACAAAATGTGCCTGCTTCTATTCTATCAGCCATTACAGAATATTCAGTTTCATTTAAAGAATTTACACCTATGATTTTACAAACTCTTCCTGTCCATTTTATTTTCGCTCCAGCATTATTTAAAAAATTTGTAAGATCTTTAATCTCAGGTTCTATTGCACAATTATTTAAAACTGTTTTTCCTTTTGCTAGACATGCTGCTATTATAGAATTTTCAGTTGCCCCAACACTTATCTTTGGAAAGTTTACAGTTGTTCCGCTAAGTTTTCCTTTTGATTTTGCTAAAATATATCCATCTTTTAGTTCATATTTCATACCAAGTTTTTTTAATGCTGTTAGATGATAATTAACTGGTCTAGCACCAATTAAACACCCTCCAGGTAAAGAGATTTTAGATTTATGGTATTTTGAAATAAGTGGACCTAAAACTAAAATAGAACCACGCATTGTTTTGACTAAAGAATAACTAGCAAAAGTTTTCATATTTTTTTTATTTATAATTTTTGCTGTTTTTTTATCTCTTGATAAAAATATTTTAGAACCAAGAGACTTTAATAAATTTAACATTGTATTAATGTCTCTAACTCTTGGTAAATTTTTGATAACCACAGGTTTATCAAATAATAATGTTGCAGCTAAAATTGGGAGAGATGCATTCTTCGAACCTGAAATTGAAACATTGCCCTTGATTTTACAAGGGCCATTAATCAGAAATTTATCCATAAATTACTTTTTAATTTTAGCAACTTGAATTGTAGTTTGACCCTGATATTTACCGTTCTTTGATTTATAAGTTGTTTCTGGTTGAGTATCTGATTTAAAAAATAAAAATTGTGCTATTCCTTCATTTGAATAGATTTTTGCAGGATTAGGTGTTGTATTACTTAGCTCAATTACAATATTGCCCTCAAATTCATTTTCAATTGGAGTAACATTACAAATAATTCCTGTCCTAGCATAAGTACTTTTTCCAACACAAATACATAAAACATCTTTTGGTATTCTAAAATATTCTACTGTTTTAGCTAAAACGAATGAATTTGGTGGGATAATACAATGTGGTCCTTTTCGTTCTATAAAGTTATCATCAGAAAAATTCTTTGGATCAACTAAAGAACTATTAACATTGGTAAAAATTCTATATTCATCTGAGATTCTTACATCATATCCCATACTACTTAATCCATAAGAAATTTTACCTTCAGAAACTTGATGATCCAAAAATGGCTCTATCATATTGTGCTCTTTGCACATTTTTTTAATCCAAGAATCAGGTTGAATTGACATTATTTATTTTTCTTTTTATTTTTTTTTTGGAAAATTTTTCTTTTCTTCAAATTTTTTCTAAGCGCCAAGCTTAAACGCTCATTTTTTTCTTTTGAACTCATTCTTTATTTGGGTTGGTCAGGAAATCTAAAGAAATTGGTTTATTTGGATCTAGTGCAGGTGCTTTTTCCTCTTCTTTTTTTGGGCCTTCTTTAGCTAAACGTTTAGCTTTTTTTTCAGCAAGCTTTCTCTCTCTTTTAGCTTGCTTTTCCATAAGCTTATTACCTTTAGTTGATTTATAATCGTAATGAATTCCCATAACATTTTCCTAAAATAGATATAAATCATATTCATCAAAAAATTAAGGCAATAATTTGAAAAAAATGCTTTATTATCAATAAAATACAATTTGTCTCTAAGCTCCTGTAGTTAAATGGTATAACAAGTCATTGGTAATGACTAGTTCCCTGGTCAGTACAGGGTGGGAGCACCACTAATTTCTATAAAAAAACTTTCTCAAAAATATCGTAATCAGAATTAAAATAAAGAAAGCTGTAATAGGAACATATATATCAGGTGAAAATATTATATCAGTTATTCCTGGTACTTCAGCATTTTGGTCTATAATTTTTTCTAATCCACTCCCAATAGAAACTGCTAAAAAAATTTGAGGAATTATTCCAATCAATGTAGCAAAGAAAAAATTTATAACCTTAACATTAAATAATGTTGGTAAGAGACAGCTCAGCTGCCAAGGTATACCACCTATAAAACGGTAAATTAATAAATAAATAAATTCGGATTGTTTAAATTTTATTTCCAAGTTTTGAAACTTATTTAAAAACTTTTCTCTAATAAGCTGTTTTAAAAAATAGTTTCCAAAAATATACAAAAAAGTAGCACCAATACTCAAGCCTAAAACAACAACAAGTGTACCTATCCATTTTCCAAATATAAAACCACCCATTAAAGCAACTGGAGATCCAAATCCTAAAAAGGGGAAAACCCAAAGAATTGTTAATGCTAAAAAAATAATAGAAATTAAAAATAAGTTAGATTTTTTAAGTTCAAAAAAATAAGATTGGTTATCTCTTAGAAAATCATAGGATGTGATTTCTGAGAGACTAAATTTTGAAAAAAAAAAATACAAAAATAAGCAAACAATTAATAAATAAGACAAACCAATAAATAATTTAATTTTTTTTGTATTTTCCATGATTCTTCTTATTTTAATGCTTAATCTTCTATTTGCTATTTTAATTATTACTAATATAAAGGGGCAAAAATTATAAAAAACTATATCAAATCTAATTATGAAAAGAACTTATCAACCCTCAAATAAAAAAAGAGCTCGAAAACATGGCTTTCGTTCAAAAATGAAAACTAAAGGTGGTAAAAAGCTTTTGGCTAGAAGAAGAGCAAGAGGAAGAAAATCACTAACTGTTTCTGTATAAATAATGAAAAGCAAAATACTTGCTCTTTCAAAAAACGAAGAATTTAAAAATTTACTTAAACAAAAAAAGATTACCAATAAATACGTAAGTATTTTTTTTGGAAAATTACTAAATAAAGATAAAAAAAGACTAAATATCAGTTTTGTGACTAAAAAAAAAATTGGTAATGCAGTAAAGAGAAATAAAATTAAAAGAAGATTAAGAAACATCATGAATGAAGCTGTTAAAAAAATAGAGATAAACTTTGATTATTCATTTCTTGTTATAGCTAAGTCTTCTATGCTAAATAATGAATACAAAATTATAAAAGAAACTCTTTTTCAGGATTTTGCAAAAATAAAATAATGAATATATTTACTTTAATTTTAATTAAATTTATCAAAGCCTATAAATATTTGATCAGTCCATTATTGGGTCATTCTTGTAGATATTTACCCACATGTTCTGAATACAGCATAGATGCTTTAAAAGAATACGGTTTTTTTAAAGGTTTATTAATTAGTATAAAAAGAATTTTATCCTGCCATCCAATAAAATTTTTAGGAGGTGGAGAAGGGTTTGATCCAGTTAAAAAAGAAATGAAGGATAATAAGTAATGGAAACTAGAAATATAATTGCTGCCATAAGTTTATCAGCTGCTGTAATTATATTATACTCGCTATTTTTTGCACCACCTCCTGTAACGAAAGAAAATTTAACCGAAAAAACTAAGACTGAACAGAATTCAGATGCGCCTAGTCTTGATCAAAAAGAAAATGTAACCGAAATTTCACGAGAAGAAGCGTTACAACAAAGTGAAAGAATCAAATTTGAAAACCAAAGTATTGTTGGATCTATTTCATTAAAAGGGGCCGCAATAGACGATCTAACTTTCAAAGAATATAATGTTAGTTTAGAAAGCGATGAAAAAGTAAAATTTCTTGCACCACGAAGCTCTAAAGAAGGCTATATAATAGAAAGTGGTTTTATAACTACTGATAAAAATATCGATATTCCAAATGCAGATTCAATTTGGTCAGTTTCTGGAAATAAAAAATTAACTGATCAATCTCCTATAAAACTAAGTTGGACTAATGATCAGGGCATCACTTTTGAAAAAGAAATTGCATTAGATGATAAGTTTTTATTCACAATAAAACAAAGAGTTATAAATTCTACTGATAAAAACTATGACTTCTATTCTTATGGACAAATTATAAGAAATCAAATCCCAGAAGGTTTAACCGATTTTTACATTCTTCATGAAGGCCCTATCGCTACATTGGACGAAGAATTAATTGAGGAAGATTATGATGATATTGAAGAGAAAAAATTCTCAAGAACTGCTCAAAAAGGATGGTTGGGTCTAGGAGATAAATATTACATATCAACTCTAATTCCACCAAGAGAAAAAGAATTTAAAACTACTATGGATTACAAAAACAAGTACAGAATAAACTTTGTTACAACTGAACCATTAGAGTTAACTGGAAACTCTTCTATAGAAGAAAACTTGCAAGTAATAGTAGCTGCAAAAAGAGTTGATGTAATTGATGGGTACGCAGAGTCATTAAAAATTGATAAATTTGATCTTACGATTGATTGGGGATTCTTATACTTTTTAACACGTCCTTTGTTTACTGCTTTAGAATATTTCTTTAAAATATTTGGTAATTATGGATTAGCAATTATTGCTGTTACTGTTTGTATTCGTGTAGCATTTTTTCCACTTGCTAATTTTTCATTCAGAAGCATGGCTAAAATGAAAGCTCTTCAGCCTGAGATGGCAAGACTTAAGGAAGTACACAAAGATGACAAGATGAAATTGCAACAAGCAATGATGGCTCTTTACAAGAAGGAAAAAGTAAATCCCATGTCTGGATGTTTGCCAATTCTGATACAAATACCTGTATTTTTTGCTTTGTATAAAGTTTTATTTGTAACGATAGAAATGCGTCATATGCCTTTTTATGGTTGGATCCAAGATTTAAGTGCTAAGGATCCTACTTCTATATTTAATTTATTTGGATTGTTTCCTTATGACGTACCTTCTTTCCTTGTAATTGGAGCATGGCCAGTTGCTATGGGGGTATCAATGTGGGTGCAACAAAAGTTAAATCCCGCTCCAACAGATCCAATGCAAGCAAAAATATTTATGTTCTTCCCTTTATTTTTAACAGTAATTCTTGCACCATTCCCAAGTGGGCTAGTAATTTATTGGACAGTTAATAATATTTTAACAATGGCTCAGCAGGTTGTAATAATGAAACGTACAACAGTTAAAACTGTAACCTAATTAAAAAATAATAAATGGACCTTGAAAAGATATTACCTGAAGATGGGCCACCAATTAATGAAGTAACTAAATATATTGAAAAATATAAAAATGATTTAATAGTAATTAAATACGGTGGAAACGTTTTAATTGATAGAAACGTGTTTAATAATTTTATAACTGATCTTAGTGTTTTAAATAAATTAGGTCTTGCAACTGTGGTAATTCATGGCGGTGGACCTAGAATTAAAAGAGAGCTAGAAAAATCAAATATTCAATCAAAATTTATAAGAGGACTAAGAGTAACAGACAAAAATATAATTGATATTGTTGAATCCGTTTTGATTGATTTTAATAATGACATTGTTAATTCTTTAAAAGACAAAAGAACAGAGGCGATCTCTATTCACACAAAAAATAATAATGTTATAAAAACTATTCCAGAAGCAGAAGAGCTAGGATTTGTAGGAATACCAAATGAGATTAATAATGAACAAATATTAAATATAATTAATCAAAATAAAATTCCTGTAATTTCTCCATTAGGATTAGGCAAAGAAAACCAAACATATAATATTAATGGAGATACAGCTGCGATGGCTATAGCAAAATCTTTAAAATCTAGAAGACTATTGTTAATGACGAATGTTGATGGTGTTTTAGATAAAAATAAGAAATTAATTGAGGAAATTTCTTCATCTGAGGTTCTTGAAATGATTAAAGATGAAACTATTACAGAAGGTATGATACCTAAAATAAACGCATGCTTAGACGCCGTAAATAATGGTGTAACAGCAGTTGGTATAATCAATGGCACAAAGCCACATTCGTGTTTATGGGAAATATTCTCTGACAAGGGCTCTGGGACCTTAATTAGACAATGAAAGAATTAAAGAATATCAAAAACATATTATTTGATTGTGATGGAGTGCTCTATAGTGATCTTGAAGGAGTATTTGGTCAAGTAAGTAAAAAAATGACTCAATATATTTCAAATAAATTAAATGTAGATTTAAAAGAGGCAAAAGAATTACAAACAAATTATTTTCATAAATATAACACTAGTCTTAATGGTTTAATGATACATCACGATATACCTCCAAGAGAATTTTTAGACTACGTGCATGATATTAATTTAGATTTTTTAGAAAAAGATACTGCCTTAAGAAATGAGCTTGAAAATATTAATCTAAACAAATTTGTGTTTACAAATGGTAGTAAAGAACATGTTAAAAATATTACTACCCACTTAGGAATTGATGATCAATTTGATGGTGTATTTGATATTGTTGATGCTGAGTACAGTCCAAAACCTGAGGCAAAGGCATTTGATCTGATGGTCAAAAAATTTCAAATTAATCCAACTGAGACACTTTACATTGAAGATATCGCAAAAAACTTATCTATTGGAAAAGAAAGAGGGGCAAAAACAGTTTGGTTAATCAATGATGAATACTGGGGAAAAAAAGAGTCTGATGAAGAGTATATTGATTACAAAATTGAAAATCTTTCTTTATTTTTAAAAGAAATAAGGTTATTAAAAAACTCATAAAATTATGAGTATTGAGAAAATTATAAATGAAGCTTGGAAAAATAAAGACCAAGTAAGTCAAAATTCAGATAAATCTTTAAAGGATGCTGTGAATCAAATTATTGATGATTTAGACAGTGGAAAAGCAAGAGTAGCTGAAAAGATAAATGGTGAATGGGTTACACATCAACATCTAAAAAAAGCTATCATGTTAAGCTTTAGAATGTATCCAATGGAAAATTTAAACGGTCCATACAGTAGCTGGTATGACAAAGCTCATTTACTTAAAGGAAAAACAGCTGGATGGACAAAAGAAGATCATGAAAAAGCTGGTTTTAGAATGGTGCCTAATTCACCAGTAAGAAAAGGATCATTTGTAGGAAAGAATGCTGTTTTAATGCCATGTTATGTAAATATTGGTGCATACATTGATGAAGGAACAATGATGGATACATTTAGTCGTGCAGGAAGTTGTTGTCAGATTGGAAAAAATTGTCATATCTCAGCTGGTACTGGCGTTGGAGGTGTATTAGAACCTGCTCAAGCATTACCAACAATTATTGAAGATAATGTTTTCTTAGGAGCAATGTCAGAGGTAGTAGAAGGTGTAATAGTTGGAGAAGGCTCTGTTCTTAGTATGGGAATGTATATTGGACAATCAACAAAAATTGTTAATAGAAAAACTGGTGAAATAACTTATGGGAAAATCCCACCTTATTCAGTGGTAGTGCCAGGATCCTTGCCAGATAAAAACAATCCACAAGCGCCATCTTTGTATTGTGCAGTAATAATTAAACAAGTTGATGAAAAAACAAGATCAAAAACATCAGTTAATGATCTTTTAAGAGAATAAAAATGCAAAAAATTAATGAACTTCAATTAGCTAAAGAGCTAATTAGGTTTCCATCTGTTACAAAAACTGATGCAGGTGTTGTTAAATTTTTAGAAAAAAAATTAAAAAAAATCGGCTTTAAAACTAAAATTCTCGAGTTCAAAGATAAAAATAGTTATCCTGTAAAAAATCTTTATGCAAGACTTGGTAACACAAGTCCAAATTTTTGTTATGCAGGTCATTTGGATGTGGTACCACCTGGTAATTTAAATGATTGGACTGTTAATCCCTTTAAACCAGCTGTAAAAAAAGGATATTTAATTGGTAGAGGTGCAAATGATATGAAAAGCTCAATAGCTGCTTTTGTTACCGCGGTAATTAATTTTTCTAGGAAAAATAAAAAATTTGGTGGCTCCATCAGCCTTCTAATTACTGGAGATGAAGAAGGACTTGCAATTAATGGGACGAAAAAAGTTGTTGAATATTTGAGGAAAAGAAAAGAAAAAATAGATTTTTGCTTAGTAGGAGAACCTACGAATCCAAATAAATTAGGAGAAATGATTAAAATTGGTCGAAGAGGTAGTATGACTGGAAAATTGACTGTCATTGGTATTCAAGGTCATGTAGCTTACCCTAGCAGAGCAAACAATCCATCAACAGCTTTAGTCCAAATACTCAAAAAGTTAAAAGAAATTAAATTTGATAAAGGAACAAAAGATTTTCAACCTACAAATTTAGAAATAACAAAAATTAAAATTGATAATTCAGCTGATAATGTAATTCCAGGATTAGCTAGCACATCCTTTAATATTAGATTTAATAACAAACACACATCTAACAAATTAAAGAATAAAATTAATAAAATAATAAAACAAATTTGTAATAAAAATAAATCAAAATATAAAATTGAATATAGTGTTTCTGGTGAGGCCTTTTTAACTAAACCAAACAAAACTACATTTATGATACAAAATACAATTAAGAGAATTACTAAAATTAAACCTAAATTATCTACAACTGGTGGTACATCGGATGCTAGATTCATAAGAAAAATAGCTCCATGTTTAGAATTTGGATTAGTGGGAAAAACTATGCATAAGGTTGGAGAATGTGTGTCATTATCTGATTTAAAAAGATTAACTTTAATTTATACTAAAATCTTAGATAATTACTTTAAGTGAAAACTGGCTTAATTACATCAGATACATCTCAAAATCATGATACAGGTCCTGGGCATCCAGAACAAATAGCAAGGGTATCAGTCATAGTAGAAAATTTTAAAAAACTTAATAATAAAAATCTTATATGGAAGAAACCATCTAAAGTTTCAGATGATATTATTTTAACTACACATGAAACAGATTACTTAAATTTAGTAAAAAGTTCTTTTCCAAAAAAAGGTTTTTCTTCACTTGATGGTGATACAATCATTTCACCTGGAAGCAAAGACGCAACCTTCGATGCAGTTGGATCAATAATTTCTGCAATTGATGGGATGGAAAAAAAAGAATTTAGAAATGCATTCTGTAGTGTTCGACCTCCTGGACATCATAGTTCACAAAATAAGGCTGCTGGTTTTTGCATTTTAAATTCAGTGAGTATTGGTGCAAATTATTTGTTGAAAAAATATAAATATAAGAAAGTTGCAATAATAGATTTTGATGTACATCACGGTAATGGAACACAGGATATTTTTTATGAAAATGAAAATGTTCTTTTTATATCAACTCACCAATATCCCTACTACCCAGGAACTGGTTCTGAACAAGAAAGAGGTAAATTTAACAATATATTTAATATACCTTTGCCAGCTGGCATAAGTTCAGAAGAATATTTAAACGTATTTGACCGTGTATTAAAAAAATTAGAAGAGTTTAGACCAGAGTTTATATTGATTAGCGCTGGTTTTGACGCCCATGAGGATGACCCTCTCGCTCAATTTAATTTAAAAACAGAGGATTATTTTACTATTACTAAAAGAGTATTAGAGACTTCTAAAAAGTTTTGTAGTGGAAAAGTTGTTTCAATTTTAGAGGGCGGTTATGACCTAAATGCACTTCGAGATAGCACTAAAAGACACGTTGATGCTCTTTTAGAATTTAATTGATAATTCTTAAGAAAACTCTAAATAAAAAAATTCATGAAGTTATATAAAATAAAAAAATCTGGCATTGATAATAAAGGAAGAGGACTTTATGCAACACGTGACATTAAAGAAGGAACCAAAATAATTGACTATGTCGGAAAACTTATAACAAAAAAACAAACACAAGATTCTGATAAGTACGATAATAGTAAACCAATATATTTATTCACAATAAATAAAAGATACGATTTAGACGGAGATTTTCCATGGAATACCGCAGGTTTAATTAATCATTCTTGTGATAATAATTGTGATTACGATGGAAAGGGATTGAAAATTTGGGTCAAAGCAATCAAAGATATTAAAAAAGGTGAGGAGTTTACCTGTGATTATGGATTTGGTTATGATGAAAACTACAAACAATTTCCTTGTAAATGTAAATCAAAAAACTGTTGCGGGTATATTGTAAGAGCTGAGTCTAGATGGCGAATAAATAAAAGGTTTGCTATGAGCAATAAAAATAAATTAATAAAGAACTCTATATAAAAATAAACCACATGGTGGTGCTGGAGGAGCACACAGTGTTCTTTTTTTTGACTTAAATCTCTTTTCAAAAGTTTTCAAATCCCATTTAGTTTCTCCCAAGTATTTTAAACAACCAACCATAGATCTAACCTGATGTTGTAAAAATGATTGAGAACTAAATTGAAATTCAATTTTATTTTTTAATGATTTAATTTTAATTGATTTAATAGTTTTAATTGGACTTTTAGCGTGACAGCTTGAAGATCTAAAAGTTGAATAATCATTAGTTCCTAATAACTTTTTTGCACCCTTTTTCATTAATTCTAAATTTAAAGGTTTACGAACATGCCATGCTTTATTTTTTTCAATTATTGGTTGGCTTATTTGATTAAAAATAAAGTATTTATAAATTCTTTGTTTTGCTGAAAATCTAGCATGAAATTTATTATTTCTTTTTTTAATATTTTTAATTGCAATGTCCTCTAAATTTAAAAAATGATTAATGGATTTTAAAAATTTAATTTTATCGGTTATTTTATTTTTGCAATCAAAGTGCGCAGATTGCTCAAACGCATGAACACCTGCATCAGTTCTTCCTTGACCATGTAAAACAATTTTTTCTTTTAATAATTTTGATAATTTTTCTTGAATTAATCCTTGAATTGTTGGGCCCTTTTTTTGAATTTGCCATCCTCTAAAATTTGTCCCTACATACTCAATAAGTATTTGGTATCTATTCATTATAAAAATGAACCCTTTTTAATTTGTGTTCCTAAAACAAATTCTCCAATACTTTGAGGCTTTTTTCCTTGTCTTTGTATTTCTTTAATTTTTATTGATTTTTTATCTCCACATGAAATTTCTAAATGGTCAGATAAAACCTCACCTGGCTTTCCTTGTGCTTGTCCAATTTCTGCTTTTAATATTTTGTATCTCTCACCGTTAAACATGAAATAAGCACCTGGAACTGGATAAAGTCCATTTATTTTACCAATTATAATTTTAGCATCTTCTTTCCAATTAATCTGCCCCTCTAATTTTTGAATTTTTGATGCGTATGTAGCTGATGAGTGATCTTGTTCTATAAAGTTTGCTTTATCCTCATATATATCATCTATATTATCTAAAATTTTCTCTGCAGCCAAACTTGATAGCTTTTCATTAATATCTTCAGCATTTAAATTATTTTCTATATTAATTTTATAAACATTACATACCGGTCCTGTATCTAATTCCTCCCCTATTTTCATAATACTGATTCCTGTCTCTTTATCTAAATTCATAATTGATCTTTGAATAGGAGCAGCGCCTCTCCATTTTGGAAGAATAGATGCATGTACATTAATAAATCCTTTTTTAGTTAAATTTAAATATGACTTTGGTATAATTTGACCATAAGCAACAACTATTGCCAAATCTGCATCTAAAGATTTAAAATATTCTAATTCATCTAAATTTTCTTTTAATGAATTTGGTGTTCTAAATTCTATATTTAAAGTCTCTGAAATTAATTGAATTGGTGACTTGTTAATTTTTTGACCTCTTTTAGATTTTTGAGGTGGTTGTGTATAAACACAAGAAATAGGATATCCATTTTGATAAAGTGATTTTAAAATTGGAACAGCGAACATGGGAGTACCCATAAAAACTATTTTTTTTAGCATTGATTAAGCTTCTACAGAAGTAGATTTTATTTTTGATAATTTTTTAATTATCATTGACCTTTTTAATTTTGAAAGATAATCAATAAATAGGATTCCCTCTAAATGGTCCATCTCATGCTGAATACATGTTGCCAGAAGACCATCGGCCTTTAGCAATTTCTTTTCCCCATCATAATCAAGATATTCTACTTCACACTTACTAGGTCTATCAATTTCTGCAAACTGATTTGGCACAGAAAGACATCCTTCCTCATAAGTTGCTTTTTCTGGATCTTTATTTTTGATAACTGGATTTACGAAATATCTTGGCTCTTTTTTACTCTCATCTTTACTTAAATCCATAACAATAATTCTCTTTGGTACACCAACTTGTATCGCCGCGAGACCAATTCCGTTTGCGTCATACATTGTCTCTAGCATATCATCCATCAATTTTTGCTCTTCTTTACCAACACTATTGACTGGTTTAGATATTTGCCTAAGTAGTTTATTAGGTTCTGTTATTATAGTTCTGATAGCCATAAATTGATTTTATTATAATTTTTATACTTTTAAAGGAAGAACTTTAAGCAATAGTTTGTTTCTAATTAAATCAACATTTAATTGATTTAAAGTATTGATAATAAAATAAAATGTATCTTCATCAATATTTTCAATTTTGTCAGGTCCAATTACCTCAATTATTCTCAACAATGCGGCACCAATCTCATTATTATCTATCAATGTTTGAATATCGGCAGGCATTTCTGATTGCTTCACCTCATAAAGACTGTCATATTTTTTTGAAATTTCAACTCCATCAGATTTAAGCGCCTCTAGAAAAATTATATCTTTTTTTGATAAAAAATATTTTTTATCTTTTTTAATTTTCTTTAAAAATTTATCTAGGTCCTCTTCAATTTTAGATTTTGCATAGTCCCCATTGAAATAATTTATAAGTTTTGATTGATGTAGAATTTTACTATTATATTTAATTTTTTTATCTGCTGTCTCTTTCTTGTTTAGATTACTATTATAAAATGTTGTAAAATTTGAGGGCACATCCTCAACATTAATTTCACCTAAAAATTTTTTTAATTCCAAATCAAAGGCATCACCTATTTCATCAGATATAAATAGATCCTTTAATATCTTTATAAATTCTAATTTGATTTTTGGTTCTTCAGTTAAAAGAGTTCTTTGATATAAAAGAGCGCGTCCCTCGATTGAAGATAGGGATTTATATGCCTCTTTTGCATTTAAAAATTGATTAATATTAAATTGGAATTTTTTATAAAATTCGAATAACTCCTCTTCAGAATAATTTTTATCATTTACAGCTTTTTCTATTGTGGAAATTTTTTCTACATCAGTAATTTCTATATCTTGAATTTTAAAAAGTAAATTAGCAGCTGAAAGATATTTCCAAATTATTTTAGGTGTATCTTCACTTGGTTCATAAGAAAACTCAGGATTAGTTCTATGAGCTAAATGAAAATCTAAAATTGAATTTATTGATATTTCTTTATCTGCTTCATCTAAATATCCAAATAAATAATTTATTTTGTTTTCGTAATAACTATCTTCAAAACCTAACTCTTTTTTTAAATCTAAGATTAGTTGTGCTTCTTCATTTTTTCCATAATTGATTAAACAATATAAATTAAATTTTGATAAATATTCATCTTGAATGGGCTCAGAATTTTTAGAAAAAATCTCACATGATTTTTTTACGTTTGATTCTGACAAATAAGTATCTACTAAATATCTTGTTAAATTTGGATGCAAATTTATTATTTGATTTTTAATTAAATATTCTTCTATTAATTCTAAGTTTGCATCTTTTATTAACCAATCAGATTTAAAGCTCATAAATTCTTTCTCAGTAATATTTTGAGTTGGAGAATAAGCGTTGGTTAATAAAGATATGTGCATTATATCAGATGCATCTTCTGAAAGATTAAACTTATTAATATTCTGAAATAAATTTTTTAATTTAGTTCCATCAGAATTTGACCACATATCCATACTCAAACCGTATTCACTAGGATCATATAGTCCAACAATTTTAATTTCTTTTGATGAAAATTCTTTATCAAGTTTAATAGTATCTTTTTGTTTATTTGTTTGTAGTTCATAAACACTATTCTGAGCAGTGCCACTAGAATTTTCACTTGAAATATTTGTCTCTGAAATAACTTGATTATCTTTTTTTTCTATATTCCAAATATCAATCGGTTTCTCTTCTGCAAACGCAGGTGTAAAAAAAATAAGACAAACTAATTTAATTAAAAGAATTTTCTTATTTAACAATTTTAAAATTTTCATTTGGAATAATTTTTTCAATTTCTTTTTTAGGTGCAGGAAAATCAATTGTACTTAGAAAAAAAATAATACCTAAAATAACCCCTAATCCGATTATAGATTTAATCACAAGTCCTATGATACTTGCTTTGCCTGAACTTGTGTTTTTAATGAATTGCATATACTTTTAGATAATTTCAAATTAAGACATATTTATGTTTTTTCAATAAAGAAACTTATGAAATCAAAAGAAAATCTAGTTTTTTTGGGGATGATGGGTTCTGGTAAGAGCTCCATTGGATCTTTAGTAGCTAAGAAATTAAAATTAAATTTTGTAGATATCGATAAAGAAATTGAAAAAAATTTAAACATTACAATAAAAAAAATCTTTGAAGATAAAGGTGAGAATTATTTTAGAAAAATTGAAGAACAAACAACTTTAAAAAAACTTAAATTAAGCTCTACTGTGATTTCACTTGGTGGGGGAGCATTTACAAATAACAATATTAGGAAAGAAATTTTAAAACATCATTTATCCTTTTGGCTAAATTGGGATGATAAAACATTGTTAAATAGAATTAAAAACAGTAAAAAAAGACCATTGGCGATTAATGCAACAGATACTGAGTTAATTGATTTAATTAAGAAACGATCTAACATTTATTCTAAAGCTTTATATGAGATAAAGTGTGATAATCTTACTAAAACTGAAATCGTAAAAAAAATTGTAGAAATTTATGAAACAAACTAGATTAAATATAGTAACTAAAACTGAAAAATATCCAATAATTATTGGATCAAATTTGACCTCAAGTTTGTTAAAAATTTTTAAATCAAATTCAATTGATTTTGATAAATGTTTAATTGTTGTTGATAAAAATGTTCCACAAAAATTTGTCTCAAATATTAAAAAGTCTTTAAAAAAAAAAAGTATTTTTGTGTTATTTTTTAATGCTAGTGAAAAAAATAAAAATATTAATAGCGTTAATAAAATTCTTGAAGTTTTATTAAATAAAAACTTTTCAAGAAATGATATTTTAATTTCATTAGGAGGAGGAATTACAGGCGATGTAAGTGGTTTTGCGGCTAGTCTTTTCAAAAGGGGCCTAAAGTTTGCAAATATTCCAACAACTCTTTTGGCTCAAGTTGATTCATCAATCGGGGGAAAAACTGGAGTTAATTCTAAATATGGTAAAAATTTAATAGGAAGCTTTTATCAACCATCACTGGTTCTCTCAGATATTCAATTTCTTAAATCTTTATCAAAAAGAGAAATAATTTGTGGATATGGAGAAATACTGAAACATTCATTAATTGATAATAAAAAATTTTTTAGTTTCTTAAATAAAAATCTTAAAAAGATTTTAAGTCTTTCTTCTCCATTTATTGAAAAAGCAATTTATGAAAGTTGTAAAATTAAAAAAAAAGTAGTTGAAAAAGATGAAAAGGAAATAGCATTTAGAAAAGTATTAAATTTTGGCCATACATTTGCCCATGCTTATGAGGCAGGCTTAGGGTACAGCCATAAACTAAATCATGGTGAAGCCGTTATACTTGGAATGAAAACGGCACTTAGTTTTAGTTTTAAGGAAAACATGCTTAGTAAAAGTGAATACAATTTAATTATAAATCATATTGATAATTCTGGTCTACCTTCTTCTATAAAAAAATATTTTTCTATCAGAGATTTAAATAAGATCTTATCTTTTATGATCAAAGATAAAAAAAATAATTCTGAAAAAATAAACTTAGTTTTGTTAAAAAAAGTTGGTAAGCCGATTTTCAACAACCAATACTCCAAAAAAAACTTAAATTTATTTCTAAAAAAATTTTTAACTAATTAAAATTTGGATTGAGTGAATAAATTCTTTTAATTCTTGATCTAAAATCTTGTAGATTTTTTTATTACTTTCAATTTTACTCATTTTTTTTAGTTCTTGAGAAACGATAAATAATTTTAAATGATATTTTCCTTCTTTATTTCCTTTATGATTTTTATGAAGAAAAGATTTATCTTCAATATTTATACTTTCAATATTTATTTGATTTAATAATTTATTTTTTACAATTGTAATTAACTCATTTATATCCATATATGTTATTATATATCATGAAAAATATTTGTGACTGGAATAATTGTAATGAAATAGGTGAATATAAGGCACCAGTTGAAAAAGATAATAGCAGAAAATTTAGAATGCTTTGCCTTGAGCATGTAAAAGAATTTAATAAAAATTGGAACTATTTTTCAGGAATGAATGATGACCAAGTATTGGATTTTTTAAAATCTGACATGACTTGGCACAAACCCACGCAAAGCTTTAGCTCTTCAGATAATTTTTTCAAAGTGTTATGGAATACAACTTTGAGAGATGAGTTAGATAAAGAAAAAATAAATGGAGATTATAATCATATGCGTCAATTTAAATTCGATCATAAAGATATAAAAGCTTTTGGAATATTGGGGGTTTCTGTGGGTTTAAAGTGGAAGAAAATACAAGATAAATTCAAATTACTTGTGAAAAAATTTCACCCTGATATGAATTCTGGAAATAAAAAATACGAAGAAAAACTTAAACTTATAACATTGGCTTACACTCAATTAAAAAATACCTATAGAGAAAAAATTGACACCAAATCTTAACACAGAACCGGATATTAAAGTTTCATTAAAACAGACTTTTGGAATTGATTCAGAAATGGAAGTAGACGCATTTTCAAATAAGAATGAATATGTTCCTGAAATTGATAAAAACTACAAGTTCGATAGAGATACTACTTTAGCCATTATTTCAGGATTTGCTTATAATAAGAGGGTTTTAGTTCAAGGATATCATGGCACTGGTAAATCTACTCACATTGAGCAAATTGCTGCAAGATTAAATTGGCCTTGCATCCGTGTAAATTTAGATAGTCATGTAAGTAGAATTGATTTGATTGGAAAAGATGCGATTGTTCTTAAAGATGGTAAACAAGTAACTCAATTTAACGAGGGAATTTTACCATGGTCTATACAAAATCCAGTTGCACTTGTTTTTGATGAATATGATGCTGGTAGACCTGATGTAATGTTTGTAATTCAAAGAGTTTTGGAAGCTGAGGGAAATTTTACATTACTAGATAAAAATAAAGTAATTAAACAAAATAAATTTTTTAGATTATTTGCTACTTCAAATACTGTTGGACTTGGTGATACGACAGGTCTTTATCATGGTACGCAGCAAATTAACCAAGGTCAGATGGATAGATGGAATATTGTTACAACTTTAAACTATCTTAGCCTAGATAGAGAAATGGACATTGTTTTGTCTAAAAATAAAAACTTAAATAACGCAAAGGGAAAAGAAAAGGTTGCTAACATGATAAAAGTAGCATCTTTAACGCGTAAAGGATTTATTGCAGGAGATATTTCAACAGTGATGAGCCCAAGAACGGTGTTACATTGGGCAGAAAATGCAGAGATATTTAAAGACACTGGTTACGCTTTTAGAGTAACTTTTCTTAATAAATGTGATGATATTGAAAAAAATACTATCGCAGAATATTATCAAAGATGTTTTGGTGAAGAATTGCCAGAATCTTTGATTAATATTCAAATCTAATGAGCACTAAAGAAAATAATTTAAAAGAAAAATTCAAAATTGCTTTAACTTCTACAGCAAAAGTAATTGCTGATGATTTTGATTTTAAAAAAACAAATTCTGAAGAAAAAAAAATAAAAGAATTTAATTTTCTAGAGATTGATAATTTAACTAGTCCAGCTGATTTTATAAGATTACGTGCAGAAACAGACTCCTCTGCTTTGAAAAAAAAATTTTGTAATGAAACAATTTACAAAAAAAACCTTCCCTCAAATACATCTTCTAGATCTCTTTATAATATAGCTGAAAAAATACGTTATGAGACTCTGGGAGGAAAAATGTTAAAAGGAATTGAGAAAAATTTTCAAGAAAATTATCATCAAATAATAAATCGTAAACGCAAAGATCAATTAAAAACTAAAGAAGATGTATCTGTATCAGAAGCATTTGAACTATATATGCTTAAGAATTTTCATAAAATTAAGCTAAATCCTCTAACAACAAAAATGCTTAATTTTTGGGAAAAAGACTTTGAGGAAGCTATAGAAAAACATAAAGAATTTTTACTTGAAAATCTTGAAGATCAAAACATTTATAGTTCAAAGTTTTCAGAAATATTGAAAGAAATGGACATTTTTCAGAGTGAAGATGAGGATGAAAGAAAAGAAGAAAATCAAGATCAAGGACAAGATAATCCATCTAATGAAGATGAAAATAATGACAAAGAAGATAATAAAGATGAAAAAGATGAAAATGTATCTGAGGCTTCATTAGATGCTGATTTTAGTGTTGACGAATTTAACTTTGACGAACAATTATCAGACACAGAGTCAGATGAACAAAGTTCAGAACAAGTAGCTCAAAAAAAAATAGATAATATCAATTTAGATTATAAAATATTTACAACTCAGTTTGATGAAGTTGTAAAAGCTGAAAATCTAGAAAATGCAGATGAAGCAACAAAACTAAGAAGAAATTTAGATCAACAATTAATAGGCTTTCAAGATATTATAACAAAACTTGCTAATAAACTTCAAAGACAATTGCTTGCAAAACAAAATAGAGCATGGGAGTTTGATTTAGAGGAGGGATTATTAGACAGTTCAAAACTTCCAAGAATTATTATGGATCCATATAATTCTTTGTCATTCAAAAAAGAAAAAGATTTAGATTTTAAAGATACAGTAGTGACTCTACTCATTGATAATTCCGGATCCATGAGAGGAAGACCAATTACTATTGCAGCTATTTGTGCAGATATTTTATCCAGAACGCTAGAAAGGTGCTCTGTTAAAGTTGAAATTTTAGGTTTCACAACTAAAAATTGGAAGGGTGGACAAAGTAGAGAATTATGGACCAAAAATTCTAAACCTAAAACACCAGGAAGATTGAACGACCTAAGACATATTATTTACAAAGGAGCAGATACCCATTGGAGACAGGCAAAAAATAATTTAGGGCTAATGCTTAAAGAAGGATTGCTCAAAGAGAACATCGATGGAGAAGCTATATCGTGGGCCTATAACAGAATAAAAAAGAGAAAAGAGGAAAGAAAAATATTAATGGTTATTTCTGATGGAGCCCCTGTAGATGACTCAACTCTTTCTGTAAATTCAGGTGATTTTTTGGAAAAACATTTAAAAAAGATTGTAAAATTTATTGAAAATAAATCGGATATTGAAGTTTTGGCTATAGGAATTGGTCACGATGTTTCAAGATATTACAATAAAGCTATTAAAATTACTGACGTAAATGAATTAGGAGATGTTATGATATCTCAATTAAGCTCATTATTTGAAACAAAAAACAAATTCCATTAAATATTAAATAATTCTTTATTCTTCCATCTAATAATAACTTCAGCACCACTACGTGTTTTGGAATTTCTACAATTGACTGATGCAAAATTTTTTTCTAATAAAGTTTTACCAATAAACAACCCTAGTCCTAAACCCTCTTTAGACTTATCTTTTGAATAATTTGATTTTAAATATGGTTCTCCAATTTTCGATATAATATCTCTTGGATAACCATTACCATCATCTTCTACTGTGAGCTCTGTAAATTCACTGTCACTTTTTAAATTAATAAAAATAGAATTTTTGGCAAATTTGTTTGCATTTCCTATAAAGTTTCTTAATCCATAAACTATTTCAATAGATTTACTTATTTTTTTTGGGTTTGAATCTTGATCAAAATTGAAAACAAATTCCTTTTTACTTATTTCCTTAAATGAAGAGATAATTTCATGCAAATAATCTCGAATGTTAATATCTTTATCAATAAATTCATCTTCCTCCACAGGATTTAAAGTTAATCTCTTTAAAATTTCATTACATCGCTCGACTTGGCTATTTAATAACTCTATATCTTTCTCCAAATCTTTTTGACCTTTAAATTGTTTCATTAAATCATGCGCAATTATTGTTATTGTGGAAAGTGGTGTACCTAAAGAATGTGCCGCTGCAGCAGCTTGTCCGCCCAAAGATAAAAGCTCATGTTCTTTAGCCATTACCTCTTCCATTTTTCCTAATGCCTCTTTTCTTAATCTAGATTGTGTGCCAAATGTCATTGCAAAATAATTTAAAAATACTAAAGCAATAATCAAAGATACTGGGATGGAATAATAAAAATAATGATTGTTATGAAAATCACTATTTAAATTAATTGGCAAATCTTGATGATCAAAAGTTAAAAAGACAATTATAATTATTGTTAAAATTACTAACAAAGTATTAGTTCTTAAGCTTAAATTTGATGAAGAAAAAACACTTGGTATTAATAAAAAAATTACAAATGGATTTGTTATTCCTCCTGACAAATAAAGAAGGACACCTAATTGCAAAATATCAATAAGCAGGAAAATAAAAGCAGATCTATCTGATAATTGTGTTTTTTTATAAATAAATATTAAATATAAATTACTTAATATTCCTAAAAAAATAACTAAATTTGAAGTGATAAAATCTAAACTAGAATTTAAAAATAAATATACAAAATTTACTGCAATTAATTGTCCAATAATTCCGATCCATCTAAGGGTTATATAAGTTGATTTTTTAAAAGAATGATATTTTGAAGTTTCAAAGAACTTCATTTTTAAATATCAAGATTTCTAACATTTATAGCATTAGAAACTATAAAATCTTTTCTTAATGCCACATCATTGCCCATTAAAGTATGGATTAAGCTTTGATCTTTTTTCAAATCTTTTGAATATTGTACTTGAAGAAGATTTCTTGTTTCTGGATCTAATGTAGTACTCCATAATTCTTCTGGATTCATTTCTCCAAGACCTTTGAATCTTTGGATATTCATTTTTGATTTTTCCTCATCAATTTTTTTTGAATAATCTTTAGATCCTTTTTTAATTTTTTTTAACTCCTTATTGTTATTTATTATGTAATCTTCTAACTCCTTCTCATCCTTAATATAAATACCTTTAGAACCTTTATTAATTTTAAATAAAGGAGGTTGCGCTAAATAAACATGACCATTTTCAATTAATTTATTAAATGGTTTATTATTGAAAAAAGTTAAAAGAAGAGCTCTTATATGAGAGCCATCTACATCAGCATCCGTCATAATTATTATTTTTCCATATCTTAAATCCTTTAAATCAATTTCTTGTGCTTTTGGGTCTAAACCTAGAGCATTAATCAAGGTAACGATCTCATTTGAAGAAATCATTTTAGACAAAGCCTTTGTTCTTTGATCAGAACCGTTGCCATTGCCGTTACCATTTTTTTTCACATTAAAATCTTCTACATAAGTATTAAGTATTTTCCCTCTAAGTGGTAAAACTGCTTGATTTGATCTATTTCTTCCTTGTTTGGCAGATCCACCAGCTGAATCCCCCTCTACAATAAATAATTCTGTTCCTTCTTGTTTGCCAATTTGACAATCAGCTAATTTTCCAGGAAGACCACTTAATTCAAGGGCTCCTTTTCTTCGTACATTTTCTCTTGCTTTTCTAGCAACATCTCTAGCCATAGCAGCTTGAATAACTTTAGCTAAAATAATTTTTGCAATAGACGGATTTTGATCAAACCAAATTGATAATTTTTCATTTACTAATGTTTCTACAATCATTCTTACTTCTGATGAAACCAGCTTATCTTTTGTCTGAGATGAAAATTTTGGATCAGGAATTTTAGTTGAAAGAACACAAGTTAGACCTTCCTTGATATCATCCCCTGAAATTGCTAGTTTATTTTTCTTTAGTAAGTTATTTTCGTTAGCATATTTATTAATTACTCTTGTTAATGCACTTCTAAAGCCTAATAAATGGGTTCCACCATCTTTTTGATAAATATTATTTGTGTATGGAAAGATGTCTTCTGTATATCCTGCATTCCATTTTAATGAGCATTCTAATTCGATATTATTTTTTTTTCCTTCAATATATATTGGTTTTCTAAACAAATCATTTCCGTTTTTATTTTGAAGTTTTTCTCTTTTTTCATCTAAAAAATTTACAAATTCTAGAACACCACCATCAAATTTAAACTCAGTTATTTTCTCTTTCTTATGACTTGCGTCAGTAAATATTATTTTAATTCCTTTATTTAAAAATGCTAATTCTCGCATTCTTTTAATCAAAATATTTGCACTAAATTTTGTTGAAGAAAAAATTTCTTTTGAAGGTAAAAAAGTAATTTGTGTTCCAGTTTGCTTTGCTTTTCCTACTACCTTTAAAGCGGCTTTGGCTTCACCATTTTGAAATTCAATGTAATGTTTTTTTCCATCTCTAAAAATCTCTAACTGTAATTTTTCTGAAAGCGCATTAACAACTGAAACACCAACGCCATGCAATCCACCTGAAACTTTATAAGAGTCATGATCAAACTTACCACCAGCGTGAAGTTGGGTCATAATTACTTCTGCTGCTGATTTTTTTTCTCCTTTATGGATATCAACAGGAATACCTCTGCCATCATCATTTACTGTAATTGTTCCATCAGAGTTAATTTTTACATTAATATTTTTACAATATCCTGCTAATGCCTCATCAATAGAGTTATCAACAACTTCATAAACCATATGATGTAAACCAGTTCCATCATCCGTATCTCCAATATACATACCTGGTCTTTTTCTAACTGCTTCAAGACCCTTTAGAACTTTGATGGAATCTGCCTGATATGTGTTTTTATTTGTCATTTTTTTAAGTTTTGGAAAAAGAAAATTATATCATTTTTTAACAAAAAATGTTTAATTATAATTAGAAAACATCATAAAAAAGCTTAAATTATCCTTTAAAATCAAGGCTTTTAGACAGTTCTGTATCAATTTATTTAAAAAATTATAATTTCCCTTTAAGTCTAAAAAAATAACTTGGCCCCATTTTTCTCATATAAATATAATTCTGTTTGTTTAAATACTTTTTTAAAGAATGAAATTTTTTACTGTTTAATATTTCAATACAAATTAATTTTGGTTTATAGAAATTTAATTTGATCGATTTTAAAACTTTTATATCAAAACCTTCAATATCGATATTTAAGAAATCAAACTTATTTTTAACTATTTTATTGATTTTTTGCGATTTAACGTAATAAGAGTTTTTTTTAATACTTTTCGAATTTAATTTTTTTGAACGATTTAATGAAATAGTATTAAGAGGACTAAAAATATTTTCAATATTTACTTTAACATTTTCTTCTTTATTACTTATAGCAGCACATATATTTATATCATTGGGTCTAACTATATTGAATAAATCTATAGAAGTTTGGTTTAAGTCTATATTTATTCCTGTCCAACCGATTTTGTACAAAAGATAAGTATTACTATATTTTATTGGATTAAAGGCTCCAATATCTAAATAAGTACCTTTTTTTCGTTTAGTAAAAAATTTAGTTATAAAATAATCTTCTCCACATTGAGAATATGAATTTTTTTTAACGAAAAATTTTTCTAGCCAAAAAATTCTAAAATATAAATAAGGTTTATAAAACAAACTTTTTCTATTTATAAATTTTTTAATCATAGTTTTTATAATTAATTTTTGGCGGAGAGAATGGGATTCGAACCCATGAAAGAGTTGCCCCTTTACACGCTTTCCAAGCGTGCGCCTTCAACCACTCGGCCACCTCTCCATAAACTCTATGCAATATAATCCTTAAACTTATCTAAATTTTTTAAAATATAATTTGGCAATTTTGTATCTAAATTTAAAATTTCATAAGTATGACCACGATTAAATAAATCGATTTTTTTATTAATTTTTTCTTTTATTATGTTAACAGAGGAAAATTCTTCACCAGAAAATTCACTATGCGCAAAAGTTTTTAATTTTAAAGATATATCTTCTGCCGTCATTAAATTATTAAAATGCCAGCCTCCATTATTAATTATTTGAATATCTCTTTCTTTATCAAGCCTAAAAAATTTATATTTTAAATTCTTTAATTTTACATTTTGTCTCATATGATTAATTGAATTTAAATTTCTCTTTTTGCAAATTCTTGTACCTTCCCAGGGAGACTCATATTTATTAAAAAGATTAATCATGTAACAAAAACAATCTTGTAAAAAAATTCCATATTTATTTTGTAAATTTAAATTCCTTAATTTTTCTGGATTAGGAATTTCATCAGGATCTGAAAACATTATATAATCATTATCATTTGCCAATTTTAACCCTTCAAATATATACTCTCTTTGTTGAGCTTGATTTTTCCATAAATCCTGGCTTTTAAATCTTTCCTCCAATACAACATAAATGATTTTTGATCTAAACTTCTCATTAAGTAACTTAAAATTTAATTTTTTTTTTTTACCTCTATGATCATAAATAGACTCGCAGATTACAAAGTAATCAACTGTATCATTTAAAATTTCAAATCTTATGTTGGTAATAAAGTTTTCGTTAAAAAATGTTATACAATCAAAAATTTTTGATTTTTTTTTTAAATTATTTTCTGACACGATACGTTTATTTTTCTTTGTTTATTTTAAGTACTCCAATAAAAGCTTCTTGAGGAATTTCAACTCTTCCAAATTGTTTAGATCTAGCCTTTCCTTTTTTTTGTTTTTCTAAAAGTTTTCTTTTTCTATCAGTTGCACCACCACCGTGTATTTTAGTCAAAACATCTTTTTTAAAACCTTTAATTGTTTCTCTTGCAATAATTTTGCCTCCTATTGCAGCTTGAACTGGAATCATAAAGTTATGTCGTGGTATCAAATCTTTTAATTTTTCACATACCTCTCTACCTGTTTTTTGGGCAAAATCTTTATGTATCATCATAGCCAAAGCATCAACAGGTTCAGCATTTACTAAAATTCCAAGTTTTACCAAGTCTCCTTCCCTGTGTTCAATTATTTCATAATCAAAGCTTGCATATCCGCTAGTCATTGATTTTAATCTATCATTAAAATCAAAGACAACCTCATTCAAAGGAAGTTCATAATTGATAACAGCTCTATTTCCTGAATAACTTAAATTAGTTTGAATTCCTCTTTTATCCTGACACATTTTAATGATTGAACCCAGATATTGATCAGGAGTAATAATTGTTGCTTTAATCCAAGGCTCTTCAATATATTTTATTAAAGTTGGATCAGGTAAACTTGATGGATTTTGAAGATCTATTATGTTTTCGTTGTTTAGATGAACTTTGTAAACAACACCAGGTGTAGTTGTTAATAAATTAACATCAAATTCTCTTTCTAATCTTTCAGTTACAATTTCTAAATGAAGTAGGCCTAAAAATCCGCATCTAAAACCTAATCCTAAAGCAGATGATGACTCGGGTTCAAACGAAAAACTTGCATCATTTAATTGTAACTTAGCTAAACCATCTTTCAGTTTTTGAAACTCAGAACTATCTACTGGAAATAGTCCACAAAATACTACGGGTTTACTAGGTTTAAATCCTGGCAAAGCATCTTTTAAAGGTTTTGAAGCATCACAAATCGTGTCTCCAACTTTTGTTTCAGACAAAACTTTAATTCCTGTTGTAATAAATCCAATTTCACCTGTTTTTAGTTCATTTATGTCTACTGGCTTTGGTGTAAAAACCCCAACTTTTTCAACAATATAATCCTGATTAGTAGACATCATTTTTATTTTCATATGTTTTGAAAGTTTACCATCTATCACTCTGACTAAAATCACTACACCTAAATAAGTATCATACCAACTATCAACCAATAAACATTTTAGATCTGCGGAACTTTCTCCTTTTGGAGCTGGTAATGTTGTAATAATTTGCTCTAAAATATCTTCTATGCCTTCACCAGTTTTACCTGAACACGGAATTGCATTTTCAGTATCAATTCCTATAACTTCCTCGATTTGTTTTTTTGTTCTATCTAAATCTGATGCAGGTAAATCAACCTTATTTAAAACTGGTACTATCTCATGGTTGGTATCTAAAGCTTGATAAACATTTGCTAAAGTTTGAGCTTCTACACCTTGAGTACTATCTACTATCAAAATTGAGCCTTCACATGCATATAAGGATCTACTTACTTCATAACTGAAATCTACATGACCCGGTGTATCAATAATATTTAAGATATAATTTTTTCCATTTTTAGCTTTATAATTTAATTTTACAGTTTGAGCTTTAATTGTGATTCCTCTTTCGCGCTCAATATCCATAGAGTCCAAAACTTGAGCCTTCATTTCTCTTTCTGTTAATCCACCACAACTATGAATAATTCTATCGGCTATAGTAGATTTTCCATGATCAATATGTGCAATTATTGCAAAATTTCTTATATTATCAATTGAACTCATTAATTATTTTAGGAACGAATTTTAGCACCAGTTTTATTTTCAACTGTTTCAATAATCAAATTATTAATTTTTTCTAAATCATTATCCGTTAATGTTTTTTCCAATGATTGAATAGTAACGCTTATAGCAACTGATTTTTGATTTTCAGGAATATTGTCTCCTTCGTAAACATCAAATACTTTAATGTTTGAAATTAAATTTTTATCAATATTTGATATGACACTTACTAAATCTTGTGCATTTATTTTTTTATCAACAATAAATGCAAAATCTCTCTCGGATTTTTGAAAGTCGGATACTGAATATTTTGTTTTTTGATCTTTTAAAGTTTTTTTTGGCAGTTTTAAATTATCTATAAATATTTCAAATCCTACCAAAGACTCTGTTTTAATATCTAGCGTTTTGATAATGTTCGGATGAATTTCGCCAAAATAAGCAGCAACCTTATCTTTTTCTTTATTTAAAAATATTCTACCTGATTTTCCTGGATGATAATAACTTGGGCTTTCATCATCAATATAAAATTTTTCTGAGTCATAGCCAGCTTCTACTAAAGTTTGTATAGCATCTCTCTTAATATCAAAAACATCTATATTTCTCTCTTGTTCTATCCATGAAAGTCTAGATTTTTTTCCAGCTGACAAACCACAAACAATTGTATTCTGTTCTCCAGGTTGTGAACCATAAAATATTGGTCCAATTTCAAATATTGATAAATCTTTAATTCCTCTATCTAAGTTTTTGCTTATATACATTACTAAATTTGAAAAAATAGAATTTCTTAATACTCCTAATTCAGAGCTAATTGGATTTACAATTTTTATTTCTTTACTGGTCCCTTTAAAGTGATCATTAAATTTAGAGTCTGTAAAAGACCAAGTAATTGCCTCCAAATACCCTTTGGATGCTACTGCCCTTTGAAGAAAATGAAATAACTTTTGAGTTGGATTTAAAGTTTTTTTGATTCTTTCTTTAATAGGATTTTCTATTTTTATTTTTTCATAGCCACTAATTCTTACAAGTTCCTCAACAATATCAATTTCTTGAACAATATCTGGTCTCCAAGATGGAACTGTTAATTTAAAATATTTTTTTTCTTTTTTTAATTTAAAACCAAGTTTTTCTAAAATGATTATCATTTCTTTGTTTGAAATTTTAAAACCAGTAATTTTTTCAAATGTTTTTGGTTCAAATTTTATTATTTTGTTTTTATAAGACTCAATTTTTTGAATATCTATTTTACTAATTTCACCACCACAAATTTTCTTAATTAAAAAAGCTGCTTTATTTAATCCATCTTCAATAGATAACTGATCAATACCTCTTTCAAATCTAAATTTAGCATCTGTTTCTATGTTTAATTTTTTAGCAGTTTTTCTAATTGATCTTGGATCAAAATAAGCCGACTCTACTAAAACATTTTTTGTATCTAGCTCTGTACCGGATCTCGTTCCACCAATAATTCCTCCAAGGCCTAAGACACCTTTGTTATCACTAATTACACACATTCCATCATCTAGTTTATAATTTTTATTATCTAAAGCAGTAAATTCTTCTCCTGATTTTGAATTTCTAACAATTATTCCCTTATCAATTTTGTCAGCATCGTATGCATGCAAAGGACGATTAATATCAATCATTACATAATTTGTAATATCTACAATTGCAGATATTGGTTTTTGGCCTATAGAAATTAATTTATCTTTCAACCATTGAGGACTTTCTGTATTTTTGACGTTAGTTATCAAGCAGCTGCCAAAAGACAAACAGCCTTGATTTTTTTCTTTTGTTATTTTTACTTTTAAGGTCTGTTTTTTATTAGATTTAATTTTTTTATCTTTTTCTGGTTTTAAGTTTCCAAAACCTGCGGCTGATAGATCTCTCGCTATCCCCCGAACACCAAGACAGTCTGGTCTATTTGGTGTAATTGATAAATCGATAAGATTAGAACTTGGTTTAGAAAAATAACTTTTTCCAATATTTTTTGCATATTTAGAAGATGATAATTCAGTAATTCCATCACTTTCATCTGATAAATTCAATTCAGATTCAGAACAAAGCATTCCATAAGATGTAACATCTCTAATTTTAGCAACAACAAGTTTAGTTTTGTTTTTTGGGATTATTGCACCTGGTGGGGCATATACAGTAAGAAGGCCATTTCTTGCATTTGCAGCACCACATACAACTTTTTTGATTTCTTTATTACCGACATCAACATCACAAACTTTAAGTCTGTCTGCATTAGGATGTTTTTCTGTGTTTATAATTTTTGCTACCTTAAATAAATCTAATCCCTCTGATAAATTTTCTATACTTTCAACCTCAAGACCTATGTCTGTTAGTTTCTCTAGAAGTTTATCTTCTTTAGCACTTATTTTTAAATGATCTTTTAACCAATCATATGTAATCTTCATCTGCTTAAACCTCTGTAATTTGAAGGAACATCAAGTGGATCAAAACCAAAATGATTTAGCCATCTGTAGTCACAATCAAAAAACGCTCTTAAATCATTAATGCCATATTTAAGCATTGCTAATCGGTCTATACCTATCCCAAAGGCATATCCTTGATATTTAGAAGGATCTACTTTTACATTTCTTAAGACATTAGGATGCACCATGCCACAGCCTAAAATTTCAAGCCACTTATCTCCTTCTCCGATATTTATTTTACCATCTTTTATTTCATAACCAATATCTACTTCTGCAGATGGTTCTGTAAATGGAAAATGACTAGGTCTAAATCTCATTTTAATTTTTTCGACTTCAAAAAATTCTTTAATGAAATAATTCAAGCATCCTTTCAAATGTCCCATATTAATATTTGTATCAATATGCAAACCTTCAACTTGATGAAACATTGGTGCGTGTGTTTGATCACTATCAGATCTATAAGTTCTCCCAGGAGCAATGATCTTAAATGGAGGTTTGTCTTTTAGCATCGTTCTGATTTGAACTGGGGAAGTATGAGTTCGTAATAGTACCTCTTTGTTTTCATCTAAGTAAAATGTATCATGCATATCTCTTGCTGGATGATTGTCAGGTGTGTTTAAAGCAGTAAAATTGTTATATTCATTTTCAACATCAGGGCCTTCCTCAACACTAAATCCTATTTCAGAGAAAATAGATGAAATTTCATCAATAGTTTGTGATACAGGATGAACTTTTCCTCTAACGAATGGTCTTTCAGGTAAAGTTATATCAACTTTTTCCTTTTCTAATTTTTCGTTTATTTTTTTTCCTTCTATCTTGCTAATTTTAGAAGTTATCAAATTTTGAAGTTCGTCTTTAACTTGATTTAAATCTGATGCAAATTTTTTTCTATCAGTCTCTGGAATTGAACCTATTGTTTTAAATTTTGATGAAATTAAACCATTTTTACCAAAGAGCTCGGTTTTGATTTCATTTATTTGATCAATGCTTAAATCATTTTCTAGCTTTGATATAAACTGATCTCTAATATTTTTTATCTCTGACATATTAGTAGATTATTTCCTTAAGAAATAAAAACAATAGCGAAGATTAATTTAAAGCTGATTGAGCTTTTTGTACAATTGTTTTGAATGCTTCTGGGCTATCGTAAGCAATTTCAGCAAGAATTTTTCTATCTATTGCAATACCACATTTATTTAATCCATTGATAAATTTTGAATAAGTTAAGCCTTCAGCTCTTACTCCAGCATTGATTCTCTGTATCCACAATGATTTAAAATCTCTTTTTTTATTTCTTCTGTCTCTGTATGCGTATTGCATGGATTTTTCCATAGCTTGCTTAGCAACTCTAATGGTATTTTTTCTTCTGCCCCATTGACCCTTTACAGCTTTTAAAACTTTTTTATGTTTAGCTTTACTAGTTACACCTCTTTTAACTCTTGCCATTATTAACCTCTTAAACTGTAAGGCATGTATGACTTAACAATTTTTCCATCTTGTTTAGACAATGTTGTAGTGCCTCTAAGTTTTCTTATTTGTGAATTCGTTCTTTTGATCATGCCATGTCTTTTACCTGCTTGAGCAGAAATAACTTTACCCTTTGCGGATATTTTAAATCTTTTTTTTGCTGAGCTTTTTGTTTTTAGTTTTGGCATAATTCTGCGGACTTATACAAAGAAAGATATAATTTTACAACCTCTATTAAAGCTTATAAAGGCTGAATTACCATGATCATTTGCTTCCCATCAAACTTTGGATGTAATTCTACCTTGCCAATATCCTTCATATCTTCTTTAATTTTACCCATTAGTTTATTTCCTAGATGGGAATGCTGAAGCTCTCTACCTTTAAATCTTATAGTAAATTTGACCTTATCTCCTTTAGCTATAAATTTTTTAGCATTTTTGACTTTAAACTCATAATCATGAGTTTCAGTAACAGGTCTCATTTTAATTTCTTTTAAAGAAACAATTTTTTGTTTTTTCTTTGCAAGATTAGCTTTTTTCTGAGCATCATACTTATATTTACCCATATCCATTATTTTACATACAGGTGGATTTGCATTAGGTGCTATTTCAATTAAATCTAAACCTTGATTTTTTGCCATGGAAATAGCTTCATTAGTATTCATTACTCCAAGATTTTCTCCATCACTCGCTATAACCTGAACATCTGGAGAAGAAATTCTATTATTAGATCTTGGACCTCTGTCCTTGGTTCTTCTTTGAAAATAATTTTGTTTGAATTCTGCCACTTAGTTTGATGATGCTTTATTGTAAGCAGAGAATGTTTTTAAGAATTGATCTATACCCATATTTTCTTGTTTATTAGAATCTAATCTTCTAATCGTTACTGAATTGGAGTCAACTTCTTTTTTACCACAAATTAATAAAAGTGGTATTTTTGCTAAAGAATGATCTCTAATTTTATAATTTAAATTATGATTTTTTAAATCTACTGCAGAACTTATACCTGAATTTTTAATTTTATTTGATACCTCAACTGCATAGTCGTTAAATTCTTCTGAAATAGGTATTACCATAGTCTGTAAAGGAGATATCCAAAATGGAAACTTGCCTGCATAGTTTTCAATTAAAATTCCAATAAATCTCTCTAGAGAACCAAATAATGCTCTATGCAACATAACGGGAACCTTTTTAGTTCCATCTTTGTCAACATAAGAAGCATCTAATCTTCCAGGTAAATTTAAATCTACTTGTAAAGTTCCACATTGCCAATCCCTGCCAATAGCATCTCGTAAAACAAATTCAATTTTAGGACCATAAAATGCTCCCTCACCTTTATTAATAGTATATTCTAATTTAGAAGCTTTAACTGCTTCAAGCAAAGAGGCTTCTGCTTTATCCCAAACTGAATCATCACCAACCCTTACTTCTGGCCTATCTGCATATTTTAGAATCACATTTTCAAAACCAAGGTCCTTATAAATATCTAGTATTAGATTTGTAACAATTAAACATTCGCTAGTAATTTGATCTTCAGTGCAAAAAATATGGGCATCATCTTGAGTAAAAGCTCTTACTCTTAATAACCCATGTAAAGCGCCTGATGGCTCATAACGATGAACTTTTCCAAATTCAGCAAAACGTAACGGAAGATCTCTGTAACTTTTTAAGCCTTGATTAAATACCTGGATATGACCAGGGCAATTCATTGGTTTAATTGCAAAAACTTTCTCATCTGGTGTTTCAGAAGTATACATGTTTTCTCCATATTTTTCCCAATGCCCAGATTTTTCCCATAGTTGTCTATCTAGTACCTCTGGAGTATTGACCTCTTTATAACCAGCTGCATCTTGTCTGCTTCTCATGTAGTTAATGAGCTTTTGAAACAAACCCCATCCTCTTTCATGCCAAAATACTGAGCCAGGGCTTTCTTCTCTAAAATGAAATAAATCCATTTCTCTACCTAATTTTCTGTGATCTCTTTTTTCGGCTTCTTCTATTCTCTTCAAATATTCATCTAGATCTTTTTGAGTTGCCCAACTCGTACCATATATTCGTTGCAACATTTCATTATTAGAGTCTCCTCTCCAATATGCTCCTGATACTTTTGTAAGTTTAAAATATTTCCCTATTTTACCTGTAGAGGATAAATGTGGGCCTCTACATAAATCATGCCATTCTCCGTGAAAATAAATTGATACATCTTCATTTTCAGGTATCGCTTCAATTAACTCGGCTTTATAAATTTCTCCTTTTTTTTTAAAATGGCTAATTGCTTTGTTTCTATCCCAAACTTCTCTTTTTGTTGTTTCATTCCTGTCGACAATCTCTTTCATTTTATTTTCAATTTTAACAAGATCATCCTCTGTAAATGGTTCTTTTCTAGCAAAGTCATAATAAAATCCATTTTCAATCACGGGTCCAATTGTAACTTGTGTTCCTGGAAATAATTCTTGAACAGCCATAGCTAAAATATGAGCTGTGTCATGCCTTATAGTTTCTAAGCCCTCAGGATTTTTTGAGGTAAAAATCTTTACAGAACAATCATTTTCAATTAAAAAATCAAGATCTTTAAGTTCACCATCGACGCTTATGACCATGGCTTGTTTGGCTAATGATTTGCTAATTTTTTCAGCTACTTCAAGTCCAGTAACTTTATTAGGAAAGTCAATATTGTTTCCGTCAGGTAATGTTATTATCGGCATTTAATTTAATAATCTCTTATACTCTGAATAAGTAGAAAAGCACATTTTTTCAACATTAAATTTTTGAACTATGTTTTTTCTTCCCTCATAACCAATTGATTTTAATAGAGTTTCATCCATGTTAAGAGTTTTTAAAATTTTATTACTTAATGATTTGGCATTTCCTGCTTCATATAAAAAACCAGTTTTTTCATCAATTATCGTTTCGTTAGAACCTCCAATGTTACTTGCTATAATTGGTTTTTCCATTGATTGTGCTTCGACAGCAACTCTGCCAAAAGCCTCTGGTTCGGTTGAGGCTGAAACAATAATATCAGAAACTTTATAAGCTAAGGCCATATCCTTGCAATGATCTATAAATCTTATTTGTTTAGACAATCTATATTGCTCTGAAAGTCTTATTAATTTTTTTTTATATAAATCTCTACCTTGATCACTACCTAGAATAACGGCATAAAATGCTTCATAACCCAGTTCTGTATTCACTAAGTTAACTGCCTCAATAAATACTTCCTGTCCTTTCCAAGAAGTTAACCTACCGGGTAAGAGTATAATTTTTTTATCTTTTTCAATGTCCCATTTTTTTAATAATTTTTTCTCATCAATTTCAATTTTGGTTGTTGGATCAAAGTAGTCGACATTTATTCCTCTAAAAATAACCATTAATTTTTTTTTCTCATTTAAATATTTTGAATAATTTTTTTTTATATGAGAAAAAATAAAATTAGATCCTGCAATAATTAAATCTGCTCTAGTCATTACTGAATTATAAATTTTTTTTATATTATTCTTAAAATTGTATGTTCCATGAAATGTAGTTACAAATTTTCGTCCTGTGATTTTTGTTGCTAACAAACATGACCAAGCAGGTGCTCTACTTCTTGCGTGAACAAGAGAAATATTAAAAACTAAAATTATTCCAATTAAGATAAAAGCATTAATTAAAATTAGTAAAGGGTTTTTACTCTGTACAGGAAGTCTAAATACCTTAACTTTTTTTCTATCTACAAATTTAAGTAATTCACCACCACTAGTTACAAGAAATGATTTACAATTATTTTCTGTTAAATAATGTGCTATATCATAACACCCTGTTTCAGCTCCTCCATAACCTAACTTTGGAATAACTTGTAAAACTTTTAAATCAGATGACATTTGATATGATTATATATTAATAGACTAAACTTATAAACGATTATGGCAAATTTCAGATTTCATCAAATATCAAATACAAAGAAAATTAGATATATTTCCAAAATTTTTAAAAATAGTTCTTTTATAGTTTTTTTACATGGCTTTATGTCAGATCTTGAAGGAAAAAAACCAAATGCATTTTTGAATTTTGCTAAAAAAAGTAAAGTAAGTTTTTTAGCACTAGAATACTCTGGTCATGGGAAATCTTCTGGAAAATTTGTAAATGGAAATATTTCAAAATGGAGTAAAGAGACGTCAATTTTAATAAAAAAATACGTTAAAAAAAAAGAATTTGTGCTAATTGGTTCAAGTATGGGTGCATGGATTTCGCTCAATCAATTCAAAATTTTCAAAAAACAGATTAAAGGATTTTTAGGAATAGGGGCTGCTCCTGAATTTTTAGAAAATTTAATGTGGAAAAAATTTACTAAAAAAATGAAAGAGGAAACAATAAGTAAGGGTATTTATCAATTAAAACATGGCAATTATGAATATCCAATTACTCTACAATTAATAAAAGATGGAAGAAAAAACAAAGTCTTAAATAAAAAAATTAATTCAAATATTAAAGTAACAATGGTACATGGTGAAAAAGATGAGGCAGTTCCTGTCTCATATTCAAGAAAAGTTTTAAGATTATTTCCAAAAGCTAAGAAAAAATTAAATATTGTAAAAAAAGGTGATCACAGTTTATCAAATAAAAAATGGTTAAATATAATTTTAAAAGAACTTAAATTATTAATTTAACTAACTTTTTTTATATCTTTTTTTAAAGTAATTGGATTTTTTAATTTATCTAACATTTCTTTAGGACACACCTGAACAAAATTATTTACTTCATCATCAAAGTTTTCAATTATTTTTTTCGATAATTGAGACTCAGTTTCTTTAAAATGCTCACTGACTAAATTTTTTAAATATTCTTTCCAATAATCTGTCTCTACATTTTGCCAAACTACTGACTCTGGATTTACTTTCTTTTCAAATTGTTGAGATTTATCATATATAAAGGCCATTCCACCTGTCATACCAGCTGCAAAATTATCACCAACATCTCCTAAAATTACTACAGTTCCACCTGTCATATACTCACATCCATTAGAATCGCATCCTTCAATTACTGTAACTGCACCAGAATTTCTAACTGAAAATCTTTCACCAGCTTGGCCAGCAGCAAAAAGTTTTCCTGAAGTAGCTCCGTAAAGAACAGTATTTCCTAAAATTGTATTCTCATTTGAAACTAAATTGCTCTCTTCAGGTAATTTTATTGAAATAGTAGCTCCTGACAAACCTTTACCAACATAATCATTTGCATCTCCCTTTAATACAAGTTTTAAACCTTTAGAAGAAAATGCTCCAAATGATTGACCTGCTGATCCTTTAAAATTTAAAACTAAAAAGTTTTCATCAAGTTTTTCATAACCGTATTTTTTATATAAATGATGAGAAATTCTAGTGCCTACTGCTCTATGAGTATTTTTTATTTGATATTCTTTCTCAATTTTTTCAGAATTATCCAAAGCTTGTTCAATTTCTGGCCAAACTTGTTGGTCAAGTGTGTCTGGTACACTATTTATTTCTTGATCCTCACAATACCTTGGATTATTTCCAGTATCAGCTTGAACAAATAAAGGATTTAAATCTAAATCGTCTAAATTTGGAGAACCTTTACTAACTTGTTTTAACAAGTCTGTCCTACCAATCACTTCATTTAATGATTTAAAACCTAAATTTGCTAATATTTCTCTTACTTCGCTGGCTATAAATGTAAACAAATTAACTACTTTTTCTGGAGTCCCAGTAAATTTTTCTCTGAGCTTTTCATCTTGAGTGCAAACACCTACAGGACATGTATTTGAATGACACTGCCTTACCATTATACAACCCATTGCAACTAAAGCTGTAGTAGCAACACCATATTCTTCAGCACCCATCATTGCAGCTATCACCACATCTCTTCCGGTTTTAATTCCACCGTCTGTTCTTAATGTAACTTTATGTCTAAGATTATTTAAAGTTAATACCTGGTTTGCTTCCGTCAAACCCATTTCCCATGGTATTCCAACATACTTAACACTAGTCTGTGGTGTTGCTCCTGTTCCGCCATTATGTCCAGAAATTAATATTATATCTGCTTTTGCTTTAGCTACACCAGCTGCAATTGTTCCTACTCCAGAGGAAGCAACAAGCTTAACTCCAATTCTTGCTTTAGGATTTATCTGTTTTAAATCATAAATTAGTTGTGCAAGATCTTCGATTGAATAAATATCATGATGTGGTGGTGGTGATATTAAAGTAACTCCAGGAGTTGAATGTCTAAGTTTAGCAATCTCCTCTGTAACTTTAAATCCTGGTAGCTGACCTCCCTCACCAGGCTTAGCGCCTTGTGCAATTTTAATTTCTATCTCATTACAATTATTAAGATAATTAACTGTAACTCCGAATCTTGCAGAAGCTATTTGTTTTACTCTTGAGTTTGCGCTATCACCATTATCTAAAACTTTAAATCTACTTGCATCTTCACCGCCCTCTCCACTACATGAAGCACCTTTAATCCTGTTCATACCAGTTGCCAAAGTTTCATGCGCCTCTTTTGATAAAGCTCCATGAGACATGCTCCCACTTCCAAATCTTTTTAAAATATTTTCTATTGGCTCAACCTCAGAAATATCTATTGGCCCACTTAATTTTTTTTCTCTGAAATCAATTAAGTCTCTAAGATTAATAGGTGGTAAACTGTATATTCCATCCGCATATCTTTTATAGGCATCATAAGAATTAGATCCTACTGCACTTTGAAGTAAATGAATTAATTTTCCTTGATATTGATGAGTTTCACCATTTTTACGATATCTATATATACCGCCTATCGGCAATATGGTTTCAGAACTTTCAAATGCCTCTTTATGAATTTCTCTAATTTTTTTCTCTATACCCGTAAGTCCAATACCTGAAATTTTAGAGACAACTCCTGGAAAATAATCTGCAACAATTGTTCTACTTAAACCTACGGTTTCAAAGTTACATCCACCTCTATAAGAACTTAGAACTGAAATACCCATCTTAGACATGATCTTTAATAAACCTGCGTTTACTGATTTTATGTATCTCTCTACACATTCATCAAAGCTAAATTGACCAAATAATTTCTTTTCATGACGCTGAAATAAACTATCAAATGCTAAGTATGGATTTACAGTAGTTGCTCCAACTCCTATTAAGGTTGCAAAAGAGTGTGTATCTAAAGCCTCTCCAGATTGAACATTTATTGATACATATCCTCTTAGTTTTTTTTCAATAAGGAATGAATTAATTGATCCAACTGCTAAAAGCATTGGTATTGGAAGTTTAAAGCTAGAAAGCTCTTTGTCACTTAGAATCAATTGAGTAACTCCCTGTCTTACTGCAATTTCAGCTTCTTTTTGAATTTTTTTAATTGAATCAAATAAAGTTTCTTCCTCAGAAAAAGTACAATCAATTATAGATGAATTGTTACCAAAAAAATTTATAAATTTTTCAAACTGAGAATTTGATAATATTGGACTATTTAAAACATAAATATTTTGCTTTGTTAAATTATCAAAATTTAAAATATTTCCAAGATTTCCAAATCTTGTTTTCAAACTCATAACCTTGTTTTCTCTTAAAGAGTCTATTGGTGGGTTTGTGACTTGACTAAAATTTTGTCTAAAAAAATGGTACAACGGTCTATACCTATCTGACAAAACAGCCAATGGTGTATCGTCTCCCATAGATCCAGTTGCTTCTTTAGCATCTTCTGCCATAGGATGCAGTATGAGCTCAAGATCTTCTAGACTTATTCCAAAAGTATATTGCCTTCTTCTTAAATCATCTCCAGAAAAAGAATTTTTTTCATCTGAAATAGTTAACTTATCATCTAGGTCGATAATTTGTGAATTAAAGTGTTTATACTCTTTGGCTAAATAATCTTTTATTTGCTTGTTTGTAAATACTTTACCTTTTTCTATTCTAACTCCAATTATTTCTCCGGGACCCAATCTTCCCTTTGACAAAATTCTTTTTTCATTTAATTCAATCATTCCTGTTTCAGAACCTGCAAATAATAATTTGTCTTTTGTAATTGCGTATCTTAAAGGTCTTAATCCATTTCTATCATTTGCAGCTATAACCCACTCATTATCAGTTCCAGCAATAGCAGCTGGTCCATCCCATGGCTCCATTGTACTGTTCAAAAAATTAAATAATTGTTGGTGATCTTTTGGTAGAGTTTTATTTTTTTTAGACCATGCGTCTGGAACTAACATGAGCTTAGCCAAAGGCGCAGGCTGACCAGATATATTTAATAATTCAAAAACATTGTCTAATGCAGCAGAGTCTGATGCTCCCTGTTGTATAACAGGTTTTAAGTTCTCAACATCGTCAAAAAGGGGACTGTTCATCTCTTGTTCATGAACTTTCATCCAATTTTTATTTCCTCTATAAGTATTAATTTCTCCATTATGCGCTATAGCTCTAAAGGGTTGAGCTAAATTCCAGCTAGGCGCTGTATTTGTTGAAAATCTTTGATGAAAAATAGCAAACCTCGAAACAAATCTCTCATCTTTTAAATCAAGGTAGAAATCTGAGATAGCTTCAGCTAAAAACATCCCCTTGTAAATGATAGATTTAGAACTCAATGAACAAATATAAAAATTGTTTAAAGATTTTTTAAAAGCTTCATTTTCTATCTTTCTTCTAGTTTCATAAATTTTTCTTTCTAAATCTTTATTTGTTAATTCTGGATTATAAGGTTTAAACAATACTTGGATAATTTCAGGCATTGTTTGGAATGCCTTTTCTCCTAAAACTTTTGGATTAACTGGAACTTGTCTCCAACCGTAAATACTAAAATCATTTTTTGTTAATTCACTTTCTACAATAGTTTTGCAACTTTCTTGCGCTGCATAATCATTCCGAGGCAGAAATATCATACCCACACATATTTCAGAATTGTCATGTGTGTGTCCTGTCACTTCTATCTTTTCAATGAAGAAATCTTTTGGTATTTCAACATGAATTCCAGCTCCGTCACCAGTTTTCCCGTCGGCATCTACAGCGCCTCTATGCCAAACTGCTTTTAACGCTTCAATACCATACTCTACAACTTTACGAGATTTTTTACCTTCAGTTGATGCAATTATACCAACACCACAAGCATCATGCTCCATATCTTCTGAATAAACATTATTTTCTTTTAAAAGGTGAAGGTTCTTTTTATAATTTTTCATTAAGCCACTCTTTTTTCCACTTTAGATTTACTCTCTAGATAAGCTTTAATTGAAGCTGCTGCATCTCTTCCATCTTTTATCGCCCAAACAACTAATGAAGCTCCTCTAACTATATCACCAGCTGCAAACACCCCTTTTATATTTGTTTCCATAGTATCAAAATCTGTTTTAATAGTTCCCCACTTTGTTACTTGTAATTCACTACTATCAAATAAATTTGGTAAATCCTCAGGATCAAAACCTAGTGCTTTGATAACCATATCTGCTTTTGTTTCGTAACTAGAGCCTTCTTGTACTTGTGGCTTTCTTCTTCCTGTCTCGTCTGGATCACCTAGTTTAATTTGATCTACAATTATTTTTTCTACTTTATTTGTACCTTTAAATTCTTTAGGACTTGATAACCAAACAAATTCAACACCTTCTTCTTCTGCATTTGCAACTTCTCTTGCAGATCCTGGCATATTTTCTTTATCTCTTCTATACAAACATTTAACAGATTTTGCCTTCTGTCTTATAGAAGTTCTCACACAATCCATTGCTGTGTCACCTCCACCGATTACAACAACATCTTTACCTTCTGCGTTTAAAATTCCTTTATCAAACAACTCAACATCATCTCCTAGACCTTTTTTATTAGATGCTGTTAAAAAATCCATTGCAGGAAAAATATTATCAAGATCATTTCCAGGTAAGTTTACTTCTCTTGCTTTATAAACTCCTGTAGCAATTAAAATTGCATCGTGTTTTTTTCTCAATTGGTCTAGACTTGCATCCTTACCAACTTCAAAATTTTGAACAAATTCAATTCCTCCATCCTCTAAGAGTTTTGTTCTTCGCTCTACAACTTCTTTTTCTAATTTAAAATTTGGAATTCCATAAATTAATAATCCTCCTGCTCTATCATATCTATCGTAGACAGTTATTTTATACCCATTTTTTCTTAATTGTTCTGCAGCAGCTAAACCAGCAGGACCTGCTCCTATAATTCCTACGCTTTGATTTTTTTCATTCGTTACCTTAATTGGTTTTACCCAGCCCTGAGCCCAAGCATTATCTGTAATATATTTTTCTACTGATCCAATAGTTACTGTTCCATGACCAGACTGTTCAATTACACAATTTCCCTCGCATAATCTATCTTGGGGGCAAATTCGGCCACACACTTCAGGCATATTGTTTGTGCTTTGGGATAATTCATACGCCTCTTTTAATCTTCCCTCTGCTGTCAGTTTAAGCCAATCTGGAATGTTATTACTTAAAGGACAATGAACTTGGCAAAAAGGTACTCCACATTGCGAACACCTACTCGACTGTTCTTTGGCTTTTTCATTGATATACTCGTCATAAATTTCGTTAAAATCTTTCTTTCTCGTATCAACTTCTCTTTTAGGTGGAGTTTGTTGACCTATTTTAACAAATTTGAGCATTTTATCCGGCATAGTATTATTTAAGTTTTGGCAAAATATACCCTGATTTATGTATATAAAGCATAAAATAGGTCATATATATTGACCTTAATTTTTAAATTATTACCGCCAATTAACGTGTTTTTAATTATTGCATAGCTATTATGCTTAAATCGAATTGTTTTAAATAAATACTTTATAAGTTACGAAGAAACAATGTTTCAAAATATTATAGAAGTTTTAATTCTCTCTGCAATTCAAGGGATATCTGAATTTCTTCCTATTAGTTCTTCTGCTCATTTAATTTTGGTTTCTACTTTATATGAATTTAAATCTAGTTCTTTGCTTATTGATATTAGCCTCCATCTAGGTTCACTAATAGCTATAATTTATTTTTTTAAAGATGAATTGTTTGATATCAGAAAAAATAAAAGAATTTTAAATTTAATTGTATTAGGATCTACTCCATTAATAATTGTTGGATATATACTTTATAGTACAAATTTAATTTATCAGTTAAGAAATTTAGAAGTCATTGCTTGGACTACTTTAATATTCGCAATAATTTTATACATCTCTGACAAAAATAGATTTGATAAAAAAATTTCTTCAAATTTAAACATTCAGTCAATAATATTTATAGGTATTTTCCAAATTTTCTCTCTTGTACCTGGAGTGAGTAGAGCAGGAATTACTATAACAGCTGCGAGAATTTTAAAATTTAATAGAGTAGACTCAAGTAAGATATCTTTTTTACTTTCAATCCCAGCATTAGCTGGAGCAAGTGTCTTAAGCTTAAAAGATGTTTTTGAACAGTCAATTCAGTTTAATTACTTAGTTGTTATCGCAATTATATCTTCTTTTATTTTTTCTTTTCTAACAGTTAAATTCTTTTTAATTTATATAAATAAATTTTCAATGAATGCGTTTGTAATTTATAGAATTATAATTGCTTTAATTTTATTTAGTTTAATTTATTAAGTATATTTTTTTTTAATTAAAGGTAGTAATTGAGACAAGAGAACTCCACATAGAATAAAAAAGCATCCAAGTAAATTATTAACATCTAGAATTTGATTTAAAATAAACCAAGCAGCTATAGTCGCAAATACACCTTCAAGAGAAAAAATTATAGCTGCAGGTGCTGGAGTAATATTACGCTGGGCATAAATTTGTAATACAAATGCAAATCCACCAGATAATATACCTGCATATAAAATTGAATAAATTTCCATTAAAATATTACTTAAAATAAATTCTTCATAAATAATTCCAATTATAAATGAAAGAATAGCCACAATTAAAGTCTGCGCAGCTCCTAAAGTAAGTGGTAGATTGTATTTTGTTATAATGATCCCAGTAAAAATGATATGAGTACTCCAAAATAGAGCTCCGAGAACAACTAAAGTATCTCCTAATCTTACTGTTGCATCATGAAAATTTGTTAATAAATATCCTCCAATTAAACATAGAACTACAGAAGGCCATACACTCCAATGCATTGATTTTTTACCAAACAAAAAAATGATAATCGGTACCATTGGAACATAAAAAATTGTAAAAAAAGCAGCATTTGCAACATCTGTATAAAGCAAAGCAACTTGTTGTAGTGCTGAGCCTAAGAATAAAGAAATTCCAATTAATAATGAATAAATTATGAAAGTTTTTTTATCTAATTTAAATTCTGATTTAAAATTTTTTAATTCAAATAAAATCATAAGTGGAATTATGGCTAGAAAACCAACAAAAAACCTCACAGCATTAAATGTAAAAGGGCCAATATTATCCATGCCCGTGTCTTGGGCAATGAAAGTTGTTCCCCAAATAAAAGTGCACAATAAGGCACTAAATAATGATATGGATTTACTCATTTTTAATTAGACAGCTAGTTTATAGGCAAAATTTTTGCCTAAGTTTTCTTTTAGATCATTATTAAACCTGGCTGCTTCTGCACCATCAATAATTCTGTGATCATAAGATAAAGAAATTGGCAGCATAGTCCTAGTTTGAAACTTTCCATTCATAAAAATTTGTTTTTTTTCTGATCTTCCTACTCCTAATATAGCAACTTCAGGATAATTAATTATAGGAGTAAAAAATGAACCTCCTATGCCACCTAAACTCGTAATCGTCATCGAGCCGCCAAATAATTCTTTTTTATCAATTTTTAAATTTCTACAAAGTTCGCTTACCTCTTTTAATTCTTTACTTATCAGGGAAATTTTTTTGTTATTTGCATTTCTTATTTTTGGAACCATTAATCCATTTGGCGTGTCAACTGCTATCCCGATATGGTAATATTTTTTTAAAGTCATTTTTCCAGTCTCAATTTCGTCAATAGAAGAATTAAAACTAGGAAATTTCTTAAGAGATGCAACTAAAGCCTTTATTATAAATGCTAGAGGTGTAATTTTAATTTTTTCTCCCGTATACATATCTGTTAATGAGCTTCTAAAACTTTCCATCTCTGTTATGTCGGCTTCATCATGATTTGTAACATGAGGAATTGTTGTCCATGAAGTTGTAAGATATTTTGATGATAATTTTTTTACTCTTGGTATGTCTTTAATTTCTATTTCACCAAAATCAGAATGTTCAAATTCGTTTTTAATTTTATCTGGTTTACTATCTTTTACTACAACGTTGTTTTTTGAATTAGATGAAACAAATTTTTTAATATCATCTTCAACAACTCTGCCATCTTTCTGACTTCCTGCTACCTGATTTATATCTACACCAAGTTCTCTAGCAAATTTTCTAGCTTTTGGGCTAGCAGATGAAATGTCTGAAATATTTTTTTTAGAAAATATTTTTTCTTGGATTTCAGGTTTTATTATTTCAATATTTTTTGACTCTTTTTCAATTTCTGGTTTTTCTTTAACCTGTTCCTTTTTAACTTCTGAATCACTATCTAAAGTTAAAATTAAGTCACCCTCAGAAACTTTGTCTCCTACTTTTATTTTTAAATTTTTAATTTTACCTTCTAAATTTGATGGTATTTCTACGCTAGATTTATCACTTTCAATTGTTATTAGAGCATCATTTTTTTTAATTGATTGACCTTCAGAAACTAATACCTCTATAACCTCGACATCTTTAAAATCTCCAATATTAGGTACTTTAATCTCAGTTTCTGACATTATAATTTTGTTGGCATTGGTTTGTTAGTATCAATATTATACTTCTTCATTGCATCTTTTGCATGTTTGGAAGTAATAAGCTGTTCTTTTGCTAAAATACTTAAACCATAAGCAACCAAATGTTCTTTATCTACCTCAAAAAATTTTCTTAAATTTTTTCTTGTATCACTTCTTCCAAAACCATCTGCTCCTAATGAATAAAAGCTTTTATTAGTGTAAGGTCTGATTTGATCTGAATTCATTCTCATATAATCAGATGCAGCCATAATTGGGCCCTCTGTTTGGCCCAGGCATTGCTCAACATAGGATTTTTTAGGTTCTTTATCTGGATTCAAAAGATTATATCTTTCTACCTCCATCCCATCTTTTCTTAATTCATTAAAACTTGTTACACTCCATATCTCACTGTCAATTTGATAATCATTTTGTAAAATCTCTGCAGCAGACATCATTTCCCTTAAGATTGTTCCTGATCCTAAAAGTTGAATTTTAGTTTTTTTGTATTTATTAAATTCTTTTATTTTATACATACCCTTTAAAATGCCTTCCTCACAATTTTTATCTTTTGGCATTTCTGGATGTGAGTAATTTTCATTCATTGTTGTAATATAATAAAAAACATTCTCATTTTTCTCGTGCATTCTTCTTAAACCTTCTCGAAAAATTACCGCTAATTCATAATGAAATGTAGGATCATAAGTTACACAATTTGGAATAGTTGATGCAATTAAATGACTATGCCCATCCTGGTGTTGTAAGCCTTCTCCAGCTAATGTTGTTCTTCCAGCTGTTGCGCCTACCAAAAATCCTCTAGCCTGACTATCCCCAGCTGCCCATGCTAAATCTCCTATCCTTTGGAAACCAAACATTGAGTAAAAAATATAAATTGGGATCATTTCGATATCATGATTAGTGTATGCTGTGGCAGCAGCAATCCATGAAGACATAGCACCTGCTTCATTGATACCCTCCTCTAAAACTTGACCACTTTTATCTTCTCTATAAGAACTTAATTGAGCTGCATCTTCAGGTTCATATTTTTGCCCCTCATGTGCATAAATTCCAATTTTTTGAAAAAAACCTTCCATTCCAAAAGTTCTGGCTTCATCAGGAATAATTGGAACTAATCTAGGAGATATATTTTTATCTCTTAATAAATTAGTTAGCATTCTCACAAGTGCCATTGTAGTGGACATTTCTTTTTCACCAGTCGATACTTTCATAAAATCAAAAATATCTTTGGTTGGTGCTTTTATTGGTTTTGCAAAAGTAGATCGTTCAGGTAAAAATCCACCTAATTTAATTCTTCTTTCTTTAAGATATTTTATTTCAGGTGATTTTTCATCAGGCTTAAAATATTCAATATTTCTTACCTGTTCATCTGTTAAAGGAACATCAAATCGATCTCTATAATACATCAAGTCATCAACATCTAATTTTTTAGTTTGATGAGTAGTATTTACACTTTCACCGGATTTTCCCATTCCATAACCTTTAATAGTTTTAGCAATAATTACTGTTGGGCTTCCTTTATTTTTAGTTGCCTTATCATATGCTGCGAAAACTTTATGAGGATCATGTCCACCTCTATTGAGTCGCCATATATCTTTATCAGACATGCTTGAAACTAATTCTAATGTTTCAGGGGATTTTCCAAAAAACTTTTCTCTTACATAAGCTCCGTCTCTTGCTTTCATTGCTTGATACTCACCATCTACTGTCTCACTCATAATTTTTACTAATTGACCAGTTTTATCGTTGGCTATCAATGAGTCCCAATACGATCCCCAAATTACCTTTATTACATTCCACCCAGATCCTCTAAAACTTCCTTCAAGTTCTTGAATAATTTTTCCATTACCTCTAACTGGACCGTCCAATCTTTGAAGATTGCAATTAACTACAAAAATTAAATTATCTAAATTCTCTCTTGCAGCCAGCCCAATTGCTCCCATCGACTCTGGCTCATCCATTTCTCCATCACCTAAAAAGGCCCACACTTTTCTTCCTTCATCTTTAATCAAACCTCTATTGATTAAATATTTCATGTATCTGGCTTGATATATAGCAAGCATGGGGCCTAACCCCATCGATACTGTGGGGAACTGCCAAAATTTTGGCATTAACCATGGGTGTGGATATGACGATAGACCTCCAGGCTTTACCTCTTGTCTAAAACTATCTAATTGTTTCTCATTTAATCTACCTTCTAAGAAGGCTCTTGCATACATTCCTGGAGCACTATGCCCTTGGAAATAAATTAAATCTCCACCAAATTTATTATTTTTTGCTCTCCAAAAATGGTTCATGCCAACATCGTATAATGTTGCAGCAGATGCAAATGTACCAATGTGTCCACCAAGTTCAGGGTGTTTTTTATTTGCTCGAACTACCATTGCTGCTGCATTCCATCTAATTAACGATCTAATTCTTCTTTCAATATTTTGATCACCACTAGACTTTACTTCAGCCTCTGGGGGTATTGTATTAATGTAAGGTGTATTTTGAGTATAAGGAATATTCGCTCCTTCTCGATAAGCTTTGTTAATTAGTTCTTTAATCAAAAAATGAGCTCTTTGATTTCCATCTTTTGAAATAACTGCTGATAAAGACTCCAACCAATCTTGAGTTTCAAGCGGATCAATATCAGTCCCCTTAACTACTTGTATTGTAGATTGTTTTTTCTCAATTATTGGTTCAGATATAATTTTTTCTTCCTCTTTTTTTTCAGCCATTGCTTCTTCAGCTTGTTTAATTATATTTTCTGTATCTTTTGGAAGAGTGCTTTCTGATGATGTTTTTGGTGATGATGTAAGATTAAGCAATAAATCACCTTTAGAAACTTTATCACCAACTTTAACTGCTAAACTATCTACTTTTCCAGCAATTGTAGAAGGGATTTCAACACTTGATTTGTCACTTTCAATTGTAACTATTGGATCATTTTCTTTAATTTGATCACCAGGTTTTACAAGTATCTCTATAACCTCAACATTTTCAAAGTCACCAATGTCAGGAACAAGTAATTTTTCGCTCATTTTTTAAAATGTTATATATACCCAAAAAAACATTATTGGATTTTATTTTAACACATTAATAAGGTTTTTTCGTTAATCTTGTGTTTTTATTGTACAAAAAATAAAAAAATAAATGAATTTTACGCTTTTTAGCTTCTCTCAATACACATAGCTATCCCCATACCACCACCAATACAGAGTGCCGCACAACCTTTTTTTTTATCTTGCTTGATCATTTCATGGATAAGTGTAACCAAAATTCTTGCCCCAGAAGCTCCAATCGGATGACCTAGAGCGATTGCTCCTCCATTAACATTAACTTTTTGTTCAGGGATTTTTAATTCTTTAATTACCGCAACACTTTGTGCTGCAAAAGCTTCATTAATTTCAAATAAATCCACTTCATCTATTTTCCAATTTGCTTTAGATAATGCTTCTTGAATTGAAGGTATGGGCCCTAATCCCATTAATGAAGGCTCAACCCCACAAGTTGCCCAAGATACAATTTTAACCAATGACTCTAATGATTTTTTTTCTGCTTGCTCTCTAGACATTAAAACTAAGGCCGCAGCACCATCATTTATACCTGAGGAATTTCCAGGTGTTACAGTCCCATTTTCTTTAAATACTGTTTTTAATTTTCTTAGATCGTCTATACTTAAATTTTCTCTAGGATGTTCATCTTTTTCAAAAATTAATTTTTTGTTGCCATCTTCAATTTGTAATTTTATCAGCTCATCTTTAAATCTATTTTGACTATAAGCTTTTTCTGTTTTTTTCTGAGAATTTAAAGAAAAATTATCTTGTTCATCTCTAGAAATTTTATATTTTTCAGCAACATTCTCAGCTGTAACACCCATATGATAATCATTAAATGAATCGAGTAGACCATCTTTTATCATTGTATCTACTAATTTGTTTTCAGAAAATTTTTTATCTTCTCTATAATAAATTGCATGAGTTGCTCGAGACATATTTTCTTGACCGCCTGCAATGACTATTTTAGTTTCTCCTAAACTTATTGATTGATATCCTGAAACAACAGATCTTAATCCAGATCCACAAACCTGATTAACAATATGAGCAGGTTTAGAAACCGGTACTCCTGCACCGATTGAAGCTTGTCTAGCAGGATTTTGACCAAGTCCAGAAGTTAAAACGTGCCCCATAATTACTTCATCAATCTCCTCTAAATCTAATTTTGATTTATAAATTACCTCTTTAATTGCTATTGATCCTAATTTTGATGCGCTAAGATTTTTTAACGACCCTTTGTATCTTCCAATTGGAGTTCTTAGTGCTGAAGTAATAACAACATCGCTAGAATTTTTGCTCATAAAGTAATTAACATAATATTTTATAAGTTAAATTACATCAAAAACTTTGATATATGAGATATATTATTTAAAGGGACCGCTGGCCAAATTGGATAAGGCGCTCGGCTACGAACCGGGAGATTCCAGATTCGAGTTCTGGGCGGTCCACCAAAAAGGAAATAAAAATGTTTAATTGGCTTTTGAATGCATCTTTACAAAAATCAGTAATTTATTTTTTTATAATTATTTTAATTATTTTATTAATTTTAACTTTTGTATTATAAAAAATTATGAGCAATGAATTTGAGCAAATAAGTATTAAACCTGGATTTATGAAACACAATGGAGGTGTTTTATTTAGAGCTATTTCAGAAAATGAATATGAATTTAAATCTATAATTAATGAAAATCATTTAAATGCTGCTGGAATAACTCATGGGGGTTATTTATCTGCTTTAATAGATGCAGGAGCAGGAACAGCTGCACATAGAGCTGCAGGAAATGCTCCATGTGTAACTATCTCCTTAGATATAAAATTTATAGGCCCTTCAAAAGTTGGAGATGAAATTATTGGACATACAAAAATTTTAAAAAAAACGAATACTCTTGTGTTTTTATTTTGTGAGCTAAAGTGTAATGATAAAATAATTACCTCTGCGTCTGGAGTATGGAAAATTATTAAAATAAAGCCTTCTAATTTAGGTCCAGGTGGGTAATTTTACTCTTTTCTTTTTAAGTTAAAGTAGCCAAATACTACTAACAATAATATTGCTATAGGATAAACGATATTTTTGGATGGTCTATCTGAATTTTCAATTTTAAATTCACTTATATAGTCTCCCATTTCAAAACCACTTTTTTTTGCTTCTCCATTCCATTTCAAATTATCAACAACAACTTTATCATCTTGTTTCATTAATGTAATTCCATAGTCCTCTAAAGTAAATTTATCTTCAAAAGTATTTTTTGATATCACAAATAACTTATATCTTTCTCCGTATAAACTAGGCCTTGTTATTTTAATTTGAATTTCTTTTGTTGAGTCTAATTTCATTGAATTAATTTTAGTAATTTCCTCATAATTATATTTTGGATAAAATTTGTTTAAAACAAAGTTGGGTGATAACAAGGAAATAGAAATTACTAAAAAAATAATTATTTCATACCATTTAAGTTTATTAATAAACCATCCTTGAGTGGCTGAGGTAAATACTAAAATCCCAATTAAAGAAGTTATAATTACAATCAATCCATGCCAAATATTTTCAATACCAATAAGTAAAAGTTCATGGTTAAATAAGAATACAATTGGCAAAATTCCTGTTCTTAAACTATACCAAAAAGCTTGCACCCCTGTTCTTAAGGGATCTCCACCAGATATTCCTGCAGCTGCATAAGAGGCAAGTCCCACTGGTGGCGTTACATCAGCCATTAAGCCAAAATAAAAGACAAATAAATGAACTGCAATTAATGGAAAAATAAAACCTGAGGCATTCCCAACATCTACCAACACAGTCGCCATTAAAGAAGCAACAACAACATAATTTGCCGTTGTTGGCAAACCCATTCCTAAAAGTAAGCACAAAATAATTGTTAAAAATAATAATATAGTAACGTTATCTTTAGCTATAGATTCTATAACTATTATTAAATTAGTACTTAAGCCTGTAGATCCAACCGCACCAACAATAATTCCTGCAGTTGCAATCGCTATACCAACAGCAACCATATTTAAAGCGCCTTTTTCAAAACCAACTATTGTTTGATTAAACCATTCTTTAAGAGCATCTTTTTTAATTTCATTTTTAATTAACAAATTTATTAAATTGACTAAAACCAAAGTAATGGTTGCATAAAAAATTGAATATGAGGCAGTAAATCTTAAATAAACCAAAGTATAAATTAAAACAAAAATTGGTATTAAAAAATGTATCCCAGATAAAAAAGTTTTTTTTAAATGAGGAACATCTGCATCATCCATTCCTTTGAGATTTAATTTTAAAGCTTCTAAATGTGAAATATAAAATAATGCTATGTAAGAAATAATTGCTGGTAAGAAAGCATGTTTAACTATTTCAAAGTAAGTTACACCAATAAAACTTGCCATTACGAATGCAGCCGCGCCCATGACAGGTGGCATGATCTGACCATTGACTGATGAGGAAACCTCGATAGCACCAGCTTTTTCTTTTGAAAAACCAGTTTTTTTCATAATTGGAATTGTAAAAGTTCCAGTAGTAACTGTGTTTGCAATTGAAGATCCCGAAATTAATCCAGTCATACCTGAGCCTAATATTGCTGCCTTTGCAGGTCCTCCTCTCATTTTTCCAACCATTGCAAAAGCAAGATCTAAAAAATATTTTCCACCACCAGCAGTTTCAAGCAAAGCGCCAAATAAAACGAATAGGAAAATAAAATCTACTGATACCCCAATTGGAATTCCAAAAATTGCTTCTTGATCAAGCCATTGGAAGCCTACAAGTCTATTTAAAGACAAACCACCATGAGAAATTATTTCAGGCGCATACCTTCCAAAGTATGAAAACAATAGAAAACAACTAGCTATAATTACCAAAGGTAAACCAATTGCTCTTCTGGTGGCCTCTAAAAGAATTAAAATTCCACATCCTCCTAAAATCAATTCTAACGGAAAATTTAATGTTTCTGATATCTTCAGATTTAAAAGAACACCCCCTCTTTCAACCAACTGATCATAAAAAAAATAAATATAAAGACACGATATCGCTCCCATAAAACTGATCAAAACATCAAAAAACGAAATTTTCTTTCCTTTTGAGATTGGGTAAATTAAAAAGGCTAAAGTTAAAGCAAAACCTAAATGAATTGCTCTTGCTGGCAAACCCTTAAACATTCCAAAATTTAACATAAATGGAAATGGCGAAGCGTACCAAAGTTGAAATAGTGACCAAATAATTGCTATTGCTGAAACAATTTTTAAATGAAAACCAGTAATATTTCTAGTTGGTGATAAGTCTTCGCTTATTTTATTTTTAATTTTACTGCTGATTGAGTCGCTCATCAAAATTATTCATACCATAAAAAAAAGGCCCGGTAAAAATTACCAGGCCTTTTTAATTAATAAAAATTGGATTACATTAACCCAGCTTCTTTATAGTATTTTATTGCACCTGGATGTAATGGAGCAGATAAACCATCTTTAATCATGTTTTTCTTTTCCAAGAATCCAAATGCTGGATGTTGTTTTTTGAAATCATCAAAATTTTCCATCACAGCTTTTGTAACTAAATAAACAAGCTCTTCAGAAACATCTGCAGAAGTAACAACAGTAGCTTTTACACCAAAAGTTGTAGCATCTTTTTTCTGACCTGTGTAAGTTCCTTTAGGTATTACTGCCTGTGCATAATAATCTGCACCATCAATTAAACCTTGAACCTCAGAACCTGTTAAATTAATTGGAGATGCTTTTGCTGCACAAGTTGCTGCTTGTTCCATAGCACCATTTGGAAATCCAACAGAATAGCCAAATGCATCTATTTTTCCGTCACATAGAGCTTTAACTTGTTCAGAAGATGTAAGTTCAGTTGTTGATTTAAAGAAACTGTTGTCAACACCCATTGCTTTCATCAGTTCTTCCATAGTTCCTCTTTGACCTGAACCAGGATTACCGATGTTAACTACTTTTCCTTTTAATCCAGCAAAATCTTTAATTTTTGCTTTTTTTCTAGCCCAAATTTGAAAAGGCTCATTGTGAACTGAGAAAACTGCTCTCAAATTACTAAATTGTTTTCCTTCCCATTTACTAGATCCATTAACAGCATGATACTGCCAGTCTGATTGCGCTACACCAAATTGGAATTCTCCAGCTGCTATCTGACCAATATTGTAGTTAGATCCACCAGTGGATGGAGCAGTACATCTATAAGCTTTAGCTGTACCTTTTTTTCTACCATGTTCAGCACTAATTGCTGATTTGTGAAGCATTTTACATATAGCGTTCCCTGTTTGGAAGTATACTCCTGTAGGTCCGCCTGTTCCTATCGTAAAGAACTCAGCTGATTTAGCAACAGTTGTCAAAGACAATGATGCAAATAAAATCAGTAAAGCACTTGATAGAGATGTGATTATTTTTTTCATTGTTTACCCCTCTATTTATATGTCGTTATTTTTATAACTTTATTCTAACAAAAAATAATCGTAGGTGTACAGAGTGATTTTATAAGTTTTCTGACCAATTCTTTAGTTTATTGACACCTTCTACTACTTTTGGCGCAAACTTATTAATTAAATTTTCATCAATTTTTTTTGTTTCATCAATATTGTTCATAAACTCTTGTCCATCAAAATCTGTAAAACTTAACCTTGCTAACATTTTATCTGGATTAAACCCAAAATCAGAACCTGGTAATAAAGCAACTCCAGTATTATTTAATATATCCTTACACATTTCTGATGAAGTTTTAAATTTGTTATTTAAAAATTCTGGCATTAAATAAAATCCTCCATGAGGTTCATTAATCAATACCTTATTTGATTTCAAATTTGAAAAAACATATTTACCAACTGCACTTAAAATATTTACTGATTTTGTAATATAATTTGAATGATCATTTTCGTAAGCTTTGATTGCTGCATACTGAATAGGTGCGCTCACAGCAGAAAAAGTTTCACTAGCTAATACATTGATCATATTTTTTATATTATTCAATTCATCTGGAATTATAAAATAACCAAGTCTCCATCCTCCTGCACCACACCATTTACTAAGTCCAGTACTAATAATAGTTTTTTCAGGACAATAACTTGAGATAGATTTAAAATTTTTCGAAAATGTTAATTCTGAGTATATTTCATCTGATAATATTATAAGATTATACTTTTTGGCAATTTCTGAAATTTCATCTAATTTATTACAAACCTGTCCAGAAGGATTGTTCGGTGAATTTAAAAATAATAAATAATTTTTATATTTATCTTTTGATATGATTTTCTCAATTTGTGCTCCAGTAGGAAACCAGTTGTTTTCTCTTTCTGTTTGGAGAATTTGAATTTTATTTCTCCCTAAAATAGCTTGTGGTGCATATGAAACCCAACTGGGTGCTGGCAATATAATTTCACCATCAAAAATTACATGTAATAAAAACATTAATTCTTTAGATCCTGGTCCAATAATTACATTGTTAGCTTTGTAGTTATAATTTTTCTTTTTAGATGAATATTTCGCTACAGCTTCCCTTAATTCCTCAAGGCCCTGCATGGGTAAATATTTGTTTTGATAGGCATTACTTTTTAATTCTTCAACTACATCCTCAGGTACTTTAAATGGTGATTGTCCAAAACCAAATTTAAAGATTTTTTTTCCTTGTTGTTCTAATTGTTTTGAAGTTTCATTAATTGCAAGAGTAGATGAGGGCTTCAGGTCTTTGACAAAATTTTTTAACATTTAATTGCTCAATTCTTTTAAATTATTAAATTGTTCAAGAGCTTCGGGATTTGCTAAAGCTTCAATGTTTTTAATTTGACTTCCTTCTATCTTACTTTTAACTGCAAGTTCAACTATTTTGCCACTTTTTGTTCGAGGTATATCTTTTACAACAATAATTTTACTTGGAACATGTCTAGGAGATGCATTTTTTTTTATTTGTAATTTAATTTTGTTAATTAATTCTGCTGTTAATGAATAATTTTTGCTCATTACAATAAATAAAACTATTCTAACATCATTATCCCATGATTGTCCTACAACAATAGACTCTTTTATTTCTTTAAACTTTTCAACTTCTGAATATATCTCTGCTGTTCCAAGTCTTACACCTCCTGGATTTAAGGTGGTATCTGATCTTCCATGAATTATATATCCACCACTATTTTTTATCTCTGCGTAATCTCCATGGTGCCATATGTTTTTAAATCTATTAAAATAAGCACTCTTAAATTTAATATCATTTTTATCATTCCAAAACTTTAAAGGCATTGATGGAAAAGGATTTTTACAGACAAGTTCTCCTTTACTATTTTTTAAAGACTTCCCTTTATCACTTAAAACATCTACATCTAAAGCCAAACCATTGTTTTGTATTTCTCCTATATTTACTGGCTGATATAAATTTCCTAACACAAAGCACGAAACAATATCGGTACCACCAGAAATAGATGACAAGTGTACATTTTTTTTAATATGCTTATAAACATATTTGAAACTTTCTTCTGAAAGAGGTGAGCCAGTTGAACAAATTGTTCTTAGTTTATTTAGTTTAAATTTATATTTTAATTTTGGTTTAAATTTTCTTAAAGCATCTACATACTTTGCACTTATTCCGAATAAAGTTATTTTTTCTCTTTGTGCTATTTTCAAAAGTAAATCGGATGATTTAAACATTGGAGATCCATCAAAAAGAACAATAGATGCCCTCGATGCTAATGAACTAACCAACCAATTCCACATCATCCATCCACATGTGGTAAAATAAAAAACGTTATCATTTTCTTTAATATTACAATGTAATTGATGTTCCTTCATATGCTGGATTAAAACACCACCAGATCGATGACAAATGCATTTAGGTTTTCCAGTAGTTCCACTTGAATATAATATTGCTAACTCTGTTTCAAAATCAAATCTTTTGAAATCAATTTTTTCAGTATTAGTTTGCATTAATTCATTCCATTTAAATAAATTAATTTTTTTAAATTTATATTTATTTTTAATAAACTTTTTTCCAGGATAGTTACTAATTACAACACTTTTAATTGATGGGATTAATTTTAAAATCTCTGGAAGTCTATTTAAAATATCTATTTTTTTTCCATTATAAAAATACTGATCAGTAATGAATAAAACTTTTGGATTAATTTGAGAAAATCTTTCTATAACACCTTTAGATCCAAAATCAGGACTACAAGAAGACCAAATACCTCCCAAAGAAGTTGTAGCAATGAATGCTTCAACAGTTTCAATAGTATTTGGCATATATGCAGCTACTCTATCTCCTTTTTTAATATTTATTTTTTTTAGAAACTTTGTAATTTTATTAGTATTTAAATTTAATTGTCTCCATGATCTTTCTTCTCTAAATCCATTTTCACTAATAAAGGTTACTGCTTTTTCATTGTTGTTTTTAGATAATAAATTTTCACCAAAATTTAGTCTGCTACCTGGTAAAAATAAATTTTTATAAAAAGTCTTTGATTTTCTGAGATTTTTATTACTTTTAAATCCCTTTATTTTACTAAAATCCCAAAATCTACTCCAAAACTCAGGTGAATTTTTAATACTCCAATTTAATAATTTTTTATAATTTCTATTAAATTTTATTTTTAATTTTTTTGAAATGTAATTTTCAAAAGCAAATAAATTCGAATTTTTTTTTACAATTAGAGAAGGTTGCCAAAGTTTTTTACTCATTTTATTAAATTAAATTACTGTTATAGAATTAATCTTATTTATGATAATCTCACTAACATTTAAAAGAAAATGAGAACTTTTTACCCTCCGATTCGGTCATGTTTTAGTCTATTTTTGTTCTTTAGCAGTAACAATATCTGGTAGGTAAAAAAAAAGAAGCACAAAAGATAGAAATGACTAAAAATAAAATTACAGCTGTTCTCGGTCCTACAAATACAGGCAAAACCTATCTTGCTATCGAAACCATGCTTTCTTTTGAGAGTGGCATGATTGGATTTCCACTTAGATTACTTGCAAGAGAAGTATATGACAAAGTAATCAAGAAAATAAGTTTAGATAAAGTTGCACTTATAACTGGAGAAGAAAAAATAATCCCATCTAATGCAAGATATTTTTTATGCACAGTGGAGTCTATGCCAATTGACAAACATCTTGAGTTTGTTGGCGTAGACGAGATTCAAATGTGCTCTGATCATGAAAGAGGTCATATTTTTACTGATAGACTTTTAAATATGAGGGGGGAAAAACTTACAATGCTAATGGGCTCAAGTACCATTAAAAATATTATTTCAAAATTAGATGGAGATATTGAATTTATAAATAGAGAAAGACTATCTAAACTTACCTACGCTGGTCATAAAAAAGTATCAAGAATTGACAGAAAAACAGCAATCATTGCGTTTTCAGCAGAAGAGGTTTACGCCATTGCTGAGTTAATAAGAAGACAAAAGGGTGGTGCCGCTATTGTAATGGGATCACTAAGTCCAAAAACAAGAAATGCTCAAGTTGAATTATATCAATCTGGGGATGTTGATTTCCTAGTTGCAACAGATGCAATTGGGATGGGAATAAACATGGATTTAGATTTTGTTTATTTTTCAAATGTTAAGAAATTTGATGGAAAAAAATTAAGAAGATTAAATTTATCTGAAATAGGTCAAATAGCCGGTAGAGCTGGCAGGTACCTTAACGATGGAAGTTTTGGTATTACTGGTGATTGTAAAGAAATATCTCCAGAAGAGGTAGAATTATTAGAAAATCATAAATTTGAAGAAATAAGAACTTTGTTTTGGAGAAATTCAAATCTTAATTTCAATAACCCAATTAGTTTAATTAAAAGTTTAGAGGAAAAACCTCAGGTGGAATGGCTAAGAAAAATTCATGAATGTGAGGATGAAAAAGCACTTAAATATTTTTTAAAAGATCAAAAAATTTTAAATAAAGAATTTGATAAGAAAACTTTAATGCTCTTGTGGGAATGTTGCCAAATACCTGATTTTGTAAAAAAAACTTATGGAAATCATTTTGAAGTTATAGGAAATGTATTTAAATTTTTAACTAGCAAAAAAGGACTAATTTCTGAAGATTATATGAGATTACAGCTCATGAAACTAGATAAATTAGATGGAAATGTAGATTCTTTATCAAATAGAATTGCAAATGTCAGAACTTGGTCATATGTTTCGAATAAAAATAATTGGGTAGAAAATCAAAGTTATTGGATTGAAAAAACTAAACACTTAGAAGATAGACTTTCAGACAGATTACATGAAGAACTTACTAAAACTTTTATTGACAAAAGAGCAAGCGTGCTCGCTAGAGGTTTAAAACAAGATATGGAATTTAAAACTGAAATTTTGCAAAACAATGATGTTAAAATTGACGATCAATTCATCGGAAAGATAAAAGGGCTAAAATTAGAACTAGATTTAAAAAAAGGTGCTTTGGAAACTGATATTAAATCTTTAAAAAAAGCTGCAAGACAAACTATTGGTCCGGAATTAGAAAAACGTGTTAAATCAATAATTGATACGGGATTAATTAATTTAAATGAAGATTTTAAAATTTACTGGAATGATTTCCCAATTGCCAAATTAACAACGGGTAATGATTATTTAAATCCTAATTTTGATTTAATCGTTGATGATATCATTGAACAAAATACTAAACAGAAATTAAATGACTATGTTAATAAATGGATACATTCAAAAATAAATAACGTTCTTAAAAGTTTAATTGATTTAAAAAATATAAAAGAAAATAATTCCTCAATTAAAGCACTAGCATACCAACTCTATGAAAATAATGGAGTATTAAAGCGAGATCAAGTTTCTGAATACCTAAAAAACTTAGAACAAAATGAAAGAAAAATTCTAAGAGACTTAGGAGTAAAGTTTGGGAGATATCATGTTTTCCTTTATCAATTAATTAAACCAGAAGCAGTATCTTTGCGAACATTATTGTGGAAAAATTTTTATCAAAAATTTCATAATTTAAAACCACCTACCTTTGGTTTGAATTTTTTAGACGATAAAGAAATAAAAAATAAAAACTTTATGCTTTTGTGTGGATTTGAAAGATTTGATAATTTTTTCGTAAGAATTGATATTTTGGAAAGATTATTTGTATTAATAATAAATTCTAGTTCAAAGGAAAATTCTGAAATAAAATTAACTCCAGAAATGTTAAATCTTTTAGGATGTAGTAAAGATAATTTCAAAAAATTACTTCAAAAAATGAATTATAAAATATTTGAAAAAGAAAATGAAACATTTTTTAAATATAGTCCTAATAAGAAATTTAAAAAAATTACAACAAAGAAGATCTCAAACGAAAATCCGTTTAAAATATTAAAGAATTTAAATTTAAATTAAAATGTTTTTTAAAAAAGAAGAAACAAAAAATAATAATTTTCTCACAAAAGTTTGTGCTTTATTAATTCATGCTGCAAAAATAGATGAGAACTATACACATAAAGAGGAAGAAATTATTAAAAGAACACTTAATGAGCTAGGTATAGAAAATGAAAATGTTTCTAAAACAATTGAAGAAGCAAAAAAAATTGAAGAAAGCTCAAATCAAATTTTAGACTTTACTCGAGAAGTAAAGGGGTTGCCCGAGAAAGATAAAATTAAAATTATTGAGGCTTTGTGGTCCATAATCTATTCAAACAAAGATGCTGACATATATGAAACTAATTTAATGAGACGACTTGCGGGTTTACTTTACATTGACAATAAAACAATGGGCGATATTAAAGAAAAAATTAAACAAAATTTAGAATGACATATATCGTTAACGACAATTGTATTAAGTGCAAGCTAACAGACTGTGTTGATGTCTGTCCAGTTGATTGCTTTTACGAAGGTAAAAATATGCTTGTAATTAAACCCGATGAGTGTATAGATTGTGGCGTTTGCGAGCCAGAATGTCCTGTCGATGCCATAAAAGCAGACACCGAACCTGGAAGTGAAAAATGGTTAGAGATCAATAAAAAATATTCTGAAATCTGGCCTAACATAAGTGAAAAAAAAGATCCACCAGCGGATCACGAGAAATTTAAAAATGAGCAAAATAAGTACGAAAAATATTTTAAAGAAAATCTTTAAAGGCAAAACAGACAAAAAAGTGAAAAAAAAAGTTTCTAAAAAGAAAGTTGTAAAAGCTAAAAAAACTAAAAAAGCTAAAAAAGCTAAAAAAATAATTTCAAAAAAAATCAAAAAAGTTGTCAAAAAAGTTACACCTAAATTAACTAAAACCAAAAAAGCTGTTAAAATTACAGAAACGACAGCTGAACCTAAAGTAGATAATTTAAGGATTTCAAAAACAAATGAAGTTAAACCTGAAATAAAAAAAGTTAAAAAACAAGAAACCGAAAAAAGAGAGTACAAAATTAAAGATCATGTTGTTTATCCAAAGCATGGGGTAGGGCAAATTACTGAATTTAAAAAGATCAATATTGGTGGAATTGATGTTGAAACGTATGTTATTAAATTTGAAAAAGACAAAGCTAACGGAATGGTCCCTGTAAACAAGCAGTCTCACTTGAGGCCGTTAGCAACTATTAATCAAGTTAACAAGTGTATTTCAATTTTAAAAAGTAAACCAAAAATTAAAAGATCAATGTGGAGTCGAAGAGCGCAAGAATATGAAGCAAAAATATCTTCTGGAAAAATATATGAATTAGCTGAGGTTGTCAGAGATTTAAACAAGGGTGATGACCTTATGGTTGACCAGTCTTATAGTGAAAGACAATTATTTGAAAAAGCTTATGAAAGAATTTTGTCTGAATTTCAGATTGTTTTGAATGTATCATTAGAAGATACTCAAAAAAAATTGGATAAAGCACTAAAAAGAAACTTAGGTGGACAGCCTCAACCAGCGGCACCTGCAAAAACGCCAACTAGTGAACTACCTGTAGACGAGCCAATTTCTGATAACGACGAACCAATTGACGAGTAAAAAAAAACGCCTCTCACACACTACTGTAATGAGAAGCGTTTTTTGTAAAGAATACTAAGTTACTATTTTCTTCTTCTTTTTTTTGCTTTTTTCTTAGCTTTTTTCTTAGCTTTTTTCTTAGTTTTCTTTGCCGCTTTTTTTCTTTTCTTAGGCATCTTTAGCTCCCTTTTTTAGTTAAACGAATCAAATTGATTCGCTGTTAACATATTTTTATTTTTTTCTATAAGTTATGTCAATTCTTTAATTAAAAGTTAAATTTTATAAAAATTTTTTTTAACTTTTTATTTTTATAAAACTTTTTTATATTAATTTAGTTAATGTTTATGCGGTTAATAAACAATTTTAATTAAATAATTTAATAAAGATTTTCTAACTGATTTTTATATTTTTCTGTAACTTTTTTTCTTTTTACTTTCATTGTTGGTGTCATTAAACCATTTTCAATAGAAAAAATTTCATCTATTAATTGAATTTTTTTTATCTTTTCTAATAAAGTTAATTTTTTATTTATTTTTTCAATTACTTTATTTATTTTTTCTTTTTCATTTAAAAAATCTTTATTAGGAACAATTAAAGCAACTAAGTAATTTTTTTTATCACCATAAACCATACATTGATCTATCTCTGGTTCATTCGTAATCATATTTTCAATTTTAGCAGGTGAAATGTTATCTCCGCCAGCACTTACTATGATATCTTTTTTTCTATCAGTAATTTTTAAATAACCATCTTTTGGATCTATTTCTCCAATATCACCTGTATGTAACCATCCATTTATAATCACTTTTTCAGTTTCTTCTTTTTTGTTCCAATATCCTAGCATTACATTTTCGCCTTTAACTAAAATTTCTCCATCATCTGCAATTTTAACTTCATTTCCTTTAAATGGAGGTCCCACAGTTTCCACTTTAATTTTATGTATTGGATTGCAACTTACTACAGGTGATGTTTCTGTTAAACCATAACCCTGAAGAGTAGGCAGCCCTACAGAATTCAAAAATTCTCCTATTTCTTTGTCTAGAGCTCCACCACCTGAAACGAAAGCTTTCAAATTTCCACCGAACTGTTTTTTTATTTTTTTTCTAACTAATTTATCAACTATAAAATTGAGTAATTTTTCAGAAATTGTCATTTTTTGATTTAATAGTTTTTTTCTTCCCAAACGAAGAGTTGCTTCAATTAATTTTGCTTTAAAACCTGTTTGTTTTTTTAAATTCATGTTTATTTTGTTGTAAAGGTTTTGGTAGAACCTTGGAACTGCTGTCATAATTGTAGGTTTTGCTTCAGATATATTTTCTAAAAGTTTTTCTATTTTTTCTGCATAGAATACTTTTGCTCCTACTGCTATCTGTGCAAATTGAACACAATGCTCGTAAGAATGTGAAAGAGGAAGCCAAGTTAAAAATACTGGTCTTGAGTTAAATAATGGTTTCATAATTTCGCATGCTCCTACGAGATTATTTAAAATTCCACCATGACTTAAAATTACTCCTTTAGGATTACCTCCAGTTCCAGAAGTATAAATAATACATGCAGGAGAATTTCTTTTTAATTTATTATTTTCAATTTTATCTTCTGCTAATAAATTATTTTTTATAATTAAATTAAAATCTAAATATTTTTCTTTGTTAATTATATTTAAGCTATTTGTTACCTTGGTTTTTTCATCCAAAGTAATAATTTTTTTAATAAAGTCTTTTTCATTAATTGAATTATTTAATTTTTTTAACATTTCATTATTTGAAACAACAACTAAGCTAGGCTCACAATCCTCTATCAAGTACTTATAATCATCTTCTGTGTAGGTTGTGTACGCAGGAACTGTAATTCCACCAGCTACCATAATTGCTAAATCAGAAACAAACCATTCTGGTCTATTCTCTGAAACCAAAAGACATCTATCGCCTTCTTTTATATTTTCTTTAATAACTTTTGATAATTTTAAAATATTCTTTTCAGTTTGTTCCCATGTGTATGTTTTTTTATTGCTTGGGTTTAACCATTCTAAAAAAATATCTTTTTTATTTTGTTTATTTGCTTGATTAACAAATAATTCGATCAAATTATTTAAATTATTTAAATTCATAGTTACTTGGTGGGCGAAGAGAGAATCGAACTCTCACTTCTTGCGAAACACGATTTTGAGTCGTGCGCGTCTACCAGTTCCGCCATTCGCCCTGGGTATTCAATTAAATTATATTTAAATAGTATAAGAACTAAATTTATATTAAAACCAAAAAATGTTTCAAACACTTTACAAAAAATGTTTAGAATTAGCCGCACATAAAAGTTCAAATTTTTATTTAGGGCTTGTATCTTTTATAGAAAGTTCTTTTTTTCCTATACCTCCAGATGCAATGATAATCCCAATGGTTATTGCTAAAAAGAAGGAATATTTGAAAATATTTTTAATAGCATCAATATTTTCAGTTCTTGGAGGAATCTTCGGATATTTAATTGGATATTTATTTTTTGATTTAGCAATATATGTAATCGAATTTTATGGTTATCAAGACAAAGTTAAAAATTTAAAATTAAGCATGTCTGAAGGTAGTGGATTCCTCGCATGGCTGAGTATTCTTTTTTTAGCTGGCTTTACTCCATTGCCCTACAAAGCCTTTACGATTTCAAGTGGTTTAATTGCTTTTAATCTTCCTATTTTTATAATTGTTAGTTTAATTTCAAGAGGCCTGAGATTTTTTATAGTTGCCTATTTATCTTATAGATTTGGTGAATTATTTACAGAGTACATGGAAAAACATGGATCAAAATGGTTCACCATAATTGGAATTATTATAGTTATAATATTTATTATTATTTATTTATTTTTTAAATTTAATGGTTGAGATTAACAAAACAATTATATTAAAATTAATTTTTTTTATTAGTATTATTGCTTTATCTTCAGCATTTTTTATTGAATATATTCTAGGTCATCAACCTTGCAACTTGTGCATACTTGAAAGAATTCCATACCTATTAGCATTAATAATTATTGTATTAAATTATAAATTTATAAATCTTGAAAAATATTTCATTCTTTCTCTTATTTTAATTTTTTTAGCTGCCACTATTTTATCTCTATATCATTTAGGCATTGAGCAAGGTTTTATTGAAGAATCTCTGGTTTGTGATTTAAAAAATGGCTCCAATTTACTATCAAAAGAGGACATATTGAAACAATTAAATGAAAAAAATGTTAGTTGCAAAGATGTTACATTTAAAATTTTAGGATTATCGCTTACAAGCTACAATATTATAATATCAATATTAATAGTTTATTTTACAACAAAAGCTTATTTAAGTTATGACAATAATAAATAAAAAAAAAATAGAAGAGTTTATAAGAGTTGACCATGCTGGAGAACGTGGTGCTGTTAAAATTTATGAAGGACAGTTGCTAGCTCTAAACACATTAGTTAAAGATGAAGCTTTAAAAAAAACAATTGAAGAAATGAAAGTTCATGAAAAAGAACATTCTGATTATTTTGAAGAAGAAATTAAAAAAAGAAATATAAAACCAACAAAATTTCTACCCTTATGGGATTTATTAGGTGTAGGATTAGGGTTTGGTTCAACTTTGCTTGGAAAAAAAGCAGCTATGCTTTGCACTGCTTCTGTTGAAGAAGTTATAGATGAGCATTATTTAAACCAAATAAAACAACTTGATAAAAGTGAACCAAAACTTAAAAAAAAAATAATTAAATTTAGAGAAGATGAATTAAGTCATAAAGATATTGCTTATGAAAAGGGTGCAACAAAAGAAGGTCCTTACTCTATATTAGATAAAATTATTAAAACTGGATCAAAAATTGCAATAAATATTTCTGAGAAAATTTAAGATTCTAGTTCTACATCCCAATATAGGTAATCCATCCAGCTTTTATGTAAAAAATTTGGTGGAAAATTTTTACCATTTTTGTGTAGATCCTCTGTTGATGGTCGATAAGGGTACTGATGCAACTTCATCCCTGAATGTTTTAATAGTTTTCCACCCTTTTTCACATTGCATGCAGAACAAGCTGTTACAACATTATCCCAATTAGTTTCACCTCCTTTTGACCTAGGTAATAGATGATCAAAAGTTAACTCTTCATTGCTTCCACAATATTGACAGGAAAATTTATCTCTTAAAAACACATTAAATCTAGTAAAACTTGGTTTGCTTTGAGGAACAATATAATCCTTTAATGCGATAACACTTGGTAATTTCATATTAAATGATGGACTTCTTATAGTTCTATCATAATTACTAACAATAATAACTCGATCCAGAAAAACAGATTTAACTGTATCCTGCCATGACCACAAAGATAAAGGGTAGTAACTCAAAGGTCTATAGTCTGCATTGAGTACTAGCGCAGGACACTTTTCTAATGAAACATTTTGTTCAATAAAGTTATTCATTGATTTAATTTTAACTTAGTTGAACAATTTTATCAATAATAAGAGATGTTAAAATTTTTTTAAAATAAAATTTAAAGCTGTACTTGATGCTTCAATAGGAATATGATGATCACAATTTTTTATTAATAGTGTATCAACTTTAACATTATTTCTTATTAAAAAATCTTTTGCTTCCAGTAAATGGGTAGATGGGACAATTTGATCAGCTTCACCATGTATAAGTAATGTTTCAGTTTTATTTTTGATTCTATTTTTTAAATCATTTTTATTTATTATCTTTCCAGAAAAACCAACTATACATAAAAAATTTTCTCCAAATGTAAGACCAACATTTATAGACATCATGCATCCCTGGCTGAATCCTGATAAACAAATTTGATTGTTTGATAATTTGAATTCTTTTTTTATTTCATTAATAAATTTTTTTAAAACCTCTTCAGCCTTAATTGATTGCTCTAATATGTAATCAGTATCCTCTTTTGTTAAATCAAACCATTGATAGCCGGAAGGATTTATAGCACATGGCTCATGACCATTTGGACAAATAAAGACTGTATTAGGCATATATCTCTTCCAGTTTAAAGATAGCATACTAATATCCTTTCCATCACCTCCATAACCATGAAGCAAAATAATTGCATTTTTAATTTCAACACCATTTTCTGGTTTAATAACTATGGAATCTAGGCAAAATGTCATAGTAGATAAATTATGTTTTTTATGTCAAAACACAATCTAAAATAAAAAAATGATTTCAGGAATATTAGTAAAAGTTTTATCAATAGCCCTTTTGATAGCTGTAGGGATAGTTTTAATCTTAGGTATAGGGACTCTTTTTAAGGGAGGAGAGACAAGTAAAAAATACTCAAATAAATTAATGCAGTTAAGAGTTATTTTACAGTTTATTGCTATTATTGCTTTAGTTGGCTTTGCTTACTTTTTTAAAAATTAGTTATATTTTTTTATCCAATTAACAAAATTTTTATCTTCAAAATCAATTGAACCTATTATTCTGGCAAATTCTTGACCCTCTTTATTAATTAGAATTGTTGTAGGGACACCTCTTAAAGTAAACATTTTTGCTAATGTAGTAGGTGGGTCAAAATAAGGTTCAAAATTTTTAATGTCAAGATCTATAAAAAATTTATTAACTTTTGTTAAAGTTTCTTTTCCAATATTAATTGGAAAAATTTTTATTTTATCCAATTCTGGGTTAGCTTGGAGTTTATCTAAAGATGGCATTTCTTCTTTACAAGGTTCACACCAAGTCGCCCAAAAATTTAATATCAATAAGTTCCCATTATATTCATTGATATTAATTTTTTGATCATTTTTGTCTAAAAAAATAACATTATCATGTGTTTTTGGTATTTTATGGATTACAATATTTTTAATACCAGGTAGTTCTTCAGCTACGACATTTGTTATCAAAAAAATAAATATTATTAAAAATCTCATGTTAAATAGGTATAATTAAATATCATGGCAAAAAATAAAAACAACCAAGCAATCTGGACCACGCGGATAAAAAAAAATACATCAAGTTTATTTCAAAAAGTTGGTAATTCAATAGGTATTGATAAAAGACTTTATAAAGAAGACATCCAGGGATCAATTGCTCATGTTGAGATGCTTTTTAAACAAAAAATAATTTCATTCAAAATAAAAAATAAAATTATTTATGGACTAACAAAAATTGATAAGGAAATAACAAACAATAAATTTGAGTTTAATAAAAAATATGAAGATATTCATATGAATATCGAAAAGAGACTTTTTCAAATCATAGGTGAAGAAGCTGGCTACGTTCACACTGCAAGATCAAGAAATGATCAAGTAATTACTGATTTTAAAATTTGGATAAAAAAATCAACCAACGAAATAAATAATAACATTAATAAAGTTATTAAGAGTACAATTAAGTTAGCTGAAAAAAATGTTGAGACTATTATGCCTGGATTTACACATCTTAAAAATGCTCAAGCTATCTCTTTTGCACATTATTTAATGTCTTATGTAGAAATGTTTAATAGAGACAAAAAGAGATTTGCTAATAATTTAGACAGTTTAAATGAAAATCCTTTAGGTGTTGCAGCTTTAGCAGGAACATCATTTAATATAGATAGAAACTATACAACTAAAAAACTTGGTTTTAAAATACCTACAAATAATTCTATTGATACAGTTTCAGATAGAGATTTTGTTTTAGATTTTTTATACGCTTCATCTGTATGTGCTATGCATATTTCTAGAATTGCTGAAGAGTTGATTATTTGGAATTCGGATGCTTTTAACTTGATCAATTTATCTGATAAAGTTGTTACCGGATCTTCTATAATGCCACAAAAGAAGAATCCTGATCTTTTAGAGTACTTACGTGGAAAATCGGGAAGCGCTTATGGAAATTTATTTTCGATGCTTACAATTTTAAAAGGCTTACCACTGTCTTATTTTAAAGATCTGCAAGACGATAAGGAGATTGTTTTTAAATCAAACGATAATCTTAATAATTGTTTAAAAATTTTTGATGAAATATTAAAAAATTGTAATCCAAATAAGACCAGAATGTTAGAACTTGCTAATTCTGGATATATTACAGCAACTGATTTAGCCGACTATCTTGTAAAAAATCACTCAATGTCTTTTAGAAAAGCATATCAAAAAACTGCTGCTATAGTTAATTTAGCTGAAAAAAGAAAAAAGAAGTTAAATGAATTAACTTTAGATGAGTTAAAGAAAATTGAACCCAAACTTAAAGAAGATGTATTAAAAGTATTTAATTTAAAAAATTCAATTAATTCGAAAAAATCTTATGGTGGAACTTCTTTTGATAATATTAAAAAAATGATAATGAAATATAAAAGAGAAAAATGATTAAAAAATTTATCATAATTATATTGTTATTTTGTGCCGTTATTTCTTGTGGAAAAAAAGGTGATCCTAAATACGTAGACCCAGATAAAAAAGCAGAAATAAAAAAAGTTTCAGTTAACTTAGCTTAATGAAATACATAAATAAAACACTAACAATAGAAAAAATTAATCTCCAAAAAATTGCAAATAAATTTGGAACTCCATTTTATTCTTACTCCTATTCTAAATTAAAAGAAAATATTAATAATTTTAAAAAAAACTTCAGATCTTTTTCACCACTTATCTGTTTTGCAGTTAAATCCAACACAAATGTTAATATAATTAGAGAAATTAAAAAATTTGGATTAGGTGCTGATGTTGTTTCAGTAGGAGAACTGATGATGGCACTAAAAGCAGGAATTAATCCAAGTAAAATAGTATTTTCTGGTGTTGGTAAAACAACAAGTGAAATCAGCTTTGCTATTGATAAAAAAATTTTGCTTATTAACGCTGAGTCTTTAAGTGAAATAAAAGAAATAAATCGAATAGCAAAATCAAAAAATAAAAGAATAAAAATTGGTGTAAGACTAAACCCTAACACAGATGCAAAAACATTAAGTCAAATATCCACTGGGAAAAAAGAAAATAAATTTGGTGTAAATAAAAATACATTCTATGAAATTATAAATTATTGCAAAAATTCAAAAAATATTGATTTAAAATGTCTAAGCGTTCATATAGGCAGTCAAATTTTAGACCATAGACCTTATGAAAAAATGCTTAAAGCGGTCAGTCAAATTCTAAGTAAAACAAATCATAAATTTGAATTTATAGATTTAGGTGGGGGTATGGGCATTACTTACACTGATAAAAATCAAAAGCTTAATTATAAAAAATACAACACAGCTATTCTCAAATTTTTAAGAAAACATAAAGTTAAAATTATATTTGAGCCAGGTAGATCAATTATTGGCGATACCGGGACATTAGTGTCAAAAATAATCTATATTAAAGATAGCGGAAGTAAAAAATTTATAATTTTAGATGCAGCAATGAACGATTTAATGAGACCTGCTTTGTATGGTGCGTTTCATAAAACCTTACCTGTTACAAAATCTAACAAAACGTCTAAAAAACCATATGAATTTGTAGGTCCTATTTGTGAAAGCACCGATAAATTTGTTACATTAAAAAAATTTCAAGTGTTGAATGAAAAAGATTTAATAGCGATATGTGATGTCGGTGCTTATGGAATGTCACTAAGCTCAAATTATAATTTAAGACCTAAACCAATAGAATTATTAATAAAGGGATCAAAAATTAAAGTAATAAGAAAAAGACAAAAGCATAAAGATATAATTTAGCTTTTGACAAAAATGATAAGAAACTTTTTATTTTCAATATTGTTTTTCACTGGAATCATTTTTATTTCGATAATTTTTTTACCATCATTTTTTTTGCCTAAACAGGTAGTTTTGATGGGAGGTAAATTAATGGGCCATTGGGCCAGTTTTTGTTTAAGGTTTGTTCTGTCAGTAAAAATTTCAATCAAAGGAAAAGAAAATATTATTAATAATGAAAAATTTTTTATAGCAGCATCTCATCAATCAATGTTTGAAACTTTTTATTTACAAACTATCTTTAACTCACCTGTATTTATTCTAAAAAAAGAATTATTATTAATTCCAATATTTGGTTGGTACTTAAAAAAAATAGGATCAATTTCAATAAAAAGAAACAAAGTTACAAAAGATAACTTGGGTTTTTTTGATGATATTTCAAAAATGATGGCTACTTCTAATAGACCTTTAATTATTTTTCCTCAAGGAACTAGAGTTCTTCCAGATGAAAGACCACCTTTTAAAAAAGGTGCTTCGAGAATTTATGAAGAGCTAAATTTTGCTTGTCAGCCAGTTGCAATTAACTCAGGATATGTATGGCCTAAAAAAGGTGAAAAAAAATCTAATAGAACTATTACAATCTCAATTCTAAAACCAATTCCTTCTGGGTTAACAAAGGAAAATTTTATTCAAATTCTTGAAAAAAATATTTATTCAGAGTTAGATTTAATTAATTAGCCTTTCATAGGCATAACAACAAAAATACTATCAAAATCACCCGGATCTTTTATTAGTGCTGGTGAACCACTATCATTAAAAAAAATTTCAACTCTATCTCCATCTAGTTGTGAAGCAACATCTATCAAATATCTAGAGTTAAAACTTATCTCTAAATCATGATCAAACTTAGCAGTTAAAGTTTCTTTACCTTCACCGCTGTTAGTATTATTTACTGACAGATCTAAAGTGTCTTTAGATAAATTGAATTTCACACCATCTTTTTTATCTAATGAAACAGATGCCACTCTATCGACTGAGTTTAAAAATAATTTTAAATCTATTTCTAATTTTTTTTGATTATTTTTAGGTATAACTTGAATGTAATTAGGAAATTTTCCATCAATAAGTTTCGAAATTAAAATACTATTATTTAATTCAAATTTTATTTTTGATTTCACATTTGAAACTTTTACATCTCCATCATAGCTATCTAATAAAGAGCAAAGTTGAAAAATTGTTTTTTTAGGTAAAATTATTGGATCAAAATCAATTTTTTCCTCTAATCTAATTTTTGAAATAGACATTCTATGACTATCAGTTGCAACTGCTGTTAAATAATTTTTATCTTCAACTTCTGTTTGATGAAAATAAATTCCACTTAAGTAATGTCTTGTCTCGTCATTAGAAACTGAAAATTTACACTTATTTAATAATTTCAATAATTGTTTTGATTTAATTATAAATTCATTTTGATTAAAATTTTCATCTGTCAGTGGAAACTCTGTTGCACTTATACAATTCAAATTAAAAATAGATTTTTCAGACTCTACTTGTAATTTATTTATGTCTGTTAGAGAAAGATTTATTTTTTTTCCTGAGTTAAACTTTCTTATAATGTCATACATGATTGAGGAAGTTGTAGTTGTTTTGCCCTCCTCTTGAATTTCTACATTATTTAATTGATGTATAAATATTAAATCTAGATCGGTTGCAGTGATAGTAAGTTTTGAATTGCTTGCATCTAACAAAATATTAGAAAGTATTGGTAATGTACTTCTTTTTTCAATAACTCCTTGGCAATAATTTAATGCTTGCTGAAGGTCTTGTTGATTAACGTTAAATTTCATTTTCTTTATTATTATATAAAATCTGGTTTTTTAATTTATTTATATTATCAACCATCTCAGGATCTTTTTCTTTTATCTTTTCAATAGTTTTTACTGAATGAATTATTGTTGTATGGTCTCGGTTAGAAAATTCTCTTCCAATTTCAGGCAATGATTTAGAAGTCAAAATTTTAGTTAAATAAATTGCTGTTTGCCTAGGTCTTACTAAATATCTTGATCTTCTAGATGATAGCATCTCATTTTTGCTGATTTTGAAAAACTTACAAACAATTGTCTGAATTAGATCTATTGTAACCTTATTTTCTGCTAAATTTAATAAATCTTTTAAAACTACTTTAGTTTCAGCAAGATTTGGGACTTTATTGTAGATTCTTGAAAATGAAACAACTCTATTTATTGCACCAACTAATTCTCTTACACTCCCAGTAATTTCATTGCTTATAAAATCTTGAATTTCTCTAGAAACTTGTAATTGTTCGGAATACAAAGCATTCAATTCTTCAGTTTTTTTTTCAACTATTTTTTTTCTTAGCTCAAAATCGGGCTTTTGAATATCAACAACTAATCCACCAGAAAATCTTGATTTAATTCTTTCTTGAATCCTTGATAATTTATTTGGTGATCGATCAGCTGATACAATTATTTGAGATCCCTTATCAAGTAATGCATTAAATGTATGAAAGAACTCCTCCTGCATAGCCTCTTTTCCACTTATAAACTGGATATCATCGATTAATAAAATATCTGTATTTCTAAAATATTCTTTAAACTTAACCATGTCGTTTGATTTAATTGATTTTACAAACTGATACATGAAACGTTCGGCAGAAATAAACATTACTTTATTATTTTTTTTAAGCTCTAAACCTATTGAATTTAATAAGTGAGTTTTTCCCATTCCAACACCACCATAAATATAAAGTGGATTGTAATGAGATATATTTTCTGAAACTTTTAAAGAAGCTTCGTATGCTAATTTATTACTCGAACCTGTTATAAAATTATCAAATCTTTTATTTGGATCAATTCGATTATACTGAAGGTAAGTGTCTTTTATAAATGAAACATTTTCATTAGCATTATTCTCTTTAATATTATTTTCTTTTAAAGTGATATCTTGAGCTTTTTCAACTATTTTGAACTCAATTCTAATAATATCTTTTTTATATAATTTAATTATTTTTAATATTTGATCTAAATACCTTGATGTAATCCAATCTCTAATAAATCTTGTTGGAACTGATAATAATAAGTAATTATTAAATTCCTCTACAAAAGAAATCTTTTTTAACCAGCTCTCATATACTTCTAAACCTAGTTTATTTTTCATTTCATTCTGCACTTGCTTCCATTCAAAGCCTTCAGAAGAAAAATTATTAATATTTTTTATATTTGTTAATTTATTCATAACTTAAGGGGAAATCTCAGTTAGAACTATTTAAAAAAATTTGCAACAAGTTAATAAGAAAAAGAAAAAAAAAATAAAATCTACGATTGTGATTTATAATGTTGCAGATCAATTTTGGTTTAGATCTAAATTAAAATTTAAAATTGAATCAAATATAGATTGAATCAAAAAATTGATTGAATTAAAATTGAATCAAACATAGATTGAATGACCATAATACAAATATTTACTAAATCTAAATATAGTAACTTAAGATAAATCTTAAATATATAATGTAGATATCAGGAGTTGTTTAAAAATTTAGCTAACGTTTAGATTGCAGCTATTTTTTTAGTAATTCTAGAAACGTTTCTAGAAGCATTTTGTTTTTTTATTATTCCTGTTTTAGCAATTTTCATCAACTCAGAGTTTAACTTTGGTAAAAATTTTAGAGCTTCATCTTTCTTTTTACTATCAATTAGAAGGTTCATTTTCTTAAGAGCGTTTTTAAACCTGCTCTTTCTAGCTTTATTTACCGCTGTTTGTTTAGAAATTCTTCTAATTCTTTTAATTGCTGATTTTGTGTTTGCCATCTGCGCAGGGGTATAGCTTGAGAATTTATAGTGGTCAACTAAATATTTAACTATTTTTGACAAGAAACGCAAAAAAAAGTTGATCTGTTTGATGTTACCTTTTTTTTTATAATGCCTTTGCACTTCGTGCGCTTACAATCAGCTCCGTCTTGCTGATAGACTTTAAACTCCTTTTGGAAGGTGCCTTTGTTACCTGAAATATCTTTAAAATCTCTTATACTTGAACCTCCCTTATTAATTGCCTGTTGAAGTATTTTCTTAGAATTTAAAATAATATTTAAACATTCATTTTTATTAAGTCTTTTCGCCTTTTTAAATGGATTTATTTTACTAGCGAAAAGAATTTCACTTGCATAAATATTACCTATTCCAGAAACAAATCTCTGATCAAGTAAGAAACTTTTTATATCCTTATTTTTTTTCTTAAAATAATTAACTACATAATTTAAGCTAAATTTATCACTAAATGGTTCAGGTCCCATTGATTTAAATCTTCTCTGTAGATCTTGATAATTTTTAATTATTTCAAAAAATCCAAAACGTCTTGGATCATTATAAATTACTTTCAAGCTATCAAATACAAACTCTGCATGATTGTGTTTTTTAGGTAAAAAAGGTGAATGATAAAAACTAGTATTCGTAAATTTTAGAGGCTTTTTCTTATCAAGAATATGAATTGTTCCTGACATTCCTAAATGGATTAAACAATAATCATCATTTTGAAAGTGGATAATCAAATATTTTGAAAATCTACTAACTTCAATTATTTTTTTATTTTTAAGAAAACTTTCAAAATCACTTGGTATTTTAAACCTTAAATTTCTGTTTCTAATTATTACTTTTTTTATGCTTTTTTTTTTGATCTTTTTATGAAGGGATTGTCTAACAATTTCTACTTCTGGTAATTCTGGCATTTGATACTATATTCAATATATATTTTTTTATGCAACAAAATCTTCAAAATAAAAAAGGACTTGTAGAAAATGTTTTTAATCAAGTCTACAACAAATATGACTTGATGAATGACTTTATGTCTATGGGTGTACATAGATATTGGAAAAAAAGTTTAATCAATATGATGAATCCAAGAGTGAATAGAAAATTAATAGATGTTGCGTGTGGGACGGGGGATGTTGGAAAGTTATTTTTAGATAGCACAAATAAAGAGGCTGAAATTACTTGTGTAGACCCTAATAAAGGAATGGTTAGTCAAGGAAAGCAAAAATTATCTAATTACAAAAATGTAAAATGGGTTATTTCTCCAGCAGAAAAATTACCAATAACAGACAATTCATTTGATTATTACACTATTAGCTTTGGGCTCAGAAATACAAAAAATTTAAATAAAGCACTTTCAGAAGCCTATAGAGTTTTAAAGCCTGGTGGACGCTATCTATGTCTGGAATTTTCTAAGATTCAAAATTCAAATCTTGATTTTGTATATAAAAATTATTCAAAACTTATTCCTATTATTGGTCAGTTTGTAGTTGGAGAAAAAGAACCTTACGAATACTTAATCAAAAGTATTGAACAATTTATTAATCAAGATGAATTAATAGAGTTGATGGAAAAAAATAATTTTCATAAATGTTCTTATAGAAATCTTTCTGGTGGTATTGTTTCAATTCATAGTGGTTGGAAAATTTAATGATTAAAAAACTTATTACTTTAATTAAATTAGGTAGAAAAATTGCAAAATCAGATATTTTAAGAATTGCATCAAAATTTAAAAAACCTCCTTTAGCTGTAACAATATTATTCCAAATTTTATCTATTTCATTTGAAAAAAAGGAAGAAAGTAATTTAATTGAGGATGATGGTGAAAGACTATCTAGGTCATTAGAATCTATGGGTACAACATTCATCAAACTTGGTCAATTTCTTGCTACTAGACCAGATATAATTGGAGAAGAATTATCTTTAAAGCTAGAAAAACTTCAAGATCGATTACCCCCTTTTTCAATTCATGAAGCAAAAGAAATTATTAAAGAAGATCTTGGAGTTGATGCATTTAATTCAATAATTGATTTAAGTGAACCAGTTGCTGCTGCATCAATTGCACAAGTTCATAAAGCAAAAATAAATGATAATGGAACAATTAAAGATGTAGCAATAAAAATTTTAAGACCAAATATAAAAAAAATATTCAATGAGGAAATAGATGCAATGATGTTATTTGCATTTATTATTGAGTCATTTGTAAAAAAAACAAAAAGATTAAAACTTGTTGAAGTTGTTTTTTTACTTAAAGAAATAACTAATCTTGAAATGGATTTAAGATTCGAAGCTGCTGCGGCTAATGAATATGCTGAAAACACTAAAAATGATGCTGGATTTAAAGTTCCTGAAATTTATTGGAATTTTACTAGTGAAAATGTAATGACTTTGGATTGGATAGATGGAATTTCAATAAGAGAAGCTGAGGAGCTAAAGAAAAGAAATTTAGATACTAACAAAATAGCTGAAGATATTATCCAACATTTTTTAAGACATGCTGTAAGAGATGGTTTTTTTCATGCAGATATGCATCAAGGAAATATTTTTGTTGATAATAGTGGCCAAATTGTACCTATAGATTTTGGGATTATGGGCAGATTAGACAAACTTAGTAAAAGGTTTTTAGCAGAAATTTTATTTGGATTTATTCAAAGAGATTATCGTAAAGTAGCTGAAGTTCATTTAGTGGCTGGATTAGTTCCAAAAGAAGTACCAATCGATGATCTAGCTCAAGCTTTGAGATCAATTGGTGAGCCTATATTTGGTCAGGAAGTAAAAGATATTTCGGGAGGTAAATTACTCAAACAATTGTTTGATGTAACAGAAAAGTTTAATATGCAAACTCAACCTCAATTATTAATGTTGCAAAAAACTATGGTTGTTGTTGAAGGTGTAGCAAGAAAGTTAAATCCAAACACAAATATTTGGACAACTTCAAAGCCTGTACTAGAAAATTGGCTTAAAGAAACCAAAGATCCAATTAATAATTTAAATGAAACTTTAAAAAATACATCTGAAGTGATTAAACGTTTACCAGAATTTCCTGAGATTATGGATAAAGCAAATCAAGCATTAACGTTTTTAGCTAGTGGTCAAATTCCACAAAATTCAAATTCTTACACCGCTCTGAATGATAAGAAATCAGAAATGATAGCATTTAGAAATCAATCTATTATTGGTTTATTACTTCTTGTAATTTTTGGCCTTATAGTATTTTAATTCTGCAGATGAAAAATTTGTTAAATAAAAAAATACTATTTATTATCTGTGGAGGAATATCTGCTTATAAAAGTCTTGAAACAATTAGGCTTTTTAAAAAGAATGGTGCAGAAATAAAGACAATTCTCACAACAAGTGCAAAAGAGTTTGTAACTCCACTTTCAATAACATCACTTTCTCAAGGTAAAGTTTATAGTGATTTATTTTGTGTAGAAAATGAGGCTGAAATGGATCATATTTCACTTTCAAGATGGGCAGATATAATTGTAATTGCACCTGCAACGGCAAATACAATTTCGAAACTGGCTCAAGGAACAACTGATGATTTGGCATCCACTGTTGTTTTGGCATCAGATAAAGACATTATTTTAGCACCAGCAATGAATGTAAGAATGTGGGAGCATCCAACTACTAAAACAAATATAAAAAAATTAATAGGGTTTGGATATAAACTAATAGGTCCAGAGGTTGGTGATATGGCATGTGGTGAATATGGAGAAGGTAAAATGTCAGACCCATCATTAATTGCTGAAGAAGTTGATAAATATTTCTTAACTCAAAAAAATAACAAAAAATTTAAAGCATTAGTTACAGCAGGTCCAACTAATGAGTACATAGATCCAGTTCGTTTTATTACAAATAAATCAAGTGGCAAACAAGGATATGAATTAGCAAAATCATTATCCAAAAAAGGTTTTGATACAACATTAATATCAGGTCCAACTAATCTTGAAATAACTAAAGATATTAATCTTATAAAAGTTGAAACAGCAGATGAAATGTTAGTTGCTACTCAAGAAAATTTACCTGTTGATGTAGCAATTTTTTCTGCTGCGGTAGCTGATTTTAAAATTAACAAAAAGTATGAAAATAAAATTAAAAAACAAGAGAACTTAAACTTAAATTTAGAAAAGAATGTAGATATACTTCATTATGTGTCTAACCATAACTCCATGAGACCTGAACTTGTCATTGGATTTGCAGCAGAAACTAATGAGATTGATAAAAATGCAGAGGAAAAATTAAATAAGAAAAGTTGTGACTGGATAATTTCTAATGATGTATCAAATAAAGATATAGGATTTAATTCTGATTATAATGAAGTAACAATTCATTATAAAAACAAAGACGTTAAAAAAGAAAAACTTTCGTACAAAAAAAAATCTGGAATTTCTGATGAAATAGTTGATAGAATAATTGATCAATTAAATTAATGGCAAAAGTTCTTATCAAAAAGTTAGACCCTGCAGTTGAATTACCCGCTTACAAAACAGAAGGTGCATCAGGTATGGATTTGATGGCATTATTAAAAGAACCTATTAATCTTAAACCAAACTCATCATGCTTAGTACCAACAGGGCTTGCTGTTGCATTTTCAAGTGATTTCGAAATCCAAATAAGACCAAGATCTGGTCTAGCTGCAAAAAACAACATTAGTGTTTTAAATACACCTGGAACTATTGATAGTGATTACAGGGGAGAAATAAAAGTAATCCTTTTTAATCACGGAAAAAGTGATTTTTTAATAAATAATAAGGATAGAATAGCACAAATGATTTTAACTCCTGTAATTAAAATGGATCTTGAGGAAACTGATAATCTACCAGAAACAATTAGAGGAGAAGGTGGGTTTGGCTCAACAGGAAAATGAGCAAAAATTTAAACAACAAAGAAATAGAGAAATTCTCGAGGCAAATAATTCTTAAAAATATTGGTGCAACAGGTCAAAAAAAAATTTTATCTTCAAAAGTATTGATAGTTGGTATGGGTGGTCTAGGTTGCCCAGTAGCAGAATTTTTAACTAGATCGGGTATTGGTACACTTGGGATTGCAGATCATGATACTGTAAGTCTCTCTAATATCCACAGACAAAGCCTGTATAATGAAAAAGATATAAATCAATCTAAAGTAAAGATTGCAAAAAAAAAATTAAATAAAATTAATCCAAAGACAAAAATAAATATTTTTAATTTAAAATTAAATAAAACTACATTTGAAAAAATTATTAAAAATTATGACTATATTGTTGATGGAACTGATAACTTTGAAAGTAAATTTTTAATAAATGATTTAAGTCTAAAATATAAAAAATTTCTAGTTACTGGTGCTATAAGTAAGTTTGATGGTCACATTTTTACTTTTAATTTTACCAACAAAAAAGATCCTTGCTTGAGATGTTTTTATCAAGAAGAAACAATATCTGATGAAATTTTAAATTGTGAATATGAGGGAATTTTAGGAACCGTTGCAGGAATAATAGGTACGTTACAAGCTAATGAAGTTTTAAAAAAAATATTAAATATTGGACAAAATTTAAATGGATACATTCTAATTCTAGATCTATTAAATTTAAATTTCAGAAAAGCAAAAATTAATAAAAGAAAAAAATGCTTATGCAAATAATAAAAAAAATTTATATAGTATTTTTTTTGTTATTTTTTACTCACATTTCGTTTGCTAATGAAATTTTTGTCTCTCTTAAAAAAAATAAAGTAAACGTTCGTTACGGACCAAGTTTTGAATCTGATATTAAATACGTTTATAAAAAAATAAATCTTCCATTAAAACAAATTGATAAAAAAGAGAATTTCAGGCGAATTATAGATTTAAAAAATAACAGTGGGTGGATTCATATCTCTCAATTAAAAAAAAGTAATTCTGTAATAGCTACGAAAGATAAAGTTTTATTTAAAAAACCTACATCTTTTGCTAAACCAATTGCTCAAATAAAAGAGGGAAGATTATTGATTGTAGAAAAATGTGAACAAAATTGGTGTAAAATTATATCAGAAGAATTTGAAGGTTGGATTAAAACAGATAATATTTGGGGACTAAATTAACTAAAATCAGTAGATAAAGAGGCTATATTTTCTTTAGATAATTTTGTGCTATGAGAATACTCTTTATGGTTAATTCCAAGCTCAATTTCTGAGCTATTAGATTGAAATTTTTCTATTTGATCATCAGTAAAATTAAAATGAATAAACTGTACTGATGAAGCTTTTCCTTCAGAAGAAGTTCTATCAACATCTTCTTCGGGAACTGCTTTAATTTTCTCACCATTTATTTTCATAAATACTGTTTCTTCTATTCCACCAACTTTTCCTAGAAACGCAGCCCTTGATATAGGATTGTCTATTTCAAACATTAAAGTTGCTGTCAGTTCTTTGCCGTTAGGTATTAAAGGATTGTAAGCAGTTAACTCATCCTGAAGTTGCTCATCACCACCTTTTTCAATGTATAGCATTTCTTGTACTTGAGCTAACATTGTTTCATAACTTTCAAAATAAAAAGTAGCATAAGGCCCTAAAGCAACTCTTCTATTTTTTTTATAATCAACAATACTTTTTCTTAATTCACGTCTCTTTTCTATATAAACATCTAAAGGCATGATGTCTTCTTTTTGAATTTCTCTTTTTTCTCTAGGCATGATCATAAGTTATAACTTTTTGCCACCAATTCGATAGGGTGTAGTGCCTCATCATTAGATATGTTTGTATCAACTTCTAACTGTTTTAAATGTTTACCAGCTAAAGGACAATCAGAAGCCATATACTTATTATTTTTAGTTTTTATTTGTCTAGCTGTAGGTCTTCCAACTTTATTTGCTAAATCATGAGTTTCTTTCATTACTCCAAAAGTTCCTCCATGACCTGCACATCTTTCAACTACATCAATTTTAATGTTTGGTATCAATTTTAACATATCTCTTGCTTTAATACCCATATTCTGTGCTCTAGCATGACAAGCATGATGCACGGTTACTCCTCCATCAATCTCATTTAATCCTTCTGCTAATCCCTCATTGTTTGCAATATCCACAACATACTCATCAATATCCATAACATTTGAAGATAATTTTTTAATTTTTTCATCGTTTGGTAATAACAAGGGCCATTCGAATTTTAACATCAATCCACAACTAGCTGTTAAGGTTACTACTTTATATCCTTTATCAATCCATTCAATTAAATCTTTAGAAACTTTTTTCGCTTGTTCAACAACTTTTGGCAGATCTGCTTGCTCTAAAAATGGCATCCCACAACAACCAGGATAAGCTTCTTGAACCTCTACACCATTTTTTTTCAAAACTTTTAAAGCAGCAACACCCGTATTTTTTTTATTAAAATTTACAAAACAAGTTGAATAAATAACTACTTTTCTATCTTTAGAAGGTGTTAGATAATTTATCTTATCTTTATTTTTTTTAAAAAATTTAGAAAAAGTTTCTGAGTTATATTTTGGTAACTGAACTCTTTTATCTATTCCAGTAATTAGTTCTAATATTTTTCTAATTAATTTATTTTTAATATTTGATGCCCAGTTAACTATTTTTGAGAACATAATACCAATTTTAGCATTTCGATCTATTTGAGCTAATTGTGTTGGTACGCTTGGTAATTTACCTAATTTTTTTTGAGCCGTTCTATATCGCAGCATTAAATGTGGAAAATCCAAATCAAAATCATGAGGTGGAACATATGGACATTTAGTCATAAAACACATATCGCACAAAGTGCATGCATCAACGACAGGAGCAAATTGATCACTAGATAAGCTTTCAACATCCTCATTTTTAGACTCATCAATCATGTCAAATAGTTTTGGAAATGAATCGCAGAGATTAAAACATCTTCTGCATCCATGACAAATATCAAACACTCTCCTCATTTCAGCATCTAATTTTTCAGGATTTAAAAAATCAGGATGCTCAAAATCTATAGGATGTCGTATAGGTGCACCTAAACTTCCTTCTTTGCTCATATAATTAAGTTTTTTGAAATTCGAGTTGTTTTTAGTGGGCGACTAACGCCCACTAAGAAATTTTATTAGCTAATAGACTCTAAAGTTTTTTGAAATTTACCAGCGTGTGATTTTTCAGCTTTAGCTAAAGTTTCAAACCAGTCAGCAATTTCTTCAAAGCCTTCTTCTCTAGCTGTTTTAGCCATACCAGGGTACATATCAGTATACTCATGAGTTTCGCCTTGTACTGCCGAAGCTAAATTTGCTTTTGTTTCACCAATTGGCATACCAGTTCCTGGATCACCAACTTCTTCTAGATACTCCAAATGACCATGTGCGTGACCAGTTTCACCTTCAGCTGTTGATCTAAAAACTGCAGCTACATCATTGTAACCTTCTATGTCAGCTTTTTGTGCGAAATAAAGATATCTTCTATTTGCTTGACTTTCACCAGCAAATGCTTCTTTTAAATTTTCTTCTGTTTTACTTCCTTTTAAAGACATTTTTTCTCCTTTTTAATGATTAACAAATCATATAATGCATATTATCAGTATGTCAATAGTTTAGAATTATTATAATGTAGATTTTAAGTGTATGATTTAATTAAATTATTTTTGAGTTTGATTATCACTCGCAACTCTAACTAACACTTCAACAGAATTTATTTTTTTTCCTGTAATATTTTTTTTAATATTTATTTTGTCTATATCGCTCTCATCACAATCGATTAGCTCATGCGTATCTTCATCAAAAAAATGATGATGTGCTGAGGTGTTTGTATCAAAATAACTTTTATGACTATCGATTGAAATTTCTTTTAAATATCCTTTTTTTTCAAATGCATGAACTGTGTTATAAACTGTTGCTAGAGATATCTTTTCATTCATTTTTTCAGATATCATTTTAACCAAATCGTTAATTGTGAAATGGAAAGTTTTTTCTCTATTATACAAAACTTCACACATTTTTATTCTTTGCTTAGTAGGTCTAAGCCCAACTTCTCTCAATTTTTCAATAAAATTACAGTTTTTTGGCATTGTTTTTTATAATTATTCTAAAGTATGAATAAATATATAGTGTTTTATTATATTATATTAGGATTAAATCAAGTATTAAGGGTGCTCTAATATGAAAAAAAACTCATACTCCTATGATGATCTAATAACTTGTGGGAATGGTGATCTTTTTGGTCCTGGTAATGCAAAATTACCACTCCCGCCAATGCTTATGTTTGACAGAATAACGGAAATCAATGAAAATAATGGAGCGTTTAATAAAGGCTCTTTAAAAGCTGAATTAGATATTAAAGATGATCTTTGGTTTTTTGATTGTCATTTTAAAAAAGATCCAGTTATGCCAGGGTGCCTAGGTTTAGATGCTATGTGGCAACTGGTAGGTTTTTTTCTAGGTTGGCTAGGAAATCCTGGAAAAGGAAGAGCTCTAGGAGTGGGTGCTGTGAAATTTACAGGTGAAGTATTACAGAGTGTAAAAAATGTAAGATATGAAATAGATATGAAAAAAATTATGTCTCCTGGTGGAACAACTGTTGGGCTTGCAAATGGAATTGTTCTTGCAGATAATAAAAAAATATATTCAGCAGAAAGTTTAAAAGTGGGGTTATTTAAATAATGAGAAGAGTGGTTATTACAGGTTTAGGTGTTGTTTCTTGTTTAGGAAATAATCAAGAAGAAGTTCATCAATCTTTATTAAATTCAAAATCAGGAATTTCTTATGCTGAAGATTATAAAGAGCATAACCTGAAAAGCCATGTTCATGGTAAACCAAATATTAAACTTGAGGATCATATAGATAGAAAAACAATTAGATTTATGGGATCAGGCTCAGCTTACAATTATATTGCAATGAAAGAGGCTATTGAAGACTCTGGATTAGAAGAAAGTGAAGTAAGTAATTTTAAAACTGGGATTGTAATGGGTTCCGGTGGCCCATCAATTGAAAACGTAATACTTGCAGCAGACAAAACTAGAGCTAAAACTCCAAAACTAATGGGACCCTTTATTGTTCCAAGAACAATGGCCAGTACTGCTTCAGCAACACTTGCAGTACCATTTAAAATTAAAGGAACCAACTACACAATGAGTTCTGCATGTGCAACTAGTGGACACTGCATAGGAAATTCTATGGAATTAATTCAAATGGGCAAACAGGATATTGTTTTTGCAGGTGGAAGTGAAGAAATTCATTGGGCAATGACAGCAATGTTTGATGCAATGACTGCATTGTCTTCAAAATATAATGATACTCCTCAATCTGCGTCTAGAGCTTATGATAAAACTAGAGATGGGTTTGTAATTGCAGGTGGTGCAGGCGTATTAGTACTTGAAGAATACGAACATGCCAAAGCACGAGGTGCTAAAATATACGCAGAATTAACTGGTTATGGAGCAACTTCAGATGGATATGATATGGTAGCTCCATCAGGAGAGGGTGCTGTCAGATGTATGAAAATGGCGATGGCAACTGCTAAAAATAAAATTGATTACATTAATACTCACGGAACATCTACTCCAGTTGGAGATATAACTGAGCTTAATGCTATTAAAGAAACTTTTGGAGAAGACATTCCAAAAATAAGCTCAACAAAATCTTTATCGGGTCATCCTTTAGGAGCTGCTTCAGTGCATGAAGCAATCTATTGTTTGATAATGATGAAAAACAATTTCATAACAGGATCAGCAAATATTACAGATATGGATGATGATGCTAAAAAATTTCCTATAGTTTCAAAAACTGAAACGGGAGCAACTTTAAATACAGTAATGTCAAATAGCTTTGGTTTTGGTGGAACTAATGCAGCTTTAATTTTTGAAAAGGTTTAATTTATGAGTTTAATGAAAGGTAAAAAAGGATTAATCATGGGTGTTGCAAATGAAAGATCTATCGCCTGGGGTATTTCTCAAAAACTTGCTGAAGCAGGAGCTGAACTAGCATTTACTTATTTAGGTGACGCTTTAAAAAAAAGAGTAGTTCCTTTAGCAGAAAAATTAAATTCAAATGTCACATTTAGTTGTGATGTTGAAAAAAAAGAAGAAGTAGTAAAACTATTTGAAGATATCAAATCTCAATGGGGTGAAATTGATTTTGTAGTCCATGCAGTTGCTTTTTCAGATAAATCAGAGTTATCAGGTGAATATTTAAATACGACTAGAGAAAACTTTTTAAGAAGTATGTTAATATCATGCTTTTCATTTACAGAAGTAGCAAAAGAAGCTTCAAAGGTAATGAAACAAGGTGGAAGTTTATTAACTTTAACTTACGAGTCTACTAAAGCAATTCCAAATTATAACGTAATGGGTGTTTGTAAATCAGCTCTTGAGGCAAGTGTTAAGTATTTAGCAAGAGATTTAGGAACCAAAGGTATGAGAGTAAATGCTATAAGTGCTGGACCAATCAAGACATTGGCTGCTTCTGCTATCGGAGATGCAAAATTCTTATATAAATGGAATGAAGACCATTCTTTCCTTAAGAGAAATGTAGATATACATGACGTTGGAAATTCAGCTTTATATCTATTAAGCGACCTTGCAAATGGTGTTACTGGTGAAATTCACTATGTAGACGCTGGATATAACAAGGTTGGGATGCCAGATCCTAAAAATATCAGCTAAAAAAATAAATCAAAATCGCTACAACAGCCACTATTACTGCATAAACTTTATATTCTAGGACTAGCTCAAGAACTAATTTAATACCTTCATGAAAGGCTGTTAATGACTCTGATAAAATGGGAGCGAACATCATACTTACAAATAAGGCTGGAAAAGCAAATAATATTCCAAAGTAGATATTTGAATCTCCTTCGTCATGCATAGCATTAACTAAAAGACCGTATGTTATAAAAAATAACAAAACATAAGTAATCTTGACAGTAAATCTTTTTTTAATGTTATAAAATAATAGGCCTGCTGCACAAATTATAGAGGTTATCAAATATGTAATCATGGTAGGAGTGGCAGGATTTGAACCTGCCATCCTCTAATTCTTTATTCTGCAGCTTGTTTCATAGAAAGTTTAACTTTACCTCTATCGAAACCAATCACTTTAACTTTTACTTCGTCACCTTCTTTGACGACATCAGTAACTTTAGCTACTCTTTTATCTGCAAGTTCTGAGATATGAACAAGTCCATCTTGTTTTCCTAAAAAATTAACAAATGCACCAAATTCCATAATCTTCATTACTTTACCTGAATAAATTTTGTTTAATTCAGCTTTTGCAGTGATATCTTTAATCATTTGCATTGCGATGTTTCTAGACTCTTCATCTGGAGCAGCAACTGTTACTACACCTTCATCATTTACATCTACTTTTGCACCTGATTTTTCAACAATCTCTCTTATTGTTGCGCCACCTTTTCCAATGACAGCAGCAATGTCTTTTTTATCTACATTAACTTGTTCCATTTTTGGAGTGTGTTTTCCAACATCAGATCTTGAAGCTGACAATGCTTTATTCATTTCTCCTAAAATATGAACTCTTCCATCTTTAGCTTGGCTTAATGCCTGCTCCATAATTTCAAATGTAATACCTGTGATTTTGATATCCATTTGAAGAGAAGTAATTCCATCTTTGGTTCCAGCAACTTTAAAGTCCATGTCGCCAAGATGATCCTCATCACCAAGGATATCTGAAAGAACGCTGAATTCATCGCCTTCTTTAATTAATCCCATTGCAATACCGGCAACTGGCTCTTTAATAGGTACTCCAGCATCCATTAATGCTAAAGAAGTTCCACAAACAGTAGCCATTGAAGAAGAACCATTAGACTCTGTAATCTCTGAAACTACTCTAAAAGTATATGGAAATGCTTCTTTTGTGGGTAATGAAGAGTTAATTGCTCTCCAGGCTAATTTACCATGGCCAATTTCTCTTCTACCTGTTCCAATTCTACCAGTTTCTCCAACTGAGAAAGGAGGAAAGTTGTAGTGAAGCATAAATCGTTCTCTTTGTAATCCATCTAAACTTTCGATTCTTTGTTCATCATCAGATGTTCCTAAAGTTGCAACAACAATTGCTTGAGTTTCACCTCTAGTAAATAATGCAGAACCATGAGCTCTTGGTAGAACACCCACTTCACATTCAATAGGTCTTACGTCAGACAAACCTCTTCCATCAATTCTATTTTTATTTTTTAGAATGTCTGTTCTAACAATTGATTTTTCAAGATTTTTTAACTGACTGTTAACATCAAGATCAGTATAGTTTTCATCTTCCTCATAAAGTTTTTTAGCTTTATCAGTAATCTCTGAAATTTGATTTGATCTATCTTGTTTATCTCTTGTTGCAAAAGCTTTCTTAAGATCTTCTGTGAAAGTTTCCTCTAATTTTTTCTTAACTTCTGATAGATCTTTCTTTTCAACAGTCCACTCAGGTTTTCTGCATTCTTTTGCAAGTTCCTCAATCATTTCAATCACTGGAACAAATCCCTCATGACCAAATTTAACTGCATTTAACATTTCTTCCTCTGTTAAGCCATTTGCTTCAGACTCAACCATAAGCACAGCATCTTTTGTTCCTGCTACAACTAAATCTAATTTTGATTTTTCTAGTTCTGTTTTAGATGGGTTTAAAACATATTTTCCATCTATAAAACCAACTCTTGAAGCTCCCACAGGTCCCATGAATGGCATTCCTGATATAGCTAATGCAGCTGATGAAGCAGTGATTGATAAAATATCTGGTTCATTTTCTTTATCATATGAAATTACTGTTGGTAATAACTGTACTTCATTTTTAAATTCATCTGGAAACAAAGGTCTAATTGGTCTGTCAATTAATCTAGAGATTAATGTTTCACTCTCAGTTGGTCTTGCTTCTCTTTTAAAATACCCACCTGGAATTTTTCCAGCTGCATAATATTTTTCTTGGTAATTTACAGATAATGGAAAGTAATCCATATCAGGATTTACTTTTTTTGCTCCTACAACTGTTGCTAGTACGACTGTCTCACCACATGTTGCGATTATTGCACCGTCTGCCTGTCTTGCTACTTTACCTGTTTCTAAACTTATCTTCTTCCCTGCTACTTCAATTTCCTTCTTGTATACTTTAAACATTTCATTTCCATTTCGTTTCGTTCGTTTCGTTCCATTCCGTTCTATCTATCTTGACTTCTATTTTCTTAAATTCAATTTCGACAGTACATTTTTGTAAGAATCCATTTTATTTTTCTTTAGGTATTCTAACAATTTCTTTCTTCTATTTACCGCTCTCAACAATCCAACAGATGAATGTTTATCCTTTTTGAATTGCTTGATATGTTTAGAGAGAGTTTCAATTTTCTCTGTTAGCAAAGCGATTTGTATCTCTGAAGATCCAGTATCTTTATCATGCATTGCTAATTCTTGTGCCTTTTTGTTCATGCCTCTTTCTTCCTATTTATTTGTTTGTTTTATTAAGTTTTCTATTTTTTCCGCATACTCAAAAGACTCGTCTTTTCTAAAAAGTAATTTTGGTAAAAATTTCATAACCACTTTTTGTGATAAAATTTTTCTAATTAAAAATGAGTATTCCTTTAAAATATTAATTGTTTCCTCAGCATCTTTTCCACCCAATGGAAGGACATATGCTTTAGCAATTTTTAAATCAGGACTCATTCTAACCTCAGTAACCGTTATAGTATTTGTTTCTAAATTCGGCACCTTAGCCTCATTCCTTATAAAAATCATGCTTAAAGACTGTTTGATCATTTCTCCTACTCTAAGCTGTCTTTGAGATACCGGTTTTCCTATTCTATCTGCCATTAAATTGACCTCTCTGTAGATGTAACACTAAAAGCTTCTATTGTGTCATTTTTTTGGAAATCCATATAATCTTTGACTGTAATTCCACATTCTTGACCACCACTTACCTGTTTTACCTGATTTTTTTCCCTAAATATTGATGAAACTTTTCCAGTATAAATAATAGCACCGTCCCTAATAATTCTAACATCTGAAGTACTATTAATTTCTCCTTCGGTTACTTTTGAACCTGCAACTTTTCCAGCACCTGAAACTTTAAATATTTCCAAGATTTGTGCTGTACCAGTAATTGTTTGTTGGACATCAGGTGCCAATAATCCTGACATTCTTTGTTTAATATAATCTAAAACTTCATAAATAATATTGTATGAGGATATTTTTATTTTTTCATTTTCAGCAAGTTTTTTTGCTTCTTTACTTGGTTTAACATTAAAAGCTATTAATACTGCATTTGAAGCTTTAGCTAATGTAACATCTGTCTCTGTTACCATTCCAATATCTGCTAAAATTATTTTAGGTTTGACTTCATCATGCTTAATTTGGCTAATTGCATTTTTAATTGCTTCTGATGATCCATGTACATCAGATTTAATAATTAAATTTAATTCTTCTGTGGATTTATCTGAGAAAGCAGAATCTTGAGTTGCAAAAGTTAGTGGATTTTTTCCATCTTTACTTTCTTGAGCTCTATTTTCACTCAATGTTTTAGCTTCTTTTTCGGTATCTAGAACAATAAAATCATCTCCAGCTTTGGCCGCACCATTAATACCTAAAATTTCAACAGGAGTTGAAGGTAAGGCTTCATTAATATTTTGTCCTTTATCATTAATAATTGCTCTAACTTTTCCCCATTTTAAACCACTTACAAAAAAATCACCTTTCTTAAGTGTTCCAGTAGTAATAATTATATTTGCAACTGGACCCCTACCAACATCAATTTTTGACTCTAAAACTATACCTGTAGCTTTAGATTCATAATCTGTTTTAAGGTCTAAAATCTCCGCTTGAAGTATTATAGACTCAACTAATTTATCTAAGTTTTGTTTAGTTTTAGTTGAAATTTCAACCATTAAAGTATCACCAGATAAATCTTCAGCGATCAATTCGTGTTCTAATAATTGATTTTTTATTTTCTGTGGATCTGCCTCTGGTAGATCGCATTTATTTATTGCTACAACTATTGGAACATTTGCAGCTTTAGCATGTTTAATAGACTCAACTGTTTGAGGTTTAACCCCATCATCAGCAGCGACTACTAAAACAACTACGTCTGTTAATTTTGATCCTCTTGCTCTCATCTCTGTAAAAGCAGCGTGGCCTGGTGTATCAATAAATGTTAATTTATTATTTTGGCTCTCAATTTGATAAGCTCCAATATGTTGAGTTATTCCACCAAATTCTCCTGAAACTACGTTTGCACTTCTGAGTACATCTAGCACTGAGGTTTTACCGTGATCAACATGACCCATGACGGTAACTATTGGGGGTCGATTTTTTAAATTTTCAGTTCTCGAAGCTTTTATTTTTTGAATTATTTCTTCCGCTTTCTCTTCCCTAATTGGATTGTGACCAAATTCTTTAACTAAATATTCTGCAGTATCTGCAGCTAAGGTCTGATTGATAGTCACAGTAACACCCATACCAAATAAATGCTTAATTACATTGCTTGACTGTTCAGCCATTCTATTTGCAAGTTCTCTTACTGTGATTGCTTCAGGAATATTAACATCTCTTTTAATCGGTTTTAAATTTTCTTGAGAGTCATCTTTCGTAGCATTTTTAATTTCTTTTTGTCTTGCTCTTTTTACTGATGCTAAACTTCTTTGTTTTGCATCAATCTCATCACTTAGCGCTCTTGATACAGTTAACTTTAACTCTCTCTTTTTTATTCCTGCCTTTAAAGTCTTTTTATCTTTGTTTTCATTATCTCCTTTAAGTCGTTTAGTAGCTCTTTGCTCTGCTAGTTTTCTCTTTTCAAAATCGTTTGTTATAGGGGGTGATTTAGGATTAAATGAAGGTTTTAATGGTGTTCCTCTGTTGAAAGTTGAGGTTATTCTTGGCTTATTCGTATTAGATTTAAATGATCCTCCTCTACTCGAGAATTTTCCAGTTTGTTTTTCAATTACTACAGAATTTTTTCCTTGAGATTTAGCAATCTCAATATTCTTGATTGATTTTTTGGCTGAGCCTGAAATTGTTAATTTTGTTTTTTTCTCCATACCTCATCACTCAATCTTTATAAACAATGTTTCTGGCAGACATAATTAGTTCATCCGCTTCCTCTTTAGATAAAGCAAAATCTTCTAGATAACCTTGGATTTTCACTCTCTCACCTTTAACCACGTCATAACCACCAGTTAATTCATCAGATGCTAAGTCTGCAAAATCTTCTAAACTTAAAATTTTTTGTTCACCAAGTGTAACTAGCATTCCTGGTGTTAATCCCTTTAAATTTATCAAGGCATCTTCCAGACCTAATTCTTTAATTCTCTGAGAAATATCCTCTTGATCCTTTTCATGAAACTCTTTAGCTCTTTCTATCAATGCTTTAGCAGTATCTTCTTCTATACCTTCAATCTTCATTAAATTTTCAGCTGAACTATCTTTAATGTCATCAATAGTTGAAAAACCTTCGGCAACAAGTAACTGACCCAGCGTTTCATCTAACTCTAAATTTTTTACAAAGTTCTCTGTTTTTTCTTTAAATTCTAATTGTCTTCGTTCAGAGTCTTCTGCATCTGTCATTATATTAATTTCATAATTTAAGAGTTTTGTCGCAAGTCTTACATTTTGACCTCTTCTTCCAATTGCTTTGCTTAAATTTTCCTCGGTAAGAATTACATCAAGTTTTTTTCTTTCACTATCAACGTTAACTCTTTGTACTTCAGCAGGGGATAACGCATTTGAAACCAACATAGCAGGGTCTTCTGACCAATTAACTATATCAATTTTCTCTCCTTGAAGTTCATTTACAACAGCTTGAACTCTTGAACCTCTCATACCTACGCAAGCACCTACTGGGTCTAAAGATGTATCAACTGCTTTAACACATATTTTAGCTCTACTTCCAGGATCTCTTGAAGATGATTTAATTTCTATTAGTCCATCATAAATTTCGGGAACTTCTTGAACAAAAAGCTTTTCCATAAATTTAGGATGAGCTCTCGATAAAAATATTTGTTGCCCTCTAGGTTCTCTTCTAACATCATAACAATAAGCTTTTATACGATCACCTGCTTTAATGTTTTCACGAGGTATTAATTCATTTTTTTGAATTATTGCTTCAGTTCTTCCTAAATCAACAATTACATTTCCAAATTCTAATCTCTTTACAATTCCACTTAAAATAGAATCTTTCTTGTCAATGAAATCATTAAATTGTCTTTCTCTTTCAGCTTCTCTTACATTAAAACTAATCACTTGCTTTGCAGTTTGTGCAGCTATTCTTCCAAAATCAAATGAAGGAAGTGGCTGTAATACTTCGTCACCAATAGACTTATCTTTGTTTAATTCATTCAAATTAATTGCATCTTCCAATTTTATCTCTGTATTTACATTTTCAGGATTTTCAGTGATTATCAATTTTCTAAAAAGCTCAATATCTCCATTGTCTCTATTTATAGAAACTTTGATTTCATTTTCCTGACCAAATTTTGATTTTGCCGCTTTAGCAATACCAGTTTCCATAGAACTTATAATTAGTTCTCTATCAATTGATTTTTCTAAAGCTACAGCTTCAGCAATTCTTAATAATTCAAGTTTATCTGCTCTTTTATTCAACATAATTTTGTTTGCTCCAAAAAAAAATGGGCTTCAGCCCATTTTGTAAAGTTCAATAATGTAGGTGCAATATATTAAAGTTTTTTTTTAATTCAACAGAAACTATTTAAAAAAAACGTTAGTTTTATCAGTTTTTTCCCATGAAAATGAACCATTTTCTTCAGGCGCTCTACCAAAATGACCATAGGCGGCTGTTTTTTCATATATTGGTTTATTTAAATTTAACATTTCTCTGATACCTCTAGGGCTCAAATCAAAATTTTCTTTAATCTTTTCGACAACAAATTTATTTTTATCTATGTCGTTATCAAATAAATCAACGTAAATAGAAAGTGGTTTTGATACACCAATTGCATAAGCTAATTGAATTAAACATTTTTCAGCAATTTTTGAACCCACAACATTTTTAGCAATATACCTTGCCGCGTAAGCTGCCGATCTGTCAACTTTAGTTGGATCTTTTCCTGAAAAAGCACCACCACCATGAGGTGCAGCGCCACCATATGTATCGACAATAATTTTTCTACCTGTCAAACCACAATCTCCATCGGGACCACCAATTACGAAATTACCTGTTGGATTTACATAAAACTCATCTTCATTGAAACCATTAAGAAAATTCTCAGGAATAGATTTTAACATATAAGGTCTTAATAAATCTCTTACTTGTGCTTGATTAACATCAGCTGAATGTTGTGAAGAGATAACTACAGATTTTACTTTTGAAGGTTTTCCATCAACATATTCAAATGTTACTTGGCTTTTTGAGTCTGGTTCAATATTTTTTAACTTTCCTGACTTTCTGTCTTCCGCCATCAATCTTAAAATTTTATGAGAATAATGAATTGGTGCTGGCATTAAAACATCTGTTTCATTACATGCGTATCCAAACATGATACCTTGATCTCCAGCTCCTTCATCTTTATTTCCTGATGAGTCCACTCCCATAGCAATATCAGCTGATTGGGAATGTAAATGACTTTCAATTTTTGTGGCTTCTTTCCAAGTAAATCCTTCTTGGTCATAACCAATATCTTTTATACAATTCCTTACTTTTTGAATTAATTCATCTTTTTTAATTTCTGGTCCCCTTATTTCACCAGCTAAAACAACTTTATTTGTAGTAGTTAGTGTTTCGCAGGCAACTCTAGAATACGGATCTCCAGAAATAAAACTATCAACAACCATATCTGAAATTCTATCAGAGACTTTATCCGGATGGCCTTCAGAGACAGACTCGCTTGTGAAAAGATAATTTTTTAAATTACTCATTTCTAAGTTTCTTAAATGAAAATATCAAAAAAATATACAATAAAATTATAAATCCAAAAATTTTGTTTCCAAATTTTGCAAATAGAGTTGTCTCAATTTTTCTAGACTCAATTAAATCAATGTAACCTGATTTATTTATATCAACTTTTTGCTCAATAGCTCCTAGTGGATTAATAATTGCTGTTGTCCCATTATTCGCAGACCTTAAAACATATTTCCCACTCTCTATCGCTCTAAAAATACTATGAGTTAAATGTTGCTCTGGTCCAATTGATTTACCAAACCAGCCATCTTCAGAAATATTTACAATATAATCAAACTTACTATTTGTGAAAATATTACCTGAATAAATTATCTCATAACAAATAAGGGGTAATATTTTAAGTGATAAATTATTATATTTCAGATTAATTATGTTTCTTTGTTCACCTTTTGAATATGATTGATAGTCATTAGTAATTGTTTTTAAACCAATACTTTTTAATAAGTTTTCAAAAGGTAAAAATTCACCAAAAGGAACAAGATTAATTTTGTTATATGAATTTATTACATTAAGGTCATAATCAAAAATAGTTAATGAATTAAAATATTTAATAGTTTTATTTTCATCTTCTTTGCTATTTATCCCAATTGCTAATAAATGATTTTCGTTGAATTTATTTTCAAATAACCATTTGTATTCTTTTAGTTGGTCTTGTGAAATACCTGGAATAATACCTTCTGGCCAAATAAAAATTATATTTTGATTTTTTTTAGGAGAGCTGATTTCAATTAGCTCTTCTATTGCAGTTATAGGATCAACATTGTTATAAAACCTATCTATACTTATATTTGAACTTAAAATTCTTAGTTTATAATCAAGTTTTTTTGCTTCTTGATTATTAAATTTTTCTAAATTTTGTGAACCAAGTATATAAAATGACATCGTTGTAATAAGAAATGCAACACAAATAGTAATATCTTTTTTATTCTTTCTTAAAATGAATATTGATGGACTTGTAAATAATGAAATACAGAAAAGATTAAAGCTGTATGTGCCTATGACTGATGTAATATTTAAAATTTCGATTTGATTAGAGAAACTATAAGCAATTAAATTCCAAGGGAAACCAGTGAGTATTGATCCTCTCACAAATTCCACTATTCCAAATATTAAAGAAAAAAGAAAAAATGAGCTTAAATTATTATTTGGCTTTAAAACCACAAATAGATAAGCAACTAAAGCATAAAACAAGGCTAAGAAACCAGGTATTAATATTATTGTAAAAGGTATTAAAAACTTAAAATTTTGATCAAAAGTTAATGATATTGAGATCCAATATAAATTACTTACAAAATAACCAAACCCAAATAACCAACCATAAAGAAAAAATATTCTTTTATTTTTATAAAACTTAATTTTTTTTGTTAAAAATATATAGAATAAACTAAAAGTTAAAAAATTTATTACAACATAATTAAATGGTGGCAAACTTAAGGAAGTAAGCGCTCCTAATAAAATTAAATAAATTAATTCAATATAAAATTTATTTTTCAATTTAACTTATTTTTGATTGTACAGATTTAAATAATAGATTTTCCTCTTTTAACATTTTGGAATAATCTTTATTTTTTTTATGATCAAAACCTAAAAGATGAAGAAAACCATGTATGAATAATTTAGTAACTTTTTCTTTAAAAGATTTTAAATTTTGTGATCTTGGTTTGTCTAGATAATTATAACTAATGATAATGTCTCCAAGATAAGTATTTTTTGAAATTTTTATTTTTTTATCTAATGGAAAAGATAATATATCAGTAGATTTATTTTTTTTTCTAAAAACTTTATTTAATTTTTTAATATTCTGATTATTTGAAAGTAATAGTGTTAAGGTTACTTTTTTATTCAAAAATTTATATTTTTTTGGAAAAGCTTTACATATTTTTTTAAAAAAAATGTCCTTATTTTTAAGTCTTTTTGACCAAGCCTTCTCCTCTGAGAAGACATTAATACTAATCATTATTTGAGTATGCTTTGACTATTTTAGAAACAAGTGGATGTCTGACTACATCTGAATGATCAAAATCAACTATGGATATTTCCTTTAAATGCCCTAGTAACTCTTTTGATCGAACTAATCCTGACATACTTTTATTTGGTAAATCAATTTGAGATGGGTCACCATTTACAACAATTTTAGAATTTTCTCCAATACGTGTTAAAAACATTTTTATCTGAGTATCCGTAGCATTTTGTGCTTCATCTAAAATTGCAAAGGAATTTTTTAGAGTTCTACCTCTCATAAAAGCTAAAGGTGCAATCTCTATATCTCCAATCTCAATCATTCTTTGTATTTTTTCAAAGTCGAAGAGATCATATAAAGAATCATATAAAGGTCTTAGATAAGGGTCTACTTTTTCCTTCATATCACCAGGTAAAAATCCCAAACGCTCGCCTGCTTCTACAGCTGGTCTTGAAAGAATAATTCTCTCAATCTTTTTTTCTAAAAGCATAGTTAGACCTACAGCGACTGCCAGAAAAGTTTTTCCTGTTCCCGCTGGTCCGGCTGAAATTACAATATCACTCTCCCTCAAAGCTCTCACATAGCTTTTTTGTTTTTCAGATCTAGGAATTATAGATTTTTTTGGAGTTTTGATAATATCTGTAACGTTATTATTTTTTACTTTTTCATTAATCATAAAGTTATCAACCGATGAAAGTATATCTTTATTCTCTATACTTCCATTATTAATAAACTGATTAGCCAAAAATTGAATAGCATTTTTAATTTTTTCATTCTTTTCAGGTGTTGATTTAATTAAAATTGAATTTCCCCTTGAATACAAGCTACAATTTGTAATTTTTTCTAATTCTTGTAAATTTTTATTAAATTCCCCAACAACACCCATTAACAAGTTATTGTCGTGAAATATAACGCTTAAAGAATTGTTATCTGAATAAACAAATTTTAAAGACTGATCGATATTTTTTTTAGTTATTCCACTCAAATTCTATGCAACCTTCTGATCCGAATTAGTTATAACTTCACCGAATAAAGTATTTCTATTACTATCTTTAATTCTCACTTGCACTATTTTTCCAATATCATTCTTTTTACCATTAAAAATTACAGATGTCATATACTCAGATCTACCAAAAGCTTTGCTTTTATCGTCGGTTAAATTTTCAACCAAAACATCTATAACTTTTCCCTTCAATGAGTTGTTCATTTGGATTTGATTTTCGAATAAAACATTTTGAATTTTTTCTAATCTTTTAAAAGAAATTTTTTTTTCAATTAAGTCTAAATTTTCAGCCACTGTTCCAGGTCTTGGGCTAAAGATGAAAGAGTAAGAGTTAATAAATTTAACCCTTTCAATTAAATTAAAGGTATCTTTAAAATCCTGATCTTCTTCACCGGGATAACCTATAATAAAATCACTTGAAAATTCTATCTTTGGATTAATTTCTTTTAATTTATCAAAAGTATTTAGATATTCATCAATAGTATGTTTTCTATTCATTGAGTTTAAAATTTTATTAGATCCACTTTGGACGGGTAAATGCACAAGTGGCATTAACTTTTTAGAGGTTTTATATACTTCAATCAAATCCTCAGTCATATCTTTTGGGTGAGATGTTGTATATCTAACTCTTTTAATTTCAGATATTTTTTCAATATTTAAAATCAAATCTGATAGTCTGTATCCTTCATTATCATAAGCATTTACATTTTGACCAAGTAAAATTATTTCTTTTGCACCATTATCAGCTAAATATTTTGCTTCATCCAAAATTTGTTTAAATGGTCTAGAATATTCTGGTCCTCTTGTATATGGGACCACACAAAAATGACAAAACTTATCACATCCTTCTTGAATAGTTAAAAAAGATGAAACTTTTCCAGCTTCATTTTTTATTTTGCTTAAATATTTAAATTTAGAAACTGCATCAAACTCGGTCTCTTCTATCTTTTTCTTTTTCTCAGTATAATTTAAAATAGTATCATTAATTTTATGATAGGCTTGAGGACCAATAACTAAATCTATATAAGGTTCTCTTTTAAGCATTTCCTGATTTTCTGCTTGAGCTACACACCCAGCAATAATGACCAATGGTTTTTTTTTAGATCTAAAAATTTTTTTTACTCTACCTATTTCGTGATAAACCTTTTCTTTTGCCTTATCTCTGATGTGACATGTATTCAAAAGATAACAGTTTGCTTCTTCATATTTTTCTGTCTTTTCATAACCAATTTTTTTAACTGAATCATATATTCTATTAGAGTCATACTCATTCATTTGACATCCAAAAGTTTTAATAAATATTTTTTGATTCATAATTATTGGGATTTTTTCTTAACCCCATATAATTCTAATTTATGGTCCACTAATTTATATCCATATTTTTCTGCAACTTTTTTTTGCAACTTTTCAATTTCTTCGTCTACAAATTCTATGATTTCACCAGTTTTCACATCTATTAAATGATCGTGATGGCCTTCATTTAATTCTTCATATCTAGCTTTTCCACCTTTAAACTCGTGCTTTGTTAATATTCCAGACTCTTCAAATAGTTTTACCGTTCTATAAACAGTTGCAATACTTATTTTTGGATCAATTTTAGACACTCTATTATAAAGTTCATCTACATCGGGATGGTCAGAAGACTCGGACATTACTTGTGCAATTACTCTTCTTTGATCAGTTAATTTAACTCCTTTTGCTATACATTTTTGCTCTATTGTTTCTGACATAAAATAATTTTAACTTAAATAAATAGGGTTAATCAAATTTTTTTTAATATTAAATTTATCGCACAAATCAGGGATATTTTCGTATTTTATGTCTTTTTCACCTTTGAAATCTTGAATACTATAACAATAGTAATCAATATTATTAGTTAAATTAAATGCTTTAACTATAGAAAATGAATTTCTTATTCCTGCAAAACTTCCAGGCCCCCTATTTAAATAAATTGTATTAATATCTTTCAAGTTTAATTGATGAGAATTTAAAAAATCATTAATAATTAAAGTTAATTTTTCATAATTAATTTTAGTATTCTCTTTAGTAATATTATAAATATCATTACTAGTTATGATCATTAAAAAAATTTTTTCACTGGCTACATCAATTATCAGTTTATTCATAATTATTTTATTTTCTAATATCAGTTCTAAATCAGATGAAAATAATATCAAATACTATTCAAATGATGAAGGAATTCTATCAATTATGTATCATCGTTTTAATGAGAATAAGTACCCCTCAACCAATATTAAAATGGATATATTTGAAGAACATATAAATATTATTAAGAACTCAGATTTTAATTTTCATAATCCAAATAATTTTGATGAACAGTTTAATAAACCAAAACAAAAAAAAGAAATTCTTATAACTATAGATGATGCTTTTGAATCTTTTTATACTGAAGCATGGCCTTATCTAAAAGAAAATAAAATTCCGTTTATTTTATTTGTTTCAACTGAACCAGTGGGAAAAAGAGGTTATATGACTTGGGAGCAAATTAAAGAGGTTGAAGGGAATGAATTTGCAAAAATAGGACATCATTCTCATACTCATGAATATCTCATAGATGTAAGCAATGAAGAGTTTATTTTAGATATCGAAACGGCTAATAAAATTTTTCTAAGGGAACTTGATTATGTCCCTAACCTATTCTCATATCCCTTTGGTGAATACTCTAAATTTATGAAAGACTATATATCTAAAAATTTCAAATATGCTTTTGGTCAGCACTCTGGTGTTATTGATTTAAATAAAGATAAATTTGAATTACCTAGATTTCCAATTAATGAAAAATATGGAGAAATAAAAAGATTTAAATCAATAATAAATTATTTTCCGCTTGAATATAAAAGAATATTTCCTGAGGAAAAACAATTATTCAAAAACACAAACCCTCCAAAATTCAAAGTTGAGTTTTTTAAGGAGCAAAAAAATTTATCTAATATTAATTGCTATTCTAATGAGGGAGATGTTTGGGATAAATCAAAAACAACATTTGCTAACAACTCTTTGACGATTGAATTTAGAGAACCATTCAAACCAAGGAGAGGAAGAATTAATTGTTCTCTAAATGATGATGGAAAATGGAGATGGTTTGGCGTGCAATTTCCTATAAAAGAAAATTAAATTAAACTCTCTAAATCTTTGCTTGATGGCAACAATCTTGCTTCATCAAAATCTTTTAAGTTATTTTGTTCAATAATTTTTTGTAAAACCTCTATATATTGGTTTCCTGTTTCCGCATATTTATCTAAATGTTTAGACAAAATTAGACTATCTAAAGGTTTATTTTGATTTCTAAGTTCTGTTCTTGCTTTCCTTAAATTTCTATATGTTGAGTGTGTATTTAAATTTCTTAAATATGCTCTTACAGACAGCTGTAAGCTATGAAATTTCATAACTTTATGATCTTTACCTTCTTCTGCATTTTTAGGTTTTAATCCCTCTCCAGACCAAGTCCATTGTCCAAATAAAGCATTTCCCTTTAAAGCAAATCTTGATGTACCCCAGCCAGTTTCTTTAGCCGCTTGAGCTATTGCCAATGAAACTGGAATTTCATCCATTCTTATTTTTAAAGTAGATAAGTCATTTTTTCTTACACCATATTGTTTATACTTTTTTTCTAACCATTTTTTTTCAATATCAGTATTGCTGTTCTTGTTTAGAATTGTAAATAACCTTTTTCTATCAACTCTGATTTTGTTATTTTCCTTTACTATTAGTGGAAGTACAATTTTTATAAAAATATCTTTTCTTTTTTTAGTATTTCCAATGTTTTTGATTTCATTAGGCAAAAGACCAATATCGATTGGTTTTACTAATTTTGTATTTCTTACATCTTTTAAATTATAATTTACTTCTTTAAACAAAGATTCAATTTCAGATGTTGTATATCTTACTAAATTAATTTCAGAATTATTTTCTTCTAAAATATCATATAATAAATCTCTCTCATCAGTATCTGCTAATAAATCTTCTTCTATTAGTTCATCTTTGTTTAGAGTTTTATTTAAAATATTTTTTGAATTATTTGTAAATTCTTTATTAATAAAATTTTTATCAGTAAAATTAATAATTATAGGAGTCACATAAAAAAATGAAATCACAATAAAAGAACTTAAAAAAAATCGAGAAACTAGATTTAAGCTTTTATTTTTTAAAAAACCTGATTTTCTAATTTTTCTCATAAATTTTTACTGTATTGCAACAACCTCTTTTACCTCAGGTAAATAATGACATAAAAGATTTTGAACACCCTGTTTTAAAGTCATAGTTGAACTGGGACAACCAGAACAACTTCCTTGAAGTTGGACCTTTACAACACCATCTTTAAATTCTTTAAATTTTATATCCCCTCCATCCCTTGCAACTGCAGGTCTTATTTTTTCCTCTAAAATTTTTACAATTTTTGTCTCTATTTCACCTAAATCTAAATCTTCTTCTTTTATATTTTCATCAATTACAAACTCTTTACCGTTTGCATAAAAATCATTAATTAGAGAAATTACGATATGTTTTATTTCATCCCACTTAATTTTTTCATTCTTATTTACTGATATAAAATCTTGACCTAAAAAAATGCCCTCAACACCATTTATCGACAAAATATTTCTCACCAATTCATTGTTCATATCCTCTTTATTTGTAATTTCATAAGGACCACTATTTGAAACTTTCTTCCCAGGAATAAATTTCAAAGAATTTGGATTTGGTGTTACTTCTGTTTGTACGAACATAAATTATATATAGTGAATATTTTAAAAATTAAAACTCGATAATAAATTTATTTTAAAAACCTACTATTTCTTTAATTCTTTCAATCTTTTTAGAAGCAATCATATTTGCTTTTTCAACTCCATCTAGAAGAATTTCATCTAAGTAACTTTTATCTCCTAAAAGTTTTTTTATCTCATTAGAAATAGGTTCAATTTTATTAACAAGTTCTTCAGCTAATTGTTCTTTAAATTCTGAAAAATTTTTACCTGAAAAATTTTTTACTGAGTTTTGTAATGTAGAATTAGTTAAGCTTGAATAAATTCCTAAAAGATTCCTTGCCTCTAATCTTTCATCAAGCTCCTTTATATCTTGCGGCATAGGCAAAGGATCAGTTTTTGCTTTTTTGATTTTGTTTATTATTTGATCTTTATCGTCTGTTAAATTTATTCGACTTAAATCTGATAATTCTGATTTACTCATTTTTTTTGAACCATCTTTTAAACTCATTATTCTTGAAAACTCTTTTTGAATTAAAGGTTCCGGAACTTGAAGAAAGTTTTCTACATCAAAATCATTATTAAATTTTTGAGCTATATCTCTACATAATTCCAAATGTTGTTTTTGATCATCACCCACAGGAACATGAGTGGCATCGTATAAAAGAATATCAGCAGCCATTAGAACTGGATAAGAGTATAATCCAATACTAGCTTTCTCCTTATCTTTTCCAGCTTTCTCTTTAAATTGGGTCATTCTATTTAACCAGCCCATTCTAGCAACACAGCTTAATATCCATGCTCCTTCTGCGTGAGCCGCCACTCTAGATTGATTAAAAATTATACTTTTTTTAGGATCTATTCCACTTGCTATAAAAGTTGCAACAGTTTCTCTAATGTTATTTTTTAATTCTTTAGGATCTTGCTTTACTGTAATGGCATGTAGATCAACTACACAAAAAATACATTCGTTCTCGTTATCATTATTTAAATCTACAAAGTTTTTTATGGCGCCTAAATAATTTCCTAAATGAAGATTGCCTGTTGGCTGGACACCAGAGAAAATTTTTTTACCCATAAAATTAGTACTTTAATTTAATATCATCCATTTGAAAAGCTTTGATGAAATAACACACAATTAAATAAAACAATAATCCCAATATAACAGATAAAACTAAATATAAAGATTTAATAGATTGATTAAATGCTAATTCATTTTGGAAAAAATTTAACAAAAAGTTAAAAAATAAACCCATCATAATTGATGCAAAAATTATTTTAATAAATTTAATAAAAAAAATTTGATTAAAATAGAATAATTGTCGATTTTTTAAAAATAAAAATAATAATATTGAATTAAACCAAGATGAAATAGACGTGGCTATAGGGATTATTATAAAACCAATTTCACTAAAATAATACAAACTTATAAAAATATTAACTAATACTGAAATCAAAGAAATGTAAAATGGGGTTTTGGTATCATGATTTGCAAAGAAAAAACTTGAAAAAACTTTTATCATGGCAAAAGCAGGCAGACCTAAAGCAAAATAATATAGGGCTAAGCTTGAGTTGTTCACTGAATTTTCATTAAAAGACCCATAGCCAAATAAAGCTGAAATAATTTGTTCCGATCCTATGATTAAAGCAATAGTTGCAGGGAAACTTAAGAATAAACTTAATTCAAGAGCTTTATTTTGTATAAATAAAATCTTATTTTTTTTTCTAGATTGAACATATTTTGAAAGTTGTGGGAGTATAACAACACCAATTGCAATACCAGCTATAGCTAGGTTAATTTGATAAATTCTATCTGCATAATATAAATAAGAAACTGCACTTGCTTGAAAAGATGCAATTATTGTTCCAATTAAGATATTTATTTGAGTTACTCCAGAGGAAAAAATACTTGGCAAAAGTTTTTTAAAAAAAAATCTAACTTTATTGCTTACTTTTAAATTAAAATTAAATTCTAGTGAATAATATTTAGAAACGTATTTGTATAAAAATATAAACTGTAGGAAACCAGCTAAAGAAACTCCATAAGATAAATAATAAACTAACTGGTCACCTAAAGACCTAGAAAAAATTAAGACCAAAATTAAAACAATATTCAAAATTATTGGGGCTGCTGCTGCTGCAGCAAACTTATTATGTGAATTTAAAATTGCAGAAAAAAATGAAGCTAGACAAATAAAAAATAAAAAGGGGAAAGTAATTCTTGTTAAATTTATAGCTACCTCCATTTTTTCTAAATCACCCACAAATCCTGGAGCAATAATTGAAACAAATGCAGGCATAAAAATTTCAATTATTATTGTTAAGAATAACAAACCTAAAAAAAGAAGATTAAAGATATCATTAGCAAATTTGTTTGATTGTTTTTTTCCTTTAGTAATTTCTGATGAATAGCTTGGAACGAATGCTGCATTAAAAGTGCCTTCAGCAAATAATCTTCTAAAAGTATTTGGAATTCTAAATGCTACAAAAAAAGCATCAGCCAACATCCCTGTTCCTAGAAAAATTGCTATTAAAATATCTCTTAAATAACCAAGCAATCTACTAATGATAGTATAAAAACCGAATGTGCCTGTTGACTTAAGTAAGTTCATAAATCATATTAGTCTTAATTTTACCCCAATTGTACACTTATTGTTATCATAAATGAAAAAAACAAAAATTGATCATTACACAGATAAAGAAGCTTTAGATTTTCATAAAGACAAAAAACCTGGCAAGATTGAGATTATTTCTTCAAAAAATATGACAACAAAGCGTGATCTAGCTTTAGCATATTCTCCAGGAGTTGCTGCTCCTGTAAAAAAAATAAGTGAAAACCCAGAAGCAGCTTATGATTACACAAGTAAAGGAAACCTTGTTGCAGTAATAAGTAATGGTTCAGCAATATTAGGAATGGGAAATTTAGGTGCTCTTGCATCAAAGCCTGTGATGGAAGGAAAGGCCGTATTATTTAAGAGATTTGCAGATATCGATTCAATAGATTTAGAAATTGATTGTAAAGATTCAAATGAAATCATAAATTCAATTAAAAATTTTGCACCTAGCTTTGGTGGGATAAATTTAGAAGATATAGCGGCCCCAGATTGTTTTATAATTGAACAAAAATTAAAAGAAATTTTGAATATTCCTGTTTTTCATGATGATCAACATGGAACAGCAATTATAACAACTGCAGCATTAATTAACGCTTTAGATATTAGTGGTAAATCAATTAAAAAAATTAAAGTTGTAGTTAATGGTGCAGGAGCTTCAGCACAAGCTTGTACTGAGTTATTTAAAAACTCAGGAGTAAAATCTGAAAATATAATAATGCTAGACAGAAAGGGCGTTATTTATGAGGGAAGAACTGAGGGAATTGATCAATGGAAATCTAGATACGCAGTAAAAACCAAGCACAGAACTTTAAAGGATGCTGTTAAAGGTGCAGATGTTTTTTTAGGATTATCTGCAAAAGGTGTTCTAAAAAAAGAGATGGTTAAATCTATGGCAAAAAATCCAATTATATTTGCTTGTGCAAATCCTGATCCTGAAATTACTCCAGAAGAAATTAGTGAGGTTAGAAATGATGCAATTGTTGCAACAGGGAGATCAGATTATCCCAATCAAGTAAATAATTTAATTGGGTTTCCTTACATTTTTCGAGGAGCTTTAGATGTTAGATCCAAAACGATAAATGAAGAAATGAAAGTTGCTGCAGCTAATGCAATAGCTGAACTTGCAAGAGAAGATGTTCCTGATGAAGTTGTTGCAGCTATGGGTGGAGAAAGACCACATTATGGAAAAGATTATATTATTCCATCAACATTTGATCCAAGATTAATTAGTGTAATACCAGCAGCTGTAGCAAAAGCAGCTATACATAGTGGAGTAGCTCGAAAAAATATAGATGATTTTGACGCTTATAAAGATCAACTAAAACAAAGACTAGACCCAACCGTAACTATCATGCAAGGTATAAATTCATTTATTAAAAAAAATCAGAAAAAAATTGTTTTCGCAGATGGTGAAGATGAAAATACTTTAAAAGCTGCTATAGCATTCAAGAATTCAAAATTAGGTATTCCAATCCTAGTTGGTAAAGAAAGTAAGATTAAAGAACAAATTAAAAATATTGGTTATAGTGAAAATTTTGACATTGACATTGTTAATTCAAAGGATGAAGAAAAGAGAAAAAGATATGTTAAGCATTTGTTTGAAAAATTACAAAGAGAGCAAGGATTATTAGAACGAGATTGTGACAGAATGATTAGAAATGATAGGGTTGTCTGGGCTACAAGTATGGTTGCATGTGGCGATGCTGATGGTGCTGTAACAGGCAATACAAGAAGATTTGGTGCTTCTTTTGAAAAAATTAAGCAAGTTGTTGATGTAAGAAAAGGTGAAATTATGTTTGGTTTAAACATGATTGTTCATAAAGGGAGAACTATTTTTGTTGGTGATACAAGTGTCCATGAATATCCAACTTCTGAACAAATGGCTGAAATGGCGATATCTACAGCAAGAGTAGTTAGACTTTTTGGATTTGATCCTAAAGTTGCTTTTGTATCCCACTCTACATTTGGACAACCTCTTACTAGTAGAACAAAACATATTCGAAACGCGGTTGAGATATTAAAAGAAAAAAAAGTAGACTTTGAATTTGATGGAGATATGCAGCCTGATGTTGCTCTTAATCCAGAGTATGAGGAACTTTATCCTTTTGCAAAGATAGTTGGTAAAGCAAATATTTTAATAATGCCTGGACAACATAGTGCAGCAATTTCATATAAACTGATGAAAACAATTGGGGACACAAAAGTTATTGGACCATTACTAATTGGACTTGGGCTTCCAATAGAAATTGCACCATTGAGATCATCAACATCGGAGATACTTAATTTAGCATCCATTGCTGCTTATTCATCCCAAGTAATTGATTACAAAAAATAATTACTCTCTTTGAATTCTTAAATCTTCAACAAGTATTATACTTGCTATCACATCTTCAACATCAAGTATTTCTTTTGCTTCACTTATAACTAAATCCTTCTCTTCTAAGGTTAAAGCAATTCCATAAATATAAATTTTCTTTTTATAAGTATCTATTTGATAATTGGTTGCCTTAATATTTTTATTAACAATTATAGCTGTTCTAAGCTGAGATGTTATTAATATATCTTTTGCAGATTGCTTGAAGTTAAACTCTTCCTTGATTTTAATATCATTCCTTACTGATCTTGCACCTTTGGTTTCCCATGCCAATTTTGTAATCATTAATTTTTCTTCTGGGCTATCTACTTTTCCAGTAACAAAAATTTTCCCATCTAAAACTTTAGTTTTTACAGCTAAAAGATATTTTTTATCTTTTGCCAAAATTTTTGCACTTATACTTTTTTGCATAATAGAATCATCTATTTGAGTACCAACAGTTCGAGGATCTAAAGCAACTGAAACACCAGTTCCAAAAAGACCTTTGGAACCAACCCCAGCACATCCAGTTAAAATAAAACTTACGAATATTAAAATTAGTAATTTATTTTTCATTTTTTAATTCTAAACAATAATTATATATTTCTTTTTTAGGTACATTAGTACTTTGACTTAAAATTTCAGTAATTTCTTTAGTAGATAATTTATTAATCATTTTTTTAATTATATTAATATCTGATTCAGTTAATTTTTCAGATAAATTTTTATTTATTTTTTTTTCAGAAATAACAACTGTTAGCTCGCCTTTTGGTTCTTTTTCAAATAATTCTAATTCATCAACATTTTTTCTAATAAATTCTTCGTATATTTTTGTTATTTCTCTACAAAAAACTATCTTTCTTCCTGCAAAATTCTTTTTTATTTCAGGTATGATTTTATTAATTTTTTTTGGAGAAATAAAAAAAACTAAGGAATTTTCAAATTCTGAGAATTTTTTTAATTCATTAGATAATTGCTTTTTTTTATCTGAGAAAAAACCACAAAACAAAAATTTATCTGAAAAACCACTAATTGAAACAGCTGCGGCAACAGCTGAAGGTCCAGGAATGGGAAATATTTTAATCTCGTTATTAATACACTCGTTAACTAGAATTGAACCAGGATCAGAAATACTAGGGGTACCAGCATCTGATATCAAAGAAATTATTTTTCCAGATTTTAGATATTCAATAATTTTCACTACATTTTTTTTTTCATTAAATTTATGATTTGAAATTAATTTTGATTTTATTTGATATTTATCTAAAAGGTTTTTTGAAACACGAGTATCTTCACATAAAATATAATGAGACTGCTGCAAAACTTCAATTGCTCTTAACGTTATATCTTTTAGATTTCCTAAAGGAGTTGATACTAAATAAAGACCATTTTCGTATTCTTTTAATTTAAATTGTGGTTTTATGATCATAATTTAGCTTAAAAAATATTATATTAGCATCAAAATGATCAAATTAATTAAAATTATTTATTTTATTATTTTAAGTTTTTATTTTCTGTTTTTTTCAACTGTTCACGCTCAAGAAAAAATTAAGATAGGATTATTGGTACCTATGACAGGAGAAAATAAGGAGATTGGAGAGTCGATAATTAAAGCAGTCGGATTGGCTGTCAAAGATATTGATAATAATCTTATAGAAATCTATCCAAAAGATACAGCAACTAAAGCTAACCAGACTTTAAAATCAGCATTTGAATTAAGTGAAATGGGGATAAAAATTGTTATAGGCCCTGTGTTCTATAAAAGTTTAACTTATTTAGATGAAATGAAGGATTTAACTTTTTTATCATTAACAAATAAAACTTTAGATCTTCCAAAAAATATCATCTCTGCTGGAATTAATTCTACATCACAATTTAATACAATAAAAAAATTTTTAGAAACTAATCAAATACAAAGAACTATTTTTTTAACACCCATCCAAGATTATGAATTTGAAGTTAAAAGAGGAATGAAAAATTCAAAAATTAAGATTTATAAAGATTACGAATATAATATAGAGCCTACAAAACTAACAAGACAAATAGAAGAAATTACAAACTACAAAATAAGAAAGCAAAATTTAGAGGATGAAATAAAAAGGATAAAAAATTCAAATGATCCAAATAAAGAAAAAAAAATAAAAAGACTTGAAAAAAGATACACTTTGGGTGGTTTGAATTTTGACGCTGTCGTAATTGCAGATTTTGATGAAAGTCTAAAAAGTGTATCCACATCACTTTTGTATACTGACGTACTTCCAAAAAATAAATATTTTATAACTTTAAATCAATGGTTTGATGAAAGTTTATTAAATGAAACTGATATCCAACCTTTATATTATCCATCAATAAATAAAGAAAATTATGATAGTTATAAAATAAAGTACTATAACGCATTTAACGAAGATCCAACTCATTTGTCTTTATTAAGTTATGACCTTGTTGGCTTGGTTTATTATTTATCACTAAACTCAAAGACAGATAATTTAAATAAAATTTTTAAGAAAAAAAATTCATTCAAAGGAAAAATAGGAGTCTTTGATATTCAAAATAATAAAATAAATCATAGACTTAATTTCTATAAAATTGAAGATCAAAAACTTATAGAAATTTTCTAATTTTTTTAAAAGCTTGATATCTATGATCCATTTTATACTTTTGAGATGGTTTCATTTCTCCAAAAGTTTTTCTTTTTCTTAAAGGAATAAAAATTGGATCATAACCAAATCCATTTTTTCCTTTTGCTTCATGTGAAATATGACCTTCGATTTTACCTATGACGCAAGCAATTTTTTTATTTAAGTATGAAATAGAAAGTGCACAAATAAATCTTGCTTTTATTTTTTTGTTTTTCCAATTTTTGTCTTTTTTATTTAATTCTCTATAAACTCTTTTTATGGCTTTACTAAAGTCCCCATACTTTCCTCCCCACCTTGCAGAATAAATTCCAGGACTTTTATTTAAAAAATCTATTTCCAAACCAGAGTCGTCAGCTAAACACAACAATCCTGTCTTTTTTGAAAAATATTTAGATTTGATCAGTGAGTTTTCTTTAAAAGTCTTACCATTTTCAACTGGGCTTCTAAGATTAAATTTAGATGTAGAATAAATTTTAATTTTTTTAGGCAATAAACTCTTGATTTCACGTAATTTACCCTTGTTATTAGTGCCTATTAATAATTTATTAATTTTTTGTTTATACATCTAGAAATTAAGAAAATGCTTACCATATAAGAGAGTATGGAAAAAGAGGAAATTCAAAATAACACTTCTGCAGATCAAAACGAAGATACTGTAAAAGAAAATGAGAAACCTGAGGAAAATTTAGCCCAAGAAAATAAACAAGAAATAAAGCAAGAAGCTAAAGAAGAAGTTAAAGAAGAAGTTAAAGAGCCAACTCCAGAAGAAAAAATTGCTGAACTGGAAGATAAAGTGGCAAGAACTTTTGCTGAAATGGAAAATCAAAGAAGAAGATTTGAAAAAGAAAAAGAAGATGCTTTTGAATATGGTGGTTATAGTTTTGCAAAAGAAGCATTGAATTTGATTGATAACCTAGATCGATCCAAACATGTTCTTGAGAGCGACGATAAATTAAAAGAAACTGAAGCATTAAAAAAGACGCTAGAGCATTTAGATATTATTAAAAAAGATTTAATCTCAATATTTGAAAAAAATAACATTAAACCAATTGATAGCCTTAACAAAAAACTAGATCCAAACTTTCATCAAGCAATGATAGAAATTGAGGACGATACGAAAGAACCTGGAACAATAATTCAGGAAATTCAAAAAGGCTTTACTATAAAAGACAGATTACTTAGACCCTCATTAGTAGGAGTGTCAAAAAAAGTTACAATTAAAGAAGAAAAAACTGAGGAAAATCAGGAAAATCCAGAAAATAAATAATTATGAGATCAACTTGTAGTTTCACATTTAAACCCTATATGACGAAAGAGAGACATTAATATTATGAGTAAAATTATTGGAATAGACTTAGGAACAACAAATTCATGTGTTGCCATAATGGAAGGTACACAGGCTAAGGTTTTAGAAAATGCTGAAGGAGCAAGAACTACTCCATCAGTTGTTGCTTTTACAGATGAAAATGAAAAATTAATTGGGCAACCAGCTAAAAGACAAGCTGTTACAAATCCAGAAAATACTATTTTTGCAGTAAAAAGACTAATTGGAAGAAATTTTGACGACCCAACGGTAAAAAAAGATGTAGAGGCTGCACCTTTTAAAATAATTAATTCTGAAAAAGGTGATGCTTGGATTGAAGCTAAAGGTGAAAAATATTCACCCTCTCAAATATCTGCATTCATTTTACAAAAAATGAAAGAAACTGCAGAAAAATATTTAGGTCAAGCTGTAACAAAAGCTGTAATTACAGTACCAGCATACTTTAATGATGCACAAAGACAGGCAACAAAAGACGCAGGAAAAATTGCAGGATTAGAAGTTTTAAGAATTATCAATGAACCAACAGCTGCGTCACTTGCATATGGTTTAGATAAAAAACAAAATAAAAAAATTGCCGTATATGATTTAGGTGGAGGGACATTTGATGTTTCTATATTAGAATTAGGTGACGGTGTATTTGAAGTTAAGTCAACGAATGGTGATACTTTTTTAGGTGGTGAAGATTTTGATAATGCAGTTGTTGATTACTTAATTTCTGAATTTAAGAAAGATAATGGGATTGATCTTAAGTCAGATAAACTTGCTTTACAAAGATTGAAAGAAGCGGCTGAAAAAGCAAAAATAGAATTATCGTCTGCAGAACAAACAGATATAAACTTACCTTTTATTACTGCAGATAAAACAGGTCCAAAACATATTAACTTAAAAATGACTAGAGCAAAACTTGAAGCTTTGGTTGAAGACTTAATTGCTAGAACAATGCCTCCATGTAAGACTGCTTTAAAAGATGCTGGAATTAGTGCAAGCGAAATTGATGAAGTAGTTATGGTTGGAGGTATGACTAGAATGCCAAAAGTGATTGAAGAAGTAAAAAACTTCTTTGGAAAAGATCCTAACAAGAGTGTTAACCCTGATGAAGTAGTTGCGATGGGTGCTGCTATTCAAGCAGGTGTATTACAAGGTGATGTTAAAGATGTACTTCTATTAGATGTAACTCCACTATCACTTGGTATCGAAACACTTGGCGGAGTTTCTACAAAGCTAATTGATAAAAATACAACAATACCAACTAAAAAAAGTCAGGTATTTTCAACTGCTGAGGATAATCAGCCAGCTGTATCTATTAGAGTTCTACAGGGTGAAAGAGAAATGGCAGCTGATAATAAAGCCTTAGGTAATTTTGAATTAGTGGGTATTGCGCCAGCTCCAAGAGGAGTGCCTCAAATTGAAGTTACATTTGATATTGACGCTAATGGTATCGTAAATGTTTCGGCAAAAGATAAGGGAACTGGTAAAGAGCAGAAAATTCAAATCCAAGCTTCGGGCGGACTAAGTGATGAAGAAATTGAAAAAATGGTCAAAGATGCAGAAGCTAATAAAGAAGCTGATAAAAAGAAAAGAGAGTCAGTTGATGTTAGAAACCAGGCAGACACTTTAATTCACTCGACTGAAAAGAATTTAAAAGAGCATGGATCAAAGATTTCTGATGCAGAGAAAAAAGCAATTGAAGATACATCAACTGCTGTAAAAGAAGCTTTAAAAGGTGAAGATATTGAGGATATTAAGAAAAAAACTGAAGCTTTAGTTCAAGCTTCCATGAAACTTGGAGAGGCGATCTATAAATCACAACAAACTGCAAAACCTGAGTCTGGAAAAGATGACGGTGGAGATGATACAGGAAAAAAAGACGAAAATGTTGTTGATGCTGATTTCGAAGAAGTAAAAGACGAAAATAAAGAAAAAAGCGCTTAAACTGACATTTAATTGTCTGGGGTAATTTGATGGCTAAAAGAGACTATTATGATGTCCTAGGCGTTAACAAAAGCGCAAGTCCTGAAGAATTAAAATCCGCTTACAGAAAATTAGCTGTTAAGTACCATCCTGATAAAAATCCAGGAAATTCTAAAGCGGAAGAAAAATTCAAGGAAGCCAGTGAAGCTTACGGTATACTTTCAGACAAAGAAAAAAAACAAAACTATGATAATTTTGGTCATGCCGCATTCGAAAACGGTGGTGGCAGATCAGGTGGTGGCTTTGGTGGTTTCAGTGGAGCAGATTTCTCAGATATTTTTGAGGATTTCTTTGGTGATTTTGGAGGAGGTGGAAGATCAAGAAGTAGAAAATCAAATAATAGAGGTTCTGACTTAAGGTATGATTTATCAATTTCTCTTGAAGAAGCTTATCATGGAAAAAAACAAGATATTAAATTTTCTACATCTGAACAATGTGGGACTTGCAAAGGAAATGGATCAAGACCAGGTTATTCTCCAGACAGATGCTCATATTGTGGTGGGAATGGTAGAATAAGGTCTAATCAAGGTTTCTTTACTGTACAACAAACCTGTCCTCAATGTAATGGAAATGGTGAGGAAATTACTAATCCTTGTAATGATTGTAATGGTCAGGGTAAAAAACAAGCATCTAAAAGAATATCTGTAACAATTCCAAAAGGTGTAGATGATGGAACGAGAATAAGGCTTGCAGGAAAAGGTGAAGCTGGAACAAGAGGTGGAGCAACAGGAGATCTTTATTTGTTTATTAATGTTAATTCACATAACTTATTTAAAAGATCTGACGAAAATTTATTTTTTGAATTCCCTATTTCTTTAGCTGATGCAGCTTTAGGAACAACTATTGAAATACCTACGATTGACGGGGGAAAAGCAAAAATAAAAATTCCTGATGGTACTCAGAATGGAAAACAATTCAGATTAAAGGGTAAAGGAATGCCATTTATGAGAAGAGGCGATTTTGGAGACTTATATGTTCAAGTTAAAACAGAGGTGCCTGTATATTTAAATAAAAAACAAAAAGAACTATTAGAGCAATTTAGAGAAATTGAAAACGATAAGTCAAATCCAAGTATTAAAAAATTTTTTCAAAAAGCAAAAGATTTTTGGAAAAACTAAAAGACTAATCTTCTAAAAAGGGTTAATATTAGCTAAATGAAAAAAATTAATTTAGCTATTTCTGGTTGCATGGGAAGAATGGGTCAGCAGTTAATTAGGTCTTCAAAGAAAGATAAAAACTTTAAACTAGTTACACTTACAGAAAATAGATTAATAAATAAAAAGTTTAGTGGAGTTAAACCTGAGTTAAATTCTGAAAAAGCTTTTAGAAAAGCTGACATAATTATTGATTTTACTATTCCTAACTGCACTCTTGAGGTACTTAAAATAGCATCAAAACTTAGGAAAAAAGTAGTAATTGGCACTACCGGATTTACTAGAACCCAAGAAAACCAAATTAAAAAATATTCAAAAAAGATATCTATTTTAAAAGCTGGTAATATGAGTCTAGGTGTAAATTTATTGATGTATTTAACTGAAATTGCATCAAAATCATTAAATGATCAATACTTAAGTAAAATATTTGAAGTACATCACAAACATAAAAAAGATTACCCATCCGGTACTGCATTAATGCTAGGTAAAGGAATTGCCGATGGAAAAAATAAAAATTTATATAATTTAATTGGAAAAAAATTCTTAAATAAAAAATCTTTTCCTTATGGAAAAAAAATTAATTTTAACTCAATTAGAAAAGGTGAAATTATTGGTGAACACGAAGTGAAGTTCTCGAGTGGAAAAGAAATAATTACATTAAACCATGAGGCTTTTGATAGAGCGCTTTACTCCGATGGAGCTTTAACCGCCTCTAAGTGGTTAATGAAAAAAAAACCAGGTTTATATTCTATGAGAGACTTGCTTAACTTTTCATAATGAATGAGAAACAAAAAGCAAAAATAATAATAAAAACTCTTAATAAAATTTACCCTAAAGCACCTGTTCCATTAAAAAGCAAGAATACATTCACTCTATTAATCTCAGTACTTCTCTCCGCACAATGTACTGATGTAAATGTAAACAATGTAACCAAAGATATATACCCAAAGTACTTCAAACCTGAGCATTTTGTAAAATTGGGAAGGAAAAAAATTGAGAAATTAATTAAGAAAATTGGAATTTTTAGAATTAAAGCAAAAAGTATTTATTTAATGTCAAAACAAGTGTTAGAAAAACATAAGGGCAAAGTGCCTAAAACTTTTGAAGAACTTGAAAAATTACCCGGTGTAGGACATAAAACAGCTAGTGTTGTGATGTCTCAAGGATTTGGGTATCCAGCTTTTGCTGTTGATACTCATATCCATAGACTTGCACAAAGATGGGGTTTAACAAATGGAAAAAATGTAGTTCAAACTGAAAAAGATTTGAAAAGAATATTTCCTAAAAAAACTTGGTCCAAGCTTCACTTACAAATAATTTTTTATGGTAGAGAATATTGTAAAGCAAGAGAATGTTATGGTTTAAGCTGCAAAATATGTACTACTTGCTACCCAAAAAGAAAAAAACCTGTTATTACCAAAAAAGCTTAATATGAAAATTTTAGGAATAGGTAACGCAATTGTAGATGTCATTTGTAGAGTGGATGAAAATTTTATTACCAAAAATAATCTTACAAAGAGTACAATGAAATTATTCTTTGATGAAAATGAGTTCAAGAATTTATTAACAAATCTTAAAATTGAAAAAACTGTATCAGGGGGATCGGTAGCAAACTCTATAGTTGGAATATCTCAACTTGGCGATAAAGTTGGTTTTATAGGTAAAGTTTCTGATGATGAATTTGGTAGTAAATACGAGGAAGGTTTAAAAAAAGAAAATGTTAAATATTTTTATTCAAAAAAGAGAGAAGAATTACCAACGGGAACTTGTTTAATTTTAGTAACTCCAGACTCAGAAAGAACAATGTGTACCTTCCTAGGAACTGCAGGAAAGATTAATGAAAATGATGTGAGTTCTGATGCAATTAAAGGAAGTGAGATAATTTTTTTAGAAGGTTACCTATGGGATGAAGGAGAACCAAAGAAAGCATTTGATAAAGCTATAAATAATGCAAACAAAGTCGCTATGTCGCTCTCAGATCTATTTTGCGTAGATAGACACAAAACCCATTTTTTGAACTTAGTAAAAAACAAACTTGATATAACTTTTGCTAACGAACAAGAAATTACATCATTAATTGAAGCAAAAAATTTTGATGAAGTTATAAACTTTTCAAAACAACTTAATAAATTAATGATTGTGACTAGAGGAGAAAAAGGTGCGGTTGCTGTTAATGGTGATGAGGTTGTTGAATGTAATATACAAAAAAATCTAAAAATTATTGATCTTACAGGTGCAGGTGATCTTTTTGCTGCTGGTTTTTTACATGGGTATATTAACAAATTATCTACAAGAGAGTGTCTCGAAAAAGGTACTGAAATGTCATCTAAAGTAATACAACAAATTGGAGCAAGACTTTAACTTAAGTTTTCTTTCTTTTAAAACTTCCCTTACCTTTTTTAGGCTTAACTATTTTTGGTTTGTACTTTTTAGTAAATAAATCTTTAGCCATCGGGTTCTTCTTATTTGATTTGATAACCATTTTTTTTACTAATTATAAATTCTTTATCATTAAATGTATTTAAAATTTTTTTTCTTAATCGATAAATATGAGTTTCAACAGTATGTGTTTCTATATCAGACTGATAACTCCAAACTTTTTCTTGCAGCTCATCAATGCTAACTGGTTTTTCTGATTTAGATAAATAACTAATTGTATTTATTTCTTTTTCAGTCAACTTAAGCTTGACATTGTTTTTTAACAATTCTCTAGAATTTAAATCAATAGTATAATTTTTTACTATCACTTCAGATTGGCTGTTAAATTTTAATTTTAAAAATTCAATATTTATCTTTTCGATTAATTTAAAAATATTAATTGGTGTGTAATCTAAAACAAATTCATTATGAATATCTGAGTACTTTTTATTAGATATAATTAAATAATTATGAATTTTTTTTGTTTTTTCATTTAGGGACTCTTCATTATCTGCAACAATAATATTAAAATTTAAATCTAAACCAAGTTCTTCGAGAATTTGATATAATCCATTAAACTTATATATTATTAAATTCTGAGTATTCACAAAAAAGAGAATATGATAATTTTAATTAAAAATAAACACACTCTTCAAATAGATGAATTTAAATTTATCTGCTGTATTGGTAAAAATGGTTCAACAACTAATAAGAAAGAAGGAGACAAAAAATCGCCAAAAGGAATTTTTGAAATTGGAGATTTGTACTATCGAAAAGATCGCATAGAAAAACCATTAACTTTATTAAAATGCATAGAAATAAAAAAAGAAATGGGTTGGTGTGATGATATTCATTTTCCAAAGAGATATAACAAGATTATTAGAGTAAATAAAAAAATAAGACACGAGAAATTAAATAGAAAAGATCATAAATATGATTTACTAATTCCAATTAAGTATAATTTTAAAAAACCTATTGTTGGTCTAGGGAGCTGTATTTTTATTCACCTAACTAGAGATTATAAACCGACAGCTGGATGTATTGGTTTAAAAGAAAAAGATTTTTTAATTATGTTAAAATTGATTAAAAAAAATTCAAAAATTAAAATTTTTTAAGATCTTTGCCCGAAAATAATAGATCCCACTCTAACATATGTTGAGAAGTTTTTAGCAGCAATTAAATAATCTGAGGACATGCCCATACTTAATTCTGCTAGACCTAAATCTTTATTTAATTTGTTCATTTCTACAAAATAATCCTCAGGATCGCTATTAACTGGTGGGATACACATCAAACCAATTACATTTAAACCAATTTCTTCACTAGATGAGAGTAATTTACCTACCTCATTTTTATTTATACCTGATTTTTGATTTTCATTGCCAATGTTAACCTGCAAAAAAATTTTTATTTTTTTATTAATTTTATTTTGTTCTTCAGCAATTTTTCTTGCAAGCTTTTCACTATCCACCGAATGAATATAATCAAATATTTGTACTGCAAATTTCACTTTATTTGTTTGTAATTTTCCAATCATATGTAATCTTATTTTCGAATTAATTTTTTTAATTTCTGTCCATTTTTCTAACGCTTCCTGAACCTTGTTTTCTCCATAGTCGCTATGACCATACTCAATTAGAGGTAATATTTTATCAATCTTGAAAGTCTTAGAAACTGCAACAATATTAGGATTATTGTTAATATTTAATTTATTAAGATGAATTTTAATATTATTCTTGATGTCTAATAAATTTTTTACAGTGCTATGCATAAGATGAATAAATATTACTTTATTAATAAATTTGATACAAATATTATCGACAAACAAGACAAGCAAACTACTATTATTTATAGAAATTATAATTTAAAAACAATAGATCAAGATCTTATCTTAAAAATAAAAAAACACTGTAGAAGGAATAAATTTAAATTTTATCTATCTAACCATATTAAGCTTGCAATAAAATTGGACTTAGATGGTGCATATATACCTTCTTTTAATAAATCTACAAATCATTTGGCTTTTTCTTTAAAAAAAAAATTTAACATAATTGGATCAGCCCACAGTGTTAAACAAATTAGAACAAAGGAAACTCAAAACGTCAACAGCATTTTCATATCATCTATATTCAAAAAAAATAAAAATTATTTAGGAATTAATAAATTTAAATTAATTTCTAATTTAACGAAAAAAAAAGTAGTCGCTTTAGGTGGTATTTCTAAAGAAAATATTAAAAAATTAAGTCTTCTTAAAAGTAACGAATTTGCAGGAATATCTTTTTTTGAATAAAAAAAAGGCCCCTAATAAGGGGCCCTTTTTTATAATTTAAATCTAAATTAAATTAGAACGCAAATGTAGCTGATAAAGACCATCTTTCTTTATCACCAGTAGATGCAGATTCAGTTGTAGTGTTACCTACTGCTGAAGCTTCAAACTGAGAAGCAGATAATGTTACACCACCAGTTGTGTATGAAACATTGATCTTGCTAACTTCTTCATCAGTCGCTGCGTCTTCAGTTTCGATTGTCTCTTGACCGTATGCGATTGATAGATCATCACTTACTGTGTAAGCAACGTTCCATGAAGAAATTTCTTCATCAGTACCATCTGCATCAGTGTCATATGCACTTTCAGTATTTGAGTAACTTAAAGTGAATGAACTGTAAGCATATGATGCTTTGTAAGTAGTATGCTCTTGCTCTGAACCAATAGTTTCAGTTTCACCAACAGCGTAGTCAAGTGTTAAACCTTCAACACCTGCGTAACCGATGTGGTAAGCAGTAGCAGATCCACCACCAGCTGATCCTGGAGAGTAAGATGCTTTAACAGTTAAATCATCAACTACTGAAGGGAATGTGTACAACATGCTGTTGTTTCCAGCTTCTGATGATCTGATAGCCGTAATACCTGAACCGTTGTCCCATGCATCACCAGCAGCAGTAGTATCAATAGCTGATTGAGCAGAAGATCCACCCTCACCAGCGAATACTAATGTTCCTAGAGTGTCTGAACTTACAGTTACAGAGTGACTGTCAAACGGAGAGTTTGATTCTCTAGCCGTTTGTCCTAAAGTTGTGTCATCGTTTTGGTCAATAACGAAAGATAATGATACATTCATACCATTGTCTAACTCACCAGAACCTGTGAAAGTTAACTGGTTACCCATTGTCCAAGATTTACCTGAAGCAGTTTTCGATGTATTTTTTAAACCGATACTTGCTCCACCAGCTACTGACATTTCACCAGCAACTGCAGAAGAAACTACAAGCGATCCCGCTAATGCAGTTAATCCTAGTTTTTTAAAGTTGTTCATATTAATTACTCCTTTAATTATTTGTTAATTATTAATAATAAACGTTGTATAAATACCATTCATTGACTGTTTTTTTGCTAAATATCCTAATTTTATCAAATAAATTGGTTAGTGTTGTATTTTTGCATCACTTTTTTGCACGTTTATTGGATATTTTTTGATCAAAGGAGAAATTATTACTATATAAGCAAGAAAATGAATAATAATTTAATTTCAACCAAAACTATAAAATCATTATTCTTTATAATTATCGGATGTTTTTTTTTATTATCCTGCAATGGGAAAATACCTGGTGCGGATGCTAGAAAATTTCCGGCTGACCCAAAAGAGAGAGTAAAGCAAAATTTAAAAGAGGGTCGTGGATTTACCTTAAACGATGCCTTTGGTAGTGGCGGTAGTGGAGGAAAATTCGAATTTGCAAGTTCAAATCCATTATGGAGAGCCTCTTTAGATGTTTTAGATTTTATGCCTTTAACTTCTGTAAATTATAGTGGAGGAATTATAATTACAGATTGGTATTCAGATGTAAATAAACCCAATGAAAGTATCAAGATTACTATTAGATTTTTATCAAATGAAATCCGATCAGACTCTTTAAATGTAAAAATTTTTAGCAGAAATTGTTTGAATAGTTTAGTAAACTGTAAAATTGTTGAAACTGACAAAATATTAGTAAAAGAAATTAATAAACAAATCTTAAAAAAAGCTGCGCTTTATGAAAAAGAAGATTTGCTTCAAAAAGGAAAAAAAAGAAAAAGACCAGAATAAAATAATATTCTAATTTTTTTAAGTTTATAAAAAAGCCGTGGAAAGATATAATTTTAAATCCGTTGAAGAAAAATGGCAAAAGCTTTGGGAAAAAGAAAAAACTTTTTCTACAAAAGTAGATAAAAATAAAAAAAAATTTTATTGTCTTGAAATGTTTCCTTATCCTTCAGGAAAAATTCACATGGGTCATGTAAGGAACTATGCGATTGGTGACGTTCTCGCCCGATATAAATTGTTACAAGGTTTTAATGTCCTTCATCCAATGGGCTGGGACTCTTTTGGAATGCCCGCAGAAAATGCTGCTAAACAAAATAATTTAGATCCCAAAATTTGGACCGAAACAAATATATCAAATATGAAATCTCAACTTAAAAAATTAGGTTTATCAATTGATTGGGAGAGAGAAATTTCAACGTGTTCAGAAGAATATTATAAACATCAACAAACTTTTTTTCTTGAGCTTCTAGAAAAAAAATTGGTTTATAGAAAAGAAAACTATGTAAATTGGGATCCAGTTGATGAGACGGTTCTTGCAAATGAACAGGTTATTGACGGTAAAGGTTGGCGGTCAGGAGCATTAGTTGAAAGGAAAAAATTAAGTCAATGGTTTTTTAATATATCAAAGTTTTCTCAAGATTTATTAGATGGTTTGGATCAACTAGAAGCTTGGCCTAATAAAGTAAAGACTATGCAAAAAAACTGGATTGGAAAGTCTTTTGGATGTGAAATTGATTTCAAAATTGAAGGTGAATTACCTGTTAAAAATATTAAATGTTTTACCACGAGACCAGACACTTTATTTGGTTTTTCATTTATAGCATTATCAACTGATCATGAGATTTCAAAATATTACAGCAAAAAACCTGACTTTATCAAATTCAAAGAAGAATGTTCAAAAACAGGCACTACAGAAGAAGCAATCGCTGTGGGAGAAAAAATTGGTTTTAAAACAAATCTCCAGGCAATAAATCCCTTAAACCCTAATCAAAAAGTTCCAGTATATTTTGCAAACTTTGTTCTAATGGATTACGGTTTTGGAGCTGTTTTTGGATGTCCAGCACATGACCAAAGAGATTTTGATTTTGCAAAGAAATACAATCTTGAAATTAAAACTGTCGTAAAACCACAAAATGAAAATGATAATTTTACAGTTCAAAATGAAGCATATCCTGGACCAGGCACTTTAATCAACTCTGGTTTCTTGAATGGTCTTCAAGCACCAGATGAATCTGTAATTGAAACAATTAAAATTTTAGAAAAAAAAAAATTAGGAAAAAAACAAATTAATTTTAGACTAAAAGATTGGGGAGTATCCAGACAAAGATATTGGGGTTGCCCCATACCTATTGCCTATGATGAAAATAATGAAGCTCACCCAATACCAAAGTCTATGTTGCCTGTTAAATTGCCAGAAAATATTGATTTAAATGCAAAAGGCAATCCACTAGACAATCAGAAAGAGTGGAAGGAAATAGAAATTGATGGAAAAAAGTACAAAAGAGAGACAGATACGTTAGATACATTTGTTTGTTCTTCTTGGTATTACTTAAGATTTTGCTCACCAAAAGAAGAAAGTTATGGATTTAATAAAGAAGAAATTGATTATTGGCTACCTGTTGACCAGTACATTGGTGGTGTTGAACATGCAATACTTCATTTACTCTATTCAAGATTCTTTATGAGGGCTATTTCATATGAAAACAAAAACTTTGATATAAAAGAACCATTTTACGGACTTTTTACTCAAGGTATGGTTTGCCATGAAACTTACAAAGATAAAAATAATAACTGGGTAAGTCCTGAAGATATTGAGACAATTGAGGGAAAGAAGTTTTTAAAAAAAGACAAATCAAAAATTACTGTTGGACCAAGTGAATCTATGTCCAAGTCAAAAAAAAATACCATAGATCCAGAAAATATAATTTTAAATTATGGTGCCGATGCTGCGAGATTATTTATATTATCGGACAGTCCACCAGACAAAGATGTCCAGTGGTCTGAAGAAGGTATTGCTTCATCTTTTAAATTTATACAAAAATTGTGGAGTCTAAATTTAAAATTTTTGAATCAAATAAAACAAAATCACAGTAAGGATAGCGATAACGAAATAGAAAAAAATACAAATTTATTTATTAAAAAAATCACTGAAAATTTAGAAAATTTTAGTTACAATAAAATAGTTGCTAATTTACACGAGTTATATAGCTTTTTTTCTAAACAAATTGAGCAGGAATATAAAAAAGACACTTTAATTAAAAATTACAAAAAAATACTAATTATAATGTCTCCTGTAATACCTCATTTTGCAAACGAATGTCTTCATAATATTGACTCTAAAGAAAATTCTTGGCCCAGTTATGACGAAAATATTTTATATGAGGACAAAATTAAAATTGTTGTTCAAATTAATGGAAAAAAAAGAAGTTTGCTAGAAACCAAGCCGGGAATTTCTGAAGAAAATGTGCTTGAATTAATTAATAATGATAAGACACTATTAAAATACTTAAATAACACAAATATTAAAAGAAAAATTTACGTAAAGGATAAATTGATTAATTTAATAATATAAATGAGAAAAAAATTTTTTATTATTTTTATATTTATATTTACTACTGCTTGTGGGTTTACTCCATTATACAATGACAACAATAAATCTGATTATAATATTTTAATTTCTGATCAAAAAGGAGATCAAATTTTGAATGATCTAATTATTGAAGAAATCAAAAGAATATCAAATTCTCAATCTAAAGATAATTTATTTTTAAAAATTGATACAAAATATGAAAAAAAAATAATTTCAAAAGATACAAAGGGTTCAGCATCTGAATATGAATTAAGTGTTTTTACTTATTTTTCAATTAGTGGGCTTGGAACAGATCAAAAATTTTTACTAAAAGAAAGACAAAATCTTAAAAATATTTCAGATAAATTTGAACAAAAAAATTATGAAAATATAATAAAAAAGAATTTTGCCTCATCGTTAGCAAGAAAATTAAATTTAGAAATACTTAAGAGAAAATGATTTTAAAGTCTTATGAAATAAACAAGATTAATCTTGATAATCATAAAATTATTTTACTATACGGAAAAAATCAGGGACATAAAAATGAAAGTATAAAATTAATTACTAACAAAAGAGTCAAAAGTATTAATTATGAAGAAAAAGAAATTTTAGAAAACACAACAAATTTTTTAGAGAGTATATTTTCGGCCTCTCTATTTGATAATGAAAAAATTATTTTAATTAAAAGAGCAACAGATAAAATTTTAAAAATAATTGAAGAAATAAGCATTAAAGACTTAAATGATACTAAAATAATTATAAACTCAGATAGTTTAGAAAAAAAATCTAAGCTTAGAAAATTTTTCGAAATAAATAAAAATTATATTTGTATTCCTTTTTATCCAGATAATGAACAAACACTTATTAAGTTGGCTTATAATTTTTTTAAAAACAAAAAAATTTCAATTGCACAATCTGAAATTAATCAAATTGTAAATAAATGTAATGGGGATAGACAAAACTTAAATACTGAATTAGAAAAAATTGAGTTTTATGTAAAGGGTGGTAAAAAACTTACTTCAGAAAATTTATCGAAATTAATAAATTTAAATGAGAATTATAGTGTTATAGAACTAGTAAATCATTGTCTCGCTAAAAATAAGAAACAGATAATTAAAATACTTAACGAAAATAATTACGCAAATGAGGATAGTATTCTAATTTTAAGAGTCTTTTTAAATCAATCAAAAAAAATCCTTGGGCTTTTAAGAGAATATGAAAAAAATCAAAACATAGACCTAACTATTTCCTCTTCTAAACCACCAATATTTTGGAAAGATAAAGAAATAACTAAAAAACAGATATTTGGATGGAAACAAGAAAATTTGAAAAAATTGATTTATGAAATAAATGATGTTGAACTTTTAATCAAAAATAACATAAATAGTTCAATTAATTTAATTACAGATTTTATTTTAGCAAAATCTGTATCTTAAAATTAATAATTAGATTTAATAATATCGATAATCTTATTTAATTGATCTAAGTCTTTATATTCAAAAGAAATTTTTCCCTTATTTCTATTATTATTTTGTATATCTACATTTATACCAATTTTATTAGAAATTGAGAGTTCTAGCGCAATAATATTTGTATCCTTTGTTTTGTTTGATTTTATTTTTTTATTTTTAAAAATTTTTACAAAGGTCTCGGCTTGTCTAACAGATAGTTTCTTTTCTAGAATTTTATTAGCTACAAAGCTTGCATTGGGAAGACCAACTAAGATTTTAGCATGACCTGCAGTAATTTTTTGTGTCTCAATCAACTTTATTACATCCTCAGGCAATGTTAAAAGTCTCAATGAGTTGGTTATATGGCTTCTACTTTTACCAATAAATTTTGACACCTTCTCTTGGTCATATGAGAAATCATCAATCAATCTTTTGTAACCTTGGGCTTCTTCCAGCGGATTTAGATCATGTCTTTGAACATTTTCAACAATAGCGAATTCTAATGATTTCAAATCATCAGCCTCCGTTATTACTACGGGTACATTATGAAGACCTGCTCTTTGAGCCGCTAACCATCTTCTTTCACCAGCAATTATTTCAAACTTAGATCTGTCATTATTTAAATTTCTAACAATTATAGGCTGTATCATTCCTCTCTCTTTAATCGAATTGGTTAGATCTTCTAAACTAGCCTCGTCAAATATTTTCCTTGGTTGATATTTATTTGGCACTAAATCACTAATTGATACTTGATTTTTTTGAGGCTCTACTTTTGTTTCTCCTATCAATGAAGATAATCCCCTACCCAAACCTTTTTTAATTTTGTCCATTAAGCTGCGCTCCCTATTGTTGCTTCTTGACTCATAAACTCATCGGTAAAACTAAAATATGATTTACTACCCGGACAGGTCTTGTCATAAATCAAAACTGGCATACCATGGGAGGGTGCTTCTGATAGTCTGACATTCCTTGGTATGACAGTTGAGTAAACTTTTTCACTAAAATAATCCCTAGCTTCTTTCTCAACTTGTGATGAAAGCTTATTTCTTTTGTCGTACATAGTTAAAAGTATACCCCTGATTTTCAAATCTGGATTTAAATTTACTTTTATCCTTTCGATTGTTTTCATTAGCTGTGTTAACCCTTCTAAAGCAAAAAATTCAGTCTGAAGTGGTACCAATAGAGAGTTTGAACTTACAAGTGCCATTACTGTCAACAAGCTTAGCGAAGGTGGGCAATCGATCAAGACATAATCATATAATCTTCTAGAATCGTTTAAATATGAGGTTAATTTAGTCTTTAGTATAAAAGCCCTATTGCTGTCATCAGCAGTCTCTACTTCTAAGCCCGATAAATCTACATTAGATGTTATAATATCTAAATTTTCAAACTGTGTTTTTTTAATCACATCACTAATTTCTCTCGTTCCATTCAAAACTCCATAAATTGTATCACTTGAGTTATCCATATTAGATAATCCTAGACCTGTGGTAGCATTACCTTGAGGATCTAGGTCAATAACTAAAATTTTTTTATCTATTTGAGATAAACCTGCTGCAAGATTTATTACTGTAGTAGTTTTTCCAACCCCACCCTTTTGATTAATTACTGAAATAATTTGCATTTAATTTTTTTTTTAATTTTTTTAATATTTATTAAAAATGAGTCTTCACTTGTTAAACTTTTCTTTTCTATATACTCCAGCTCCCAATTTTTTTTGGAATTTTCAAAAATTTTTTTTCCACTCTTCCCCATAAAAAAAATTATATTTTTATATTTTGAAAAATTTTCATATACTAATTCTAAAACTACTGGCATTGGTTTAAATGCTCTAGACATTATGGTTCCTGTTTCTAAATTTTTTATTTCAAAAATATTTTTTTGAAAAACCTTTGTGTTTAAATTTAATTTTTTTGAAACTTCCTTTAAAAAATGGCTTTTATGATAACTTTTTTCATAAAGGTGTACATTCATATTATTTTTCATATTTTTTAGTATAATTGCCACGATTATACCTGGCATACCCCCTCCTGAACCTATATCAGTGGTTGTATTACTATTTAAATCAACAAAATCAATAATTTGCGCTGAATCTATAATATGACGGTCAATTATAGCCTTTTTTGATGCTGTATTTTGGCTAATTATGTTTATTTTTGTATTTTTTTCAAGAATCATAGAAATATAGTTTTCAAAGTCCAAAAATGTTTCACGTGAAACATTTAAGTGATTGATTCTAGAATAAGAATTAAAAATTTCCTGATCCATTAAGCTATATGCTTAATAGACTTTCTTTTGACATGTGACAACAAAATATATACAGCGGCAGGAGTTATTCCGTCAATTCTTAGAGCTTGACCCATTGTTTTGGGCTTTATTTCTTTAAATTTTGCTTTTACCTCATTAGATAAACCTGATAGCCCATCATAATTAATTTTATCGGGAATAATCAGGTTTTCGTCCCTCTTAAATGCTAAAATATCAGCTTTTTGCTTCTTTAAATATCCTCTGTAATGAGCGTTAATTTCCACTTGCTCATCAATTTCTTTGCTAAAAAAGGGTATATCGGACCATATTTCTCTGATTTTACTCATATTAACACCTTTTTGAGTTAAAACCTCGCTAGATGATCTTAATATTCCGTCTTTTGCTATTTTTATTCCAAATTTTTCAGCTTTAGATGGTGAAATCTTGAATTGACTCATCTTAAGACTTATTTGTTTGATTTGCTCAAATTTACTTAAATATAAAGCTTTTCTTTCATCACCTACTAAACCAATATCAATACCCTTTGCAGTTAATCTTTGGTCAGCATTATCAGATCTCAAACTTAATCGATATTCTGCTCTTGATGTAAACATTCGATATGGCTCAGCTACTCCTTTAGTCACCAAGTCATCAATCATTACACCAATGTAAGCGTCAGATCTATCAAGTATGAATGGTTCTGATTTTTTAACAGACAAGGCAGCATTTACTCCCGCTATAAGACCTTGTGCAGCAGCTTCCTCATATCCTGTTGTCCCGTTAATTTGACCTGCAAGATAAAGATTGCTTATCTTCTTAGTTTCAAGAGTTAGGAATAGTTCACGCGGATCTATATAATCATATTCTATTGCATATCCTGGTCTTAATATAGTAACATTTTCTAAGCCATTGATATTATTACATATTTCTTGTTGTACCTCAGCAGGAAGTGATGTAGAGATACCATTTGGGTAAATTGTGTGATCATTTAGACCTTCTGGTTCTAAAAATATCTGATGACGAACTTTATCTGCGAATTTTACTATCTTATCTTCTATAGAAGGACAATATCTTGGGCCTACTCCTTTTATACTACCTGAGTACATAGCACTCTTAGATAAATTCTTTTCTATAATTTTATGAACCTTCTCATTTGTATATGTCATCCGGCAGGACACTTGTTTGTTCAAATTTTTTTTTGTTAAGAATGAAAAAAAATAAGGATCGTCGTCTGCAAATTGTTCTTCTAAGTTTCCAAAATTAATTGTCCTTGAATCTAACCTTGGTGGTGTTCCGGTTTTTAATCTTCCAATTTTAAAATTATATTTTGCTAATTGTTCACTCAAACCTGTAGAAGGTTTTTCATCGTATCTTCCAGCAGGAGTTCTTTCATCACCTATATGTATCAAACCATTCAAAAAAGTTCCTGTTGTGAGTATTATCTTGTTAGATAGAACTTTCTTACCTTCTTTAGTTTCAAATCCACTTATTGAATTTTTATCAAAATTAAACTTTACTACAGGATCAGAAAAAACGCTTAAATTACAATAGTTTAGCAATATTTCTTGCATATATTTACGATAAAGTGATCTATCTGATTGAGTTCGTGGTCCTCTGACTGCTGGCCCTCTACTTCTATTTAACAATCTAAATTGTATACCTGATTTGTCTGCTACATACCCCATAACACCATCAAGGGCATCTATTTCTCTAACCAAATGACCTTTACCCAAGCCTCCTATTGCCGGGTTACAAGACATCTCACCGATAGTTTCTATTTTATGAGTAAATAGTGCAGTGTTCACTCCAAGACGAGCAGATGCTGCTGCAGCTTCACATCCAGCATGACCACCTCCAATTACAACAACATCAAATGACAAATCATTTTTCATAATTCAAATCTATATGTGATTAAATAATTTACAAGATAGGCTTAATTTTTTGTAAATAAGCCTTATTTATCAACGTTTTTTGATAAAAAGAGTGCAAAAAACCAGCAAAATAGTGTATTACTTGCCGATACAAAAATCGTTGAAAATACTACCTAATATCTCCTCTACATCAACTTTTCCAACTATCATACCTAAATGTCTAGTAGCTAATCTTAAATCCTCTGCAGCTTTATCAAAATCTTCGATTTCTTTTTTTTGATTAAAATTATTTAGATGATCCAAACACTGATGCAGATGTTGCCTGTGTCTCTCTCTCGTAATTAAAATATCATCACTTGTAAGAAATTTATTTTTTAAATTATTTTTTATTTTTAATATTAATTCTTCAATGTTTTTATTTTCTTTAATAGAAATTAAAACATGATTTGTTTTTTTAATTTCAGGATCAATATCTTTTTCTAAAAGATCAGACTTATTTACAACTAAAATTGCATTTTTATGTAACAAATCCTTCAAAATATCAGTAAAATCAGGGCTTTTTGCATCAATCACAACAAGCTTTAAATCTGCTTCTTCAGCTCTATTTAGAGATAATTTAATTCCTTTTTTTTCTATCTCATCTTTAGAATCTCTTATTCCGGCTGTATCAGAAATTATAACAGGATAACCGTCTATATTTAAATGGGTTTCAATCACGTCTCTAGTCGTACCTGCAATTTCAGAGACGATTGCAACATCACGATTAGATAAGAGATTCATCAAGCTAGATTTGCCAGCATTAGTTGGTCCCAGTATGGCAATTTTAAAACCTTCTCTAATTCTTTCTCCAACTTTTTGATCGTTTAATATTTTTTTAAGTTTATTTATTACTTCATCTGAACTGTTTTTAATTTCATCTAAAATATTATTAGGTAGATCTTCTTCTGGAAAATCAATTTTTGCCTCAACATGAGATAAAATTTTTAAAAGTTTTTCTCTTAAAAAATTAAATTGCTCTGCTGATTTTCCATTCATGATTTTAATTGCTTGTTGTCTTTGAATTTCTGTTTCTGAAGAAATCAAATCAGCAATGCTTTCTGCTTTAAGTAAATTTATTTTTCCATTTTGAAATGCAAGTTTTGTAAATTCACCTGGCTCAGCTAATCTACAATTTTCTATATCTGAAAGAGAAGAGTGTAGGGCATCCACAACAGCTTTACTGCCATGAACTTGAATTTCAGCCATATCTTCACCTGTGTAGCTCTCAGGCCCAGGAAACCAAAGGATTAGTCCCTCATCAATCAGCTCAGAAGTGTTGATTTTATTGATTTTTCTTAATGTTGCTACTCTCGGTTTTGGTGGCCCCTTGCTAGTTAAAAGCTTAATTACTTTTGAGGTATCTTGTCCTGAAAGTCTTATAACAGCCACACCTGATATGCCAGGACCACTCGATAAAGCATAAATTGTCATTTAAAGATTATATCTTCAAATTTATGCCTCTGTAAAACTTAAAATTGTAATGAAAAATTCTTTTAAGCTGGTTTATTCATTGAATTAAAAAACTCAGCATTATTTTTTGTGTCTTTTAATTTTGAGTTAATAAACTCTATGGCATCCATGGTTCCCATTGGAGCAATTATTCTTCTAAGCACGTTCATTTTTTGTAAATCATTTTTGTCAAATAATAATTCTTCTCTTCTTGTGCCTGATTTTGTTATATCAATAGCTGGATATATCCTTTTGTCTGCAATTTTTCTATCTAATATTGTTTCACTATTACCTGTTCCTTTAAATTCTTCAAAAATAACTTCATCCATTCTGCTTCCTGTATCAATTAAAGCTGTAGAGATAATTGTTAATGAACCACCTTCCTCAATGTTTCTTGCTGCACCGAAAAATCTTTTAGGTCTTTGTAGTGCATTTGCGTCAACACCCCCTGTTAAAACTTTACCAGAACTTGGTATTACTGCGTTATAAGCTCTTCCTAATCGTGTTATAGAATCTAACAAAATAATAACATCTTTTTTATGCTCAGTTAGTCTTTTAGCTTTTTCAATAACCATTTCAGCTACTGCTACATGCCTTTGAGCCGGTTCATCAAAAGTAGAGCTAATTACTTCGCCCTTAACTGTTCTTTGCATATCAGTTACTTCTTCTGGACGCTCATCAATAAGCAATACCATAAGATAACATTCTGGATAATTTTTAGCTATTGAGTTTGCAATACTTTGCAAAATCATTGTTTTTCCAGCTTTGGGTGGAGATATAATTATAGATCTCTGTCCCTTTCCAATTGGACTAACCAGATCAATAAGTCTTGGGGTTAAATCTTGTTTTTTTTCAACTTTTGTAGTTTCAACTTCCATCACCAGCTGTTTGTCTGGATATAAAGGAGTTAAGTTATCAAATGCAATTTTATGTCTTGCTTTTTCTGGTTCTTCAAAATTTATCTTGCTAACTTGTAATAACGCAAAATATCTTTCTCCTTCTTTAGGTGCTCTCACTGGACCTTCGACAGTATCTCCAGTTCTCAATCCAAATTTTCTTATTTGACTTGGACTCACATATATATCATCAGGTCCTGGAAGATAATTTGATTCCATTGCTCTTAAGAACCCAAAGCCGTCTTGTAATAACTGCAGAACTCCAACGCCAGTAATTTCCTCTTTTTCAGCAACCTTTTTAAGGATTGCGAAAAGTATTTCTTGTTTTCTTAAAGTGCTGGCATTTTCTATTCCAAGCTCTTCTGCTTGCGTAATAAGCTGTTCAGATGATTTTAATTTTAGTTCTTGAATATTCATGATTAATTTTTTGATAAGGACTTATCAGTTACCTATAATATATATACTGCTGTCGTTATTTCAACCCTAGATTGGCTTAAAAATAGTTAAAAATACAACAATAATCAAGATTACAGTAGGTATTTCGTTAATAATTCTAAAGAATTTTGAGGATCTTGTGTTTGTAGAATTTTTTAGAGCAACAAGACATTTTCCTAAATAATCATTGTATGCTGATAACAATATCACCAAGACAATCTTTATTTGAAACCATAATTGAGAGAAAATGTCTATACCATTGAGATAAATTAATACTAACCCAAAAACCCAAGTAAAAATCATTGCAGGTCGCATAATGTAAAAAAATAATCTTTTTTCCATCACCTCAAAAATATCAACTGCTTCTTTTTTTTCTTTATTTTCGACATGATAAACAAAAATTCTAGGAAGATATAAAAGACCAGCCATCCAAGAAACAACCGCAACTAAATGCAAAGATTTAAATAATAAATACGAATTCATATATCAGATATTTCTTTCAATTAAGGACTTGAGTAAAACTATGTGATCATTATTATCATTTAAGCAGGGGATCATATCAAAATTTTCCCCACCTGAATTTAAAAAGCTTTCTTTGGCTTGAATTTGTATTTCTTCTAAAGTCTCTACACAATCTGATGCAAATCCTGGGCAGATTGTGAGAACTTTTTTAACACCCTCTTTGGGTAAATTTTCTAAAGTCTTGTCAGTATATGGTTGTAGCCATTCTTGTGGACCAAATCTTGACTGAAATGTAGTTTTAATCTCAATTGAAGTAAATTTTTCTGAAATAAGTCTTGTCGTTTTATGACAATAACAATGGTAAGGGTCACCCTTATCAAAATATTTCTTTGGTATCCCGTGATAAGAGGCCACAATTAAGTCTGGTTTCCAATTAATTTCTTTTACTTTCTTATCAATTGAATTAACGAGGGCATCAATATAAAGCGGATTGGATTCGTAATGAGGAATTATTTTTAAAGAAGGTTGCCATCTCATTTTCATCAAAGTTCTGTATACTTCATCACAAACAGTCGCCGTTGTGGCTGCTGCATATTGAGGATACAGAGGAAGTATCACTAAATTTTCACAGCCCATTTTATGCAGTTTATGAATCTTGCTCTTAATACTTGGATTTCCATATCTCATAGCAAAATCCACAACGATATTTTCTTTTGATATTAAATTTGAAATTTTCTCACTTTGCTTTTTTGTATAATAAAGAAGTGGAGAAATATTTTCATCTTTCATCCAGATTTCTTTGTAGGCTTTTGCAGTTTTAGAGGGTCTAAAATTTAAAATAAACAAATTTAAAATAATCTGCCAAACTAAAGGATTTACCTCGATAACTCTTCTATCAGAAAGAAACTCTTTTAAATATTTTCTTATGTCAAACCAATTAGTAGAATCGGGTGTACCAAGATTGATTATGAGCACACCTGTCTTACCATGTTTTATTTGTGGGTGGTTTTTATCAATCATTTAAAATCTTTTACAATTTTAATTAAGTTTTCAACCATCTCTGGATTTGTTTCGGGCAGAATACCATGGCCGAGATTAAATATATATGGATGATCTCGGAAAATTTCCAAATATCTAGAGGCTTCTTTTTTTAATATTTCTTTGTCTGTTAATAGAATTTTAGGGTCTAAACCGCCTTGAATAGGTATTTTTATATCTCTAAGTATTTTTTTTGGATCAACATTATAATCAATACTAATTGCATCGGGCTTCACAATATCACAGAATTCTTTATAATTTTTTATTTCTCTAGGGAAACATATCACTGGCGCATTTAAAGATTTTACATAATTTACTAAATTTAAAGTTGGGGTATAAACATAGTTAGGTAAATCTTTTTCTTCTAATAAGCCTGCCCAACTATCAAAAATTTGAATTACATTTGCCCCACTGTCGATTTGATTTTTTATGTGGATTTTTAAAAATTTTTCAATAATTAATAAAATTCTATTTATTAAAAAATCATCTTTGAAAAAATCCTTTTTTAAATTCTTTTTGGGTGATTGTTGATTAATCATATAAACTAATAAAGTCCATGGAGCTCCAACAAATCCAATGGTGTTTTTGTCATTTAAAATTAAATTTGAACTAACTTTATTTATTGCCTTATAAACACGATGAATTTTTTCTACAAAATCAATTTCATCAATTTTAGTAATTTCATTTAGATTTAATTCTCCTAATTTGGGTCCAAAGTTTTTTTCAAACTCTACTTTTTGACCTAATCCATATGGAAGCATTAAGATATCCGAAAATATTATTGCAGCGTCTAAATCAAATCTCTTTAAGGGTTGTAACGTTATTTCTGAAGACAAATCCTCATTTAAACATAGATTAATAAAATTAGGATTTTCTTTCCTAATTTCCCTAAATTCAGGCAAATATCTTCCAGCTTGTCTCATAATCCATATAGGATTAAAGGAAGTGTCTTTGTTGATTATTATCTTGTTTAAAGGTTTCATAAATAAGTATTATTAATTATTGTAGTTGTAATATATCCTGTGAATAAAGGTGATTATTTTTTATAAACATTATATTCACATTTTACTAACATCTTATGTGATTAAAATTGTTTAAAATGAAGCTTTTTTTATCATATTAATTTTTGTGGATTGTTTTGCCCTATTTATTATTAATGTTAATAAATAACAGTTTTTACAAGGTTAATTTAAATAATTTTAAATTGTGTAATTTAATTAAAATAATACAAATTTATTAACAATTTTTTCATGAGCAATACATACCAAATATATTTAATTTCTGACTCAACCGGCGAAACTTTAGATAGAATTTTTTTAGCTCTTAAGGCACAATTTTTAAATATAGAATATAAGGTTCACTCTTATTCTTTTACAAGAACAGAAAACCAAATTTTAAAAATCTTAGAAGATGCAGAAAAAAACTCTAATGCAATAATTTTATATACTATTGTAGATAATAATTTAGCTAAATATTTAGCAAATGTTAGCGAAGATAAAAAAATTCCATGTTTTGGTGTCCTTGGAAATTTAATTTTAAATTTTTCAAAAATTCTTAATCAAAAAGCAACCCATGAACCAAGCGGTCAGCATATATTAAATGAAGAATATTACGATAGAATTGAAGCAATTCAATTTACAATGAATCATGACGATGGGAATTTAATAAACGAAGTACATAAATCTGATATTATTCTTGTAGGTGTAAGCAGAACCAGCAAAACACCTACGTCTATTTATTTAGCTAACAAAGGATTCAAAACATCAAATATTCCTTTAGTAAACGAAAATTCATTGCCCGAAACTCTTAAAAAAAACCCCAAAATGGCTTGTGTGGTAGGATTAAGCACCGAGCCAGAAAGGTTGGCTGATTTGAGAAAAAATAGAATGAATTCATTAAAAGAAACAGAAAATATACAATACACAGATTTAGAAAATATCAAAAAAGAGGTGCTGGAAGCTAAAAAAACATTTCAAAAATATAAATGGCCACTTATAGATGTAACAAGAAAATCTGTTGAAGAAACAGCAGCTTCTATAATTAAAATCCACGAAATATATTTAAATAATGCAAAATAAAATCATTCTTGCATCTAAAAGCAAAGTTAGAAAAGATATTTTAGATAAAAACGATATAAAATGTTTTGTTGAGCCATCAAACGTAGACGAAGATCCTGTTAAAGAAAGCCTGTTAAAAGAACAAGCAAGCTCAGAAATAATTTCAAAAAACCTAGCCGAATTGAAAGCAAACAAAGTTAGCATGAAAAAAACTGATGAAATAGTTTTAGGAGCAGATAGCGTGATAGATTTGGAGGGGGAATTAATATCCAAGCCAGAAAACAGAGAAGAGGCAATGCAAATACTAAGAAAACTTAATGGTAAATCACATTTATTAATCAGTTCTGTTTGCATATCAAAAAATGGATCAATGATTTGGAACTATACTGATAAGGCAAAATTAACTATGAAAAATTTTACTGAAGATGAGCTAAAGAATTATTTAACCAAAATATCTGATGAAGCACTATATGCTTATAATGTTTATCAAATTGAAGGTGAGGGCAGACATTTGTTCTCAAAAATTGAAGGAAACGAAAATACAATTATGGGCCTTCCTATTGACAAAATTAAAGATTATTTAAAAAATTATGAATAAATATTTGGTAATTGGAAATCCAATAGCACATTCTTTATCTCCATTGTTGCACAATTATTGGTTTAAAAAATATAGATTTCTTGACTCAATTTATGAAAAAAAAAAAGTAGAGAAAAAGGATTTAAAAAAAATTGTTGAGCAAATTAGGAATGATGAAGTTAAAGGAGTTAATGTAACTGTTCCTTTTAAAAGGGAAATCTTTAATTTTATAGATACAGCCTCACATGAAGTTCAATTTACTAAATCCGTAAATACATTAGTAAAAGAAAATGACAAAGTTGTTGGATATAATACAGATCAACAGGGCTTTGAAATAAGCTTGGAAGAAAATGACTGGGATTGTAAAGATAAAAAAATTTTAATTATCGGAGCAGGAGGTGTCACGCCTTCAATTTTATCCACTTTCATTAAAGTGGATGGAGCAGAAAAGATTTATTTGTCTAACAGAACACGGAGTAAGGCTGAAGAGCTAAAAAAATTCTGGGATAAAGCCCTTGGCATTAATCAAATGAAAAAGGATAGAATCGAAGTTATAGATTGGGAAAAAAAAAGTGAATTATGTGATTTAGTAATAAATACAACCAGTGTGGGTCTGACAAAAGATGAAAAATTAAATTTTGATTTTAGTGATTATAACAACAAAAAAGATGTCTTGTTTTATGATTTAATTTACAATCCTAAAGAAACAAATTTTCTTAAAGATGCTAGAATTAGAGGAAACAGGACAATGAATGGCAAAATGATGTTTTTATGGCAAGCTCATTTAGCTTTTAAAATGTGGACAGGCGTCAGCCCAACTATTGATGAAGAAGTAATTAAATTATTAGATTGATGATAAGAATTGGAATTTTAGGAGATATAGGTTCGGGAAAAAGTTATGTAGCAAAGAATTTTGGATATCCAGTATTTAATGCAGATAGTGAAGTATCAAAAATTTATAAAAAAAATAAAAAAATTTTTAATAAATTAAAAAAAAAATTACCAAGATATATATCTAAATTTCCAATAGATAAAAACGAAGTAAGTGCAGCAATATTAAGTAACAAAAATAATTTAAAAAAAATTATTAATATTGTTCACTTAGAGGTTCGGAAACAAATGAAATTATTTTTAAATAAAAATAAAAATAAAAAATTTGTAGTGTTAGACATTCCTTTGCTCTTAGAAAACAAACTTAATAAAAAAGGGGATATCTTAATATTTATAGACTCTAAAAAATCAGATATCTTAAAAAAATTAACGAAAAGAAAAAATTTTAATAAAAAGTTATTTAATAAATTTCAAAAAATTCAATATTCATCACAATACAAAATTAGAAAGTCCAATTTCATAATTAAAAATGATTTTACCAAAAAAACAATTAATATTAATATCAAAGATTTTAAAAAAAAAATAAACCAATGAAAGAAGTAGTTTTAGATACTGAGACAACAGGAATATCTGTAAAAGATGGTCATAGAATTGTTGAAATAGGATGTATAGAGCTGGACAACTTAGTACCAACCAAAAATAAATTTCATTGTTATTTAAATCCTGAAAGAAAAGTTTCAGAAGAAGCTTTAAAAATTCATGGATATAACGATGAATTTTTGTCTAAACAAAAAAAATTCAATGAAATAAGTGAGGAGTTTTTAGAGTTTATTAAAAACAAAAGAATTATAATTCATAATGCTCAATTTGATTTGTCTCATTTAAATAATGAACTAAAATTAATTGGGATAAATGAAATTAGTAATGAAATAATTGATACTTTAATTTTAGCAAGAGAAAAGTTTCCAGGAGCCCAATCGAGTTTGGATGCTCTATGTAAAAGATTTAGAATAGATAATTCTAGAAGAGTTACTCATACTGCTTTAATCGATTGTGATTTACTATCAAAAGTTTATATAAATTTAATTGATCAAAAAGAACCTTTATTGGATTTTAAAAATGTCGATGAGCAAGAAAGTAATAGCTTTGGTTCAAATGTAGAATATTTTAAAAAAATTGTTAGACCAAGCACCAAAGAACTTGAAAACCATAAAAGCTATCTTAATAAAAATTTAAAAAAAAATTATTATTAATTAAATTTTTGATTATATAAGTTTTCAAAATCAATCTTCTTTTCAAATTTTATTTCTGGATATCCCGAGTTATGCAATAAATTTAAAAGAGCTTTTTCTAAATTTGGATATATTTTATTTTGAACATCACAAAGTATAATTTTCTCCAATTCCTTTTTTTCTTTTATATCATCATCAACCTGAATTATTGTTGAGTATACAATTTCAAAGTAGGCTTTTTTAAGACTTTTATTTTTATCCTCAAATTTAAATGTTGTATTTACTTCGATCATTTTATTTTTTATTGCTTTTGAATTTATGTCTATACCAAGATTATATTGTGAAATATTGTCTCTAACATATAGATAAGTTTCAATATCCGGTGTTTCACTTGATAGGTCTTTAATATACTGGCCTAAAATTTTAAACTTTTCTGTCATTGTCGTCTTCTATATCCTCAAATTCTCCATCAATAAAATTATTTTTAATATTTTTCTTTTGTTTAAATTTTTTAAAAATATTATCAAAAATGAACTTTCTACTAGGCGGAAATATTAAAATAAATCCAATTAAATCAGTCATGAAACCTGGAATAATTAATAAAACTGCTGCCATTGCAATAGCTGCACCAGATAACATTTCATAGGTTGGTGCCTGATTTTTGTTTAATTGAGCAAACCCAGCTTTAAGAGTATTCAGGCCCTCATATTTTGCGTAATAAATTCCAATTATTGCAGTTGTAAAAATTAATAAAATTGTTGTTAATGCACCTATTTGGGACCCAATTTTAATTAAAAGGTAAATTTCAATAACAGGTATTAAAATTATGGCTAATAATATTGAGTTCATTTGTCCTTAATCTAAATTGCTGGTTGAAATTAATCAACATAGTAATTACTATTATCGAATGAATTATAGTTTTGAATACATTGATATTATTTTACTAGCGATGATAGCTGGATTTATTTTCTTAAGACTTAGAGGTATATTGGGGAAAAGAACTGGTTTTGAAGGAAAAGCTCCGGGCCAATTCCAAGAGATATTGAAGAAAGTAGAAAAGGTCCAACCTAAGAAAGATAATGATATTTTTGATACAAATGCACAAAATGAATTTTTAAAAGGAGCAAAAGTTGCCTATGAAACAATTATTACAGACTTTAGTGATAATGATAATAAAATCATAGCTAGCAAGCCACTTTTAAATAAAGAAATATTTGATCAGTTTAATAAAGCCCTTAAAGAAAGAAGCGATAGAGGGCATTACGCAGAAATAACTTTTATTGGTGTTAATTCAGCAAAAATAAAAGAACATAAAAAGATTGGTAACATTTTAAACGTTACAGTGGATTTTATTGCGGAAATAATCACTTGTATAAAAGATAAGGATAAAAAAATAGTTTCAGGAGACCCAGAAAAAATTAAAAAAATATACGATACATGGACATTTTCAAGAGACACAACATCGGGTAATCCAAACTGGAAATTGGTAAATATTTTAACATAATTGAACAATAACCTTACAGATAAAGACAAAAGGGATTGGAACACTTTTTTAAAAAGTGAGGAAAAGCTTCCAAATAAAGATATTAAAAATAAGGAAAAAAAAACATCTAAAACCAAATTATTAGATTTACATGGTTATACTTTAGAAAAAGCAAATGTAATTGTGGAGTCATTTATAAATAAAAATTTTAAAGAAGGGACCAACAAGCTTGTTATAGTAACCGGTAAGGGACTTCATTCAAAAAATGAGGCTGATCCGTTTGTTTCTAAAGATTTAAGTATTTTAAAATACTCTGTTCCAGAGTTCATTAAAAATAATGAAGAACTTATGAAAAAAATAACTGAATTTAGAGAAGCAGACGTAAAAGATGGTGGCAGCGGTGCTTTTTATGTATATTTAAAAAAATTAAAGTAAATTAATTTATTTTAAATGTTTATTTGGTTAGCATCATATCCTAAGAGTGGTAATACCTTAGTAAGGTCAATGCTGGCTGCATATTTTTTTTCTAATGATGGTGTATATAATTTTGATTTAATTAAGAACATCAAACAATTCCCAGTAAATGCTTTATTTCAAAGAATGGGTATTGATATTCAGGACGAAGAACAAGTCTTAAAAAATTATATAAAAGTTCAAGCGTCTTTTAATAAAAAAAATAGTGTTCAATTTTTGAAAACACATAGTTATTTATTTAATATTAATAATCATGCTTTCACTGATTTAAATAATTCCCTTGGGGCAATCTATATAGTCAGAGATCCAAGAAATATTGTAAATTCTCTAGCAAATCATTTGGGAGCTTCTGCTGAAAAATCTGCAGATATTTTAATAAATTCGTTTAAATTTGGAAATATATTCAGCGATCAAATAGCCGAACAAACAAGACTTTATTTAGGAACATGGGGCGGAAATTATAACAGTTGGAAATCTTTTGATAGTGATGGAAGATATTTATTAATTAAATACGAAGATTTAATAAGTGATAGAGATTTTGTATTTAGAAAAATATTAAAATTTATATATAAAATTCAAAGAGCTAAATTTAAAATTGATCAAAAAAAATTTCAAAACGCAATTGAAACAACCGATTTTGATAAAATGAAATCACTGGAGAAAGAAAAAGGTTTTTTTGAAGCTAAAACCAATATAGAAACTGGAAAAAAAATACCATTTTTTAATCTTGGTCCGCAAAATGATTGGAAGAAAATGTTAGATAAAAACATAAGGAAAAAAATTGAAGAAGCCTTTAGAAAAGAAATGCTTGAATTGGGATATCTATAAATCTTAAATAAAAAAATGAATTTTAATAAATCTGTATCTTTAAATGAATTATCTAAATTTTTATTAATATATTCTTTATTTATAATTATTTTTTCTCTAATATTATGTTTGTTTGGATAGCTTCATACCCTAAGAGTGGCAATACACTTACAAGATCATTATTGGCCTCTTATTTTTTTTCTCGAGAAGGAATTTTTGATTTTAAATTACTCGAAAATATCAAACAATTTCCAGATAAATATCTTTTTTCAAAGCATGGAATTAATGTACGTGATGAAAAAGAAGTTATTAGAAATTATATAAAAATACAAAATTCAATTAATGTTAAAAATAGTACTCAATTTTTAAAAACTCATAGCTATTTATTTAATATTGAAAACAATCCTTTTACTAATCTAAATAATTCTTTAGGAGTTATATACTTGGTAAGAGACCCAAGAAATATCATAATTTCAGCTGCAAATCATAATAGCTCAACACATAGAAATAGTGCCGATGATATGATTAGTGGAAAACCATTGAGAAAAAACAAAAATGATATCTGGACATATACAGGAACTTGGAACGGTAATTATAACAGTTGGAAATCTTTTAAAAATGTAGATAGATATCTCTTAATTAAATACGAAGATTTAATTGCTGATAAAGAAAAATTTTTTTTTAAAATATTAAATTTTATACACAAATTAAAAAAAATTGAATTAGTTTTAGATAAAAAAAAATTTCAGAAATGTCTAGATACCACTTCTTTTAATCAAATGCAGAATATGGAAAATAAATTTGGATTTGAGGAAAGTTTAAAAAACAAAAATACAGGGATAAAAAATAAATTTTTCTATCTTGGTCCAAAAAATGATTGGAAAAAAATGCTTGATGTAAATTTAAAAAAAGAGATAGAAGATAAATTTGAAAAGGAAATGAAAGAATTAGGTTATCTATAAAATAAACTTTGATAAATCAGTATCTTTAACCAAAGTATCTAAATTTTTATTTATATAGTTTTTATCAATAATAATTTTATCACCCGCACGATCAGTAGCTGTAAAACTGATTTCGTCCAATATTTTTTCAATAATAGTATGTAGTCTTCTTGCGCCAATGTTCTCGACTGAAGCATTGACCTCAGATGCTATGTTAGCAATTGCATCAATCCCGTCATCAGAAAATTCTAAATCAACATTTTCTGTTTTCAATAGAGCAACATATTGTTTTATTAAACTAAAATCAGGTTCTCTCAAAATTCTTTTGAAATCTTCACTAGTCAAAGCTTCCAATTCAACTCTGATTGGCAATCTTCCTTGTAATTCAGGAAGTAGATCTGATGGTTTTGCAAGCTGGAAAGCACCTGATGCAATAAATAAAATATGGTCAGTTTTAATTGGACCATGTTTTGTGTTAACAGTTGTTCCTTCAATTAAAGGCAATAAATCTCTCTGGACACCTTCTCTTGAAACATCACCTCCTACTCTGTCGGTTCTAGCTGAAATTTTGTCTATTTCATCTAAAAATACTATTCCATTATTTTCTGTAGAAAGTTTTGCAGCTTTTATAATTTTATCTTGTTCAATTAATTTATCGGACTCGTCATTGATTAAAATCTCATGAGATTCTTTTACTGTCATTTTCTTTTTCTTTTCTTTATTGCCCATTGATTTTCCAATCATCTCACCAATATTTATCATGCCAACATTTGCACCAGGCATTCCAGGAATTTCAAAAGAAGCACCACTTGAACCAGTATCGCTAACAGCAATTTCAATTTCGTTATCGTCTAAATCACCATTTCTTAATCTTTTTCTAAAACTTTCTCTTGTTGCAAGACTTGCTTTTTTGCCAACTAAAGCGTCTAAAACTTTTTCCTCAGCAGCCTTTTGAGCTTTAGCAAAAACTTCTTTTCTTTTTTTAACTTTTTCCATTGAGATTGCTATCTCAATTAAATCTCTTACGATTTGTTCCACATCTCTTCCAACATACCCAACTTCTGTAAATCTTGTAGCTTCTACTTTAACAAATGGAGCTTCTGCAAGTTTTGATAGTCTTCTTGAAATTTCCGTTTTACCCACTCCAGTCGGCCCTATCATTAAAATATTTTTTGGCAAAACCTCATTTTTCATTTCACCCTTTAACGCTTGTCTTCTCCATCTATTTCTCAGTGCTACAGCAACAGCTCTTTTTGCTTTATTTTGTCCTACAACAAATCTGTCTAATTCAGAAACTATTTCTCTTGGCGATAAAGAACTTACTAAAGAAGCTTCCTCTTTTTGATTTTTATCTTTTGGGTGTAGTTGTGTTACGTTTGATTTATCCATTAAATTTTTTCTATTTTTACATTATCATTTGTGAAAACACATATGTCTGCTGCAACTTTAATTGCCTTTTTGGCAACTTCTTCAGCTGACATATTGCCTTCCATTAAAACTTTTCCAGCTGCTAATGCATAATTACCACCTGAACCTATTCCAATAACATCTCCTTCAGGTTCCAATACATCTCCAGTTCCAGAAATAATGTAACTATTATTTTTGTCTCCAACTGCCATAAGCGCTTCTAATCTTCTTAAATACTTATCTGTTCTCCAATCTTTTGCTAATTCAACAGCGGCCCTTGATAAGTTGCCCGCATGTTTTTCTAATTTTCCTTCAAGCCTTTCAAATAAAGTTAATGCATCAGCAGTTGATCCCGCAAACCCAGCAACTACATCTCTTTTTTCAATTTTTCTGACTTTTGAAGCTGTACTTTTAACAACAGTATTTCCCATACTGACTTGTCCATCACCAGCAACTACCACTTCATTATTTTTTCTAACTAGCACAATTGTTGTCATAACTAATAAATGGTAACTATTTTTGATACTTCAAGTGTTCATACTGATATTGATATCGTGGGATTATGTATGTATACCATTAAAAATATATGGCTAGAAAAGGAAAAGTATCTCGAAAAACAAAAGAAACCAGCATCAATGTTGAAGTAAATATTGATGGTAAAGGCAAGTACCAAATTGACACTGGAATAGGTTTTCTAGACCACATGCTTGAGCAATTATCAAAGCATTCTTTAATTGATTTAAAAGTTAAAGCAAAAGGAGATACACATATTGACCTTCACCACACAACAGAAGATACGGGTATTGCAATTGGAGAAGCTTTAAAAAAAGCAGCTAAAAAATTTGTAGGAATAAAAAGATATGCACACACAGTTATTCCAATGGATGAAACATTAACAAGAGTTGCAATAGATGTTTCAAACAGACCTTATTTGATTTGGAAAGTAAAATTAAAAGTTGAGAAACTTGGCGAGATGGACACAGAACTATTTAAAGAATGGTTTCAGGCATTTTCTCAATCCGCAGGTATTACAATGCACGTTGAAAACATTTATGGTGATAATAGTCACCACATAATTGAGTCTTGTTATAAAGCTTTAGCAAGATCATTAAGAGCTGCGTTAGAGATGGATCCAAGAAATAAAAAAAGTATTCCATCCACTAAAGGCTCATTATAAGTTTAATGAACGTCACAATTGTTGATTATAATTCGGGCAATATAAGCTCGGTGATAAACTCCTTTAAGGAAGTTGCTAAAGACAAAGTAAATATCGAAGTAACTTCAGATTTAAATAAGATTAAATCGTCAGATAAAGTTGTTTTGCCAGGTCAGGGTTCGTTTAAGAGTTGTGTTGATGCACTTAATAAAATCAGTGGTCTGGTAGATACTTTAAATGAGTTTGCAATTAATAATAAAAAACCTCTTCTTGGTATTTGTGTTGGACTTCAAATGTTTGCAGATATTGGCTATGAAGAAACTGAAACCAAGGGTCTTGGTTGGATATCAGGTAAAGTATCAAAAATTGCTAATCAAAATGGAAAATACAAACTTCCTCATATTGGATGGAACCAAATTAATATTGTTAAGGATAGTAAAATTTTTAAAGGTATAGAAAATAATTCTCACATGTATTTTGTTCATAGTTATGAAATTGTTCCAGAGGATAAAAATGTAGTTTCAGCAACAACAGATTATTCATCTAATATTGTTTGTTCTGTTGAAAAAGAAAATATTTTTGGAACACAATTTCACCCCGAGAAGAGCGATAAAATTGGACTTAAAATAATTGATAATTTTATAAATTTGTAAATGAAAATATTCCCAGCCATTGATATTAAAGATAAAAAGTGTGTGAGGTTAGTCAAAGGAGATTTTGATAACAAAACTGAATATAAAATTTCTCCAATCGAACAAGCTGGCAAATTTAATGATCATGGTTTTAAAAACTTACACATAGTTGATTTAGATGGAGCTTTAACTGGCGAAACAATTAATTTAGATATTATTAAAGAAATAGTTAGTAAATTTGATCTTAAAATTGAAATAGGTGGAGGAGTTAGAAACTTTGAAAGCATTCAGAAATATACTGATGCTGGTGTTGAAAAGGTTATTTTAGGAAGTGCAGCTATAAAAGATAAAAACTTTTTAAAAGAAGCTTGTGAAAAATTTCCAAACAGGATTGCTTTAGGTTTAGATGCTAAAGATGGCTATTTATCTGTCTCTGGTTGGAAAGAAAATTCCAACAAATTAACTTTAGATTATTTAAAAGAGGTGAATGATTATGGTGCAAGCAGATTGATTTACACAGATATCAATAGAGATGGGATGAAGCAAAGTCCCAATTTCGATGAGACAGCAAAGGTTGCAGATATTTCTAACTGCCCGGTAATTATATCTGGTGGAGTTTCTTCAATTGATGACATTAAAAAGGCCAAAGAATTAAATAATAATAACATTGAAGGTATTATAATTGGAAAAGCTATCTATGATGGTGATATTAAATTAGACGAACTAGTGAAGGAACTAGATGCTTAAAAACAGAATTATACCATGTCTAGACGTTAAAAATGGACGTGTTGTAAAAGGAATTAACTTTGTTGATTTGCAAGATGCAGGTGATCCCGTCGAACAAGCTAAAATTTATTCAGACGGTGGAGCAGATGAGATTTGCTTTTTAGATATTACTGCATCAAATGAAAATAGAGATACTATTTACGATGTAGTAGAGAAAACCTCGAAGAAATGTTTTGTTCCTCTGACAGTTGGAGGTGGTATTAGAAGTGTTGAGGATATCAATAAACTACTGAACTGTGGTGCAGATAAAGTATCAATCAATACTGCTGCTGTTCAAAATCCAGAAGTAGTAGTAGAAAGCTCTAAAAAATTTGGGTCACAATGTATTGTGGTAGCTATAGATGCTAAAAAAAATGGAGATAAATGGGAAATTTTCACTCATGGTGGAAGAAATAATACCGGCATTGATGCAATAGAATTTGCAAAAAAAATGGAAGATAGTGGAGCAGGTGAACTTCTAGTTACATCAATGGATAGGGACGGTACTCAAGTTGGTTATGATATTGATCTTATGTCTAAGATATCTTCTATGGTAAATATTCCAGTTATTGCTTCAGGTGGAGTTGGAAATCTAGATCATTTAGTAGATGGAATTAAATTAGGAAAAGCAAGCGCAGTTTTAGCTGCATCAATATTTCACTATGGCAAATATTCTGTGAAAGAAGCTAAGGAGTATTTGGATTCAAAAGGAATTCCTGTTAGAATTTAATATGCTTAATACATTAGAAAACTTAATCAAACTTGCACGAGAAAGAAAATCTTCCCCAGTTGAAGGTTCGTACACAAATAAGTTGCTTACAGACAAATTATTAAGCAAGGCAAAGGTCTTAGAGGAAGTTAATGAATTGATTGAGGCAGTGGAGGAAAATTCAAACAAAATTCATGAAGCTGCAGATGTATTTTACCATTTGTTAATGTATCTTGAGGCAAACAATATAAAGATCGAAGAAGTAATGTCAGAATTAGAAAAAAGAAAAAAATGAGTTACGACGAGAATAATATTTTTGCAAAAATTTTACGTGGTGAGATACCTTGTAATAAAATTTATGAGGATGATTTTGTTTTGTCATTTCACGATATTAATCCACAAAAAAAGATTCATGCTTTAGTTATCCCTAAAGGAAAATACATAGATTTAGATGATTTTAGTTTGAATGCCTCATCGGATGAGATGGTTGGATTATTAAAAGGTATTAATATAGTTGCTAAAAAGCTAGGTATTTCAACAGAAGTGGGTAAGGGTTATAGAGCTTTAGCAAATATCAGTGATCATGGTGGACAAGAGGTACCTCATTTACACTTTCATCTATTTGGAGGTGAACGAGTAGGAAAAATGGTTGAGTGACCGAGGAAGTTAAAAGAAATTATTTAGAAATAAACTCACTTCAAGATCTTAAAGAAGGAAATAAGCCTTCAGAGGATTATTCTTTATGTTTAATTGATCCAATTAATTTTCAATTAAATAAATTTTTTTATAAAACTATCGGAAAAAATCACAAATGGATCGATAGATTATCTTGGTCAGAGGAAAAATGGATCAATTATGTTTCATCTGAAATGGTTAAAACATATGTATTTAAATTTAAAGATGATTTAGTTGGTTTTTTTGAATTAATTATTCATCCAGAAAAAAATGAGACTGAAATAGCTTATTTTGGAATATTAGAAGAATATCAAAATAAAAAATTAGGTTCATATTTATTATCTGAGGCTATTAAAAAGTCGTTTGAAAATAAAGTTAATCGTGTTTGGGTTCATACATGTTCATTAGATCATAAAAATGCATTAAGTAATTATATTTCAAGAGGAATGAAAATATTTAAAACTGAAATTTTAAATATTTAGTTCTGTGAGGGAATTTCAAATAAATTTTTTGATAAAACTCTATTTTTTCTTATTGAAGAAAGAAAAGTAATATTAAAATTTTGATAAATATCTGTATTTTGCCACCCGACCAAATCATAAGTTTGATCATCAAAAAATATATTAATTTCGTTATCTTTTTCTTGAATTGTAAAGTTAATAAGACTTTTATCAACAATTCTTTCCTCAAGTTCGAAAATTTTACTTATTAAATAATCTTTATCTAAAATTAAATTTAAAGGAGTTTTTTCAAGTGGATATCTATAATAACTTGTTCTAGTTTTAATTACTAAAGATTTCCCATTTGAAACTAAAATTTTATTGTTACTTCTTGCGTATTCACAAAAAATTTTTTTTGGATACTGAATAGTACAGTTTCCATTTTCTATTTTTCCATTAATATTTTGCTCAAATTTAAAATCTAGATTATCTGTATTTTTTAAATTTTTTACTATTTTGTCTTTAATCTCAGCATTTGAGATAGAGGTAGATACAAACAAAAAAAATATTAGAAAGTATCGTAGCATTAAAGCACGTCTCTTTTGCCAACATGATTTGCTTTACTAACGACTCCATCTGCTTCCATCATGTCAATAATTCTTGCTGCTCTATTGTATCCAATCTGAAGTTTTCTTTGCAAAAAAGAAGTAGACGCTTTACCTTCAGACCTAATTATATCTAAAGCTTGTTCATAAAGCTCATCTTTCTCACCTTGATTTTGGCTATCACCAATCTCTTTCTCATCAGCGAAATTTAAAATCTCATCAACGTAATCTGGCTCTGCTTGAGATCTTAAAGAATTATTTATTTTTTCAATTTCACCGTCAGATACAAAAGGCGCATGAATTCTTACTATTCTATTAGCTGAGGACATGTACAACATGTCTCCTTTTCCTAACAATTGTTCAGCTCCTTGTTCTCCAAGAATTGTCCTACTGTCTATTTTAGAGGTTACTTGGAAAGATATTCTTGTAGGAAAATTAGCTTTTATTGTACCTGTAATTACGTCTACACTTGGTCTTTGAGTGGCCATTATAATATGGATCCCTGCAGCTCTTGCCATTTGTGATAGTTTTTGAATATAATTTTCAATTTCTTTTCCAGCAACTAACATTAAGTCAGACATTTCATCAACTACCACCACAATATAAGGCATTGGAAGTTTATGTTTTGCATTGTAACCATCAATGTTCCTCACACCTTCTTTCGTCATTAATCTATATCTACTTTCCATTTCCTTAACTACCCAGCCTAAAACTGAAGCTGCTTTTTTTGCTTCTGTTATCACTGGGCAAAGTAAATGTGGAATTCCTTCGTAAGTTGACAACTCCAACATCTTGGGATCAATTAAAATAAATTTACATTTATCAGGAGTGTGTCGGTAAAGAAGTGATAAAATAATTGTATTTATACATACTGATTTACCAGATCCCGTAGTTCCGGCTATTAGCAAATGTGGCATTGATGATAAATCACCAACTATTGGATTGCCTGATATACTTTTGCCAAGTGCGATTGGTAGTTTGATATCTCTTTTTTTAAAATCACTATTGTTTAAAATTTCACTTAAATAAACATTTTCTCTAGAATTATTTGGTAGCTCAATACCAATAGTATTGCTTCCAGGAATCGTAGATATTCTTGCGGACTCCGAACTGGTATTTCTTGCTATATCATCTGATAAATTAATAATTTTTGAAACTTTTACTCCTGCAGCAGGTTCAAATTCGTTTAGTGTAACAACAGGACCATGACTTACTTTTTTAATTTTACCATTAACCCCAAAATCTAATAATATTTTTTCTAAAAATTCAGGATCATTATTTTCATTTTTTTCAGATACCTCTCTTTCTTTTTTAGAAGGTATTTTTAATAAATCTATACTTGGGAGTTTAAATTTAATTTTGCTATCTTTTTTATTTTCAGCTTTTATAAAAGGTAAATCCTCTTGTATAAGATTTTTAATTTCATTTTGTGGTATATATTCACTTATTATTTCACTTTTGTCGGTATAATTTTTCTCTTCTTTTTTTTTAAATAAATTTAAGGATTTTAAAATTAATTTATAAAATTTTACTGGATTAAAATTTATACTTTTCAAGAATAAGAATAAAATTAAAATAATTAAAAAATAATAAGTTAGTTGACTGTTTATAAGTAAAATTTGGTTTAAGTAAGTCTGGTTGAGAAAATTGCCAATAAAACCACCATTTCCATTTATATAAAATGTAAATGCATTGGAATAATAATGAGTTAAGAAAAGAGTTCCAAAAATACAATAGAGTACAACAAAGAAAGTGTTTTCAATAATCAAAATAAATTGTTTACTCTTCAATAGATTAATACCAGTAATTATAAAAGTTAAGGAAATTAGATAAGCAATTAATCCAACAGATTGAAAAAATAAGTCAGAAACAAAACTACCTTTAAAACCAAAAAAATTTTTGATTTCAGTGTTATCTGGAAAAATAAAATTTGGATCCTGAGGTGAATAGGTAAATAGTGCTACAAATAAAGCTAAACCTAAAAACAGGAGGATTAATCCAGCAATCTCAGCTAACCGCCTACTTGCAAAATCAATGAACAAATTAGCTACTTTTTTTATATCCATATATATAAATCAATTATACCACTTTGTATCATCTAATTTTTGTTGTTAAAATTAAAAATAATATGAGAGTTTGTATTCTTGGCAATGGTTTATCGAGCTTAACTTTGGCTAAATCTTTAGTTAATCAAAAAATTTGTGTAGATCTTTTATATTCTAAAAAAAAATTTTTAGTAAATAAAACTCGCACAATAGGTATTTCCAAAAGCAATGTAGAATTTTTTAATGAAAAAATAATTAATATTGAAAAAATTATTTATAAATTAAATAAAATAGAAATTTACAGTGATAATTTAGAAAAACAAAAGTTAATTAATTTTGGAAATAATAATGATTATTTATTTTCGATTGTCAAAAATCATAAACTTCAAGAAATTTTAGAAAAAAATCTATTTCGAAGTAAGTATTTTAGAAAAATTAATTATAAAAAAAAGTTAAATTATATCAAGGATTATCACTTAGTTTTTAATACTGATTACAATAGCCCAATTACAAAAAAATATTTTAATAAAAAAATTGAAAAAAAGTACAACAGTGTTGCTTACACTACAATTTTAGAACATGAAAGGATTTCTAATAACGTTGCTATACAAATATTTACAAAAAATGGTCCTTTAGCTTTTTTGCCTATTTCAGATTATGAAACATCAATCGTTTATTCTATTAGCAATCATTTGAAAGGTGAGAAAGAAGTAAGTAATTTAATTAATACTTATAATTCTAAATACATTTTAAAAAAAATAAATAAAATTAATTCTTTTAAGCTACATGGATTAAGTCTGAGATCGTATTTTCATAAAAATATTTTGGCATTTGGAGATTTGCTCCACAGAATTCATCCTCTTGCAGGACAGGGTTTTAATATGACGATTAGGGATATAAAGATTTTAAATGATTTAATTCAAAAAAAAATTGATCTTGGTTTACCATTAGATACAGCACTAAATAAAGAATTTGAAAACAATCAAAAGCATAAAAATTATATATTTTCTACAGGTATTGATTTAATTCATGAATTTTTTAATTTAGAGAGAAGGACTGAAAATGATTTTTTAAGCAAATCAATTAAATATTTTAATAAAAATCCAAGTATCAACAAAATTTTTACAAAAATTGCAGATAAAGGTCTTTTATTTTAATTAGTTTCTATTGAAGTGTAGTATTTTCGTAATCATCAAATATGTAAGTTTTAAGAATTTCTGCAATTTTATTTTTTCTAATATCTAAGTTTTTAGCTTCAAGTAAAATCTGTTTTTCTTCAAGTGAAAATGGTGATGCCATAGCTAAAGCATTAATAGTCTCATCCAAACTTTGTTTCTCTAACGCTTTCCAATTTATAATAAAACCTCTTTTTTCAAATAAAGACTTTAGATCTTTGAAAATTAGTTCAAGATCAGAAAAATTTAGTTTTTCTTTTTCATCACTTAAATCATTTGAAAAATCTTTATAGTCGACTTCTACACTTCTATATTTTTTATCTGAATTTATTTCATTTATGATATGAAATCTAATTTTTCCTCTTAACTCAATTAGATAACGACCATCTTCAGTTTCTCTAAAACTCATTATTTTTCCCATACATCCAACATTATGTAATTTTGGTATTCCATTTTTGTCTTTAGAATTTTTCGGCTGGATCATTCCTATTAATTTATTTGATTTCATACTATCATTAACCATATCAAGGTATCTTGGTTCAAAAATATTTAATGGTACTGTAGTATTAGGGAAAATAATGAAATTACTTAGAGGAAACACTGGAATTATTTTTGGAAAATTGTTCATAATTTATTTTATAATATATTATTAAAATAAATTTAAATGATATTTTGGATAGCCTCATATCCCAAAAGTGGGAACACATGGTTAAGAGCATTGTTGTCATCATATTTTTATTCAGAAGAAGGCATTTTCAATCAAGATTTACTTAAAAATATTGATCAATTCCCTGAAAAAAGACATTTTAGCGATTTTAATTATGATCCAAAAATAGTAACTGACACATCTAAATTTTGGATTAAAGCTCAGGAAAAAATAAATTTAAATAATGAATTAAATTTTCTCAAAACCCATAATATTTTAGGATCAATCAATAACAGTAATTTTACAAATAAAAAAAACACTATTGGTGCTATTTACATTGTGCGCGATCCAAGAAATGTATTAACCTCTTTACAAAATCATTATGAATTATCTAAAGATGAAGCTTTGAAATTTATGTTAAGTGAAAAAAAATATATCCACGATTACCATGTAAAAAACGATTTTAGTGATTTTCAATTTATAAGTTCTTGGGAAAAAAATTATAAGTCCTGGATAAATCAAAAGATTTTCCCAGTTAAATTAATTAAGTATGAAGATCTTATAGTCAAACCTTTAGACATTTTAAGGGAAATAATAGATTTTATTCAAAATACTATTCAAGAAAAAAAAGAGATTAATAACTTAAAAGCTCAAAATTCTGTAAAATCATGTAATTTTGAAAATTTAAAAAACATGGAAAAAAACAGTGGTTTTCTGGAATCTGTTTTATCAAAAAATGATCCTAAAAAAATTCCTTTTTTTCATTTAGGACCAAAAAACGATTGGAAAAGCATATTTGATAAAAGCTACCAAAATAAATTAAATTCAATTTTTGAAAATAATTTAAAAGAATTAAATTATCTAAAATAAAAATTTCTTCTTATTGCTTGCATTTATAAAAACCGCTAACTACAATGTTTTTTAAACAAGCGGGCATAGCTCAGTGGTAGAGCGTCTCGTTGCCAACGATCCTTAATTCTTTAATAAATAACTCAATTTTCTGTAATTTTTACGTTAACTTTATTTTTTGACACACTGACGACACAGTTAAGAAAAAAAAAGAACATAAGTCAAAATTAATATTAATTAAAAGATTAATGATTGATTATATTTTTTATTTATGTGTAGATATTCTTGTTTGGTTGGCAGATCTCACTGGAACTAGTTATGAATTAATAAATATCATCATATTTATTATTGCTTACCCTTTGTTAGTATTTTTACTTATAGGTATAATTTATATTCAAAATAAAAAATTAAGAAAAATAAGTCCCAAAGATTAGTTTTTTCCCCAATAATGTTTTTCAATTAATTTTTTAACAAAATTATCTATTTTATCAGGTGAGTCGTTCTCAAAATCTTCAATTTTACGAAAGTCATTATCTAAAGATTGAGCTATAGAAGAAAAATCAGGTATTGGCGTTTCATCTGGTTCCTCTTTATTTTTTTCCTCAGTCTTAAGTATTAAAATAGCGTGCATTCCATCTATGACTAATTTTACATCCTTTTTATCCATACCAAATTTACTTGATAATGCAGTTATTATAATTTGATATTCGGTTGTAAAAACTTTTCTAATATCTTTATTTTGAAGAAAGATATCTTGCATGAAAAATTCGTCTTTTTGAAAAGCAGATTTAAATATTAGTTTTTTGTTGTTTCGAATTTTGGCCACATAAGCGATTAAATATAAACTCGTTAGAATTTCTGAGATTATATATTCATTTTGTTCATCAATGTATTTTTTAAAATTTTCAGGGGTTGATTTTTTATAAATTTCAAAAAAATCGTAAAGTCTTGCAAACTCTTTAGCAGAATTTTTAATGACTTTTTTTTGGTCTAAAAAGTCTAGTAATAAATCACCTAACATCAATTTAGAGTATCAAAAAATATCATCTAATTCCATAATTTGCACACACCCTAAGATTTAAAAAACCATAGGTTTTAAATAAATATTCATGGGGATAAATTTGTATAAGTTTTATTTTTTAGATATCTAAAATAAATTCTTTAAAAATTGTTATTTTAAGCCAAAAAAAAAATAACCTTATTATAATTAAATGATAACGAAACTATAACTACGTACACATTTCTTTCTATGAATGTTCTGTTGACTCACTAAAAGAAAAGTGTAACAAGAATTTAGGGTTATTTCCTTTTTTAAAAAAGGAAGAAAGGAGGAAATAACTATGAGCAGAACCAAACAAGATTATGATAACGCAAGAAATCTTTTAGGAACAGACAAGCTCTTTGATTTAGCTAATAAATTATTCCGTGAAAAAGAAGATGCTCTGAAGCGAAATGATTTCAGGCAAGCAAGTATCATTATTGAACATGGACACTTTGTGTGTGAGATGCTTACGTTAAAGATGTACTATAAAACAGACCATTGGCAGGCTGTTTCTGCGTATACTTTAGCTAATTCACCAAAATGCGTGAACTGTGCTAGATCTTCACAATGTGCTCATCATAATAAATATCATGGTGTAAAGTTTAGAGAAGTTCCCATGCAAGATGTAGTTGCTTTGTGTAACAACTGCCATGAAAATTTTCATGAACATATGAAAGTAGCTGGCTATTGGGAATTGCAAATACCTTACATTGAAAATTAAAAACTAATCTGGGGCACTGCATGCAGCCCCAGATAAAATTTTTATCTAAAATCTCGGCACACTGTCGGCACAGTTGGGTCCAAATTTTACTAAAATAGCCTCTTGCTAAATTTTTAAAAAGCCTCTAATTTCAATAATAATTTAAGAAGCGGGCATAGCTCAGTGGTAGAGCGTCTCGTTGCCAACGAGAAGGTCGAGGGTTCGACCCCCTTTGCCCGCTCCAAAAAAAATTATGAGTGATCTAGCAAACAAAAAGTGTGTTCCTTGTGAAGGAAATATTCCTCCATTTAATGCAGAGGAGATACATAAATATCTTAAAAAAGTTGATGGCTGGGAAGTTTTAGAAGATAAAATTGATGGCTTTCATTTAATCAAGAATTTTAAATTTGATAACTTTTTAAAAAGTCAGGAATTTGTCAATAAAGTTGGACAAATAGCTGAAGCTGAAGGTCATCATCCTGATCTATGGTTTGGGTGGGGTTATGCGAGAATTAAAATATTTACGCATGCGATAAAGGGTCTTGCCGAGAGTGATTTTATTCTTGCTGCAAAAATAGATAAAATAACTAATGTCTAAAATGTCTTGTCTCTGAAAAAAGAAGCACAGTATCAGTCTCGTTTGCAAAATTAATTATTTCTTTATCTCTTATTGATCCAGATGGTTGAATAACAGCTCTAACACCTGATTGGACTAATTTTTCGATACCATCTACAAAAGGAAAAAATGCGTCTGAGGCTGCTACTAAATTATCAGTCTGAAGATTAAATTTTTTCATTTTATTTATTGCTATTTGGCAACTATCTAGTCTACTTGGTTGACCAGAACCAATACCAACAGTAGCTTCATTAGATGCTAATACTATTGCATTTGATTTTACATACCTACATACATTAAAAGCAAAAATTAGATCTTTAAGTTGTTTAGATGTTGGTTTTCGTTTTGATACAACTTTAAAATTTTTTTTTGCAAATATATTTAAGTCCTCTGATTGCATCATTATATCTTGATTAAATGATACAAACTTAAAAAGTTCTCCTGATGTATAATTTGTTCCATCAATCAATCTTAAGTTTTTTTTAGCATTTAATATTTTGATTGAATTGCTATCGAAACCATTTGCAATTATTACTTCTAAAAATAACTTATTTAATTCAACAGCTAAATCTCTTTTAATTTTAAAATTACAAGAAACTATTCCACCAAAAGCACTTACAGGGTCACAAGACAGAGCGGACTTATAACTCTCTAAATGATCATTTTTAGCAGAAACTCCACACGGGTTTGCGTGCTTAACTATGACTGTTCCTTTCCCTTTTGGTAAAGATCTTGAAATAGTAAGAGCGCTAAATATGTCATTATAATTGTTATAACTAAGCTGTTTTCCATGAATTTGTTTTAAGTTCATATTTGAACTACTGGAATAAATTGCGCTTAATTGGTGAGGATTTTCACCATATCTAAGTTGCTCTATTAGATTTCCATGAAAAATTTTTTTCTTGGGGAAAATAGTATTTGTTTTTTTGTTAAAATAGTTTGAAATCACAGAGTCATAATATGCCGTCTCAGCAAACGCTATTCTTGATAGTTTTTCTCTAAAATTTAAAGAAGTAGATCCCTTGAATTTTTTTAGTTCTTGAATTAACTCCTCATATTGATCTGGAGAAGTTATTACAGCTACATCATTGTAGTTTTTTGCCGCCGATCTAACCATAGTGGGACCACCTACATCTATATTTTCAATAATTTTTAGATGATTATTTGTTTTTTTAAGAGTGTTCTCAAATGGATAAAAATTAACTATTACTAAATCAATATTCTCAAAATTATTATCTTTAAGATCTTTTAAGTGAGATTTTTTTTCTCTTTTACTTAAAATCCCTGCATGAATTTTTGGATGAAGAGTTTTTACCCTACCCTCCAAAATCTCGGGGGAACTAGTAAAATCAGATACTTCTAAACAGTTAAATTTTAATTTTTTAATTTTTTTATAAGTACCACCTGAGCTAATTATTTTAATTTTGTTTTTTTTTAAAATATTTAGCAATGGTTTTAAGTTATTTTTGTCAGATACAGATATGAGAGCTGTTTTGATTTTTTTCTTCATTATAATTTATTTATCTCCCACTTTATTATCTGTTCTTTTTCATTATTCATACCTGTGATAAAAATATTTTGGTTTTCTTTATATGAATTTTTATTACCGAAATATAAACCATTATCAATATTAATATCAAAGTTATCACAACTAAATTTCCAGCCTTCCTCATCTAATTCAATTAGTATTGATTTGTTATCTTGTGTTTTCATTACTTTTGAGTTTGGATCAAGATGAAATCTAATATCAAATTTAATTTCTTTACTTGGATTTTTTCTTAATAACTTATCATAGCCAATAAATTTCATTTGTTCTGGGTAGAACTCAATTTCTCTCTCATGTATGGCTCCGAATTTAATTAAATACCCATCATGTGAACCTGATATTTTCCAATAATTATTTTCAAAAACTACATTTTTTTTTGATACTTTCAGTCCTTTATCAACAATCAATTTTTTTTGATGCTTAATAAAATTACAAGAGGAATAATCCTCAATGTTTAAAGCACAATGTAAAGCTGTACTTCTTGATAATTTATTAAATTTATTATTTTTATCTGAATAGTAACCAGCATTAGAAATTAATTTTTTATCATTAGAAAATATTTCAAATGATAAAGCTCCTGCCTGATAGTCGTTAGAAAATATTTTGCTAGGGCTAGATCCAATATCAGCAGCAAGAATTATTTTTTTATTCTTAAGTATAGCATAACCTCCTAGTTCATTAATTTGATTTTTAAAAGTGTAACCAAACCTTTTCAAGTATTGATCAAACTCGTTATTATCCGAAGAATAATTACCATTAAAAAAAATATCTTGTTTAATATTTTGCCAAATGAAAGCGTAACTTGAGCCTAAATAGTAGATAGTTTCATCAATATATTCAGGGATTAAACTTTGAGATTCTTTAAACCACTCTCTAATTATTATAAAATATTTTAAATAAAATATTAATTGTCTGATATTTCTTGATTTTGTAAAACCTTGATTATCGATTGAGGATTTAATTATATTTTTTAATAAATTTAATCCGAAAGTAAGATATTGTCTTTCATTCTTATAAGCCAGGCCAGTCAAAATTATTGCAGCACACCCAATCATCTTATTTTCTACTTCTTTTGGGTTTTTTATTTCATTTAACAAATGATTAGCCTGCTTCTGAATCATATGATCAAAAATAGATCTATATTCTTGATCACTATCTTCATACGTTAGTTGATGATTTGATAACCATGAAATAATTCTTTTTGCTGTTAAATCAAATTCCCAACTCTTTTTTTGATATTTGGTGTTATTTAAAATCCAGTTTTTTATAACTGTTTGTGTAGTTTTTTTGGAAGATTTTAAATCTAAGCTGAAAAACCAAAAAAAATTATTTAATTTTTCATAATCTTTAGGACTTAATTTTTTTTGCCAAATTGACTCGATAGCAAAATCTTCAATTTTATATTTTTTATTTTGATATTTAATTATAGATGAAAGTAAATGAGGGCTAGGTTTGTATTCAAAGCTATTTTCAAAAGTTTTTGATATTTGTCTCTCGTAAAAATTTGAATTTTGATAAATTGATTTAAAACTTTCTTTTATATTAAAATAAAATTGCCCCAAAATGCCTAAGGAATTTGTATTAATCATTAACTTATTTTAATTTTAATAAATTAATATTTTTTTTTATATCTCCATCATTACTTTTGAATATTGTAGTACCTGAAACAAGAATGTTTGCACCAGCATCAATTGCACTTTTGCAATTATCAAAATTGATCCCACCATCAATTTCTATGTCAAAATCTAACTTTTTTTGGTCTTTTATTTTTTTTAGATCTTTGATTTTATCCAAAACTTCTGGCATAAATTTTTGACCTCCAAATCCAGGATTTACACTCATAATTAAAACTAAATCAATTTGATCTAAAAGATCTAATATTAAATCAATTTTAGATTCAGGATTAAGTGAAACTCCAACTTTCTTATTTTTTTCTTTTATCTTTTTAATTGAATTTTCTAAATTATCAGTTGCCTCGGGATGAATAGTAATTATATCTGCTCCTGCATCGGCGTAAGCATCTATATATTTATGCACTGGTGATATCATTAAATGAACATCAAATTTTAGTGAACAATGTTTTCGAAGAGCTTTTATTACAGGTGGCCCTATTGTTAAATTAGGAACAAAATGACCATCCATTACATCCACATGAATCATATCAGCACCGCCTTCTTCAAGTCTTTTTATTTCTGTACCTAACTGACTAAAATCAGCAGATAAAATTGATGGTGAAATTTGTATATTTTTCATTGATTACTAGATTAACTAGTATCAATTTTAAAAATTAAAATGAATTAAAAAATTGGTAAATTTGTCTAGAAATTTCACTCTCCAAAGGAAATGACAACATTCCCATCACCGAATAGCCTAAGATCCAAGGCATTAGATAAAATCTTATCATATAGAAAAACCAAGCAACATACAAAGGCACCAATGGCCCAATAATAAATGAGGGTGTTATTGGTTTAAATAACTTAATTAATGGATTTGTATATTTTACGAACACTCTCATGAAAAAAAACTGCGAGTCTTCTTTTTGAAAAATATTCATCGCTACTCTTCCAATAAGAGTCCACATAATGATCCCAAGCAAATAATCGATAAAATAAATTAAAGGATGGAAGTTTGCTGACATTTAAAATTTATATTGGAAAATGTTATGAAATAAAAGGGGCGAAATTAATCGCCCCTTTAAAAGATTATTTAGTGTGATTTACCAAGAATTGTTTTACCACTCGGTACACGTACATCATCAACCATTTTTTGAGTAGCTTTATCTGGTTCTGCAGTCATTAAACTAACTACTACCATTAAAACTAAACTAACAGCTGATCCGAAGATACCAAATGTTAACTGTGTAATTCCTAGGAATCCACTTCCACCAGTTCGTACCCAAACTAAGTACCATGCACCGGCGATTAGACCACCTAGCATACCAGCAATCGCACCTTGTCTATTAGCTCTCTTCCACCATACACCAAGTACAAGTGGGAAGAATAATCCAGACATCGCAAAATCAAAAGCCCAGATAACCGAACCTAAGATTCCTTGTATCTCCATTGCTGCAATAGTTGCTCCAGCAAAACCAATTATTACAAGTAATACCCTTGCAACAAGTAGTCGTTTTGCAGTTTCCGCTTTTGGATCAATGATCTTATAGTAAACATCATGTGATATAGCGTTTGCAATCGCTAGAATCAAACCATCGGCAGTAGACATGGCAGCTGCCATACCTCCTGCAGCAACTAGACCTGAAATTACGTAAGGTAATCCAGCTATCTCTGGTGTTGCTAACACAACGGCTTTACCACCCATGAAGAACTCATTTAATTCAAGAGTTCCATTTCCGTTAAAGTCGCTGATAAACATTAGGTTTGCTTGGTTCCAGTTTTGGTACCAATCTATCGCTTCCACTTCTGCAAATGTCTTACCGATAATACCAGTTGGTAAATTCGGGTCGATCAATGATAACTTAGATAATGTAGCTAACATTGGAGCAGAAGAATAAAGTAGGAAGATAAAGAATAATGACCAACCTACTGATTTTCTAGCTGCTTTTACACTTGGAGTAGTAAAGTATCTCATCATCACGTGAGGCAATGACGCTGTTCCCATCATCATCGCTAATGCTAATGAAATAAATGCCCAAGGTGTAGCGTTCACTGCAGAGTGAGCTTTAGTTATTCCTGCTAAGCCTTTAGGTACTGATTTTAGATCAGCAGCCGCGTTTTTAACAAAACCGAACTGTTGTTCTAATTCACCAATTCTAGCTACCTCGTCAGCTAACATAAAATGAGGGAAGAAACCTGCACCCATTTTGTTACTGATCCAGAATACTGGAAGTAGGTAAGCTATAATTAGTACAATGTATTGTGCAACCTGTGTCCAAGTTACCCCTCTCATACCACCTAACATTGAACATAATAAAATACTTATTAGTCCAACATAAACTGCGTATTGGAATGGGATATCAAGTGCAACAGATGCAATAGTACCCGTAGCGTTAATTTGTGCAGTTACATAAGTAAATGAAGCAACAGTTAAAACTACAACTGCGCTAAATCTAGCTAAATTACCACCGTATCTAGTACCTATAAAATCTGGAACTGTATAACAGCCAAATTTTCTTAAGTATGGTGCTAATAAAGATGCAACAAGCACGTAACCACCAGTCCAACCTACAAGTAGAGCCATATAGCCGTAACCTTTAAAGTAAATACCACCCGCCATTGCAACGAATGAAGCACCAGACATCCAGTCTGCTGCAGTCGCCATTCCGTTGAAGACTGTTGGTACTTGCCTACCAGCTACGTAATATGCATCTGCTTGGGCTGTTCTTGATAGCCAACCGATTAATGCATAGATGAATACAGTAAATGCAACGAAAGCGATACCAATCGCTTTTGCAGTCATACCCATCTGTTCAGCAATTGCCATGATGATTATGAAACCTATAAATCCTCCAGTATAGATTCCATAAACTTTTGGCAAATTATCTATGAAATTACCTTTCATTATTCGTCCTCTCTTTCGCTAAAGCCGAACTCTTCATCGATTTTTTCTTGTCTGTTCGCAAACCAGAAAATTAGGATTACGAAAGCACCAAGAGATCCCTGACATGTAAACCAATATGTCCATGGATAACCGAAAGGTCCTGTGACCTCGTTCATTTCAGCTCCAAAGAGAAAGATGCCAATTGAGAAAACAAACCAAATTGCCAATGTTATAAATAACAATGACCTGGTTTTTTCCCAGTGTTTTTGTTGATTTGACATTTATACCTCTCTTTTTAGTTATAACTGGGTAAAACCATAACCATTATGAGAGCTTTGAAAACCCTAAAAATTGATCATATTAGGTACTTATTTACTTACTTTTTTAAGATATAATTGGCGCACTTACAAATTTACATGGGAAAATATAAATTAACTTGGAGAGACATTAAACTTGAGGATTTTAAAACATATTTATTCGCCATGTTTAAGGCGTTTATTCCAAAGAAAAAAATAAAAACTTTAGATGAATTAGAACAGTTTATTCAAACTAAATCTGCATGGGCCACTCAAGTTACTTTATATAATTATCTAAAAACTAGAATGGGAACAAGATACGTTCTTCATTTTGATAATGATGAATTTATGTCATCAGTAAATCTTGCCAAATGGAATATTTACTCAGTTGCATTACAAGATTTAACTTTTTTTACTTTTTCCTATTTGAAAGTTAATTTTAATTATCAGGATATTCATAAAGCTAACGAAATTTTCAATAAAATTTTGGATGATGAAATTTCTAATAAGATGCCATTAAATATTATTGATGAAGCTAGGAAAAGTTTTGATGAAAGATTGGATAAAATAAATTGGGATGTTTATTATCAGGACTTACCTTTTAATCCTAGTGCACTCTCTTTATATAAATGGGCTCCGATTGCAGATGAATTAAAAACTTTAGATCGAAAGATTGTTTTAAATTCGATGATTTTAAAATGGGATGTTGTTAAACAAGAGTTTAAAGATTTAATTCAGTTTTAAATATTTTTTCTATTTTCAACCAAACTATCAACTACACTTGGATCTGCCAGAGTAGTTGTATCTCCTAATTGACCATGTTCATTGGCAGCAATCTTTCTTAGAATTCTTCTCATTATTTTTCCTGATCTTGTTTTAGGAAGACCTGGAGTAAAATGAATTAGATCTGGAGTTGCAAGAGGTCCGATTTGTTTTCTAACCCAAAGTTTAAGATCTCTTTCAAGTTCGCCTGTTTCGTTTTCTCCTGCATTTAATGTTACATAACAATATAAACCATTACCTTTTATATCGTGAGGGTAACCAACTACAGCAGCTTCAGCTACTTTTGGATGAGCAACAAAAGCACTTTCAATTTCAGCTGTTCCCAGGTTATGACCTGAAACAATAATTACATCATCTACACGACCAGTGATCCAGTAATAACCATCTTTATCTCTTCGACATCCATCACCAGTGAAATATTTTCCATTAAACTGAGAAAAGTATGTATCGATAAATCTTTGATGATCGCCATAAACGGTTCTCATTTGGCCAGGCCAAGATTGAGCTATACACAATCTTCCTTCACCAGCACCTTTTATCTCTTTACCATTTTTATCAACAAGGACGGGCTTAATTCCATAGAAAGGCTTTGTTGCAGAACCAGGTTTTAGAGGAATAGCCCCTGTTTGAGGAGCAATCATTATACCTCCGGTTTCTGTTTGCCACCAAGTATCCACAATAGGGCATTTGGAATTACCCACAGTTTTATAGTACCACATCCAAGCCTCCGGATTTATTGGTTCTCCTACAGTTCCTAAAAGCTTAAGTGATTTTCTAGATGTTTTTTTAACAGGTTTATCACCTTCACGCATCAAAGCTCTAATTGCAGTTGGTGCTGTATAAAATGTATTCACTTTATATTTATCAACTATTTGCCACCACCTTGAACTATCTGGATAATTTGGAATTCCTTCAAACATTATAGTTGTTGCACCATTCGAAAGTGGTCCATAAATAATATAACTATGTCCAGTTACCCAACCAATATCAGCAGTACACCAATAAATATCTTTTGGTTTGTAGTTAAAAATATATTGATGTGTCATTGAGGCATAAACCATATAACCACCAGTAGTATGAAGAACTCCTTTAGGCTTACCTGTTGAACCAGAAGTATATAGAATAAATAAAGGATCCTCTGCGTTCATTTCCTCTGGTTCACAATGATTAGGAACGTCTTTAATTATATCATGATACCAAACATCTCTACCTTGATCCCAGTTGATGTAATTTCCTGTTCGTTTAACAACAATACATTTCTTAACATTTGGACAACTCATTAAAGCTTCATCAACTGTATATTTCAGTGGTATAGTTTTTCCACCTCGTACTCCTTCATCTGCGGTAATTATATATTCAGACTCGCAATCATTTACTCTTCCCGAAATTGAGTCTGCTGAAAAACCACCAAAAATAATTGAATGGACTGCACCAATTCTCACACAGGCTAGCATTAAAATTGCTAACTCTGGTATCATTGTTAAATAAATTGTTACACGGTCACCTTTTTTAATTCCTAATTTTTTTAAACCATTTGCTGCTTTAGAAACTTTTTGATGAAGTTGTTTATAGGAAATTTTTTGACTATCTTTCGGATCATCTCCCACCCAAATTATTGCAGTTTTATCTTTTTTATCTTTTAAATGTCTATCAATACAATTTGCTGAAGCATTTAAAGTGCCATCTTCAAACCATTTAATTTTTACTTCTTTTGTACTGTATTTTACGTCTTTAATTTTTTTATATGGTTTTATCCAAGTTATTCTTTTTCCCTCTTTCCTCCAAAATTCGTCATTGCTTTTTATAGATTGAGAATATTTTTGTTGGTATTTAATTTTATTTGCTAAGCTACTTTTAACCCATTCTGGTTTTGTCTTAATAACAACTTCAGGAGGTGTATTTCCGTTTTCCTTTTTTGCTTTAATTCTTTTTTTTGCTTTTTTAGAAGATCTTTTTCTAACTTTAGATCTTCTCTTCATCTTTTTTGAGGTTTTTTTTCTAACTTTAGACTTTTTTTTTCTTACCTTGCTTTTCTTCTTCTTTTTTTTTGGCATAGGATAATTTTTTTTTTAAATTTTACTCATGTTATTTATAATTTTCCAGCTTTTATAATCAACAGGCATTACAGAAAGCCTACTTTGCTTTATCAGAGCTAAATGGCTTAAATCCTTATTTTTTTTAATACTTTCGAGTGTTATAGGCTTTGAAAATTTAGACTTGAATTGAACAGTAACGGCAACAAATCTCCCTGTTTTGTCTGTTTTATCTATATACGATTCTTTAGTAACTTTTACTATTCCAACTATCTCTTTTCCTATGTTTGAATGATAAAAAAAACATAGATCTCCTTTAGTCATACTTTTTAAATTTTTTGCAGCTTGATAATTTCTGACACCATCCCAAGGTGCACCTTTAATTCCAGCTTTTTTTTGTTGGTCAATTGACCAAACATCTGGTTCAGATTTCATCAACCAATATTTCATTACAATTGAACTCCGGCACCTTTGAGAAAAACTGCATCTTCATCTAAAGGCCATCTAGGTTTTGCTGGATAATCTAAATCATCAAATTGATTTATTTTAAATTTTTCCAAACCTACCATTGCAATCATTGCTGCATTATCTCCACAAAGCTCTATAGGTGGAAAAATACTTTTATAATTATTTTCTTCACATAGATTAATTAACATAGACCTAATTTTTTTATTTGCTGCAACTCCTCCAGCAACAACGAAAATTTTTTCATTTAATTCATTTATTTTTTCAAATTCAGTAAAAGCAATTTTTGTTTTTTTATATAAAATTTCCTCAATTGTTTTTTGAAAAGATGCTGCAAGATCATATTTATCTTGTTCTGATTTAATTGTTTTGCTTATCCTCAACACGGCAGTTTTTAGACCTGCAAAAGAAAGATTACATCCTCCTTTGCTGAAAATTGGTTTTGGTAAATCATATTTTTCTGGATCACCTTTTTTAGCTAAAATTTCTATTTGAGGTCCTCCTGGAAATTCTATTCCTAAAAGCTTTGCCGTTTTGTCAAACGCCTCACCTAATGCATCATCAATGGTTGTTCCTAATCTTTTATATTTACCAAGGTTCTGAACACTTAAATATTGTGAGTGCCCGCCTGAAATTAAAAGAAGTAAATATGGATAATTTAAATTTGTATTTAGTTTTGGACTTAAAGCATGTCCCTCTAAATGATTAACAGCAATAAAAGGTTTATTTGTTGCTGTTGCGAAAGCTTTACCAAAACTTAACCCAACTGATAAACAAACAATTAATCCAGGACCAGCGGTAGAAGCAACCGCATCTATTTCCTCAATTTTTCTTCCACTTTCATCAATAGCTTTTTTGACAATCCAATCAATTTTTTCAATGTGTGAACGTGCTGCTAGTTCAGGAACTACACCACCAAACTCCCTATGAACCTCCACTTGGCTCGAAACAATGTTGGATAAAACCACTGGGAATCCCTCTTCATTTTCAGTTATTAAAGAGGCCGCTGTTTCATCACAACTAGACTCTATTCCAAGAATTAAGGGTTTTTTGCTCATTCAAATAGTTTTTAATAATTGTACAATCTTTATACAAGTAAGAAATAATTTTTTATGAGAAAAAAAATAATAATTGGATCTAGGGGTAGCAAGCTTGCCTTACTTTATGCTCAACAAGCAAAAGATAAGATTATTGAAAATACCGACCTTGGAAATGAAGATATTTTAATTAAATCAATCACAACTAAAGGTGACGAAGTACAGGACATAAGATTATCTGAGCTTGGTGGCAAAGGTTTGTTTTCTAGTAATATTGAAAAAGAACTTCAGTTAAAAAATATTGATATTGCAGTCCATGCACTGAAAGATATGCCTGCTAATGAAACAAAAGGATTAAGGACCGATTCTTTTCTTGAAAGAAATGACCCTAGAGAGATTTTAATTACAAAGAACAAAAAAAAACTTAAAGACTTAGATCAAAAGTCAATTGTTGGTACCTCATCATACAGAAGAGAATTTCAAATAAAAAAAATTAGACAAGATTTGAAATGTAAACTAATTAGAGGAAACGTAGATACTAGAATTAGAAAATTAAATGATGGGATGTATGATGCAATTATTTTGTCTTATGCTGGTATCAAATTTTTAAAATTTGAAAATGAAATCTCAGAAATTTTTTCAGCTGAAAAAATAATTCCTAGCGCAGGACAAGGTGTAATTGCTCTTCAGTGCAGGGAGAATGATGATGAGACAATTTCTATTTTAAACAAAATTAATCATGAGGAAACATATAAAAGAGCTCACCTTGAGAGAAATATTTTAAAAGTTTTAGATGGAGATTGTGAAACAGCAATTGGTGCTCATTCAGTGATTGATGGAGATAAGATTTTAGTGGAGGCTGAACTTTTTTCTTTAGATGGTAAACAAAGATTTTATGAAAAAAAAGTTGGTAATTTGAATGAGTTTAAAGAAATTGGTAAAGAGATTGGAATACTTTTAAAAACAAAATCAAATAATTCATATAAAAGATAATATGCATATTTTGTTAACTAGACCACTGGAGGATTGTTCTGAAATGATATTAAAATTTCAATCATTAGGACATCAAGTTTCTCATCTTCCATTAATAAGAATTGAAAAGGTTAATTATGAAGAAATTAACTTTTCTGAATATGGTGGAATTGTTTTTACTAGTGCAAATGCAGTAAAATTTTTAAACACAGTAAAATTAGATAAAAATATGAAATGCTTTTGTGTTGGAAACGCTACAGAAAACAAAGCAAGAAGTGTTGGTTTTCAAAATACAATTGCAGCTGAAGGAAATGTTACGAACTTAAAGGAATTAATTATACAAAGTTATGAGTCTAAAAATAAAGAATTACTTTACGTTAGTGGTGAAATAATATCGGTTGATTTAGATCAACAGTTATTAAGCGAAGGTTTTAAGGTAAAAAGAATTATTAATTACAGAGTAGATCATAATCAAAAATTTGATGAGAAATTTGTTAATGAATTAAAATTAAACATGCCTGATATGGTCTATGTTTACTCTCAAAATAGTGCGTCAAGTTTCTTAAATTTCATAAAGATTTACCAAACCGAAAATTTATGGATGAATACAAATTTGATGTGTATAGGTGAAAAAACCTCGTCAATACTGAACGAAATTAAATGGAAAAAGATTTTTCTTTTTAACCCTGGAGAAGAAGAGTTTTTGTTATATAAAATTTAGAAATGGAATTATTTAATAATTTTTCGGAGATATTCTTATCAGTATGGAATAAAGGAATTCTTGGTGTTGATATTTTTCAAATCTTAATTGGTATTGGAATATTTTTACTATTCTTAATTTTTAGAGGTCTAATAAGCAAATTAGTTATTAAAAAATTAGAAATTATCTCTAAAAGAACAACAAATAAATTAGATGATACTTTTGTTCAATCACTTGTAGGTCCAGCAAGATTTTTACCAATTGTATTAGGATTTTTTATTGCAAGCTACTACATGACTTTCTCACTAGAAGGAAGAGAAGTGGTAGATACAATTAATAGAACGTTGATCACTATTTTAATTTTTTGGGTAATTCACCAAATCATAGAACCAATCTCATACATACTTAGTGGTTTAGACAAATTGTTAACAAGAGAACTTATTGGCTGGATAATTAAATCGCTAAAAATTTTAATTTTTATTTTAGGTTTAGCAGCAGTTTTAGAATTGTGGGGAATTAAAATAGGTCCAATCATTGCAGGTCTAGGATTGTTTGGTGTTGCTGTAGCATTAGGGGCACAAGATTTATTCAAAAATTTAATATCAGGAATTTTAGTTTTAGTTGAAAAGAGATTTAAAATTGGAGACTGGATAGCTGTCGAGGGTATTATTGAAGGTGTAGTAGAAAAGATTGGATTTAGATCAACAACAATTAGAAAGTTTGATAAATCTCTTGCTATTATTCCAAATTTTCAATTTGCTGAAAACGCAGTTGTGAATGTAAGTGAAACTTCAAATTGGTTAATTAGTTGGATTATTACACTTCAATATGACACTACGGTAGATCAGTTAAAAAAAATTAGAGATGAAATCGAAAGTCATATTAATTCAAGTGAAGATTATAACACCTCAATTGGTGTTGCGGTAAGAGTTGATAAATTTTCTGATAGTTCAATAGATATGTATGTAAGATGCTTTACAAAAACAGGAAGTTGGAATAATTGGCTTGATGTAAAAGAAAGATTAGCAATTGCGATTAAGGAAATTGTAGAAAAAAATGGTGCTTCATTTGCTTTCCCAAGTCAGTCGATTTACGTTGAGAAAAAATGATAGCTATTTTTTATTTAGTTTTACAAATTTTAAAATTGTACTCTTATGTTGTAATAGCCAATGTTATCGTAAGTTGGTTAATAGCTTTTAACGTTCTTAATACTCAAAATAGGTTCGTGTATGCAATTTTAGAGTTGAGTTACAAATTAACCGAGCCTTTCCTGAATAAAATTAGACGTTTTTTGCCAAATTTAGGTTCACTAGATATTTCTCCAATCATTCTTCTTTTATTGATTTGGTTTATCGAAATGTGTATGAAGCTGTACATCGCACCAATGATTTTTTAAGAGAGAAATATGATTTTAATTGATGGAAAAAAAGCAGCCGCAGAATTAAGAGCAGAGTTAAAGGAAGAAGTTGCAGAGTTAAAATCAAAACATAATAAAGTACCAGGTTTAACAGTAATACTTATTGGTGATTTAACACCCAGTCAGATTTATGTAAGAAATAAAGAGAAGTCAGCAAATGAGGTAGGATTAAAATCTGAAGTAATAAAATATCCAGACTCAGTTGAAGAAAAGACTGTTCTAGAAAAAATTCAAGAACTAAACAGTGATGAAACTGTTTCAGGAATTTTAGTTCAACTTCCTTTACCTAAGCATATTGATAAGCAGAAGGTTATAGAAGCTATTGATCCCTCAAAAGACGTAGATGGATTTCATCCAATGAATGTAGGTAATCTTTCATCTGGTTATGAAAGTTCGGTACCTTGTACTCCGCTTGGATGTTATTTGTTGATAAAAAAAATTGAACCTAATTTAAGTGGTAAAAAAGCTGTGGTTGTAGGTAGATCAAATTTAAATGGTAAACCAATGACACAACTTCTTTTAAAGGAAAATTGCACAGTAACTATAACTCATTCAAAAACTAAAGATTTAAAAGCTGAATGTTTAGAGGCGGATATAATTGTTGCAGCTGTAGGTATACCCGAACTTGTTAGAGGAGATTGGGTTAAGAAAGATGCTATTGTTATTGATGTTGGTATAAACAAAACTGATAACGGTATAGTTGGTGATGTTCATTTTGATGAAGTTTCAAAAAATGCAAAAGCACTTACACCAGTTCCAGGCGGTGTAGGTCCAATGACCATTGCTTGTTTGCTTAAAAATACGATCGACTGTTTCAAAAGATCGCAAATTTAATAATTAAACCATAAGCTGTAATCTGTTAATTTATTAGGATGAAAAAACCTAAACGACCATACAGATTTGGTATAATTTTTTTGCTTCTTACAGTTCCACCTATTGGGGCAACACAATTAGGTTGGTATTTGCATGACAAGCAAACTGGTTTTGATTATGGTATGATTGTAGGTACTGTATCAGTAATATACGCTGCATATTTAATGTATGAAAAAAACTGGCGTGAAGAAGATGAAGATTAAATTATGGAAAAAATAATTTTTTTTGGATTGGTTATTCCTATTATGGCTTATGTTTTATACTTAGGTGGAATGGCAATTATGAATGGTTTTAAGTCTAAGGAAGCTAATAGAGCTGAGAAAGAGGAAGCTGAAAGTGAGGGTAGGGAGACAAGCGAAACTTCTGATGAACAAAGCAGCAATTTAAGTGATGAACTTACTAAATTGAATGATTTAAAAGAAAAAGGAATTATTTCTCAAGAGGAATTTGAAAAGGCGAAAAATAAACTATTAAATAATTAAATAGTTTAATCATGTTTAATGGTTTTAAAAAAAAATTTGTTAAAGTAAGCAAGGGTAAAATTTTTTGTAGATTTAAAGGTAACGGTCCCCCCTTATTATTACTTCATGGATATCCCCAAACACATGTGATGTGGCACAAGACTGCCCCTGAGCTTAGTAAATATTTCACTGTAATAGTTGCTGACCTTAGAGGATATGGAGATAGTTTAGTTTTACCTGGTGGTACTAATCATAAAAATTATTCTAAAAGAGAAATGGCTAAAGATATGGTTCAATTGATGAATAAATTAAATTTTAAAAAATTTTTTGTTGCTGGACATGATAGAGGCGGGAGAGTTGCACATAGAATGGCAAGAGATTATAGAAATAAGATTATGGCTTTAAGTGTATTAGATATTTGTCCAACTCTAGATATGTACGAGCATACAGATATTAAATTTGCAAAAGGATATTTTCACTGGTTTTATTTAATACAGCCAGCACCTTTACCAGAGAAAATGATAATGGCAGATCCTAAAAGATGGTTAAAAAGTCGTTTTAATAGGTCATCAAAACGTGCGATTGGAAAAGTTGAAGATGAATATTTTAGAGCCTTTAAACAAAAAAAAAGAATTCATGCAACTTGTGAGGATTATAGAGCTGCGGCCACTATAGACTTAGAGCATGACAAAAAAGACAGAAAAAAAAAATTAAACATTCCTATACAAGTTTTGTGGGGTAAAAAGGGAGTTGTTGGAACGCAATTTAAATCAGTTAAAATTTGGCAAAAATACACAAATAAAAAAGTTTATGGGGCAGAAATTAATTCAGATCATTTCATTCCAGAAGAGAGTCCTAAACAAACGATTAATCACTTAAAAAAATTTTTTTTAAAAAATGTTAAAAATAATTCCAAATAAAAAAAATATTGGAGCTGAAATAATTGTAAATTTAAAAGATATTACGAATAAAGATATTTTAAAAATTAAGAAAGCACTGAATAAATATGGAATGTTGTATTTTAAACAACAAGAATTAACTTCTAAATTTTACATTCAGTTTGCGAAATATTTTGGAAAATTAGCCAACTATCCAAGACTAAAAGGTTTAAATAAAAAATTTCCGCAAATTACTGTGGTGCAAAGAAAATCAACTGACAAAGGACCAAGTTTTGGTGAACAATTTCATACAGACTCGATTTATACAAAAAAACCACCAAGATTTACAATGTTGCTTTCTAAACTTGTGCCAAAAAAAGGAAAAGCTAATACAGAATTTTGTTCTCAATATCTTGCTTATAAAGAATTACCAAGTCCAATAAAAAGAAAATTTAAAAATATTAAAGGTAAATATTCCTCTGAGGGTCCAATCTCGGTTACAACAAAAGAAAGAGTAAAAGAAAAAGGAAAAAATATAAAAGAACTTAAATCTTCACATAAAATAATTAGGAAAATCAGCACAAATTATTCTATTTATTGCAGTCCAGGACATTTTGTTGGTTTTAGCTCAAAGATAAAAAATCAAGAAAAGTTAAAAAAATTTTTATTTAACCATCAAATTAAGAAGAAGTTTCAATTTTCATTGCCTTGGGAAAAAAATCAATTGGCTATATGGGATAATAGATCTATGCTTCATCAAGCAACACCTTTCAAAGGAAATAGAATAATGCATAGAATAACAATCAAATAATTTATGTTCACAATTTTTTTAGGACTAACTCCATTTATATTTATTACTTTTTTAGGGTTTGTATTTGGTAAGTTAAAAGTCTTAGACCTTAGCCATGCTAAAATTTTAAATCTTTTCTTGTTCTATATTGCGGTCCCAGCATTGATTATTAAGCTAATAGCACAAAATGAAATTGGACAAGTAGATTTTAAACAAATTTTTTCTTATTTAATTATGCAATCGATATGTGGAATTATCGCTTACTTAATTACTTCAAAATATTTTAAAAGATCAATCCCAGAGTCAATTATTTGGGCTTTAACAGTTGCATTATCAAACCATGTGACTTTGCTATTGCCAATAACAGAAATTTATTTTGAACAAAATGTAATTACACAAGTTGCAAGTATTATATTAATGGATGGGATAATTTTATTATCTATAATCGCTTTATTTCTCGAATTATCTACAAAAAAAAATGTAAATTTATCTAATTTTATTAAAAATTTATTTTTAAATCCATTTATTCTCTCAATAATTATAGGTCTATTATTTTTATTATTAAAATTTAATATTGATCAAACACCGATTGAATATACTCTGTCTAAACTTGCGGCATGTGTTTCGCCAGTTGGATTGTTTGCAATTGGCATAACTCTTTCATTTTATACTAAAAATGTAATTAACAAATTATCTGTTTCTATTTCAGTTTTAAAATTAGTTATTTCCCCGATAATTTTATTGTTAATTGGATTAGTGTTTTTTAATGCAGGATTGCCAGCTGAAATACCAGGTGCTTTCTTCGTTAGTGTTGCACCTTGTGGAGTCACTTCTATAGTTTTATGTGCCGCTTATAATGTAAGTCCCGAAAATATAATAAAAGCAATTTTTGTGTCTACTATTGCATCTATAGGGACTATATTTTTTGCAATTAAGTATTTAACTCTGTAACAATTTATCTAGAGGACTAACTTCTCCAATTTTAAAAATAATTGCATCTTCTTTATTAAAACCATATTTTTCAGCACTATCTTTAAATCTAATTGGGGGTTCCATAATCGGCTCTAATGACAAAACAAATGTCCCCCAATGCATTCCTAATATTTTTTTACTTTTTAGGTCTTGTGCAACATTCAGGGCTTCCTCTGGCGTAGTATGATATATAGTTTTATCAAACATTGGTTTGAAATTATAAGCCCCAATATTAATCATTGTCAGATCTATAGGACCATATTTTTCACCTAGTTCTTTGTAGATTTCCCCATATCCAGTGTCACATGCAAATAAAATTTTTTTATTTTTATGTTCTATTAAAAAATTACCCCACAAAGTTTTATTAGTGTCTGTTAAACTTCTCTTTGACCAATGAACTGCAGGAAGTAAAGAAATTTTCAAATCCTCATTTATAATTATTTGATCATACCAATCCATTTCATTTACATCTTTATATCCTTTGAAATATTTACCGAGGTTTAATGGCGTCAATACTTTTGCACTCTTGAAAGGAAAATTTCTAATTGTTGACATGTCCTGATGATCATAATGATTATGAGTAAGTAAAAATATATCCGTTTTAGGTATCTCATTTAATTTTATTGCAGGATCAGTAAATCTTTTTGGACCAAAGATTAGTGGTCCAGCATTCTTTGAAAATACAGGATCTGTTATAATTGTAGTTCCACCTAATTTTATAAGATATGTCGCGTGACCTATCCAAGCAATATAATCATTATCTTTATATTTTTCTAAATCAGCTAATACTTTTTCTTTTTCAATCACATGTTCTTTTGGATAAGATAAATCAACTTTTTTTCTTAATTTACTGAAAGTTCTATAAGAAAATTTTCCTGATCTGGATATTATTACTGGAGATCCTTTTGGATTCCTGAAAGTACCATCAGGTAAATGATGATAAGGTCTTTCTTTCATATTATTTTTTTTTCTCCATTAACCACAAACTGTTTCCCGCAAGAAAATATATTTTTCCATTAACTGGGTGAACTTGTATATCTCTTATTCTTCCAATTTTATCTTTGAAAATAACTGCTTCTTCAATCTTTGATGAATTTTTAAAGTTTAATTTTCTCATTGATTTATCTTTTAAAGAAGTAATGAGCGCTTCGCCATCCCATTCATTAAATTCTTTTCCCTTATAAATAGTTATTGCACTTGCAGCTATTGAAGGTACCCAGTATTGGATTGCCTTAGTAAAACCTGGTTTCCATTTAGGTCCAATCTTTGAGCCTGAATAATTTGTTCCGCCCCAACCTAAAATTTTCCAACCATAATTTTCTCCCTTTTTAATCTCACCAAACCAATCACCACCTTTTGCACCATGGTTGCTTGCATAAATTTTTCCATCAAAAGAGGAATAGGTTAGACCTTGAGGATTACGAACACCAATTTGATAAATTTCTGGTAACCAATCTGATTTACCATCAAACTTAGGGTTATCTTCTGGAATACTACCATCTAAATAAATTCTGATAATACTTCCAGGATGGCTAGTCGGATCTTGAGCAATCATACCACCACCTCTTTCACCAGCAGATGCAAAAAGATAATTTTCTTTTATAGCCAGTCTTGAACCGAAATGATAACCAGATTCTATTGGTGGTTCAGCTTGAAATATATTTTTGAAATCTAAATTTTTTTTATTTAATTTAGCTTTTGCAATTGATGTACTAGTTTTCCAGTCTCCTCTATTTTCTGAATAAGAAATCCATAAGTAATTATCTTTGTAAATAATATCTAATAAGCCTCCTTGTCCGTGAACAAAATAATTTAAGTTATGTTCAACTTCATAAACTTCTTCAGAAATAATATTTACTATTTTTATTTTTCCAGTTTTTTCAGTGATAATAAGCTCTTCATTATTTATAAAAGATGATCCCCATGGGTCATTTAAATCTGTCAATTTTTTAAAAGTAAAATTTTCAGAAAAACTTTTCGATGAAAATAATAAAAAGAAAAATATCGATAAAAAATATTTGATCACTTTATGAAAGTTTAGATCTACCACCATCTACAGCAATTATTTGGCCTGTAACCCAAGAACTATCTTCTGTTAGTAAGAATTTAGCAAGAGCAGCAGAGTCTTTACCTTCGCCTAATCTTTTAAGAGGATGTGCTTTTGCAATACCTTCAGCTATAGCAGTATTTTTTAACATTGGTTCTGCTATTTTAGATTTTGTTAAACTTGGTGCCACACAATTCACTCTTATGTTTGGAGCGAATTCTGCTGCAAGAGAAACCGTCAATCCTTCAACAGCAGCTTTTGCTGAAGCTATGATTGCATGATTGGTAAAACCTCTTTGAGCAGCAACAGTTGAAAATAAAACTATTGAACCTTTATTTTTTTTTAAACTTTCCTGATATCCTTTAATAGCTTCTACAGCAGAATAAAGATTAAGTTTCATGCATTTTTGAAAGTCTTGTTCATTTACCATTCTTAATGGTTTCAAATCAATTGAACCTACACAATACGCTAGGCCTTTAATTTCAGAAATATCTGATTTAACTTTTTCTATAAACCCATCCTCTAAAACATCTGCAACGGTATGTGTGCATCCAAGTTTTTCAGCGACAGAACTAAGTTCACTTTCATTTCTTCCAACTAAATGAATATTGTTTCCAGAGTTTTTTAATTGCTCCGCTAAACTTGATCCAATAGAACCTGTCGCACCAAAAACTAGATATTTTTCTGACATAAAAAATTTTATTAGTTATATTTAACTATGAAGTTATTTTTTATACTTGGTAATCAATTATTTCCAACAAAATACCTAGACCGCTTCAAAAAAGACCACCTATTTTTTATGGCTGAAGATAAGGGTTTATGCACTTATGAAAAGCATCATAAACAAAAAATTTTACTATTTTTATCTTCTATGCGTTCTTATGCAGATGGATTAAGAAAAAACAAATTTAAATTAGATTACTTTAAAATCGAAGATAAAGAATTTAATGAAGATTATTTAAAAAAATTAAAAAAAAAAATTACAGAAAAAAAAGTAAAAGAAATTTCTAGTTTTGAAGTAGAGGATAAATTTTTTGAAAAAAAAATTTCACAATTTTTAAAAAAAGAAAAAATACACTGGAATGTTGTTCAAACTCCTATGTTTTTAAATTCAAGAACTGAATTTAAAAATTATTTATCAAAATCAAAAAAACCTTTTATGGCAACTTTCTACAAAGATGTTAGAAAAAAATCTGGAATATTGATGGGTCCAGATGGTAATCCAATCGGGGGCAAATGGAGCTTTGATGAAGATAACAGAAATAAATTACCTAAAAATATTTCAATTCCTAAATTTCCAAAAATAAATGAAACCAGTCACACAAAAAAATTAAAGCCTATTATTGAAAAGGAATTTAAAAATCACCCAGGGAGTACAAATAATTTTTGGTTTGCAACGGAATATGAAGATGTAGTTAAACTATTGAATTTTTTTATAAAAGAAAAATCTAATCTTTTTGGTGATTATGAGGATGCAGTTGATCAAAAAGATAATATCCTGTTCCATAGTGCATTAAGTCCTTACATAAATTTAGGTTTAATAACCCCTGAATTTGTTGTCCAAAAAGTTTTAGACTTTCACAAGAAAAATAAAATTAGAATGAATTCTTTAGAGGGTTACATTCGTCAAGTGATTGGTTGGCGAGAATTTATGCGAGGAATTTATCAGTCATACTCTCAAGAAATGGAAACTGGAAATTTTTTCAAACAAAATAGAAAAATGAAAAATTCTTGGTACGATGGAACCACTGGTCTTCCACCTTTGGATTATGCAATTAAAAATGCCGTTAATCATGGTTGGTCACATCATATTGAAAGGTTAATGATCTTATCAAATATTATGAACCTTTGTGAAATCAAGCCAACAATTGTTTACAAATGGTTCATGGAAATGTTCGTAGACTCCTCAGACTGGGTAATGGTTCCCAATGTATATGGAATGGGATTATTTAGTGATGGAGGAATTTTTGCAACCAAACCTTATATTTGTGGATCTGCATATTTTATGAAAATGATGGACTTTAAGAAAGGTGATTGGTGTAGCACCATGGATGGTTTGTACTGGAGGTTCATCGATCGCAATAGAAAATTTTTTTTAAAAAATCCTCGTCTATCGATGATGGTAAGAATATTTGATAAAATGAAATCTGATAGAAAAAAATTAATTTTATCTGAAGCTGATAAATTTATTAAACTAAATACAATTTGATGAAAAAAGAAAATTTACCAACAAAAATTTGTCCAGTTTGCAAAAGACCATTTACTTGGCGAAAAAAATGGAAGTTAAATTGGGATAGAGTAAAATATTGTTCCAAGAAGTGTTCTAAGCTAAGCTAAGCTTAGTGAACATAATAGTACTACAGCATATTAAAATAGAAGACCCAGGTTACATTAAAGATTTGATGTTGGCTGATGGATTTAATTTAACTACCATTGAATTAGATGAAGGTGAAAAAATACCAGGCGATTTAAGTAAATTTGATGGAATGTTTTGCATGGGGGGTCCAATGGATACCTATATGGAGAAGGAATACCCATGGTTAATTGAAGAAAAGAAAAAAATCAAAGAATTTGTTGTAGATCTAAAAAAACCTTATTTAGGTTTTTGTTTAGGTTGTCAGCTTTTAGGAGAAGTAGTGGGCGGAAAAGTGGTTAAATCTAAACCAGCAGAAATAGGAATTATGGATATAAATTTCTCCAATCAAAAAAATTTAGATAAATTATTTTCTAAATTTCCTGACAAAATTAAAAGTTTACAATGGCATTCTTATGAGGTCCAGGGTATTGAAAATAATAAAGATATAACTTTATTAGCCTCTTCTCCAATCACAAAGTATCAAATTTTTAAATATCAAAATCATGCTTATGGAATTCAATTTCATATAGAAATAAAAGATACAACGGTAAATGAATGGGGGTGTGTTCCGGAGTATAAAAAAGCTTTGGAGGATCAGCTTGGTAATGGCGCGTTAGAAAAGTTTGATCAATCTGCAAAAGATAACATGAAAGATATGAATAACTACTCTACAATCCTTTATAATAATTTTAAAAAACTTTTATGAATAATAAAATTTTTGAATGGGCAGGAGTTATAACTGCAATATTGTATTCTTTGTTTGTCGCTTTAAATATAGGCATAGAATTTTTTGGGTTTTGTCTATTGTTATTGTCAGCCATTTTAATTGGAATTTGGGCCTATAGAGGAGGTCATAAAGGAATTTTATTTTTGCAATTTTTTTATGCAACCGCTGGAATTATTGGAATGGTTCGTTGGTTTTAATTAAAGCTTGAAACTATTTTAGGAATATAATTTTTAAAATTAAAAAAACCTTTATTACAGTATTGCCAAGCTAATTGATCAAGATTTCTATATAAAAAATCTATCTTTAAATTATTAGAATTTAAAAAATCTAAATTTTCACCTACTGTTGGATACAAACCGTAATAATTTTCAATATTTGTTAATTCACTTATATCTATAATTTGACAATCAATAGATTGATTTTTTAATCTTTGTTCTTGGTCTTCTATTAAATGAGATTTAAATTTCACTAACTTTTCACTGAGTTTTATTGCTCTATTTTCATTTTTATTAGAAACTAAGTAAATTTTCTTAAAGTTGTTTTCCTTAAAGTCAGTGATTTCAAACGAGAGATTATTTTCAAAAATTAAAAGATTCTTATTCTCAATCTTTTGTGGGTTATTGAAATCCTGTTTAATTATTTGATAAGATTTTTCAGATACTTTTGGAGGAGCATTTTCATTTAATTTGATATTTTTAAATCTATTGTAAGTGAATTTTTTAATATTCCATTCACTTGCAAGGTAATGTTTTCCTTGAGTTTGAACACCCGCAACCCATCGCCACCCAAGAGTATTTGATGCAGCATCCCCATCATAAAGATGTTGCATAAAAAATTCTGCACCTAATTGCCAAGGTAATTCTAAAGTAAAAATCCAAATACTAGCAAACCACATTCTTGTGTGATTATGCAAATAATTGTTTTCTTTAAGCTCTTTCACCCACTCATTAAAGCAATCTATGTTTGTTTTTCCCTTAATTGCATTAAGATAATTTTGATCATTTTGAAATTCATTTTTAATTTGATTTAATTCAACAAGGTAATCTGTCCAAGCATTTGGTCTAAGTTCTAACCAACCTTTCCAATAAGTTCGCCATAGAACTTCTTGAATAAACTTTTCATTTTTTGAATAAGAAAATTTACTTAGAGCTTTCTGAACGACTTCTTGTTCATTAATTATTCCATGAGTTATATATGGTGATAAGCAAGATATATTAGATCTTTTTTCAGGCCCAAAATCAAAATTTCTTAATTTTGAATATTCTCCAAGATTATTATCAACAAAATAATTTAATTGATTTAAGGCCTTAGCCCTTGAAGCTTCAAATATCATTTTAAATTATTTTGATTTTTTTTTCTTAAGACCTAATTTGTCACTATGTCTTAATCTTAAAACAACAATTGCTCCAGCTATTAACAAAATAGCTACTGCTTCATAAACAAGTGCAGTAGGATCCATTTCTTTGCCTTGCAGAATAATAAAACGCGCAAGGGCGGTAATCGCAATAAGAAGTGGTAGTGTAATACTAATAGATTGTTGGTTCCAAAAAACCCTAACCATTGCTAGTACCTCCAAATAAAGAAACATTAAAAGCAAATCTGCTAATGTAACAGATTGATTTAAAAACATGTTTTTCATCTCAATCCCAACAGCAATAACAGTACTGATTAAGATAATAACCATTAATGCTAACTGTAAGTTTTTTGCTATCTTATCCATTATTTATCTTTACTAAAAGGTAACCATTTTTCAATTGCAGATTTTAAGGGACCATCATAAGGGATTGAATAAGAATTCGGGTTTGGACTTGTTAAAACTTCAATTCCTTTTGAAAATACAAAAATAAATACTATTACAAAAACAATGACCATGATTTTAAAAGGATCAAAATTTTTTGTTTGAAAAACACTTGCAGACTTCTCTTCTGCTCTATGGAATTGTTTAAAAGTCATATAGACGGCAAATATTAAACCTATATGAGCTAAAAAAAGTCCAGCCCATCCAAATGCAAAAGTTGTGTAAGAAAAAACATATAAACTAAAAACAGTAGTCCAAATAAAACTTAAAACTAAAAGAATTTGTAATCTAACTGTTTTAGGAAGTGCGCGTAGATCGTTCTTACTATCATCAAATAAAATATTTGCAGCATCTCTCATCCAATTCTTTATTGATTCCATGATCTAAGGATATAATTTTTAGTGATTTAAACAAATGTCAATTTGTCCTAAAGCAATCTAAGTACGAAGCTTTTTCTTATGAAAATTGATAAATCTTTCAACGTTAGATTTATTAAATGACTTATTTTCTTCAAATGAAACCTTCTTCATTGAATAAGCACCACTATTAGTAACTCTTGATTGAATTGTAATATTTCCTTTGTACAATTTAAGTTTAATTGAGCCATTAACTTTACTTCTTTTTAAATCTACAATTTTTTGAAGTTTAAATCTTTCTTTTGAATACCAATAACCATTGTAAATTAATTCAGCATATCTAGAAATAATCTGATCTTTTTTATGCATAGTATCTTTATCTAAAGTAACAGACTCGATTGCTCTATGAGCATTGATTAAAAGAGTTCCACCGGGTGTTTCATATACTCCTCTAGATTTTATACCTAAAAATCTATTCTCTACTAAGTCAACTCTTCCAATTCCATTTTTACCTGCAATGTCATTGAGCTTTGTTAATAATTTAGCTGGAGACATTTTTTTTCCGTTGATTCCAAAAGGATCACCATTTTTAAAATTGATAGTAACAAACGATGGTTTGTTGGGCGCTTTTTCTGGAGAAACTGTTCGCTGAAAAATAAATTCTGGTGCAGAATTTTTTGGATTTTCTAAAACCTTACCTTCAGTTGATGTATGAAATAAATTATCATCCACTGAAAAAGGAGGTGCACCTTTTTTATCTTTAGGAATAACTATGCCATGTTTTTTTGCATAATTAATTAAGTCTGTTCTAGATTTTAGTTTCCAAATTCTCCACGGAGCTATGATTTTAATTTTAGGCCCAAAATAATGATAGCCTAATTCAAATCTAACTTGGTCATTGCCTTTACCAGTTGCTCCATGCGAAACTGCATAGGCCTTAAATTTTTTAGCTACTCTTATTTGATCTTTTGCAATAAGAGGCCTCGCTATCGATGTCCCTAGTAAATAAACACCTTCATAGATCGCATGTCCTCTGATCATGGGATAAACATAATCTTTAACAAAAATATCTTTTAAATCTTTAATAATTATATTTTTAACACCAAATTTTTTTGCATTAGTTATAATTTTTTTTCTATCAATTTCTTGTCCTACATCTGCCGTGTAACAAATTACATCTGCATCATAATTTTCTTGAAGCCATTTTAAAATTATAGAGGTATCGAGCCCTCCAGAATAAGCTAGAACAATTTTCTTTTTTGATTTCATCGAATTAACTGCAAGCTTTTCTTGAAGCGTTATAAGCTTTAGTAAATCCTAGTAATGAGTAATGATCAATTGTTTGAGAACCTTGTTGATTGTAGCCAGTGATCATAATTCTAGATCCTTTTCTCATTTGTTTGATCATTTTTAATTCGATTTTATTGTCTGCAATCCACGCAAAACCCTGTTCTTTAATATCAAATTTAAATTTATTCTTCCCTGAAGCAGCTGTTACTGAATTATTTTTGTTGAATTCATAACCTGGGGTAACACTTACCTCATTTTTTATGTTGTCGTTTGGTCTGAATGCTACAAATAATTTTGCATCTCTTTTATTAGTTTTGGGTGCTTGTAAAATAGGCAGTGATTGAGCAAAGCATACTTTGCCATCAGCATCCATAACAACCATTGCTTCCCAATCTTTATATTTTCCAATTTTTTTAATTTCTTGGGCTGAAAGTTGAGTAAAACCACTTATAAAAAATATTCCTAAAAATATTGTAATTTTTTTAATTATGGACATGGATTTGGATAAATTGTTTGTACTTGGTTAATTTCTTTAATGACATCATCAGATAAGTTTACATTTACACTTTCTATATTTGTTTTCAACTGCTCCATTGTAGTTGCTCCAATTATTACACTAGTCATAAAGTCTTGGATTTCACAAAATTTAATAGACATTTGACTCATATCTAGATCAAATTTTTCACTAATTTTGTAATAATGCTCAACTGCATCCTCAGTATTCGGCTTTCTATACCTTGTCCAAAAATCAAAATCTCTCGCCATTCTTGATCCTTTAGGAAAACTTTTGTTTCTATATTTTCCACTTAAATATCCACTTGCAAGTGGAGAGTAAGCTAAGCAGCCAATATTTTCTCTTATAGAAACTTCAGCTAATCCAACTTCGTAAGATCTGTTTAATAAGCTGTAAGGATTTTGAATTGACATCATTCTTGGTAATTTTTTATCTTTAGATAATTGAAGATAATTTAAAACTCCCCACGGGGTTTCATTTGATAAACCAACATATCTTATTTTTCCCTGATCAATATATTTATTTAATTCTGCAAGAACATCTTCAAATTTATTCCATTCATTTTCCTTATGAACATAACCAAGTCTTCCAAAATTATTTACATTTCTTTCTGGCCAATGAAGTTGATATAAATCTATATAATCAGTTTTAAGTCTTTTAAGACTGTCATTTAAAGCAGACTCTAAGTTTGGACCTGTAAAACTATTTTCTCCACTTCTTAAATAATCTCTTGCTGGACCAGCAACTTTTGTTGCAAGAATGACTTTGTCTCTTTTTTTTGTTTTTTCAAACCAGTTTCCAATAATTTCTTCTGTATCACCATAGGTTTCCTTTCTTGGTGGTACTGCATATAATTCAGCAGTGTCCCAAAAGTTTACTCCTTGATCTAAAGCAAAATCCATTTGTTCAAATGCTTCAAGCTCAGTATTTTGCTCTCCCCACGTCATAGTACCGAGACAAATTGTGCTCACTTTAATATCGGTATTACCTAAATTTTTGTAATTCATTAGAAATATTAAGTTAAAATTTTGTTAATCTTTTAAGGTATCTTGAATAATTAGTAAAAGAATATATATATTACTTATTATGGAATTTGATAAAAACGGAATACTAAATAGAGCAAAAGCAGCACAACAAACAGCTGCTGTAATGGATGAAGGTTTAAGAGCCTACATGCTAAAAGTTTATAACTACATGGCAACAGGTATATTGCTAACTGGAATAGTGGCACTATTAACATTTAAAATGTCTGTTGTTACTAATGATGCAGGTTCAATCGTTGGTCTAACGCAGATGGGGAATGCAATTTATTTATCAGGTCTTAAATGGCTTGTAATGTTAGCACCTCTAGGTATCGTTTTTTACATGAGTTTTGGAATTAATAAAATGAGTGCATCAAAGGCACAAACCACGTTTTGGGTTTTTGCAGCTTTGATGGGTCTATCATTATCTTCAATTTTATTGGTTTATACTGGAATGAGTGTAACAAGAGTTTTCTTCATTACATCTGCAACATTTGGAGCGATGAGCATTTATGGATACACAACTAAAAGAGATCTTACAAAGTTAGGATCTTTTTTAATGATGGGTCTAATTGGAATAATTATAGCTTCAATTGTTAATATCTTCATGAAATCTTCTATGATGTATTTTGTGATTTCAATTTTAGGTGTTTTAATATTTGTTGGTTTGACAGCTTATGACACTCAGAAAATCAAAAATATGTATGTTGCGTCAGACTCAGGAGAGTTAATGGGCAAGAAAGCTGTAATGGGCGCTTTAACTTTATATCTAGATTTTATAAATCTATTTATAATGTTGTTGAGATTATTTGGTCAAAGAAGATAAATTTATTTTTGAAGTTTTTTCCAGTTGGTATTTTTTAATAAAATTCTAAGATCGTAAGAATTTTTTAGTATTTTACCACTCGTATCAGTAATCAAATATTTAAGATTTTTATTTTTAGGCTTAAAATTTTTACAAATTTTATATAGGGCATTTTCAGTAGCATTTCTAAAAACACTAAACCCCACTTGCTTACTTGAAATACTTAAACCGTAATCTTTCCAAGAACCTTCAGAAACCATCTTGGCATATAAGTCTAATATAATTTTTAGCTCATCTTTTTCAAAAAAATGTTTTTCTTCTATTTTATTATGCGGATTATTTACTACTAATTTTAAATTACTACGCATCAATCTTATGTTTATTAATTAATGGTACCTGAAACCCTGTAAATATTATTGTTATTGGAAGCATTCCCCATACTTTAAAATTAACCCAAAATTCTTCTGTTTGAGTTCTCCAAACAATTTCATTTAATAAAGCAAGACCAAAGAAAAAATACATCCATCGTTTATTAAGAATTTCCCAGCCAATATCAGTTAGAGGAATAGATTTACCCATAATTTTTTTAAGAATAGGTTCATTGGTAAAATATTTCCCAAAAAATAACGCAAGAGCAAACATAATGTTAATGATAGTTGGTTTAACGTAAATAAATATAGGATCATTAAAGTAGATTGTTAACCCACCAAAAAAAGTAATTAAAATTCCACTTACCAAAGGCATTGGAGGAATTTTTTTTTCAAAAAACCAAACTACTGCTAATGCAACTAAAGTTGCAACTATTAGTGGAGGTATTGCTACAGATAAATTTTTACCACTATTGTAATAATAGAAAAAAAATATTGCTAAAGGACCGAAATCAGTAACAAATTTTAAAAAAGATTTATTCACTTAAAAGATATTAACATATTTGCCACATCACAAAACATTTATATTTTTAGCATTGATTTTTATTTCTAAATACCCATACTAAGATCAATGCCAGTTCAAAAAGCTAAATTTTCAATTGGAGACATTGTAAAGCATAAACACTTTGAATTTAGAGGTGTGATTTATGATGTTGATTTTGAGTTTAATAATTCTGAAGAATGGTATCAGTCTATTCCAAAAAATGTTAGACCGAGAAAAGATCAACCATTTTATCACTTATTAGCAGAAAATGATGAGATAACTTATGAAGCTTATGTTTCTGAGCAAAATTTGCTGATGGATGATTCTGATGAACCAATAAAACACCCTTTAATTGAAGAGATTTTTTCAGGAAAAAAAGGCTCTAGCTATTTCAAGCTTTCTAATTAAGGCAACCATCATTCAACCACATTTAGCTCAAATCTAGGCCATACAAATTAGCTATATTTTTAGTATCTTCTGGTCAAGAGTGTTAAACGTTAATTTCAATCTTATTATCTCCCCTCTGCATTCTTGATCAGAAAACTATTTCATAATAGAAATCACCAAAAAAAATTCTAAATTAAAATATGTTTAAACTTTTTGAACCTAACAAGATTTTCAAAATCACCTCAAAAGCACCTAAGTACGTTTTATTTTTGTTTATTGTTGTATTGAGTGTTGGTTTAGTTGAAGCATTAATCATATCGCCTGAAGATTATAAACAAAGTGATGCAGTTAGGATTATGTATGTTCATGTTCCTGCTGCTTGGATTTCACTTGGAATATTTTCATCTATAACTTTGTTATCTATTTGTGGTTTTGTGTTTAGAAACAAAAACTTTTTTTTAATTTCTAAAAGTTTAGCTCCTTCGGGATTTGTTTTTAATATTATAGCTTTAGTTACAGGATCAATTTGGGGAAAACCAACTTGGGGAACATGGTGGGCTTGGGATGCAAGAATTACTTCAATGCTTATATTAGCTTTGTTCTATGCAATGTATTTAATTGTATGGAGAATTTATGATAAGGAAGAAAAAGTCTATAAGATTTCAACTTTTATAACTATTTTAGGAATTATTAATGTTCCAATTATAAAGTACTCAGTTGATTGGTGGAATACACTCCATCAACCTGCATCTATTAATATTTTGTCAAAAAGCTCAATTCATTCATCAATGCTTTACCCATTATTGATAATGACTGCGGCATTTGCTCTTTTTTCATTGTTAATTTTCTTAATGAAATATAATACAGAACTGATAAAAATTAAAAATAAAGGCTTAGATAGATTATGATAAATGAATTACTTTTTATGAATGGATATGCGGTGTACGTGTTATCTGCTTTTAGCTTTACCTTATTAAGTTTCCTAGGTTTATATTTGGTAACTAAAATTCAATTTGTTAAAGAACAAAATAAATTTGTTGCTAAATTTGGATCACTTACTGCTGAGCAAGCTAATTCTGCAAAATCACAAAGAATAAATAAAGAAATTTTAGCAAACGTAACAAATAATTAACTTTTAAACCATGTATGGTCGAAAAGTTAAATTAAGATTTCTGTTTGTAGTAATAATCTTAATTACTTTAATTCTAACAACATTTTTGATTTTAAAATCATTAGAGGAAAATGTTGTATATTTTCAATCTCCTTCCGAGATAAAATCACTTTCTGAAATAGATAAAAGCAAGATTAGAGTTGGAGGAATGGTTAAAAAAAACTCTATTTCCATAAGTTCAAATGAAGTTAATTTTATAATTACTGACTTTAAAAATGAAATAAATGTTACTTACTCAGGTGCAGTGCCAAATTTATTTGCTGAAGGAAAAGGGGTTGTTGCAGAAGGTTTTTTGAAAGATAGAAATTTTTTCTCTGCAACAAAAATTTTAGCTAAGCACGATGAAAATTATATGCCACCAGAAGTAAAAGAAGCATTGGGAGAAAAATAAATTGATCTATAGTCTTATTGGATATTATTCATTAATAATAGGATTAATTATTGGATTATCATTATTTTATTTTTCATATAAAAATTTTAACAATTCAAACATATTAGATACCAAAATATTATCATTTACATTTTTACAATTATTTTTTGTTGTCATTAGTTTTTTGTGTTTGATTTTTTCTTTTGTTATTTCGGATTTTAGTAATGAAACAGTATTTAATAATTCTCACACTACCAAACCATTATTTTACAAAATAAGTGGAACTTGGGGAAATCATGAAGGTAGTTTATTATTATGGTTACTTGTTTTAACGTTGTTTATTTTCTTATTTTTAGTAAGAACTAAAAATCAACCAGTAAAATACAAAATTTTAACACTAGTTTTTCAACAAATAATAATAGTTGGTTTCTTTTTATTTTTAATCAAAACATCAAATCCATTTAATTATATTTTTCCAATACCTACTGAAGGTCTTGGATTAAACCCAATTTTACAAGACCCTGCTTTAGCAATTCATCCACCTGTTTTATATTTAGGCTATGTTGGTTCTTCAATTATTTTTTCATCTGTTTTGGCAGCAACAAGTTTAAAAATTATTTCTCCTAGTTGGGCATCCCATATAAAAAAATGGATCCTAATTTCATGGATATTTTTAACTTTAGGAATACTGCTTGGATCAATTTGGGCTTATTACGAATTGGGCTGGGGAGGTTTTTGGTTTTGGGATCCAGTTGAGAATGTTTCTCTAATGCCGTGGCTTGCATTAACCACTCTTTTACATTGTATTTTAGTATTAGAAAAAAAATCTATTTTAACTTCATGGGTAATAATTCTTTCTATTGCAACATTTACATTAAGCATGTGTGGAACATTTTTAGTAAGATCAGGAATATTAAATTCAGTTCATACATTTGCTAATGATCCTGAAAGGGGTTTATTTATTCTTGTTTTTCTATTCATTTTGATTTTTTTATCTATTTTAATTTTTTTCTTTTTTCATAAAGATAATGAACGAAAATCTCATAGTTTTTTTTGGTTGAGCAAAGAAACTTCAATATTAATTAATAACTGGTTCATGATGTATTTTTTATCAGTAGTATTAGTAGGTACCGTTTATCCAATTTTTTTAGATGTAATTTCTTCTCAAAAAATATCTGTCGGACCACCATTTTATCATAAATTGATAATTCCATTTTTAATTCCATTTTTATTCATGATGGCGATTGGTCCAAAATTTAAATGGATCAAATCTCAACTAGAAGATAAAATTTATTTAATTTCTTTTTTGATTATCTCACTTTTATTAGCATTTTTAGTATTAAAAAATTTTAATCAAAATATTTTAATAAATACAATTTTGATATCGAGTGCACTTTATTTATTCTTTATGACGTTGAGAGATTTTTTTGTAAAAAAATATAAAAATATTTCACAGAATATTGCTCATTTTGGATTTAGTTTATTAATCCTAAGTATTTTATTTAATAATTTATTTGCAAGCGAAATTATAACAAATCTTAAGGTTGGTGAAACTTTTGAAAATTCGAAAACTAAGATAATTTTTGAAAGTGTTGATCAGAAAAAAGAAAAAAATTATAATGCTATTGTTGCGAATTTTTCTATAAGTAATTTAAATGGTGAAAAGGATAGATTTTCTCCAGAGCTGAGAATTTATAATCAACCCGTCATTGCCACAAGTGAAGCTGATATTAAAACAACACTTATGTCAGATAGATTTATTGTAATTAATCTGGTTCAAAATCAAGATTTTTTCAACGTAAGATACCAAGTTAAACCATTTATGCTATGGATCTGGTTATCAGTAATTCTAATATCTTTTGGAGGTATTGTTAGCTTTTTACAAAAAAGATCATGAAAAATAAAATATTACCTTTTTCAGTTATTATTATTTTTGGAATAATATTTTTTGTTTTTTACAAAGGTTTAGAAGACTCAAAAATATATACTCCGGATGTTAATACAAAAAAAGAGATACCAGTGTTTAATACTGAAGAATTTTTTTCTGGAGAAAATGTAAAATCATCAAGTATCTTTGAGTTAGATAAGGTTTATTTATTAAATATTTGGTCATCTTGGTGTGTACCATGTCGACAAGAACATCCTTTTTTGATGAATTTAAATTTAGAGAATAAATTAAATATTATTGGGATGAATTATAAAGATAATTTAAAAAATGCGGAAAATTTTTTAAAAGAACTAGGAAACCCTTATAAAGAAATCTTTATTGATTTAGATGGTACAATTGCAATTGAGTGGGGAGCATATGGGGTTCCTGAATCATTTTTAATTTATAATAATGAAATTATTAAAAAATATATTGGACCTCTTAACCAAGAATTAGTTGATGAAATTAATTTATTGATAAAATGAAATTTCTTAAATTTTTTTTAATTGTTATAATATTGTTCCCTTTAAGTAGTGTTAATGCTGAGGAAAACGACAAAAGAAATAAAATAACTAAAAATTTACGATGTCTTATATGTCAAGGTCAATCGGTCTACGATTCAGACTCTGAATTTGCAAACAGTTTAAAAATTGTAGTTGATAAAAAGCTTCAAGAAGGTCTTTCTGAAGATCAAATTTATGAATATTTTAAAACTAAATATGGAGAATGGATACTTTACGATCCTGGTTTAAATAAAAATACATATATTCTTTGGTTATTGCCGATATTGATATTTTTAATCGGAGGTGCAATAATCTACAAAAGCTTTATAGTTAAAAAATAAATTAATTAGTAATGAATTTAAAAAAATTTTTAATCAATCTGTTAATGATCGCATTTGCATTTTCTTCAATTGCAGAGGAAAAAGTTTTAAAAGATCAAAATACAGAATTCAGTGTTTACACAGGAATGTTTGATTTTAGTGATGACGGAAAAAAATCTACTTTAATTGGTTTTCAACATCAGAATGAAAATTTAAATAGAGATACTTTTTTAGGAAATCTTTCTCCAATAACTGGATTTTTAATTACAGCTGATAATGCAGGATATATTTATACAGGTGTTCAAGCTCAATATAAATTAGGAGCATTAAATTTAACTCCCAGCTTTACACCAGGAATATATCATGAGGGAGATGGTAAAGATTTAGGCCATTTAATTGAATTTAAAAGTGAATTACAAATTTCACTTGGTCTGTCAAAATCAAGTGAATTAGGTTTTTCTTACAATCATATATCTAATGCAAGTCTAGGAGATAAAAATCCTGGGGCAAATAGTTATATGTTTAATTTCTTTAAAAACTTTTAATAACTACACATCATGAATATTAATGACTGTTACAATTTTGATGATTTTAGAAAATTAGCTAAAAAGAAATTACCAGCTCCTATTTTTCATTATATTGATGGTGGAGCAGATGACGAAGTTACTTTAAATAGAAATACAGATGCTTTTAATGATTGTGATTTAGTGCCAAATATTCTTAACAGTGTTGGCGAGCCAGATTTATCCACTACTGTTTTTGGTAGAAAAATCAGTATGCCCCTATTTTTATCTCCTACCGCGATGCAAAGTTTGTATGACCCTCAGGGCGACAAGGCTTCTGCTAGAGCTGCAGAGAAGTTTGATACAATTTATAGCATGTCCACAATGGCATCTTTTTCAATTGAAGAGGTTGCAAATGTCTCTAGTGGCCCAAAACTTTTTCAACTTTATATTCATAAAGATAAATCAATTACCGATGATTTAATTGAAAGATGTAGTAGAGCTAATTTTGATGGAATGTGTATCACTGTAGATACACTTGTTGCTGGAAATAGAGAAAGAGATCATAGAACAGGATTTACAACACCACCTAAATTTACTTTGGATAGCTTATTAAGTTTTGCGATGAGGCCTGGTTGGGTTTTTAAATACTTTACAAATAAAAAATTTGAATTAGCGAACATAAAAAACAAAACTGACAAAGGCACAAATATTGCAAAATCAGTTATGGATTATATTAATGAGCAGTATGATCCAGCAATGAATTGGAAAGATGCAGAATATTGTATTAAAAAATGGAACAAACCAATGGCACTTAAAGGAGTTATGTCAGTTGAAGACGCTAAAAGAGCAATAGACATTGGTTGTACAGCAATTATGATTTCAAATCATGGAGGAAGACAACTTGATGGATCAAGATCTCCATTTGATCAAGTTAAAGCAATTTCAGATGCAGTTGGTGATAAATTAGAAATTATTCTTGATGGTGGTGTAAGAAGAGGAACACATGTTCTTAAAGCTTTAGCTGCAGGTGCAACTGCTTGTAGTTTTGGAAAAGCATTCCTTTTTAGTTTAGGTGCAGGTGGACAAAAGGGTGTTGAGAGACTTTTAGAAAATATGCAAAAAGAAATTAGAAGAAATATGATTTTAATGGGCTGTAAGTCTGTTAAAGACCTTGATGCGTCAAAAATAATATATAGAGACTAAAATATAAGAATTTTAAGCATTTATTTGATAAATTAAACTTTTAAACTAAATAGACAAAAAACTAATTTTCGTTTAGTTTGTCGATTTTAATTTTTAAATTGTTATGGAACTTGCAAAATCTTTAAATAGGCTTGGAACTGAAAGCGCTTTTTCTGTTTTAGCTGAAGCAAAAAAACTTGAAGCACAAGGTAAACCTATGATTCACTTAGGTCTAGGTCAACCTGATTTTAAAACTCCAAAGCACGTTGTCGAAGCAGCAAAAAAAGCTTTAGATGATGGCCATCACGGATATGTGCTTTCAAATGGAATTTTAGAATGTAGACAATCAGTTACTAGATGGATTAAGAAAAGATATAGTGCAGAAGTAGATCCTGAAAGAATTATTATTATGCCAGGTGGAAAGCCAACAATGCATTATGCAATTCAGTGTTTTGGTGAGCCAGGAGCGGAGATAATTCATCCAACCCCAGCTTTCCCTATTTATGAATCAATGATTAATTATACTGGTTCTACAGCAGTACCTTACGATCTTACTGAAGATAAAGATTTAAAGTTTAGTGCAGATAAAATTTTATCTCTAATTACTGATAAAACTAGATTATTAATTTTAATAAATCCAAACAATCCAACAGGAAGTTTTGTAGAAAAATCAGAAATAGACAAATTGGCTGAAGGTTTAAAAAAACATCCTCATGTTACTATTTTAAGTGATGAAATTTATAGTAGACAAATTTTTGATGATAAAGAAATGCCAACATTTTTTAATTACCCTGAGTTAAGAGAAAGATTAATAGTTTTAGAAGGTTGGAGCAAAGCTTACTCAATGACAGGTTGGAGACTTGGTTGGAGTTTTTGGCCAGAAAATTTAGTTGAGCATGTAAATAAATTATTAATTAATAGTGTCTCATGTGTAAATGCTGCTGCTCAGTTTGCAGGTATTGCAGCTTTAGATGGACCTGATGACTCAATTGATGAGATGATGGAAAAATTTACTTTAAGAAGAAAATTAATTCACGAAGGTTTAAATAGTTTACCGGGTGTAGAATGCAGTTTACCTGGTGGAGCGTTTTATGCGTTTCCTAAAGTTATTGGAACTGGAATGGATGGAAGTGAATTCTGTAAAAGAGCTATGCATGAGGCAGGTGTTGCTATAGTTCCTGGTACAGCTTTTGGAAAAACGTGCAAAGATTACGTCAGATTTAGCTTTGCAGCCTCTCGAGATAACATTTCTAACGCATTGGAAAATATCAAAAAAATGTTAGGCTAAGCTATGTCTGAAATAGCTTTACCAAAAATTGATAGTTCTATTTTAAATAGAAAAAGTGAGATAGTTAAAAAACTTTCAAAGTTAACTAATATAGAAAATGTATTGAGTGAAGCTGATGAATTAAGACCATATGAAACAGATGCTTTATCTGTTTACACACAAACACCATTAGCAGTGGTGCTTCCAGAAAATACAGAGGAAGTAAGTGAGATATTAAAATATTGTCATAGTGAAAATATCAAAGTTGTACCAAGAGGTGCGGGTACTGGATTGTCTGGTGGAGCATTACCTCTTCAAGATGCTATTCTTCTTGGTTTAGGAAAATTTAATAAAATATTAGAAATTGATTACGAAAATAAATGTGTTGTGACACAGCCAGGAGTTACAAATCTAGGAATTACTCATGCAGTTCAAAACAAAGGATTTTATTACGCTCCAGATCCTTCGAGTCAGTTAGCGTGCTCTATAGGTGGAAATGTTGCTGAAAATTCCGGTGGAGTTCATTCTTTAAAGTACGGAACGACTACAAATAATATTTTAGGCGTACAAATGGTTATGATGGATGGAACTATTTGTAGATTTGGAGGAAAATCTTTTGACCAAGAGGGATATGATCTTATGGGTTTAATTTGTGGTTCAGAGGGTTTATTGGGGGTTGTCACTGAAGTCACAGTTAAAATTTTAAAAACACCTGAAGTGGTACGAGCTGCTTTGATAGGCTTTCCATCTATTAAAGAAGGCGGAGATGCAGCTTCAGAAATTATTTCAAGTGGAATAGTTCCAGCAGGAATGGAAATAATGGATAAAGCTTTAATTGAGGCGACAGATAATTTTAGTAAAGCAGGATATCCACGAGACGCTGAATTATTATTAATAGTGGAACTTGATGGTACAGAATCAGAGGTTAATGAATTAATTAAAAAAGTAGAGGAAATCTGCAAAAAAAATAACTGCTCTAGTCTTAAACTTAGCAATAGTGAGAAAGAAAGACTTTCGTTCTGGGCTGGAAGAAAAGCTGCTTTCCCAGCTTGTGGAGCTATGGCCCCTGATTATTATTGCATGGATGGATCTATTCCCAGAGGTAAGCTTGCTGAAGCATTATTAGAAATAAAAAAATTATCTGAAAAATATGAACTACCAGTGGCAAATTGTTTTCACGCAGGTGATGGAAATTTACATCCACTTATTATGTTTGATGGAAATGATAAAGAACAACTTAGAAAAACTGAAGAGTTCGGTTCAGAAATATTAAAAACATGTGTGAGACTTGGTGGAGTAATTACAGGAGAGCATGGTGTTGGTATAGAAAAGCGAGAACTTATGTGTGAAATGTTTAATGATAACGATATTCAACAACAATTGAGTATCAAAAAGTCATTAGATGAAAAAAATTTATTAAATCCTGGAAAAGTTTATCCTATACTTAGAAAATGTGCAGAGGAAGGAAGGGTTCATGTCCACAAAAATAAAGATAAATTCCCAGATCTTCCAAGATTCTAACAACGTCTATTATCCCAAAGATGAGACAGAAGTTTCAGATTTAATTAGGGAACTTTATAAACAAGATTCTCCAACAGAAATTATCGGTAACAATTCAAAAAGTTTTATTGGAAATAAAACGCAGTCAGCTAATACTACGTCTTTATCTAAAATCTCAGGTATTATCGATTATAGACCTGAAGAATTGTATATTAAAGTTAAAGCCTGCACACCAATCAATGAAATCGAGCAGGTCTTAAGCGAAAATAATCAAGAGCTAGCTTTTGAACCAATAGACTTTGGATATATTAAAGAAGGTAAGTCAAATAAAGGGACAATAGCAGGATACTTATCTTGCAATTATGCAGGTTCACGAAGATTTAAAGTTGGTAGTGTGAGAGATCATGTCCTAGGTTTTAAGGGAGTTAATGGAAAAGGAGATATAATTAAATCAGGTGGTACTGTTGTTAAGAACGTCACAGGTTATGATTTATCAAAACTTATAGCTGGTTCGTTTGGTACACTTGTTGCTTTAACCGAAATTACACTAAAGGTGCTACCTAAGAAAGATTCTTCTAAAACTGTAATAATTTATCCTAGTAATTTCGAACAAATTTATGATTTTTTTAATAAACTATCTAGCTCAAGTAGCGAAATTTCCGGTGCAGTTTTTGTTCCCGAACAATCAAAGGATAAAGATTTTGTTACTAAAAAAAATTCTGTTTTTAAGTTTAATGATCTTAAATCAAATATTTCATTTATAGCATTTAGAGTTGAAGGGGACAAAATTTCAATTGAAGAAAAAATTAACAATTTAAAAAAAGAACTTAAATTAAGTAATTCAGATATTTCTACTCTTGATGTTTATCAATCAGAACCATTTTGGAAAAAAGTGAATAATTTAGAGGTATTTGAAAAGACCGAACATAATTTAATACGAATGGTGATACCACCTGCAAATGGTTCAAAACTATGCAAACATCTAGAAAACAACCATAACTATTTTGTTGATTGGTGTGGGTCGTTATTCTGGATTGAAGTTAATAGTAAAAAAGAAGAAAAGATTAAAGACTTAAAAAAAATGGCAAAAGATTTTGGAGGTTATTTGACAGTGATTAAAACTTCATCAGAATATGATTATGGAGAAGCTATTTTTACTGTTGATAAAGTACGTTTAATGATTTCTGAAAAAGTAAAACAAAGTTTTGATCCTAAAAGGATTTTAAACCCAGGGAAAATGTATAGAGGAGTTTAATGCAAACAAAATTTACAGAAGAACAGCTTAGAGATCCTGACAATTTTGCAAACGAAAAAGTTTTTAAAAAATGTGTGCATTGTGGAATGTGTAATGCTACTTGCCCTACGCATCAACTTCTAGGTGATGAGTTAGATGGTCCTAGAGGACGTATTTATCTTATTAAAGATATGCTGGAAAATAATAGGAAACCAACCGAAAAAGTTGTAAAGCATATCGATCGATGCCTCTCATGTTACAGCTGTATGACTACTTGTCCTGCAGGAGTAAATTACATGCATATAATTGATCATGGAAAAAAATATATTGAAAAAAATTATCAAAGATCTTTCTTTGATAAACTAATAAGGTATTTTTTATCTATTACTCTTCCAAATACAAAAGTTTTTCGATTATCAAGTTTATTAGTTAAATTATCAAAGCCTTTCAAATTCTTAATGCCATCAAAAATTAAGGATATGATTGAATTAATGCCTTCAAATTTTCCTAAAAAAAGTTTACCAATAAAAGAAGTTTATAAATCCTCCACTAAAAAAAGAATTGCTAGGGTTGCTCTTTTAACAGGATGTGTACAAAAAGAAATATCTCCTCAAATTAATGAAGCAACAATAAGGTTACTAAACAGACACGGTGTAGAAGTAGTTGTTCCAAAAAAAATTCGTTGTTGTGGATCTTTAAATCATCATCTTGGAAAAGAGGAGGATGCGCATCAAGATTTTAAAAACAATATAAACACTTGGTATGAGGAGCATCAAAAAGGAAATTTGGATGCAATTTTATCAAATACGTCCGGTTGTGGAACAACCATGAAAGATTATGGATTTATTTTTCGTGAAGATCAAGAGCTAAGTAAAAAAGCCAAAGTAATATCAGAGCTTACAAAAGATATATCAGAATATATATTCGAAAGTTTGAAACTTGATATTAAAGATAAAGGAAAAAAATATAAAGTAGCATATCACTCTGCGTGTTCCATGCAGCATGGTCAAAAGGTTCATTCGCAGCCAGTTTCATTACTCGAGAAAACTAATAATGAAATTATGGAAATTCCAGAAGGCCATATATGTTGCGGATCAGCTGGTACTTACAACATTTTGCAATCAAAAATTGCAAAACAATTACTAAAGAAAAAAGTAAATAATATTGAAAGTTTAAATCCAGATTTTATCTCTACAGGAAATATTGGTTGTATTACCCAAATCGCTCATGGTACTAAAGTTCCAATATTACATACAATTGAAGTTTTAGATTGGTACACTGGAGGACCAAAACCTGAAATTTTAAAATAAAAATTATGAAAAAGGTTTTAATTACAAGACGTTTAATAAGAGAAAGTGAAGACAAAGCATCTAAATTATTTGATGCTAAATTTAATACTAATGATGAACTTTATTCACAAAAAAAAATTATTGAAATGAGTGAAGGATTTGATGGCATATTATCATCACTAACTGAAAAATTAGATGCAGAAACAATTAATCAATTACCAGATTCTGTAAAAATTATTTCTAATTTTGCAGTTGGATTTGGAAATATTGATTTAGAAGCAGCAAAAAATAGAGGTATAGCGGTAACTAATACACCAGAAGTTTTATCTGATGCTACAGCAGAGATTGGAATTTTATTAATTCTAGGAGCATGCAGAAGAGCTTCCGAAGGGATTGAGGCTGCAAAAGAAGGTGGATGGAAATGGTCTGCTGATTATTTAATTGGAAAACAATTAACGGGAACAAGATTAGGAATTTTAGGTATGGGTCGTATTGGCCAAAAAATTGCAAAAATCGCAAAATCTTTAGGTATGGTTATTCATTATCATAATCGTTCAAAATTAAGTGAAGATAAAGATCAAGGTGCAACATATCATGACAGCATAAAAAGTCTTTTTTCAGTCTCAGATGTTTTATCAATTTGTTGTCCAGCCACAAAAGAAACAGAGAACTTGATAAACAAAGAGACTGTTGAATATTTCCCCAAAGGTGCAGTGATAACTAATGTTGCAAGAGGTGATATAGTTGATGATGAAGCTTTAATTGATGCATTGAATAGAAGAAAAATTTATGCAGCAGGATTAGATGTTTATAAAAATGAGCCAAATCTAAATCCTGGTTATTTAAAAATTCCAAGTGCTTTTGTTTTACCTCATCTGGGCAGTGCAACAAAAGATACAAGAATTGCAATGGGAAATTTAGCAATTGATAATTTAGATGAGTTTTTTAGAACTGGAAATTGTACTAATAAAGTAAATTAAAATGTCTCAATCGATAGCTTTCATTGGTGTTGGCAACATGGGTTGTCCAATGGCTGAAAATTTAATGAAGGCAGGAAAATCTGTAAAAGTTTTTGATGTTTCAAAAAAAATGCTTGAGATTGCAAAAGATAAAAATCTTGAGATAATCGAAAACTTAGATGACCTAATTACAGATGATGTAGAAACAGTTATTACTATGCTTCCAGAGGGTAAGCACTCTAAGGAAGTTTATTTAGGAGATAATGGTATCATAAATAAAGTATCAAAAAATTGTTTGCTAATTGATTGTTCAACAATTGATATTCAAACTTCTATTGAAATTGGAAAAAAAGCTTCAGAATTAGGAATAGAAATGATTGATGCGCCAGTTAGTGGTGGAGTAATGGGAGCCCAAAAAGCAACTTTAAATATAATGGTTGGTGGATCGAAAAAAGCATTTGAAATAGCGCTCCCTTTATTAAAAATTATGGGAAAAAATATATTTCATGCAGGTGATTTAGGTAGTGGTAATGGTGCCAAAATTTGTAACAACATGGCTCTAGGTATTGCAATGATTGCTGCTTCAGAGTCATTAATGTTAGCAAAAAGATTAAACATAGATATTAAAAAAGTTCATGAAATTATGAAAAATGCATCTGGTAATAGTTGGCCAATTTCAGTGTATCCTCCTATACCTGGTTTAATTGATGGTACGCCTTCAAATAATAATTATCGTCCAGGTTTCTCCGCAGGAATGATGAATAAAGATCTTAAACTTGCAAATGATTGTGCCAAGAGTGTGAATGCAGAAACACCATTAGGAAAAATGGCTTTAGAAATTTATGACCAATTTTGTAAAGATGGAAATGATACTAAAGATTTTTCAGCTATTTCCAAAGTTATAGGCGGTAATGCTTGGGACTATCCAATTGACTAAATAAATTTATTGTAAATGTTTATAAATTGTTGTTCTAGAAACACCTAATTTTCTAGAAGTCGCAGAAATATTATTTGTTTCATCGAAAGTTGATCTTATTAAAGTACATTTCTCTCTTTTGATTTTTGTATCTTCACAATTTTTACAAGTACTTCTTTTCTTTTCTTTTTTTGTTTCAACAAATTTGTTTTCCTTAAAAATTTGACTTTTGACTACAAAAACAGACGAGCCTAAATGATCAGTAATTTTTAATGTTTTATTATTTAATAAATCTGATGCAATAGATGAAAATGAGTTAGTAAAAATTTTATTAAAATTTTCGTTTTTTAGGTCAACCAATCCATTAAGCATAATTTTAGCATTGCTGTTCGCACCTACTATTAGACCATCTCCATTTACAGCCAATAATCCAACACTTGTTGTTGATAAATACTCTTGTCTAGGATGAAAAGATAAAATTAATTCATGTTCAAATTTTTTTAAAAATAACTTTGTTTCGATACTTCTAGTTGCAAGTTTTACTAAAGCTAGAGTGTGTTGTTCTCTTGACATATAGTCAGTTGAGGCATCTATAATTCCTATAGTTTTACCATCATAATTGATTATTGGACTTGCGAAACAAGATATATTTTCATGTGCTATAAAAAAATGCTCTTTTCCAGAAACTATTGTTGGCTTTTTTAATTCAACCGATAATCCTAAACCATTTGTACCACAAACTTTCTCAGCCCATATAGATCCTGGTATAACAGTTTTACCTACATCTGTTTGAAGACAAGTTTTGTCATAAATTGTATCAAGCACTAAACCATTCTCGTCTGAATACGCGACCATAAAATTGGTACCTGCAATTTGAGAGTATAAAAGTTCTAATTCAGGAAGAACTATTTTTCTAAGAGACTCATTTTTTTCTTTAATCTCTTTTAATTCAATTGAAGATACCACGCTTTGTTTTGGATCCTGAAATGGATTAAGTCCCTCAGCAATACACCTCGACCAGCTATCAGAAATTTCTTTGCCCATCCCATAGGACATCATTCCTCTTTTTTTTAGAATATTTTTAAATTCTTTACTTGTTGAAGATAAATTTCCCATTTTTGAAGGATAAATAAAAATAAAGTGTTCAACAACTAACCAGAGGTTGTATTTGTAAACTATTTGGACACTTAAAAGCGGCATTGACTCCATCGGACTTCGATTTTTTAATAAGGTTTTGAAAATTAAAAGGGAGAGAAAACGATGAAAGCACAGGTTTTGCATAAGTATGACCCAGAAATGAAAGAAAAAGTTTGGGTTACAGGCGAAGAAATGCCAGATCCAAAAATTGAGAAGGCATCAGATGTAATTGTTAAAATTGGTGCTGCAGGAGTTTGCAGAACAGATTTACATATTATTGAAGGAGTATGGAAACATATTCAAGATCCAGATGGAACTTTATTACCATGTGTAATGGGGCATGAAAATGCTGGATGGGTAGAGGATGTTGGTAAAGACGTAACTGATTTTAAAAAAGGTGATCCAGTTATTTTACACCCATTAATTTCAGGAACAGGAGGTACTTGTTTAGATTGCAGAAGAGGTAATGATATGCATGCTGCTGCTGGAGCATTTCCTGGATTAAGTATTAAAGAAGGTGGATACTCAGAGTTATTAAAAACAAGTGTTAGAAATTTAATTAAACTTCCAAAAGTTTTAGCACCCAAAGATGTTGCACCTTTTTCAGATGCAGGTCTTACAGCTTATAGAGTTGTTAAAAAGGCAACTAGACATTTATTGCCAGGTCAAAGCTGTACGATAATTGGTGCTGGAGGTTTAGGACATATTGCTATTCAATGTTTGAAAGCGATGTGTGCAGCTGACATTATTATTGTTGAGAAATCTGAAACAGCCTTAAAACATGCAATGGAACTCGGTGGTGATCACGGAGTTTTAATTGATGGAAACGAAATTGAAAAAGTTCAAGAACTAACTAAAGGAAAAGGTTCAGAAGCTGTTATCGATTTCGTAGGTGAAAAAGGATCTACTGCCATGGGAATTCAAATGACTTCTAATGGTGGTTTTTACTACATTGTTGGTTACGGAGAAGAAATTAAATCATTAGCAGTTGATTTAATTATTTCTGAAAAAACAATCGTAGGTAATTTAGTGGGAACGTGGTCTGAGTTATATGAATTGATGGAGTTAGCTGATCGAGGAAAAGTGAAGCTATCTATGCAAGAATATAAATTAGACGATGCTAATAAAGCACTCCATGATCTTAACGACGGTAAGGTTAAGGGAAGAGCTGTTTTAGTTCCGTAATTAAGTAAAGGAAGAGAGAGGTAATAATGAAAATAATGAAAACTTGCTTGACGGCTTTAATATCAAGTTTGATGATATTTAGTCCTATGGCATATGCTGATAAGTGGAGCGATCAATTTCCACATATCAAAGCTACAGGAGATATTCCTGGTGACTGTTCTTATGAGAAGATGTCTAAGAAAAATTACAAAGGAAAAACTCTTAAAATAAATACTCACGCAATACCGGTAATGGGAGAGCCAACAGCTCTACACGCTGAACAGTTTGAGAAATTAACTGGTGCAAAAGTTGAAGTTACACATACACCAGCAGGTGATTTGTACTCAAAAGCAATGGTTCCTTTCCAAGCTGGACAAGCTCCTTACGATGTTGTGTTTGGATTTTCTAACTTCATTAATGACTGGAAAAGATATTTAGCACCAGTTCCTAAGAAGTATATGAACTCACCTGAGATGAAAGACGTAACTAAATCTCATATGGGTGTATCATCTTGGGATGGAACTATGTACCAATACCCAGTTGATGGTGACAGACATTATCTAAAATACAGAAAAGATGTCATTGATAATCCAGAAATGCAGAAGAAATATAAAGCTGACACAGGTAATGAGTTAAGAGTTCCAAGAACTTGGAAAGAATATGCTCAAATGGCTAAATATTTCAATGATTGGGATTGGGATGGAGATGGTGAAAAAGAATATGGTTCAGCTGAAGTTATGAAAAAAGATGACTTAATGTTTGCAGCTTTTTTCAGCAGATCAGTTGCTTATGCTAAAAACCCTAGAACTCCAGGTGGTTTCTTTTTTGATTTAGAAACTATGAAACCAAACATCAATAACCCAGGTTTTGTTGAAGCATTAACTGATTGGGTTGAAGCTACTAAATATGTTCCTCCAGGAGGAACTAACTTTGGTCTAGGTGATGAAATCGGATCATTTGGTGGTGGACAAACTTTATTCAGTTTCTCTTGGGACGATGCATTTATTGCAGCGATGCAAGATGACAGCCCAATTAAAAATAAAGTTGGTGCAGCTCCACTTCCAGGCGCTGATAAAGTTTGGAACAGAGTATCTAATAGCTGGGAAAACCAATACAACCAGGCTCCTTACATTGTTTGGGGTTGGGCTGTAGGTGTTGCTAAGAAAAGCAAAGTAAAAGATATGGCATTTGATTATCTTTGCTTCTTTTCTAATGGTGCAAACCACCAAGCTGATTTAGCTATTGGTAGATTTGGTGTTAACCCATTTAAAAACTCAGACTTTGACCCTAACATTTACATTAATAGTATGGGTTGGGATCCTGAGATTGCTAACAGTTACACTCAAACACTTTTAGATATGGAAAAGAGTAATAACAGAGTTTTCCCCCTAAGAGTTCCAGGTGTATTTGAATTTACAAGTGCTGTTGCTACAGGAACTTCAAAAGCTTTAGCAGGACAATTATCTCCTCAAGAAGCTTTAGACGAAGTTGCTAAAGAGTGGGAAGCAATTGTAAGCAGAGTAGGTAAAAAAGCAGTTCAAGATGCCTATGCTGTTGGTGTCAAAATGGAAGACAACAAGCTATAATTTAAAAATACTTTATGTGGCCATTAATTTAAATGGCCACATATTACAAAAATAATATAATCCTTTTTATATAAATGAATTTTAAGCATAAATATTTCTTCCTGTTTCCAGGTTTATTTGTGTTAATAGGAATATTAATTTTTCCAATTATTTTTGTAGTTAGATTAAGTTTGTCAGGATGGAATAGTTATAATCCTGGTTTAGATTATATAGGTTTAGAAAATTACATAAGATTATTTACAGATGACCCAAGATTCTGGGAATCATTTTTTAGATTGAGTTTTTTATCAGTTACAACAGTTATCTTACAATATGTGATTGGTTTTGCACTGGCACATATGGTTTGGAAAGATATTAAATTTAAAAGATTTTTTAGAGTTCTTTTTTTAGTTCCAATGATGACAACTCCGGTGATCATGACGGTTATTTGGAGAACTTTTTTTCACGAGTCTCTTGGACCAGTAAATGATTTGTTATCAGTTTTTGGGGTAGCTCCCAAGTGGTTGACAGATCCTGTTATTGCAAAATTTACAGTTATTATAGTTGAGGTATGGCAATGGACACCATTTATGTTTTTACTTTTATTAGCAGGGTTATTGTCATTACCTAAAGAACCATTTTTAGCTGCTGCGATTGATGGCGCTAGCCCAGTTAGAAAATTTATTTATGTAACATTTCCACTGATGGCTCCCATCTCAATTGGAGCAATAATTATAAGGTTAATTGAGGCTTCAAAGATAATGGATACAGTTTACGTTTTAACTTCTGGTGGTCCAGGAACTTCAACCGAAACTTCAAGTTTTTATATTTTTATAAAAGGGCTAAGAGAATTTCAGATGGGTTATGCAGCTTCAATGTCATTCACTTACTTAATAATTATGATCATAAGTTTAACAATAATAGCAAAAGTTTTAACAAAAGTTTTATTAAAAGAGTAGAGTATGAATAAATTATATATTTTTTTAAAATATTTTTTTATTGTCGTTTGGACAGTATTTGTGGTTGCTCCTTTTCTTTGGGCTCTTACAACATCTTTTAAAGATTTCCAGTCTGTTAATGGGGGAGTAACATATATTCCATGGGTAGATTTTGAACCTAATTTAGAAGGGTGGAAAGTTTTAATTAAATCACCAGCTAAAGGTGGTGTAGATATAATTGAACCTTATTTTAATAGTTTGTTTGTAACTTGTACGGCAAGTTTAATTAGCATTATTCTTGGAACATTGTCTGCATATGCACTATCAAGATATACATTCAAGGCAGGTTTTGTAAAAAATAATGATATTACTTTTTTCTTTATATCCCAAAGAATTATGCCTCCGATTGTTTTATCAATTCCATTTTTTTTATTTTTAAGTTCAATAAATTTATTAGATAGTCTGACTGGGCTAATTGTTGTTTATATAGTTTTATTAATGCCAATAGCGGTTTGGATTATGGTCGACTTTTTTAATAAAGTTCCAAGAGAAATTGACGAGACAGCTCTAATTGATGGTTGTAATCCTTATCAAGCATTTTTAAAAGTGGTATTACCAAATTCAATACCAGGTTTAATTGTAGCAGGAATGTTTTGCATAATTTTTGGATGGATTGATTTTTTCTTTGCTTTTATTTTAACATTTACAGAGGTCCAGTTATTACCGGTTAAAATTGTTGCATTAAATTCGTCTGTAACTCCTTGGTGGAGCTTATCAGCATCAGCTTTAGTTTCAGTAGCGCCATTAATTATTGTTGCATTTATAGTTGAACGATATTTATCAAAAGGAAATTTATCAGGAGCTATTAAGTAATGGATTTAGTTGCAAATAATTTATCATATAAACCAGATGATCAATATCATCTAAACGAAGTATCGTTTAATTTTAAAGAAGGAAATCTATATACAATTTTAGGAAGAACATTATCTGGAAAAACAACTCTATTAAAAACAATAGCTGGTCTTTTAACACCAGATAGTGGTGAAATTGAATTTGACGGTAAAAATTTCTTAAAAATTCCTGTCTGGGAAAGAAATGTAGCAATGGTTTATCAGCAATTTATAAACTATCCTCATTTAAATGTTTTTGAAAACATAGCCTTTCCTTTGAAACAAAGAAAAATAGATCAAAGTATTATTAAAGAAAAAGTAATGGACGCTTTAAAATCTGTAGGCTTGTTAGGTTATGAAAATAGAAAGATCCAAGAGCTTTCTGGAGGGCAGCAACAAAGGGTTTCGCTTGCAAGATCTCTAGTCAAAAACGCTAAAATACTGTTGCTAGATGAGCCATTAGTAAATTTAGACTACAAATTGAGAGAGCAACTAAGAGAAGAGTTTAAGAACTTATTTTCTAAAGGATTAGCAGATGAAACAATACTAATTTATTCGACTACTGATCCCAGGGAAACTATGGAATTAAATGGTGAAGTTATTGTTTTAGATGAGGGCAAAGTTTTACAAGTTGGTCCGGCAAAAGAAATATTTGAAAACCCTAACTCCTTAAAAGTTGCTGAAATTTCTAATGACCCCCCAATGAATATTATTGAAGCTAAAATTTCAGATAATCAAATTAGATTTGAAGGCATTGATGTAGAGGCCCCGCAACATTTATCTAAACTTACCGAAGATGGTTTAAAAATTGGGTTGAGATCTTCTGATATTGAATTAAACGAAAACGGTCATGAATTTGAAGTTGAGCTTGCAGAAATTAGTGGTTCAGAAACATTGCTACATTTAAAAAGAGGAGACACAAAAATTATAGTTTCAATAGAAGAGGTTCTAAACTTTAAGATTCACGATAAAGTAAAAATTAATTTTAAAATTAATAGAGCTTATGCGTTTTATGCTAATGGAAAATTAGCATCCTCACCTTTTGGAGGTTTGAATGGCTAAAATTGATTTAAGCAATATATCTCACTCGTATAATCCAAATGATCCAAATCCAGTCTATGCTTTAAATCCTTTCTCAATGACATGGGAAAATGGAAATCGATATGCTATCTTAGGTCCTTCTGGATGTGGAAAAACTACCATGCTTAATATTGTGTCTGGCTTAGTTAGACCTTCTGCTGGAAGAATATTATTTGATGATAAAGACGTTACAGATTTAAAAACAGAAGATAGAAATATCGCTCAGGTTTTTCAATTTCCAGTTATTTATAATACTATGACTGTTTATGAAAATTTAGCATTCCCACTTAAATGCAGAGATTTTTCTAAAAGTAAAACTGATGAAAGAGTTAATTCAGTTGCTGAAACTTTAAATTTAAAATCTTTCTTAAATTCTCCTGCAAGAAAATTAACTGCAGATCAAAAGCAATTAATATCTTTAGGAAGAGGCCTTGTGAGAGAGGATGTGGCTGCTGTTTTAATGGATGAACCTTTAACAGTTATCGATCCAGATTTAAAATTTAGATTAAGAAGAAATCTTAAAGAAATTAATGAGCAATATAAAACAACATTAGTTTATGTAACGCACGATCAAAATGAAGCGATGACTTTTGCAGATAATATAATAGTAATGAGTGAAGGAGAGGTGGTTCAAACTGGTTCTCCGAAAGAACTTTTTGAAAGACCTAATACAACGTTTGTTGGATACTTTATTGGATCACCAGCTATGAACTTATTTGAAAGTGAAGCTTCCTCAAACGATAGTGTAAAGGTTAATAATACCTTAATTAAAACCCATACAAATTTATCCAATTTAAAAACAAAAAATATTAAATTAGGAATTAGATCTGAATTCATTAAGATCGCACAAAACCAAAATGAAAACTTAATTGATGTTAATGTCGAAAAGGTTGAGGATCTTGGAAACTATAAATTAATCACTGCCAAAATGGGAGATTTTACAATTAAATCAAAAGTCACCAGAGAGACCGAAATACCAAACCAGAATGTTAAACTTCATATACCCGCTGAGAAATGCTGTGTTTATGAAGATAATAAGTTAATTTAAAATTTTAGTTCTACTAGAAATTGAAATTTTTTTTAAAATTTGTTCAATATGGGTCATTTTGGCTCATCTTTTAGAAAGACTCTAAACTGAATCTATGCTTAATTTCTTCAGTTAATTAACTAGAGGAGAATATAATGATTAAGAACAAAAAATCATTGAAGGGTTCTAAAACTCCTTCAAGAAGAAAGTTCTTCAAAGCCGCAGCAGCAACTGGTGCAGCCGCAGCAACAGCTGTAGCAATGCCAAATGTTGCTTTTGGTGCTCCGCAAACATTAAAGATGCAAGCAGCATGGCCATCAGGTGCTAACATCTTTTTTGAAATGGCCGGAGATTATGCCAAAATGGTTGGAGACATGTCAGGTGGAAGTTTAAAAATTGATCTTCAGCCTGTTGGAGCAGTTGTAAAAACTGGAGAAATTGGACAAGCTGTAAGTGACGGTGTACTTGATATGGGACACTGGGTTACTGCTTATTGGTATGGAAAAAATCCTGCTGCGTCTCTTTTCGGAACTGGCCCATCTTACGGTCTATCATCTCAAGAAGTAATGGCTTGGATGGAAGAAGGTGGTGGAAGAGCATTGTATGAAGAAACATTAGCAAAAGTTGGATATGACTATGTTGGTGTTTTTGCGATGCCAATGCCTGCTCAACCTTTTGGTTGGTTCAAAAAGAACGTAACTAAAGTAAGCGACGTTAAAGGTATGAAGTATAGAACAGTTGGTCTTGCAACTAACGTTCTTACTGCGATGGGTATGGTAGTTAGACAATTACCAGGTGGTGAAATTCAGCCAGCTATGAAAACTGGTTTGATTGAAGCTGCTGAGTTTAACAACCCTACTTCAGACTCTCAATTTGGTATGCAAGATGTTTCTAAGCATTATCACTTAGGATCTTTCCACCAATCACAAGAGATGTTTGAAATACCTATTAACAAAAAAACATTTAATAGCTTATCTCCTGCAAACCAAGCAATATTAAAAAATGCTTCGTATGCAGCAAATACCGCTAACTACTTTAAAGCTTTGGTAAGATACTCAGCTGATTTATCAAAATTGATGAATGAGCATAAAGTAAACGTTTACCAAACTTCAGATGCTATTTTAGCAGAGCAGTTAAAAGGTTGGGATAAAGTTGTAGGTGATTTCTCTTCTAAAGATCCATTCTTTAAGAAGATTGTTGATTCACAAAAAGCTTATGCGAAAAGAGTAATGAAATACTTACTAATGAATCAGCCTAACTACAGACTTGCTTATGAAAATGAGTTTGGTCCGTTAGCGAAAGTTAAAATCTAAGGTTTAAAAATATAAAAAATTAAGGGGGCTTTTTAGCCCCCTTTTTTTTAATTGAATTAATTAAGAAAATTAAGATAAGCTAGTTAAATATGTACTCTTATATAAAATTTGCAGACACTCTTAGCTCTTCAATGGGTAAAGCCTTCTCATGGTGCATAGTAATTTTAATGGGTGGAACTTGTTATGAGGTCATCATGGCTTACGCGTTTAATGCACCTACTTTATGGAATTTTGATTTTAGTTTACAAATGTACGGTGCGATATTTATGATGGCTGGAGCTTACACTTTAGCAACAGAAGCTCATGTGCGAGGAGATGTTATTTACAGGTTGTTCCCAACTAAAGTTCAAGGATGGATTGATTTAATATTATATTTCATCTTCTTTTTTCCAGGTGTAATTGCACTTGCATTTTATGGATATGAATACGCAGCTAAAGCATGGATGGTGAAAGAAACAAGTTGGAATAGTCCAGCACAAATTCAAATTTATATGGCAAAATCATTGATACCTTTATCTGGAATACTTCTTACAATTCAAGGAATTAGTGAAGTATTAAGAGCAATTATTTGTATTAGAACAGGACATTGGCCAGAGAGAGATGCTGGTGCCGAAGAAACTGAAAAAATTTTAATGCGAAAATCTAAAGAGGAAGAAAAAATAGATGTTGTTTAGTTTAACAAATCCAGAAATTGCTATTTTGATGATGGTGATATTTCTGTTTGCTGTATTACTAGGATTTCCTATTGCATTTACTTTAATGGCAATGGGTTTAGGATTTGGGTATTACGCATATTTTGATCCGTCAAGAATGGATCATCTATTAGACAATAGGATATTTAATTTATTTGTTTCAAATACCTACTCTGTCATGGATAACCATGTCCTCACCGCCGTGCCTTTATTTTTATTTATGGGCTATTTAGTTGAAAGAGCAGGCATAGTTGCAAGATTATTTTATGCAATAAGACTTGCATCTCATTCGCTGCCAGCTTCGATGGCAGTCGCAGCCTTAGTTACTTGCACTTTATTCTCTACAGCAACAGGAATAATTGGGGCAGTTGTAACTTTAATGGGTTTGCTTGCCTGGCCTGCAATGGTGAAAGCTGGTTATGATAAAAAATTTGCATCAGGAGTAATATGTGCTGGAGGCTGTTTAGGAATTTTAATTCCCCCTAGTATTATGCTTATTGTTTATGCAGTAATTGCCCAGTTATCTCCATTGAGATTATTTGCTGCAGCAATATTTCCTGGTTTGATGTTAGCGGGTTTATATATTTTATATGCAATTATTTTGGCTTATTTTAATCCATCAGTTGCACCTAAGCCCCCTAAAGAAGAAATCCCTCCAAGATCAGTGATCTTAAAAGAAGTTTTGGTTTCATTCTTACCATTATTTTCATTAATCATTTTAGTATTAGGAAGTATTCTTGCAGGTCTAGCTACCCCAGCAGAAGCAGCAGGTGTTGGAGCTTTTGGAGCATTAGTTTTATCTTTTTTTTACAAATCTCTTAAATGGAAAAATTTTAAAGAGTCTGTTTTTCTTACTGCAAAAACTACTGCAATGATTATGTGGTTATTCATCGGATCTTGGACATTTGCTTCAGTATTTTCGTATTTGGGTGGACATGAAGTATTTGAGCATTTTTTTAAATCAATGGATATAAAACCTTGGCAATTTTTGGTAATTACACAAATTATAATTTTCTTATTGGGCTGGCCATTAGAGTGGACTGAAATATTAATTATATTTGTACCTATATTTTTACCTTTAGTAGAATTTTTTGGGGTTAACCCTTATTTTTTTGCAATGTTAATTGCTCTAAATTTACAAACATCATTTTTAACACCCCCCATGGCCATGTCAGCTTATTACTTGAAAGGTGTACAATCTAAAAATGTTGAATTAATTGAGATATTTAAAGGGATCATGCCTTTCTTGGCAATTGTTATTTTTGGAATGGTTTTGATGTATTTATTTCCAGGTATAGCTCTGTGGTTACCTGATCAATTATTTGCAAATTAACTTGATGAATGAAATCATAAATTTTTCTGTTCAAGAATTAATAGATAAAATTTCAAACTCTCAAATTACTTCTGTGGAAATATGCGAAGCATATATAGAGAGAATTAATAAGTTTGAGAAAGATATAAATGCTTGGGCTTTTTTTGACAAAGAATTGTTATTGGAAAAAGCCAAAGAGTCAGATGCTTACAAAAAATCTGGAAAACCTACTGGTCCGCTGCATGGTATTCCTGTAGCGGTTAAGGATATTGTTGGCACTTTAGATATGCCAACTGAATGCGGTACACCTATAAGAAAAGGTAAATCTTATTCACAGAATGCAGAAATAGTTGATTTATTAACATCTTCAGGAGCTATTGTGATGGGTAAAACAGCTACTACAGAATTAGCATATTTAAATCCCTGTAAAACAAAAAATCCACACGATTATTCACGAACACCAGGAGGATCATCAAGTGGTTCTGCTGCAGTTATTGCATCTTATATGGCCCCGCTTTCAATTGGATCACAAACTGGTGGCTCAATAATTAGACCAGCATCTTATTGTGGTGTTGTTGGATACAAACCTTCATTTGGTCTTATTTCTAGAAATGGAGTATTAAAGACTTCTGAAAAACTTGATCATTTAGGAGTTTTTGGAAAATCAGTTGAGGACATAGCTTATTTAGTTAAAGAGTTAATTAAAAAAGATTCCCATGACCCTGCTACTGTATATTACTCTTCAAGTAATATGGTCGATGCTGTAAAAAAAGGTCCTTTGTATGAACCAAAATTTATTTTTTATAAAACTGAATTTTGGAAAACAATTGACAAAAAATCTAAGGAAGCTTTTGAATATTTTATAAAGTCGTTTAAAAAAAATATAGAAGTTCATGATACTCCTTCTTATTTTAAAGATATCCATAAATATCATCAAATAATTTATGAAACTGATTTAGCTAATAATTTTAGTGATTATTATAAAAATTATAAATCGAAACTTTCAAAAATTATGCAAAATGCAATTGTAAATGGTAGAAAACATACTGCAAAAGAATATGCTGAAGCAATAGATTTTATGAAAAGAAGTTATGACTCTTATAAAGAAGTATTCGAGGATTATCATGGGGTTTTATCCCCATCCAGCCCAGGTGTTGCTCTAAAGGGTCTTAAGAGCACTGGATCAGCTGATTTCAATAAAGTTTGGTCTTATTTAGGAACTCCATGTATTTCACTTCCTTTACTTCAAGGTGAAAATAATTTACCATTAGGCATTCAAGTCATTGGAGAGAAATATGACGATAATCGTTTCTTAGGAGTTTCCAGTTGGCTTGAAAAAGAAAGCGAGAAATTTAATGAATAAACTTGTAACACTAATAGGACTTTCTTTTGCAATCTTTTTTCTTGTGGGTTTAGCAACAACACTTACAAGATCTATGATGATAGGTTTCTTTGATGTATTACCAGTTTATATATTGATGGTACTTGCTATATCGATGATGCTTTATGAAGCCTTTTTTGATAAAAAATAAATTTAATAATTCCTAAATTTACCACCTCTGATTGTATTATATTCTTTAACGGGAATTTTAGTCTAGACTTAAACGCACATTTGTAATTTACTCTTTATCGTTAATTAACAAAGAAGAGGAGAGAGTAATGATTAAAGAAAAAAAATCATTGAAGGTGTCTAGATCACCTTCAAGACGTAAGTTCTTTAAAACTGCAGCTGCAACTGGTGTTGCTGCTGTTGCTTTATCTGCTCCAGCAGTTGCTAAAGAAAGAGTTGAAGCTTCTATGGTAGCTACTTGGCCTAGAGATTTTCCAGGCCTAGGAACTGGTGCACAAAGACTTGCTCAAAGATTAAGCGATATGAGTGACGGTAGAATTCAAGTTACTTACTACGCTGCTAACGAGAGGGTAAAAGCATTTGACTCATTTGACGAAGTTGCATCAGGTAACTCTCAAATGTATCACGGTGCTGATTACTACTGGGTTAAAAAACACCCTGCATTTGGATATTTTACTGCCGTTCCATTTGGTTTCACATATGCTGAAATGAATGCGTGGTTAAAATTTGCTGGTGGACAAGAGTTGTGGGACGAATTAACAGATGATTTCGGAACACAAAGTTTTGCTGCTGGTAACACTGGAGTGCAAATGGGTGGTTGGTTTAACAAAAAAATTAGATCAGCTAATGACTTTAAAGGTTTAAAAATGCGTATGCCTGGTTTAGGTGGACAAGTTCTTGGAAAACTTGGTGGTTCTCCAATTTCACTTCCTGGTGGACAAATTTATGAAAACCTTGTGTCTGGAGCAATTGATGCAACTGAATGGGTAGGACCTTGGAACGATGAAGCTATGAAGTTCCAGGAAGCTGCTAAGTATTATTACTATCCAGGAATGCATGAACCAGGATCTACACTAGCTTGTGGAGTTAACAAATCTTGGTTTACTAGTTTGTCAAAATCAGATCAGTTAATTATTAAAACTGCATGTGATTGGGCTGACACAACTACAATGGCTGAATACAATGCTAAAAACGGAGCTGCACTAGCGCGATTAGTTAACGAAAGTGGAGTTAAACTAGAGAAGTTTAACGATAAAGTTTACGATGCTTTCGCTAAAGGTGCTGCAGAAGTTTTTGATGAAGTTCAACAACATAGTGCTCTTGCTAAGAAAGTACATGCTGCCTTTGTTAAAGGTCGTAAGGAAATTGGTGCTTGGACTAACTTGTCTGACGGGCCATATGTTGCTCAAAGAAATAGAGCATTAGGAGTATAATTTAATTCTAATTATTACTAGAGGGCCCTTAAATGGGCCCTCTTTTTATATATCAATAAAAGATTTAATATGATGGAGAAAAATAACTTATCTATTTTAATAAGAATATTTAGTTATTCTATCTTAGCTTTAACTTTTGTTTTTTTAGTCAATAATGTTTTCACAGTTTGGTTTGATTGGCCAGGAGTTAAAAAACTTTTCGCTCATTATGAATTATTTGGATTTAAAAAATTAAATAAGCCTTTAGAGGGGCTTGCAATAAATTTATCATATATTCAATTACTATTTTATTTTGTATCTTTAGCAGGAGTTATATTTTTTGTTTTAAAATCTATAAAACAAACATTGCAAACAGACTCTGAGATCTTATCGAAAATTACAGCTTACGTAGTAAGGTCCTCTTTCTGGGCTGTACTAATTGTTGGAGTAGCAGACTTTTTAATCTCATTCATGGTAGTAGAAAAACTAGTTGAGCCAATTTTTGGAGAACAACTTAAAATTAATTTAGTAATACCTGCTTTTAGAATTACATATATACACTTTCCTTTAATATTGGCTTCTTTTGTAATTGGTTATTTTACAAGATCTGTAGGCTTTATTTGGTTAGCAGTTTTAGTGGTTGGAAGTGAATTTTTGATAGTTCTCTCAAGGTTCATATTTCAGTATGAACAGGCATTCCAAGGTGACTTAGTTCGTTTTTGGTATGCAGCCCTTTATTTATTTGCAAGCGCTTATGCGTTAATTCACGAAGGCCACGTTAGAGTTGATGTTCTTTATACTGGTTTTAGTGAACGTAAAAAAGCATGGACTAATGCAATTGGGTCATTAATTCTAGGAATTCCTTTATGTTTGATTGTAATATTTTTAGGCATGGGGGGTAAAGCTAGTATCATCAATGGTCCTGTAATTTCATTTGAAATCACGCAGCAAGGTTCAAACGGATTATATTTACTTTATCTAATGGCAGTTTATTTAGCTGTGTTTGCAGTAAGTATGTTAACTCAATTCACAAGCTTCTTTATGAGTAGCAGTTATAAACTTTTAAAAAATTAAATAATGGAACATTTATTTTTAGCTTTACTTGTAATTATAATGATTGGAGCATTAGCTTCTGGTTTTCCAGTAGCTTTTGCATTACCTGGATCTGCAATAATTTCAATCGGCCTTGCTGCTTTTTTTGGTTACTTATTTGCAGGAGATAGTAGTGCTTATTTTGCTGTCGATGGCCCCAAAGAATGGCTAACCGCCGGTATTACAAACTTTAGGAGTAACTACTGGGATGTAGAAACTGATACTTTAATTGCAATTCCTTTATTTATTTTCATGGGGATCATGCTGCAAAAATCAAAAATTGCGGAAGATCTTTTAGTTACGATGGGCCAGTTATTTGGACCTATCCCTGGAGGCTTAGGAATATCAGTAATTTTTGTCGGAGCATTACTTGCTGCTACGACAGGTATCGTTGGCGCTACTGTAATAGCAATGGGATTAATATCACTACCAACAATGCTTAATAATAAATATGATAAAAGCCTCGCAAGCGGAATTGTTTGTTCCTCTGGAACCCTTGGGCAAATTATACCTCCTTCAATTGTACTAATTATTATAGCTGATCAATTAGCTAGTGCAGCAGACGTTGCAAATACTATGCGTCAGACTGATTACAAAATTTTAACTGGTGAATTTAATATGCCTGGAGAATTTAGAGTGGGCTCAACTTCGGCAGGAGATATGTTTTTGGGGGCACTACTACCAGGATTAGTTTTAGTTGGTTTGTATATGATTTATGTATTTGTGTACGCAAGATTAAATCCTAAGGCAGCTCCTCCTGTTCCATTTAGAGGGAATTTTGATTCAAAATTTTGGATTAGAGTTTTGATGGTAATTATTCCACCTCTTGCATTAATTTTTGCCGTTCTAGGATCTATACTTTTGGGTATTGCAACTGTTAATCAGGCTGGATCTATTGGAGCAATAGGTGCAACTATGATGGCAGGTTATCGTTTACACAAAGGAAAAAAAGATGCTTATTATCCAATTATAATTGCAATTTTATCTATCATTCCAATTTATATTTTATCTAAGAATTATAATTTAAATATTAAGGCTGTAGAAACTAGAGATCTTACAGCAATTTTTATTACGGGATTTTTTACAATTACTTTTTTAATAGGAATTATTTGGAGTTTTTGGAGAGCATATAAAGTTGAAAATGTTTTAAGAGAAGTTGTTACAGAAACATGCGTAACTACTTCAATGGTCTTTATAATTTTATTGGGTGCAGCAATGTTAACCTCTGGATTTAGAGCATTTGGAGGTGAAGAGCTAGTAAGAGATTTTCTTCAAGATTTGCCAGGGGGATTTTGGACTCAGTTCATTGTTGTAATGGCAGTGATTTTTTTATTAGGTTTCTTTCTTGATTTTATTGAAATAGCCGTTGTTGTTGTTCCTATCATTGCTCCGATATTATTAGCTGAACCAGGAGCGAATATAAGTGCAATTTGGCTTGGTGTGATGATTGGGGTAAATTTGCAAACTTCATTTTTAACCCCTCCATTTGGTTTTGCTCTATTTTATTTGAAGGGTGTAGCTTCAAAACTTGTTACCACTTTAAATATTTGGAAAGGTGTGGTTCCATTTATAATTTTACAATTGATAGGTCTTGGAATCGTTGGTTTTTATCCATCATTAGTAAATTACTTACCAGCAAGAACATATTTAACATCGAATGTCGCTCCACCACCGATGAATCCAAAGCTTCAATATTGCTTACAAGAGTACAAATTTGCGATTTACAATACTGATGAACAAAGAATTACGAATGCAATAAAAGATATGCAGAAATTAACTCCCACAAATCTTCCAATGGATAAATTAGATATTTTTGAAGAGCATTTTGATAATGCTCTTGGGACTTTTACTATTGTAAAAAAACTTCAAAAAACGGAAGAAGAATATGAATTATTTACAAAAGATTATAGGGACTTGCATTTCAATGTAAGAAAAATTGAGAAAAAAATTAGAAAAATAGACCAGAAAATTAAAAAAACAAAAGCTGAAATTAGAAATTTAGATGATGATAACTCATCAGATAAAAACAAATTAGAATTAAAGATCGAAAATTACGAGCTAGAAATTAAAGAACTTCAAAATAAAGTTCCTGAAAATTGGAAAGCTAAAAATGGAGAGTTTGAAATATTGCACAAAGCAAAAAACACAAGAACTAAAAGATATAGAAAAAACGTTGATGAAGCTTATGAAACTCTGGATCAAATAGTAATGTTTATAAATGATAATGAAAAATTAAAAGAACTTTCACCAGAAATAAAAGAATTAAAATATAATATTGATAATAAAAATTACGAAAACACATTATCAATAATTGATAGTCTTTTTGAAAAACTAGGAGAAATTTCTGGAACTGAAGAATTTGCAAATAAATTAGACGACCTAATATCTGTTATAGATAATGATGAGGTAGATGAGCAAAAATTAATTGAAGTAAGTTCTGAAACTTTTGATCTTTTCAATTTAGAAGTTTCATGGAGAGATGATGCTAACAAGAATTTGATGCCTGAATTAATTAAATATAATGATGTTATCAAACATAACATTGGTCTAAGACTTCAAAACAGATTAACTAAAGAACAAGCTAAATTTGTTGCAAGGTGTAACTCAGTTCATAGAGATATATCTTTAAACTTTTAATTAATGGAAAATTATATTTTACCAAAAAAACAGGCTATTGTTGTTTTTTTTGTATTTGCATTTGGCTATTTTTTATCTTGTTTGTTGCGTGCAATTACTGCAACACTTTCCCCTGTATTAACTTCAGAATTTAATTTGTTAGCAGCTGATTTAGGATTGTTAGCTGGGGGTTATTTTTTAGGTTTTGCTTGTATGCAAATACCTCTTGGATATTTGTTAGATAAATATGGACCAAAAAAAATTGTTTCTTCTTTTTTATTAATTGCATTAGTTGGAACAGGATCATTTGCTTTAGCTGAAAGTTTTTCTGGATTATTAATTTCGCGAATTCTAATTGGAGTAGGTGTTAGTGCTTGTTTAATGGCTCCATTAACTGGTTACAGAATATGGTATGCAGAAAATCAACAACAAAGAGCAAACTCATGGATGCTAATGATTGCATCATTAGGTTTTTTGTCATCTACATTGCCTGTGCAACTTTTATTGCCTAGTCTCGGATGGAGATGGATATTTGGCGGCATCGCTATCTTAATTTTAATTAGTATTTTTTTAATGTTAGTTTTCATTCCAAAATGGAATTTAACTAAAAACAAAGAGTCAGAAGAGCCAAGCAATACTGGAACCTTATCTGAAGTTTGGAAAAATAGATTTTTTATAAGTGTAATTCCAATGGGTTTATTTAATTATGGGGGCTTAATGGCTATACAAACTTTATGGGCAGGACCATGGATGACTAGAGTTGCTGGTTATACACCACTACAAAGCGCTACAGGATTATTTTGGATCAATGTAACTATGTTGGTATCCTTTTTTTTATGGGGTTATTTTTTACCAAAAATTTCAGGAATAGGGTTTAGTGCTAAAAGAATACTTAAATTAGGTTTGCCAATTAGTTTTTCTGTAATGTTAGTAATAATTTTATTAGGTCCAAAAGCAGGGGCTTTTTACATAACTTTATTTATTTTAAGTTCAATTTTTTTATCAGTTACACAGCCAGCTGTGGGCCTTTCTTTTTCAGGTTATTCTGCCGGTAAAGCACTAACTTCATTCAATTTATTAATATTTGCAGGAACATTCATAATGCAATGGCTAATGGGCTTAGTGATAGATATTGTTAAAGGGATGGGTCACACAGAAATATTTGCTTTTAAATCAGCTTTCTCAGTTTTCTTAATCTTAAGTATTATTTCTTATATATTTTTTTTAATATTAAATAGAAAAAAATATGAAAATAAAACGTAGGAATTTTTTTTTGGAATTATTTATTGGTATTGTTGCTATTTACTTGATCGTTTTAATTTTCTTATTCTTTTTTCAAAGAAATTTAATGTATCATCCTGATGAGAATAATTATTCTGGAGATAATTTAGAAGTTAACATTGAAAAAGTTACTATCAAAACAACAGATAATATTAATCTTTTAGGCTGGTTTCATAATAAAAATTTAAAAAGTTATAAAACAATAGTTTATTTTCATGGAAATGCAGGGACACTTGAAAACAGAATCCATAAGTTAAATCATTTTAAAGACATGGATGTTAATTTTTTAATTATTGCATGGAGAGGGTTTAGCGGCAATAAAGGAAAACCAAGTGAGGAGGGTCTTTATACAGACGGTGCTAGTGCAATAAACTGGCTTAAAGAAAAAGGTCTAAAAGAAGAAGAAATAATTATTTATGGAGAGTCATTAGGAACTGGCATTGCTACTGAAATTACTCAGAATAAAAATTTTGCAGGATTAATCTTAGAAACACCCTTTACATCAATGATAGAGGCTGCGAAAAATTTTTATCCATATATTCCAGTTGGTTTAATTTTAAAAGATAAATATGAAAATAATGAAAAAATTAAAAATATTAATATTCCAGTATTAGTAATGCATGGTGAGGCTGACCAAATAGTTCCATTTTGGATGGGTAAAAAAATTTTTAATTTAGCAAGTGAACCTAAATATTCATATTTTACAAAATATGACGATCATATGATGGAATATGATGATAAACTTGTATTAGCTCTTAAATCGTTTGTTGATAGTTTAAATTAAGCCATAATCTAAACAAAGATAATTCAAATTTTTATTTTAAGTTAATTTATGAAAAATTTTTTCTTATTTTTTATTGTTCTTTTTTCTTTAAATAATTTATCAAATGCCAAAGAAAATTTAGCATCTGTAGACAGCCTTTTTCATATTGATCAAATGAATTCGCACGATGAAAATTTTGCATTATATTTTAAAACCCGTGAAAAAGCTGTCTTGGCTCGAGGAGAAAATTCAAATTATATTAATGATTTTCCAAAAGATCTTTATATTTATAACTACAAAACGAAAGAGTCTTTGCCATTAATTTCTTATGAATGGTTTCCCAAAACAGCAAAATATTTTTTGCAAGAGTATGATTTCCCAGTTTTTCCAGATGATTTTGCATATTATCTTTTAAAAGATAACAAAACTCTGGTGATGATTAGTGCTGTAAAAAGTCTAAAAGCTAATTTTAAATTTGATATTGTTGAAAAAAAGTTAGAGCTATATCCTATAAATGGAAAATTTGATTTTATTATTTCTTCGATAGCTAAAAACTGTGGACATTATGAATTTAAAGAACACTACAAATGTAGTTTTTATAAACCTTTAATTTCCAGTACCTTAATTAATTAATTTGAGTAAATGCCTCTGCAAATTTTTCGGCCTCAAAAATTTGTAAATCATCTTCTTTTTCACCTAATCCAAGTGCAATAATTGGTAGTTTATATTTTTTAGCAACAGCTAAAAGAATACCTCCTTTTGCTGTGCCATCTAATTTTGTCATAATAAGACCAGTTATTGGAATAATTTTATTAAATTCTTCAACTTGATTAATTACATTTTGGCCAGAAGTTGCATCCAAAACTAAAATAACATCATGTGGAGCATCAGGATCAATTTTTTTAGTAACGTTTGCAATTTTTTTATATTCTTCCATCAAATTTTTTTTATTTTGTAGTCTTCCAGCAGTATCAATTAAAACTTGGTTAAAATTATTGTTTAATGCTTCCTCAATAGCCTTATAAGCGACTGATGCAGGATCAGAGCCTTGAGATGATTTTGTAATTTGAACATCAACTTTGTTTGCCCAATTTTCTAGTTGTTCTATAGCTGCTGCTCTAAAAGTATCTGATGCAGCTAGCATTACTTTATTTCCATTACTCTTTAATATTTTGCTTATTTTTCCAATAGTAGTTGTCTTTCCAACACCATTGACACCTGAAATTAATGTTGCATTTAATTTTTCTTTTTTTTTGAAGAATTCAATATTTTCTAAAGGTTTCATAATTGAAATAATATAATTTTTTAAAATATTATTTATTTCATCAGTTAAATCTTTATTGGGATCAATTTTTGTTTGAGAAATTATTTCTCTTATTTCTGAAGCAGAAACAATACCAACATCGGATTGAATTAAGTAATCTTCAATTTTATCTAATGTTTTGTCATCAATCTCTTTTTTTACAATTATATCTCTTAAACCCGTTGTAAAAGCTGAGGCACTTTTTTTAAAACCTGATTTAAATTTTTCAAAAATTCCCATTAAATTTTAAAATTTATCTCCTCAATATCTGAAACTGGTCCTTTCATATGAATACTATTGTTTTCATCAATTGAAATTGTCAATCTACCTGTAGAAAATTCAATATCAACTTTATCATTTACCAGTCCGTTTTGTTTTGCGGCAAAAGCTGTTGCGCAAGCTGCAGTTCCACAAGCTTTGGTAAGTCCAGCTCCTCTTTCCCACACTCTAACTTTTATCAATTCTTTGTTTACAACAGTTGCTAAAGTAACATTACATTTTTCTGGAAATAGAGAGTGGGTTTCGATTTTTGGTCCAATTTTTTCAATTTCAAAATTTTCGTTATTATCAACAAAAAAAACTACATGTGGGTTTCCAACATTTACAGCAGTTCCGCCAGAAAATTCGTTATTATTTTTGTCATTAATTTTAATTCCTAAATTATTTGTATTTAATTCTTTAGACAATGGAATCTCATCCCATTTTGTTTTTGCAACACCTATTTCTGTAGAAACCATTTTTTCTCCAACAATATTTGATTTTAATTTGCCAGATAAAGTTGTTAGGATAATTTCTTTTTTGTTATTTTCTTTGCCTAATAAATCAGCAATACATCGCGTACCATTACCACACGCACCTGACATTCCTCCATCTGAATTATAAAATTCTAGTGAAGCATCTGAAATATCATTTTTTTTAATCAATATTAGTTGGTCACAACCAATAAATTTTCTGTCACAAATCTTTATTATTTGATCTTTCGTCAAATTTGTAATTGTTTGCCTATTATCTATGATGACAAAATCATTACCTAAACCGTCCATTTTAAAAGCTTTAATATCCATATATAGATATTTAACTTATTTATTGACTTTTTGAACCTCTATTATAGGTTGTTGCCGTTTCCGCAAAAACATTAACTTTGCGGTGTCTTTGGAAACAAAGAGATCGACACTAGTCAGCGAGGGTTCGCCCACTAGTGCGTTACTACTATGCGTAATAAATATGTTTGAAAATTTAACAAATAAATTTGAAGAAATTTTTTCTTCTCTGAAAAAGGCGCCTTCACTTGATGAAGCTCAAGTAGATGAAGGTTTAAGAGGTATTAGGCAAGCCTTACTTGAAGCAGATGTCTCTTTGGATGTTGCAAAAGATTTTATTGAAAAAGTTAAGCCAAAGGCATTAGGCCAAGAGATAATAAGGTCTACCTCTCCTGGGGATATGGTTGTTAAAATTGTTTATGATGAGCTCGTAGACTTATTAGGTGCAACAAATAATGAGATAAACTTAAACGCAGTACCGCCTGTGCCAATGATGTTAGTTGGGTTACAAGGTTCTGGTAAAACAACAACAACAGCAAAATTAGCAAAATTTTTAGAAAACAATAAAAAGAAAAAAGTAATGATGGTCAGTCTAGATATTTACAGACCAGCTGCACAAGAACAACTTAGATCTTTAGGAGAACAAAATAATATTTTAACTTTACCTATTATAGAAGGTCAGCAACCCGCTGATATTTGTAGAAGAGCAATAAGTGCTGCTAATTTAAATGGAGCCGAAATAATTTTATTTGATACTGCTGGTAGAACTCAAATCGATTTACAAATGATGAGTGAGATTAAGCAAATTGAAGCTGTCATTAACCCAACAGAAACTTTTTTAGTTGCAGACTCTCTAACAGGTCAAGTTGCAGCCTCAGTGGCAAAAGAATTTAAAAATACAGTTAATTTATCAGGAATTATTTTAACTAGGGCTGATGGTGATGCAAGAGGTGGTGCTGCAGTGAGTATGAAGTATGTTTCTAACGTTCCAATTAAATTCTTAGGGATAGGAGAAAAAATAGATAATCTTGAAGTATTCCATCCAGATAGAATTGCAAACAGAATACTTGGTATGGGGGATATTGTATCCCTTGTAGAAAAGGCGGCTCAAGATTTAGGAGAAGAAAATCTTAAAAAAGCAGAGGAAAATTTAAAAAAAGGACAATTCTCTATGGAAGATTATTTGTCTCAATTAAGACAGATGAAAAAAATGGGTGGCATTGAGGGAATTATGTCTTTTATGCCAGGAGTTTCTAAAATTAAATCTCAAATGGACTCAGCGGGAATTGACGAAAGTATAATTACTAAAAATGAAGCTATTATTTTATCAATGACAAAAAAAGAAAGAGAGAACCCAAAAATAATAGATGGTTCTAGAAAAAAAAGAATTGCTAATGGCTCTGGCTCAGATCCAGCCACTATCAATAAATTGCTTAAGCAATTTAAAATGATGTCTGAAATGATGAAAAAGATGTCTAAAGGAAATCTGAAAGGTATGTCTGACAAGGGTATACCGCCAGAGCTATTTAACCAATTAAAGTAAAAAAAGGAGAAGAAATGTTAAAATTAAGATTATCAAGAGGTGGAACAAAAAAACGTCCTGTTTATAAGGTTGTTGTTGCCGACAGTCGTTTTGCAAGGGACGGAAGATTTATAGAGAAGGTTGGTTTTTTTAACCCTCTACTACCAAAAGAGAAAAAAGAAAGAGTGGGCCTAGAAGCTGAGAGAATTAAATATTGGCTTGGTCAAGGAGCTCAACCAACAACTAGAGTAGCAAGAATTTTAGGTGAGAACGAACTAATGCCTATGCCTGCAAATGGAAATAATCCAAATAAAGCAGTGCCAAAAAAAGAGAGAAATAAAAAAGAAGAGGATAATAAAGAAGCTCCAAAAGCAGAGGCAGCTCCAGCAGCAGAGGCAGCTCCAGCAGCAGAAGCTCCTAAAGAAGAAGCAGCTCCAAAAGCAGAAGCTCCAAAAGCAGAAGCTCCTAAAGAAGAAGCAGCTCCAGCAGCAGAAGCTCCAAAAGAAGAAGCTCCTAAAGAAGAAGAAGCTCCAAAAGCAGAAGCTCCTAAAGAAGAAGCTCCAGCAGAGGAAAAAAAATAATTTAAAGATTATTTATGTGGCAAGCTCAAGTGTTTACACTTTATCCAGAGGTTTTTCCTGGTCCTTTATCTAAAGGACTTTATGGAAAAGCTTTATCAAATAATTTATGGAAACTTAAAGTTGTAAATATAAGAGATGCAGCTGATGACAAACATAAAACAGTAGATGACACACCTTATGGGGGCGGTTCAGGGATGTTATTAAAAGCAGATGTTCTTGCAAAGTCTTTAGATGAAAACAAAAATGAGAGTGAGAGAATTTTATACTTATCGCCAAAAGGAAAAAAATTTGATCAAAATTTAGCAAAAGAGCTAGCTAATGAAAAATCTCTGTCTTTAATTTGTGGTCATTTTGAAGGTGTGGACGAAAGAATACTTTCAACAAGAAATATTGAGGAAATTAGTATTGGAGATTATGTTTTGTCAGGCGGGGAGTCAGCAGCATATGTAGTAATAGATAGTATTTTAAGATTGCTGCCAGGTGTATTAGGAAATGAAAACTCTAAATTAGATGAAACCTTTGAAAATGGTCTTCTAGAGTACCCTCAGTATACAAAACCTCAAATTTGGGAGGAAAAAGCTGTGCCAGACGTACTATTATCAGGTGATCATAATAAAATTAAACACTGGCGTTTATCTCAATCTGAGGCTATAACACGCGACCGAAGACCAGATTTATGGGAAAAATATAAGAAGAATTAACTTGATAAATATAAACATGAAAACAATTGAAGAAATAAACCAGCATAACGTTAACAAAATTCTTTCAGAGAAAAAAATTCCAGAATTTTATCCTGGAGATGTTGTTAAGGTTGGTGTGAGAATTACCGAGGGTAAAAAAGAAAGAATTCAATATTTTGAGGGAGTATGTATTGCTAAAAAAAGTAGAGACTTAAACTCATCTTTTACAGTTAGAAAAATTTCCTTTGGAGAGGGTGTTGAGAGAACTTTTCCTTTATTTGGAACTTTAATTGATTCAATTAAGGTTATTAGATCAGGTAAAGTAAGAAGAGCAAAACTTTATTATCTAAGAGACAGAACTGGTAAATCAGCAAGGATTGCAGAAAAAATTAGAAAAAAAATTGGTATTGATATCGAGGCAAAACCAGAGACAGTTACAGAGGAAAATGTAGCTCCTGCAGTTGAAGCACCTAAAGAAGAGGCTCCTAAAGCAGAAGCAGCACCTAAAGAAGAGGCGGCTCCAGCAGCAGAGGCTCCTAAAGAAGAACAAAAATCAGAAAGCTCTACAGAAAAAAAATAATTTTTTTTTCAATGTCTACAACATTATACGATAAAATTTGGAACGATCATCTAGTTGATCAACAAGATGACGGTACATCTTTACTTTTTGTAGATAGACATTTAATTCATGAGGTGACAAGCCCCCAAGCTTTTGAAGGATTAAGAAATTCTAATAGAAAAGTTAGACACCCAAATTTAACTTTAGCAGTTGCAGATCATAATGTTCCAACAACTGACAGATCAAAAGGTATCTCAGATCAAGAGTCAAAAATTCAAGTAGATACTTTAGAGGCAAATTGTAAAGAATTTGGTGTTCAGTTATTTGGTATGGATGATAAGAGACAAGGTATCGTTCATATCATAGGACCTGAACAAGGTTTTACACAACCAGGTACAGTTATTGTTTGTGGAGACAGTCATACTGCAACGCATGGAGCATTTGGTGCTTTAGCATTTGGAATAGGAACTTCAGAAGTTGAACATGTTTTAGCAACCCAAACACTAGTTCAGAAAAAAGCTAAAAATTTTAGAATTAATGTTAATGGTGAACTTCCTTTAGGAGTTACTTCTAAAGATGTAATACTTCAAATAATTGGAAAAATAGGTACAGCAGGTGGCACAGGATCTGTTGTGGAATATGCTGGAGATTTAATAAGATCTTTAAGTGTTGAGCAAAGGATGACTATTTGCAATATGACAATTGAAGGTGGTGCAAGAGCAGGATTAATTGCACCAGATGAAAAAATTTTTGAATATTTAAAAGGAAAACCAATGTCACCAAAAAGTGAAAATTGGGATAAAGCTTTGAACTATTGGGAAACTTTAAAAACAGACGCTGATGCTAGTTTTGATAAAGAAATTAGCCTTAATGCAAATGAAATTTTACCCATGATTACATGGGGTACGTCACCTCAAGATGTAATAACAATTGATGGAAAAGTTCCAAATCCAAATAATGAGACTGATGAAGATAAAAAAAATTCAATTGAAAGAGCTTTAAAGTATATGGGTTTAAAACCTGACATGGCAGCTACAGATATAAAAATAGATAAAGTATTTATTGGTAGTTGTACTAATGGCAGAATAGAGGATTTGAGAGAAGCAGCAAAAATCGTAAAAGATAAAAAAGTATCATCGCATGTTAATGCAATAGTAGTTCCAGGCTCAGGCTTAGTTAAAGAACAAGCAGAGCAAGAAGGACTAGATAAAATTTTTGTTAGCTCAGGGTTTGAATGGAGAGAACCAGGTTGCTCTATGTGTTTAGCGATGAATGCCGATAAATTAAAGCCAGAAGAAAGATGTGCCTCTACATCAAATAGAAATTTTGAGGGAAGACAAGGTAGAGGTGGTAGAACCCATCTGGTTAGTCCAGGAATGGCTGCAGCAGCTGCAATTTCAGGTAATTTAGATGATGTCAGAAAGTATCAAAATTAAATGCAAAAATTTAATAAATTAAAAAGTATCCCAGCTTATTTACCAATTGTAAATATCGATACAGACATGATAATTCCAAAACAGTTTTTAAAAACTATCAAAAGAACTGGCCTCGGAAAAAATTTGTTTTTTGAAATGAGATATGATGATCAAGGCAAAGAAATAAATGATTTTGTGTTAAACAAAGATCCATTTAATCAATCTAAAATTTTAATTGCTGGAAAAAACTTTGGATGTGGTTCATCAAGAGAACATGCTCCTTGGGCTTTATTAGATTTTGGAATTACTTGTGTAATAAGTTCAAGTTATGCAGATATTTTTTTTAGTAATTGTTTTAAAAATGGAATTTTGCCTATAATCCTTGAAGAAGAAAAAATAAAAGAGCTATCTGAATACGCAAATAGACAAGAAGAAATTTCTATTGATTTGCAAGAGGAAAAAATAGTTTATGGAAATAATGAGCTAAAATTTGAAGTTGATCCATTTAAGAAAAAATGTTTGTTAGAAGGACTTGATGATATCGCTTTATCGCTAAAAAAATCAAAAAAAATAGAAAAGTTTGAAACAAATTTAAAAAACGAAAAGCCTTGGGTATTTAATGATTAAAGTAAAAAAAAGAAAAATACTTTTACTTCCTGGTGATGGTATTGGTCCGGAGGTAATAGCTGAGGTAAAAAAAATTATTAACTGGTTTAATGATAAAAAATCTTTAGATTTTGAAATTGATCAGGAGCTAGTTGGTGGTTGTTCTTATGATAAACACGGTACCCCAATCACTGATGAGGTTTTTTACAAAGCACTAGAAAGTGAAGTAATTATGCTTGGAGCAGTTGGTGGTCCTACATGGGATAACCTAGAATTTTCCAAAAAACCAGAAAGAGCATTATTAAAACTTAGAAAAGAATTAAAGCTTTTTGCTAACTTAAGGCCTGCAATTTGTTTTAAACAATTAGTCGATGCTTCAACCCTAAAGCCAGAAGTAGTTTCAGGACTAGATATAATGATAGTAAGAGAGTTAACGGGTGGTATATATTTTGGTGAACCTAGAGGAATTAAGCCAATTGAAAATGGAGAAAGAAAAGGAATTAATACACACACTTATACGACTAGTGAAATTACTAGAGTAGCTAGGATCGCTTTTGATTTAGCTAGAAAAAGATCAAACAAGGTTACTTCGTGTGAAAAATCAAATGTGATGGAAGCAGGACAATTGTGGAAAGAAGAAGTCCAAGAACTTCATGAAAAAGAATACAAAGATGTAGAATTAAGTCATATGTTAGCAGACAATTGTGCTATGCAGCTTTTAAGAAACCCAAAACAATTTGATGTAATTGTAACAGATAATTTGTTTGGAGATATGTTGTCAGACCAAGCTTCAATGTTAACGGGATCTTTAGGTCTTTTACCATCAGCATCTTTGGGCGCAAAAAATAAAGATGGTGAGATGAGAGCGATGTACGAGCCTATACACGGGTCAGCTCCAGATATAGCTGGTAAAGGGATAGCAAATCCAATTGCTTCTATTTTGAGCTTTGCTATGGCACTGAGGTATTCTTTAGATCTTGATAAAGAAGCAGATATTTTAGAAAAAGCAGTTCAAGATGTTTTAAATGATGGGTTAAGAACGAAAGATATAATGTCAGAAGGCATGAAAGAAACTTCCACGTCAGCAATGGGTGATGCGATAATTTCAAAATTGCAATAAAACTAGAATTATTCTAAGCTTTAAATATGCCAAGTTATACTGCTCCAGTAAAAGATATGATGTTTCTCTTTGAAAAATTAAGAGACAATAAAAACTATAATGAGCTTGAAAAATATAATGAGGTAAGTGCAGATCTTGTTAAAGATATTTTAGAAGAAGCAGCTAAAATAAATCAAAATTTAATTTTACCTCTTGCTAAAGCAGGTGACGAAAATCCAGCAATTTTAGAAAATGGTGTTGTCAGAACACCGCCGGGTTACAAAGAAGCATATCAGAAATATATTGAAGATGGTTGGACGTCATTGTCTTGTGACCCCAAATATGGAGGCCAAGGAATGCCAAAAACAGTAAGCGCGTTCTTTGATGAAATGCTTTCCTCAGCCAGTTTGTCATTTAAATTATATAGTGAACTTAGTATTGGTGCCTACAATTGTATTAATCATCATGCTTCAGATGAAATTAAAGATAAATATTTACCAAAGATCGTCGAAGGTAAATGGAGTGGCACTATGTGTTTAACAGAACCAGTCTGTGGTACAGACTTAGGTTTGTTAAAAACCAAAGCTGTCAAACAATCTGATGATACCTATAAAATTAGTGGTCAAAAGATTTTTATAACTTCTGGTGATCATGACTTAACTGAAAATATTATTCATTTAGTTTTAGCAAGATCAACGGACTCTCCTGCGGGCACTAAAGGAATTAGTTTATTTTTAGTTCCAAAATTTATTGTAAATAAAGATGGTAGTGTTGGTCAAAGAAATGGAATTTCAACAGGATCTATTGAAAGCAAAATGGGAATTAAGGGTTCAGCAACATGTGTGTTAAATTTTGATGAAGCAACAGGGTATATGATTGGTAACAAAGACAAAGGTCTTAGCGCTATGTTTACTATGATGAACCTTGAGAGAATAGTGGTAGGCATTCAAGGTTTAGGAATTTCTGAAATTGCTTATCAAAACTCACTTGCCTACGCAAAAGATAGAAAGCAAGGAAAAACAAATAATTCAAAATCTTCAAATGGCGCAGACTTTATAATTGATCATGCGGATATTAGAAGATCTTTACTTAATATGAAGTCAATTATTGAAGGAGAAAGGGCTTTATGTTTTTGGTTATCGCAACAAACTGAGGTAAGTCTTTATCATCCAGATGAAAAAATTAAACAAGAAGCTTTGGATTATGTTTCATTGATGACACCAGTTGTTAAATCATTATTTACAGATTTAGCTATGGAAATTACGAACGATGCGATGCAAATACATGGTGGGTATGGGTATACTAAAGACCAAGGAATAGAGCAGTTATACAGAGATAATCGTATTACGCCAATCTATGAAGGAACAAATTCTGTTCAGGCAGCAGATTTAGTATTTAGAAAATTATCAAATAAAAATGGTGATGTTATCAACAAGTTTTTAGATATGGTTAAATCTGAATGTGATAGTAAAAATGAAAAAGTAAAAACATTTTCAAAAGAATTAAATCATTATTTGGATATTTTATCTAAGTTTACCGACTGGATTAAGGATAAACATAAAATCGAAAAAGACGATGTTAGTGCTGCAGCAAATGATTATTTAAGAAGTCTGGGATATGTTTCAATTGCTTATGCTTGGATCAAAATTTTAGATGTAAGCTTTAAGGATTTTGATTCAAATAAAGAATTTTATTCAGATAAAATAAATACAGCAAAATTTTATTTTGATAAGGTATTGCCTAGAGCTGAGTATCATTACAAATCTGCTATTACTGGAAGTTCTAATATAATGAATTTTAAGTTTAATTAATAATGAATCATTACGAGACAAATTTAGATAAAAATAAAGCGAACTACGTTCCACTTACCCCGCTAACATTTCTTAAAAGAGCAAGAGAAATTTATCCAAATTACGAAGCTATAATTTATGAAGATAGGAAATATACTTGGGAGGAAGTTTACAAAAGAGCTGTAAAATTTGCTAGCGCACTGTCAAAAATTGGAATTAAAAAAGGAGATACAGTTTCATTTTTGGCCTTCAATACACCTGAGATTTTCGAAGGACATTATTCAGTACCTATGGCAGGTGCAGTATTGAATACAATTAATATAAGACTAGATGCAAATACAATTTCATATATTTTAGATCACAGCGATGCAAAGGTGCTAGTAGTTGATAGACAATTGCATGGAGAAGTTAAGAAAGCATTAAAAACTTTAAATAAGAAAATTACAGTAATTGATATAGATGATAAAAATGCCGATCCATCGAAATTAGAAAAAATTGGTGATTTAGAATATGAAAGTTTTTTAAATACAGGTGATGAAAATTTCGATTGGCAAATGCCAGAAGATGAATGGCAAGCAATATCATTAAGCTATACCTCAGGTACTACAGGAAATCCCAAAGGAGTAGTTTATCATCATAGAGGTGCGTACTTAATGTCTACAGGAAGTTCGGTAGCTTGGAATATGCCAAATAGATTAAATTTTTTAACAGTTGTTCCAATGTTTCATTGTAATGGTTGGTGCTATCCGTGGACAGTTCCGATGTTAAATGGAAGGACAATTTGTTTAAGAAATATTGATATTAAAAAAATTTTTGAATTAATTGAAAAATATGAAGTAACCCATTTTGGTGGTGCACCAATTGTATTAAATATGATTACTGGAGCACCAGAAAGTGACAAAAAAAAATTAAAACAAAAAGTTTATGTCTTAACGGCTGGAGCTCCTCCACCAAGTATAATTTTCAAAAAAATGAAAGCATTAGGTTTTGAAGTTATGCATGTTTACGGTTTAACAGAAACTTATGGACATGTTACCCAGTGTGCTTGGAATGATGAGTGGAACAATTTTGATGAAGAAAAACAAAATGAAATTAAAGCTAGGCAAGGTGTGAGATATCCAAATACTGAAGGTGTGACTGTTTTGGATCCAGATACTATGAAAGAAGTTCCTAAAGATGGAAAAACAATTGGTGAAATTATGATTAGAGGGAATGTCGTAATGAAAGGTTACTTTAAAGACAAAGATGCTACCGATAAAGCTATGAAGGATGGGTGGTTTCATAGTGGTGATCTAGCCGTGATGCATCCTGATGGTTATGTAAAAATACAAGATAGATCAAAAGATATAATTATTTCTGGAGGAGAAAATATTTCCTCAATTGAAATAGAAAATACACTTTCTAAACATCCATCAGTTTCTATTGCTGCAGTTGTTGCTAAACCAGATGAAAAATGGGGCGAAGTTCCTTGCGCATTTATTGAAATGGTTAAAGATAAACCAGTATCTGAAAAAGAATTAATTGATTTTTGTAAGGAGACTTTAGCAGGATTTAAAGTTCCTAAAAAGGTTGTGTTCTGTGATTTGCCAAAAACTTCAACAGGAAAAATACAAAAATTTGAATTGAGAAAACAAGTTTAGGTAATTTTTGAATTTTCAATTAGAAAATAAAAATGTTTATGCTTCTGATGCAGGACAGGGCATTGATCAAAATAAAGATACAATAGTATTTCTTCATGGGAGCGGTCTTTCTCATATTGTTTGGTCTCTAACAGAACAATTTTTTTTCAAATAATAATTTTAATGTATTATCTATTGATTTACCTGGGCATGGTAATTCCGATGGTCCTTGCTTAGATAGTATTGAAAAAATAGCTGATTGGTTAGAAAGGGTTTTTAACGAACTAAATCTAAATAATTTAATTTTAATTGGTCATTCCCAAGGTTGCTTGGAGATACTTGAATATGCTCACAAATATAAAGGTAGATTAAAAAAGTTAGTCTTTATTGGAGGCTCAAATAAAATGCCAGTACATCCAGATTTGATTGATCTAGCAAAAAATGGGGACTCCGACGCAGTTAAATTAATGATGAAGTGGGGTTATGAAGGTTCAAAAAGATTTATTGGAGGTAACCCAGTAGAAAAAATAATACAATCACCTCGAGATATAAGAGACATACTGGCGGTAGATCTTGTTGCATGCAATAATTACAAAAATGGCTCTGATGCTGCTAAATTAATACAATTCCCATCAATGTTTATTTTTGGCTCTTTAGATAAGATGGTAAATCTAGAAGCTGGAAAAAAATTTTCTAGTCTAATTAATAATTCATCTACACATATAATAGAGGGTTGTGGACATATGATTATGATTGAAAAAGCATTTGAAATGAGAGACAAAGTTTTAGAATTTTTGAAAAAATGAAAAACTTTTTAATTGCAAAATCAAGAAGACTTAGAAGTACTCCATATACTTCTCGAATTGAGGAACAGGGTGTTACAGCTTATACAATTTATAATCATATGTTGCTTCCAGCTGCCTTTGGTTCAATTGAAGAATCTTATCATCATTTAAAAGAGCATGTTCAGATCTGGGATGTAGCAGCTGAAAGACAGGTAGAAATTTCAGGAAAAGATTCTGCAAAACTAGTTCAGTTGATGACTTGTAGAGATTTATCAAAATCTAAAGATGGAAGATGTTATTATTGTCCGATTATAGATGATAATGCTGGTTTAATTAATGATCCAGTTGTTTTAAGAATTAACGAAAATAAATGGTGGATTTCTATTGCAGATACGGACGTAATATTATTTGCAAAAGGATTAGCAATTGGAAATAAATTTGATGTTGAAATCACAGAGCCAAAAGTTGATATCATGGCTGTACAAGGTCCAAAATCATTTAAATTGATGGAAAAAATATTTGGAGAACAGATCACAAAATTAAAATTTTTTGGTTTTGATTATTTTGAATTTGGAGGTGCAAAACACCTTATCGCACAATCTGGATGGTCTAAACAAGGAGGCTATGAAGTATATGTTCAAAATACAGAAGCAGGCTTAAAACTGTATGATCATTTATTTGAAATTGGAAAAGAATTTAATGTTAAACCAGGGTGTCCTAATTTGATTGAACGAATCGAAAGTGGACTGTTATCTCATGGTAATGATATGGATAATGGAGATAATCCTTATGAATGTGGTTTCGATAAATATATTAACATAGATAGTGATGTTATCTTTTTAGGAAAAGAAAAATTGAAGACAATTAAATCTGAAGGAATAAATAAAAAATTAATGGGAGTTAAATTTGATATAGAGAAAATAAGTTTAACAGGATCTTTAGATCTTACTGATGATCAGAACAACATCGTTGGAGAATTACGGTCAGCATGCTATTCACCACATTTTAAAAAAGTGATTGGTATTGCCATGATGAAAAAATCACATTGGAATGTAGACCAGAAGGTAAAAGCAAGCATAAATAGTGATATTTGCATTGGTAAAGTTTGCGATTTACCTTTTATTTAGTATAACAGCATTAAAATGAACATAGCTATAGTAGGTGCAACAGGAAATGTTGGTAGAAAAACTCTTGAAGTATTTGATAAAAAAAACTTCAAGTTTGATGATCTATATTTAGTTGCCTCAGAAAAAAGTGCAGGAAAAAAAATCTCTTTTAGAAATAAAGAGTATGTTATTGAAAATTTAGAGACATATGATTTTTCAAAAGCAGATATAACTTTTTTTGCAGCTGGAGGAAAAATTGCTGAAAAATATGCAGAAAAAGCTGCCAAGCACACAATTGTAATTGATAATTCGAGTTTTTTTAGAATGGATCCAGATGTTCCATTGATCGTTCCACAAGTGAATGCAGCTGAAATTAAAAATATGAAAAAAAATATTATTGCCAATCCAAATTGTTCTACAGCACAACTTGTTATAGCACTTAAACCACTACATAATTTATTCAAAATAAAAAGAGTTGTAGTTTCAACTTACCAATCTGTTTCGGGTGGTGGCAAAAGTCCAATGGACGAATTAATAGATCAAACTAAACAATATTTAGATGGAAAAAAAATAGAGTCAAAAAATTTTACTAAACAAATCGCTTTTAATGTTATTCCACATATCGATGTTTTTGCTGATGATGGATATACAAAAGAAGAATTAAAAATGACAAATGAAACAAAAAAAATATTAGATGATTCAATAGAACTTACAGCTACATGTGTAAGAATTCCTGTTTTAGTTTCTCATTCAGAGTCTGTTAATATAGAATTTGAAAAACCATATACTTTAGAAAAAGTGAGAGATGTTTTAAGTAAAGCAGATGGTTGTGAGGTAATTGATAAAAGAGAAAATGGAGGTTATAGCACACCATTTGAAGCAGCTGGGAGTGATGAGACATATATATCTAGAATTAGAGAAGACAAAACTAAAAAAAATTCATTAAATTTGTGGATTGTATCAGATAACCTACTTAGAGGTGCAGCACTTAATTCTGTTGAAATTGCCGAAACAATTATTAACTCAAAATAAAATATGGAAGACAGACCTTTATCACCACACATACAGATTTATAAATGGCATATTTCTTCATTAGTATCTATTTCACATAGAATTACAGGAATAATTAATTTTTTTGCAATCACATTAATCTGTATTTGGTTTGCATTAATGCTTTTAGGAGAAAGTGATTATCAAATTATTAAAATTTTTTTAGAAACTTTTTTAGGTAAGTTTATTTTAATCGGAATAACCTGGTCATTTAGTTTTCAAATGTTAAGTGAAGTAAGACACTTGATTATGGATTTAGGTTATGGATTTGAATTACAAACAACAAAAATTACAGGTTTGTTAGTTATTTTCGGCTCGATTGTTTTAACTATCTTAATTTATTTAATTGGCAGAGGATTAATATAATGCTTCCAGTAACAAAAAAATGGTTATTCTTAAAAATTAGTTCTGCAATCTTATTACCTTTAATGCTTTGGTTTATTATAAATTTAGTGAATATCTATGATAAAAGTTATTTTGAAGTAGTGAATTTTTTAACAACACAACCATCTAAATTCCTAATTGGATTATTTCTAGTTATTGCTTATTTTTTTTCAGCTTTGACTATAAGTGAGGTTTTTGAAGACTATATTAACGATAAAAAAACCAAAAATGCCGCAAACAAAGTCCTAAATTTTTTTGCTATAACAATTCCAGTAATTACAATAATTGTAATTTTTAACTTAAATACATGAAAGCATATAATATTATAGACCATGAGTACGATGTTGTTGTACTTGGTGCAGGTGGATCAGGTTTAAGAGCGGCAGTAGGGCTCAGCGAAGCTGGCTTAAAAACAGCTTGTATCTCAAAAGTATTTCCTACCAGAAGTCATACATCAGCTGCACAAGGCGGAATATCAGCAGCACTAGGAAACATGGGAGAAGATGATTGGAGATGGCACATGTATGACACTGTAAAAGGTGCAGATTGGTTAGGAGATCAAGATAGCATTGAATATCTTTGTAAAGAAGCACCTAAAGCAGTCTTAGAATTAGAGAAATATGGAGTTCCATTTAGCAGAACTGAAGAAGGAAAAATTTATCAAAGACCATTTGGTGGAATGACAAAAAATTATGGAAATGGAATAGTTCAAAGAACTTGTGCTGCAGCTGATAGAACAGGACATGCTATTTTACACACATTATATGGACAAGCGTTAAAGCATAATACAGAATTTTTTATAGAATATTTTGCATTAGATTTGTTGATGAAGAATGGAGAATGCAAAGGTCTAATTGCTTGGAATTTGAATGATGGCACAATTCACAGATTTAGAGCGCACACAGTAATTATTGCTACAGGTGGTTATGGAAAAGTTTATTATTCAGCAACATCAGCACATACTTGCACTGGTGATGGTAATGCAATGGTTTTAAGAGCTGGACTGCCGCTTCAGGACATGGAGTTTGTTCAATTTCACCCAACAGGAATTTATGGCCATGGCACATTAATAACAGAAGGTGCGCGAGGAGAAGGGGGTTATCTTACAAATTCTAAAGGTGAAAGATTTATGGAAAGATATGCTCCAAATGCAAAAGATTTAGCATCAAGAGATGTTGTTAGCAGATCTATGTCTATTGAGATTAATGAGGGAAGAGGTGTTGGAAAAGATCAAGACCATGTTCATTTGAACCTAAGTCACTTAGATAAAGATATTATTGAAAGCAGGCTTCCTGGAATTACTGATGCAGCGAGATTATTTGCAAATGTAGATGTAACTAAAGAACCAATTCCTGTTGTGCCAACAGTTCATTATAATATGGGTGGTATTCCAACAAACTATAAAGCAGAAGTATTAACTGTAAATGGCTCAGAAAAAACTGTTCCAGGTTTAATGGCTATAGGAGAAGCGGCATGTGTCTCTGTTCACGGAGCAAATAGACTTGGTTCTAATTCATTAATTGATTTAGTAGTATTTGGAAGGGCAGCAGCAAAAAGAGCAGCTGAATTAGTTAAGCCAGGAACACCTCATGAAGAAATTCCTGAGTCAGAAACACAAAAATGTTTAGATAGATTTGATAAACTTAGAAATGCACAAGGAAATAATAGCACTGCAGAACTAAGACTTTCAATGCAAAAAACTATGCAGTCGAAATGTGCAGTTTTTAGAACAGAAAAAAATCTTAAAGAAGGTGTTGATGAGATTAAAAAAACCTATGATGGTATGGACTCAATTTCAGTTAAAGATAGATCTTTAGTATTTAATACTGATTTAGTTGAAACATTAGAATTTGATAATTTAATAAGACAAGCAGTAACTACTGTAGAATCTGCATATCATAGAAAAGAGAGCAGAGGTGCTCACGCGAGAGATGACTATCCAAAAAGAGATGACGAAAAATTTATGCAACATACTCTTGCTTGGTGTGATGGAAAAAATACAAAGATTAGTTACAGAGCAGTACACAAATCAACTTTAACAAATGAAGTTCAATATTTTCCACCACAAGAGCGAGTATATTAATGGTTCAGCTAAGTTTACCTAAAAATTCAGAGGTTAAAAAAGGCAAATATTTTAAAGACAAAACTGGATCTAAAAATTTAAGAAAAGTAAATATATATAGATGGGATCCATCTACAGAAGAAAATCCTAGAATTGATACATACGAAGTTGATATGGATAATTGTCCATCTAAGGTGCTGGATATTCTAAATAAAATTAAAAACGAAATTGATCCTACATTGGCCTATAGAAGATCTTGTGCTCATGGTGTTTGCGGTTCTTGTGCTATGAATATGGGAGGAAAAAACGGACTTGCTTGTACAACTCCTCATGCAGAGATAGACGGTGACATCGATATTTATCCTCTACCTCATTTAAAAGTTAAAAGAGATTTGATTGGTGATTTAGATGGCTTATATAAACAATATCAATCTATTGAACCTTGGTTAAAAAATAACTCAACAAAACAGACAACAGAAATTTATCAGTCTAAAGAAGATAGAGCAAAACTTGATGGTGCTTACGAATGTATTATGTGTGCTTGCTGTTCTACATCTTGCCCAAGTTATTGGTGGAATGGAGATAAATATTTAGGTCCAGCAGTTCTGTTACAGGCTTATAGATGGATTATTGATAGTAGAGATGAAGAGAGAAAAGCTAGATTAAAAAAAGTTTCAGATGAATTAAAATTATATAGATGCCATACAATATTAAATTGTACAAATGCATGTCCTAAGGGCTTGAATCCAGCAAAAGCTATAGCTGAAATAAAAAAAATGTTAGCTACAGCTAATGTTTAAATAGACTATTCGATATTTTTGATCTAAAACACCGTATTCATGAAATTAATAGAACACTTCGTAAACGGTAAAATAATTCCGGGATCTTCAGATAAAAAAGGAAAAGTTTTTAATCCAGCAACTGGCGAACAAGAGTCAGAGGTAAGACTTGCTTCAAAATCTGATCTAGACAGTGCTGTTGAGGTAGCAAAAAAAGCATTTGAAAGTTGGTCTTTAAAACCTGCTCTACAAAGAGCTAGAATAATATTTAAATTTAAAGAATTAATTGAAAAAAATTCTGATGAATTAACGAAGTTAATAGTTTCAGAACATGGAAAAGTTTATGAAGATGCAAGAGGCTCTTTAACTAGAGGACTTGAGGTGGTAGAATTTGCTTGTGGAATACCACATTTATTAAAAGGTGAGTTTTCAGAAAATGTTGGAACCAATGTTGATAGTTGGTCAATCAGACAACCATTAGGAGTTGTTGCAGGTATTACACCTTTTAATTTTCCTGCTATGGTACCAATGTGGATGTTTCCAATAGCAATAGCTTGTGGAAACACTTTTATTCTTAAACCATCAGAAAAAGACCCTTCTTGCGCAATAAGATTAGCAGAATTACTTTCTGAGGCGGGTCTTCCGGAGGGAGTATTTAACGTAATAAATGGAGATAAAGAAGCTGTTGATGCAATTTTGGAAAACAAAGATATCAAAGCTGTTAGTTTCGTGGGATCTACTCCTATTGCAAAATATATTTATGAAAATTCAGCTAAAAATGAAAAAAGAGTTCAAGCTTTGGGTGGAGCAAAAAACCATTTAGTTGTTATGCCAGATTGTGATTTAGATGGTGCAGTAAATGGTTTAATGGGTGCTGCTTATGGTTCAGCTGGAGAAAGATGTATGGCTCAATCAGTTGCGGTTGCGGTTGGAGATATTGGTGATGAACTTGTATCAAGGTTATCAAAAAAAGCTGAAGCTTTAAAAGTTGGTCCTGGAATGGATAAAGCATCAGAAATGGGACCTTTAGTTACAAAAGAACATTTAGAAAAAGTTACAAGTTACGTTGATTTAGGTGTCAAGGAAGGCGCAAAGCTAGTGGTTGATGGAAGAGGTCTAAAACTTCAAGGTTATGAAAATGGTTTTTATATAGGTGGATGTTTGTTTGATCATGTAAATAAAGATATGCGAATTTACAAAGAGGAAATATTCGGTCCAGTCTTATCAGTTGTTCGAGTAAAAACTTTTGAAGAAGCTGCAAAATTAATTAACGACCATGAGTACGGAAATGGAGTTAGTATTTATACAAGAGACGGTGATGCAGGTAGAACTTTTGCAAGTAAAATTCAAGTTGGTATGGTTGGTATTAACGTGCCGATCCCAGTTCCAATGGCATTTCATAGTTTTGGTGGTTGGAAAAGATCATTATTTGGAGATAGTGGAATGCATGGTATGGAAGGAATAAAATTTTATACTAAACTTAAAACAGTAACATCCAGATGGCCTTCAGGTGTCCGATCAAATGCGGAATTTGTTATGCCAACAATGAAATAAAGGAAATAAATGACAAAAATATCTTTAATTGGTGCAGGCCAAATAGGCGGAACTCTTGCACATTTATTAGGAACAAAAGAATTAGTAAATGAAGTGGTTTTATTTGATGTAGCTAGTGGTATTGCAAAAGGAAAAGCATTAGATATTGCACAATCTTCATCTGTAGATGGTTTCAATGTTAGGTTTTCAGGAACTGATAACTATGAGGATATAAAAGATTCAGATGTAATTATAATTACAGCAGGTGTTCCAAGAAAACCTGGAATGAGCCGAGACGATCTTCTTGGAATTAATTTAAAAATTATTAAACAAGTTGCTGAGGGGGTAAAGAAAAATGCTCCTAACGCTTTTGTGATCTGTATCACCAATCCTTTAGATGTTATGGTTATGGCATTTCAAAAATTTTCAGGTTTACCATCAAATAAAGTTGTTGGTATGGCAGGTATTTTAGATAGTTCAAGATTTAAATTATTTTTATCATTAGAACTAAATGTGCCAGTAAGAGAAATTGAGGCAATGGTTATGGGTGGTCATGGTGACACCATGGTTCCTATGCCAAGATTTACAAAAATTTCAGGTAAACCATTGTTGGATCTTGTAAAGGATGGAAAGATTTCTTTAGAAAGAGTTGAAGAAATTAATCAAAGAACACGAGATGGTGGTGCAGAAATAGTTAAATATTTAGAAAAAGGATCAGCCTTTTATGCACCTGCAGCCTCAGGTGTTCAAATGGCTGAAGCATATTTAAATGATCAGAAAAAATTATTACCCTGCGCTGTACAATTAAATGGAGAATATGGTGTGAAAAATGTTTATGCAGGTGTTCCTGTTGTCATTGGAAAAGATGGTGTAGAAAAAATTAAGGAGATTGATTTAGATGAAAAAGAAAAGAAAGAATTTATGCATTCAATAGATGCTGTAAAAGCTTTATGGGAAGCTGCATCTAAAATAGATCCTGATTTATCTAAATAATAATGAATATTCACGAGCATCAAGCTAAACAAATATTAAAAAAATATGGAGCTGTAGTTCCCGAAGGAGTATTTGCGCTTAGTGTTGATGAACTTATTGAAAAAGCAAAAGCAATCAAAACTGAGAAATATGTGCTTAAAGCACAAATCCATGCTGGAGGTAGAGGAAAAGCTGGTGGTGTAAAAATTTTAAACTCTATTGAGGAACTAACAGCAGCAGCTAAAGAATTACTAGGAAAAACACTAGTTACTCATCAAACTGGCCCTGAAGGTAGAGAGGTAAAAAGATTATACGTAGAAGAATCATCAAATATAGATAAAGAATTTTACTTATCGTGCCTGGTTGATAGGGCAAGTTCTAAAATTGCATTTATATCAAGTGACCAAGGAGGGATGGACATTGAAGAAGTTGCAAGCAGTTCACCTGAAAAAATTATAACTACAAAAGTTGATATAGGTGATGAAATTCCTGAGTCAGATTGTGAAAAAATAATTAATATTTTTAATTTAAATGAAGACGCAAAAAAACAAGCAATAACATTAATTAAATCAATATATAAAATGTTTGTGAATACTGATGCAAACATGGTTGAAGTAAATCCATTAATTTTGACAAAAGAGGAAAAAATTGTTTGTTTAGATGCAAAAGTTAATTTCGACTCTAACGCTTTATTCAGGCATCCAGAAATTGTTGAATTAAGAGATTTAAATGAGGAAGATCCTACCGAGATAGAAGCTAGCAAGCATGATCTTGCATATATCAAGCTAGATGGAAGTATTGGCTGTATGGTAAATGGAGCTGGATTAGCGATGGCAACAATGGATATAATTAAATTGTATGGTAAAGAACCAGCAAATTTTTTAGATGTAGGCGGTGGCGCATCCAAAGAAAAAGTATCTGCTGCATTAAAGATAATTCTCTCAGATAAAAATGTTAAAGGTATTTTAATTAATATTTTTGGAGGAATAATGAGATGTGATGTCCTTGCTCAAGGAGTAGTTGATGCAGCTAAGGAAATAAATATAAGTGTACCTTTAGTTGTAAGATTAGCAGGCACAAATTTCAAGGAAGGAAAAGAAATTCTTGATAATTCTGGATTAAAATTAATTTCTGCAGAAAATTTAGATGATGCTGCTAAGAAAATTGTTGAGGCGATAAAATAAAATGTCGGTTTTGGTAAATAAAAATACTAAAGTAATTTGTCAGGGATTTACTGGCTCACACGGAACATTTCATTCAGAGCAGGCTATAAAATATGGAACCAATCTTGTTGGTGGAGTTACGCCAAAGAAAGGTGGACAAAAACATTTAGATAGACCAGTTTTTAATAGCGTTTTAGAGGCAAAAAATGAAGTAGGAGCGGATGCAACTATGATTTATGTACCTGCTAAATTTGCAGCAGCAGCAATCATTGAAGCTATTGATGCATCAGTTGAACTTATTGTTTGTATAACAGAGGGTATTCCAATTCAGGATATGCTTAAGGTCAGACAAAAATTAAGTGGATCTAGTAGCAGATTAATTGGACCTAATTGTCCAGGAATAATCACACCAGATGAATGTAAAATTGGGATTATGCCGGGAAGTATTCACAAAAGAGGAAGTGTTGGAATTGTATCAAGGTCAGGAACATTGACATATGAAGCAGTAGCCCAAACAACTGAAAATGGACTTGGTCAATCAACTTGTATTGGTATTGGTGGTGATCCTATTAATGGAACAAATTTTATAGATTGTTTAGATTTATTTTTAAAAGATTCTGAAACAGAATCTATTTTAATGATAGGTGAAATTGGAGGAACAGCCGAAGAAGAAGCGGCTGAATTTATAAAAAATCATAAGATCAAAAAACCAATTGTTGGATTTATAGCTGGAATTACTGCTCCTCCAGGAAGGAGAATGGGGCATGCTGGTGCCATTATATCAGGTGGCAAGGGTGGAGCTGAAGATAAAATAAAAAAAATGGAAGAATGTGGTATTACAGTTGCCAAATCACCATCAATTATTGGAAAAACTTTATTTGATAAACTGTCTAATTGAAAAAAAATATTAGAGGGATATATTAAATAAAAAGATGTCTTCATCAAAAAATCTTGATTTCGAAAAAACTTCATTTTTAAACAAATCTAATAGTGCATTTATAGAAGAAATGTATTTAAAGTTTGTAAATAAAGATGCTGATCTTCCAGAAAGTTGGGCAAATTATTTTGAAGGAATTGGTGAAGAATTAAATGTTATAGCAAAAGAAATTAATGGTCCATCATGGGGACCTACTAAAAAAAAGATTGATATTGATGAATTACAAAAAAAAATAGAAGAACAAGATAAAAATGATTTTAATAACGTCAAATTAGACACTTCAGAAAAATTTAATTTTCAATTACTTGCTGACTCAAATAAAGATTCTATTAGTGCTGTAGCATTAATTAGAGCATATAGACTAAGAGGACATTTATTAGCGGATCTTGATCCTTTAGAAATGAGAGAGTCAGAATATCTAGATGAGCTTCATCCAGATTTTTACGGTTTTAAAAAAGAAAATTACGATAAGAAAATTTTTCTAAACGGTGTAATCAATCGTAAATATGCAAATATAAGAGAAATACTTAAGTTTATGAAGAAAACCTACTGTGGAAAAATAGGTTATGAGTTCATGCATATTTCAAACCCAGATGAAAGAAAGTGGTTTAGGGACAGGATAGAGCAAGATAAAAATGCACTTCAATTTACAAAAAATGGTAAAGAGGCAATTTTAAATAAATTGGTACAGGCAGAAGGATTTGAAAAATTTTTAGCTACAAAGTATGTGGGAACAAAAAGATTTGGTTTAGATGGTGGCGAAAGTTTAATACCTGCTCTTGAACAAATAATAAAAATTGGTGGTCAAAATAATATAAAAGAAGTTAAAATAGGTATGTCTCATAGAGGTAGGCTTAACGTTTTGGCAAACGTTTTACAAAAATCTTACAAAAAAATTTTTAATGAGTTTGCTGGTGAGTTTAGTACTGATTCTGAAGATAGTGCTGGAGATGTAAAATATCATCTTGGAGCGTCGTCTGATAGAGAATTTGATGGAAATTCAGTACATGTCAGTTTAACAGATAATCCTTCTCATTTAGAAGCTGTTAACCCAGTTGTTTTAGGCCAAACAAGAGCCAAACAATTTTTTCATAAAGACCGTGAAAGAAATAAAGTTATACCTATTCTCATTCATGGGGATGCAGCCTTTGCTGGTCAAGGAGTTGTAGCAGAATGTTTTGCAATGTCTGGACTACCAGGACATAACACTGGAGGAACAATTCATATTATTGTTAATAACCAGATAGGATTTACTACTAGTCCAAGATTTGCGAGGTCTTCACCTTATCCATCTGATGTTGCAAAAATGGTAGAGGCTCCAATTCTTCATGTTAATGGTGATGATCCAGAAGCAGTTGTTTATGCAACTAGAATAGCAACTGAATTTCGATTAAAATTTAATAGAGACGTTGTAGTAGATTTAATTTGTTATAGAAGATTTGGACATAATGAGGGAGATGAGCCTTCATTTACTCAACCTTTAATGTATAAAAAAATTAGATCTCATCCCAGTGTTTACAAAATTTATGGAAATAAATTAGTAAACGAAAAATCTATAACTGAAGAATTATTAAATCAAAATGTTAAATCATTTAAAGATTTACTCGATGAACAATACAAAAGTGCAAAAGATTATAAACCTAAAATAGAATGGTTTGAGGGAACATGGTCAAGATATAAACCTGAAAGAGGTAAAGATAAGAGGGGTATAACAGGTTTCGATGAAAATAAATTAAAAATAATCTCAGGTAAAATAAATGGTATTCCTGAGGAAAAAAATATTCACAAGACTATCTCCAAAATATTTAATGCTAGAAAAGAAAGTGTTGAAAAAGGTACTGGAATTGATTGGTCTTCAGCTGAATCTTTAGCTTTTGGATCTTTGCTAGAGGAGGGATATCCAGTTAGGCTTGTAGGACAAGACTCTGGAAGAGGAACATTCAGTCAACGACATTCTGTTTTAAGAAATCAAACAGACAATTCAAGGTACATTCCACTGAATAATATTTCTAAAAATCAAAAGCAATTTGAAGTAGTAGATAGTTTTTTATCTGAACTTGCGGTTTTAGGTTTTGAATATGGTTATAGTCTAGTAGAACCAAATACACTTACTCTTTGGGAAGCACAATTCGGTGACTTTGCTAACGGAGCTCAAGTAGTAATTGATCAATTTATTGCATCTGGTGAGAGAAAATGGAATAGAGCATCTGGTATAGTAATGTTGTTACCTCACGGATATGAAGGACAAGGACCAGAACATTCTTCAGCAAGATTAGAAAGATTTTTACAACTATGCTCAAACGACAATATGCAAGTAATGAACTGCACAACCCCAGCAAATTATTTTCATGCTTTAAGAAGACAAATGCATAGGAGTTTCAGAAAGCCACTAATCATAATGACACCAAAATCATTATTAAGAAATAAGTATTGTGTTTCAAATTTAGAAGATTTTAACAAAAAAAATACTTTCCATAGAGTATTGTGGGATCATGCTATAGATCCTAAGTCTAAAGGATTTATTAAACTAAAAGAAAGTTCTAAAATAAGAAAAGTAATTCTTTGTTCTGGAAAAGTATATTTTGATTTGTTAGACGCCAGAGAAAAGCTTAAAAGAGATGATGTAGTGATGTATAGAATTGAACAATTGTATCCATTTCCAGCAAAAGCTTTGGTTAAGGAGTTAAAACCGTATTCTAAAAATGCTGAATTCTTTTGGTGTCAAGAAGAACCAAAAAATATGGGTGCTTGGTTTTCAGTTAGAGATTATATCCAATGGACATTAGACACTTTAAAGGCTAATAATAATAAAATTTCTTATATAGGAAGAAGCCCAGACGCAACTCCTGCAACAGGATATGCCAAAAGGCATAATTCTCAACAACAAGAAATAATTAAAAAGGTATTTGATTAATTTTAATGAGTGAAAAAATAGTAGTCCCAGTTCTTGGTGAAAGTATAACAGAAGCGACTGTTGCAAAATGGTTAAAAAACGCAGGTGATACAGTCGAAGCAGATGAGCCTATTGTAGAACTTGAGACAGACAAAGTAAACTTAGAAGTACCATCTCCAATTTCTGGTGTATTAACAGAGATAAACTCACAAGATGGATCAGTCGTTGAAGTAGGAGCATTATTAGGTTCTGTATCAACCGAAGGTGGAACAGCGGTTAAATCTGTGCCGAAAATCAGTGAAGAAATTAAGAAAGAGGAAATTGTTCCTGCAGAGAGCAATGTAATAAAATTAGATGCAAATAAAAAAGAACCAAAAGTATTTGAAGAAAAACCCAAAGAGAAACCTTTGGTTTTAACTGAGGAATTTAAACCAGATGTTGCTCCACAAAGAAATGTTAATACAACTTTGTCTCCAGCAGTGAGAAAAATAGTAACTGAAAATAATATCGATATTAATTCAATTCAAGGTTCAGGGAAAGATGGGAGAGTTTTAAAAGGAGATTTAATAAGTTTGATGGGTGCAAATCCAAAACCATCTGAAAGAAAAATTCAATACGGTGAAGAAGAACGAATTAAGATGACTAGGTTGAGACAAACTATTGCAAAAAGATTAAAGCAAGCTCAAGAGAATGCCGCTCTTTTAACAACATTTAATGAGGTTGATATGAGCAGTGTAATGGAAATGAGGAAAGAAAATCAAGAGGATTTCCAATCTCGTTATGGGATAAAATTAGGATTTATGTCTTTCTTTGTAAAAGCATGTGTAGTTGCTTTAAAAAATTTCCCTGCTGTAAATGCTGAAATAGACGGAGATGAGATTATCTATAAAAACTATTACAATATTAGCTTTGCTGTTGGAACAGATAAGGGTTTGGTTGTTCCAGTTTTAAGAAATGCAGATGAATTATCCTTTGCTGATATTGAAAAAAATATTAAAGAAATTTCAGAAAAAGCACGAGATGGAAAGTTAACGATTGAAGATCTCCAGGGAGGAACATTTACAATAAGTAATGGAGGTGTGTATGGGTCTATGCTTTCAACCCCAATACTAAATTTACCTCAATCTGGAGTGTTGGGCATGCATAATATAGTGGAAAGACCAGTTGTTGTAGACGGTGAAATCAAAATAAGACCAATTATGTATTTAGCATTATCATATGATCACAGAATTATTGATGGAAAAGAGTCTGTATCTTTCCTTAAAATGATTAAAGAAAATTTAGAAGACCCTAGAAGGTTGTTTTTAGATATTTAAATGTCAGAAAAATTTCAAGCTGTAGTTATTGGAGGTGGACCGGGTGGTTATGTTTGTGCGATAAGACTTGCTCAATTAGGATTAAAAACTGCATGTATAGAGTCTAGAGGGTCTTTGGGAGGTACTTGTTTAAATGTTGGTTGTATCCCATCAAAAAGCTTACTTAATCTGTCTGAAGAATTTCACAAAGTAAAAAGTTTAGCAAATAAAGGTATTGAAGTTGGTGAAGTAAAATTAAATTTAGACAAAATGATGAAAAGCAAAGATAAAGCTGTAACTGTTCTTACAAAAGGTGTTGAGTTTCTTTTGAAAAAAAACAAAGTTACTTACTTTAAAGGACACGGAAGTTTTAAATCTAAAAATGAAATTTTAATAAAGGATGATAAAAATAAAGAAACTGTCATCCAATCAGAAAAAACAGTTATTGCAACAGGATCAGTCCCAGTTTCATTGCCGGGTATAGAAATAGATGAGAAAACAATTGTTTCATCAACAGGTGCTTTAAAGTTAGAGAAGGTACCTCAGAAAATGGTTGTAGTAGGAGGAGGCTATATAGGATTAGAGATGGGATCTGTATGGTCAAGACTTGGAGCAGAGGTGCAAGTTGTTGAATTTTTAGATCATATTACACCTGGAATGGATAAAGAAATTTCTTCAGAATTTATGAAAATTTTAAAAAAACAGGGAATGAAATTTAATATGCAAAATAAAGTTGAAACAATTAAAAAAAATGAAGCAGGTGTAGTGGTTACAACAGTAGATAAAGATGGTAATAAAAATAATTTTGAGTGTGATATTGTTTTGATTTCTGTTGGCAGAAAACCTAATACAGATGGTTTAAATTTAGAGTCTGTAGGAGTAGATCTTGATGAAAGAAATAGAATCAAAACTGATAAAATTTTTAAGACTAACGTTGAAAACATTTATGCAATAGGCGATGTAATTGATGGTCCAATGCTTGCACATAAAGCGGAGGACGAAGGTATAGCAGTTGCAGAAAACATAGTTGGTCAATCTGGACATGTAAATTACGATACAATCCCAGGCGTAATTTATACAACACCAGAAGTGGCATCAATCGGTAAAACTGAGGAACAATTAAAAGAATTAAATAAAAAATATAAAGTAGGGAAATTTTCGTTTATGGCTAATTCAAGAGCTAAGGCCATAGATGATGCAGAAGGTTTTGTTAAAATTTTAGCTGATGAGAAAACAGATAAAGTATTAGGTGCACATATAATTGGACCTCATGCAGGAGAATTAATTGCAGAGATTGGTGTTGCAATGGAATTTGGTGCAAGTGCAGAAGATATCGCCCGAACTTGTCATGCTCATCCAACATTTTCTGAAGCAGTTAAAGAAGCTGCTTTATCAGTAGATAAAAGAGCAATACACTCTTAATTTTTTTTCATATTATAAAAATATGAAATATCCGATTCTTGTACCAAATATTTTTAATCATCCGTTTACTTATGAAAGTAGTTTAAAACTTAAAGTTGGTGATTATGTAATGGTACCTTTTGGAAAATCAAAAATTACCGGTGTTGTTTGGGACGAATTTGAAAAAAATAATAATAAAAATTTTAAGACTAAAAATATAATCAAGAAATTAGACGTTACTCCGTTAAAAAAGAATACAATAAATTTTTTAAATTGGTTTGCAGAATATAATCTTATACCAAAGGGTATGGCATTAAAGTTAGTACTCTTAACTAGTAGGGCGATAGAGAACAAAGAAACTCAACTTTATCAAATATTTGATAGCAAAATTAAACAAACCTTAATCAAGCTATCTAGCGATCAAAATAAATCTCTAAAAAAAATGAATGCTTCAAATAAAAAATTTAGAGTCCATGTTTTACAAGGCACAACTGGATCAGGAAAAACTTTAGTTTATTTTGAAGCGTTAAAACCACTGATAGAGAAGGGTTTTCAAGGATTAATTTTATTACCAGAAATAGGTCTCACCAGTCAGTTTGAGCAAAAATTTTTAGAATATTTTGGTTTTAAACCAGCAGTTTGGCATTCGGGTGTTTCAAAAAAAAAGAAAGAATTAATTTGGAGTGGTGTTTCTAATGGTAAAATAAAAATAATTATTGGTGCAAGGTCTTCATTATTTTTACCATTTAAAAAATTAGGTATGATAATTGTTGATGAGGAACATGATCAGTCATTTAAACAAGACGAAGGTATAACCTATAATGCTCGTGATATGGCAATTTCTAGAGCATCTTTTGAAAACATTCCAATCAATTTGATTACCGCTGTTCCTTCTATAGAAACTTTTGAAAATATTAAAAAAGGTAAATACGAGGTTTCTAGATTAAATGAAAGATATCAAAACGCAGCATTACCTAATTATGAAATTATTAATTTAAATAATACAAAACTTGAAAAACAATCATGGCTATCAAATAAAATTATTGAAAAAGTTAATTTACATTTGGAAAAAAAAGATCAAGTTTTGTTTTTTTTAAATAGAAGAGGTTTTTCTCCAAATGCTTTATGTAATAAGTGTTTTACAAGTTTTACATGTCCAAATTGTAGTATCAATTTAGTTTATCATAAAAATAAAAATAACTTATTATGCCATTATTGTGGATACAAATCTGATCTTAAAAGAAATTGTACAAAAGAAGGTAATTGTGAATTTATTTTTAGTGGTCCTGGTGTTGAGAGAATTTCAGAAGAGGTAAAAAGAAAATTTCCTGGAAAAAAAATTGAGATTTTTTCAAGTGACACAATGAATAAAAAAGATTCTAAAGAAAAAATAGATAACATTATTAATAATGAAACGCATATTTTAGTTGGAACCCAATTAATTTCAAAAGGTTTTCATTTTCCAAGCTTAAATTGCATTGTAGTTGTTGATATTGATCTTTCATCTCAAGGACATGATTTAAGAGGTGCAGAAAAAAATTTGCAGCTTTATCATCAACTTTCAGGACGTGCAGGAAGAACTGGAAAACCAGCAACAGTATATTTTCAAACCTATGAAAATAATACCAAAATGATCTCAGAAATTACAAGTAAAAATCCAGATATTTTTTTAGAAAGAGAACTAGAGATAAGAAAAAAAAATAAACTACCTCCATTTCAAAGGTTTATTTCTTTAATCTTAACGGGAGATAATGAAATTAAATTAGAAAAAGAGGCCATTAATTTTAAAAATTTTATTGAAAATAAAATTGAAGGAAAAATATTAGGGCCAGTGAATGCCCCATTATTTAGATTAAAAAGAAAATTTAGAATTAGATTTTTAATAAGAGGCTTAAAATCTATGAAACTACAAAGCTCTCTTGTCAAAATTATTCCAAAATATAAATTTTCTTCTGGAATAAAACTTTCAGTTGATGTTGACCCAATTAACTTCAATTAACCACAAAAAAAAGGCCTTTTTTACGAAACCGCTACTTGAAGACATAAGGGTCATATGCTATTTAGGGCGTGATTTTTTAATAATCTTCAACATTATAGAGGAACCAAGTTGAGTAAAGACACCGGATTTTCAATAACTTCAGCTGAAAGGTATTCTCTTGCGCTTTTTGAACTTTCAGAGGAAAAAAACGTTTTAAGTCAGATCGAAGATCAGTCTTCATCTATTCTTAATTTAATTGAGCAAAGTGAAGATTTTTCTAATTTGATTAAAGATCCAACTACAAGCCAGGAAGATTTATCAAAAGTAATCAATACAATCTCTGAAAATAATAAATTTGAGTCCTTATTTAAAAATTTTTTAAGTTTCTTAATTCAAAAAAGACGCTTCTTTTTTATTGAGCGTATTCTTAAAAGTTTTATTGAAATTTGTTCAAGAAAAAGAGGTGAACTTAAGGCAGAATTAAAATCAGCAAAAGAATTATCTAATGAAGAAATTACAAAAATTACAGAAGAGTTAACAAAAAATTTTAGCTCAAAAATAAAATTAAACTACAAACATGACGAAAGTTTAATAGGAGGTTTGGTAGTACAAGTTGGAAGTACTATGGTCGATACTTCAATTAAAAATAAATTACAACAAATCGAAAATAGAATGATAGAGGCATAAATGGAAATAAACCCTTCAGAAGTTACAAAAATATTAAAAGAGCAAATTAAAAATTTTGGCGATAAAGCGGAAGTCACGGAGGTTGGTCAAGTTTTATCAGTTGGAGACGGTATTGCTAGAATTTATGGTTTGGATAATGTTCAAGCTGGTGAAATGGTAGAGTTTGCAGATGGTTCAAAAGGTATGGCTCTAAACTTAGAAAGTGAAAACGTTGGTGTCGTAATTTTTGGTGATGACAGAAATGTTAAAGAAGGTGATGTAGTAAAAAGAACTGGTAATATTGTTGATACTCCAGTTGGAAAAGAATTATTGGGAAGAGTAGTTGATGGTTTAGGAAATCCTATTGATGGAAAAGGACCATTAGATAAAGGTATTAAAAAAAGCAGGGTGGAAGTGAAAGCACCTGGTATTATTCCACGACAATCAGTGAGTGAACCAATGCAAACTGGTCTTAAATCAATTGATAGTCTAGTTCCTATTGGAAGAGGACAAAGGGAATTAATTATTGGTGATAGACAAACTGGTAAAACAGCAGTTGCAGTAGATGCAATTATTAATCAAAAAAAAATCAATGAATCTGGAGATGAAAAACAAAAACTGTATTGTATATATGTTGCAGTTGGACAAAAAAGATCAACAGTAAGACAAATTCAAAAAACATTAGAAGAAGCTGGAGCTATGGAGTACACAACAATCGTTGCTGCTACTGCATCGGACTCTGCTCCTTTACAATTTTTAGCACCGTATACAGGTTGTACTATGGGTGAGTATTTTAGAGATAATGGAATGCACGCGTTAATAATTTATGATGATTTGTCTAAACAAGCAGTTGCTTATAGACAAATGTCATTACTATTAAGAAGACCCCCAGGACGTGAAGCTTATCCTGGAGATGTATTTTATCTTCATAGTAGATTGCTTGAAAGAGCAGCAAAATTAAGTGATGAACATGGTGGTGGATCACTTACAGCACTTCCAATTATTGAAACACAAGGTGGAGACGTGTCTGCGTTCATTCCAACTAACGTTATTTCAATAACAGACGGACAAATTTTCCTTGAAACAGAACTATTTAACCAAGGTATAAGACCTGCAATTAACGTAGGTTTATCAGTATCTAGGGTTGGTTCATCAGCTCAAACTAAAGCAATGAAAAAAGTTTCTGGTTCAATGAAACTAGAGCTAGCTCAATACAGAGAAATGGCAGCTTTTGCTCAATTTGGATCTGATTTAGATGCATCTACTCAGCAACTTTTGAATAGAGGTTCTAAACTAACTGAACTTTTAAAACAAAAACAATATTCACCTATGACTGTTGCAGAACAAGTTATTTCAGTATTTTGTGGAGTGAAAGGTTATCTGGACGATATTGACCTTAAAGATGTTGCTGAATTTGAGAACAAGATTATTGAAAAATGTAAATCAGATAAGCCTGAAATTATCGAGTCAATTTTAACTTCAGGGAAACTTGAGGAAGATAAAGAAAAATTACTTGTTGAGTTAATCAGTCAATTAAAAGGAAATTTTAAATCTTAATAATTTATGGCTAGTTTAGACGACCTAAAAAAAAGAATATCTAGTGTAAAGTCTACACAGAAAATTACTAAAGCTATGAAAATGGTTGCTGCAGCTAAATTAAGAAGAGCTCAAGAAAGCGCTGAGAAGGGAAGGCCATATTCTGAAAAAATGAATAATGTTATTTTAAATTTATCAAATGGTATATCTGATAAAGAAAATGCACCAAAGTTATTGTCAGGTACTGGTCAGGAAAAAACTCATCTTTGTGTAGTCATGACTTCTGATAGAGGTTTATGTGGCGGATTTAATTCTAATATTATTAAAAAAGCTAAAAGTTATTTTTTAAAAATTTTAGATGAAGGTAAAGAACTTAAAATTATTACAGTAGGCTCAAAGGGAAATGATCAATTAAAAAGAGTTTATGGTGATAAAATAATTGAAAATATTTCTTTCAAAGAGTCTAAAAATGCAAATTATTTCGATGCCGATAAAGTTGGAAGAATGGTAATTGAAAAATTCGAAGCAGGTGAATTTGACGTTTGTACAATTTTTTACAATAAATTTAAAAATGTAATTACTCAAATTCCTCAAGCACAGCAAATTATCCCTTTAAATAATGAAGGAGAAGAAAGTAGCTCAGAAGAAAGTTACGAATTTGAACCAGATGAAGATGAAATTTTAAGCAATTTATTGCCAAAGAATATTTCTACGCAAATATTTAAGGCTATGTTAGAGAATTCAGCTAGCGAACAAGGGTCTAGAATGAGTGCAATGGATAATGCAACCCGAAACGCAGGTGAAATGGTTGACAAACTTACTATCGAATATAATAGAAGTCGTCAGGCAGCAATTACGAAAGAACTAATAGAAATCATATCAGGAGCAGAAAGTTTATAATTATGAGCAAAGGAATAATTACACAAGTTATTGGAGCGGTAGTGGACGTAAAATTTGATGGTGAACTACCAGAAATTTTAACAGCATTGGAATGTAAAAACGGTGATAACAGACTAGTTTTAGAGGTAGCACAACACTTAGGTGAAACCACTGTTAGAACAATTGCTATGGATGCTACTGAAGGATTAAAAAGAGGTGATGAAGTTACCAACACAAATGCTCCTATTCAAGTTCCGGTTGGGCCTGAAACTCTTGGAAGAATTATTAATGTAATTGGTGAACCAATTGACGAAAGAGGCGAAGTTAAAACTAAAGAAAGTTGGCCAATTCATAGAGCTGCACCTGAATTTAATGACCAATCAACAGAAACTGAAATCCTTGTAACAGGTATTAAAGTAATTGATTTACTTGCACCGTATGCAAAAGGTGGAAAGATCGGATTATTTGGTGGAGCAGGAGTAGGAAAAACAGTTTTAATTATGGAATTAATTAATAACGTTGCAAAAGCTCATGGTGGTTTTTCAGTTTTTGCAGGAGTTGGAGAGAGAACTAGAGAAGGAAATGATCTTTATCATGAAATGATAGAATCTGGAGTAATCAAAAAAGAAGGAGCCGGTTCAAAAGCTGCTTTAGTTTATGGACAGATGAATGAACCTCCTGGAGCTAGAGCAAGAGTTGCACTTACAGGGTTAACTGTAGCTGAATACTTTAGAGATCAGGAAGGTCAGGACGTACTTTTCTTCGTAGATAATATTTTTAGATTTACTCAGGCAGGATCAGAGGTTTCAGCTTTGTTGGGTAGAATTCCATCTGCTGTTGGATACCAACCGACATTAGCTACTGATATGGGTAATCTACAAGAAAGAATTACTACTACAAACAAAGGGTCAATTACATCTGTACAAGCTATTTATGTGCCTGCTGATGATTTAACAGACCCAGCTCCAGCTACATCATTTGCTCATTTGGATGCAACGACTGTACTTTCAAGACAAATTGCGGAAATTGGTATTTATCCTGCAGTAGATCCACTTGATTCTACATCAAGAATTTTGGATCCAAGAATTGTTGGAGATGAGCATTATAGAGTAGCAAGAGATGTTCAAAGAATACTACAATCATATAAATCACTACAAGATATTATAGCTATTCTTGGTATGGACGAGTTATCTGAAGAAGATAAACTAGTTGTAGCAAGAGCAAGAAAAATCCAGAGATTTTTATCTCAACCATTCTTCGTTGCTGAAGTATTTACTGGCTCTCCAGGAAAACTTGTTGATCTTGACTCAACGATCAAAGGTTTTGATGCAATTTGTAAAGGTGAGTATGATCATTTACCTGAAGCTGCCTTTTATATGGTTGGTACAATTGAAGAAGCTATAGAAAAAGCTAAGAAAATGGAACAAGAAGCTGCTGCTTAATGAGCGAAGAGTTTAAAGTTGAAATAGTAAATCCTGAAAAATCTTTTTTAGTAAAAGATGATGTTTCAGAAGTTGTGGTCCCTGCTTTTGAAGGAGAGATGGGAATATTGAAAGATCATATTTCTATTATTTCTTTTTTAAAGCCTGGGATAATTAAGATTTCATCGAAAACAGGCGATGAAAATTACTATGTTGAAGATGGAATAGTTGAATTTAAAAATAACAATCTTTCTATTTTAACTAGTACAATTTTTAATCTTGCTGATATAGATAAATCAAAACAACAAGATTTACTTAAACAGGCAGAAGAAGAGGCTAATAAAACTGATATTAATGATCAATCTAAATATTTAGCAGATCAAAAAGTTGAAGTTTTAAAAACTCTAAATTAATTTTTTTACTTTTTCTTTAAGCTCTTTGTAAATATGATGTTTAAAATCAACCACAACATCAGTAATTAAATCTAAGTCAATCCACTTCCAATCTAAAAATTCTGGATTAGATGTATTAATATTTATCTCATTATCATTTCCAATAAATCGCATTAAAAACCATTTTTGCTTCTGACCTTTGTACTTACCTTTCCAAATAATACCTAGTAATCTATCAGGTAAATCGTAGGTTAATGTACCATCTAATTCTTTTATAAGTTCTACGCTTTTGATACTTGTTTCTTCCTCTAGTTCTCTAAATGCAGCTTTTAAATTATCTTCTCCCTCATCAACACCACCCTGAGGCATTTGCCAAAAATTTTTAGGATTATCTATTCTTTTTGCTACGAATACTTTATTTTGTTTATTCAATAACACAATTCCGACCCCACTTCTCAGTGGTAAATCTTTAAAATTTTTATTCATATTATCCGTTAAGTAACTTAATAGCGTAGTTTAATTGATTATCAGTATCAGTTTTTATTCTAAAATCATCACCTTCTTCATTTACTTCAATATCTGGTCTAACACCTACTTCAGAAATAGATTTTCCAGAAGGAAGATAATATTTTGCAACAGTTAATCTGATAGCTCCACGATTTTTTAAAGGAATAATTGATTGGACCGAACCTTTACCAAAGCTATTTTCACCAACAATGATTGCTCTTTTATGATCCTTTAAAGCTCCAGCAACAATTTCAGATGCAGATGCTGAACCATAGTTAATTAAAACCAATAGTGTTTTTCCGTCAGTAATATCTCCTTTTTTTGCAAACCATTTTCTATTTTCAGATTTTTTTCTGCTTTTTGTTGAAACTATCTCTCCATTTTCCAGAAAAAAATCTGATATCTTTATTGCTTGAGATAAAAGACCTCCAGGATTATTTCTTAAATCTAAAATAAATGAATTTAAGTTTTTATCTTTTTTAAGTTTTTTAATTTGTTTTTCTATTTGATCACTACTGTTGTCGTTAAATGAAGTAAGCCTGATGTATCCAATATTTTTATCTATAATTTCAGATTTTACAGATTGAACCTGAATAACTTCTCTTATGATATTAAATGTTAACGCTTTTCTTTCACCTCTTCGTCTTACTGTTAACTCTATTCCAGAACCTACAGGTCCTCTCATTAAATCAACAGCTTCACTTAAGGATTTTCCCTGGACCTGAACATCATTTATTTTTACTATGTAATCACCAGCTTTTAATCCAGCTCTGGATGCAGGTGTATCATCTATTGGTGAAATTACTTTTACCACACCAGCCTCCATGCTAACCTCAATTCCTAATCCACCAAACTCACCACTGGTTTCTGTTTGCATTTCATCAAATATTTTAGGCGACATGTAGGAAGAATAAGGATCTAAAGATTGTAAAAGTCCATTGATTGCAGAGTCCATACTTTCAGATTGGTTGAACTCATCAACATATTCTTTATTAATTTTTTCTAAAACCTCACCGAAGAGATCAATTTTTTTATAAATATCAATTTCAGCTGAAATAACTGTTTTTTTTAAGCAAAAAATATAGAAAAAAATTAATAATAAAAATTTAAATTTTTTCATATCATCACTTTTTCTTTTGGAATTAGCTCTGACCAAATTTTCTCTAATTCATAAAATTTTCTTTTTTCTGGGTGAAAAATATGAACAATCAAATCAATCCCATCAACAAGTTTCCATTCTCCACTTTCTTTACCTTCAATTTTTGAGTCTTTTACACCATTATTTTTAAGTTTTTCTAAAACTTGTTCCGACAAGGATTGGATATGTCTAGATGAAGTTCCACTTGCTATGATCATGTAATCAGCCATAGAACTTTTGTCTTTAAGATCAATAGTTACAATGTCTTGAGCTTTATTGAGATCTAGTGTGTTAATTACAATTTCTTTTAAGTCTGAAATTTTGTCCATTAATTGATTTTAGATTATCAAATTTTTCTTAATTGAGAAGATGAAATGTTGACTTTATTAAACTCAATAAACTCTAGATTGGCCTTACTAAGTTGCTTAAATGTCTTTGATTTTAAAGAATTTTTTTTATACCCATGTCTATCAAAAACTAGAATGTTACATTTTTGTGAAATTAATTTAGATTTATGCCATTTATGAAAATTAATAAGGTTGTCGGCACCCATTAAAAAATAAATTTCAATGCTTTTATCTTTTTTTAAATGATTGATTAAATTTATAGTTTTATTTGATTTAATATTTTTTTCATAAAATTTAACTTGAATAAATGAATTTGTACCAATTATTTTTTTACAAAATTTAATTCTGTCAGCAACAGATGTCTTGCTCTCTATTTTAAATGGATTTTTTTTTGTAATTGCCCAAATAACTTTTTTTAGTTGAAATCTTTTTTTTGCTTCCTTAGAAATTGCTAAATGTCCTTTGTGAGCAGGATCAAACGATCCACCTAATACACCAATTTTTATTTTTGTGTTATTCAATTTAATTTCTTATTTTACCATTACTAGTGATTTCATACTTATATGAAATCAATTGATTTAAACCCACAGGACCTCTTGGTGGCAGTGTATTAGTAGAAATTCCAACTTCTCCACCAAATCCAAATTCACCACCATCAGCAAATTGAGTTGAGGTATTATGCATTGAAATTGAGCTTTTAACATTTTTTAGGAAATATTTTGCTGTCTTTTTATTTTTTGTAATGATGGAGTCTGTGTGCATAGTTCCGTATTTGTTAATATGCTTAATTGCCTCTTCAGAATTTTTAACAACTTTAACAGATACAATTGATGATAAATATTCTGTTGACCAATCTTTTTCTTTTGCAGGATATACTTGACCATTGTAATAACTTTTCAAAATCTTATCGCCAATTATTTTACAACCACTATTTTCAAGTTCCTGCAAAATAGGATTACTAAATTTTTTGACTATATTTTTATGAATAAGAATAGTTTCAGTCGCACCACAAATACTTGTATTTCTTAATTTAGCGTTATAGACAATTTCTTTAGCCATTTTTAATTCTGCATCTTTATCTATATAAGTATGACAAAGCCCCTCTAAGTGCCCAATTATAGGTACTTTGGATAATTCTAAAACTTTTTTAACTAAATTTTTTCCACCACGAGGTATGATGACATCGATATATTTTTTCATCTTAGAAAGCATAATATCCACAATCCTCCTTTGTTTTGAATCGATAAATTGTATAAAGTTTTCATTAACTTTATTTTTTTTAAGTGCTTTTCTAAACAGCTTAGCTAAAGCTTTATTTGAATTTATGGCTTCAGAACCTCCTTTCAAAATCACTACATTTCCAGATTTAAAACAAAGACTAGCAACATCTGAAGTTACATTTGGTCTACTTTCATAAATAACACCAATAACTCCAATTGGTATTGATACTCTTTTTATATTCAAACCATTTGGTCTTTTCCATTTTTCCAAAGTGCTATCTATAGGATCCCTTAATTTAGCTATTTTTAAAATAGAATTTATAATTCCATCTAATTTATTTTCATTTAAATGAAGTCTTTTGATTAAGTTTTCTTTTAAACCTTTTTTTCTTGCGTAATTAATATCTTTTGAATTTTGATTAATAATAAATTTTTTTTGTTTCTTAATTAATTTCGCGTAATCATTTAAGACTTTGTTTTTTACTTCAGTTGTAATTTTATACTCACTAGCTTTTCGAGCTTTTATTCCAATTAAATTCATATATTTAATCATTTAAATTTCCACCATATCATCTTTATGAATAACTTCTGATTTTGCAACATAGCCTAATAATTTTTCAATTTCATTAGAGTGATGACCCATAATTTTAGTCACCTCATCAGAAGTAAAGGAACTTAACCCTCTAGCACATTCATTATTTTTTTTATCTAATACTTTAATATGATCACCTTTGTTAAATCTCCCCGAAACTTTTCTAATTCCTGCTGCTAACAAACTTTTTCCAGATTTTAGTGCTTTTTTAGCACCATCATCAATTATTAAAGCTCCTTTAGGTGCTACAGAACTTATTATCCATTTTTTTCTAGCATCTAACTTTGAAATTTTTGGACTAAACCAGGTACAATTATTTTTTTCAATTATTTTTGAAATAGGATTTGAATATAGTCCATTTGCAATAACCATACTAGTACCAGCAAGCTGACATATTTTTGCTGCTTCAATTTTTGTATGCATACCACCACTTCCATATTCATTTACACCTTTGATATAAATATTTTTTAGATCTTTTTTTAGATCATCAATCTTCTTTATTAGTTTAGCATCATTAAAAATTTTAGGATTTTTTGTATACAAACCATCAACATCAGATAATAAAATTAAGGTATCTGCGTTTGTAATTTGCGCAACCCTAGATGCCAATCTATCATTATCTCCATATTTTATTTCACTCGTTGCAATAGTGTCATTTTCATTGACCACAGGAATAAAACCAAGTTCAAAAAGATTATCAAAAGTTCGTTTTGCATTGAGAGATCTTCTTCTTTCCTCAGTATCTTCTAATGTAAGCAAAATCTGAGAAATATTTAATTTATATTTTGCGAAAGTTTGTGAAAATAAATTCATCAGCTCTATTTGACCAATAGAAGCAATAGCTTGACTCTTATCTAATTTGATATTTTTTTTATTATAATTCATTTTCTTGCAACCCAAAGCTATAGCACCAGAGCTGACAATAACTACTTTTTGATTTTTATCTTTTAATTTTTTAATATCTTTTGCAAAACTAGATAACCATTGTTTCCTAATTTTTTTATTTTGATCAACTAGGAGAGATGATCCAATTTTGACAACAATTATTTTAGAGTTTTTAAGATACATAAGACAAAAGCTTTGCTTTAATTTTTGATACAGATTCTTTTTCCAGAGTTGTCATTGTCATAATCTCACAATTTTTACCCTTTGAAAAATGATCTATAACTTCATTTACTGTTTCTTCATCAATCAAATCTACTTTATTAAGCACAATTAGTTCTTTTTTTTCTAATAACTTTGCACTGTAGCTTTTTAATTCATTTTTCACCTGATTATAAGACTCATTCAGATCTAAGTTGGTGACATCAATTAAGTGCAGTAAAGACTTACATCTCTCTATATGTTTTAAAAATTGTATCCCTAACCCTATACCTTCGTGAGCACCTTCAACTAATCCTGGAATATCTGCAATGGTAATTTCTTTATCATCGTAAGAAGCCACGCCAAGGTTTGGATTAATAGTTGTAAATTTGTAATTTGCAATTTTTGGACTTGCGTTTGTTAATGCTGCTAACAAACTTGATTTTCCCGCATTTGGCAATCCAATAATACCGATATCAGCAATTGTTTTTAATTGAAGCCATATTGTAAATTCTTCTCCGGTAGTGCCTTTAGTAAATTTTCTTGGAGCTCTATTTGTAGAACTTTTAAATCTTGTGTTTCCCAAACCTCCTTTTCCTCCAGCAGCTGCAACATATTCTTCACCTTTTTTATTAAAATCAAAAAGAAGAGTTTTGTTATCTTCTTCAAATACCTGTGTACCTAGAGGAACTTTTAAAATTAAATCTTCACCACCTTTTCCTGTTCGGTTTTGACCAGAGCCATTTTCTCCACGTTCGGCTTTGTGGTGTTGTTGATATCGATAATCAATAAGGGTATTTAAATTTTCCTCTGACTTCAAAATAATTGATCCACCTTTTCCACCGTCCCCACCATCTGGTCCGCCAAACTCAACATATTTCTCTCTTCTAAAACTAGGAGATCCGTCTCCACCGTTTCCAGCTTTAATATAAATTTTAACTTGATCGAGAAATTTCATAATACAACATTTATTTTAATTGGTTGTACTATTAATTGGGCTTTACAGAAACGAAAGTTCTATCTGATTTAGATTTTTTGAAAACAACTTTCCCTTTAACAACTGAAAATATTGAATGATCTTTACCCATACCAACATTTTCACCTGGAAAAATCTTAGTTCCTCTTTGTCTAACAATTATGTTTCCAGGAATTACTGTTTCACCACCATATTTTTTTACACCAAGTCTTCTACCGGCACTATCTCGTCCGTTTCGTGATGATCCACCTGCTTTTTTTGTTGCCATAATTTACCTAATAACTATTTGCTTACTGCTTCCTTAACTTCTTCTTTTTTTGAAGTTTTGGAAATTTTTTCAGCTTCTGATAACACTTTACCATCTTTTGAAAAAATTTTGTTAACTCTTATCATTGAATATTGTTGTCTATGCCCATTTTTTCTTCTTGAATTTTGTCTTCTTCTTTTTTTAAAAATTAAAATAGTTCTATTTTTGCTATTTTTAATTAAATCAGCCTCTACTTTTGCGCCCTCAACATTTGGAGTTCCAATTTCAATTGATTTATCATCACCGTATGCCAAGATTTCATTAAACTCTATTTTAGTCTCAGGCTTAGAGTCTGGTAGTTTTTCAATCTTTAGAATTTCTCCAGATTTTACTTTATACTGTTTTCCACCTGTTTTTATTACTGCGTATGACATAGTATGATTTAATTTAAAGTTACCGCAATATAGTTGTAGCCAGCCTTTAGTCAAGCCGAATTAATTAAAAATTATCCTTAAAATCTCTTAATTTTGAAAAGGTTTTAACATCTTTTGCTCTTAAAAATATATTACACTCCAATTCCTCTTTTAAAGTTGAGGGTATCGTAGGAATTCCATTTTCTCTTAATTTTTCTATTTTTTCTATTTTTTTTTGTAAATCTTTGTTTTCGGAATCATATTTTTTGCAAAATTTTGAATTATTAAGAGTGTATTCATGACCACAATAAATTTTTGTGTCTTTCGGTAATAATTTAATTTTATTTAAAGATTCAAACATTTCCTCATAAGAACCTTCGAATATTCTTCCACAACCAAGTGAGAAAAGTGTATCTCCGGTAAAAACTATTTTTTCTTTAAAAAAATTAAAACAAATATGGCCTGAAGTATGTCCAGGTATATGCATAATTTTAGCTTCAAAGTTTTCGGCTTTCCATATTTGATTATCTTCTAACAATATGTCTATCTCTGGTATTCTTTTCGAGTCTCCTTTAAAACCCACAACAACTGATCCATATTTTTTTTTTAATTCTTGATTTCCTCCAATATGATCATAGTGATGATGAGTATTAAGAATGTATTTTAATTTTATATTTTTATTCTTTAGGAAATTTATTATTGGCTCAGCCTCACTGGGATCTACAATGCACGCAGAATTGTTACTTTCGTCTATTATTAAATAGCTATAGTTG
>CACDYR010000001.1 GCA_902557155.1 uncultured Pelagibacteraceae bacterium | reverse complement strand
ACTTTCCAATATCCAAAATTAGGAATTGTAACTATTGCTTTTTTTCCAACTCTTAAAAGTTCATCTAAAACCAATTCAGGATTAAGAAAAGCTTGAAGGGTTTGACTTAAAATAACATAATCAAATGATTTGTCTGGAAATTGTTTTAAATCTTTTTCAGCATTTCCTTCAATTACAGTTAAACCTTTTGCAATACATTCTTGCACTCTTTCTTTTGAAATTTCTAATCCTCTTATATTTATGTTTTTATTATCCTTTAAAAATTTCATCAAAGTTCCATCAGCACAACCTACATCTAAGACTTTCTTATCTTTTTCAATTAAATCTGCTATTACCTGAAATTCATTTTTCATAATTAATTTTCTTCGTAAGATTTATCTAAAAAGTTTTTAAGTGCACTTAAAAAATCAGGAACGTCTAGTAAAAAGGAGTCGTGACCTTTATCCGACTCAATTTCTACAAATCCAACATCAGCTCCTATTGAGTTTAAAGCAATCACAATATCTTTGTTTTCTTGGGTTGGATAAAGCCAATCTGAAGTAAATGAAATTATAAAAAATTTCGCGTTTGTATTTTTAAATGCTTCTGAAAGATTACCATTGAATTGTTTTGCTAAATCAAAATAATCCATAGCTCTAGTGATATAAAGATAACTATTTGCATCAAATCTATCTACGAAAACTGAACCCTGATATCTCAAATAACTTTCTATTTGAAAATCAGCATCAAATCCAAATTTAAGATCTTCTCTTTCTTGTAACTTTCTTCCAAATTTTTCCTGCAAACCTTTTTTAGATAAATATGTGATATGAGCTGCCATTCTAGCTACTGCCAATCCTTTTCCGGGATTAGTTTCGTTTGATGTATAATTCCCATCTTTCCAGTTACTATCAGCTGTAATAGCTTGTCTACCTAGCTCGTTAAAAGCGATATTTTGTGCTGAATGACTAGATGTGGTTGCTATCGGTATCACTGTTTTAGATTTATCAGGAAAGTTACTAATAAACTGAAGGACTTGCATACCTCCCATTGAACCACCAGTTATAGAAAATAGTTTATCAATACCAAAATGATCAAGTAAATTATATTGAGCATTCACCATGTCATTAATTGTAATTACTGGAAAATTTGTTCCAAAAATTTTTTGATCAGGATCTTTATGACTTGGTCCGTATGATCCCATACATCCACCAATTACGTTAGAGCAAATAACAAAATATTTATTTGTATCGATAGCCTTATCAGGACCTACTGCATAACTCCACCAACCCTCTTTGTTAGTTGCAGGGTTTATTCCGGTTACAAATTGATCTCCTGTTAGAGCATGAAAAACTAATATTGCATTATCTTTTTTTAAATTAAGTGAACCGTAAGTTTCATAGGCTATTGGAAAATCTTTTATGGTCTTTCCACAGTCTAATTTTAGTGGTTTCTTTACAATTAAAGTTTTTATGTTTTTCTCAGTATTCATAGTTTTTGACTGTTACGAATTGTGAGAAAAAAAACTATTTTAGCGGTTTTTTTTAAGCGCTCGCAATTCAGTTAAATCAGCGCATAATTTTTTTACTAGAACTTATTTATTATGTCAATTTTTTAAAAAATCCTCTTATTCTCTATAAAATTTTGTAATTTTATCTATAAAGAGCACATAAATTAAAAAAAATGACAACTCCAAATTTCAAAAAATTTGATATTGAGGCTTATAAGCCTGGTAAATCAAAAGTTAAGAAACTTAAGAACGTAATTAAGCTTTCTGCGAATGAGTCTGCTTTAGGTATGAGTCCTAAAGCAAAGAAAATAATATCAAAAAAAAATGTAAATTTAGATAAATATCCAGATGGAAAATCTCAAAATTTAAGAAAAGCAATATCTAAATCTTATAAATGTAATTCTGAGAAAATTATTTGTGGAGCAGGTTCAGATGAAGTTATTCAAATGCTCTGTCAGTTGTTTTTAAACCCAAAAGATGAGGTTGTAGTACCTGAGTATAGTTTTTTAATGTACAGAATTTATTCAAAAATTGTTGGTTCAAAAGTTGTATTTGCAAAAGAAATTAATTTTAAAGTTTCAGTAAATGAAATTTTAAAAAAAATAACAAAAAAAACTAAAATTGTGTTTATAGCTAACCCAAATAATCCTACAGGAACTTACTTAACTAAAAGAGAAGTTTTAGAATTAAGAAAAAGATTAAATAAAAAAATTTTATTAGTTATTGATGATGCTTATGCAGAATATATGAAAAATGAAGATTATTCTTCAGGTTTAAATTTGTTTAAGAATAAAGATAATGTTTTTATTCTTAGAACTTTTTCTAAAATGTTTGGATTAGCCTCTCTAAGAATAGGTTGGGGATATGGATCAAAAAAAATAGTGGATGCACTAAATGTTATAAAACCTCCATTTAATGTAAATGGTATTGCTCAATTAGCTGCCATTGAGTCACTAAAGGATAAAGTTTTCATAAATAAATCGATTAGACATAATTTATTATATTCTAGAAAAATTAAGAAATTTCTTGAGACATATAATATTTTTTCAAATTCAGTTTCAGCAAATTTTTTGTTACTTAATTTTGAAAAATGTAGGTATTCAGCAAAATTTTTGTATGAAAAACTTAAAAATAAGGGAATCATTTTAAGATCAACAGAAGATGGTTATCATATTAAGAATAAATTAAGATTAACTATTGGATCTAAAAAGGAAAACTTAAAGTTTATGAGTATTATTAAGCAAGTATTGAAAAAATGAAAAATATTTTAATTATTGGCTGTGGATTATTAGGTTCATCTTTATTAAGGAGTATTAGTAAAAAAAAAATAGCAAAAAAAATTTTTATTTACGAAAAATCAAAATCTAATATTGCTAAGATAAAAAGATTAAAATTACCTGGAACAATTGTTAAATCATTAAAAGAAGGTGCAAGTAATTCCGATTTAATCATCTTTTGTACGCCAATGAGTGAATACAAAAATATTATTTTAAAAATCAATAAATTTATACCATCAAAAACATTGATTACAGATATTGGATCTTCAAAAACTGAAACTTCTAAAATTATAAATAAATTTTTGAAGAAAGGTATTCATTGGATTCAAAGTCACCCGATAGCTGGATCAGAGGTCAGTGGACCAGAGCATGGTAAAGAAAATATGTTTACTGATAGATGGTGTATAATAATTAAAGAAAAAAATATTAAGAAAAAAAATATAAATATTCTAACTAAGTTTTGGAAAAAAATTGGAGCAAAAGTAGTTGTTATGAGCGCTGAAAAACATGACAAAATTTTTTCTATTACTAGTCATTTACCGCACTTAATTGCATATAATCTGGTTAAATCTGCTCAAGATTTTGAGAAAAAACAAAATTATGAGCTAATTAAATACAGTGCTGGTGGATTAAGAGATTTTTCTAGGATTGCAGCATCAAATGAAATCATGTGGAGAGATATTTTTTTTAACAATAAAAATAATATTTCAAAAGCAATTGATTTATTTATTAAAAATTTAAATCAATTTAAAAAAGATATTAATTCAAAAAATAATAAGTCTATCGTAAAGAAACTTATTCAGACTAAAAAAGTAAGGTCAAAAATCATCAAATTGAAACAAGATATTGATAAGCCAGACTTTGGAAGAAATTAATATTTTATTCTAGATACTTTTTTTACCTTTAGGTTGGCAGTCTTTTGAATTCTATTAATTGTTTCCTGAATTGGCATAATAATTACTTTTTTTTCTGGACCATAAGCATGAATTAGTTTTTCGGAATTTAAACACATTGCAACATGACCTTTCCAAAAAATAATATCTCCTTTTTTAAATTTTCTTTTTTTTGAATTCTTTTTTGTATATTTGATCTGATCTCTTGTATCTCTTGGATAAAACGAGTTATTATAACAAAAAAATATTTGTAATAAAGCTGAGCAATCAATACCCTGGAATGTTTTTCCACCCCAAACATATTTTACATTTAAAAATTTTTTAAATATTTTTTTAAAATTATTTTCTTTATGAGTTAATTTTTTTATATCTGCTTTTTTAATCCATTTATTTTTTTCAATTTTTACGTAATTCCTATTTTGCTCAATTACAGATAATTTGGATGCAAGTGGAAGCCAACTGCTAGTTCCAATTCCAGGTTTTTTATAAATCTTTGCTTTTAGTGAACTGACCTTATAATTGGGGCTAAATTTTTCTATATATTTTGAATTTTTTATAAACCCCTTATAATTATCAAATAAAGTTTTAATTTTTATCCAATCTTTATTTTTTGCTAAAATTTTGAATTTTTCACCATACACAATTTGTGAAGTTACTTCAGATTTTCTCGAAGGATTTTTGTAAATATTCGAAAAATTACCAATGAAATAAAAATTATTTTGCACCAATTTTAATTTTGTTTTTAATTAACCACAAAAAAATTAACGATGGTATCACCATAATAGTCGTTAAAACAAAAAATGTTCCCCAATCTCCGTTTAACCAGTCAACCAAAGCTCCTGAAGATGAAGCCAAAGTAGTACGGCCAGCAGTACCAATTGAAGCAAGTAATGCATACTGTGTCGCTGTATAAGTTCTATCAACTAGTAATGATATAAATGCAACAAATGCTACAGTTGCAAAAGCTGCTGTGATATCATCAGCTATAACCGCAATTGCAAATAAAATTTCTGATTTTCCAGTCCATGCTAAAACTGCAAATAAAAGATTTGTTATAGCCATTAACCCACCAGCAAAGAACATAGTTTTAATTGTTCCAGCTCTCATGGCCATTATTCCACCCAACAAAGTAAACACTACCGTTGTTATCCAACCAAGTCCTTTTGAATAAATTGCAATTTGACCTTTGGAGAAACCAATTTCTTTATAAAAAACAATAGACATTCTTCCCATAAATGCCTCACCTATCTTAAACAAGAAAACAAATCCTAAAATTCCAGCTGCAATGGCAAAACCATTTTTTCTAAAAAAACTAATAATAGGTCCGCCTATAGTTCCTGTAATATATGCTATAAAATTTGTAATTATATTGCTAGATCCAAGTTTTCCTTCAATCAATTTGTCTGTTTCTCTTTGCTTGGCTTGTCTATTTGTTTCTATAGGTTCATGAACAAACATTAATCCTATATTCATTAAAATTATTAAAACACCTAAAATTAAAAAAGTAGCTTGCCAATAGTCGGCAACACCCAGGTTTTCAAAATATTCTGCTGTAAATAAAGCAACAACTCCACCTAATTTATACCCAGTCCACCAACCAACAACAGCCATAGCTGCACCAGCAGCCATTGATTTTCCTTCATTTTCATTTATCTGTTCAATTCTTAATGCATCTACAGTTATATCTTGGGTTGCTGATGCTATAGCAATAATTAAACCTACAGTAATTAATAAAGCCAAATTTTCAGTTGGATTAATCACACTCCAAACAACAAGACTTAACAAAATAATTAATTGCATCAAAACTATCCAGCCTCTTCTATGGCCTAATTTTTTTGTTAGTATTGGAATTTGAATTCTATCTATAATCGGAGCCCACAAATAATTGAAAGCGTATACTCCAAAAATTAAACCTGCCCATCCAATTGTTGATCTACTAAGACCTTCTTCTTTAAGCCAAAGACTCAAACTGCTTGCAATTAATACCCATGGGAAACCACTTATTGCACCTAATAAAAGAATTCTTACCATTCGAATATCTTTATAAACTGCGAGAGAATCAAGCCATGTTTGTTTCTTTGTTTCAGACATAATCAATTTCTCCAAAAAGATGGTAAGAACAATACTAATATTGCAAACAACTCAAGTCTACCCAAAATCATACCTACAGTTAAGATCCATTTAGAAATATCAGGTAAAGCTGAAAAATCTCCATTAGGACCGATAATAGGACCCAAACCTGGACCAACATTTGATATTGATGTTGCTGCTCCAGAGATAGCAGTTATAAAATCGAGACCTGTTAATGACAATAATGCAGTTAAAATAAAAAAAATAACAAAGTAAAAATAAATAAACGATATTATTGATGCAATAAATTTATCATCTACAGATCCTTGATCATATTTAATTATAAATATTCCTTTTGGATATATAATTTTTTTTAGTTGATTTAAAATGAATAAATATAAAATTTGAATTCTAAAAATTTTAACACCACAAGTAGTTGATCCTGCACAGCCCCCGATAAACATTAGTGCAAGAAATATTGTTATTGGAAAGCTTCCCCAACCATCAAATTCGGCATTAACATAACCTGTTCCTGTCAATATTGAAATCGTATTAAAAAAAATAGATCTTAAACTAAAGTTTCCGTTATTATTAAATAATAAATATATTGACAATATAAGAATGCTTATAATTATTATTTTAATAAATGTTCTGATTTGAATATCGTTTAAAAATATTCTTTTATTACCACTAATAAATTTAATGTATGTAATAAATGGAATACTTCCTAAAATTATAAAGATCATCGATGATATTTCTATAGGAACACTGTTAAAATACCCGATAGATTGATTATAATTTGAAAATCCACCTGTAGCTATAGTAGTCATAGAATGAGTTAAACTATCAAATTTTCCCATTCCAAATATCCAATATGATAATGCACAAAGAGCGGTTAGACCTGAATAAATATAAATAAGTCTCAAAGCTATTTCTTTCGATTTAGGAAGAATTTTTTCAGATGAGTCGTTGCTAGAAATTTTAAATAATTGCATACCACCAACATTCATTATAGGCATTAGGGTAATTGCCATCACAATTATACCAATACCACCCAGCCATTGAAGTAATGCTCTCCATAATAGAATACCTTTTGGTGTATTCTCTAAGTCAGAAATAATTGTAGATCCAGTTGTTGTAATACCAGACATACTCTCAAAAAAAGCATTAGTAATTGAAAGCTCCATAGTCGAAAATATAAATGGTAAAGATCCAAAAATAGCAATACTTAACCAAGACAAAGCAGTTAATAAAAATGCTTGTTGTAAATTTAACTTCTTATCGTGGTCTAGATTTGAAAGAAAAAATAATGATCCAAAAATTATAGTTACAATAGATGCACCAAAAAATGATGAATCTATTTCGTAATAAACAAATTGAGCAATTATAGGGATGAACATTGAGACCCCTAAAATTATTTGCAAAATTCCTAGTGTAAAAAAAACAGTTTTATAATTAGACATTTTGAAAGAACATTATTTTATGGTAAATAAATTTCAACTCTATAAGAATTAATAAAATCGCCAATTTAAGATTTTATAAAAGATATATTCGTGATTAAAAAAGAAATTTTAGATAAAACAAGTGCTTGGCCTTTCGTTGAAGCAAAAAAAATGCTTCGTGAGAGAAAATCATTTATTGATAAAAAAGGGAAAATTACCCTTCAAACAGGATATGGCCCAAGTGGTCTTCCCCATATCGGAACATTTGGTGAAGTTGCACGTACATCAATGATGGTTAATGCATTAAAGCAACTTACAGATTTACCAACAGAGATAATTACTTTTTCTGATGATATGGATGGTTTAAGAAAAGTTCCTGATAATGTTCCTAATCAGGAATTACTAAACAAAAATTTACACAAACCATTAACACAAGTTCCAGATCCATTTGAAAAATTTACAAGTTTTGGAGAACATAATAATGAAATGTTAAAAGATTTTTTAAACAGTTTTAATTTTAAATACAGTTTTAAAAGTTCGACATCTTTATACAAAGGTGGTTTTTTCAACCCAACATTAAAAATTATTTTAGAAAATTATGATGGTATAATGAATATTATACTTCCAACTTTGGGCAAAGAACGTCAACAAACTTACTGTCCTTTTTTACCTATTTGTCCAGACACAGGGCATGTACTAGAAATACCAGTTATAGAAATTGATAAAAAAAATTCTAAAATAATTTTTGATAATAAGGGTAAAAAATTAGAAACTAGTATTTTAGATGGAAATTGTAAATTACAGTGGAAAGTTGATTGGGCAATGAGATGGTATGCTTTGGATATAGATTTTGAAATGTATGGAAAAGACCTTATTGAAAGTGCAATTTTATCAACTAAAATTATAAATTTGATCGGTAAAAAACATCCATCTGGATTTGCTTATGAATTATTTCTTGATGAAAAGGGTGAAAAAATTTCAAAATCAAAAGGAAATGGTATTACTATCGACCAGTGGTTAAAATATGCTTCACCTGAAAGCTTATCTTTATACATGTATCAAAATCCAAAAAGAGCAAAAAAACTTTATAAAGAAATAGTTCCTAAAGCTGTAGATGAGTACCTTGATAATATTGAAAAATCAAAAAAACAAACAGAACAACAATTAGTAATGAATCCTGTTTGGCATGTTCATAATGGCAATATTCCAAAAGATGAGATGATTATGACTTTTTCTATGTTGTTGAATTTAGTTGAAACAAGTAATGCTGATAACAAAGATTTATTATGGAAGTTTGTTAAAAAATATAAATCCAACATTCATGAAAAAAACTTTCCAATTTTTGATGGACTAGTTGGTTATGCAATCAAGTATTTTAATGATGTTATTAAGGCTCAAAAAAAATATAAAAATCCATCTGAAAATGAAAAATTAGCTCTACAAGCTTTAGTTAAAACTTTAGAACAATGTAATGATCAGATGTCTCCAGAGGACATACAAACATTAATTTATTCAACAGGCAAAGAGAATGGGTATGCAGAAAATTTAAGAGATTGGTTTAAGTTAATTTATGAAGTGGTGTTTGGAGATGAAAATGGACCTAGAATGGGTTTTTTTATAAGTTTTTTTGGTGTTAACGAAACAAAAGAGTTGATAATTAGTAAATTAAAATAATGTATTCAAATTTAAGATCTTTAATATTTAAAATAGATCCTGAAAGAGCACATTTTTTAGCAATTCAATCTCTTAAACTAAATTTAGTTTCAAATATATTTGATGAAAACAAAAATGATCCCCTTTTAAAAACCAAATTATTTAATCAAGATCTTGATAATCCCATCGGTATTGCAGCAGGTTTCGATAAGAATGCCGAGGTATACAACCCTTTATTTAAGTTAGGGTTTGGATTTGTTGAAGTAGGTACGGTTACACCATTAAAACAATATGGGAATGAAAAACCAAGAGTGTTTAGATTGGTAGAAGATCAAGCATTAATTAATAGGTTAGGTTTTAACAACCATGGATCAGATACAATATTAAACAGAATAAAATCTAATAAAAAACTAGGTGTATTAGGTGTAAACGTAGGTCCAAACAAAGATTCTAATGATAGATTGAATGATTATCTAATTGGATTAGAAAAATTTTCTGAAGTTGCAGATTATATTACAATTAATATTTCTTCACCAAATACTGAAAATCTTAGAAATTTTCATGAAGAAAATAAATTAAAAGAGTTATTGAAATCTGTCTCAGAGAAAAAAAAACAATTAAAAACTGAAATTCCTATAGCTGTAAAGATTTCACCAGACATAAATGAAAATCAAATTGAATTAATTTCAGAAATACTTTTAGAAAATGAAATAAGCGCAATAATAATTTCAAACACATCCGAAGCTTCTCGGGAAACACTCCAAAATATACAGAGACATCAAAAAGGTGGTTTATCTGGAAAACCTATTGAAAAAAAATCAAATCTTTTAATAAGTAAATTCTATAAATTAATTAAAGGTAAAATTAAAATAATTGGAGTGGGCGGCGTTGACTCAGGTAAAGCAGCTTATGATAAGTTTTTATTAGGAGCAGATTATGTTCAGTTGTATACCGGCATGGTATTTCAAGGACCCAATATTGCTGGCATGATTAAAAAAGACTTAAAAGAATTACTAATAAGAGATGGTGTCAAAAATTTCACAGAAATTGTTGGAAATAAAACTGTTTCTTAAATGTATTAAACTTGACGCATTCAATATCTCCCCTTATATAGGCACTGTTATTATGTCAAAAAAATGCGAACTTACCGGTAAAATTCCTATGAAAGGTCATAATGTTAGTCATGCTAACAACAAGACTAAAAGAAGATTTTTACCTAATCTTAAAAAAGTAAAATTTACAAGTGAGCTTACTGGAAGAAGTTTAAAACTTACTGTAAGCAATTCAGGTGTTAGGTCAGTTGACAAAAAAGGTAGTTTTGATGAATTTTTAAAAACTGTAAAAAATAAAAATTTATCTCCAAGATTAAAAAAGTTAAAAAAAGTAGTTTTAATTAAATCCCCTTTTAAAAAGAAACCTGTAGCTAAATCAGCTTAATGAACAAATTATTTATCACCCTGTCTATAATGATGGGGGTTGTTGTATTATCTTCTAATTATTTAGTTCAGTTTCCAATAAACTATTTTGGATTAAATGAGATTCTAACTTACGGAGCTTTTAGTTACCCAATAGCTTTTTTAATAACAGATTTAGCGAATAGGTCGTATGGAAAATTATTAGCAAGACAAATTGTATATTTGGGCTTTTTAATAGGAATTATATTTACATTGATATTCTCAACTGATTTTGCAGATTTAATCTCTGTTAGAATTGCAATTGGATCAGGGGTTGCTTTTATCATCGCCCAATTGTTAGACATTCAAATTTTTGATCGATTAAGAAAAAAAGAGTGGTTTGTTGCACCACTTACTTCATCTTTGATTGGATCAACAGTCGACACATTTTTATTTTTCTCAATATCATTTTATGCAACAGGGGTACCTTGGGTTACTTTATCTCTTGGAGATTTAGCGGTAAAAATTTTAGTTGCTATAATAATGTTGATACCATTCAGAATGTTATTGAAAATTATTAAACCAATTAAAGTTTAATATAAAAATTTATAAGACAAAATTTTATAAGCTAATTTTGCAACAAGAAAATTATACGAATTAAATCCTTTAATTGGAGATAGTTCATTAATATCTGCACCAACAATTTTCGAGTTTTTAGCTGCAATTCTTATTATATCCAATGTTTCATCCCACAAAAGTCCTCCTGGTTCAGGTGTACCAGTTGCAGGCATAATGCTTGAATCAAGTCCGTCCACATCAAATGTAAGATAAACAGTTTTGTTTTTAATTAGTTTTTTAAATTTAGACAAATTCCATTTTTTTTTATCTTTTGCCCAAAATATATTTATTCTTGAAGAATTTTTTTTTAAAAATGGAATTTCACTTTCTGAGATATTTCTTATCCCAAATGAAATTAAAGAAACATTTTTATAATCCAGACATCTTCTAATTGCTGAGGCATGTGAAAATTTTTCTCCATTATAGCTTTGACGTAAATCTGCATGGGCATCAAAATGTAAGAGGCAAATATTTTTATATTTTTTAGTAAAAGGAACAATACATCCAGGGGTTATTGAATGTTCTCCACCTAAAGTCATTGGGAAAAGTTTTTTATCTAAAATCTCTTTATTAATTTTTGAGATTTTATTGAGGGCTTTTTTAATATTTTTGTCTATTTTAAATGGTTTTAAAGTTTTAATACCTATTTTCTTATAAGGTTCGCAGTTAAGCTCTTCATCATATAGCTCAACTTGATGAGATGCTTTTATAATTTCTTTAGGTCCATTTCTTGTTCCTCCTCCATAACTGACAGTTTTTTCTAATCCAAATGGAACAATTACAGCTTTTTCTTTAAAGCTAAACTTATTATCAATTCCTAAAAATCCGTTTTTATTTAAGAGATATTTCAATTTTATTCAAAAATTTTTGTAAAGTTTTTTCTTGTTCTATTTTTCCACTCACCTTTATGATAAGCATCACTAGCAATTAATGGCAAAACACTAGTTGCCTCTGCAAATACCATCTGTTCTTTTGTAACATCTACTTTTCCCCACGAGCTTGCTTCTTTTAATGTGGAGCTACTACAAGCACCGTCTCTACTATCAGCGACAGTAATTTGAACAGCATATTTGTGCATATCTACATCTTTTCCTAATAGTTCAGCACAAATAACAGTATCTTGAATGAAGTTCTTAGGCACACCACCACCAATCATAAATAATCCAGAACCTTTAGATTTGATTTTAATTTCTGTTAGTTCTCTAAATTCTCTAACTGAGTCTATTGTCATATGTTTTTTTGGATTTTGTTCTTGATGCATAACTAACCCAAATCCTGCACTTGAGTCAGTAAAAGCAGGGCAGAAGATAGGAACATTGTTGTCAAAAGCGGTTTCAATTAAAGAGTCTTTTTTCTTTGAGTTATTTTTTAAATATTTTCCCATTTCATAAATGAACTCCCTTGAAGTATAACTTCTCGCTTCTAAGCTATTTGCGATTTCACATATTATTTTATCGCACATTTGAAGTTCTTCTTCATCTATGTAGGTATCATAAATTCTATCTATATAGTTATTCCTAAGCTCAGTATCATCTTGAAATTGTGAACCTTGATAATGTTTAAAACCAAGAGCTTCAAAAAAATCCATATCCACTATGGAGGCCCCTGTTGCAACGACTGCATCTACCATATTATATTTAACTAAATCTTTATAAATATTCATACATCCAGCCGCCGAAGTAGAGCCTGCTAGAGTAAGGAAAATTGTACAATCTTTATCTTTAAGCATCTCGTTATAAATATTAGCTGCATTTGCTGTTTCTCTAGAAACAAAGGACATTTTTTCCATTGAGGATATAATTTTTCTACTATCAAAAGAAGTTATATCGACATGCTCAACAGGATCTTTTAAGAAATCTCTTTTACTGTTATGACCTGGATTTTTTTGATTAGACATTAAGCTACCATGTTAGCTTTGTTAATGTCTTTATCATACATTGTCATTATTGGATTATCTTCAACTTCGTAAATTTCATTTGAGTAATAACCATTAAACTGAGTTCTAAATGTTAATCCGTATGCCCCAAGTTGACCAAGTTCAATATAATCATTTTCTTTAATATTATTTGGAAGCAAAAAAGGACCTTTCATATAATCCATGCTATCACATGTAGGTCCAAAGAAATCAAAAGCAGTTAATTTTTTTGAAATTATTTTATTAGAATTTTCTTTAATCATTCTAGATGGGAATACAATGTTTGGTGTACCAGCATCAAAAAGAGTACCATAGGTACCATCATTAATATAAAGCTTTTGTTTTTTCCTTAAATTAACTCTTACAACTGTTGAACCACTTTCAGCAACTATAGCTCTGCCAGGCTCACAAATAATTTCAGGAAGTTTTTCAAGCTTTAAGTTTTCTAAACTCTTATTTATTTCATTAAAATAACTACCTAAAGATTGCGGAATTAAGTCAGGATAGATTGTAGGGAAACCTCCACCTACATTAATGTAATCTGGAATAATTTTTGTCTTTTTAATTATATTTCCAATTTCACTAATTCCTTTTGAATAAGAAATTGGATGCATACATTGTGAACCAACATGAAAACTTAAACCAATCTTTTTAGCATGTTGTTTTACAAGTCTTAACAAACCAATTGCTTCTGATGTTAAAGCACCAAATTTTTTTGATAAATCAATTTCTGCATGTTCATTTGAAACAGCTACTCTTACAAATAACTCTAAATCTTTAGCATTATTTGTACTTTCAATTATTTTAATCAGTTCATCTTTAGTATCTAATGAAAAAGTTTTTACACCATAATTAAAATATGCTTCTTTTATACTTTCTCTGCTTTTAACAGTATGCATAAAAGAGCATTTAGTTGTATTGCTAAAAGTTCTAATATTTTTAATTTCCTCAATTGAAGCAACATCAAATTGCTCAACTCCACTTTCTATAATTGTTTTGATTACCTCAGGGTGTGGATTAGTTTTAACTGCATATAAAATTTTACCTGGAAATTTGTTTAGGAAAAATTTAACAGCAGATTTAATGGAATTCTTTCTAATACAGTAAACTGGTTTTTCAGGTTTCAGCTGATTAACTAATTCTTCAACTGATTTAAATTTTTGCATTTTAAATGCCTCCAAAAAAAATTTAATAAAAAAAAGTCTTTTTAAAAAAAACTTTAATATTTTTTGGCATATAAAGTAAACAGCACTAAAGTAAAGCAAATAATTCAAGCCAGAAATGCGTAAAATTCATATATTGTAATATCTTGCAGAGACCCCATATAAGGGTCATGAAAGAAGAAGCAAAACTACAGAATCTTAGCGATTTTGAGAATAAGTCATTATTAATTGTGGATGATGATAATCCTTTCCGTGAGCGTTTAGCAAGAGCGATGGAAAAAAAAGGATTTGAGGTTTTTCAAGCTGAGAGTGTGCAAAAGGGAGTTGAATCTGTAAAAACTAAAAAACCTGGTTTTGCGGTTGTAGACTTAAGGCTCGCAGACGGTAATGGACTTGAGGTTGTAAAAGAAATTCAGTCTTCAAATAGTGAAAGTAGGATTATCATGTTAACTGGTTATGGAAATATTCCAACGGCAGTTGCTGCTATCAAAGAAGGTGCTATAGATTATTTAGCTAAACCTGCTGATGCTGAAGATGTAGAGAAAGCATTATTAGCAGATCCTTCAAAAAAAGCAGCCCCACCAGAAAATCCCATGTCGGCTGACAGAGTTAAGTGGGAACATATACATAGAGTTTTCGAGTTATGTAATAGGAATGTTTCAGAAACAGCCAGAAGACTTAAAATGCACAGAAGGACTCTTCAAAGAATTCTTTCTAAAAGATCGCCTAGATAAATTTTTTAATTTTAATTATTTGCTTAGTCAAAAGAGCTAAAAGCATAATTTTAAAAATCTCAGCTAATAGAAATGGTTTTGCGCCTAAAGCAAATATTGGCTTATCCCATCCAATCAATGTTCCAAGCCAAATTAGACCCAAAATATAGATTGTTGATGTTGCAATAATTAACTTAAATAAAATAACGAAAAAATTGTCATCAATCTTTATTTTAGAAGCTAGGTAAGAAGCCGCTAAAAAACCAATTAAGTAACCCATAGTTGGTCCTGTAAAGTAAACTAATCCAACACCTTTTTCAGGAGAATTTGAAAATACAGGAAGCCCTGCAATTCCTTCAACTAGATATAGACCAATTGTAGCTAGTGCAATTTTATGCCCTAAACTTATTCCTAAAAATAATACAACAAATGTTTGCATAGTCATAGGAACTGGATAGAAAGGAATTTTGATCTTTGCTGATATAGTTAGTGCTATTGAACCAAGGACAATAACAACCAGAGATTTAAATAGTTTAGCTTGTGTGAGATTTTTTGTTAATTCCATCGCTAAATAATACTCAAAATATAAAAAATAATCTACTTATAATTGTTATAATAATTGAAAGTAAATTTTTTTATATACAGAATATGTTATCATTATAATATTTAATAATACTTCATGAATAAAATTCAAAAAACAGATCATTTTTATTTGATTGATGGCTCTGGTTATATTTTTAGAGCTTATTATGCTTTGCCTCCATTGACTAGAAAAAGTGATGGACTTCCAACAGGTGCTGTAAGTGGTTTTTGCAGTATGTTATTTAAATTATTAGAGGACTCAAAATCTGATCAAAACTTGCAAAAACCAACACATTTTGCAGTAATATTTGACTCAGCAAGAAAAACTTTCAGAAATGAAATTTATAGTGATTACAAAGCTAATAGGTCAGAGGCGCCTGATGATTTGGCTCCTCAATTTGAATATATAAGAAAATCAGTACTAGCATTCAATTTACCATCTGTGGATCTTCCTAATTATGAAGCAGATGATTTAATAGCTACATATGTTGATCAAATCCTTAAAAAAGGTGCAAAAGTTACAATTGTCTCATCAGATAAAGATTTAATGCAGCTTTACAAAAAAGGGGTTCGAATTTTTGACCCCATGAAAAACAAATTTATAACTGACGATGATGTCTTAAAAAAATTTGGAGTAGATGCTTCAAAAGTTATTGATGTGCAATCTTTAGCAGGAGATAGTAGTGATAATGTTCCTGGTGTTCCAGGTATAGGTGTTAAGACAGCTGCAGAGCTAATTAACAAATATGGTACTTTAGAAAATTTACTTAAATCTGCTAATGAAATTAAGCAAAATAAAAGAAGAGAAACATTAATAGAAAATAAGGATAAAGCATTAATAAGTAAAAAACTTGTAACACTAGATCATAACTCTCCTGTTAATAGAGAGTTAAGTGAATTTAAACTGCAAAATATAGATAAAGATAAATTATATAAATTTTTAAGAGAAATGGAATTTAACAGGTTGTTAAGTTCTGCAATTTCTGCTTATGGAGAACCTGAACTAGAAAGTAACAAGATTGAAACTCAAAATCTAGAAAAACAACAAACGATAAATAGTAAAAATTATTACTTAATTAATAGCTTAGATGAAATTGATAAATGGATAGAAGAGGCAGAAGAAGTTGGTGAAGTTGCTGTTGATACGGAAACAACCTCATTAGATCCTCACCAAGCAGATTTAGTGGGTATTTCTCTCTGTTCTAAAATTGGAAAAGCATGTTACATACCAGTTGGTCATAAGTCACCCAAGTGTCTTAAAAAAGATTCAGTAATTAAAAAATTAAAAAAAATATTAGAAGATCCTAGTATTAAAAAAATAGGTCAAAATATAAAATTTGATTTTATCGTATTTTATAAGTGTGGAATAACACTTTCATCAATGGAAGATACAATGCTGATGTCTTATGTTTTAGATGCTGGAAAAAATAGACATAATATGGATACTTTATCAGAAATTCATTTAGGGCATAAAACTATTTCTTTTAAAGAGATGGTTGGAACAGGAAAGAAAGAGATTAATTTTAGCGAAGTAGAATTAGATAAAGCAAAAGATTACGCCGCTGAAGATGCTGATGTTACTTTTAGATTATACAAGAAATTTATTAAAAATTTAAAATCAGAAAAAATGATAAATATCTATGAAATTTTTGAAAAGCCATTAATTAAAATTCTTGCATTTATGGAAATAGAAGGAGTTGAAATTGACAGTAAGTTTTTAAAATCTCTTTCATCTAAATTTGAAAAAAAAATCCAAAAACTTGAAAAAGAAGTATTTAAAATTTCTAAAAAAGAGTTCAATATCGCATCTCCAAAGCAATTAGGTGAAATAATTTATAACGACTTGAAAATAGCTGGTTTAAAGAAAACTAAAAAAGGAAGTTTTGCAACAAGTGCAAGTGTTTTAGAGGATTTAGCTTTCAAAGGTCACGAGTTTCCAAAATTAATTTTAGAATGGAGACAAGTTTCAAAATTAAAAAATACTTATTCAGATGCTTTACCTGAACATTTAAACCCAAATACAAAAAGAGTTCACACTTCGTTTTTGCTGGCTGCTACAACGACTGGAAGACTAGCATCTAGTGATCCCAACTTACAAAACATACCAATTAAATCAGAAGATGGAAAAGATATAAGAAAAGCTTTCACTGCAAAAAAAGGGCACCTATTAATTTCTGCAGATTACAATCAAATTGAGATGAGAATTTTAGCAGACCTGGCAGATGTAAAAGAACTGAAAAAAGCTTTTAAAAATAAAGAAGATATTCACTCTTTAACAGCTAGCCAAATATTTAATATTGATATCAAAAAAGTTAATCAAGATCACAGACGAAAGGCTAAGGCTATTAATTTTGGAATTATTTATGGAATTTCGCAATATGGGTTAGCTAAGCAAATAAATGTTTCAAACTATGAAGCAGAGGAATTTTTGAATTCATATTTTGCTAAGTTTCCAGAAATTAAAGTTTACATGGATAATACAATTAAATTTTGTAGGAAAAGTGGATATGTTAACAATATTTTTGGACGAAGGTCCCACTTTAATGGAATAAATGACAAAAACTTTAATGTCAGAAATTTTCAAGAACGTGCTGCAATTAATGCTCCCATTCAAGGTTCTGCTTCTGAAGTAATGAGATTAGCTATGATAAGATTAGATAAGAAATTATCAGAGAAAAAAAATTCTAATTCAAAAATGCTCTTGCAAATTCATGATGAATTAATTTTTGAAATTCCAAAAAAAGATGAAAAAGTAATGATTAAATTAATTGAGAAAGAAATGACCAGTGTGGCTCAGAGTGATTATCATTCTTTTTCAACTCCTTTAACAGTTGATATTAATGTTGGAGATAATTGGGGTATGTTACATTAAATTTATAACATTGCCCAAATTAGGACAATTTAGTATTTTTAAACTACTTTATGCAAAAACAAACAATAGCTTTAATTGATGACGATAGAAATATTTTAACAAGTTTGAGTATCGCATTGGAAAAAGAGGGTTTTAAAGTTCAAACATATATTGATGGTGAAAGTGCATTAATCGGTTTAACCAGAATGCCACCTGACTTAGCAGTCATAGATATAAAGATGCCTAAGATGGATGGAGAAGAATTACTAAAAAAACTTCGAAAAAAAACTTCCTTACCAGTAATTTTTTTAACATCTAAAGATGATGAAATTGATGAGTTGCTAGGTCTAAAGCTGGGTGCAGATGATTTTGTAAAAAAATCAGGAGGTTTTTCCATAAAAGTATTGATTGAAAGAATTAGAGTGCAGTTAAGAAAAAAAGATTCAAATAACATTCTAGAGGAAAATAAAAGCCTGATATCTCATGGAAGATTAAAATTAGATCCATCACAACTCGAGTGTGAATGGAATGGAAAACAGTTGCCTGATAAATTGACGACAACTGAGTTTTTAATTGTTAAAGAATTAGCAAAGAGGCCCGGTATAATTAAAGAAAGAGCTCAGCTTATGGATATAGCTTACCGAGAGGATACAGATATTGAGGATAGAACTATTGATAGTCACGTAAAACGAATTAGAAAAAAATTTAAAAAAGTAGATCCTGATTTTTCAGCTATTGAAACTAGGTATGGTAGTGGATATAGATGGAATGTTAGCTAATGTTTAGTAAATACTTAAAAACTCTCTCTATATTAAAAAAATTTTTATTTATAAATTTTGTAATTTTTACAATTATCGGACTATTTACATTCATATATCTAAATAATATTCAGCCAAGTTTAATAAAAAAAAAATCTCAAAATCACACAAACATTATTAACAACACTATTGATAATATTTTAAGGCTAGATGTAAAATTCCAATCTGACGATATTAGAAGATTTTTATTTTCTACGAGGTTTATTTTTCAAAATTTAGATAGAGTAATATTTTTTGATGATCAACTTAACCTTATCGGAGACACTGATACTTTAGATCTTGATCCAAGGTCATTCTCTACAAGACTTGATAAAATTGAATTTGAAAGTTTAGATAATGAGGAAATAGAAAAAACTATTGAGGAAAAAAATATAAAAATTGATGAAAAAAAACCTCTTTCATTCAAAGATATATTAAAAAATTATTCTAGTTCTGAAAATTTAGGAGCTCCTTACACATTTACTCAAGAAGATTTTAATCAATTTAATGTAACAACAATTAAGAATGTTACAAAGAATGAAATTAATCTTGGTTATGTAGCTATTACAGAAAATGCTAATGAAATAAAGACAGCGATAGATGAGAGAAAAGCATTTGTAATAAGAACAGCTATATCTGTAGGATTTGTAATATTAATTTTTTCTTTTGTTTTAAGCAGATATTTTATTAAACCAATACAAAATCTCGTTGGATATACAATTCGTGTCAAAGAAAAAAGTCAAATTAAACCAGGTATTGAAAATTTAAAAAAAAGAAATGATGAATTAGGACTTTTATCTAATTCTTTAGAGGATATGACAAATGAGCTTCAAAATAGAGTTGCACATGCTGAAAATTTTTCGACAGATTTAGTTCATGAAATTAGAAATCCATTAGCATCTTTAAAAAGTGCATCAGAAATTTTACAAGACACAAATGATAGCGAACAAAGAAATAGATTATTGAATATACTTAGTCATGACGTTCAAAGAATAGAAAGATTAATTACTGATTATTCGCAAATGTTAAAGGATGAAGTTGCTTTAAGTAAAGAAAAAATGAAAAAAATTAATATTGAACCTATCATTCAATCTGTTGTTGATGATTACAATAATATTCATCATGTAAAAAAAGGAATTAAAATTGAATATAAAAATGACGGAAAAGATAAATATTTTATAAATGGTATAGAAAACAGAATTGAGCAAATCATTGCAAATTTATTAGATAATTCAATATCATTTAGTAAAGACGGTACTAATGTTTTTGTTGATGTTTCTGTTAATGGGAAAAATCAAATATCAATCAAAATTATTGATGAAGGACAAGGATTTAAAGAAAAAGACACGTCAAGAATATTTAAAAGATTTTATAGTAATAGACCTGAAAAATTTGGAGAACATTCAGGCTTAGGTTTAAATATTGTAAAAAACTTGGTTGAACTCCACGATGGTGAAATTGTAGCATCTAATCGTATTGATAAAGAAGGAGCAATGATAGAGATAAGATTTCCCAATGTTTAATCATATCTTGATAAATAAATACTTAGCTGTATAAAGCTTGCCATGGAAGATTATAAAGTAAAAGACATTGCCCAAGCTGAATTTGGTAGAAAAGAAATATCAATAGCTGAAAGTGAAATGCCTGGTTTAATGGCATTACGAGAAGAGTATTCTAAAGAAAAACCATTAAATGGTGCAAGAATAATTGGATGTCTACATATGACAATTCAAACAGCTGTATTAATTGAAACTTTAGTTGCATTGGGTGCTGAAGTGAGATGGTCTTCTTGTAATATTTTTTCAACTCAAGATCATGCGGCCGCTGCAATTGCAAAGGCTGGGATCCCTGTTTATGCCTGGAAAGGTGAAACAGAAGAGGAATATTTATGGTGTATTAAACAAACTATAATTGGAAAACCTGACTGGAAGCCTAACATGTTATTAGATGATGGTGGAGATTTAACAGCTATTATGCACAATGAATATCAGGATTTAATGAAAGATATAAAAGGTGTTTCAGAAGAGACTACCACTGGAATTAAAGCACTAAATAAAATGGAAAAAGATAAATCCCTTTTAGTTCCAGCAATAAACGTGAATGACTCTGTTACAAAATCAAAATTTGATAATTTATATGGATGCAGAGAAAGCTTAGTTGACGGAATAAGAAGAGCTACTGATGTAATGATGTCTGGAAAAATTGCAATTGTTGCTGGTTTTGGAGATGTTGGAAAAGGAAGTGCTGCATCTTTAAGACAAAGTGGTGCTAGAGTTTTAGTTACTGAGGCAGATCCAATTTGTGCTCTCCAAGCTGCAATGGAAGGTTATGAAGTGGTATTAATGGAGGAGGCTATAAGTAGAGCGGATATAGTTGTAACAGCCACAGGTAACAAAGATATTGTTACCGCAGACCATATGAGAGATATGAAAGATAGAGCCATCTTGTGTAATATTGGTCACTTTGATAATGAAATACAAGTTGAGGCTCTTAAGAATTATAAATGGACTGAAGTAAAACCTCAAGTGCATGAAATAGAGCTGCCTAGTGGTAAAAGAATTATTCTTTTAGCTGAAGGAAGATTAGTTAATCTTGGTTGTGCAACTGGACATCCAAGTTTTGTAATGAGTGCATCATTTACTAATCAAGTTATTGCTCAAATAGAACTTTGGCATAATCATAAAAATTATGAAAATAAAGTTTATGTACTTCCAAAACATTTAGATGAAAAAGTAGCAACTTTGCATTTAAAAAAAGTTGGAGCAAAACTAACAAAATTATCAAAAGAGCAAGCAGATTATATAAGCGTTGGAACAGAAGGTCCTTTCAAACCAGATGCCTATCGCTATTAAAGATAGCACAATCGATATCACTTCAGAGAAGTTAACTAAAGAATTAGCTAAAGAATTTACAAAATATCTTAAAGGTGGTGAGTTTGTTTTTTTATATGGAGAGATGGGTGTTGGTAAAACAACCTTTGTTAAATATTTTATAAATGAGTATCAAAAAATAAATAATTTAACACAATCAGAAATTACAAGCCCTACTTTTAGTTTATTAAATGAGTATCAGGTAAAAGATATAAGAATAAAACATTATGATTTATTTAGAATTAATAGGAAGGAAGATATCAATAATTTAGATATTTTTGAGAAAGATAATAAATTAATAACACTTATAGAATGGCCACAATTGATTGCTGACAAACAAGATATAAAATTTATAACTTTAACATTTAATTATTTAAATCAATTAAATGATAGAACTGTAGATATAAAAGTTTAAATTAAAACCTATTTTGATGAAAAGCTTAGCAAAATTGAAAAAAATAAAAGGTGACGCATCTTTCAGAGAATTTTACAGAAACAGAGAAAATAAATCTATTATTGTAATATCCAAGAAAGAAAAGTTAAAAAATCTTTTAATTTACGATGCGATAAATAAAATTTTAATTAAAAATAAAATTTTAGCACCAAATCTAATAAGTGAAAATTATATTAATAATTATATAGAAATAAATGACTTTGGAGATCAAACTTTGTTTCAAATTTTAAAAAGTAAAAAGAATAATAAATATGTCATTTTTAAAAAGATAATAAAAATTTTAAACAAAATACAATTAATTAAAGATAAAAAAGTAAAAAATTTTAAAAACAAATTATATAAAGTTCAAGAATATAAAAACAAAATTTTATTTGATGAAACTAAACTTTTTTGTGACTGGTATGCACCAAAGATATTGTCTAAATCCAAAAGTATTCAATTTAAAAAAAAATTTAGATTAGAGATAAAAAAATTATTATCAAAATTAAATTATAGAAATGTTACATTTGTTCATAGAGATTTTCATGTTTCAAATTTGATGTATCACAATAAAAAAATTGCGGTAATAGATAGTCAAGATGCACTAATGGGCAATAGAGCTTACGATTTAGCATCCTTAATTGATGATGTAAGATTAAAAACACCCAATGAATTAAAAGAGAAAGTATTTAAGTTTTACGTCAAAACAAATAAAAAAATTGATTTAGAACAATTTAAAAAAGATTTTGAAATATTATCTGTTTTAAGGAATTTAAAAATAATTGGTATATTTATGCGTTTAGCTGAAAGAGATAATAAAAAAAAATATCTTAAATTAATTCCTTATGCTTGGGAATTGATTAATCATAGAATTAAAGAGCAAAATCAATTTAATAATTTGATGTTGCTATTAAAAGATAATTTTCCAAAATTTATAAGGTAAAATTATGAAAATAAATACAGCTTTAATTTTATGTGCAGGTTTTGGTAAGAGATTAAACCCAATTACTTTAAATACTCCTAAGCCCTTATTAGAGATTAAAGATGTAAGCATGCTGGAAAGATGTATTAATTTAATCGAAAAACTAGGTATTCAAAAAATCTTAATAAATACTTTTTATTTAAAGGATCAATTTTCAGTTTTTTTAAAAAGTAAAAATTTCAATATTGATATCAAAATAATTGAGGATGGTGAGGATATTTTAGATACAGGTGGAGGTATTCAAAATATGATTAAAGACTCTCATGAAAAGGATTTTATAATTTTTAATCCAGATACAATTTGGAGTAATGACTATAAAGATGAGATATTAAAAATGGAAAAAATGTATTTTTCTGAAAAATTAGAAAACATTCTTCTTTTAGTAAATAAAAAATTTAGTTTTGATAAAAAGTTAAAAGGTGATTTTAATTTAAAAAATAATTTAATTAACAAAGAGGTTGAAAAAGAATTCATTTACATTGGATGTCAAATAATTAATAAAAAATTATTTATTAAAGAGAACATAGAAAATTACTCAATTTTGGAAATTTGGAATAATTTATTAGATCAAAAAAAATTATTTGGTTATGAAAGCCAAAAAGATTTTTATCATTTAACTGATCTGGATATTTTTAAAAAACTAAAAGATCTTTAGCTCGTTCTTGATCAAGATATTTGCAATTAGAAATTTTGCTGTTTTCTAATTCAATTAAAAGTGGGTTTCCTGTTGGAATTTCAAGTTTAGAAATCTCATTGTTATTTAAATTAAACAAATATTTGCAAAGAGCTCTAATGGAATTTCCATGGGCAGAAATAAGAATATTTTCACTTGATTTCTTTTCTATCTCGTTACTATAAAACTTTATTACTCTTTCATATGTATCTTTTAGTGACTCGGTATCAGGAATTTTTTCTAAAGGAATTTTTTTGTATGTTTCAATATTTAGTGGGTGATATGGATTTTTTTTATCTAAAGGGTCGGGTCTAAGGTCCCAAGAACGTCTAAATTGATGAACTTTTTCTTCTCCAAGTTTTTTTTTCATTTCATCTTTATTTAACCCTGTAAGAGCACCGTAATGTCTCTCGTTTAATTCCCATGCGCTCTTTACTTCTTTAAAATCTTGTAATTCTTCCTGTATAATTTTTAAAGTGTTTTTAGCCCTTAATTGAAAAGAGGAGTAATACACATTAATTTGAATTTTTTCTTGTTTTATTAGTTCACCAGCTTTTTTTGCCTCTGATTTTCCATTTTCTGTCAGATCTACATCAACCCATCCAGTAAATTTCTTTTCAAGATTCCACACACTTTGACCGTGTCTTACTAAAATTAAATAACTCATTTGTTTATCTTTTAAATCAATTTGATAAATAAAACTATATTATTAATGATTAATTATTTTACAAAATATAAATTTATTTTTTACTTATGTAATTTCATTCTAATTATTTTGTATTTGTTTCCAGGTAGTTTACTTGGCTGTTATATTTACAATGATTGTAAAATCCAACCTCAGATAACTGCAAATTATGTTGTTTCAACAAATCATTTGTACGCCTATATAGTGCTTTCAGTTATCGGTTTTCTAACTTACCGAAAAAGTAATCAATTCAATATTTTAAGTATATACTTAGTATTCTTATCTATTCTGCTTGAAGTTTTACAATACTTCGTACCCAATAGAAGTTTTGAATTTTCAGACTTATTTGGAAATCTATCGGGTGTAATTATAGCCATAATTATATTTTACTTTTTTAAAAAAAATGAAAATTTTAAAAATTAATTATTTATTTATTTTAATAATTTTTATTTCAGGTTGCTCGTCCGTCCCAAAAAATACAGCAAATAGTTGTTCCATATTTAATGAAAGATACATGTGGTATAAACATGCAAAAAAAGCTGAAAAAAAATGGGGAACCCCAGTTTATTTACAGCTTGCAATTATAAAAATGGAATCCAGTTTTGACTGGTTAGCAAAACCTCCTAGACAAAAATTATTTAAAGTAGTGCCTTATAAGAGACCATCAAGTTCTTTCGGTTATTCACAGGCTGTAAAAGGAACGTGGAAACAATATAAAGAAGAAACTGGGAATAAGCTTGCTGCTAGGACCAGATTTAAAGACAGTGTAGATTTTATTGGTTGGTATACAAATAAAACTGAAAAAATTTTAAAAGTTTCAAAAAAAGATGCTTTCAAGCAGTATATTGCTTATCATGAAGGGTGGGGTAACTATAAAAACTATAAAAAAAATAAAAAAGTAATTAATCTAGCCAAAAGAGTGGAGAAACAATCAAATATTTATAAGCAACAATTATCAGAATGTAAAAATTCTTTATCAACGTCAAAATATATTATTTTTTAATTTAGCTGTTTTTTTAATTCAATATCAACCGCATCAATTCGCTTAGTATTTTTTGCAAGAGCTAAATACATTGTTGGAGTTACATATAAAGTAAAGAAGGTTGAAATAATCATTCCTCCTAAAATTGTAGAACCCACAGCTAATCTAGAGCCTTCACCTGCACCTGGGCCAATATTTCCAATAACTAATGGAAGCATTGCTATCATTGTACTAAGTGAGGTCATTACGATTGGTCGAATTCTAAGTTGGCAAGCTTTAATTATAGCGTCCTGAATTTTAACACCGGTAGTTCTTATCTGGTTTGTGTAGTCTACAATCAAAATACTATTCTTTGTGGATATACCAATCAGTATTATTAAAGCGATTTGAGAGAAAATATTTACTGAACTATTTAAAAATAAAATAAATACTAAGCCACCAAATACAGCTAGCGGAACTGTTAAAATAATAATAAATGGATGAACAAAAGAGTTAAATGTTGCAGCCATAACTAAATAAGCAGTTAACAAAGCAAGAGCAAAAATTAAGTATATCTCATTTGTTGTTTCTTTTAACTCCTCAGATTTTCCTTTCCAAGTGATTTGATTTTGAGGAGCAACTCTAATCATGACATCTTCCAGGTATTTTATAGCCTCTGTTAGAGTATAATCTTCTGCAAGGGCAGCAGAAATTGTAACTGCTCTTTGACGATTATATCTTGGGAGTGCTTCAGCAGTGCCTTTCTCTTTAAACTCAACTAAGCTTGCAACAGATACAAGTTTACCAGTTGTTTCAGATCTAACAAAAATTTTTGACAACCCATCTTTATCTCTTCTGTCTGCTAAATATTGTTGTAAAATAATTGGGTATTCTCTTCCTTCTTTACTAAAAGTTGTTACTCTTTTTCCTCCATAAAGGGTTTCTAGAGTTCTACCTATATTTTCAGTAGAAACTCCCAAATCATTTGCTCTGTTTTTATTAGTGATTAATTTAACCTCAGGTTTATTTTTTGTATAATCACTTTCAATTCTAGACATATTTCTATTTTTTCTTAATTCTCTTAAGACACTATTTTGAATTTCTTCTAATTCTTCGTAGCTAGATCCATATATCACCATTTGAACAGGCTTATTATAACTAGATACTCTTATTGATTGTGGAGAAATTGGAAAAGCAAAAGTTTCAGGCACAGATACCACTTGTCCAATTGCTTCTCTTAATATTGTTTGACTACCTTTTTCTCTATTTTTCCATTCATCAAGTAATGCAATAATTATAAAACTGTTATAAGACGTTGCAGATCTTCCAAAACCAGGAACTCTCATGATTAGTCTTGCATATGGGCTGTCTTCTGCCTGCAATAATCTTAATATTCTTCCTTCAATTATTTGTGCTTTTTCTTGGGTATATTCAAATGAACTTCCTTCATCAGTTGACCCAATAATTAAATAAGCACCCCTATCTTCGATTGGTATCAATTCTTTTTTGGAAAAACTAAATAAATAAGCTGAGGCAGCAATAATTAAAATTATAAATATTGAAATAGTTTTCTGTTTATTAATCCAATATTTAAGGGAGTTTACATAAAATCCCGTGAAAGATTTGAAACCATTATTGAATTTTTTTACGAAGAAATTAATTTTTTCTTTTTTGTTTAAAAATTTACTTCCTAGCATTGGAGATAATGTTAATGCCACAAAAGAAGATACAACAATTGAAAAAGATAAGGCTATTGCTGTTTCTTTAAACAAAGTTCCTGATATTCCTTTAATAAAAATTAAAGGTAAAAATACTGCTACAAGAATTAAAGTCGTTGCAATAATTGCAAATGTAATTTGTTTAGAACCTTTGTAAGCAGCCACTAAAGGTGTTTCTCCATTTTCAATTCTTGTATAGATCGCATCAGTCATGATCACAGAATCATCAGTGATTATACCAATTGCTAGAATAAAACTTAGTAATACAAAAATATTAATTGATAGATCAAATATATATAATCCGAGAAATGATCCAATAAGACTAACTGGTAAAGCAACCGCAGGAACTATTACAGCTTTTAGGTTACCTAAAAAAAGATAAATAATTAAAACAACTAGCACGAATGCAATTACTAAACTTTTATATACTTCTTCAATTGCTGCACCAATGTAGGTTGCTCTGTTAAATGCTATCTCCAACTTTAAACCATCAGGTAAGGATTTGTTAAGTTCTTTAATTTTAGTTTTTATTTGTTTAGAAAGTTCTACCGTTGATGCACCACTTTTTGCATAAATTCCAATTCCTACAGTTTTTAAATTTACTGCATTTTTTCTTTGTGCTTTAAATAAAGTTTTTTCTGAAACAGGTCCAAACTCTATATTAGCTACATCAGATAAAATGATAACTTTATCTTTATTTTTTTTAAGTGGTAATTGTTTAATAGTGTCAATATTAGAATAGGATTTATCAATGTTTAAAGTTAAGTCTTTGTTATTAGCTTCTAAGGTTCCAGCTGGAAGATTTATATTCTCATTTCTAAGAGCTCTTTCAACTTCTTGAATTGTAAGATCATTCGCAGCTAATTTTATTGGATCTATCCAAACTCTAACACTAAGCTCTCTTAATCCACCAACTAAAATTCGACCTACGTTTGGTACACTTGAGAATGCATCTACAAGATATCTTTCAGCATAATCTCCAAGATCTAAATCATTCCAAGTTGGAGATGATAAAGCTACCCACATTGTAGTTGTAAAACCTGCTGCCTGTTTTAAAATTTGTGGAGGGTTTGACTCACTTGGTAAATTATCTACAACTCTTGCAACTCTTTCCCTAATATCATTAGCAGCATCATCTAAATCAATGTCTGTGTTGAATTGAATATTAATTCTACTTCTTCCATTAAGAGAACTTGAGTCAATATTTTTGATACCCTCAGCTCCACCAATTACGTCTTCTAATTTTTGAGTTATTTCTTCATCAACAATTTCGGCTGAAGCAGATTTATAATCAGTTTGAACTTGAACTACCGGAGGCTGTATACCATCAGGAAGTTCTCTAACTGGCAATTCTAAAAAGACAAAAATACCAAAAATAATTAATATTAAAGACATGACCCAAGCAACAACAGGTCGTTTAATACTAACTTCAGTTATATACATTTAATTATTTTTTCTCTTTATCTGATTTTTTAAAAATATTTTTTAACCAATCAAATTTACCTTTTTTTTCTTCAGCTTTTTTTGATTTATCTTTTTTACCCCAGCTAGAATTTTCTTGTTTTTTTTTAGCACCTTTCTCAATAGGTCTGATTGTTAAATTTGGTCTTACTTTTTTTGTTCCTTCTGCAACAATTTTATCTCCATTATTTAATCCATCTAATATTTCTACAAAGCCTAAATATCTATCACCAATGGTTACCTTTGTTTTCATTACTTTATTTTTTTCATCTACTTTATAAATAAAAACATTTTCACCCTCGACAATTGTACTAGTGTCAGGAGCACTTAAGCCATTTCTTACATCATATTTAATTGATATTTCTAAAAATGAGCCAGGTAATATTTCACCTGATGCATTATCCATCTTAATTCTTGTTGCTAAAGCTCTTGTATCTTCACTTATCCTGCTAGCAAAAGAGTCTACTTCACCTTTATAAATTTTATTTTTATATCCAGAAAATTTAATATCAACTGGCAGACCAACCTTAATAAATGGCACAAAAATTTCAGGTATGTCTACATCACAATATATTGAGCTAGTATCTTCAAGATTAATTAATATTGAAGATTTTGAAACCTCTATATCTTCCGAAAATTCTCTTTTTCCAATAACACCATCAAATTGAGCAATTACTTTTCGATTTTTAAGCTCAGCAATTACATCGCCCTTTTTAACTTTTTGATTAAACTTTATAGGTTTTAATATTTCATATTTTTCAATTTTAAATGATTGTGTTTGAATTGGAGTTGCGGTCCCGTATGTACTAACAACATTTTCAAAAACTCTCTCTTGAGTAGTAGTTATTATTATTCCAGGAGGTGGTCTTTTACTAAATTTTTTTTTGAAATGATTACCTATCATTGTTCTTCCAATGATTACTGTTGCAATGATTAAGAAGAATATGATTACTATACTTGTTATTTTTGTAGATGTTTTCATAAGTTAATTTTTTCCGTATTCAGCCCAAGAGCCATCGTAAATTGTCGGCATATATTTAGCATTTATTAAAGAATAAGCTAGTGCCAATACACTTGCAGTTACTCCAGAACCACAGGAAAATACTAGATTTTTATCATGGTCAAATTTAAAGGACTTAAATTTTTCCATTATTTTATCTTTACTTATGAAAGTATGGTCATCGTTTATTAATTCAGAAAAGGGAAGGCAAAAAGAATTTTTTATTGAACCACTTCTAAGACCTTTCCTTGGTTCAGCAACTTTGCCTTCAAATCTTTCTCGACTTCTTGCATCAACAACATTAAATTCATGTGAATTAATATTTTCATCTATTTGTTTTTTATTTTTAACTAGTTCTATATTTTCTTTACATATATACTTTGAAGTTTGATTGATTACTTCTTTGTTATCTGTAGGTTTATTTTCTTTTTTCCATTTTTTTAATCCACCATCCAGAACATGAACTAGTTTAGGATCATGTCCATAATAAATTAAATTGTACCAACATCTACAAGAACTAATAACATCAGAATTATCGTAAATTACTATTCGATCATTATTTTCTATACCCATGTTGCTCATTATTTTTTCCCAAGATTTAGTATCAGTAAGCATATGTGGTAAATCAGTATCTAATTTAGAATTTTTATCTAAATCAAAAAAAATAGCATATGGAATATGTTCCTCTGTATATTCCTCAAAACCGTTTCTTTGAGTTTGAGGCATATGCCATGAGCAATCAATAATTTTTACTTTATCTATATTATTTTCTAACCAACTTGTATCAACTAAAGACATTTTATCTTTTTTCCAAATATCGTTGGTGATACTCTTCAGCTGGGCAATAATTTTTAACTAAAGAAGTTTTTGTTACTACTTTTCCAGACAATTTGACGTTTTCTTTTTCTATCATTTTTTCAGCAGTAATTTTTTGCTGATCATTTAAATAAAATATTTCACTTCTATATTGGGTTCCAAAATCTGGTCCTTGAGAATTTAATGTTGTTGGGTCATGAATTTCAAAAAAATATTCAAGAATTTTCTCGTAAGATATTACTTTAGGATCAAAATCTAATTTTACTACTTCTGCATGATTTGTTGTGCCTGTGCATACTTCTTTATAATTTGTTTCAGCATTATGACCTCCACAATAACCTACTTCTGTTTTTATAACTCCATCAAGTTTACTAAACTTAATTTCTGGTCCCCAAAAACATCCTAATCCTAAAATTGCTATTTCCATTGATAATTAAGTTAATTAATCTAAAGTTAATCATATGCTATCAAAAAATCAATTAGGCTTTTTTTACATGTTCATATCGGTATGTGCATTTTCACTTATGGATGTGATTGTTAAATGGTCTGAGGATTATCCTGTTGGACAAGTATTATTTTTCAGAGGATTTTGTGGAATAATTCCTATTTTATTTCTTATTCCTAAAGACAGATATTTAGATTTTTACAAAACAACTAGACCATTTCTTCATTTTAAAAGATGTTTAGCAGGATTAATTGCTTTGGTTTCTATATTTATAGCATTAAGAAATTTGCCTTTAGCAACAGTGGTAAGTATTTCATTTGCGGCACCAATATTTATAACTATATTTTCAATTTTTTTACTAAAAGAGAAAGTTGGTATTTATCGATGGTTAGCAGTTTTAGTAGGATTTGTTGGTATAATTTTCATCACTGAACCAGGTTTTAGCTCTTTGAATTTATATTATATTTATCCAATAATTTTTTGCTTAGGCTTATCTTATGTAGCTATTGCTATAAGAAAATTATCATCAACCGAGCCTGCTTGGTTAATTAGTTTTTTCTTTTCATTCTCAATAATGCTTCTAAGTTTTTTATCTTTTTATCAGGGATGGATCTTGCCAAGTTTACTTGATTTATTTTTGCTATCTATGGTTGGTATATTAGGTGGTCTAGCAAATTTATGGTTGTCACAATCTTACAAATATTCAGAAGTAAGTTTAGTTTCTCCTTTAAAATATCTTGGATTGGTCTTTGCTATAATATTTGGATATTTTATTTGGAACGAAATACCAACTTCTAAAACATTATTAGGTGCCCTATTAGTTATAGTTTCATCTATTATTATATTTAGAAGAGAGATGTATTTGAAAAAAAAGCTATCTGTTTCACGCCATGAGTAAAACTCCATCATATTGGAATAAAGCAAAAAAATATTTATCGAAAAAAGATAAAATCATGTCCTCTTTGATTAAAAAATATAAATCTCCCTCAGAGACAGTGCTAACTTCAAGAAAAGATGTCTTTTTCTCTCTCTGTAAAAGTATAATTGGACAACAAATTAGTGTAGCTGCTGCTAATTCGGTTTTTTTAAAATTTAAGAAAAAATGTAAAAATAAAATTAACGCAAAAACAGTAAGCAAGTTGTCTACTATTCAGCTCAAAAGTTGTGGTCTAAGTAGACAGAAGGTGAAAGGTATAAAAAGTTTAGCTCAAAAAATATTAAGTAAAGAGTTTAATCCAAGACTTATTTCAAAAATGTCTGATGAAGATGCCATAATTTATCTTTCTCAATTAAGACAAATTGGAAGATGGTCAGCAGAAATGATTTTATTATTTACTTATAATCGTCCTAATATTTGGCCAATTCAGGATATTGGTTTATTGAGAGCTATTTCAAAAAATTTTAATAAAAAATATCTACCACCAGAAAGTTACGTTAAATATTTAAACAAAAAATTTTCACCCTATTGTTCAGTTGCAACTTGGTATTTATGGAGAAGTATAGATCCTGAGCCTATACAGTACTAAATCTCTATATTAATCTATCCATTCTCTGTATTGTTCTATATTATCAGTTAAAAATTTAGGTAAATTTTGTATCGGATAATTTTCTAATTTGTTCCCACCTAATTTATTTTGTCTTTGATCAGCTGATAAATTATAAACTGCAATTTTATCTTTTATTATTTGATCAATTTGATCAGTAGTTAATGGATTTTTATCAAATTCAATATGATGAAGATATGATTTTAATTTATGTTTTATTTCTTCAGCTGTTTTTAAGTTGGTAAAATGCCATCCACCATTTTTAATTATCTTACAATTAATAAATTTTTTTTCAGAAAAAAATGCATCTAACCTATAAAATGGGTATTTACGATCTTTTATATTTCTTAACCACTGAGGATTTTTAAAATATTTCTTTCTACAGCCCCTTGACCCTTTCCATGATAAATTAGGTAATTTTAAATTAAATTTGTAATAAAGCATATCTTGTTCAAACAAAAAAATTTTTTGATTTATTTGATTAAAATCTAAATCATTTAGGTTTGGTATTTCGTCTACATCTGAAATTAAAATAATATCTTCGCTTTCAGCACTTTTTAAACCTTTTTCAATGAAATTTCTTTGACCATTTTCCCTAAAAATTGCATTCATAATCAATTTTCTTGATTTCTCTTTTTCGGTATCATCTGCATTGATACTTTCAATATTTTCTGGGACTTGATCATAAATAAGATAAATGATTTTATCTTTAAATTGTTCAAACTTATTTTGATTAAATTTTAATTCTCTCTTTTCTCCACGATGAGTGAATGTACTTTCCACGATTACAAAATAATCAACGTATTTGTTTAAAATATTTAGCCTAAGATCTAAAATCATTTCCTCGTCAAAATACATAAAACAATCAAATATCTTCATGCTCTTAATTTATAAATTTAAAATTTATTATCTTACATTCCCTCAAAAATTATGTGTTCTCTAGTAGCATTATTTTCCAAATGTTTTCTAGCTTCAACATACTCCTCAGAATTGTAACAATTTTTTGCTGTTTCAATATCTGGAAATTCTGCAAGAGCTACTCTAACCATTTCCCTACCTTCCAAAGTTACATTATTTGCACTTCTCGCTATTATTTTTCCAGAATATTTTTCAACCGCTTCTTTAGCTTTAACGGCATATTTTTTAAGTCTTTCGTCATCTTTTATTTCAGTATAATTTGCAATCCAATAAGCTTTCATAATTCTCCTTTTTAAATTTTTTTAATTATGATACCAAATTTATGTGAAAAAATTATTTTTAAATTTCTTTGGTACATCATTATTTTTGATATTTTTATCATTAACCCACGTTAATGCTGATGAATTGTTTAATAAGGGAAAAGAAGTTTTTCTGGGAACTGGAAATTGTGCAGCATGTCATATGCTCTCAGATGCTGGATCGAACGCAATGGTTGGCCCAAATTTAAATGAAATTAGACCTGATATTCAAAGAATTATAATGGCAGTTAGAAACGGTATAGGAGTAATGCCCGCAATGGAGGGTATACTAACTGACGAGGAAATAGAAGCAGTTGCTCACTATACTTCTATAGCTGCGGAACAATAATAAAAATTTTAACTATAATTTTTTATCCAATGTTTAGCTATATCTACTCTTTTGCAGATCCAAATATCCTTAAATTTTGTGATGTAATTCAAAAATTTTTTAAGAGACTGTATTCTACCAGGTCTTCCAATTAATCTACAATGCAAGCCGACCGACATCATCTTTGGTGAAGTTTTTCCTTCCTCATAAAGGGCATCAAAACTATCTTTTAAATAATTATAAAATTGTTCACCCGAATTAAACCCTTGATTGGTTGCAAACCTCATATCATTGTTATCAAGTGTATAAGGAACCATTAGCTGTTTTTTATTTCCTTTTTTTATCCAATAAGGAAGATCATCACTGTATGTATCACTACAGTATAAAAAATTACCATTATCAATTACTAAATCTAGAGTATTTTCACTACACCTACCAGTGTACCAACCAGCAGGTTGATTACCAAAAATCTTTTTTATAGATTTTATTGCAAGTTTCATATCATTCTTTTCTTTTTTCTTTGATACATTTTGATAGTCAATCCATCTCCACCCATGACTAGCAACTTCATAATTTGCTTTTTTTATAGCCGAACAAACTTCTTTATTTCTTTCCAATGCCATACCAACTCCAAAAATAGTAAGTGGAATTTTCTTTTTATTAAATAGATCGTGAATTCTCCAAAACCCTCTTCTTGATCCATATTCATAAATTGACTCCATATTTAAGTGTCGACCTTTAATTGGTTTTGCTCCTATAATTTCTGATAAAAATATTTCTGAAGTTTTATCACCATGAAGAGTACAATTCTCTGCTCCCTCCTCGTAATTAAGCACAAATTGCAAAGCCAACTTAGCATTACCAGGCCACTTTACTTTAACTTTTTGGGAACCATATCCCACCAAATCTCTTGGGTATTTTTTTTTCATTTTTTCAAAATAATTTTATCTTTTTTAAATTTATAAATGACGAGATTGTTTCCTTTTCCTTTTCTATCAACAATTAGGAAATTCATATTTTTCATAGAAATCAACGGAAAGTGCCAAATACCAGCATTGTAATTAACCCCAGTTTGTTTTGGGACTAAAAAGGATTGGATTTTATTTACATCTGGTTTATCTCCTTTTGGTGCTACAAACACTAAAAATTTTGTATCTTCCATAGGTATAAAGGCTTGGCTTCCTAAAGGATGTTTTTCCATCATATCAATTTTCATAGGAAACCTTCTTTTTTTTGCTTTAAAAATACTAACAATTGCTTTCCCTTTGTTTTTAGATGCATCTAAATTTATCAAATTATCAAATCTTTTTGCATATCCATCATTAATATTTATAGGATTTTTTTTTGACGTATCTATTAATTGACCAAATTTAGAAAAATTTTTTTTAGTAATTTTTTTTGCTTTTATTACTTTCATTTCACAAAATTTCCAAATGCCCTTATTCTTGAAATTCCACCGTCTGGATAGATATTTATTTTAAGATAATTTTCCTTACTTCTCTTAATTAAGAATTTTTTAAAAATATGTTTCTTGTGAGCTGAGAGTTTTGACTTATTTAAAATAAACTTCCAATTTTTTGAATTATTGACAATTGATTTATTGGACAAATCTTTTGAAATGCTTGCAGTTTGAATTGAACAACTATCGGGATAGTTTCCTTTAAAATGATGGGTATCTATCTCTAGTTTTTTTATTAATCCTGGTTTTCCAAATTTTATTATAAGCCAATCAAAGTTTTTTCCTCTACTTCTTCTTGTTTCCCAACCATCTCCCATATTTTTTCCTTTACCAGGTGCTATGATATTTTCAGCCCTGCCGAAATGTTCATTATTACAACCAATAATTGAAGCGCCATTTAAAACAGATGTAAGGTTGATAGTTTTGTTACTTAAAAAGTTTTTCTCCATTTCAATTTTGCCATAAAGCCTTAGTCTTGCAACTCCACCATCTGGAAAAATGTTTAGTCTTATATAATTAAAAACAGATTTGTTTTTTGATTTGAAGCTATGGTTTCGGCTTGGTCCAAGTTTTTTTTTGCTCAGTAAAGAAATCCATTTTGTTTTCTTATTAGGCTTTGTTTTACTTAAGCAACCCTCTAACGAAGCATGTGTGGGCTGATTTCCATTGAAATGTGTTGTGTCAATGTCTATATCAAATATCTTTCCAGGTTTACCAAGTTTTAAAATTAAATAATCAAAACCTTTTGATCTTCTTCTCCTTGTTTCCCATCCATCCATCCATTTACCATGTTTGTCAAATAGTCCATCTTTAAAAACTGGAGTTTCGATGTTTAATATTCTGTGAGCAGCCGCAAAAAAATCGTCAGTCTTAAATATTACCTTAGATCCAATTCTTGGATCCGCTAAGTTAATCATTTTTGCACTTATAAATTTTTTCATTTTTTATTTATTTCATTCAAACGAAAGGTTGCGATTTTTTTTACTTGTTTTTTCGCCTCAAGGAATTCACTTTCTACATCACTTTGTATTCTTTGTCTAAAATTATTCAAAATTTCATTTTTATCTTTGCCTTTTACAGCAATTATAAAAGGAAAATTAAACTTTTTTTTATATTCTGAATTTAATTTTTTAAATTCTTCATATTCATCATTAGAACATTGGTTTAATTTTGCAGAGGCTTGTTCTGATATAGATTCAGAGGTCATTTTTTTTGCTACAGCAAGCTCAGGATGTGCATTTAAAATCTCTAAAATTTTATTTTTTTCGTAATTTTCATAAATATCAAGCATTTTAAACACAATATCTTCAAAGTTTTTAAATGGTTTTAACTCAAAAGCTTTCATAGCAACTGACTCAGTTTTTTCAAAAACATTACCAAATATAGACAAAAAATCAGACTTGTTAAGATCGTTAATGTTATCTATTGTTCTCATATAACTTTTAAAAATTTAAGTTTGAAATTAAATGATACTATAATTTTATGACAAAGCTCACAACTCATGTTTTAGATGTGTATTCTGGTAAACCTGGCAAAGGTATCATAGTTGATTTGTTTTATATTAATAATTCAGAGCGAAAAAAATTAACGTCAATAAAACTCAATGATGATGGTAGAGCTAATTCACCATTAGCAGAGGGAGATGTTTTCATTAAGGGTAAATATGAATTAATTTTTCATATTGGTGACTATTTTAAAAATATATCTTCAGCTAGCGATGTACCATTCTTGGATGATGTTGTTATAAGATTTGGTATTTCAGATCCCTCACAACATTATCATGTTCCTTTACTTGTTTCACCTTGGAGTTATTCTACTTATAGAGGTAGTTAAGTGATATCGAGTTCTGTTAAATTTCTATTAAATGATAAACTTATAGTAATCAAAAATCCTGATCCAAATCAAACGTTACTTAATTATATTAGAACTGAATTAAAAAAGACCGGAACTAAAGAGGGATGTTCAGAAGGTGGTTGTGGTGCATGTACAATTGTTTTAGGTGAATTAGTCAATAATAAAATTGAATATAAAGCAATTAATTCTTGTATTTCGTTTGTCCCAACACTGAATGGTAAACAACTTATAATTGTTGAAGATTTAGTTTCTAAAAATGGACAACTTCATCCGGTGCAAGACGCACTGGTGAAATTTCATGGATCTCAATGTGGTTTCTGCACACCAGGATTTGTCATGTCGTTATTTTCAATGTTTAAAAATAACAAAAATCTTAATAATGAATTAATATCAGATTCTATATCCGGTAATTTATGTCGTTGTACTGGTTACAGACCTATAATTGATGCTGCAAAAAGTTTAAATAAAATAAATAAAAATGATCAATTTTCTAAAAATAAAAATAAAATTATTCAGCAATTAAAAAAAATTAAACCAAAAAATATTTATATTAAAAAAGATGATAAGATTTATTTTTCACCAAAAAATATTAAAGATTTAAAAGGTATAATTAAAAAACATGCTAATTTTAGTTTTCTTGCTGGAGGTACCGACTTATCTTTAAAAGTTACAAAAGAGAGAAAAGAAATTCCATTTATAATTGATTTAAAAGAAATTAATGAATTAGATTTTATCAAAGTAAGTAAAAATTATTTAGAAGTTGGTTCTGCTACACCTTTAATAAAATTTGAAAAAGAAATTAATAAACATTATCCAGATTTTTATTCGGTTCTTAAGAGATACGGTTCTGTTCAAATTCGAAATGTGGGAACCATAGGTGGCAATATTGCAACCGCATCTCCAATAGGAGATACATTACCAATTTTACTCTCATTAAATGCAGAGGTTTTAATTGAAAGTTTTAATAAAAGAAAAGTATTACCTTTAAATAATTTTTTTCTTGGTTACAGAAAAACTAAATTAAAAAACAATGAGTTTATACACTCAATTAAAATACCATTATTTAAGAAAAATATTTTTAAGGCATTTAAGATCTCAAAAAGATTTGATGATGATATTTCATCTGTTTGTGGATCTTTTAATTTTGAGATTAATAATAATAAAATTAAAGAGGTTTATATTGCATATGGAGGTATGGCTGCTGTACCAAAAAGAGCTAAAGCATGTGAAAAAATTCTTAAAAATAAGCCACTTACGATCAATACTTTTGATCAAGCAAAAAAATATTTAGAAAAAGATTTAAGTCCTATTGGAGACATGAGAGCTAGCAAAGAATACAGATTAGAGATAGCAAAAAATTTATTAATGAAATGTTTTGTAGAAATAAATTTAAATAAGTTATCAAGAGTAAACTAAATGAGCAAAGAGAACTATATTGAGGAAATAAGACCACATGACAGTGCCTATAAGCATGTAAGTGGATATGCAGAGTATACTGATGATATTAATGAACCAAAAAATACAATTTATGGCGCTATTGGTTTAAGCAAAAAAGCCCATGCAATAATCAAAAATATAGACTTAACCGAGGTAAAAAAAAGTGAAGGAGTAATATCAATAGTTACTCAAAGAGATATCCCTGGTAGGAATGATGTGGGTCCAGTTTTTGATGGTGATCCAATTTTTCCAGAAAAAAGAGTTGAGTTTTTTGGTCAGCCATTATTTGCTGTAGCTGCTACAACTACAGAGCTTGCTAGAAAGGCAGTATTAAAAGCCAAAATTACCTATAAAGATTTAAAACCTATTATTACAATTAAAGAAGCTCTAAATAAAAGGCAATTTTTATTTAAACCTAGAAAAATTAAAAAAGGTAACCCTTCAAAAAAAATAAAAAATTCAAAAAATAATTTAAAAGGAAATTTTACAACTGGAAGCCAAGAGCACTTTTATTTAGAGGGCCAGGCAGCTTTTGTTGTTCCTAAAGAGGATGATAATTTTTTAGTTTATAGTTCAACACAACATCCATCAGAAACTCAACAATTAATTGCAAAAATGTTTAATCAAAAAAGTAACTCAATAAATGTTGAAGTTAGAAGAATAGGAGGTGGTTTTGGAGGAAAGGAAACAAATTTCATGACAGCATGCATTTGTGCATTGTTGGCAAGAAAATCAGGTCAACCAGTTAAATTAAGATTGGATAGAGATGATGATATAATTTTAACTGGTAAGAGACATGAATTTTTATCTGAATATGAAGTTGGTTTTAATGATCAAGGTATCATTGAAGGGCTAAAATTAAATTTATCTTCTAATTGTGGAATGTCACCCGATTTATCAGCAGCAATAAACGAGAGAGCTTTGCTTCATGTGGACAATGCATATTATATTTCAGATATCGAGGTAACAAATAATTTATGTAAAACAAATATTCCAACCTCAACTGCATTTAGAGGCTTTGGTGGTAATCAAGGGATGATGGCTATAGAAAATATTATAGATAATATCGCAAGGTACTTAAAAAAAGATCCTATAGAGGTTAGAAAGAAAAATTTTTATCAAAAAGATAAAAAGAATGTAACTCATTATGGAATGACGGTTGAAGATAATGTCATTAATGAAATATTTAAAAATTTAGAAAGTAAATCTAATTATAAGAAAAGATATTCGGATATAAGAAAATTTAATGAAAAAAATAAATTTAAAAAGAAAGGTATAGCCATTACACCTTTAAAATTTGGTATTTCATTTACTACAATTCACTTAAATCAAGCTGGAGCTTTAGTTCATATTTATACAGATGGAAGTGTTCATTTGAATCATGGAGGAATTGAAATGGGTCAGGGAACTCATACAAAGATTGCTCAATTAGTGGCAAACTCCCTAGGATTACCATATAATTTAGTTCATATCTCATCAACAAATACAGCCAAGGTTCCAAATACTTCAGCTAGCGCAGCTTCATCAACTACAGACCTTAATGGAGCAGCAGCTCTAAATGCAGTAGCAAAAATTAAATTGAATTTAGAAAAATTTATTAAGAAAAAATATAAGATCTACAATCAAGAGGCAGTTTATAAAGACCAATACATAATATTTGGAAACAGACAATTTGAATTTAAAAGCATAATTCAAGAGGCATATTTAAACAGAATTTCTCTTTCATCATCAGGCTTCTATTCAACACCAAAAATTAATTTTGATAAAAAAAAATTTAGAGGAAGACCTTTTTATTACTTTTGTTACGGAGCAGCTGTTTCGGAAGTAACTGTAGATACATTGACTGGTGAAAACATGCTGGAAAGAGTGGATATCTTACATGATGCTGGGAAACCAATAAATCCAGCACTAGAACTGGGCCAGATAGAGGGCGGTTTTGTACAAGGACAAGGTTGGCTTACAATTGAGGAATTGAAGTGGAAATCAGATGGCCAGATTACAACTTTTTCTCCATCGACTTACAAAATACCTGCAGTAAGTGATATTCCAAAAAAATTTAATGTAGAAATTTTTAAAGAAGGATTAAATAAAGAAAAAGTTGTTAATAAAGCAAAAACAACTGGTGAACCCCCTTTGATGCTAGCCATGAGTGTTTTTTATGCAATAAAAGATGCAGTTGCTTCAATTGGAAATTATCAGTTTGCACCAGAACTAAATGCACCAGCAACCCCTGAAAGAATTTTAATGAGCATTAACAAAATTAAAAATAAAATAAAAAATTAAAATGGAAGATAAAAAAAAATTTATGGCGAAAGCTATTGAACTTTCAATAAATAGTGCAAATACAATTGGCGGTCCCTTTGGAAGTGTTATAGTTAAGGATGATAAGATTATTGCAGAGGGTTCAAATAAAGTTACTTCTTCAAATGATCCAACTGCTCATGGAGAAATAGTAGCAATTAGGGAAGCCTGTAAAAATTTAAATACTTTTGATCTCTCTGGATGCGAGATTTATACATCTTGTGAACCTTGTCCGATGTGTCTCTCAGCAATTTATTGGTCAAGATTAGATAAAATTTATTATGCAAATACTAGAGAAGATGCAAAAAACATAGATTTCGATGACTCCTTTATTTATACAGAAATCCCAAAAAAAATTGATGATAGGAAAATTAAAATGGTTCAAATGCTCAGAGATGAAGCTTTAAAAGCATTTGAAATTTGGGATAAAAAAGTAGATAAAATAAAATATTAATGGAATTTTTACCTTATACAATAAAATGGTTAGAAGTTATTCTTAGATGGGGCCATGTATTATTTGCAATATTATGGGTAGGTAACAGTTTTTTATTTAATTACTTAGATAATAATTTAAATAAAAATATAACAAGTGATGATATTGATGGTGAAGGATATCTGATGCATTCAGGTTTTTTTTACAAACTTTCAAGGTTAAAAACATCTCCACCTCAAGATTACTTAAATAGATTGGTAATCTTTAAGTGGCAAAGTTACTTAACCTTTGTAACTGGAATGTTGCTATTAGTTGTAATTTACTATTATAACGCTGGAGTATTGATGGTTGATAAGCGTGTTCTGTTAATGCCTCCAAGTTATGCTATTATTATTTCGCTTTTATCATTGATTGTAGCTTGGTTTATTTATGATCTTTTATGTAAATCAAAATTAATTGAGAATAATATTTTATTTATATCCTTAGGAATAATTTTGTTAGCAGTTGTTTCATTTGGACTTACAAAACTATTTGGACCAAAATTTGCAATTTTAAGTGTTGGATTAATCATTGGTACTAATATGTTTGGTAATGTTTTTACAGTAATTATACCCAATCAAATGAACATAATAAGTAGTAGTGAAAGAGGTGAAAAATTTGATATGAGTCTGTCTCTAGCAGCTAAACAGAGATCAATTCATAATAATTATTCCACTTTTTTAGTTTTGTTTATAATGCTTTCAGGGCATTCGAGCTTTTTAGTTTATCATCAATATAATTGGTTAATATTGTGTGCGATTGCTGTTATTTCTGGTGTAGCAAGACATTATTTTAATTTAAGAGGGAGAAACATTCATAGGTTGTATATTTTAATATCCTCAATAATAGCACTTATCGTTCTTGCAGTTTTAGTTTTATTATTTAAATAAATAGATATAAAAAATTATGTCTGAAAAAATGATTGTCAGCTGGGACGAGTACAATAAAACTGTTGAGAAGCTTGCAATCCAAATTGATGAGAGCGGATATAAACCAACCATACTAATTGGCATCATGCGTGGAGCAGCGCCGATGATAGATGTTTTAAGTAGAATTTTTAAATTAAAATGTGCGTATCTTGCCGTTGAATCTTACAGTGGTAAGGGAGTAGAGGATGAGCAAGGTGATATTGTGTTTTCAAGAGAAATGAGTTCGATAGCACCTAATATGGGTGGAAAAATACTTTTATGTGATGATTTATCTGACACAGGAATTACTTTTAACAAAAGTATAGATTGGTTAAAAAAATACGAACCCATTAAGGATAAAATAGAAGACATTAAAACTGCAACATTATTTAAAAAAAAGAAATCAACATTTGAGCCAGACTTCTGTGCAAATAGACTTCCTGATAATCCTTGGATAGTACAACCCTTCGAAATTTATGAAGAATTAAGGATTGAACAAATCAAAAAAAAACATCAGATATAAAAAAGGCCAGTTAAAAAACCGGCCTTTTAAATTTTTTAAATTTAAAACTGATTACTTAGGTATATCTCCTTCAACACCTTTAACATAAGTCATCATTCCTGCAAGCATTCCATCATCTGCAGTTTTTCCTTCAGCAACCATCAAGTTACCTTTCTGGTCATAAATTGGTCCTGTGAAAGAATGAACTTTTCCAGATGCTAAATCTGCCTGAAGTTTTTTAACTTTTGATCTCAGGTCAGCTGGCATTTGTGAATCCAAATCTGATATCACAACCATACCATCTCCAATACCATGCCAAGTATCTTTTTGGCTCCATGTACCATTTGCAACTGCTTTAACTCTGTCTACGTAATATGGTCCCCAATTGTTCTCAACTGAAGTTAATACAGCTTTAGGAGCAAACTTGTCCATATCACTTGCTTGTCCAAAAGCATATACTCCAGCTTTTTCAGCCATTTGAACAATAGCAGTACTATCTGTATGTTGAGCAATTACATCAGCACCCTGATCGATTAAAGCTTTTGCTGCCTCTGCTTCTTTACCTGGATCATACCAAGTGAAAGCCCAAACAATTTTAGTTTTAATATTTGGGTTAACTTTTTGAGCTGCTAAAGTAAATGAATTGATACCTCTGATAACTTCAGGAATTGGAAAAGATGCAACATAACCAATAACATTTGATTTTGTCATAGTTCCAGCAATTGTTCCTAAGATAGTTCTACCTTCATAGAATCTAGCTGCGTATGTTGAAACATTTGGATGTTCTCTTTTGTATCCAGTAGCATGTTCAAATTTTACATTTGGAAATTCTTTTGCAACTTTGTTAGTTGGATTCATATATCCAAAACTAGTTGTAAAGATAACATCATGACCAGAGTTAGCTAATTGTCTAAGAACCCTCTCAGCATCGGCACTTTCTGGAACACCTTCTACGTAAGTTGTTTTAAATCCGGCAGCTTCAACAGCTTTTCTACCTACATCATGCTGATATGTCCATCCATGGTCACCAGTTGGACCAATATAAACAAATGCTGCCTTAACATCTTTGGCAACTGCAGCTACAGTTAATGTAAATAATAAAACTAAAGAAGAGACGAAAGATCGAATTAAAAATTTATGCATAAATTTATTTCCCCTTTTGATTTTTTAATTATTTAAATTTAGATTAAATTATCTTAAAAAAAATAATTATTTTAGAATTAATTGTCTTTATGAAAAGATTTCCCCAGAGAACTAGGAGTACTTAGCCTAATTTTTCTACTATCACGAGAAATTACAACTAAAACTATTATTGTAACGATGTAAGGTAGAGCTGTTAAAAATTGCACAGGAATTCTTACTCCAATTGCTTGCATATGAAATTGAATAATTGTTAACCCGCCAAAAATCATAGCACCAATCAAAATTTTAATTGGGTTCCAGGTTGAGAAAACCACCAGAGCCAATGCGATCCAACCTCTTCCACCCGTCATATTTTCAATCCACTGAGGAGTATAAATCATGGATAAATATGCACCAGCAAGTCCACTCATTGCGCCTCCATAAAGTATGCAAGCGTAACGAACTAGCCTAACATTTATTCCTTGATTAGATGCAGACTCAGGTGAGTCTCCTACAGCTCTTACAATTAATCCAATTTTCGTTTTTTTTAAAAAATAGCTAGTTATGAAGGGAAGGGCAAAAGCAAAATAAAAAACAATTGAATGTCCAAATAATATTGGACCTAAAAGTGGTATTGTATCTTTTAAACCCTCAAATAAAACAGGAAACTCTTTTCCAGGAATACCTACAAAATTTTTTCCTATCATCGCAGAAATACCAATTCCAAATATGGTAAGCGCCAAACCAGTAGCAACATGATTTGTGATCAATGTTTGCGTCAGGAATGCAAAAATAGTTGAAATTAAAACTCCAGCTAACATTGCACCAAAAATTGCAATAATTAAACTTCCTGTCACTGTCATTAGTGCAAAGCCTGATATAGCACCAATGATCATCATTCCTTCAACACCAAGGTTTAAAACTCCAGACCTTTCTGTAATCAGTTCACCACAAGACGCTAGGATTAAAGGAACAGCGGAGGCCATGATTGATGCAATTATCAGTCCAATAAAATTTATATCGATGATCATTTTTTTAAACCTATAAATTTAATTTTGAAAAAAAGTAAATAATCTGATGCAAGAAGAAAAAATAAAATCATTCCTTGAAAAACCTGACCAGTATATTTAGGTATTTGCATAAATATTTGAGCTGTCTCAGCACCCAGATAAGTTATTGCAACGACTAGAGATGCAAAGATAATACCGACAGGATGTAAACGACCCAAAAACGCTACAATTATAGCAGTAAAACCATAATCTGGAGAAATTTCTCTATGAAGCTGTCCAATAGGTCCAGTTATTTCTCCAACTCCAGCTAAACCCGCGCAAGCACCACTTATTAGAAAAACAAGGATGATCATTTTTTTACCTTTGTATCCGGCATATTTTGCTGTCTTTAAACTAAAACCCGAAACTTTCATTTGGAACCCTAAATACGTTTTATAAAAAACAAACCAACTGATAACCACCGCAGCTAAAGCTAAAAATATTCCCGCGTGAATTCTCAGTCCTTCAAATAATAACGGAAGTTTAGCAGAGTCACTGAACTGTCTAGTTTCAGGAAAATTAAACCCCTCTGGATTACTCCAAGGGCCAACAACAAGATAGTCTAAAATTAATTTTGAGACATATACCAACATAAGACTTACTAATATTTCATTTGTATTAAAGTAAGTTTTTAATATTGCGGGTATTGATGCATAAAGCATACCACCAATTGCACCAGCTAAAATTACTGTTGGAAGAATGTAAAATCCTTCTTGCTCATAAAACAATAATGCAACTCCTCCAGAAACTATCGCCCCAAAAGTTAATTGTCCTTCGGCTCCAATATTCCAGTTATTACTTTTAAAACAAAAAGATAAACCGATTGCTATTAAACAAAGAGGTGTAGCTTTTAATAGTAATTCACTGAAACCATATTTATCTGCAATTGGAACTATGAAAAAAAATTTAAGAGCTTCAAATGGTTTAAAACCTAAAATAAAAAAAATCAAACCTCCCGCTACTAATGTTAGAAAAATAGCCAACACAGGTGTAAAGAAAAAAATAGCTCTTGATGGTTGGTCTCTTTTTACGATTTTAATCAATTTGCTCCTCCCATTAGTATCCCAAGTTTTTCAGAGGTAACTTCTTCAGAATTCATAATTTTTGACAACTTTCCTTTATGAATCACTGAAATTTTATCACTTAATTTTAATAACTCATCAGTGTCTGTAGATATTAATATAATTGATTTATTTTGTTCATTGATTTTAATCAATGTTTCGTGGATATAATTTATTGCTCCAACATCTAGACCCCAAGTTGGATTAAAACAAATTAATAAATCTGGAGAAGTTATTAATTCTCTTCCAATAATTAATTTTTGAAGATTACCTCCGGACAAAAATTGGCTTTTTAAATCTATGTTATCTGTATTAACATTAAAATCTGAAATTATTTTTTTGGAATGCTCTTTAATTTTGTTTTCGTTTATTAATCCGTTATTAAAAAAATTTGATGATTTAAAATTGTTTAGAGCTACATTTTCAAAAATTTTCATTTGTGGAATTGCAGCCTGCTCAAGCCTATCCTCTGGAGAAAAGGCCATCAAATATTCTCTTCTTTCTTGAGGATTTAAATCTCCTATATAATTTTTATTAAATTCTATAGAGTTCTTTTCCGAAATAATTTCACCACTTAATACTTGAAATAATTCACTTTGTCCGTTTCCTGATATACCAGCAATTCCTAAACACTCTCCTCGATTAACAGAAAAATTAATATCCATTAAATTTGTTTCAAAAGGATCTTCACTTGTAAAATTAAGATTAGTTATTTTAATTAACTGATCTGATGAAGTTTTTGCTTTTTTTTTCTTAATTGTTTTTAGGTTCTGACCCACCATTTTGTTAGCAAGTGACTCAATATTTTCGTTCTTTATTTCACTTACAGAAACTAACTTTCCTCTTCTCATTACAGCAACTTCATCACAAAGCTGCATAACTTCCTTTAGTTTATGTGTAATATAAATAATTAAAATTCCTTCTTCTGAAAATTTTTTCAAAGATAAGAATAATTCACTCGTTTCTTGTTCTGTTAATACAGATGTTGGTTCATCCATAATTAAAACTTTTGGACTCCTTATAAGGCATCTTATTATTTCGACTTTCTGTTTTTGACCTGCTGATAGATTTAGAACAGGAATATCAAGATCAATTGAAAAATTATATTTTTTCATAATTGTATCAATTTTTTCTCTTAAACTTTCCCTTTCTTCATCCGAGTCTATTATTAAGTTTTCAAATACGGACAAAGTTTCAAAAAGATTAAAATGCTGGAATACCATTCCAATATCATTTTTTTTTGCATCTAATGGTGAATTAAGCTTTAGATTATTTTCATTTAAATAAATGTTACCTTCGTCAGGAATGATGACGCCTGATAGAATTTTAACTAGTGTAGATTTTCCAGCACCATTTTCTCCAAGAAGAGCATAAATTTTACCACTATTAAATTCGAGTGAAACATTGTCGTTTGCAACACACCCAGGATATATTTTAGTTACATTTGAAATTTTAAGGTTTGTATTCATTACTTAATTTAATGGTATAGAATTTCCATCCTTATTTTCCTGATATTGATTTGATAAAGTTTGATATTTTTTTTTAATTTCGTCTAATTGTTTTAAAATATTTTCTTTTTTTGAAGTAGGTAAATTTTCAATAAGGAAGTTTATATTTTGACTTTTCCAATAGGAATTTTCTTTATTATATTCTCCATCATTAATTTTAAATACTTCTTTGAGTATATTTAAATCGTGTGGAATATTAAATTCATTATTTGTGGCAGTATACGGAAACAAATAATAAAAATTATCAAATCCAGAAAATGTGATTGCACTCAAACACATACTACAAGGCTCATGTGAACTTAAGAACATGCAGTCTTTTTCTTTTGGTCTTGTATTTGCATCTAATTCATAAAATTTTTTAAGAGTATGCATCTCACCATGCCACAATGGATTTTCTATTTCATTGTTTGTTTCTGCAACTACAAGAGATAAATCTTCTTTTTTAATTATTGCGGCACCAAATATCTTACTTCCCTTGGCAACACCTTGTTCAGTTAAAGGTAAAACTTCTTTTAAAAATATATTTAGTATCTTTTCTAGGGCTTTTTCATTCATATGCTTGAACCATCAAATAAAGAACACAATTGTTACTATAATTAAACTTAAAAGTAATAAGAAATAAATTATTTATACAACTTAAAAGTTAATAATTTATGAAACAAAAATGTTAATTTAAACTTATGTCAAAATTAAAATCTTTAATAAGTCTTGTAATTATATTAATTTTTTTTTCAGGGTGCCAAACCGTTAAAGATAAAACAGATGCTATTGTTGAAAAGGAAAATGAAAAATTAAGTAAATTTCTTGGGAAATCAGCTAGTGAACTTCAGATGGAGCTTGGAAAACCAGACGAAGACTTTAAAAATGCTAAAGGGAATTTTGAGCTAGTTTATAATAGTAAAAAATACCTTGTTCCATGTGAACGTAGGTTTGAAATAAATTCAGAAAATATAGTTGTGGGTTTTGTTTCAAACGGTTGCTTTTAAATTTATTAATTTAAATAAATCTGCTCATTATAGGTTTTTTTTTACTATCTAAAGTGGAGTTGTTCTAAACTAATCAGTTTTTTTATATTAATTCATAGCCAATAATGTAACGTCTATTTAGTTAACGACGGAGGTTATATGGCTTCAAGAAAAACAAAAGCGGGCTCTACAAACAGTCCGGATAAAAAACTTCCATTAAATAAATCCATACCTTTAGGAATTCAGCACGTACTAGCAATGTTTGCTGGTAATATAACTGTTCCTATAATTGTGGCTGGAGTTTTTGGTCAAACGCCTGAACAAAAAATATTTTTGATACAAATGGCTTTGTTTGTTGCGGGAGTTGCAACAATTATCCAAACAGTTGGATACAAAGAAATTGGTGCAAGACTTCCTATTGTTCAAGGAACAAGTTTTGCGTTTATACCAATCATGCTACCTTTTAAAGCAGCAGGATTAGGTGCGGTATTTACAGCAGCGTTCATTGGAGGAATTTTTCAAATTTTTATTGGCAAAGTTTTAAAACCAATAAGACATCTCTTCCCACCATTAGTTACTGGTATAGTTGTACTAATGATTGGATTTAGTTTGCTTAAAGTTGGTTTTATGTATGCTGGTGGAGGTGGATGGTTAATGAACAACAAACCTGAAATCTTTGCAAATGCAAATCATTTAACGGTTGCCGCTTCAGTGTTCATAGTTGCTATCTTTTTTAATCTAAGAGGTAAAGGAATGGCCTCTGCAGCCTCAATTTTGATTGGAATAGTAGCTGGCTTCATAGTTGCAGCAGCATTAGGAATGGTTAACTACGGCAAAATTGCATCTGCAGCATGGTTTGCGTTTCCAATGCCACTTCAATATGGAATTGATTTTGTACCTGGTGCAATAATTCTAATGTTATTTATGTCAGTTGTTACAACAATTGAAACAATTGGAGATATAAGTGCTACGACAATGGGTGGTGCTAAACGAGAAGCAACGGATAAAGAAATATCAGGTGGAATTATGGCAGATGGTGTTGGTACTGCATTTGGTGCAATATTTAATGCGATGCCAAATACATCCTATTCACAAAATGCTGGACTAGTTGCGTTTACAGGTGTTGTAAGTAGGCACGTTGGAACTATTGCAGGAATAGTTTTGGTTCTAATGGGATTATTTCCAAAATTAGGTGGAATAATCGCTGCAATGCCAGAGTCTGTGATTGGTGGAGCAGCAATTATTATGTTTGGTATGATTGTAGCTGCTGGTATTAAATTGATTTCAAGGGCAGAAATGGATCAAAGAAATTTATTAATCTTAGGTCTATCTCTATCTTTTGGAATTGGGATGTCATTGTTACCAGACTTTGTGAAAAATATTCCTGATTTTGGAATAAGTTTAAAACTACTGTTAACAACTGGACTTATACCTGCTGGATTATTAGCATTTGCTTTGAATGCTATAATGGCAAAGAAATAATTAATTTAAACTTGTGGGGAGAAATCCCCACAAGCAAGGTTTAGAACTTATTTAATTTCAATAAGCTTCTTTTTTTTATGTTCTGGAATTATTCTTTCACAAGATATTGTTAAAAGACCGTCTTTAAGCTCAGCACCATTAACTTTTACATCATCAGCAATAGTGAATGATCTTGCAAATTGTCTTTGAGAAATACCTTTATGAATAATTTCTCCATTAACATCACTGTCCTCAGACTTATTAACTTGTTTTGTTCTAACTGTTAATAAGTTGTCCTCGAACTCAACCTCAACGTCTTTTTTACTAAAGCCAGCTAATGCTACTTCAATTGCATAGTTGTCTTTGCCTGTTTTTCGGATGTTGTATGGTGGATAATTTGACTGCATTGTCAAATTCCCATTTCCCAACATATTTTCGAATTGGTCAAACATATCATCAAAACCAATTGAAAAAGGTCTAAGTGAGTTAAATATAGATAGATCCTTACTTGTCATAATATTCTCCTTTGTTAAGCAAGTTTATTTATGTAAGCCCCATTAGGCGACTTACTGAACTTATATGGGAATTAATTTATTTTTTTCAAGATTGAAAATATGCTAAATTTTTTTAGAAATTTTTAATGCAAATGCATAGTCAATAGCAATTTCTTCTATAGCGCCATCTCTTCCAGATTTTCCACCATGACCAGCATTCATTTCAGTTTTTAATAGAAGTAAATTATCATCTGTTTTATAGTCTCTAAGTTTTGCTGTGAACTTTGCAGGTTCATCGAATAAAACTCTATTATCACTTAAACTTGTTGTAATAAAAATATGTGGATAATCCATTTTTTTAATATTGTTGTAGGGAGCATATGAAAAAATATAATCAAAGTGTTCTTTATTGTCTTTTGCATTTCCAAATTCGTCAAATTCTCCCACAGTTAAAGGTAAAGAATGATCTAGATTTGTTGTTAAAGAATCTACAAAAGGAACAGCCATAATAATTCCTAAAAATAATTCAGGAGATTGATTGACAACAGCTCCCATTAATAATCCTCCAGCTGACCCACCCATGCCAATAATATTTCCTTTTGACGTATAATTCTTTTCGATTAAATATTTTGCTGCGTAAATATAATCTTCAAAAGTATTTTTTTTGTTTGTTAATTTTCCTTCTTTCCACCACTTCATACCTTTTTCCATACCACCTCTAATGTGTGCAGTGGCCCAGATTATATCTCTATTAATAAGACTTAATCTTGTAGAAGAAAAACTTGGTGACATTGAATTTCCATAGGATCCATATCCATACAATAAAATATTTGCGGACCCATCAATTTTTGTTTTTTTGTGTCTAGTAATTGTTAATGGAACCATCCTCCCATCGTGAGACTTAAACTCAACTCTCTCGACAATATAATCATCTTTATTATGACCAGATGGGATCTCTTGTTCTTTAACAAGTTCTTTAGATTTTGTTGCTAAATTATATTTAAACACTCTAGAAGGAGTTTTAGGCGATGAGTATCCTAAATAAACTTCATCAGTGCTCCTATCTTTTTGAGTTAAGCTTACTCCTGGAACATAAACAGATTCATCAGAAAAAATTAATTCTTCCTCTATATTCGTAGAAATATTTTTAACAAATAATTTATCTAAAGCTTCTGATGTTTCACCACGAATAATCCAATTTTTAAGGAATGTTAACCCACCAATCAAAACCTCATCTTTTGCTGGAATATATGTTTTCCAACTTTGATTTTCTAAATTCTCACAAATATCAACTTTAAAGTCTTCAGCATTTTTATTTGTATGATTATAAAATTTACCATCCCATGAATTAACAGAATATAGAACACCTCTTTCTCTTTTAATAATAAGTTTTGGAGATGGATTTACTTCATCCGATTTAAAGTAATATTGCTCTGAAGTATTATGGTCAGAAGTATTTATAAAAAAATATTTTTCATCTGAGCTTTTTCCAATTCCTACTGTAAAAGCCTCGCTTTTCTCCTCAAATATTAATTCATCTTTGCCATCAAAATCTCCTATTTTGTGCCTGTATATTGTTCTAGCTCTATGATTTTCATCAAGTTTAGAATAAAAAATATATTTATCATCTAAACTAAATGTTATCCCGCCTGATGTTTCTGTAATTTCTTTTGAAATAATTTCGTTTGTTTTTATATCTCTTAAATAAATTGTATAATATTCAGAACCCTTAAGATCTAAAGAGTATCCTAAATACTTGTCATTATTACTTACTTCTAAATCTCCTACACCAAAATATTCAGTTTTGAGTTTTTCTTTTTCTTTATCCCCATTCCATATCTCCTCAATATTTTCTGAACCAATTTTTTTTCTAAGCTTTATGGAATAATTCCCTTTTGTTGTAGTTTTTGTCCAATACTCGTACGTATGATCTTTATAGGGTAAAGATTCATCTTCTAATTTAATTCTTCCTTTAATTTCATCGAATAATTTTTTTTGAATATCTTTTGTATCTTTTAAATGGTGTTCTGTGTAAGCATTTTCGTTTTCTAAATATTTTTTCACTTCAGGATCTAACTTGCTTTTATCTCTGAGAACTTCCAAAATATTATCTTGATGAATCCAGCTGTAATTGTCTTCCCAATCAATATTGTGACAAGTTTTTATCTCTAGTTTTTTTTTAAGTTGTGGTACTTTCATCTAATAAGGAAATATATGAATATTATTATTTATCTATTTGTAATTTTAGTCATCTTATATTTTTTATTAAGATGGTGGTCAAATATTTCTCCAAAAAAAATGTCAAAAGGAGTGAGGCTGATAACAATTTTATTATTGGCTTTATTAGCAGTTTTATTTGCTATTGGTGGAAAATTTCTACTCACATTGCCATTAACTCTTGCAAGCCTTGCTTTAGTTAAACTTAAAGGTTTATCATTGATTCAATTGCTTTCTCTTTATAGGCTTATCCAAACTTTAAGAAATTCTGGAAGATTTTCTTTTAATCAATATCAAAATAATAACTCTTCATCATTATCAATATCTGAGGCATATAAGATTTTAAATTTAGATATTAATAAAAAACCGACCAAAGAAGCACTAAACAAAGCTTACCAAAAAATTCAAAAAAAAATTCACCCTGATATTTCTCCAGAAACTTCAAGGTTATCAGCTATTGTTAATGAAGCTAAAGAGATAGTACTTAAAGATATTTCTTAATTAATTATTGATAATAGCTTTTCGCAGATTTTATCTGGATTAATTTTGTCTTTACCACGCGTATTGTGAGAAACTGTTATTTCTCCATCAGGAATAATTGGATACATATTTGTGTTGTAAGAACCATAAATTAATGGAGTATCTGCCATTAGTGTAATTGTTTTAATTCCTAACGCTGATGATAAATGTGAGAAACTTGTATCATTGCATATTGCAACATTACAGTTTTTAATAACGGGTAAAATTTCTCTTATATTAAGATTGTCTAGGGCAACACATTTTTCTTTAAATTTTGTATTACATAATTCGCTTAAAATTTTTTGTTCATCTTCGTTTTTACCTGTAGCTAAAAAAAATCTACATTTTTTAAAAGCTTCTAATTTTTCCATTACGTCTAGAAAAGTTTTTGACGGTATTCTTTTTGTTGGACCTGAACCACCAACACCCAACAAAACATTAAGTTCATCATTATTTATATTAAAGTTTACTGCTATTTTTTGAACTAAACTATTATCAATTTGAATTTCTGGATTATCAATAGTTTCGATATCTAAATATTTTTTTATTATAGCTTTAGCTGGTTCTGTAATGTGTTGATTTTGTTTTTCAAATAAAGGGTATTGAAATATTTCTTTGATACCTGCTAATCTAGAAATTAAATTATATCTCAAAGAAGAATTGAATATAAAAACTTTATCGAAATTATATTTTTTTAGATCACTTGCTAATTTGAAAAATCCTTTAAAACCGTCATGTTTTTGATTTATTTTATTGTCTCTTTCTAAGTGAATTATTTCATCAATATAATTTGTATGATTTAAAAACTCTTTAGCTTTTGAATTTTCTTTAACCAACAAACTAACAGGTACCTCAAATTTTTTTGAAATGGCTTTAATAAAAGGTAGAAAAATTACCGTATCACCTATGCCCATCCTGTTTTGAATAGCTAATATTTTCATGGTTAATTTATAAACTTTACTAATTAATATTTTTATATAAATTTTTACTATGAGTAAAATTAAAGGCATTTATGCGGCCTCAATGTCGATCTTAAATGACGATTTGACGCTAGATATTAAAAAAACCATTCTGCACGCAGAAATGGTTATAGACAATGGTTGTCACGGAGTAGCTATATTTGGAAGTACAGGGCAGGCTCAACTTATACCCGTCTCTGAAAAAATTAATTTGTTAAATCATCTGACTTCAAGCAAACACAAAGAAAAGTATATTATTGGTACTGGTTTAAATTCTTTAGGTGAAACAATTAACTTAATGAGAGTTTCTAAATCTTTAGGTTTTAACAGATTCTTAATTATGCCGCCTGCTTACTATAAATATGGAGATAAAGAGGTAATAGAGTTTTATAGCAAAATAGTAGAAGTAATTTCTGATTGTGAAATAGTACTATATAATTTTGAAAAACTCTGTGGTTATAAGTTTAGTGTTGAATGTATTGAAGAGTTAGTAAAAAAATATCCAAAAAATATTATTGGAGTAAAAGATAGTTCTTACAATCTTTATGAAAACTTAAAAATTGATAATTTTTCAGTTTTACCTGGATCAGAATCTAAATTATTTAAAGGACTTCAATTAGGCTGCTCAGGTATTATCACAGCTACATGTAATGCTACTTCTTCATTGGCAAGAAAAGTATATGATGATTTTAATAATGGACAAGATCAGACAGTAAACCAAAATCTTTGTGATGTAAGAGCTGAATTTGAAAAATATAATTTGATCTCAGGTTTACATACATACTTTAGTAAAAAAGAAATATATTACAAAAATCTTTTACCACCACTAAGCATTTTAAGTGCTAAAGATGAATCGGATTTAATCAATAATTTAGAAAAATTAAATTTTTCACTAAAAAATACTAAGGCGGCTTAAATGCAATTAGCTAGATTTTTAAATAATGTTTTTAAAAAAGATGGATTTATATTAGTTGACGCTAATTCAAAAAGTTACATCATTGGAAATCCAAAAAGTGAAAACCCTATAAAATTAAAAATTTTAAATAAAAATCTTCATTATAAGTTACTATTTCATCCTGATTTATATTTTGGTGAAGCATATACAGACGGTGAAATAACTATTGAAAATGGAACGCTAACTGATTTTTTGGATCTTTCTTTAATGAATTTTGGAAGAGGAGACTTAAATTTTTTTAGTTATTTGATTAATAGATTAAGAGGTTCATATAGATATTTAACAAATTTTAATTTTATAAAAAAATCTAAGATGAATGTTTCACACCATTACGATATTTCTGATGATCTCTATGATTTATTTTTAGATCCCAAAAGACAATATTCATGCGCATATTTTAAAAATGAAACAGATACATTGGAAACTGCTCAAAATAATAAAATTCAACATATAATAAAAAAACTTAATATAAAACCAAATCAAAAAGTTTTAGATATTGGATGTGGATGGGGTTCTCTAGCAATAGATATTGCAAAAAGCGCAAACTGTGAAGTAACAGGTATTACACTTTCAGAAAATCAATTTAATTACTGCAAGAAAAGGGCAAAAGAACTTAATTTAGAAAATCAATTAAACTTTAAGTTAATGGATTATAGAGAGCTCAATCAAAAATTTGATAGAATTGTCAGTGTTGGAATGTTTGAACATGTAGGAAGAAAATTTTATAAAAAATTTTTTTCACAAGTTGAAAAACTTTTAAAAGATGATGGAGTATCCTTAATTCATACTATAGGATCAGTTAATCCACCAAGAGATCCACATCCATGGATTACAAAGTATATTTTTCCAGGAGGCTATACCCCTAGTTTAAGCGAGGTAACAACACCGATTGAAAAAGCAGGCTTAATTGTTGCAGATATTGAGGTTTTAAGACTTCATTACTCACATACACTTAGACATTGGAAAGAAAATTGTATTCAAAATAAAGACAAAATAATTGAAATGTTCGATGAAAGGTTTTTTAGGATGTGGGAATTTTATCTTGCTGGTTGTGAGATGGCATTTAAATGGGGTGATCAAGTTGTATACCAATTTCAATTAACAAAGAATTACTCGTCTACACCAGTTACAAGAGACTATATTTATCAATAAATAATTGGTAGAAACTAATTCCCTTAAAATGAAAAAAAAGAAAAAAAAAATAAAAAAAAGTATTTCTAAAAATCAAAAAAAAACCAAAAAAAAAGCAAAAAAAATATCCAAAAAGTCAAATAAATTTAAGATTAAAAATAAATCTGTTAAAAAAATTAATAATCGAAGAAAACAAAAAAATATAAAACAAAAAAAAACAAAAAAACCAAAACAATCAAAAAAGATTTCAAAAAAGTTTAAATCTAATATATCAAAGAAACCAGATTTTCTTTTAAAGGTAGTTAACTTTCAAAATTCTCTAAAGCCAGAATTTAAGTTTAGATTAAATTTTGGTTTTGAAAAATATATCCAAGCATTTTTTGATAAGATAGCAGATACAATTTCACAATACAAAACTCTAAAAAAAGATGAAGCAAGAAGATTAAAATTAGAAAAACAAGAACAAGAAAGATTAGAAAAGATCGAAATTGCAAAAGAAAAACAAAAAGAGGCTGAATTAAAAGTTAAATTAAAAGAACAAGCTTTAAAGGATGAAATTAGATTAGAAAAACAAAGAACAAAAGAAATAAAATTATTCTTAAGAAAAGAACAGGCTCTTTTAAGAATTGAACAAGCAGAAAAACAAAAGCAATTTTTACAACAATTAAAATTAGATAAGCAAATTGAAAAATTTAGAGTTAGAGAGGTTAAAGAATTAGAGAAATTAGAAAAAATTTCTTTAAGAGAAAAGAGAGAGGATTATGCTGGCTTACAACAAAGAATAGAAAAGCTAAAAGAAAAATACCGAATTATTAGAGATCAAAAGATTAGGGAAAGAGTAGAGGCCTTAGGAGTAAAAATTCAAGGAGATGAAGATAGAGAAACACTTTTACAAAAAGAAAAAGAATATACTTTAGCTAGACAGAAAATAGAGTTTGCTCTCGAAAGTTTTTACAGAAGTGCTAGCAGTTTAGTATTTCAATTAAATAAAAGACACATAACAAGACATATGTCTATCTTTAGATGTATAGATAGAAGATTTGAAACAGGAGAAATATTTGTTAAATGGGACGAAGCCTCAGATGATGAATGGCTTTTATTAATTTATATAAAAAATAATTCACCGGATGAAGGAATAGTTATTGAAGACAAAACCAATCCGGAAAAAAATATTTCTCATGAGTTTAAAAATAATGAAATATTTAAGGCCTCAGATACTATGGTTGATGCTCTTACGCAGTTAATCGCAAGAAAAAGAGCCAAAAATATCAATTAAATTATCATACATAATTAAGTATCATTAAGAATGTTACTTTCTTCAATATTAATGATTATTTTGTATTTAATATTAAAATATGTTCTTGCTTGGATAAGGTATTTTAACAGTCTCGACTCTAGATTAGGCCAATCTACATGGCGATGGAGCTATGATTATCCTGTAGTTGGTGAAAGGGATATTTCAGATCTAGATGATAAAACTTTTGTTAGACTGAGGAGAAAAAGAAATAGAGTTATAACTCTTATGTATTCAATTTTATTAATTATGTTTTTATTATCTATGTCTTTACTAAGTGAATTTTTAATATTTTTTTTAACCTAGTTTTTTGAGTTGTTTTTTATTTTTTAAATATAAAAAAAAAGCAACAATTTCGTATCCATATTTAAAAATTGAGAAAATTATTGGTAGTTTAAAAAATTTATATAAAAATTTATATTTTGGAATTTTTTTCCAAACGTAAAGAAATGCCTCTGCGCCTTCAATAATTTTACCATTCTCCTTAACATGTAATCTTCTTAATAATTCTTTATCATTTCTAGATGTTTCTTTTTCAGCATCTGAATTATTTGTAATATCTATCCAGTCAATATCTTTGATATTTTCTTTTTTATATAAGTTAATTTCTGATCTACAGATTTTACAAGAATTATTAAAAAATACTTTCATTTAACAATAATTAACTTTTAGTAATAAATTGTACATGCGTAAAATGATCAGTTGAAAATTATCAACAAACCACTATTTAAGATGTATGAGTAACTTCTTTAATAAATCAGATTTAACAAGACAAGATGCAGATAAATTAGTATCTGAAACACTCAACAATTGTGATGATGGTGAGCTTTATCTAGAGGAGTCTAAATCAGAGTCAATTTTGCTAGATGACAATAAAATAAAAAGCTCAAACTATAGTTCTGATTTAGGATTTGGTTTTAGGGCAATTTCAAATGAGGTTGTTGCTTATTCGTATTCAAATGAAATATCAAAAGATTCACTAAAAAATTCTTCAGAAAATCTTAAATCAACACTAAAATCAATTAAAGGCACATATAATCATGAAATTCCAAAATCTAATAAAAAATTTTATAAAGATATAAATCCAATTGAACAAAAAACGTTAGATTCAAAATTAGAAGTCTTAAATAAAGTAAATGAATTTTTAAGAAAAAAAGATGGATCAGTAAAACAAGTGACAGCTAGTTTTGCTGGAGAGCAAAAATCAATTGAAATTATTCGATCAGGTGGAGAAGCGCTAACCGATGTACGTCCATTAATTAGATTTAATGTCTCTGTAATGTTGGAAAAAAATGGAAGAAAAGAAACTGGAGTTTATGGAATTGGTGGCAGACAATCTTATGATGATTATTTAAAAAATGATAATTGGAAAAATGTTTGTGAAGAGGCTTTTAGAATTGCATCAGTAAATTTAGAAAGCAAACCAGCACCTGCTGGTGAGATGAAAGTAGTTTTAGGTCCTGGTTGGCCTGCTATATTAATTCATGAAGCAATTGGTCATGGTCTAGAAGGAGATTTTAATAGAAAAAAAACATCAGCATTTCATGATCTTATGGGAGAAAAAGTTGCAAGTGAAGGAGTAACAATTGTTGATGATGGCACGATAGATAATAGAAGAGGTAGTTTAACTATTGATGATGAGGGAACGCCAACAGAGAGAACAGTTTTAATTGAAAATGGTATTCTTAAAAATTTTATGCAAGACAGGCACAATGCAAGATTAATGAATACAAGATCTACCGGATCTGGAAGAAGAGAAAATTATAGACATATTGTTTTGCCAAGAATGAGAAATACAATGATGTTAAGTGGTATTCAAACTCAAGATGAAATGATCAAATCTGTTGATAGAGGAATTTTTGCAGTAAGTTTTGGAGGTGGTCAGGTAGATATTACTTCTGGAAAATTTGTATTTAATTGTACTGAAGCTTACGAAATTAATAATGGTAAAATTGGATCTCCAATTAAAGGTGCAACACTTATTGGTGATGGACCGTCAATACTTAAAGAGGTATCGATGGTAGGAAATGATATGATGTTAGACCCAGGCATAGGAACTTGTGGAAAAGCAGGACAAGGAGTTCCTGTGGGAGTTGCTCAACCTTCAATTTTGATCGATAAAATGACAGTTGGTGGAACAAAACTTTAAAGTATTATGGTTAAGGATCAAGAATTTCTAAAATCTAAAGCTTCATATTGTTTAGATTTGGCAAAAAAAATGGGAGCAACTGACGCAAGTGTTACAGTTGGTCACTCAATTTCAGAAACAGTTAATTTTAGAAATAAATCCCTAGAAGCTTCAGATAGATCAGATGGATTGGCATTAAGTATAGAAACTTATTTAGGTAAAAGAAGATCATCAATTTCATCATCAAATTTACTAGATGAAAATTTAAAAACTTTAATTGAAAAGTGCTTTGAAACTACAAAAATTACACCAGAGGATGAATTTAATTCTTTGCCTGATAAAAATTTATTAGCCAAACAAATTAGTAGTCTTAATTTGTATGATGAAACAAGATTCGAAAACGATAAAAAAATTAAATATTTAAAAGATTTAGAGGAGTCTGCTTCATCAAATAATCAAATCATAAATACAGAATCTAGTTTCACTGAAAATAAATCGAATTTTATACTTGCAAATAGTGACGGTTTTTGTGACGGTTATAAAACTTCTTCTTTTGTGGCCTCTTGTGTAACAGTTGCAAAAGATGAAAATAGCATGGAAAGAGATTACGAGTTTTCTAGCAAACGTCATTTGTCAGATATTAAGCAAGCAACAGATCTCGGAAATAAAGCAGCCAAGCAAACTATTAGAAAATTGAGCCCTAAAAAAATTGGAAGTGAGAAGATCAGCATAATTTTTGATAAAAGAATTTCAAAGGGAATGTTAAGTGCTTTTGCAAGCGCAATATCTGCCTCAGCAATTGCAAGAGGCACTTCATTTTTAAAGGATAAAATTGATGAACAGGTTTTTGCTAATTCGATAAATGTAATTGATAAACCCGATATAATTAAAGGAATGGGTTCTCAAAACTTTGATTCAGAGGGTGTAAACTCAAATACATTACAACTTATAGAGGATGGAATACTTAAAAATTATCTTGTCGACACATACAATGGAAAAAAATTAAATTTAAATTCAAATGGAAGAAGTGGTGGAACTACCAATTTGTATTTTGAAAAAGGAAATATAAGTTATGAGGATCTTATGAAAAAAAATTCAAGAAGTCTTTATATTACCGAAACTATTGGTCATGGGTCTAATATTGTAACTGGAGATTATTCAGTAGGTGCAACTGGTTTTTTAGTTGAAGATGGGGAATTTAAATATCCTGTTAATGAAATAACGATTGCTGGTAATTTTAAGGATATGTTCAAAAATATTATTTTAGCTAATGATTTAGAATTCGAATATTCAGTCAATTCACCAACTATGATGATAGAAGGTATGACTGTTGCAGGAAAATGAGTAGTTATTGTGTAATTGGCTCTGGAATTTCTGGAGCAACAATAGCTAATTTGTTAAGTAAAAAAAATTCTGTACACATTTATGACAAAGCTCGAGGTCCAGGTGGTAGATCTTCTTTTAAAAGATTAAATAAGTCAAAAGGATTTGATCACGGGGCACAATATATTTCTCCAAAAACAATTCAATTTAAAAAATTTATTACAAATTTACGTAAAAAAAAAATTCTAAAAAAATGGGGCGGCAAACATGTGTTTTTACATAAGTTAAAAAAAGAAAATAAAAATCATGTTAAAATAATAGGCTGCAAAGGCAACAATGATATTAGCAAACATTTAATGAAGAATATAAATTGTAATTTTCAAAGCGAGTTAGAGAAGATTAAATTTGTAAACAAAAAATGGAAGCTAGTCTTTAAAAATAATAAAACAAAATATTATGATAAATTAGTATTAACTTGCCCATTCCCACAATTAAAAAAATTATCAAAAAAAATTATAAAAAATCCGTTCATCAAGCAAAAAATCAAAATGGATGCGAATATTACAGTTATGATTGAAATAAAAAAAACAAATGAAAACATATCAAGTTACTTATTTGATGACAAAATTTTAGGCTGGGCTGCTAAAGAAAATAGTAAAAAAAGATTTAAAAGTAATAATGATTTATGGACTTTACAAAGTACAAATTTATGGGCAAATAAAAAAATAAATAAAAATAGAGAAAATAAAGAAAAAAACTCAAAGATTTTAATTAATCAATTTTTTAAACTTACTGGAATTAAAAAAACAAAAATAATAACTTCATTAAATCATGGTTGGAAATATTCCTCAAATTCTAGAGCCTTAAAAGTTAAAAGTTATTGGAATAATAAATTAAATTTAGGTGTGTGTGCAGATTGGTTCGTAGGTCCAAGAGTAGAAGCTGGGTGGATAAGTGCAAACGATCTTTTTAAAAAAATAAATAAATAATTTTATTCAAGATTTTTTAAGCGATATTCCCAATTTCCCATTCTTTTATATGTGACTTTGACAATAACTGAAGTTTTTTTATCAAGCCAAATATCAAAATTTAATTTTTTATCTTCAGGAAGCGACATATCTTTAGATGTAAGTTTGAAATGATCTGTTACATACTCTTTGCCATTAATTGAAAAATTTTCCTTGCCAATAAAAGTAACTATTTGTTCTTTTATACTTCCAGAAATAGGGCTTATTTGGCTTTCAGCTTGTAAAATTTTATGACTCCACCAATTGCCAATAATATTTTTTATAGAAGCTTCACCTGAATATGAGGATCCTTTGATCTCAAACTTTTTATTATTTTTATCTAGTTTTAAGTTTACAAATTTTTCTTTTTTATTTTGAATTGTCTTTGATTGAAAAGATATTAAATTATCTTTTAAATAAATTTCTTCCCCATATCCCTCTACTTTAAATATTGTTGTAGATAGTAATTTTACCTCAAATTTGTATTGATTTTTTACTATCGTTTTTTCACCATCTCTTTTAAAAAAATAATTGTTATAGCCAATTACTTCATCATTTCTCAAGATCTCCATTTCTATTTTGTTAAATTTGTTATAATGACCTATATGAGCTAGAGAAATTGATGAGAAAAACACAACAAGTAAAACAACTGCAAACTTTTTCATTTGCTGGTTACAATATTAGAAATTTTCATTAATAGATATAGTTTATTACGATTATGTTTTTAAAAATAAAAAAAATTCCAAAAGTAAAATGGAGCTCAGAAAAACCATTTAATTTTAAACCAAAGTTTTCTACATTTTTTTTCTTATGTTTTGGTTTGTCTTTATTTGGATTAGGTGAAGGGTTGTTAATTGTTTCGTTTACAGGAGCCTCTCCTTGGAGTGTTTTAGCCCAAGGTATTTCCTTAAATGTTAATTTAAGTATTGGGACTATCACATTATTAATAAGTATTGCTGTTTTAATTTTATGGATCCCTCTTGGGCAAAAACCAGGGATGGGCACAATATTTAATGCTTTGATAATTGCAATTATGATTGATCTTTGTATCAAATATGTTCCAACACCATCGAATTATATTCATCAATTATTGTTAGCTGTAATTTCTGTAATCATGGTTGGAATAGGTGGGGGTATTTACTTGGTATCAAACTTAGGAGCCGGTCCTAGAGATGGATTGATGATAGGATTACAAAAATTAACTAATTTTCCTATAGCTGTGGTAAGAGCAACATTAGAAATTTCAGTTGTTAGTATTGGATGGTATTTAGGAGGTACAGTTGGGATTGGAACTTTGTTGTTTGCATTTGGCATAGGTCCTTGCGTTGCTTTAGGACTTTATTTAGTTGATAAAACTTTTGATTAAGCAGCAGCTATAGCTTTTTCGCTTTTTTTTCTTTCGTGTGGATCAAGAATTGCTTTTCTTAATCTGCATGAGTCTGGCGTTATCTCTAAAGCTTCATCTGTATTAAGCATACTTAATTGTTCTGCAATTGACATTTTTCTTACAGGTGTAAGCACGACATTCTCATCTGTGCCCTGAGTTCTCATATTTGTAAGTTTCTTACCCTTCATTACATTAATTATCATATCTCCTGGTTTAGGCGAAAGACCAACAATCATTCCAGGATAAACAGAGTCGTTATGTGTAACAAACATTTCTCCTCGGGCCTGTAAGTTAAAGATTGCGAATGCAACAGCTTTTCCTTGCTCCATTGATATTAATGCTCCATTTCTTCTGCCTTCCATTTCTCCTTCAAAAGGACCATAACTATGGAATATTCTGTTAATCACTCCATTTCCTTTTGTAAGAGTCAGAAATCTACTAGTGTACCCCATTAGGCCTCTAGTAGGAGCATGAAAAATCAATCTTTTTTTGTTAGTTCCAGTATCTTTTAATTCTATTAGTTTACCTTTTCTTCTATTCATTGAGTCAATTACTTTTGATGAATGTTCTTCATCAAGGTCCATAGTAATTTCTTCAATTGGCTCAAGTTTATTTCCACTTTCATCAGTTTTGTATAAAACCTTTGGAGGGCTTACTGTCATTTCAAAACCCTCTCTTCTCATTTGAGTTAAAAGAATTTCCAACATTAGCTCACCCCTACCACTTACGACAAAAGAGTCTTTCCCCTCGTTTTCTGAAAATGAAATACCAACATTATTTTGTGCCTCTTGAACTAGTCTATCTCTTATTTGGGTACTAGTTAATTTTTTACCCTCAGTTCCAGCTAAAGGAGAGGTATTTACAGTAATTGTAATTGACATTGTAGGAGGATCTATTGGAGTTGCGGGGATAGGCTCATTTACCTCCAGGTCGCATATTGTATCAGCAACGTTTGCTTTTTCTAATCCAGCAACAACTACAATATCTCCAGCTTCACCAACATCTATTGGAACTTTTTTAGTTCCTTCGTATCTAAAAATTTTAGTTAATTTTCCTTCATCCACTTTATCACCATTTAAATTAATTGCTTTTATAGATTGATTAGCTTTCGCAGTCCCTTGTGTAATTCTTCCAACCAAACTTCTTCCTAAAAAACTGTCTGCATAAAGTAACGTTGACAACATTGCAAAAGGTTTAGTTTTATCTAGTTCAGCAGGTTTTACATGATCAACAATTAAATCTAATAAAGGATTTAAATTTTCTCTTGGACCATCAACTTCATGATCAGCCCAACCTGATCTTCCACTCGCATAAAGAACTGGAAAATCTAATTGTTCTTCATTTGCATCTAAGCTAACAAATAAATCAAATGTTTCATCTAATACTTCATTAGCTCTTTGATCAGCTTTATCTAATTTATTAATAACAACAATTGGCTTTAATCCTTGCTTAAGTGCTTTTGATAATACAAATTTTGTTTGAGGCATAACACCTTCTGCAGAGTCAATTAATAACAAGGCTCCATCTGCCATACTTAAAACTCTTTCAACTTCAGCAGCAAAATCTCTGTGGCCTGGAGTATCGATTATATTTATTCTTGAATTGTTCCAATTTATTGATGCAGGTTTAGCTAAAATTGTAATTCCTCTTTCTTTTTCCAGCTCACCTGAATCCATTAATCTTTCATCAACAACTTCATTATCTCTAAATGAACCACTTTGTTTCATTAAATTATCAATTAGAGTAGTTTTGCCATGATCAACATGGGCTATGATTGTGATGTTTCTAATATTATTGCTCATAAATTCTGGCTCTTATACATATTTAAAAGTATATTAAAACTCAAAAAAACTCATAACTGGCTTGAATAATTTTCAAAATTCAGGATTAATTTGTCTTTTTTTGCTTATTTTTTTTAAGTTTTCTTTTTTCTTTAAAGCTCAATTTAGGTTTTTTTTTAACACTAGAGTCTTTAAATGATTTACCACTATATCTTTTTGACATGATTAAACTTCATATAAAAAAAAGGCCATCTTGAGATGGCCTTTTTAGAATTAATTTAAGAAAATGAGGGATTACATACCCATTCCACCCATTCCTCCCATTCCACCCATACCACCAGGCATACCACCAGGCATTCCGCCAGCAGCATCTTTTTCTTCTGGTTTGTCAGCTATCATTGCTTCTGTAGTTACCAATAATCCAGCAATTGAAGCAGCATCTTGTAGAGCAGTTCTCACAACTTTAACTGGATCGATGATACCTTTTGCAAACATATCACAATACTCTTCATTTTGAGCATCATAACCATTTGTTTTTTTCATTTGCTCTAATAATTTACCAACAACTACTGAACCATCTACACCAGCATTTTTAGTAATTTGTCTAATTGGAGCTTCTAATGCTTTTCTAACTAGATCCACACCAGCTTTTTGATCATCACCTTTTACTTTAACTTTAGCAAGATCTTGAGCGGCATAAAGAAGAGCACATCCACCACCAGTTACAATACCTTCTTCAACGGCAGCTCTAGTAGCGTTTAAAGCATCTTCAACTCTATCTTTTCTCTCTTTTACTTCAACTTCAGTCGCTCCACCAACTTTAATAACTGCAACTCCACCAGCTAACTTCGCAAGTCTTTCTTGAAGTTTTTCTCTATCGTAATCAGAAGTAGTTTCTTCAACTTGTTGTTTGATAGAAGCACATCTAGCTTCGATATCAGATTTTTTACCACTACCATTAACGATAGTACTGTTATCTTTATCAACTTTGATTTTCTTACAAGATCCAAGATCATCAAGTTTAACATTTTCGAGTTTAATACCTAAGTCCTCAGATATAACCTGACCACCTGTTAAAATTGCGATATCTTCAAGCATAGCTTTTCTTCTATCTCCAAATCCTGGAGCTTTAACTGCTACAACTTTTAGTCCACCTCTAAGTTTGTTCACAACTAAAGTTGCTAAAGCTTCACCCTCAACATCTTCAGAAATAATCATCAATGGTCTACCAGCTTGAACAACAGCTTCTAAAAGAGGTACCATAGGTTGCAAGTTAGTTAATTTTTTCTCATGTAAAAGAATAAAAGGATTATCTAACTCTGTAGTCATTTTATCACTGTTAGTAATAAAATATGGTGACAGATATCCTCTATCGAATTGCATACCTTCAACTACATCTAATTCTGTTTCAATACCTTTATTTTCTTCAACAGTAATAACTCCCTCGTTTCCAACTTTTTGCATTGCTTTAGCAATCATGGTTCCAATTTCTTTATCACCATTTGCAGAAATTGTACCAACTTGAGCAATTTCATCACTGTCTTTTACTTTTTTTGCAGATGAAACAAGGCTTTCTTTTACCGTTTCTACAGCAGCATCAATTCCTCTTTTTACATCCATTGGATTCATACCAGCTGTTACATACTTTACACCTTCTTTGACAATTGCTTGTGCAAGTATAGTTGCAGTAGTAGTACCATCACCAGCTTCATCGTTTGTTTTGCTAGCAACTTCTTTAACCATTTGTGCACCCATATTCTCAAATTTATCTTCAAGGTCTATTTCTTTAGCAACAGACACACCATCTTTAGTAATTCTAGGTGCACCATAAGATTTATCCATCACAACATTTCTTCCTTTTGGTCCTAAAGTCACTTTAACAGTGTCAGCTAAGATATTTACACCTCGTATCATTGCTGCTCTCGCTTCAGCATCAAATTTAACAACTTTTGCCATTATTTTTCTCCTTTAAATTAAATTACTTACCTGAAATACCCATAATGTCAGACTCTTTCATTATGCTGTATTCTTTGCCATTAATTTTGACTTCAGTTCCTGACCATTTGCCAAATAAAACTTTATCACCAACTTTAACATCCATTGGAATTACCTTTCCATCTTCAGTTTTTGCACCACCACCTACAGCAACAACTTTGCCTTCTTGAGGTTTTTCTTGAGCTGTGTCAGGGATAATTATTCCTCCAGCAGTTTTTTCACTGCCATCTAATACTTCAATTAAAACTCTATCATGTAACGGTTTAAACTTCATAAATTCTCCTTAATAAATCTTTATAAATATGAGCTTCATATAGATATTTCACCGCCTATTTCAAGATCAGAAAATCTTTAGGATATTAATATTGTTAGTAAATTCGTTATTTTATGGTTTATACCTTAAAATATGACCAAAAATTTAGATTTAAATGGCTTAAAATCAATTGCTGATAATTATGATCTTTTTTATATAGACTTATGGGGTGTTGTTCATAATGGGGTTAACCTTCATGAAAAAGCGATAGCTGTTTTAAATCAACTTTTAAAAAAAAAGAAAATGCTAGTACTTTTAACAAATGCTCCACGACCAAATAAAACTGTTCAAAATTTTTTAGAAAAGATGGGCATGGATAAATTGCTCAGAGATCACGTATTTACTTCAGGAGAGGCTGCATTGAATTATTTGAAAAAATCTTATTTATCAAAAAAGTTTTATCACATAGGTCCACCCAGAGATTTTGATTTATTTTATTTATTTGAGAAAAATAAATGCGAGGATATTGATGATAGTGAATATTTATTGTGTACAGGGTTATTTGATGATCATGATAAGGATTTAAAATTTTATAAAGATTTACTTAATAAACATATTACCAAAAAAATGATTTGTACAAATCCAGATTTAATCGTTGATCGTGGTGAAGTAAGAGAATTGTGTGCAGGTTCTGTTGCAATGGTTTTTGAAAAAATGGGTGGAGAAGTGGTATATTTTGGAAAACCACATCCAGAGGTTTATAATCAGTCTATTGATAATAAAAATAAAAAAATATTAGCAATTGGTGATAATTTAAATACCGATATCAAAGGTGCAAATCTATTAAATTATGATTCTTTATTAATAAGTAACGGAATACATAGAAATGAAATAAAAAATAAAGGTATCCAAGATGTTTCAAAAGAGTATGAAGCGATAGTTAATTTTATTCAATCAGATTTAAAATGGTAAAACATTATACAAATTTTAATATTAAAAAAATCCATAGAGGTTCAATTATTTTAATTGGTAATTTTGATGGTTTGCATTTAGGGCATCAAAAATTATTTCAGTTAGCACGGTCATATAAGAAAAAATATAATTTAAAAATTGGTGTTGTGAATTTTGATCCAATGCCAAAAATGTTTTTTAATAAAAAATTAAAAAATTTTCGCCTTTCTAATATTGATCAAAAACTTGAGTTACTCAGTAATTTAAAAGTAGATTTTGTAATCACAAAAAAATTTGATAAAAAATTTTCAAAAACTAAAGCGCTAAACTTTATTTCTCAAATTTTAAATAAAAAATTAAGCTCTAAATTTATTTTTGTTAGCAATAATTTTAGATTTGGAAATAAAAGAGAAGGAAATGTTAATTTACTAAAAAAATTTGAAAACTTGTTTAATTATAAAGTTGTTAAACCTGAACCATTAATTAAAAGTAAAAAAATTGTATCATCATCATTAGTAAGAAATCTTTTAGAAAAAGGGCATTTAGACAAAGCTAATAATCTTTTAAAAAGAAACTGGGCAATACAAGGTATCGTTAAGAAGGGGAGACAAGTAGGAAAAAAAATTGGCTTTCCAACCTGCAATATAGATATCGAGGATTATGTTTTAGCAAAACCAGGTGTTTATGCCGTCAAGGTTTTGCGAAAAAATAGCCATAAATATCTGAAAGGAATTGCTAATCTTGGATACAGACCAACATTTAATCAAAAAAAAATATTATTAGAAGTTCATTTATTTAATTTTTCTGGAAATCTTTATAATAAACTTTTATCAGTAGAGTTTTTAAAGTTTATAAGGAAAGAAAAAAAATTTAATAATGTCAATCAATTAAGAGCTCAAATTAAAAAAGATTTAAATATTGCAAAAAAGACTAAATGACTAAATCACAAATAAATCTACCAAAAACAGCTTTTTCAATGAAAGCCAACCTGCCTACTAGAGAACCAGAAATTCTTGAATATTGGAAAAAAATAAATCTTTACGATGAATTAAGAAACGATAGTAAAGGAAGAGAAAAATTCGTCCTACATGATGGTCCTCCTTATGCAAATGGAAATATTCACATGGGGACAGCTTTGAATAAAATTCTTAAAGATATAATTGTAAAATTTCATCAAATGGATGGAAAAGACTCTATTTATGTTCCAGGCTGGGATTGTCATGGTTTACCAATTGAATGGAAAATTGAAGAACAATATAAAAAAAATAAAAAAAACAAAAACGAAGTTCCAATAGTTGAGTTTAGAAAGGAATGTAGAACATTTGCTGAGAAGTGGATTGAAGTTCACAAAAATCAATTTAAAAGATTAGGTGTTATAGGAGATTGGGAAAATTATTACTCTACAATGAGTTTTAACGCAGAAGCCCAGATAGTTAGGGAGCTTGGAAAATTTTTAAAAGAAGGGAGTTTATATAAGGGTTTTAAACCTGTGTTATGGTCAACAGTTGAGAAAACTGCACTTGCAGATGCTGAGGTAGAATATCAAGATCACAAATCAGATACAATTTACACTTCGTTTAAAGTTAAATCATCTAACTTAAAAGACTTAGTTGGAAGTGAAATAGTTATTTGGACAACAACTCCATGGACAATACCAGCCAATAAAGCTTTAGCATATAACGAGTCTCTTGATTATATAATATTGGAAATAAATGATGAAGGTGATTTTAAAAACAGAAAAATTGTTATTGCAGACGCTCTGCTGGAGTCAGTTGTTAAAGAGTGTGGACTAAATAATTATAAAAAAATTCATTCTTTTAAGGGAAAAGAATTTAATAACACTATTTGTAGTCACCCATTTTTAAATCTTGGTTATGATCATGATATCCCAATGCTTGAGGCTAGGTTTGTAACTACCGAGCAAGGAACTGGAATAGTTCACTGCGCACCAAGTCATGGACCTGATGACTTTAATCTTTGTTTGAATAACGGTATTAAAGCGATAGAAACAGTTGATGGGGATGGGAAATATACAAACAATGTGAAATTATTTGAGGGAACTCATATTTTTAAAGCAAATCCTATTGTAATTGAAAAACTGAAAGAGCAAAAAAATTTATTATTTAATGGTGAGCTGGTTCACTCTTATCCTCATTCATGGAGATCTAAAGCTCCACTTGTTCATAGGGCTACACCTCAATGGTTTATTTCAATGGAAAGTCATAAACTAAGAGATAAAGCATTAAAGGCTATTGATGAAACAACTTTCTATCCAAGTAAAGGTAAAGAAAGATTAAAATCAATGATAGAAACAAGACCTGATTGGTGTGTATCAAGACAAAGAGTTTGGGGAGTACCTCTTCCAATTTTTGTAAATAAAAAAACAAAAGATATTTTAGTTGACGATGAGGTTATTGAAAATATTGCTTCTATTTATGAAAAAGAAGGTTCAGATTGTTGGTTTTCAAACGATCCTCAAAGATTTTTAGGAAATAAGTATAAAGCTGAGGATTTCGAAAAATTAAGTGATATTGTTGAGGTTTGGTTCGATAGTGGTTCAACTCATTCATTTGTTTTAGAAAAAAGAGATGATTTAAAATGGCCAGCATCAATGTATTTAGAGGGGTCAGACCAACATAGAGGTTGGTTTCATTCATCATTATTAGAGTCTTGTGGAACTAGAGGAAGAGCACCATTTGAATCGATTTTATCTCATGGATTTGTTGTAGATGGCAAAGGTTTAAAAATGTCTAAATCTTTAGGAAATGTAATTGCACCTGAAGATATTTTAAAAAAATATGGAGCTGATATTTTAAGGATATGGGTAGCATCATCAAATTATGCTGAAGATTTAAGAATAGATTATTCAATATTAGATCAACACGCCGATTCATATAGAAAGATTAGAAATACATTTAGATACTTGCTTGGAAATATTAATGATAATTTTGAAAATATAAACTTAGATAAGCTAAATTTAGATGAACTACCTGAGCTAGAGCAATTTATGTTGCATAAAATTTTTGTATTAAATGATAAATTTAAAAAATATTTCAGGAATTATGATTTTCATAATTTATATAAAGAACTACTAAATTTCTGTACCGTTGATTTATCTGCTTTTTATTTTGATATTAGAAAAGATAATCTGTATTGCGATTCTAAAGATTCAAAAAAAAGAAAATCGACTATTTTACTACTTAATATAATTTTAAATGCACTGTTAAAATGGTTTGCTCCAATTTTGTCTTTCACAACTGAAGAAATTTTTAAATTGTTATTTAAAGATCAAAAAAGTATTCACCTTGAAAAATTTTTAGAATTTCCTGAAAAATTTAAAAATGAAAAACTTAGTAATAAATGGAGTGAATTAATAAAAATTAGAAATATATGCAATATAAGCATCGAAGAAAAAAGAGCTAGCAAAGAAATAGGATCAAGCTTAGAGGCTAATTTAAAAATACAGATGAGTGAAAAATTAAAATATCTTACTGAAAATACAGATTTTTCTGAACTTTGTATTACTTCAAAAGCTGAAGTTAGTTATAAAGGTAATATAGAAACAACAGCAATCACTTCTAAGGCAAGAGGATCAAAGTGTTCGATTTGTTGGAAGATTAAAGAAGCAGTTTGTGATAGAGCTAATTGTGCTTTAAATTAGGAATGATAATAAAAAACTTAGGAAAAAATTTTATTATTAATTTATTATTGATTGTACTGATTTTTTTATTCGATAGAATTTCTAAAATATATGTAATTAATCTAGACAAGAAATTTTTAGGATCTGAAATATTTTCTTCAGAATTTTTAAATATAACTTTAATTTGGAATGAGGGAATTGCTTTTGGATTATTTTCTTTTGATGAAAAGTATCTTTATAATATCTTAACTCTATTTATCCTTATAATTGTTTTTATTATTTTTTTTTATGCTTATCAAAAGCAAAGGATTTAAAAAATACGCTCTTCTTATGATTTTAGGTGGGGCACTAGGAAATGTTTTTGATCGAATATTTTATAAAGCTGTTCCTGATTTTATAGATTTTCATATCGGTGACTTTCACTGGTTTATATTTAATATTGCTGATGTATTTATAACATTGGGAGTATTTTTTATGATATTATCCGAATTTATTGGTAATAATAATGTTAAAGATTATGAAAAATTTTAAAGTTGTAATTCTATTTATTTTAATTCTAACTACTTTAAATTCTTGTGGAACTGTTAAAGAAGCTTTTTCAACACAAAAAAAAAATAGCACCGATGAATTTCTAGTAGAAAAAAAAAATCCTTTAAAATTACCACCAGATTTTGATGAATTACCAACACCAAATCAAGATATTAATCAGCAGAATGATGATGAAGATGGATTAAAAGAATTATTAATTACCTCTGAAGGTAACACAAATAATGAATCTGAAAGCTTAGACTTAAAAAATAATTCTTTAGAAAAACAGTTATTAGAAAAAATTAAACAAAATTAATGTTAACTGAAAAGATAAAATACACTCTTTTTAAAAATAAAATCAATAATAGTCCAATTAAAAAAAAATTGAAGATTATTTTAAATGAAGATAATGAAGTATTAAAATCACTCGGAAAAAATTATCAAAGCTCTTTTAAAAAATCATCATTATCTAAATATTATAAATTTAACAATTTTAGAATAATTGGTATGGGAGGTTCCTCTTTAGGCTCACAAGCAATTTATGATTTTTTAAAAAGTAAAATTAAAAAAAAATTTAATTTTGTTAATAATTTACAAGCCCAAAATAAACCTGATAAAAAAAAAACTTTTGTTAATCTTATAATTTCAAAATCTGGAAATACAATTGAAACAATATCTAATGCCAATATTTTAATTAACAAAAAGGATAAAAATATATTTATAACAGAAAAGAAAAAAAGTAATTTATATTTTTTAGCGAAAAAATTAAAATCAGACATTATTCATCATAATAATTATATAGGCGGCAGGTATTCTGTACTATCTGAAGTTGGTATGGTTCCAGCTGAACTAATGGGTTTAAGTCCAAATAATTTTAGGAGATTTAACAGCTTGATAAAAAATAAAAATTTTATCAATAATTTAACTTCTAATGTTGCATCACTTTTATATCTATCAAAAAAAAAAAAATTTAACTCAATCATAATAAATTATGATGAAAGGTCTGATAGTATTTTTAAGTGGTATCAACAATTAGTTGCAGAAAGCCTTGGTAAGAAAAAAAAAGGTTTCTTACCAATAGTTTCAACTATGCCTAAAGACAATCATAGTGTTATGCAGCTCTATTTAGATGGATTTAAAAAAAACTTTTTTACGTTTTTTTATGTAAATGATTTTAAATCTTTAAAAATAAAAAATTCCTTACTTTTAAAATCTGATAATAATTTAAGAAATAAAAGCTTATCAGATATTTTAAGTGCTCAAAAAACTGCATCAGAGAATATATTCAGAAATAAAAATATCCCATTCCGAAGTTTTGAAATTAAAAACAGAGATGAAAAAACTTTAGGAGAGTTATTCAGTTTTTTTATTTTAGAAACAATTTTACTTGGAAAATGTTTAGATCTTAACCCATATGATCAGCCTGCAGTTGAATTAATAAAAAAAGAAACTCAAAAATTATTAATTAAAAAAACTTAAAAATATTATTTTTGAAATACCATATTTTTTTTCTTCAATAATAGAAATATCTGATGGTAAATTGTCTTTCGAATTCTTGTGTCTATGTATGATTATTATACCGTTTTCATCGAGAAGCTTATTTTTTTTTATATTAAGTAAAATGTTTTCTATATTTTTATTTTTAAAAGGAGGATCTAAAAAAATTATATTAAATTTATAATTTAGTTGAGCCAATGTTCCATCATCATATGCATCTTTTTCAATAATTTTATAATTGTTTTTAGAAATTAGATTAGTTAAATTTTTTTTTAATATAGTAAGGGCTTCAGAGTAATTTTCTATGAATACCAATTGATCTGCTCCTCTGGACAAGCATTCTAGTCCAAAAGATCCAACACCTGAAAAAATATCTAAAACCCTAGCTTTATTAATGTTTAAATTAAATTTATTTGAATGATTTATTACATTAAATATGGATTCTTTTGCCAAATCTTTTAGTGGTCTAGTTTCATCATTTTTGGGTAGTAGAATTTTTTTTCCTTTTAATGAGCCAGATATTATTCTCATCGATTAATTACTTTATATCCAATATCTTTTCTGTAGAAGCCACCAGTCCAGTTTAGCTCAGATATATTATTAATTATATTATTTTTTGCGTCAGCAAAATTATCAGATAGCGACACAAAGTTCAAAACTCTTCCTCCAATTGCATATACTTTTTTATTTTCAATTTTTGTACCTGCATGAAACAAGTGATTATAATTATCCAATTTCATTTTTCCCAAGTTATTAATTTCTACATTTTTTTTGAAGTTTTCTGGATAACCTTTGGAGCAAACAACAATACAAATACTTTTTTTATTTAACCATTCAATATTAACTTTATTTAAATTCTGATCACAGCAAGCATTAAATATGTCAAAAAGATCAGTTTTAAGTTTTGGAAGTATAGTTTGGCATTCAGGATCACCCATTCTAACATTATATTCAATTAAATAAGGTTCATTATTCACTATCATCAAACCTGTATACAGAAATCCACTATACTCTGTACCTATTTCTGACAATCCTTTCAAAGTGGGTTTAATTATTTTATTTATAATTTTTTCTTTTATCTCTTTGTTAAATAATCTTGATGGTGAGTATGCACCCATACCACCTGTGTTTTTACCTTTATCTCCCTCTAAAACTCTTTTATGATCTTGCGCTGTACCAAAGCATTTAAAGGTTTTACCATCATGTATTGTAAAAAAACTCATCTCCTCACCTTTTAAGAATTCTTCTATGAGCAAATTATCTGCAACACCAAATTTTCCTTCAAATATTTCTTTTACAGCTATTTGAGCTTGATCTAAATTATCACAAATATAAACACCTTTTCCTGATGCTAAATTGTCAGCTTTTATTACAACAGGGTATTTAGTTTTTTTTAAAAATTTAATTGAATCTTCTTTATTTTTAAATATTCCAAATTTCGCAGTTGGAATATTAAATTTTTCACATAATTTTTTTGTGAATATTTTGGAGCCTTCTAATTGTGAGGCAATTTTATTTGGCCCAAAAACTTTTACTTGAAATTTTTTAAGATAGTCAACCAAACCTTCAACCAAAGGTTTTTCAGGCCCAATGACTATTAAATCTATTCTATTATCTAATACGAATTCCTTAATTTTATCAAAATTTTCTAAGTTTATATTTACATTTTTTGCTATATCAGCAGTTCCAGCATTTCCAGGAAAACAAAATATTTCATCAATTTTATTTGATTTTCTTAAACTTTCGCATATTGCATGTTCTCTTCCACCACTTCCTATTATTCCAACTTTCATATAAAACTATATAAACCATAAATGACAAAAAAATTAGCAAAATTAAAGTATTTACCTAATAATTTTCAAATCATTGAAAATGGAGATTATGTTATCTGTGCAGTATCAGGAAAAAAAATTAATTTAGATAATTTGGTTTATTGGAATGTTGAATTACAGGAAGCATATTTTTCTTATAAAGAGGCTTTCGAGAAAAGAGAACAATTAGACAAAAAATAAGTTTATTTCCATCGATTGTGGGACCAAATCCATTGCTCTGGTTTTTTTAATATCAATTTTTCAAGTTCAAGATTTAGTTCATTAGTAATATTTTCTACACTTTTTTCCTTGGAAAAAAATATAGGGTTTTTAATGGTTATTTTAAAATTTATATCGTTAATCCTCTCGATATAAACAGGAACAACTGGGATATTAAATTTTTTTACAAGTTGAGCAGGTATTGTAGTTGTGAAGGCTTTCTGTTTAAAAAAAGGAGACAAAATTCCTTCGGAAACCCTTTGATCGATCATTAATGCTGTAGAAAAATTTTGTTTTTTATACTTTATTAAATTCTTTATTCCTCCAATACCTTTTTTGATTTGATGCTTGCAAATATATTTTCGTCTTATTTTTTCCATAAATGGATTTAAAAACAGATTATTCAATGGTCGATATATTGCTAATAAATTAATCCCATTTTTTTCTATAAACATTGCCATCAATTCGAAATTACTTAAATGCCCAGATACAAAAACAACTTGTTGATTATTTTTTTTTATTTTCTCAAGAATTTCTTTTCCTTCAATTTCAATATTTGAAGAAAATTTGCCAATTCTAAAATCTTTTAAAAAAATATATTCTGCAAAGGTTCTTCCATAATTATTCCACATCAATCTAGTTAATGTCTCTAAATTTTCATTATTAATATCAGGTAATGCTCTTTTTATATTTTTATGAATTATTTTTTTTGACCTAAACAGCGGACCAATTTTTTCAAATATTTTGCCTCCAATAGCTGAGGACATTCTCAATCCACAGATTTTAAAAAAAGTAAATGCTATTATTACAAATATGTATTGAATAAAATAATTAAAATATTTCATTTTTTACAGTAAATATTTTATTAACTTTTTTTCATCAATTAGTTTTAACTCTGACTTTAAAAATTTAAATTTATTTTTATTAGGATGATCTATTCTTATGAAATCTTTTTCAGTAGTTAATATTTCACAATTTAATTTATTAGCATTATCTATAATTTTATTCATATCATTTTCTGAATATTTGTAATGGTCAGGAAATTCAATATCTGCCAAAACATTTAATCCATAATTTTTAACCATTTTAACAAAAGTATTATGATTTCCTATTCCAGAAAAAATTAAGTATTTATCTTCTGATTTAAATTCATTTAAATTAATAGGTTCATATTTTCCTAAATGAATATTAATTTTAGGATTAATTTTACTTATCTCGTGACTAATTTCTTCTATGTTTTCTAAATTTCCATTAAGAAAAACATGTTCATACTTATTTAAATTATTCAATTTTTCTCTTAATGGCCCAGCAGGTAAAGTCAAACCATTGCCTACCCAATTTATTGTATTGAAACACACAAATTTTAAATCATAATCTACAGATTTATCCTGAAGTCCATCATCACAAATGGCCACTTCAAAATTTTCTTTTTCAGCTTGAAAAATTGCATCAATTCTCTTGTTGTTTATGAAAAGGTTTCCCTCATTTTTAAGAATTTTTTGTTCATCAATTTGATCTTCATATTTTTTTTTCACAAAGCAGGTACGTATCTGTCTTTGTTTTAAAATTTTATTTATTTTTATACTTAAAGAGGTTTTTCCAGTCCCACCAAGATAAAAGTTTCCTACACAAATAGTCTTTATTTTTAATTTATTTTTACTTTTAAATTTTAAATTTAAAAATTGAAAAATGTTAATTAAAAGAGCAATTGGTGTTAATATATATGCAACTATATTTGGTTTTTTGTAATCCCAAAATTTAGGTTTTTTTAAATTCATTAATAATTAGGCTATCTAATTCTTTTATAGTTTTTTTTAATATTTTATCTCCAATTTTCTTTATCTTAATGCCAATATTTTTATTTTTTTTAAAGGTTATAGAGGAAGCTAATTGGTTTGGTGTGTAGATAATTCTAGAAACATTTAAGGATTTCAATAATTTATAAACATCTTTAAAATTATCAGTGTTTGTTCCATGTAAAATTTTTGCTCCATAACGAGCAGCCTCAAGTGGATTTTGTCCACCTCTATTGATTATTGAACCTCCCAGAAAAACAGTAGATGCAATTTTATGAAATTTTTTAGTTTCACCAAAGGTATCAACTAAATAGATATCAGTATTTTTTAAATTTTTTTTATTAGAGCTATGAATTTCTACATTAAGACCAAGTTTCTCTATACTTTTTTTTATTTCCTCACTTCTATGTACGTGCCTTGGTATTATTATAGTAATTAAATTTTTAATTTTTTTCTTTAATTCTAAGTGACTTTTTGCACAAAAAATTTCTTCATTTTTATGTGTGCTTGATGCAACCCAAATTTTTTTTTTAACTAATTCAGAATTTAAAGTTTCATTCAATTTATCATTAAATTTGTTATTATTTTCTGCAAACTTAATGTTTCCAATTAATTTAATATTATTTATTTTCATTTTTTTTAAAAGATTTCTTGTTTCCAGATTCTGTGGGTAAGCGATTGTAACGTTTTCTAAAACAGATTTAAAAAAACTTTTTATTTTTATCCATCTGTTAAAAGTTTTTTTTGTAAATCTAGCATTCAATAAAACTAATGGAATTTTTCTTGACTTTAGATTTTTAAACATAGAGGGCCAAATTTCTGAATCTATAAAAATAGCTACATCAGGTTTCCAAAATTTTAAAAACCTATTCGCGAATATAAAATGATCTATTGGATAAAATTGATGAATTGTTTTTTTAAAATTATATTTTTCAAAAACTTTTGAAGAACTTAAGGTGCTTGATGTAACAAGTATTTGATTTATTGATTTTTTTTTTTCGTAAATTTTAATTATTGGTATAACACTTAATAGTTCGCCTACACTTGCACCATGAAACCAAATTAATTTACCAACTTTCCTTTTTTTAGATGGGAAGCTAAATTTTTCAATATATCTTTTTTTATCTTCTTTATTCTTTAGTATTCTGTGAAATATTATTATAGGAGATAAAATTAGTAAAAATGTTAAAATTATTTGATATATAAAAAACATATTTATTTTTGAATTTGTTTCTCATAAAAATTTTTATATAACTTTGACTTTATTAATAAGTCTTCATGTTTACCGCTATCAATAACTTTACCAGAATCTATCAAATATATATTGTTAGAATTTAGAATTGTTGAGAGTCTGTGAGCTATAACTATGGTTGTTTTATTTTCAGTTAATATTTTGAGGGCATCTTGAATTTTTTTTTCCGTTTCAGAGTCTAGAGATGAGGTTGCTTCATCCAGTAAAATAATCTGACTTTTTTTAATCATAGCTCTAGCGATAGATATCCTTTGTTTTTCACCACCAGATAATCTAACCCCATTTTCACCAATTATTGTTTCATATTTATTTGGTAATTTTTCAATAAAATCGTGCGCATTTGATAATTTTGCAACTTCAAATATTTCTTCATCTGTTACATTTTCGTTGGCATATTTAATGTTATTTTTTATTGTATCATCAAACAAAGTTGTTTCTTGACTAACTAATGAAATATTTTCTCTTAATGAACTTATTTTAGCGTCATAAATTGACTGATTGTCTATTAATAAGTCACCATCATCTGGTTGATAAAATCTTGGAATTAGATTTAATATTGTTGATTTACCTGATCCACTGTGTCCAACTAGAGCTGTCATTTTCCCACCCTCAAAATTTAATGTAATATTTTCAAGAACGTTATTTTCATTAACATCATATTTAAAATAAACGTTTTTAATTTCTATATTGCCCTTACTTATATTTAAGTCGGTAGCATTTGTTCTATCTTTAATCATATTTTCAGTATCAACTATTGGCAGAATTCTTGTAGCTGCTGAATAACCTTGATTAACTACCATATTGAGTGTTGACAGGGATCTCACCGGTTGGTAAGCCAACATCATTGCAGCAAGAAATGAAAAAAAATTATTTACTTGAAGTTCATTCTTCATAATTAATTTTCCAGAGTAATAAATTAATATAGCTATCATTATTCCTGTTAAAATTTCCATTATTGGTGACATCCTGACTAAAACGGTACCAATTTTTTTGCTTTTATCTTTTAATTGATCCAAATGATGGTCTGCTCTGTTCGTCTCAAATTTTTCTTTTTGAAATATTTTAATTAGTTTATGATTTTTAAATAATTCAACTAAGTAACTAGTAAGAAAACCAGATTTTTCCTGGGCTTGAGTTACAACTTTTCCCATTCTTTTTCCTAATGTTCTTGCCGCCACACTTGCTAGAGGAATCATAATAATTGAAATTAAAGATAGTTTCCAATTTTGAACAAACATGACCACTAGCAATCCAATTAAAGTTAGACTATCTTTAAATAAGTTAAGTATAGCAATACTAAGTAAGTTAGTAATATGGCTTACATCATAAATTAAATTTGAAATAAATTTACCAGAATGTTTTTTATCTATAAACTGAGTATCTGCTCTTATTAGAGATCTTAGCATATCATATTGGAGTTTTTTTTTTACTTCTTCTCCAACATTAATCATTAAAACTTTTGCAATATATAAAGATATACCTTTTGTCGCAAAAGCTAAAATTATAAGTATAGGAATAACAAAAATTAATGTTTGATCTTGGTCTATAAATATTTTTTTTATCGCAGGATCTAAAAGCCAAGCAATAGATGAGGTGCTTCCTGCTACTAAAACCGAAAAAAAAGCAGAGAGAATTATTTTATTGATATGTTTCTTCGTATAATCTTTGTACAATCTTTTAAATGTATCTGCTTTTCTCATATTAAATTTTTACTGGTTAAAATATTTAAAAAAATAATTAGTCCTAATAGGTTGTTACTTTTAAATGCTTTCAAACAACTTGAGGAGTCTCTCAAATTAAAAGTTTTTAATTGATAAAAAAATAAATGAAAAATAGGAATTAACATTAAAACAAAATAAATATAATTAAATTTCATAAAATACCCTCCACCAAGGAAAAAAATAATTAAAAATGAATAACATGAAATTAAGAATTTTTTTGCATTTCCTTTAAATTTAATTGAAGTAGATTTTAATCCAATTATTTCATCATCTTTAACATCTTGATATCCATAAATGGTATCATAACCCAGTGTCCAAAATATGGCCCCTAAATAGAATAAAATTGCAATGAAATTTATTTCACCCTCAATTGCAGTCCAGCCAAGAATTAAACCATAATTAAAAGTAATTCCTAAAAATAACTGGGGCCAATATGTAAATCTTTTCATAAGCGGGTAAGTAAATGCAAGAGGCATAGAAGCCAGGGCTAAAATAATAGTAAATAAATTAAAATTTATTAAAACTAATAATGCTAAAAAACACAAAAAAATTGAATAAAAGATTCCTAGGCGTATAGATACTTTCCCCGAAGCAATTGGACGATTTTTAGTTCGAAATACTTTTGCATCAAATTCTTTATCCAAAATATCATTAACAATACACCCAGCTGATCTCATCAAAACAGATCCTAAAAAAAACAAAATTAAATAAAAAAAATAATTATTTAAATTTGAAGAAAAATCATAAGCCAATGTTAAACCCCATGCACATGGCCAAAATAATAGCATAAAGCCAATTGGTTTTTTTAATCTAGTTAATTCAATGAAAAGATTTAATTGGTTCATATTTTACTTGTAAATAACAAAGGCTAGATTCATAATCAAATTGATTCGTATGAATATAGATTACACAGTCACAGCACTAATGTTTCCAGCAATTCCTCTATTAATGGGAGTTTATAGCAACAGGTTCCATTCTCTTAGTATTTTAATTAGACAGCTACATGACGAACATGTTTACGAAAAACACATTCCACCTGAGTGGAAAAAGCAATTTATAAATCTTAGCGGCAGAATAACTCTTTTAAGATGGACTATACTTTTCGCAGCTTTTGGATTTCTATTTAATATGCTAACTGTATTTGCTCTTTATTTAGATGAAGTTTTTTTAGCAAGAGTAATTTTTGGATCTTGTTGTTTGTCGATGATTATATCTATAATTTTTTTTATAAGAGAAATTCAAATTTCAACCAATGCACTTAAGCTCCATATGTCAGATATGGATGTTGATGTTAATTAGGCACTATTACAGCTGGGCCTAAAATTTTTCTTCCTTCAAGATCTTTATGTGCTTTAATTACTTCTTCCAACTTATACTTTTTAAAAATTTTAATTTTTACTTTACCTGAACTAATTTTTTCAAACATTGTTTTTGAAGCTTCATCTAATTCTTCTCTGGTTGAAAGGTATTGTTGCATAGAAGGTCTTACAAGATATAGCCCTTTCGGCTGAATTACTTTTGGCACATTAATATCTGATAATGGTCCTGATGCATTTCCAAATGAAACCATCATTCCTCTTACTGCCAAGCATTCAATTGATCCATCTAATGTATCTTTACCAACACCATCGTATACAACAGGAACACCTTTACCATTAGTAATTTCTAAAACTTTTTTTGTAAAATCTTCTTTATTGTAATTAATTACATGATCGTAACCATTTTCTTTTGCAATATTTACTTTCTCATCTGAACCAACTGTACCTATAACAGTACAACCTAAACTTTTTGCCCACTGCCCAAAAATCTGACCAACACCACCAGCAGCTGCGTGAAATAAAATTGTTTCTCCTGATTTCACTGGATAGGTTTTATGTAAAAGATAAAAAGTTGTTAATCCTTTAGTCATTAAAGTTGCAGCTATTTCAAGATCAATATCATCTGGTACTTTTACTAAATTTTTAGTTGGATAGTTTCTGTGTGAACAATATGAACCTAAAGGGATACCTGCGTAAGAAATTTTGTCGCCAACTTTGAAGTCTTTCACATTTTTTCCAATATCAGTAATAACTCCAGCACCTTCCAAACCTAAACCAATCGGTAGTTTTAATGGGTACAAACCTGATCTATGGTAAGTATCAATATAGTTAAGCCCAATTGCTTTTTGTTCGATAGTTACTTGATCTGGACCAGGCTTATCTAAAGAAATATCCTTAACCTCTAAAACCTCAGGTCCACCATTTTTACTAATTTCTACAGCTCTCATAATTTATTTTACAAATGTACCATTATGATAATCTTGAACTGCTTGCAAGATTTCTGCTTTAGTATTCATCACAAATGGTCCGCCTCTAGCTATTTCTTCATTAATTGGCTTACCCGAAATTACTAAAAACTTAGCATTTGATTTAGCTTTAACACTTAAATCTTCACCTCTAGTTAGTAATATTAAAGTACTATCCATAACTTGATCGTGTTTATCTTTTCCAATTTCTATTTCACCATTAATCAAATAAATAAAAGTATTGTGAGTAGATGGTAATTTAAAATTAAATTTTTTACCTTCGTTGAGTTCAACATCAAAATAAACCGGTTCAACGTTATGACCTTTTACTGGTCCTTCAGCTTTTTCAAATTTTCCAGCTATCACTTTTACTTGTTTCTCATCATCTTTATGAACACTCATTTTATCAGCATCAATATAAAGATATTCAGGCTTACTCATTTTTAATTTAGCAGGCATGTTAATCCATAATTGAAAACCATGAAGTCTTCCTTCTTTCATAGCAGGCATTTCTGAGTGAATAATTCCGCTTCCTGTTTTCATCCACTGAACATCTCCCGCAGTCATTCTACCTTCACCACCTGTACTATCTTTATGCTCAAAATCTCCAGCCAACATATAAGTCACTGTTTCAATTCCTCGATGAGGGTGGGGTGGAAAACCCGCTATATAATCCTCACTATTTTCTGAACCAAATTCATCAAGCATTAAGAAAGGATCAAAATAATTTGGCTCAACACCAATACTTCTTTTTAATTTAACTCCAGCACCATCAGAGGCTGGAATCGGGTCTATAATTTTACTTACTTCTATATTTTTCATATTTCGTACATAAGAATTTTTTATATTATATCAAGTAACTTACTAAGGTCCTCGATTTGATGCTTTGGTACATAATCTAGATTGTCAAAAGTATTACTATTTCTATTAACCCAAATAGAATTATAACCATAATTTCCACCACCTGATACATCCCAAGTGTTAGCACTTAAAAAAGCAACTTCATTTTTTTTGATTTGATATTTTTGTATTGGAATATCATAAACTTTTGAGTCTGGTTTATAAATACCAACTTCTTCTATTGAAAAAAGATCATCAAATAAATTATCTAAATTGTTGCTTTTAACTAATTGATTAAGAAGAGCAGGAGTACCATTAGAAAGAATAGCAAGTTTAAAATCTTTTTCTTTTAATGATTTTAAAACTTCAGGAACTTCTTTGAAAGGAGAAAGAATTTTATAAAGATCTAATAACTCATTTCTCATTGAAGAGTCTATCTTATAAGCTTTCATAGATTTATCTAAACTATCCTCTGTTACCTGCCAAAAATCCTTGTGACGTTTCATTAAACTTCTTAGCCAAGTATATTCTAATTGTGTTGTTCTCCAATAATTGGCGAAACCTTCCCACTTATCACCTATTTTATCTTTACATTTTTCAGCAGCTGAATTGACATCAAATAAGGTGCCGTAAGCATCAAAAATTATTGCTTTAATATTTTTCATAAACTAACTTATCAATATGAGTAACATTAGATTATTTTATTCAAAAAGTTTATCTCTTAATTTGACTGACAAACTTGATAAATCTCAATCACACTATGTTTCAAAAGTTATGAGACTTAAAGAGAAAGAAGTTTTTTCTCTTTTTAATAGTAGTGGCGAATGGGAAGCGAAAATCGCAAATATCAATAAAAGCATAGTTGAATTTAATGTTACGAAACAATTAAGACAGAAAGAAAATACCATAGATCTCTGGCTGGCTTTCTCTCCTATCAAATCAAATTACTTTAATTTCATGATCCAAAAAGCTACAGAGCTTGGTGTAACTAAGTTTTTACCAATTATCTTTGAAAGAACGATTGTTAGGAAGATTAATAAAGAGAGATTGGAAAAAGTAATCATAGAAGCTGCCGAACAATCAAACAGAATAACTGTTCCATCAATTGAAGAGCCTCAAAAATTAAAAAGCTTTCTAAATAATGATATGGATTTAATTTTTACTGATCTCAACACTACTAATACAAAAATTGACATTAAAAAGTTAACCACCAAGCCTACTTGCGTAATCATAGGACCAGAGGGAGATTTTTCTGAGGAGGAGAGGGAAGAGATTCTTAAATTTAGTGGTGTTCAGCCTATTAAAATCAATGAAAACATATTGAGATCTGAAACGGCTGTAATTTCTGCTCTATCGATCATAAATTACGCCATTAATTGATATTTTGTCGCTAAAAGTAAAAGTGTATTTTTTTAAAAGACGCTCTATATAGGGTAAAAAAAATGAAAAAAATTTTATATATATTTCTAACATTCTTTATCACTTCAAGCGCGTTCGCTAATCAACCTGTCGATTGGCAACTAGGATTTCAAAAGGCTGCTTCCGAGACTATGAGAGATATCGTTAATTTTCATGATAAATTGTTGTTACCAATTATAATAGCAATCAGTGTTTTTGTTCTATTTTTGATGGTTTATGCTTGTATTAGATTTAGAGCTTCAGCAAATCCAGTTCCATCAAAAAGAACTCATAATGTTGCTGTTGAAGTTTTATGGACTTTAATTCCATGTTTAATTCTAATCGTGATGGCAGTTCCATCATTTAAAATTTTATACAAACAAGATGCAATTCCAAAAGCAGACATAACTGTTAAAGCTATTGGATATCAATGGTACTGGGGATATGAGTATCCAGACGAAAATATTTTCTTCGACTCTTACATGATCGAAACTAAGGACTTAAAAGAAAACGAGCCAAGACTGTTAGCTGTAGATAATGAACTGGTTGTTCCAGTAAATAAAGTTGTTAAGGTAATGATCACAGCTAATGATGTTCTACATGCATGGGCACTACCTTCATTTGGAGTAAAACGAGACGCTGTGCCTGGAAGAATAAATGAGACTTGGTTTAAAGCAGAAAAAGTTGGAACTTTTTATGGTCAATGTTCTGAACTGTGTGGAATTAAACACGCGTTTATGCCAATTGAAGTTAGAGTTGTTACTGAGGAAGAATACCAAGAGTGGTTGTTAGACGCTAAAGTCAAATTTGCAAAAGAAATTAATGAAGAAGATCAATTTAAAAAACTAGCGAGTAAATAATATGTATACACAAACAGCATCACACGACGATCATCATACGCCAACTGGTTGGAAACGTTGGGCTTATTCAACCAACCACAAAGATATTGGAACTATGTATCTAATATTTGCAATTATTGCAGGTGTTATTGGTACTGCATTCTCAGTTTTGATGAGAATGGAATTGATGCATCCAGGTGATGGAATTTTAGGTGGAAACTATCATTTATATAACGTTTTAGTTACTGGTCATGGTTTAATAATGATTTTCTTTATGGTTATGCCAGCAATGATAGGTGGCTTTGGTAACTGGTTTGTTCCAATAATGATTGGTGCACCTGATATGGCTTTTCCTAGAATGAATAATATTTCATTCTGGTTACTGCCCACATCTTTCATATTATTAATAATGTCAATTTTCATGGATGGCCCTCCAGGTCAAACAGGCGTTGGTGGTGGATGGACTATTTATCCTCCTTTATCATCTACAGCAGGTCAACCAGGTCCTGCAATGGATTTTGCAATTTTAAGTTTACACTTGGCTGGAGCTTCTTCAATTTTAGGTGCGGTAAACTTTATTACTACAATTTTAAACATGAGAACACCTGGCATGACACTTCATAAAATGCCGTTATTTGCTTGGTCAATATTAGTAACAGCTTTCTTATTATTGTTATCATTACCAGTTTTAGCAGGAGCAATTACGATGCTTCTAACAGACAGAAATTTCGGAACAGCTTTTTTTGATGCACAAACTGGTGGAGACCCAGTTCTATTTCAACATTTATTTTGGTTTTTCGGTCACCCAGAAGTTTATATTTTAATTTTACCAGGTTTTGGAATGATCAGTCACATTGTTTCAACATTTTCTAGAAAACCAGTTTTTGGATATTTAGGAATGGCTTATGCGATGGTTGCAATTGGAATAGTTGGTTTCGTTGTTTGGGCTCACCACATGTATACAGTTGGTTTAAGCACAGATACAAAAGCATACTTTTTAGCTGCAACGATGATTATTGCGGTTCCAACCGGTATAAAAATATTTTCATGGATAGCAACTATGTGGGGTGGTTCGATTTCATTTAAAACTCCAATGGTTTGGGCTTTAGGATTTATATTTTTATTTACTGTTGGTGGAGTTACTGGAGTAGTTCTAGCAAATGCTGGAGTTGATACTGCAATGCATGATACTTACTACGTTGTTGCACACTTTCATTATGTATTATCTTTAGGAGCTGTATTTGCAATCTTTGCAGGATTTTACTATTGGTTTGGAAAAATGACTGGTTACGAGTACTCAGAGTGGATGGGTCAATTACACTTCTGGTTAACGTTTATTGGAGTAAACTTGGTTTTCTTCCCACAACACTTTTTAGGCCTTGCGGGAATGCCAAGAAGATATGCTGACTATCCAGATGCTTTTGCAGGATGGAATTACATTTCTTCAATTGGTTCTTATATTTCTGTAATTGGATTAGTAGTATTTTTTATAAACCTTGCTTATGCGTTTTATAAGAAAAAGGCTGCAGCACAAAACCCATGGGGAGAAGGCGCTACAACTTTAGAATGGACTGTACCATCTCCACCTAATTTTCATACTTTTGAAGAATTACCAAAGTTTGAAGATGAAGAGGGTGTTGAAAAATCTACTAGCTAAATTTAGCAAACAAGATTTTTTAACTTTAAATTAATGATTAAGTCTAAATTAAAAAACAGAAACTTATCTCAAGAAGACGCCTTTAATTTATCTGAATTATTTAAATTAATGAAACCAAGAGTAATGTCTTTGGTTATCTTTACTTGTGCAGTTGGATTGTTAATGGCTCCTAATATAATTCCAACAAAAGATGCAATCATTGGAATAATTTTAGTTTCAATTGGAGCAGGAGCAGCTGGGGCTTTAAATATGTGGTACGAGTCTGATTTAGATGCTCTTATGACAAGAACTTGTTTGAGACCAATTCCAACAGGCAAAGTAAATAGAAATCAAGCACTAGTATTTGGAATTTCTCTTTCGATTTTTTCTGTAATTGCGCTTGATTATTATTCAAACAGAATATCAGCTAGTTTATTACTTTTTACTATTTTGTTTTATGTGTTTGTTTATACGATTTGGTTAAAAAGAAAGACTCCACAAAATATAGTGATAGGAGGAGCTGCAGGAGCATTACCCCCAGTGATTGGTTGGACTATAGCTACCAATTCTTTAACTTTTGAGCCAATCACCTTCTTTTTAATCATATTCTTTTGGACGCCTTCACATTTTTGGGCTTTAAGTTTGTATAAATCAGATGATTACAAAAAAGCGAAAATTCCAATGCTTCCACTAACAAATGGTGTTGAGAGTACAAAATTAAATATATTTATCTATTCTTTAACAATGTTACCAGTAATTGTTTTACCGTATGCTATTGGCTTTGTGGGTATAACCTTTTTAATCCCATCATTAATTTTGACAATTTATTATAATTATTTATGTTTCGAACTTTATAAATTTAAAAAAAACAAATTTGATGCAAAAAAAGCAAAATCTATTTTTGGATATTCAATTTTGTATCTATTTTTAATTTTTGTTCTTTTTTTAATTGATAAAATTTTATGATAACGCCTGACAAGAAAACGAAGAAAAAAAATATTATAACTGCAATAGCAATTTTAGCGTTTATGGTATTCTTATTTGTTTTTACTTTATACAACGTTGGAGTATTTGATAGACAGATATGATTAAAAGCAAAACATTAACTCCTTTACTTTTGGCTGGGATTTTTGTCCTTATGTTAGGATTGTCTTTTGCGGCAGTGCCTTTGTATGATCTGTTTTGTAGAGTTACAGGCTTCGGTGGAACAACGCAGGTATCTAAAGAAGCTCCTAAAATAGTATTAGATAAGGTTGTTAGTGTAAGGTTTGATACAAATGTAAATAATCTTGAATGGAATTTTAAAGCAAAATCAAATGTGATTGATGTGAAAGTTGGCCAGGTCAACAGGATAGAATTTGAAGTTGAGAATATTGGAGACGAAACGACTTATGGTGTAGCAAGTTTTAACGTTTCACCAGCAAGTTTTGGTAAATATTATAGTAAATTAGGATGTTTTTGCTTCGAAAAACAAGAGTTGAGGGCTGGTGAGAAGGCTACTTATGTAATGACTTTTTATTTAGACCCTGAACTTGTAAACGATCCAACAACAAAAAATCTACAAGATGTAACTATGTCGTACACTTTTTTCTCGACAGATTACTATAAACAATCATAATCGCAAAAAATGTCAGCAGAAAAAAAACATGATTACCACTTAGTTGATCCAAGCCCTTGGCCAATCTATACATCGTTTGCATGCTTAGTATTAGCAATAGGTGCAATTTTTTATATGCATAACGGTATTTCATGGGGAATGTATCTTGGTCTAGCTTTATTAATTTATGGTGCATACATGTGGTTTAGAGATGTAGTTATTGAAGCTGAACATCAAGGTCATCATACTCCAGTTGTCCAAATTCATCATAGATATGGAATGACTTTATTTATTGCTTCAGAGGTAATGTTCTTTGTTGCATGGTTCTGGGCATACTTTGATATAAGTTTATTTCCAAATGAATTTGTTGGAAATGTATGGCCACCAAAAGATATTGAAACATTTGATCCTTGGGACATCCCTTTAATAAATACTTTAGTTTTATTATTATCAGGAACAACTGTTACTTGGGCTCATCACGCCCTATTAGAAGATGATAGAAAAGGATTTATACAAGGTTTAACATTGACTGTTATTCTTGGTTTCTTTTTTACATTATTGCAAGCATACGAATACCATCACGCTACTTTTACTTACTCTGGCCATATTTATGGAGCTGTATTTTATATGGCAACAGGTTTTCATGGTTTTCACGTAATAATTGGCACGATATTTTTAGCAGTATGTTTATGGAGAGGAAGACTTGGTCATTTTACTAAAGATCATCATTTTGGATTTGAAGCAGCTGCTTGGTACTGGCATTTCGTTGACGTAGTGTGGCTATTTTTATTTGCTGCAATTTATATTTGGGGAAGTTAATATTTATCCTTGAAGAATAAATTACTATTTTCAGTTTTTGTTTATTTTATTATTTTAACTCTTCTCTCCCTAGGGTTTTGGCAAATTTATAGATTAAATTGGAAATTAGAGTTAATTGAGCAAATAGAAAATTCTTTAAAAAACGACCCAGTGGAATTATCAAACATTGAAAAAAAAAACTATCTTAGAATAAAGACAAGTGGAGAAATTGATTTTGATAAACAAATTTACTTGTATAATTTAAATGATAATGGCAAACCTGGATTTGAAGTAATTAATCCAATAAAAATTGGTGATGAAAATTACTTAATAAATAGGGGATGGATACCTTTTGAAAAGAAAGATCTACCTGAAATAAATTTAGTTGATCAAAATCAAATAGTCGGTACTCTTATGCTGCAAACTAAAGCAAGTTCATTTAAGCCAGAAAATGATATTCAGAATAATTATTGGTTTACTTTGAATAGAGAAGATATTTCAAAATTTACTGGAAGAAATTTTTCAGAGTATGTCATTTATTTAAACGGTGATTATAAAATTCCAAAACCAAGAGTGATTACTGCTAAAATTTCAAATAATCATAAGAAGTATGCAATTACTTGGTTTTCTATGGCGATTTCAATCCTTTTAATATATTTATATTTTAGAAAAAAAAATTATTAAATGAGATACGTAAGTACAAGAGACACATCAAAAAGCTTTGAATTTAAAGACGTTTTTATCAAAGGTCTTGCCGACGATGGAGGCTTATTTATTCCAGAAACAGTAGTGAAATATGATGAAAATGAAATCCGAGATTTAAAAAAACTTAGTTATTCAGAATTAGCTAAAAAAATTGTTTATCCATTTATTGGTAATTTTATGTCTGAGTCTGAATTAAGTAACATTATTGATAAATCTTACTCTACGTTTAGAAAAGATAACGTCGTGGATTTAATGATCCTTGGAGACAAAACGGTATTAGAGCTATTTCACGGTCCTACTTTAGCTTTTAAAGATGTTGCCATGCAACTTTTAGGTAACTTTTACGAATATTATCTAAACAATGAAAATCAAAAAATTAATATTGTTGTTGCCACATCCGGAGACACTGGTGCTGCAGCAATTGATGCGATTAAAGGTAAAAAAAATGTTAATATTTTTGTGCTGCATCCAGATAATCGTGTTTCACCAGTGCAAAGAAAATTAATGACAACAGGTAAACATGAAAATGTATTTAATATAGCTATAAAAGGAAATTTCGATGATTGCCAAAACCTAGTTAAATCCATGTTTGCAGATAAGAAGTTTTCAAAGGATATCAAAATGTCAGGGGTAAATTCTATTAATTGGGCAAGGATTATTGCTCAAAGTGTTTATTATTTTTATAGTTATTTATTAGTTGAACATAAAGGTGAACCAACAAATTTTTCAGTACCAACAGGAAATTTTGGAGATGTGTATGCAGGATATTTAGCCAAAAAAATGGGCTTGCCAATTAATAAACTAATTGTTGCAACTAATCAAAACGACATTTTACATAGAGCAATATCAAAAGGTAGTTACGAGGCAGAAAAGGTTTCAGAAACCATCTCTCCAAGTATGGACATTCAAATAGCAAGTAACTTTGAAAGACTTATATTTGATCTTAACAATGGAGACGATCAACAGACCTCTCTAGATATGAAAAATATTAAAGAGAAGGGGCAGTATTTAATAAATGACGATAAATTAAATAAAATTAATGAAAACTTTTTATCAGCTAGAATGAGTGAGGATGAAACTTTAGAGGTTATTAAAAAGGTGTATGAAAAATATTCTGTAGTTTTAGACCCACACACAGCTATTGGATATGGTGCTTTCGACAAACATAACTTAAAAGGAAATAATATTGTACTAGCAACTGCACATCCTTGTAAATTTCCTGATGCTGTTTCCAAAGCTATAAATTTAAAATCTGATTTACCAAAAGAACTCGAGTTTATTTTGAATGAAAAAGAAGATTATGATATAGTTGAGAATAATTTAGAAAAAATTAAAAACTACATTACAGGTAAAACAAAATGAAAATTAAAGAAGGGGAACAACTTCCAAATTCAGAATTTTATTATTTAGACTCAAGTGGAGCAGCAAAAAAAATAACTACAACAGAAGTTTTTAAAAATCATAAAACAATTGTGATTGGAGTACCTGGAGCATTTACAAAAGTTTGTTCCGCAAAACATCTGCCAGGGTATGTTAATAATTACGAGGAAGCAAAGAATAAAGGGGTTACAAAAATTATTTGTGTTTCAGTTAATGATCCAAATGTGATGAAAGCATGGGGTGAAAGTCAAAAAGTTGAAGATAAAATATTTATGGCTGCAGACCCATATTGTGAATTTACTAAATCAATTGGAGCTGAAATAGATAGACACGATCGGGGTCAGGGAATGAGGTCAGCAAGATACACAATGTTAATTGACGACAATGTTATAAAGAAAATACAAGCAGAAGAAGATACTGCCACTTGTGAAATTTCAGCAGCTCAAAATTTTTTAAAATTAATTTAAATTTGCTGCTTTTTTAGCTAGTAAGTCCACCTCTTCATTTAAAGGGTTTCCATCATGAGCTTTAACCCAATTCCATTGAATATTAAGCGATTTATTTAAATTATATAGATCAATCCATAAATCTTTATTTTTAACATCTTCTTTTTTTGAGGTTTTCCAGTTATTAGCTAGCCAAGTATTAATCCATTCAGTTATTCCATTTTTTACATATTGAGAGTCAGTATATATTTTTATTTCAACACCAGGCTTCATATCTTTCAATGCATTAATTGGGGCTAACAACTCCATTCTATTATTTGTTGTATTTTTTTCGTTACCACTAATTTTTTTTATTTCTTTTCCATCATTTATAATTGCAGCCCATCCACCATTACCTGGATTTGTTAAACAAGAACCGTCTGTATAAATTGTAATCATTAATTTAAATAATCTTTAAATGAACTTAAATTATTGTGAGAAAGTAATTTTTGATAATATTCATTAGGGTCTTTAATTTTAATCAATGCTGTTTTTGGTGTATTTGAGTAGTCATACAATCTTGTTAATAAATATCTTAATGCTGCACCTCTACACAAAATATTTATAGATTTTTTTTCTTTCATTGAAAGCTTTTTAACGCTTTCATACCCTTTGATTAAATTTTTAATTTTTTTGTTATTTAAATAGAATTTACTCTTTTTATGATCAAAACAAAGAGCATTGATACATATAGCAATTTCATACATAAAATAATCATTAGCAGCAAAGTAGAAATCAATAATTCCTGAAAGCTTATTTTTTTTGAAGAATATATTATCTATAAATAAGTCACCATGGATAATGCCTTTGGGTAATTGTTTAGGCCAATTTTTATTAATATCTTTTAGATTATTTTTTAAGAATATTTTTAAATTTGAAAATTTTTTTGACTTAAATTTAATACTTTCCAACAAAGGTTTTAAATTCCCAATACCCATCGAATTTTTTCTATTAAGATTCATTTTATTTGTGACAACATGTATTCGAGCAATTATTTTACCAATTGCATAACAATCATTTATATTTAAAATTTTTTTATCTTTACCTTCTAAGAATGATACAATGCATGCAGTTTTATTTTTTAACTTAATAAGATATTTATTATTTCTAGTTTTCAGAGGCTTAGGACAATTTATTTTTGAACTATTTAAATTATCCATTAATTTCATAAAAAAAGGTATTTCTTTTTGTAAAACTCTTTTTTCAAAAATAGTTAAAATATATTTTTTCTTTTTTGATTTAAGAAGATAGTTTGTGTTTTCTATTCCTTGCTTGATACCTTTAAAACTTGTTACTTTATCAATATTAAAATTTTCATTAATAATATTAATTTCTTTTTGATTTATTTTTGTATAGACAGCCATTTTTAATTTAATTTTTTGGGAACTTTAAATACTACATCTTCTTTAATTATTTCAACTTCATCGATACTTATAGAAAATTTATTTTTTAAATCATTAATAAAATTTTCAACTAATATTTCTGGTGCAGATGCTCCTGAAGATACACCTATAGTATCGCAATTTTCTATTTGATCATACGGTATTGAGCTTTCTGAGTGAATAAGATGCGAATTTTCACAGCCTGATTTCTTTGCCACCTCAACAAGCCTAACAGAATTTGAAGAGTTTCTACTTCCAATAACAAAAAACATATCACAATTCTTTGCAATATTTTTTACTGCCATTTGACGGTTAGTAGTTGCATAACAAATATCTTCTCTCATTGGCTCTTTTATATAAGGAAAATTATTTTTTAAAATTTTGATTATTTCTTTCGTATCATCAACTGACAAAGTAGTCTGAGTAATATAAGCTAATTTTTTGTCTAGTTTATTTTGATAGTTTGTAGCATCTTCTTCATTTTGAATTAGATCTATAGACCCACCTTTTAATTGGCCCATAGTCCCAATTACTTCAGGATGATTTGCATGACCAATTAAAATTATATGGTAACCAGCTTTACTAAGATTTTCTGCTTCTCTATGAACTTTAGAGACAAGTGGACATGTAGCATCTACGTAAGTCATTTTATAACTTTTTGCATCTTCAGGTATTTTTTTTGGAACACCATGTGCTGAAAATATCACAGGTCTTGATTTATCCTTTATCTCCTCGAGCTCTTCAACAAATATTGCTCCCTTATTTTTTAAATCATCTACAACATACTTATTATGTACTATTTCATGACGCACATAAACTGGAGCTCCAAATTTTTGGATAGATTTTTCTACTATTTCAATTGCTCTTTCTACCCCAGCACAGAATCCACGAGGAGCAGATAATAATATTTTTAATTCTTTATTTTTCATTTTTTTCTAAAAAATATTCCAGCAATATATGTGGAAAGGTTAAAGACGCCAAACCTATAAATATTATTTTTAAAATTGCACTATCTAAATTAAATGAATTATTCAGAAGATATAGCGCAATAAAAGAAAAAATAGCAGTTAAAATTGTTAAAGGTAAAGCTTTATTAACAAATAATTTAAATCCATTAACTATACTATTTGGATCAAGTTCAATAGCGAGGGAAATTGAGTGCCTAATCGAGTGTAAAAAACAGAAATAAGCAGTAAAAGCAATTAGTGGAGATAAATAGTAATTTAATATTAAAATTGAAAAATAATCTAAAAAAACTACAAATTTTTTTATTTCAAAATTCTTTAAGAAAAGAAAAATACTAGATAGAGTACTGAAGAATATTCCTATTTGAATTACTTTATTTTTCTCAATAAAATTTAAACTTGAATAAAATGCCTCACTATCGATTAATAATAATTTGAAAATTGCTATTGTTTCCTGAAAATGAAAATACAAAGGAGCAAGTATAATTAAAAATCCTTTAAAAAAATAAAGTATTTGACTGAAATAAGATCTATCATTAATCAAAAATTGCGTATCCTCTTTTCCAAAGTGGTAGGAAGCAATTATTAAAAAAACAATTAAAGTTATTGATGGAAACAATATCCAAGTTACTATAACTAACGCTGAAATTAAAATATAGGTAATATAGAATATATAATTTGATTTTATATTAAATAATTTGAGCAGTTTTTTTCCTTTAATATGATCTAATGAACCATGGGAAACTCCTATAATTAAAATTAAAAGTAAACACAAAATTGATGAAATATTAAAATTATTAAACTTGAACAGTAAAATACAAAAAATGTTTACAACAAAGAAAAAAATAAATGAATGATTTAGATTTATTTTTTTTATTTTATTTGTCATCTTAAATTAATTCTTTTAAAAATTTCCACTTTGGCATCTTTAGAATTACTTCTAAATCCTCAAAAAAACTACTTTTGTTTGATAAAAAATTGATAGCTGTTTTAGGTTTTGAATCAAAAACTTTGAAAAATATATTGCCCATTTCATTGGAATTATTTTTAAGAACTCTTAATAAAATTTTATCTAAAAAATCATATTTTGAATTAATTCTAAATAGATTTACATTTTGAATATTTTCTATGTTTTCTCTTATATATCTGCTCTGTTCTTGAATATTTAGGAATGTATAACCCGTACTTAATCTGGTCATGCCTCCTGCTGAGCCTATGTAAATTTCATTTAATTTACTTACATTTTTTTGTCTAAAAAGTGGGATTGCACCAGTTTCTTTGAAATTGATTTTACAGTTTCTAATATTTAGGTGGTTGCTTAAATAATCATCAATTTGTTCATCATAATCTTTCAGTTTTTCATTATTTAATTCAGATATCCAAGTAGTTTCAACTAATGCATTTCTTTTAGTAAATGGTAACGTATAAAAAAAATGGACTTTGTTTCTTTGATCACAAGCAAAGTCCATCAAATTAAATATTTCGTCATCAAAAAAGTCTTTATCTGTTTCTATTTCAACTCCACAAAAGTGTTGCCATAACTCACTCTGTTTATTCTCTAAATTAGGTACACTATTAAATACAACTGAATTTGATTTATCTATTTCATCAATACTTTTAAAAAACTGAATATTTTTATTTAATTTAAGTTTTGAGAGTATTTTTTCGTAGAACATGCCGCTATCAATTGTTTGATATGGTGTAGTATCGCAATTTAAATATTTCGTATTATTGGGTGTATTTATTGTAAAATTATTCCAACTTTTTTTTACACAGTCATCAAAATTATGGGAAAAAACCTTCCAAAATGACCAGGTTTTATCCCTTTTATAATCTTCTCTTGGCTCAATAATCGCTAAAGTTTTATCTTTTAATTTATCATTAACTTCCAGTTCATATGCTAACGAAAGACCTGCGCAACCTCCGCCTATAATTATGTAATTAAATTCTTTCATTTAAATTTATTTCTTCATTAATTAAATTATGATCATGATTAATATTATCATCGTTTTTACTTATAAGTGATAACTTAATTAAGTCAAAAATAGATAAAAAAGTTTCAATAATTTTTTCAATATTTGAAACATAAATTTTTCCTGACTTTTTATAATTTTCTATGTTTTGTTTATTTAAAATTTTATATCCTATTTTTCTATAAACTCTTCTTGCAACTAAAATAGAAAATCTAAAACTTAATGGTATTTCTTTTATTGAGTAAAATGAGTTTTCATAAAACTTTTCTGAAAGCTCGATTGTAGTCTTTATTTCCTCAAAACTTTCATTGATATAAAATCTATTATTTTTTTTATCTTCCATAACATCTCTAGAAATATTTGTTAATTGCATAGCAATCCCAAGATCAATAGCTGATTTTAGAGATTGTTGTTTGTGGACATTTAATATTTTAGCCATCATCAATCCAACTGTCCCAGCCACTCTATAGGAATATATTAATAATTCTTTTTTTGAATTAAGTTTAACATTTTCTTTTATATCAGAATTAATACCCTCAAATAAATCCTCTATAATTTTAGTAGAAATATTAAATTCATTAATAAGATCCCACATGTTTTTTATAACTGGATCATCATAATTTTTATTTATAAAGTTATTTTTAAATTTAATAAAATTATCTTTTTTTACTTCTATATTATTTTCATCATCAGCAATATTGTCTGCTTCTCTGCAAAAATCATAAAGCGCAGAACATTTTTGATAGGTTTTTTTTGGTAAAAAAAAACCTGCCCAATTAAAAGATTTTGCATAAATGGCTAAATAATTCTTTGTTAACATTAAAATAATTTATCTAAGACTTTTGCTGAAGAGAGAACACCTGGTACCCCAGCCCCAGGATGTGTACCCGCACCAACAAAGTACAAACCATCATATATTTCTGATTTATTATGAAATCTAAAGTATGCAGATTGTGTAAATTTAGGTTGAATAGAAAACCCTGATCCAAATTTTGTATTTAACTCTTTTTCAAAGTAATCAGGCGTTAGATAAAAATCTTCAACTATATTGTTCTTAAGATCTGGCATTAAGTCTTTTTCCATTTTTTCAATTACAAGATTTTTCATTTTTTCACCTTCAGTTTCCCAATTTATTTTTGACTGATTATTAGGAACAGGCACTAAAACATAAAAACAATCATTCCCTTCTGGGGCCATAGTTTTATCAGTCGCTGTAGGTCTGTGAAGGTAATAGCTAATATCATTATTTAATTTTTTCTTATCAAATATGTCATCAAGATGTTCCTTATATTTATTTCCAAACTTTATTGTATGATGTTCAACATTCTCATAAATTTTTTTTGTTCCAAAATAGTAAACAAATAAACCCATAGAATATTCCATTCGGTTTTTTTTCCAATTAAACAACATGGAACTTTCGTTGCTTTTGCTTAACATTTTCTCATAAAATGCAGGTGGATCTGCATTACAAACAACATTATCTGCACTAATTTCATTTTCATTATTTAATTTTACACCACTTATTTTATTTTTTTTTGTTATAATTTCCGTTACTTCACTGTTTTTTATTATTTCAATACCAACCTCATTCATTAATTTTTCAAAACCTTTAATTATATTTCCTGTTCCTCCAACTGAATAATGTATTCCCCATTTTTTTTCTAAATAAAGAATTAATCCATAAATAGAAGTGGTGGTAAAAGGATTTCCCCCAACTAGTAAAGGATGCATGCTAAGCATTCTTCTTAATTTTTCATTTTTTATATAAGATGAAACAAGTGAGTAAACTGATTTATAACTTTTAAGTTTTAATAGAGCAGGCAATTGTTGCATCATTACGAAAGGTTTATCAAATGGTACATCTGCAAGTTCTAAAAAACCTTTATCAAATATTTTTTTTGTAAAATTAACTAATTTTTCATATCCATTTACATCTTCTTTGCTAAGCTTCTCAATTTGATCTTTCATCTCTATTTCGTCGCCTGAATAGTTAAATTTAGTTTTGTCCTCAAAAATAAACTGGTACCAAATTTTAAGTGGAGTTAGTTCTATATAATTTTTTGGATCTTTATTGAATAACTCGAACAATTCGTTAATTAAGTAGGGTGCAGTAATTACTGTTGGTCCAGCATCATATATAAATCCGTTTTTCTTAAAAACTCTTGCTCTTCCACCTAGGTCTGGATGTTTTTCTATTAATTTTACGGTATGTCCTTTTGCCTTAAGTCTTAGCGCTGCTGCGATCCCACCAAATCCTGATCCAATGACTATAGAGTTCATTTTAATAATTTATAGCTTTTTTGAGAAATTGTAAGTGTATTATGAGTTAATTTTTTTTAACTCTGCTTTGGTTTCATCTAAATTTTTTTGAAACACAGCATCTAATTTTGACTTGTCTACAGATGTAGTTATTATTTTTTTAACTGAGTCCACTGCAATTTTTATTGATGCGTCCTTAATTTCTTTTAAAGCCGCTTCTTTCATCTGACTAATTTTATTTTCAGCTAAATTTTTTTTAATTTCTGATGATTTATGAAATTTATCATTCATTTCAATTATTAATCTATCGGCATCTTTTTTGGCATTTTCAAGAATTTCATTGCTAAAAGTTTGAGCTGTATCTAATTTTTTTTGCGAGTTATCTAATAGTGTTTTTGCCTCGGTTCTTAATTTTTCACTTTCATCAATTTCATTTTTAATATCAGATATCATTTTATCTAACATTTCAGAAATTTTTTGAGGAATTTTAAGGTAAATTAACGCTCCAAAAAAAATAATAAATGATACGGCTACCCAAAATGTTGCATCAATTGCCATAGTATTTATCTCCATTTCTTTTAGATAGATCGTCAACAATTGCAGATATACTACTATTGTTTACTTCAGCTCCAATTAGTTTTTGCAATAACTCAGATGAAGTCTCAATAGCAATTTTATTTATTTTATCTGGCGCATTTTTTCTTAATGCATTTATTTCTTTTTCAGCCTCAGCAATTTCATTATCAATTTGCTTATCAAGCACTTCCCTTTTTGCACCAATGTCTTTTAGTGCTTTTTCTCTTGCTTGATTGAAAATACTATTAGCCTCAAGTTTGCTTTTAGATATAATTTCATCATATTCTTTTAGTTTTGCATCACTATCTTCTCTTTGTTTCTCAGCAGCCTCAATATTTTCTAATATTTGAGATTTTCTCGATTCTAAGTTGTTACTAATTTTTGGTAGTATTAGTTTAGATAAAACTAAATACATAATACCAAAAGTAAGTATTAGCCAAAAAATTTGAGAAACCCAAAACTCTGGATTTAATTGAGGCATACCTCCGCTTTCAGCTGCAAAAGCTTCTTTAATAAAAAAGAAGCTAAAAAATATTGACTGAAAATATATTTTTTTAACCATCAATTTAAAACGCAAAGAGAATGATTAACGCAACTACTAATCCGAATAATCCCGTAGCTTCTGCAAGTGCGAAACCTAAAAGCAAGTTAGGAAATTGTTTTTGTGCTGCAGATGGATTTCTCATTGCACCAGACAAATAATTTCCAAAAATTATTCCGATACCAACACCGGCTCCAGCTAAAGCAATTGCTGCTAAACCTGCTCCGATCATTTTTGCTGCTTCTAATTCCATTATATCCTCCTCTGTTATTAATGGTGTAAATTTAATGCATCATTTAAATAGATGCAGGTTAAGATTGCAAAAACATAAGCTTGAAGAAAAGCAACTAAGATCTCCAAACCAGTTAAAGCAACCGAAAAACTTAGTGGAAGCCACCCACCAACTATTCCAAGGCTAATTACAAAGCCTCCGAAAACTTTCATCATTGTATGACCAGCCATCATATTGGCAAATAATCTAACTGATAAACTTATAGGTCTACTTAAATAAGAAATAATTTCTATAACAACAATTAAAGGGAGCAATACTGCAGGTACTCCACTTGGAACAAATAATTTTAAATAACCAAATCCGTGTTTAATAAAGCCAATTACAGTCACTCCAATAAATATAAATGCTGCGAGCACAAATGTTACAATGATATGACTGGTTACAGTGAAAGTATAAGGTATCATTCCAAACATGTTACAAAATAAAACAAACATGAATAGAGAAAATATAAATGCAAAGTATGGTTTAGCTTTTGATCCAGCTGTATCGCTGATCATTTTGGATACAAAGGTATAGCTAAGTTCTGCTAATAATTGAATTTTATTTGGTAGTATTGAATTTTTTTTTGATCCTAAATTAAAGATTAACAAAATAGATATAGTACTTAAAATCATAAACAAACTTGCGTTCGTAAACGATATGTCGAATGCTCCAACTTTAATTTCAGGTCCAATTCTATAAACGTCGAATTGGGACATAGGATTTGCTGCCATAACAATTATTTTATTTTTGCATTTTTTTTGCGGATCTAATCACATTGGTTATTCCAGCAACTACACCAACAAAAAAAAATATTAATATAAACCAGGGTTTAGTACCAAAGGTCTTGTCAAAAATAAACCCAATAATTGTCCCCACAGCCACTGCAGAAACAAGTTCTGTGCTCAATTTGAATGCAGTTCCTATAGGTGAGGGGTCATTCTTCTTATTGTAGAGAATTTTCTTTGAAATTTTGCTTTTTGCAATCTCTAAGCGAGTTTTGAAAGGGTCTTTTGGCATTTATATAGTTTAAGCAACCATACTCTCTGCTTTTTGTAAATCAACAGCCACAAGCTGACTAATTCCTTTTTGAGGCATCGTCACCCCGTATAGTCTGTTCATTTTTGACATGGTTAAAGCATGATGAGTTACAATTATGAATTTGGTGTTGGTGATTTTAATTAGTTCCTCAAGTAAACTACAAAATCTTGTTACGTTAGCATCATCAAGCGGTGCATCAACCTCATCCAATACACATATAGGCGAAGGGTTTGTTAAAAATACTGCAAAGATTAATGAGAGAGCAGTCAATGCTTGCTCACCTCCAGATAACAAAGTTATAGATTGAAGTCTTTTTCCCGGAGGACTAACCAGCATTTCTAAACCTGCTTCAAGTGGATCGTCAGAGTCCACCAATTCTAGTTTGGCATTTCCACCATTGAAAAGTTTTGTATAAACTTCATTAAATTTTCTATTAACTTTTTCAAAAGCTTCAATCAATCTTTCTCTTCCTTTTTGATTAAGTTCGTTAATGCTATCTTTAAGTTTTACGATAGCGGTAACAAGATCGGCACGATCCTGTTCCATTTTTTTTATCTCTTCTTCATATTTACTTGTTTCTTCATCTGCTTTTAAATTTACAGATCCTAATTTTTCTCTTTCTTGTTTTTTCTTGTCCAAAGCATCTTCTTGATCAACTGGATTTGGAAGCTCTTCTACTCCGTTTAAATTTGAATTTTCTAAAATATTATCTTCATTCAAATTTAACTCAGAACTAATTCTTTCAAGGAGATCATTTTTTCTTTTTTGTAGGCCTTCAATTGTAGCTCCTGAGCTTGCCTTTCTTTCTCTGATTTGAATTGATTGTTCTTGTATTTCATTTAATTGTGTTCTTAACATTTCTATTTTTTGATCTGTTTCATCTATAATCGCTTCATTATCAATTTTTTCTTTATCTGAAATTCTTAAATTTTCTGAAATTTGACCTTTCCTTTCAGCTTGCGCTCTAGGTTGGTTTTCCAAATCACTTAATTGTTTTGATAATTTTTCTTTTCTTTGTGACAATTCATTAACCATTTTTTCTGAGTTAGTTAATAAATTTTTCCAACTTTCAATTTCCGTTTCAATGGTTTTAATTCTTTCATTTCTTTTTATAGACTCATTTTTAATTGATTGATTTTTGCTATATGCATCGGCATATTTTTCTTGGAGTAATTTTATATTTTCCGATTTTTCACTAACTCCTAATAACTCAGTTCTAGATCTCTCATTTTTTAAATCACTTAAAAAACTATCTAGTTCCATATCACATCTATCTAGAAGTGTTACTGCTTGATTTATTTCATTACTATCTATTAATTCTTTTACCCTTGATATTGTATTTTTTATATTTCTTATTGGACCAACACTTATATTGACAGTTTCTTCAGCTAAATTATTTACAACTTCATCAACAGCTTTTTGTTCTTCTTTAAGTTTATTTTTTGCACTTTCTAACTCTTCATTAGATAATTTTTCTGTTTCAAAATACTTCGAGTCTGTCTCAATTAATTCAGTCTTTTCTTCCTTCAATCTTTTTTCATTTGAGTTAGCGTCTATAATAATCCCTTTTTCTCTCGTGATATCATCATCAAGTGTTTGAATTGATTTTTTGATGCTTTCTATCTCATCTTGAATTCTAGTATTTTCCTCATCTAAACTTTGAAGTTCTAGATTAAGTCTTTGTATCCTAGATAAATTTTCTATATTTTTCTCTCTCAATGGATTTACTTTATCTGTAAAAGTTTTAATTGAATTTTCTAATTCAGATATTTTGTTATTAAATCCTTCTACTTCTCCTTCTGCCTCAGTATTAATTTCATTTTCTATTCTAATTTCTTTGTCTATTTCTAGTAATTTTAAATAATATAAACCTGCTTCAATTTTTTTAATTTGATCTGAAATTAGTTTGTATTTTGTTGCCTCTTCAGCTTGTTTTTGAAGATTTGCCAATTGTTTTTCTTGCTGTCTTCTTAATTCATCTGCTCTTTTTAAATTATTCTCAGCCGCACCTAATCTTAATTCAGCCTCATGTCTTCTAACGTGCAAACCAGATATTCCTGCAGCTTCTTCTAAAATAGCTCTTCTATCTGTTGGTTTCGCAGTTACTAATGCACCTATTCTTCCTTGGCTAATCATAGACGGAGAGTGTGCACCAGTCGAAAGATCTGCAAAAAACATTTGCGCATCTCTTGCTCTTACTTCTTTATCGTTAATGTAAAATTTAGATCCTTTATCTTTTTCTATTTTTCTTCTTATTTGTATTTGGTCTAATTCACGGTATTGGATAGGGCCTTCTTTATCTTTGTTTTCAACTTCGATTGATACTTCTGCAATATTTTTTGATGCTTTGTTAGATGTCCCTGAAAATATAACATCTTCCATACCAGATCCACGCATACTTTTTGCCGAGGTCTCTCCCATTACCCATCTTAAAGATTCTACAATGTTTGATTTTCCACAGCCGTTAGGACCCACTATACCCGTAAGACCATCCTCAATTAAGAAGTTGGTTTTTTCAGCAAAAGATTTAAATCCGTTTAATTGGATTTTTTTAAACTCCATGCACTAACTTATATCAGTTTTTCTAGCGCTTTTTTTAAATTTTTATAATTTAGAGTTTTTTCGAATTTTTCGTTGTTAATAATTATCGTAGGAGTTGCGTTTACTTCGAAGTTCTTTGCTCCATCGATTCGATCGTTTAATACAAAATCTTCAATTTCCTTATTGTTTATACAAGTATCAAAATCAATACTAAATCCCTCACTTTTTAAAAATTTTTGTAGATTTTTATTTGCCTCCTGGATTGAACTTCCCTTTACCCATTTTTGTTGATTAGCATATAAACTTTCAAGGATATCTGAATTGCCATCATTCTTACACTGAGAAACTTTAGATGCATTAAAGGCTGCTATGTCTAATGGAAAATGTCTAAATTCTATTTTAGCGAGTCCAGTATCAAGATACTCTTCCTTTAATTGAGGATAAACATTTTTATGAAAATTAGCACAATGACTACAAGTTAATGATTCAAAAGCTATAATAGTTATTTTTGCATCTTTGTTACCAACAGTTATCCTTTTAATTTCCTCAGCTTGTAAATTTAAGACTGTAGTAAAAAATATTAATATTAAGAATATAATTTTTTTCATTTCTCTCTAAAAACCCTGGTTAACTCTGTTAATGATTTTTTAATTTTTTCGTTTTTAACACCTTTAATCTTATCTTGGTATTTACTAATTGCCACATTTTTAACCTTTGTTTCACCCGAGCCCGTCATTTCATGTTCATCATCAAAACTTATGAATTTAAGCTTTTCAACAACAGAATATCCAAAAAAATTATTCATTTTATCTAAAATATCTTTTTTCGAATATTCTACGTCAACTTCATGTCCTCGCTTGACCATAACCATTAAGGTACTAACACCAAATTTATTTGAATTTTTAAATGTTTTTGGATAGCAAATTTTAAATAATTCGTTTCCAACTAAATATTTCCAATTGCTCAGCGTTTCTGAATATACATGACCTTTTTTATTTATTATTTTTTTGACATTTTTTGGCAAAGTGTCTTTGAAAGATCTTAATCCTTGAATGCTAGCGTTTCTCTGCTTAGTATTATTTTTAGATTGCATATGAAAGATCCAATAATAACAAATAATATTCTTAATTGGTATGATTTAAATAAAAGATCTTTACCTTGGAGAAAGAATGTTTCTCAAACAAAAAAGCAATACTACACTTTAATAAGTGAATTTATGTTGCAGCAAACCCAGGTTGCAACCGTAATACCTTACTTTAACAGATTTGTAAAAAATATTCCCACAATAGAAAAATTATCTAAATATGATGATAGAAAATTAATTAAACTTTGGGAGGGTCTTGGATATTATTCAAGAGTAAGAAATTTAAAAAAAACAGCTCAAATAGTTGTTAAAAATTTTAATAAAAAAATACCTAGAAATTTTGTAGATTTAAAGTCACTTCCAGGAATTGGAGATTATACAGCAAGTGCAATTTCTGCAATTGCATTCAATGAGCCAATAATTCCTCTAGATGGTAATATTGAAAGAGTATTAAAGAGATACTTATTTTTAAAAAAACAAGATCAAATAAAAAAAGAAAATTTACACGAGAAGAAAAAAATTTTTGGAACATCTATCAAAAGGTCTAGTGATTATGCTCAAGCTTTAATGGAATTAGGAGCACTAATTTGTAAACCTGTTAGTCCTAATTGTAAGCATTGTCCATTAGTAAAAAAATGCAAATCATTTAAAAATAAAAATTTTGATTTAGTAAAATTTAAAAAAAAAGATAAGGAAACTTTTTACAAGCTAAATGTTTATAAAAAAAATAATCATTATTTATTAATCAAAAATAATAAATTTAATTTTTTGAAAAATTTTAATATTTTCCCGATGGAGGAAGTAAATAATCCTAAAAATTTTGATAAAGATTTGAATTTTAAAATGTCTAATATGAACATGAATATTAAAATTGAATTTAAAAATAAATATAATTTAAATAAAAATAATTATTGGATTGATCCAACAAAGCTTCAAAATTATACACTGCCAACATTTACAAAAAAGATAGTTAAATTTTTAGAAAGTCATAAATGAAAAAAATTGCAATAATTGGTGCTGGAATTTCTGGTTTGTATATTGCCAATTTATTCAAAGATCATAAGGATTATCAGGTCACGATTTATGAAAAAAGGAATTCAATAGAAATGGAAGAAGGTTATGGAATTCAGTTGTCGGTAAATAGTGTAAAGCTTTTAAATAAAATAGGCTTCACTTCTTTCACTGAAGAAGAAAAATTTAATCCAAAAAAAATTGATTTTTATGAAATTAAAAATTCAAAAAAAATTTGTGACTTAGACATCTCTAAATTTAATTCCGAAGATTGCAAATACACAACATTGAAAAGATCAAAATTGCTTCAATTTTTAAAAAAACAAATAAACGAAGATATGATTAAATATAACCACAATATTGAACAGATTGTTTACGATAAAGATTCAATCAAATTAACATTTGATAAAAATAATATAACTTGTGATTACTTAATTATTTCAGACGGTGTGTTTTCTAAAGGGAAGTTATTAATTTCAGCCAATAAATCAAAACCAATTTACAATGATACGATTGCTATTAGGGGCACTATATCTAGAGAAAATTTTCAAAATATAAATGAAGAAAATATTTCTTTGTTTTTAGGACCAAATTTTCATTATGTTGTTTATCCAATTAATAATGATAAAAAATTAAATTTTATTGGCATTTTAAAACATAAATTAAATTCAAATGAGCAAGAGAACTATAATCTTTTTACCGAGAGTTCTTTTATAAAAAATATTAAATTTAAATTATCTCAAAAAGTTTCTCAAAGTTTTTTGGAAAGTCTTCAAAATATTAAATTATTTCCAATATTTGTAAGTAAAAACTTATATAATCCTCCAAAAAAGATATTCCTTGTAGGAGATGCATTTTTTGCTTTTTCACCTTCATTTGCGCAGGGAGCTTCCCAATCAATTGAGGGTGCTAATGAATTATATGAATGTTTAATAAATAATAATAATTTTTATGATATCAGATTAAAGAGAGTAAAAATGATTAACAGTAGATCTAATTTCAATCAATTTGCCTTTCATTTATCAAATCCAATTATGATCATAATTAGAAATATTTTTTTAAAACTTTTAACTAAAAATAAAAAATTTTTAGAAAGTTATTTGGGTAAAATTTATAAAAGTTAACTTTTAGAAATTAATCTTTGTCTTAGATAATCAATAGGATAAGTTCGCCCATTTATATCACAGTGCCAAAAAGTCCATCCGTTGCAACTTTCTGCTCCTAAAATAGTAGCCGCAACTTTGTGTATAGAACCCTCTGCTTGATTATGTTTTATACTACCATCAGCCATAATTCTGGCTGTTATTTTTTTCTTATTATCAAAAATATTAGTTCCAGGTTTAATTATTCCAAGCTCGACTAATGAACCAAAAGGAATTCTTGGTTTTGATCTATTATTTTTTAGAGTATCTAATAAATCATCTTCAATAGGTTTTGTTTCTTTTATGCGTTGCTCAGCAGCTTTAAAATAATTTTGTTCTTTTTCTATTCCAAAATAATTTCTTCCTAGTTTTTTTGCTACTGTAGCTGTTGTTCCTGATCCTAAAAAAGGATCAAGTATGAGGTCATTTTTATTAGATGTAGCTAGTAAAATTCTATGTAATAGCGCTTCTGGTTTTTGTGTTGAGTGAATTTTTTTTCCATTTTTTTTAAGTCTTTCAGAACCATTGCATATTGGAAGATTCCAATTAGATCTCATTTGAAGATCATCATTTAAACATTTTAAAGATTGATAATTAAATGTATATTTTGATTTCTCACTTTTAGAAGCCCATATTAAAGTTTCATGAGCATTAGTAAAACGTGTCCCTCTAAAGTTTGGCATTGGATTATTTTTATTCCAAATAACATCATTTAAAATCCAGAAACCTAAATTTTGTATTGCTGTGCCAACTCTAAAAATATTATGGTAGCTTCCTATAACCCAAATAGCTCCATCTTTTTTTAAAATTCTTTTACATTCACTAAGCCATTCATAAGTGAAATCATCATATTTTTTAAAATTTTCAAATTGATCCCACTTATCATTTACCGCACTAACCTTTGATCTATCCGGTCTTGTTAATTCACTTTTTAATTGTAAGTTGTAAGGAGGGTCAGCAAAAATTAAATCAAAAGTTTCACGTGGAATTTTTTTTAATTTTTCGAGACTATCTCCATTAATTATTTTATTTTTGAAATCAGTTTTCATTTGTAAAAATTAATTAGACTCCAAATGGATTCTACGGTCAACCTGAGATTGAAAAATTTGGATTCGATTAGTGTTTCTAAATTAGAAGGTAACTAGATGTAGTGTTAATTTATTTTAGATATTGGTGAAAAAGTTTTTCTATGATGTTTAGTAATACCTAATTTTTTCAAAGCTTTTAAGTGCTGTTTTGTTCCGTACCCAAAGTTTTTATCCCAGTCATAACCTTTATTTTTTTTTGACAAGGTGGTTATAAATTTATCCCTTGATACTTTCGCAATTATAGAAGCTGCCGAAATAGAGGGGATTTTTTTATCTCCTTTAATAACTGATTTTAAATTATAATTTTCTAATTCTGGAGTTTTGTTTCCATCTATCAGAACGTGTGTTGGTTTTTTCTTAAGTTTTTTTATAGCTCTTTTCATAGCCAGCAAACTTGCTTGAAGTATATTCAGCTTTTCTATTTCTTTGACAGAAGCTTTGCCTATGGACCAAGTAGAATTTTTTTTTATATATGTACATAGATACTCTCTCTTTTTTTTACTTAATGATTTTGAATCTTTTAATAACTTTGAATTAATTGATTTTTTTAAAATTACTGCTGAAGCATAAACAGGCCCAATTAAACTTCCTCTACCAACCTCATCAACCCCAGCAATTATTTTCATCAAAATTTTAAATTAAGATCTTTGATTTTGTCTCTAATTTTCTTTAAATCTTCCCATGAGTGTTTTTTATTTTCTGGAAAACGGATTAAATAAGATGGATTAAAAGTTATCATTAAAGGGAATGTTTTGTTTTTTAAAATCACTTCCTTCCAATGTCCTCTTTCATTAGTTATTTTTTCACTTATTCCTGTTACAGCCTCCATTGCCGAACTACCCATTAAAACAATAATCTTTGGGTTTATAATCGATATATGCTCCTTCAAAAATACTGAGTATCTTTTAATTTCAGTTGAGGTTGGTTTTCTGTCATCAGGTGGTCTAAAATTGATTGCATAACTAGTGTAAATATTTTGTCTCTTAATATTGATGGCTATAAGCATTTTGTTAAGAAGTTCGCCAACTTCACCTCTGAATGGGACACCCAATTTTTCTTCTTCAGCCCCAGGAGACTCCCCAATTAACATTAAAGGGCTATTTATATTTCCCTCACCTAAAATAATTTTGTTTGAATTTTCTTTCAATTTACAATTTTCAATTGAATTTATTTGATCTTTTAAATTTTTTAGGAATTCTTCTTTATTAATTTTCAGGGTGCCATTGTTAGTTTCTAAAATATTAAATCTATTTATTGGCTTATCAGCGAATATAAATTTTGGCTCAATAGTATTAATTAGTTCTTGGTTTAATTTGGTATTTTGATTTATCACTTTTTTAGTCATAGTATGGTTACATGTTCCTAAAATTTCTAAAATTAGTACTATTAATGTTCCTATCTTATCAGACACCTTTGTATTCTAAAAGTGCTACTTTTAATGATTTCAACTCAAGAGATTTATCAAATTATTTTTCTGGAATTGTTGCATTTGAAAATCGAGATAATTCTGAAGCTTTAAAATTTTTTAACTTAACCAAAGTATTAATTAACAAACATGATAGTTATTTAAAAAGATATGTTAATTCTTTAGTTTTAGATAACAAAGTACCTCAAGCAATTAATGTATTAAATAACAATGCAAACAAATCTAATTCAGATTTTTATGATGCGTATATAATTTTAATAATTGACAGTTTAAAAAAAAATAACTTTAAAAAGGCTGACGAATATTTAACACAAAGTTTAAAATTTCAAGATGAAGATAGGATAAACCTAGTTATATTTGAAACACTTAAACAATACATTTATACATTTAAAAATAAAAAAATATTAGATAACAAAAAAAACTTTGGAAACCTGTCTCTTATAGCTGAGACATTCCAAAGATGTTATATTGAAGATAAAAGAACTTCTTCATATTTTCTTAATTTAATTAATAATCAGCAAGGCGACTATTCAAGATACATTTTTTTTTATCTTAATCATTTAATTGATAACAATAAATTAAATGAAGCAAGATTAGTTGTTGAACAAATTGATTATATAAATTCAACACTTTTACTTTCACAAAGTAAAAGTTGGGTAGACAAAGAAAAGTTCGATGATTTTGGAAAAATTTTTTCATGCAAAGATCATAATGATCTTGTAAGTGAGTTTTTATTTTTAATCTCTAATCTTTATTCTTCTCAGGATAATTTTGAGAAATCAAATTTTTACTTAAATTTGTCAAACTATTTAAATCCCAAGTTTGAATTTAATTTGTCACTAGTTGCAGAAAATTTTTATCTTAATGATGAATTTGATAAAGTACAAAGGATCTTAAAAAACTTTAAAAAAGAAGATGAATTTTATTATTGGTTTAGATTAAAAAAAGAAGCTCAAATAATAATTCAAGAGCAGGATTATGAAAATGGAATTAAATACATAGATTCAAAATTTAATAAAATTGAAAATCCAAATATAAAAATGATTTTTGATTTAGCCAATTTTTATAAGAATTCTAAAAATTATCAAAAGGCAATAGATCGTTATACAGAAATTATTTTAACACTGGATGACAATTCACTTATTAAATCAGATGTATTGTATCGTAGAGGCGGTAGCTATGAAAGAATGGGAAATTATGAAAAGTCAGATGAAGATTTATTGCATGCGCTTAAAATTGATCCTAGTGATGCATATATTTTGAATTACCTTGCTTACTCCTGGTTAGAGCGCGATTATAAAATTAATGAAGCAATGGATATGTTGAAAACAGCATATGATTTAAAAAGCAATGATCCATATATTATTGATTCAATTGGATGGGCGTATTTTTTAATAGAGGATTATCTAGAAGCAGAAAAGTATTTAAAAAGAGCTGTAGAATTAATGCCAGATGATCCGATCGTGAATGATCATTATGGAGACATTTTATGGAAATTAAATCGAAAAATTCAAGCAAGATATTTTTGGAACAACGTATTAACTTTTGATGATACCGAAGACGATATGAGAGAAAAAATTAATATTAAAGTAATTGAGGGTCTTAAAAATTCCTAAATGAAAATTAATAAAATTAAATCTAATGCAAAGTTAAATTTAGCATTAAATATCACTGGAAAAAAAAAGGTTTTACATAAAATTGAAAGTATAATTGGTTTCATAGATTTACATGATGTTATTTCGATAAATCAACATAATGGAAAAAAACACCATATTTCTTTTTATGGAAAATTTTCTAAAAATATAGGAAAAAAAAATACCGTTCAAAAATTATTTCAAATACTAGATAAAGAAAATTTATTAAAAAATAAAAAATTCAAAGTTAAAATAAAAAAATTAATCCCTCAAGAAGCTGGGTTGGGTGGGGGATCAATGAACGCAGCTAGTGTGTTTAATTATCTGGTTAAAAAAAAAATTATTAATCCCAATCATCAAAAAACTCGAAGTATCTGTGACTTGGTTGGCTCCGATGTTATTCTGGGAACCATTTCATCCAGCTGTGTGTTGTCATCAGGTGGTAGAATAAAAAAGATTTATAATACTCCAAAATATTACTCTACTTTAGTAAAGCCTGATTTTGGGTGCTCAACTAAAAAAATATACTCAGCTGTTCGAAAGTATACAAAATCAAAATATAACAAACCTAAAAAAAACATGTTTGGAGTAAAATATTTGATTGATCAACAAAATGCCCTTGAAACAATAGCACTCAAAAAATATCCAAAACTTAAAAAAATAAAGTTGTTCTTAGAAAGTATAAATAATCCATTATTTGTAAGAATGACTGGTTCAGGATCAACAATTGTTGCCTATTATAATTCATTAAAGAGTTGTAAATTGGCAAAAGCTAAATTTAAAAGAAAATATAAAAATTATTGGTGTGTTACAGCAAAAACTATATGAATTTTATATTTTTATGTTATAGGAAGCTAGTATTGGGGCGTAGCCAAGCGGTAAGGCACGGGTTTTTGGTACCTGCATCCTAGGTTCGAATCCTAGCGCCCCAGCCATTTATGAAAAATTTTTTAGATAAATTTTTTTCCCGATCAAAAAATCTTGATTATATCAGTCAAAATTTAAAACAAATTACTTTAACAAAACCCACAAATAAAATTTTTGAAGCAATTAATAATTTTTCAGAGAAAAGTGAAATCAGATATGTGGGTGGGTGTGTAAGAAAAGTGATAAAAAAAGAAAATGTTGATGATATTGACCTAGCAACAAATTTAACTCCCTCGGAAGTTTGTGAGGCTCTTAAAAATAAACAAATAAGTTATTACGAAACAGGAATTGAACACGGAACTATAACTGCAACAATTGACGAATATAAATACGAAATTACTTCTTTAAGGAAAGATGTCTCAACTGATGGAAGGCATGCTGAAGTAGAATTCTCTTTAGATTGGAAGGAAGATGCCTCTAGAAGGGATTTTACTATCAATTCAATTTATGCAGATGGGGATGGTAATTTATTTGATCCATTTAACGGTAAAAAAGATTTGGAGGATGGGTATATTAATTTTATTGGCAATGCGGAAAAAAGAATTCAAGAGGATTATTTACGTATTTTGAGGTATTTAAGATTTTATTTAAATTACTCAAATCATAAGCACCAGCCAGAAATAATAAAAAATATAAAAAAAAATATTGATGGAATTTCAAATATATCATCTGAAAGGTTAATCGATGAACTAAAAAAAATAACTAGTTCAAATGGATTTTTAAAACTCTTTAAAGATAAAGAAAGTTTAGAACTCGTAGAAATAATTTTCCCTCAATTAAAGAATATTAAAAATTTTAAAAAACAAAATTCTTATGCTGTAGAGAATTTTTTAAAAATTGACTTTATATTCTTGATTGCGCTTTTAGTGATTGATGGGACTGATAATGCTGATTATTTTCTTTATAAATTTAAAATATCTAACAAAGATAAGAAAAGATTAAAATTGATAGATCTTTTTTATAGAGAAAAAGTAACTCTAAACAGCTTTACAGAGAAAAATTTGAATAAACTTTTTTATTTTAATGGGCGACAGGCTGTAATAGATATAATTAATTTTAAAATTTTTAACTCAAACAAAGTAGAGAAAAAACTAATTAAACTATTAGATAATTATAAAGAGAAAACTATTCCAACTTTGCCAATAGGGGCCGATCTACTAATGTCTAAATTTCAAATTCCTGAGGGTAAAACTTTAGGTAATAAATTAAAAAAAATAGAAGAAACTTGGGTTCAAAATGGATTTCAAATTTCAGATAAGCAAGTACAGCAAATAGTTAAAAGTTAAATATATTTAACGTCTTTAATTTCAAAATTTTTTACACCAGAGGGTGTATTTATTTCAACTAAATCACTTTTATTTTTTCCAATCAAGCCTTTACCAATTGGTGATTGAAAGAAAATCAGTTTTTGTTTTAAATCTGCCTCATCTCTTCCAACAATTTTATAATTAATTTTTTCACCAGTATCTAAATCTTCTAAATAAACTGTAGATCCAAAAATTACTTTTCCTTCATTGTTTAGTTTTGTAACATCAATAACATTTGCTCTTGCAATAATATCGTTAATTTCTGTAATTCTTCCTTCGTTATGAGATTGTTCTTCTTTAGCTGCATGATATTCAGCATTTTCTTTAAGGTCTCCATGGGATCTCGCTTCAGCAATTGCAGCTACTATCTCAGGTCTTTTTTTTTCTTTTAAAAAAACTAATTCTTCTTTTAGTTTATTTAATCCGTTTAATGTTATTGGCTCTTTATCCATTTTTTTATTTCCATTTTGCAACCGGAGGTAATGACATCAAAATCCCTTCAACATTACCACCAGTTTGTAGCCCAAATTTTGTTCCTCTATCGTAGAGCAAATTAAACTCTGCGTATCGACCTCTTTTAATATACTGAAACTCTTTATCTTTTAAAGTCCATTTTCTTTTTAATTTTTTTTTAATTATTTCATTAAATAGCATTTGAAATGTAACACCAACATCTCTGACAAATTTAAAGTCATTTTCAAAATTATCATTTTTATAGTCAAAAAATATTCCACCTATGCCTCTGGCTTCTTTTCTGTGAGGTAGATAAAAATATTCATCACACCACTTTTTATATTTTTTATAATAATTTTTATTATGTCTATCGCACATTGCCTTTAATATTTTATGAAAGTTTTTCTTCTCTTTTTCATCTTTTATTGCTGGGGTTACATCCATACCTCCGCCAAACCAATTCTTTGTTGTACAAATAAATCTGGTATTAAAATGCATTGCAGGAATATGGGGGTTTTGCATGTGCATAACTATTGATATTCCTGATGCCCAAAATCTAGGATCTTTACTAGCACCTGGTATATTCTTTTGAAATTGCTTAGGAAATTTTCCATAAACTTTTGAAAAATTTACTCCTACTTTTTCAAAAATTTTTCCATTTTTAAGTATTCTATATTCACCACCACCTTCATCTTTTTTACTGCTTCTATTCCAAGAAGTTGATTGAAAATTTACTTTATTTTTTTCAATTTTTAAAATGTCGTCACATATTGCATTTTGTAATAGCTTAAACCAATTACTCGCTAAGTCTTTTTTAATTGAAATATCCATTTTAAATTAATTCTATTTGACGCAAACTTTCTGCCAAAACAATGGCAACAGACGATGCAATATTAAGAGATCTTACTTGATTATTCATTGGTATTTTTAAACGGTTTTTAATAATTTTATGAACCTTTTCGGGCACTCCAGCACTTTCTCTTCCAAACAAAATAGTATCATCAGGCTTAAATTTAAATTTAGTATAATTTATTGAACCCTTAGTTGTCATCAATAAGATTCTCTGTTTTTTCTTTGCCTCAAAAAATTTTTCCGAACTTTGATAAAACTCTATTTGACTATAGTCCATATAGTCCATTACCACTCTTTTAAAACGTTTGTCTGATAATAGAAAGCCACATGGTTCAATTATTTCTAATTTAGCACCCAAACAAGCACAAGTTCTTATGATTGCAGCAGTATTCTGAGGTATATCAGGCTCATACAAAGCTATTTTGGGTCCTAAAATTGTTGAATTCTGTGTCATTCTTTCAGTAGTAAAATAATTATTTTATATTATATGAATTCGTATATTAACTATTTTAAATCAAAAAGAGATAATAATAAAAGCTACTAAAAGTGTCTGAAAAAAAAACAAAAAGAAGAGATTTTTTATTTACAGCTACTACAGCAGTAGGAGCTGTTGGTGCCGCTGCAGTGGTGTGGCCAATGATAGATCAAATGAATCCAGACGCTTCTGTTAAAGCATTAGCTAGTACAGAGGTTGATGTAAGTTCATTAACACCTGGAAATACATTGACTGTTTTATGGAGAGGTAAACCAGTCTTTATAAGAAGAAGAACTCAAGAAGAAATTGATGAGGCAAGAGCCGTAAAGATGGAGGATTTAATTCATCCAGAAAAAGATGAAGATAGAGCAAAAAACCCCGAGTGGCTTGTTATGTTAGGTGTATGTACACACCTTGGATGTGTACCTCTAAATGATAAAGGTGATTATAATGGGTGGTTCTGTCCATGTCATGGATCTCATTATGATACTTCTGGAAGAATTAGAAAAGGACCAGCACCTTGGAATATGGAAGTGCCTAAATATGAATTCGTTGATGCAAACACAATTAAAATTGGATAAAGAAAATGAGTAACCACGATTACAGACCAAAATCGAAGGTAGGACAATGGTTTAATGATCGATTGCCACTATTAACTCTTGCAAATCATTTAACAGATTATCCGACTCCTAAAAATTTAAATTATTGGTGGACATTTGGTGGAATTTTAACTTTTTGCTTAATCACTCAAATTGTTACCGGATTAACTCTTGCAATGCATTACATTGCTCACGCAGATATGGCTTTTGAGAGTGTTGAGCACATCATGCGTGATGTCAATTACGGTTGGTTAATTAGATACATTCATGCAAATGGTGCATCTATGTTTTTCTTAGCAGTCTACATTCATATTTTCAGGTCATTATTTTATGGTTCTTACAAAGCACCAAGAGAAATAATTTGGATAATTGGAATAATTATTTACTTGCTAATGATGGCGGCTGCATTTATGGGCTATGTATTGCCTTGGGGACAAATGAGCTTTTGGGGAGCAACTGTAATCACAAATTTATTTAGTGCTATTCCATTAGTTGGAGAGGGTATTGTCACTTGGTTGTGGGGAGGTTATTCAGTCGACAACCCTACGTTAACTAGATTTTTTACTTTGCATTATTTAATTCCATTTTTAATTTTAGGATTAGTTGTTTTACATATATGGGCTTTGCATGTTCCTGGTAACAACAACCCAGTTGGAATAGATATAAAAAAACCTTCTAAAGATACTGTACCTTTCCATCCTTACATAGTAATTAAAGATGGTTTTGCTTTATTAATGTTCATGATTGTGTTTGCTTTCTTTGTATTCTACGCACCAAATATTTTAGGTCACGCAGATAATTATATCGAGGCAAACCCAATGGTAACACCCGCACACATTGTTCCTGAATGGTATCTCTTACCTTTTTATGCAATATTAAGATCAGTTCCTGATAAATTGCTAGGAGTTGTAGCTATGTTATCTGCAATATTAATCTTAGCGGTTTTACCTTGGTTAGATACCTCAAAAATAAGATCTGCAGTATTCAGACCTTTATATAAACAATTTTACTGGATACTAGTTGCTGATGTTTTGATACTTGGTTATGTGGGTGCGATGCCAGCTGAGGGACTTTACTTATTGATAGCACGAGTTGCAACAGCGTATTACTTTTTGCATTTTTTAGTTATTCTTCCTGTTCTAGGCTTTAAAGAAAAAACTTTACCAGTGCCTCTAAGTATTACCGAACCTGTTCTAGGTGGTTCACCAAATCTAGCTGCCGCCAGAAATAAAGAAAGTAAAATAGAATAAGGTGAAAAATTTATTTAAATTATTTTCTATAATAATCTTAATTATTACTTCAAATTCAAATTCTTTTGCTGCTGAAAAAGTAGAATATCTAAAAACTGACTGGAGTTTTAAGGGTCTATTTGGAAAATTTGATAGAGCTTCTCTTCAAAGAGGTTATCAAGTTTATACTGAAGTATGTGCCTCATGTCATTCGATGAAGTATTTAAGTTATAGAAATTTAGCAGAGCCAGGAGGGCCAGAATTTTCTGAAGCTCAAGCTAAAGCTATAGCAGCTTCATTTGAAGTAACTGATGGTCCAAATTCAGATGGTGAAATGTTTACAAGACCAGGTAAATTATCTGATAAATTTGTAATGCCATATGACAATGTAAAAGCTGCCCAAGCAGCAAATGGCGGTGCATACCCTCCAGACATGTCTGTTTTGGTTAAAGCTAGAGGAGGTGGAGTTGACTATATCTATTCCTTATTACAAGGATATGAAGAAGCTCCTAACAACGTATCTTTAGATGATGGAGTTTACTACAACAAATATATGTATGGTAATAAAATTAGAATGGCTGCTCCATTATCAGATGGATTAGTAGAGTATGGTGACGGAACAAATGCAACAGTAGAACAGATGTCAAAAGATGTAACGACCTTCTTAATGTGGTCAGCTGAACCTCATTTAGAATCTCGACATCAGATGGGCTTTAAAGCGATTGTTTATTTAATTATTTTAACTGTTTTAGTTTATTTTAGTATGAAAAGAATATGGTCACGTGTTGAATCTGAAGTTTAATACATCTCCATCTTTAACAATATAATCTTTACCCTCTAATCTCATTTTTCCGTTAGCCTTAGAATTTACCCATCCATCATTGGCTACAAAATCCTCATAAGATATAGTTTCAGCTCTAATGAAACCTTTTTCAAAATCTGTATGAATTTCTCCTGCTGCTTTAGGAGCAGTACAATTTTTTTGTATTGTCCACGCTCTTGTTTCTTCAGGTCCAGAGGTAAAATATGTATCAAGTTCTAATATTTTATAACCCTTTTGAATCAACATACTTAAACCTGTATCTTTTAAACCAATCATATCCATATAATTTTTTTTTTCATCTTCTGCTAATTCATTTATTTGGTTTTCTATGTCTGCGGAAACAATCAGGGTGTTATCTTTTCCAAATTTTTCGATGAAGTCTTTAGTATACTTATTTCCATCCTGTACGCTTTGCTCATCTACATTACAAACAAAGATCTTTGGTTTTATTGACAAAAGACCACTTTGATTAAGTTGTTTTGTATCAAATTGAGAATTTAATATTGATATATTTTTATCATTATTAATGCAGTCTAATGCAATCTCTAAAATCTTAAGCTGGTCTTCGTCCACATTTTTTTTATTATTTTTTTCAAGTCTTTTTTGAATAGATTCAAGGTCAGCTAGCATCATCTCAGTTTCAATAATCTCAAGATCTCTTATTGGGTCAACGTCAGGATTAACATTTTGAATATCGTCTGAGTCAAAGCATCTAATCATATGAATAACTGCATCAACTTCTCTTATGTGGGACAGAAATTTATTGCCTAATCCTTCGCCTTTAGATGCTCCCTTCACAAGACCAGCTATATCTACAAATGAAATAGTTGTGTTTATTTTTTTTTTTGATTTTGAAACTTCAGATAATTTGTTCAATCTTTCATCTGGAACAGGGACTACTCCCACATTAGGATCTATCGTACAAAATGGAAAATTTGCAGCTTGGGCTTTGCTTGAGTTTGTTAGAGCATTGAAGAGTGTAGATTTACCTACATTAGGCAAACCAACAATTCCACATTTAAAACTCATTATTTATTATTTACAGTGCTAGAGAATAAATCTAATTTTTTGTCGATAAGTATTGAAATAGAATCTGTGATATTACTGGTAATTTTTTCCAATCCTAGCATTTCATCCTCATCAAAATTTTGAAGAACAAAATCACCAACTTCCATTTTATCTTTTGGTTTACCAATTCCTATTCGCACTCTTGAATAATCTTTACCAATAAATTTATCTATTGATGCAATTCCGTTATGTCCTGCATCAGAGCCACCAAATTTTGCTTTTATTTTTCCAAATTCTACATCTAGATCGTCATGAAAAACGATAACATCCTCAGCATCTATTTTGAAATATTCAATTAATTCTCTAATACAAATTCCAGAATTATTCATAAATGTTAAAGGTTTAATTGCATAAACTTTTTGTTCTCCAACATTACCAGTTGTAAGAAGTCCTTTGAATTTTGGTTTTTGTTTTGAAAGTCCAAATTTTTTATTTATTGCATCTATGATTTTGAAACCAATATTATGTCTATTGTTTTCACTGTCTGGGGTTGGATTGCCTAATCCTACAAGTAGAAGCATAAAATATTAATATTGGAGGATAAAATTCAATTTTAATTAACTTATTTTTTTTCTTCAGCAGGTTTTTTATCTTCACCTTCTTTTTTATCACCTTCAGCTGCTGGCTTATCTCCACCTTCAGCTGCTGCTGCTTCTGCTCCTTCAGCACCTTCTCCCTCAGCCGCCTCAGCTTCTGCAGGTTTTTCAGGTTCTTTCATAACAGTTGGAGCTGCTAGTGTTGCAATTACGAAATCTCTTCCTTGAATTGTAGGAGTAACGTCACTGTCAAGATTTATAGAAGAGATCTTAAAACTCTCTCCAATATCAACTCCATCAAGATCTATCACAAGATTTTCAGGAATTTTTTCGCTTGGACATTTTAGCTCAACTTTTCTTCTTACAATGTTTAAAACTCCACCTCTTTTCAAACCAGGAGATTTTTCATGATTTAAAAATTTTACTGGAACTTCAATTCTGACTTTTATCCCTGCTACTATTCTTAAAAAGTCCACATGAATTGGTTCGTCTGAAATAATGTCGTATTTTATTTCTCTTGGAAGAGCTTTTTGAGGTTTGCCATCAACATTTAAAGTTATGATACTTGATAAAAAATTTTCTTTTTCAATTAATGATTTAAGTACTTTTTTAGATATAGAGATCTTTTCATTTTGAGCTTCACCACCATAAATTATTGCGGGTACATTACCGTTATCTCTAAGTGAATTCAGCTCACCTTTAGTTTTTGTAGATCTGATGTTAGCGTCTAATGAATTCATAAAAACAAGGGTTTTTAGCTCAAGTTACTTAATAACTCAAGGTATTTATTTGAATAAATCTGATACTGAGGTTGAATTAGATATTCTTTTAATTGCCTCTCCCATAAGCCCTGAAATTGACAGAACCTCAATGTTTTTAGCACCTTTAACTCTGCTCAAGTTATCAATTGTGTCAGTTATTACTAAATTTTTAATTACAGATTTTTTAATTTTATTTACAGCTTCTCCGCTAAGAACACCATGTGTTATATAAACATAAACTTCTTTAGCACCTCGATCTTTAAGAGCTTTAGCTGCATGTACAATTGTACCACCTGAGTCGATTATATCATCAACAATAATACAGGTCTTTCCTTTCACATCCCCAACAATATTCATTACTTGAGATTGACCTGGCCTTGGTCTTCTTTTATCTACAATAGCCAATCCAACATTTAAAATTTTTCCTAGTGCTCTGGCTCTCTCAGTACCACCTACGTCTGGAGCTACACAAATAAGGTTTTTACTTTTTATCTTTTTTTTTACATGTCTTGCAAAAATAGGTGTCGCAAACAAGTTGTCTACTGGAATATCAAAAAATCCTTGAATTTGACCTGCATGCAAATCAACAGTAACAACTCTATCTGCTCCTGCTTTAGTGATTAGATTTGAGACAAGCTTAGCTGATATTGATGTTCTGGGTGTAACTTTTCTATCTTGTCTAGCATAACCAAAGTAAGGGATAACAGCAGTAATATTTTTTGCCGACGACCTTTTGAGTGCATCAATACACAATAAAAGTTCCATCAAATTATCATTAGCAGGAGAAGATACAGATTGAATTATAAAAATACTGTTTCCTCTAATATTCTCATTTATTTCAACATAAATTTCTCCATCAGAAAAATTTCTAATACTAGAGTTAACCAATTTAGATTTTAGATATTTGGCAATATTCTTGCTTAATGGTTTGTTGCTATTTCCGGATAATAATTTCATTAAAAAAGCCTAATTAAGCATAATTATTGAAATATTTCTACCATAATCATCATGATTTAGTTTTAAAGCTCTTCTCGCACTAAAAAAATTATTATTAATATCAAATGTATTAATATTTATAGACTCAATATTTTTAACTTTATTTTTTAAAAGACATGATTTTACATATTTTGGTAAATCAAAATAAAGCTTTTTGTACTTAATTTTAAAAAATTTATTATTTTTTTTATCCTTTTTAATAAATTTTCTTTTAAAATCCTCTTTGACTTCATAATTTTTAGCTGAGATAGCAGGTCCAATAGTTGCAGTAATATTTTTAGGATTAGATCCTTTTTTGATCATAAATTGGATTACTTTGCTAATTATATCTTTGTATGCACCTTTCCACCCTGCATGAATTGCAGCAACTAATTTTGTTCTTTCATCACAGATTAAAATCGGCACACAGTCAGCAGTTAAAACACCAATTGGTATGTTTTTTTGGTTTGTAATTACTGCGTCTGCTTTTGGTTTTGATCTAAATTTATTTTTTTTATTAATATAAACAAACTTATTACTATGTATTTGATGAAGTAAAAAAATACTTTTAGCGGTGCTTTTTATTTTTTTTTTAACTATTTGTAAATTTTTTTTAACATCTGAGGGATTATCTTTAGAACCAGGACCACAGTTTAAACTTTTATAAATTTTTTTTGATTTACCACCAGTTTTATTAAAAAAACCATGTTTTATTATTTTTATTTTCGAAAGTTTTTTTGATTTTATCAATTTTGAAAACCTGTCTTAAAATTGTTTCTCTTATTTTTTACAAGCATGACTTTGAACAATTCACCCATTTGGTTTTCATCTATTAAACGTCTTACTCGATAAAATAAATCTGCTTTTTTAGAAAATGCTATATTTTTGCTGATTATTTCTGCTCTTTGAAGAATACCCATATTTGTTAAAAATTGTTTTTGATTTGTAAAAATTGAATTAATTTCTTTAAACTGATTTATAAATTTTTCAAAGGAATGAAAGTTTATATTGTAAGTAATATCAGAGTCTCCAATATTTTCTAAAACGTTAGAATATTTGTGATTATTCACTGCCTGAAGAGTTTCATGCATTTTGCTATCTGCATAACCATAATCAATAACTAACATTCCTCCATCATTTTTTTTTATTAAGTCACAAATTGTTCTTAAATATTTAAATGTATCTGGCGAATATTCTATAACGCTCTGATCTTTTGATATTTCGAAATTAAGATGTTTTTCAATTATTTCTATATCAATTTTTTCTTCTTTAAATTCAGCTTTGTTTGGATCACTCAAATTCACAAATCTTTCAAACCAACTATCTTTTTTTTTAAAAAATTGTTTGATAGGTATGGCGTCAAAAAATTCATTAGCTAAAAATATTGTTGGGATTGAGTTTATTTTTTCAATGTTTTTTAACCATGAAAATTTTTTAGAATTTAAATTTTTTTTTTGTTCATTTAATAAAAAATCACTTTTTTCGTGAATTACAAAACTGCAGGCATTGTAACACTCGGGAAAATTTACAAGTGTCTCATTTATGACTTTCATCATTTCACCATTTCCAGCTCCCAGTTCTAGCAAATTAAATTTTTTCGGAGAGCCAATGCTTTTCCAAAAAGTAATCGTCCAAATTGCAATAATCTCTGAAAATAATCTTGTGACATTGGGCGCAGTAATAAAGTCTCCATCTTTACCAAAAGGATTTTTTTTCATATAAAAACCTTTGTCCTTATCGTAAAGAGCAAAATTTATAAATTGATCTAATGGTAAATTATTTGTTTTAGCGAGTTTCATATTTAAAATAAAATAAGATTACTCCTGATATTATAAATATTAAACTTACTACTTGCCCCATCGTTAAGTTTAAAAGTATATAACCAAGCTGTTCATCTGGTACTCTATAAAATTCAATAATAAATCTGAAAATTGAGTAAATTATTAAAAATAATCCTGAAATCACACCAGGTTTATTTGAAAATTTATTTTTAAAATAAATTAATAATAAAAATAAAAATAAACCCTCTAATAGTGCTTCATATAATTGCGAGGGATGCCTTGGAAGATTATCTACCTGAACAAATGTTACTGCCCAGGGCACATTAGTTATAGTTCCATATAACTCTGAATTTATAAAGTTTGCTATTCGTCCAAAAAATAATCCGACTGGAGCTACTAAAGCGACAATATCTAAATATAAGAATGGGTTTTGATTATTTTTTTTAGCGAAAAATATAGATGCGAAAATAACTCCAATTAAACCACCGTGGAAGGACATTCCTCCTTGCCAAATTTTAAATATATCTAATGGATTATTTATATAAAAACTTAAATTATAAATAATAATATAACCAAGTCTGCCTCCTAAAATAATACCTAAAATTAAATAAGTTAAATAATCATCAAATTTATTTTTAACTTCTATGTCTTGGATGAATAATTTTTTTGCGAAAATCCAGCCTAATATAATTCCAAATATATAAGCTAAAGAATACCACCTGATTTCCAAAGAAAATATTTCTAATGCTACTGGGTCAAAATTATTAATGAACATTTTTAATAATACTTATAATGTATATCTTAAATATGAAAAATTCTAAATTTATAATTGATAAGTTTGCTAAATTAATAGAGCAGGGACTAGTATCTTCAAAAGACTTAACTACTGAATTATTTAATATCTTAAAATCTAAAAGAGATGAGTTTGTTTTTAAAATGAAACTCACAAGTAAAGATGAGTTTGAAGTACTCTCAAAACGTGTTGAGAATCTTGAAAATAAAATAAATAAACTTGAGAAAAAAAAAAATAAAAAAGTTAAACAGGCAAGAAAACCTTAACTCTTAAACCATCCATTTTTGAGTTTTCTAACATTATATTTCCTCCATGAGATTTGATGATGTCTGATGAAATTGATAAACCAAGACCAACACTCGATTTAGAGTCTGCTCGACCCTTATCTATCTTATAGAAAGGTTTAAATACATTTTCATACTCATTTTTTGGTATTCCAGGCCCGTCATCATCAATAATAATGAATAAGTTTGTATTCTTTTTACTTAAGCCAATTTCAACTTTATTTGCATATTTTAATGAGTTATCAATTAAATTATTCAGACATCTATTAATTAAGTTTTTCCTACCATTAAAGTAAATTCTTGGTGTTAAGTTTTGTGAAATATTTTCATTATTATATTTATCAATAACTTCTGAAATTAATTCAGATAGATTAAACATTTCATCTTTTTCAACATATGACGAGCTGGTAAATTGCAAATATTCATTTAACATTTTCTCCATTTCATTAATGTCTTCAGTTAATTTATTAACAGTTTCTTTATCTTTTATAAAAGCTAATTGTAGTTTCATCCTTGTTAAGGGTGTCCTTAAATCATGACTTATTCCAGATAACATTTCTGTTCTTTGATTTATGTGTCTTTCAATTCTCTTTCTCATTTTATCAAATTCATGTCCTGCTTGTCTTATTTCAAGTGCTCCAGAAGGTTTGAACTCCTCAATATTTTCTCCTTTACCAAACCTTTCAGCTGCACGAGCAAGATTTGTGATTGGTCTAGTTTGATTTTTTAAAAATATTAGAGAAATGATCACCATTATAATTGCAGGTACTGTGATCCAAAGTGCAAATATTCTTGCTGAAGAGCTCGCAACTCTATCTTTAGGCACTAAAAATTTAAAATAACCATCTTCATATTTAATTCTTAAATCGATTAATTCTTTATAACTTGTTGTATCAAACCAGTATTCATTTAAACCAATTTTAGATTTTAGCTCTCTTCTTAAAGTTCTATCTATAGGACTAAACCATCTTTCATTATCCGTATTCTTTAATTTTTCGTTACTGGTAAATTCAATATTTAAATCTAAAAATATAGAAAAAAGATCTAGCAACTCTTGTTTGTTTTCTTGCTCACTTCCATAAGCTTCAATAAATGTACTAATTTCATTTACTAAAGTTCTCGTCATACCCTTGTTTGTTTTAATCCAAAGGCTATCAAAAAAAACAATTGTAATTATTAATTGCAAAACTAAAACCGGAATAGCAACAATTAGAAGCGCTCTATAAAATAATCTTTTTGGTAATATTTTTTTTAAGTAATTACTCAATCCAGAGAACATATCCCACACCTCTTATTGTCTGTAAAAATTTTGGATTTTTTGGATCAATTTCAATTTTTTTTCTAAGCCGAGTAATAATAACATCTATTGACCTTTCTTTATCTAGATTAATTAATTGACCAATATCTTCCCTGGAGAATGTTTTGCCTGGGTTATTAATCATTTTTTCTAAAATTGTCTTCTCAGTTGCATTGATTTTAAATTCTTTATCACTTTTAAATATTAAAAGTTTGTTCAAATCAATTTTCACATTTTCAAATTCTATAACCCTTTTTTTGATCTGTTTTGACAGTTTTATTTAATATGTTTTGTATTCTTAAAATTAATTCTTTTGGTTCAAATGGTTTTGGCAAATAATCATCAGCACCAACCTCCAACCCTTCAACCCTTTCATTTGCTTCACCTTTAGCAGTCAGAAGTATAACTGGTGTATCTAATTTTTTTTTATTTTCTTTTAAAAATTCAAGTCCACTTTTACCAGGCATCATGATATCCAAAACAATTAAATCAAACTTAATTATTTTTATTTTATCTAATGCATTTTCTGCATTTTCAGCAGTAGTGACTAAAAATTTATTTTCATTTAAATACTTTTTTACGAGAGATCTAATTCCATCATCATCATCAACCACTAGTATATGTGCAATAAACTTATCCATTAATTATTTTATTTAGTACATTATCAAAATTTATAACTTCTTCAGAACTTGAATTTAATAAAGCGTTGTAAATTCTCTTTTTTTGTAAATTGAAAATTTCATTAAAAATTCTTTTACCTTTATCATTAAGAAAAACATGCTTTACTCTAGTATCTTGGTCATCTTTTTTAAAAATGACAATTTCAAGTTTAATCAAATCGTTGAGAACACGATTTAAGCTTTGTTTTGTCACTTTTAATCTTTTAAGCAGCTCAGAAATTGATATCCCCTCATACATTGACAGTAAATGAATTACTTTATGGTGCGCTAAACCAATTGAATATCTATCTAATATTTTTTTAGAGTCAGAAAAGGTTTCTCTATAGCTTACGAATAGTTTTTCAATAAGATCTTTAAGCTGTTCATCTTTTAAATATAAAAGTTCTTTCATAATAGGTAAGTTATATTGACATATTAAAGATACAAAGATATTTTTCAGTTATAAATTAAAAAAATTTTCACACATGATACCTTACGACAAGCGATCTGGAAAAATATGGTACAACAACGAATTAGTTGATTGGGCTGACGTTAAACTGCATGTTTTAAGCCATGGTATGCATTATGCTAGTTGTGTATTTGAAGGTGAAAGAGTTTATGATGGTTCAATTTTCAAATTAGAAGAGCACACAGCTAGATTTTTTCATTCTGCTAGAAGAATGGGTTTTGAAATTCCATATACAGAAGAAGAAATCAATAATGCATCAAATAAAATTATTGCAACCCAAAAAGTAGAAAATGGTTATGTAAGACCTGTTGCTTGGAGAGGCAGTGAGATGATGGCTATTTCTGCACAACAAACAAAAATACATGTTGCGATTGCAACATGGGAATGGGGATCATATTTTGATCCTAAACTTAAAGTAGAAGGAATAAGATTAAACATTTCAAATTGGAGAAGACCAGCGCCCAACACAATACCGTGGGATACAAAGGCTTCAGGTCTTTACATGATTTGTACACTCTCAAAACATGAGGCAGAAAAACAAGGATATACAGATTCTTTAATGCTTGATCACGAGGGAAATATTGCCGAAGCAACTGGAGCAAATATTTTTTTCAAAGATAAAAATGGAGAAATTCATACTCCAATACCAGATTCTTTTTTAGATGGTATTACAAGAAGAACTGTAATTGGAATTGCAAAATCAAAAAATATAAAGGTACATGAAAGAAAAATCAGCCCAACTGAATTACCTAATTTTGTTGGATGTTTTTTAACTGGAACAGCAGCAGAAGTAACACCAGTATCTTGTATTGCTGAAAATCAATTTAAAGTTTGTGATACTATTATTGATTTAAATGAGAGTTATCAGGCATTAGTTAGGAAGAAAAAAGCAGCCTAGTCTTTACTGTCTTCAGACATAGCGTGATCAATACCTTTTCGCATATAATCATATGCAGTAAAAAGTGTTAAAGCAGCTGATAACCACAAAAGAATTATACCTATTGTTTGAGCGTTATAATCTTGGAAATTAATTATTTTATTTCCTGTATCTCCAGATAATAAAAGAGCTATCGATACCATTTGTAATACTGTTTTAAGTTTTGCAAGATTTGAAACAGGAAGTTTTATTTTTCCCTTTGCTAAAAATTCTCTCAAACCTGAAATTAAAATTTCTCTTGTAAGGATTATTATTGCTGCAATTACTTCATAATTTCTAATCGTTCCATCCATAACCAGAAGTATTAATGCTGTAGCAACAATTATTTTATCAGCTATGGGATCTAATAATTCACCTAGTTTTGACTCTACCCCAAACATTCTAGCCAACATACCATCTAAAAAGTCTGTAAATGATGCAACAATAAATAATATTAAAGCAGTAAGATCACCATAAAATCCTGGAAGATAAAAAGCTAAAACAAAAAAGGGAACAATTATTATTCGACCTATTGTTAATATGTTTGGAATTTTTTTTAGCATAATTATTCGTGAAAAAAGTTATATATCTTTTTTGCTACTTTTTCTTCAACACCTTCTACAGATTTTATTTCATCTAAGCTAGCAGACTCTACTGATCTTGCAGATCCAAAATGGTTTAATAAAGCTCTTTTTCTTATAGCCCCAATCCCCTCAATTTGATCTAACAGAGATTTGCTTATACCTTTTTTTCTCTTTGCTCTGTGAGCACTAATAGCAAATCTATGTGATTCATCCCTAATTCTTTGAAGGAAAAATAGGGTAGGGTCGTTTCTTGTAAATTTGTATTCTTTACCATTGTGAAAAAAAGTTTCATTTCCACTATTTCTGAATTTACCTTTTGCTATCGCAATAATTGGAATGTCGTGAAGTCCTAGTTCGTTAAGGCTTTCTCTAGCTACAGAATATTGACCTTTTCCTCCATCTACTACAACCAAATCTGGAAAAGCAAGGTAGTTATCTTTTTCTTGAACTGCTCTTTTAAACCTTCTATTCAACACCTCTCTCATCATTCCATAGTCATCTTGCTCATTTTTTTTGTGTTTAATATTAAATTTTCTATATCTTTTTTTAATAAATCCCTCATCACCGTAGGCTATTAAAGCGCCAACACTATTTGTGCCCTGAATATGACTATTATCATAAACTTCGATTAAATTTATATTAGTTTCTAAATTAAATTTTTTAGCTACTGCATCGAACAATTCTTTATTATTCTGACTTTCATAAAGTTTTCTATTTAGACTATCCTTTGCGTTTTTAATTGCTTGATTAATTACTTTTAGTTTTGATCCTTTTTTCGCAACTGAAATATTTATTTGTTTACCTTCTTTTTGTGTCAGTGTTTTTTCAATTAGTGCTTTTTCCTTTATTTCTTCTGAAAGGATAATCGATGAAGGAACACTTTTATTTTCATAAAATTGAGAAACAAATGAATTAAGGATTTCACTAAACTTTTCATCTGGATCGTGTTTTGGGAAAAAAGCTTGATTGCCCCAATTTTGTTTTGATCTATAAAAAAATACTTGAATACAAGTTTTTCCAGATTCTTTATATCCAGCAATAACATCTGCCTCAACTAAGTTTGCTTCGTTAATTCTTTGTGAAGACTGAATTATGTTTAATGCTTTAATTCTATCTCTTAAAATTACAGCTTTTTCAAAATCAAGATCCTCACTTGCCTTTTCCATTTGGATAGAAAGATTTTTTTGAATTTTTCTAGATTTGCCTGAAACAAATTCAATAGCATCTTCTACAGTTTGATTGTATTCCTCTTTTTTTACATATCCTACACAAGGTCCAGAACATCTTTTTATTTGATATAAAATACAAGGTCTTTCTCTGTTTTTGAAAACAGTGTCATCACAAACTCTTAAATGAAAAATTTTTTGGATCATTTTGATTGTCCAATTAGCTGAACCAGCAGAGGCAAAAGGTCCAAAGTAAAAACCTTCTTTTGTTTTTTTCCCTCTATGTCTTTTTATTTGAGGCCATTTATCTTTATTACCAATAAATATAAATGGAAATGACTTATCATCACGTAAAAGGATATTAAATTTTGGTTTATGTTTTTTAATTAAATTTGCTTCTAGTAGTAAAGCTTCACTTTCATTAGATGTTGTTGTTATCTCTAATTTTCTTGTTTGAGATAACATTCGTTCAGTTCTAATTATATGATTTTTTTCTGCAACATAACTCTTTAACCTATTTGGTAAATTTTTGGCTTTACCTACATAAAGAATTTCATTCTTTTCATTAAGCATCCTATATACGCCTGGAAGTTTTGGTACTAGAGGTAGCTCTTTTTTAATTACTTCTTTTCCTAATTCAGAGCTTATCATGGCTTTTCTTTTTGGTAATTTGAATACCAACAGATGAACACTGTTTTAAAATTTCTAATTTTTCAATTTTTAGCATTATTTTTGCAATCCTTTTGTCTTTAAATAATTCGTCAAAAACAGCTTCTGCTAAGGTTTCTAGGAAATTATAATGTTTCTTTTTTACAAGTTTCGTAATTAATTTTACTATAGTTCCATAATTAACAATGGATTTGATATCTTTATCGCTTGAAGGTTTTTTGTCTTCATAGTCTATTTCAAGACTAAATTTAACTTTTTGTGGTTTTTCTTTTTCAAAATCATAATAACCAAGTTTTAAATTCAAGATTAAATCGTTAATTAGGATTTTTTTCTCATAATTAAATAAGCTTTTATTTTTATCTATTTTGACAATTTTTAAATTATTTTTTTTCATTCTTTGCCCATTACATCTGGTGTTTGCCAGTTAAGATTTTGACCACTATCAATAGCCAAAACTTGACCAGTAATAGATATATTTTTAATAAAAAAGTCAACAGCATTACATATTTGTTCCACATCAACTTGTCTTTTTAGGGGTGTTGCTAAATATTGCTTTTTGAAATGTTTTTCAGATTGTCTTTGATTTTTTATAGTTGGTCCAGGTGCAATTGCATTGACTCTTATATTAGGAGCTAAACTCATAGCGCTAGTTTTTGTTAAAGTATACAAACCAGTTTTGCTAAGAGTGTATGAAAAAAAGTAAGGAGTTAATTTGAACACTCTTTGATCAATAATATTTATAATATTATTATTTTTGCCTTTAACATTTTTAGCAAATTCTTTTGTTAATAGTGCAGGTGCTCTTAAATTTGTCCTCAAATGATTACTCCAACTATCTAACGAGAAATTTTCTAATTTATCATTTTCAAATAAGGAGGCATTGTTAACAAGACAATCAAAATATTTTAGTTTTGATTTTGCAAATTTAATTATTTTTTTTATATCAGTTTCTTTGCTTAAATCACCTTTAACTAAGTATATTTTTGTGCCTTTTCTAGATAATTCTTTTTTTAATTTTTCTGCTTTTAATTTTGATTTATTATAATGGATTAAGATTTCAATATTTGGACTAGATAACTTTCTTGCAATTGCAGCACCCATTCGAGTAGCTCCACCGGTAATAATTATTTTCCGTGCTTCCATTTCTTATCTCTTTTTTTTGTAACTTTAGTTCCTGGCATACCCATAGTTGATCTACCTTTTGGATAAAGCTTATTTTTTACGTCATACTGCCTTATTTTTGGATTTAATGTAATTTCTAATTCAGTGCTTTCTAATTTTCTTATCTCATCTCGTATTTTAGCAGCTTCTTCAAACTCTAAATTAGATGCCGACTCTTTCATTTTTTTATCTAGAGCTTTGAGGTGTTTTTTAAGATTTCCTCCAACATTAGACCCTTCGCTTACTTTAACGTAGTCTTTTTCATAAACACTTTCTAGAATATCACTGATTTCTTTTTTTACCGATTTTGCATCTATCTTGTGTTTCTTATTGTAAGCTAACTGAATTTTTCTTCTTCTATCAGTTTCAGCAATTGCTTTTTTTATACTTTTCGTCTCCTTGTCTGCATATAAAACTACTTTACCATCAACATTTCTAGCTGCTCTTCCTATAGTTTGAATTAAAGATGTTTCAGATCTTAAAAAACCTTCTTTATCAGCATCTAAAATTCCAACTAAAGCACATTCAGGAATATCTAATCCCTCCCTTAATAAGTTAATTCCAACTAAAACATCAAATACACCCATTCTTAGATCTCTCATGATTTCAATTCTTTCTAATGTATCAATATCTGAGTGAAGGTACCTAACCTTTATACCGTTCTCATGAAGATATTCGGTTAAATCTTCAGCCATTTTTTTAGTGAGTGTTGTTACTAATACTCTATGATTATTTTCTATAACTCTTTTACATTCGTGCATTAAATCATCCACTTGATTTTTTGCAGGTCTTATTTCTACAGGAGGATCAATTAATCCTGTTGGTCTAATTACCTGATCTATAAACTGACCTTTTGTTTGTTCTAGTTCCCATGGCCCAGGAGTTGCGGAAACAAATACAGTTTGAGTTCTCATTAGATCCCATTCTTCAAATTTTAATGGTCTATTATCCATACACGAAGGAAGTCTGAATCCGTATTCTGCTAAAGTACTTTTTCTTGATCTATCACCTTTATACATTCCATTAAGCTGAGGTACTGTAACGTGACACTCATCTACAAATATTAAAGTGTTATCTGGAAAGTATTCAAAAAGAGTGGGAGGAGGCTCTCCTGGTTTTCTTCCTGACAAAAACCTTGAATAGTTTTCAATACCAGCACAAGAACCTGTGGCTTCAATCATTTCAAGATCAAATTTAGTTCTTTCTTCTAATCTCTGTGCTTCTAATAATTTATTTTCAGCACGGTGTTTCTTTAAAGTTACTTCTAATTCTTTTTTTATATTAATTACTGCTTGTTCGATTGTAGGCTTAGGAGTGATGTAGTGACTATTTGCATAAACTTTTACTAAACTTAATTCTCTTACTTTATCACCAGTTAACGGATCAAACTCTTCTATCTGTTCTAATTTATCTCCAAATAGACAAAGTCTCCAAGCTCTATCTTCTAAATGAGAAGGAAATATTTCTAAATATTCTCCTCTTGCTCTAAATGTTCCTCTATAAAAATTTTGATCATTTCTTTTATATTGTAGAGCAACTAAAGATTTGATTATTTCTTCTCTGTTGTAGTCATAATTTTTTTGAAGAGTTAGCGTCATTTTACTGTACGCTTCAACTGAACCTAATCCATAGATACACGAAACACTTGCTACAATTAAAACATCATCTCTTTCTAAAAGAGATCTAGTTGCTGAATGCCTCATTCTATCAATTTGTTCATTTATAGAGGCTTCTTTCTCTATATATGTGTCCGATCTCGGCACATAAGCCTCTGGAGTGTAATAGTCATAGTATGAAACGAAATATTCAACAGCATTGTCTGGAAAAAAGGTTTTCATTTCCCCATAAAGTTGAGCAGCAAGAGTTTTGTTTGGAGCTAAAATCAAGGCAGGTCTGTTAGTAGCTTCAATTACTTTAGCCATTGTAAAAGTTTTTCCAGATCCCGTTACACCAAGCAAAACTTGATTAAATTGATCTTTGTTAGCACCATTTACTAATTTTTTAATCGCTTCAGGCTGATCACCAGCAGGTTTAAAATCTGATTTAATTTTGAATTTTTTTCCACCCTCTAGTTTTCCACCTATTTTAGGATTTTTACTCTGAATATCTGTAATTAAATCTTGATAAGTATTTTCCATATATTAAACAACGTAGTAGAATTTATTTATATTTCAATGAGCATAATATCAGACAGTTTAAAGAAGATTAAACCATCACCTACTATTGCTGTTACTCAAAAAGCAAGAGAATTAAAAGCTGCTGGAAAAGATGTTATTGGATTAGGTGCAGGGGAACCAGATTTTGATACTCCAGATAACATTAAGCAAGCAGCTATAAAAGCTATTAACGATGGTGATACAAAATACACTGCAGTAGATGGTACCCCAGCATTGAAAAAAGCGATTGTAGAAAAATTTAAAAAAGAAAATAATTTAGATTATACAACTGATCAAATTACAGTTGGTGCTGGCGGTAAGCATGTAATTTATAATGCAATGATGGCCACATTAAACGAAGGTGATGAAGTTATAGTTCCTGCTCCTTATTGGGTTTCTTATCCCGATATGGTTTTATTAGCTGGAGGAAAACCAGTGATAATGGAATGTGATGAAAAACAAGGTTTTAAAATAAATCCAATTGATCTTGAAAAATTTATAACCCCAAAAACTAAATGGATTATTCTTAATTCTCCTTCAAACCCAACTGGAGCATGTTATTCAGAGCAAGATATCAAAGCAATCGCAGCTATTTTAGAAAAACATAATCATGTGTATATTTTGAGCGATGATATTTATGAGCATGTGACTTATGAGGGTTTTAAATTTTTTACAATTGCTCAAATTAATAGTTTAAAAGATAGAGTGCTTACAATGAATGGTGTAAGTAAAGCTTACTCAATGACAGGCTGGAGAATAGGGTATGCAGCTGGTCCAAAAGACATTGTTAAAGCTATTGCTAAAATTCAATCACAATCTACAACTAATCCTTCCTCCATTAGCCAAGCGGCTGCAGTTGAGGCACTAAGTGGAACACAAGACTTTATTAAGGAAAGAGCAAACTCTTTTCAGGAGAGAAGAGATTTTGTGGTTAATGCTTTAAATGCAATAGATGGAATTGAATGCCTCAATCCAGATGGAGCGTTTTATGTTTTCCCAAGTTGCAAAGGTTTAATGGGCAAAAAAGATCCTAATGGTAATGAAATTAAATCTGATACTGATTTTGTTCAATCATTATTAGAGAATAGTGGGATTGCTGTAGTCCAGGGTTCTGCATTTGGTTTAGAAGGTTTTTTCAGAATTTCTTACGCAACATCAATGGATAATCTTAAGAAAGCAATGGATAAAATTTCTAATTTTTGCAAAAGTTTAAACTAATCCTAATTGAACAACTGATTTAGCGTTCTCAGTTATACAATCTTTTGCTGGTTTAAATTTAAATCCTAACAATTCCTCCGCATAAGACGTATCAGTTTGCATTAAAATACCAAGATCAGGAATCATCATTTTAGCACTTGAGTCAATATAACTAATTAATTTAACCATAAAATTCGGCAATTCTTTTTTAGGAAGTTTTTTTGCATACCCAGGCATTGCTTCTGCCATTAATTGAGACAACTCGACTAACTTTTTAACTTCTTTTCCAACAATTAATCTTCTTCCACCAACTTTATTATTACCAATACATGCAACATGAGCTTTAGCTATATCTTTGACATCAGAAATTAAAACAGCAAATTTAGGTGCTCCAGGAAATTTACCTTTCAAAAATTGTCTAACATATTCTATTGAGGTTCCACCTTTTTTATCTAAAGCATCACCAAATACTCCACCTGGATTAATAGTAGTTAACTTACTTTTTAATCCTTTGCTTTCCATTAATTCCCAAGCAGCTTTTTCAGCTTTTGTTTTTGATAAAAAGTAATCATTAACTCCCTCTATCCAATTTTCATCGGTCCAATCATTTTCACCAAATGTATAAGGATTGCTCCTATTTGGCTTTCTAAACATGGCAACAATTGAGGATGTTTTAATTATTTGTTCAACTCCTGCATTTATACCAGCATTTAAAACTCTTAAAGTTCCATCTACCGCAACAGGTAACAAAAGTTCTCTATTTCTTGAAACTTTCATTGGAAATGGGGAGGCAATATGAAAAATATATTTACATCCTTTTGCAGACTCATCCCAACCATCATCTTTTAAAAGATCTAATTTAATAAAAGATAATTTTTCTATTGGTGCATGTTTTTTTATAGTTTCTTTAGTTTGATCAATTAAATCTTTATTTCTAACAGTTCCTAATACTTCATAACCCTTATTCAATAATTCTATAGCTGTATGTTTTGCGATCCATCCACTTATTCCAGTTAATAATACTTTATCTGTCATTATATTTTCCTTTTTATCAGTTATTATTTTTAATCTCGAATTAGTGAGATAGGAATTTTTCAGCTTCTAATGCTGCCATACAACCCATTCCCGCAGCTGTAACGGCTTGTCTAAAAGTTTTGTCTTTAACATCTCCAGCAGCATAAACTCCAGGAATATTTGTTTCAGTAGAATCTGGTTTAGTAATTAAATAGCCCTCATTATCCATCTTAAGTTGATCTTTGAATAGTGAAGTTGCAGGATCATGTCCAATTGCGATAAATAATCCATCTAGTTTTAATTCTTCAGTTTTATCTGTTTTTAAATTTTTAATTTTAATACCTTTAACATTTTTAGGCTCTTGATCTCCTAATACGTCTTCAATAACAGAGTCCCAAATAATTTCTATTTTTTTATTTTCCATTAGTTTTTTTTGAAGCATTTTTTCAGCTCTCAAACTATCTCTTCTATGAATTAATTTAACTTTGGATGCAAACTTTGTAAGGAACATCGCTTCTTCAACAGCTGCATTGCCTCCTCCAACAACTGCTACCTCTTTATCTTTAAAGAAAAAACCGTCACATGTAGCGCAAGCAGAAACACCAAATCCTCTAAATTCTTGTTCAGATTTAAGATTTAACCATCTGGCCTGAGCTCCAGTAGAAATAATTATGCTATCAGCAGTATATTTTTGCCCACTATCGCCTATAGCTTCAAACGGAGTAGATTTTAAATTTACCGAACCAATATGATCTTCAATCATTTCAGTTCCAACTGCTTTTGCTTGTTCTTTCATTTGATCCATCAACCACGGACCTTGAATAACTTCAGCAAATCCCGGAAAATTTTCAACATCAGTAGTTGTTGTTAATTGACCACCAGGTTCAGAACCATAAACTAAAATTGGATTTAACATTGCTCGAGCCGCATAAACTGCTGCTGTGTATCCGGCAGGACCAGATCCAATTATTAACACTTTTGTGTGTTTAGTTGGATTTTGACTCATATGAAAGCTATATAGTGATTAATGACTAAATTAAAAGGTATTTTATTAACTCAAGGTATGCATGGCATGATAAGCCAGGTAGAAGGTTTAGCTAAAGCTATAGATTTGGATTTTACACACCATAAGGTTGAACTAAATAATTTTTGGAAAATTGTTCCTCCAAAATTAACTCCAATATCACAAAACGTTTATAAAAAAATAAACGAGTATGATTTTGATGTAATTATTTCGTGCGGAAGAAAAAGTGTGATTCCCTCAATCCACTTAAAAAGTATCTCAAAAAAAAAAGTTTCAAATATACATATTCAAGATCCAAAGGTAAATTTTAATCATTTTGATTTTATTGTTGCTCCCGAACATGATGGGATAAGCGGTACAAATGTAATTAAAACAAAAGGTGCAATTCACTATTTAACGGAAAATGAAATTGAAGAAAATAGAAGTTATTTAAATTCATATATCAAACAGGATAATAGAAAAGTTTGGTGCTTGATAATGGGTGGTCCTACAAAATATTATGATTACTCAACAAAAAATATGAAGCATATCTTTTCAATTTTTTACAAACTATTGAAAAAACATGATTTTCAACTTGTGGTGATACCTTCAATGAGAACACCATTAAATACTATACATTATGCAAAAGAGTTTTTTGGAGAAAATCACACTGTGATTATGAATGTTGATAAAAAAGCTTATCTTTCGGCTTTAGCTATTTCTGAAAATATAGTTGTTACATGTGACTCTAGCTCAATGATATCTGAAGCTGCTTTGACTGGAAAACCAATTTATGTTGCTAATATTTTACCAAAAAGAAAAGACGTCAGATTTCAGAATTTTAGAAATTTATTCAGAGAATTAAATATTACTAGAAACTTAGGTGAAGAAATTGAAAATTGGAACTATCAAAAATTAGATGAAACGAATAGAGTAGCAAAAATTATTAAAGAAAAAATTCAATTATAATGTCATTTTTAAATTCAATTAAAAATAATTCAAAAGAACATAGTTTCCCTTTTAATCACTGGGAGTATAGTGATGCTTTGTCAGAAGGAGCAATTGATGAAATAGTTAAAGCTGACATTCCCGATGTTAGTAAACATAATCTTAATTATGATGGAACAAGAGCAATAGATGGTGGAGCTGCAGAATTTAGAAAAGGGATAGCTTCAGGCGGACAAGCAATAAAGTTTAGATGTTTTATTAATAAAGAAAACTCATCTCAATTTCCAAATTTAGTAAAATTTATAAATGAACTTCAATCTAAAGAAACATATGAAACAATTTCTAAAATGATAAATAAAGATTTATCAAATTCCTATGTTAGGGTTGAGGTTATATGTGACCGAGAAGGTTTTTGGTTAAAACCTCATTGCGATATAAAAGAAAAACTTATGTCAGGTTTAATATTTATTAATAAAACAAATGAATCTGAGGATTTAGGAACTGATTTTTACAATGAAAAATTAGAAAAGGTTAAGACACTTCCTTATAAACATAATTATGGCTATCTTTTTACCAGTGGACCAAATACTTGGCATGGTATGGAAAAGAAAAAAATTGCCAAAGAAAGACGATGTATTCAAGTAAATTATGTTACCTTTGAAACTGATTGGAAAGTAAATTCTTAGACGTCCTGAAGAGAAGTCACTTCTAATTTTTTTGTTTTTAGTGATCTAATTGCCTCTAAACATGCTTGAGCAGTAGACATATTGGTACAATAAGGAACTTTGTTTTTCAATGTTGCTCTTCTTAAAGCTATTGCATCACTTAATCGATGTTCACTATTTCCACCTCCAGTATTTATCACTAATGCAATCTTTTTAGAGTCTAAAACATCTACTATATGTGGTGAACCTGTGCTTACTTTATTTATAATTTTACATTTCATCCCATGCTTTCGTATATATTCTGCAGTTCCTCTAGTTGCACATAATGTAAACTTAAGTTTAAGAAGTTCTTTAGCTAAATCTATTCCTTCATCTTTGTGACTATCTTTGAGAGATATAAAAGCTAATCCTTGTTTTGGTAATGAGTTAGCTGCTGCGATTTGACTTTTGGCAAAAGCCATTCCAAAATTTTTATCAAATCCCATAACTTCCCCAGTTGATTTCATTTCAGGTCCTAACAATAAGTCACTGTTTGGAAATTTATTAAATGGGAATACAGCCTCTTTAACTGCATACATACCTTTAGATTTATCTTTTAAATTAAACTTAGATAACTTTTCACCAGCCATTACTCTTGATGCGATTTTAGCTAGAGGCAATCCTTTTGCTTTTGAAACAAAAGGCACTGTTCGACTAGCTCTTGGATTAACTTCAATCACATAAATTTCATCTTTTTTAATTGCAAACTGTATATTCATGAAACCTTTAACATTTAAAGCTATCGCTAATTTTTTTGTTTGATTTTCTATTTCCTTAAGAAGGTACGGTTTAATAGATACAGGGGGCAGGCTACACGCCGAGTCCCCTGAATGAATTCCAGCTTCTTCGATATGTTGCATAATGCCTGCAACGTGGACCTGTTTTCCATCTGATATGGCATCAACATCTACTTCCATTGCATGATCGATAAATTTATCAATCAAAATTGGATTTTCGTCTGCAGCTTTAAAAGCTTCTTCAACAAATTTTTTAAGCTGATTTTTTTCATGAACAATTTCCATTGCTCTTCCACCTAAAACATACGAAGGTCTTACCATTAATGGTAAGCCTATTTTATCTGCAATTTTTATTGCTTGATTAAATGTCTTTGCAATTCCACTCTCTGCCTGCTTAAGTTTTAATTTATTTAATAAACTTCTAAATCGATCTCTATCTTCTGCTAAATCGATAGAAGTATATTGAGTTCCTAAAATTGGAAGCTTGTTGTCGTGTAAAAATTTAGCAAGTTTAATTGGAGTTTGCCCACCAAACTGAGCTATCACGCCTATTAGGTTTCCTTTTTCTTGTTCCTTTTTAATTATATTAAAAACGTATTCTTCTTTTAAAGGTTCAAAGTATAATCGATCACTCGTATCATAGTCTGTTGATACTGTTTCAGGGTTACAATTAATCATAATAGTCTCAAAACCTGCATCTTTTAATGAAAAACTTGCCTGACAACAGCAATAGTCAAACTCAATTCCTTGACCAATTCTATTTGGTCCTCCACCAAGAATAATTATTTTTTTCTTATTAGATGGATCTGCTTCACATTCTGAGTTAATTGAAAAGTTTCTTTGATATGTAGAATACATATAAGGCGTAAACGATTTGAATTCAGCTGCACAAGTATCTACTTTTTTATAAACTGGAAGTATTTTAAGCGCTGACCTTTTTCTTCTAACAATTTCTTCAGACGTTTTAGTTAATTCCGAAAGTTTTTTATCAGAAAATCCTATTGATTTTATTCTATTAAATTCTGCAAAATCCCTAGGAAGTCCTTTAGTTTTTATTTGTGTTTCACAATCGACTATCTCTTTAATTTGTTCTAAAAACCAAGGATCAATTTTGGATAAATTATATATTTTCTTTAGGTCTATTTTTTTTCTAATTGCTTCAGCGACTAGTAATATCTTATTTGGAATAGTTTCTTTAAGCTTCTTTTCAATTTGCTTTTTATTTAAATCAAAAATTATGTCTAAACCTGAAAAACCAGTTTCAAGAGATACCAGCGCCTTTTGTAAAGATTCTTTAAAGTTTCTTCCAATAGCCATTGCTTCACCTACCGATTTCATTGATGTCCCTAAGGTTGCAGGAGAAGAAGAAAATTTTTCAAATGTAAATCTTGGAATTTTAGTCACCACATAATCTATACTTGGTTCAAATGATGCGGGAGTAACTTTAGTTATTTCATTTTTTAATTCATCCAGAGTATAACCAACCGCTAATTTTGCAGCCACTTTCGCAATTGGAAATCCAGTTGCTTTTGATGCAAGTGCTGATGATCTTGATACACGTGGATTCATTTCAATGACAACCATTCGACCATTTTTAGGATTGATAGCAAACTGAACATTTGATCCTCCAGTTTCAACTCCAATTTTTCTCAAACATGCAATAGATGCATTTCTCATTACTTGGTATTCTTTATCTGTAAGTGTAAGAGCTGGTGCAATTGTTACTGAGTCACCCGTATGAATTCCCATTGGATCTATATTTTCAATTGAGCAAATGATGATACAGTTATCTTTCTTATCTCTTACTACCTCCATCTCAAATTCTTTCCAACCTTCCAAACATTCTTCTACAAGAACCTGGCTTACTGGAGATTCATGCAATCCATTTTTAACAATCTTAAAATAATCTTTTCTAGTTTTGGCTATTCCCCCACCAAGTCCACCAAGCGTAAATGCAGGTCTTATAATTGCTGGCAATCCAATTTTTTTTAATACTTTTGATGCTTGGTTATTGTTATTAACAATTTCAGATTTTGGTAGATCTAAACCAATATCAATCATGTTTTTTCTAAATTTCTTTCTATCCTCGGCATTAGAAATTGCTTTAGAATTTGCTCCGATCAATTCAATTTTGTATTTTTTTAAAATTCCTTTTTTCTCTGCTTCCATCGCAAGGTTAAGAGCGGTTTGGCCACCCATTGTCGGTAGAATTGCATCTGGTTTTTCTTTTTTGAGAATTTTTTCTAATACATCAAGTGTAATGGGCTCAATATAAGTTTTATCAGCAACGTCTGGATCTGTCATAATTGTTGCAGGATTTGAGTTTATTAAGACCACTTTATAACCCTCATCTTTTAGAGCTTTACATGCTTGTGTCCCTGAATAATCAAATTCACATGCTTGTCCTATAATTATTGGACCAGCTCCCACAACTAGTATTTTTTTAATATCTTTTCTTTTTGGCATTTTTTTTTATGTTGTTAATAAATTCTTGAAACAAATAAACACTATCTTGAGGACCCGGATTAGACTCTGGATGATATTGAACTGAAAAGACTGGCTTATTTTTTAGTTTGATACCTTCAATACTATTATCAAATAAAGATTTATGTGTGACTTCAATATTTTTTGGCAATGTTTCTTTAACTACTTCAAATCCATGGTTTTGACTTGTTATTTCTACATTATCATGAATTAAATTTTTAACAGGATGATTTGCCCCTCTATGACCAAGCTTCATTTTTTTTGTTTTACCACCTAATGCTAATGCTAAAATTTGATGACCCAAACAAATACCAAATATTGGTAAATTTTTTTTAATTAGATCTTTAATAATTTCTATAGCATATTTCCCTGTTGCCGCTGGATCTCCAGGACCATTTGATAAAAATATTCCATCTGGTTTTAAAGCTAAAATTTTGTGGGCACTAGTTTTACAGGAGACAACTGTAACTTTACAGTTGAAGTCAGAGAAATATCTTAAGATGTTTTTTTTAATTCCATAATCAATTGCAACAACATGAAATGAGCTCTTATTATTTTTTTTATATCCAAGTTCTTTTTTCCATGTTTTAAGACCTTTCCAAATATAATTTTTCTGGGTTGAAACTACTTCTGCAAGATCAAGATTTTTTAATCCACTCCATTTTATTGTAGAGTTGGTCAATTTATTAATATTAAATTTTCCTTTTTTTGAATAACTAATAGTACCTTTGGGGGCGCCTTTGTCTCTTATAAAGTTTGTTAGGCTTCTGGTATCTAAGCCAGTAATTCCAACAATTTTATTTTTCTTTAGCCAAGTATCTAAATGTAGGAATGATCTGTAATTTGAGGGTGAAGTTATTTCAGAATTAATTATCACTCCTCTTGCCCATATTTTATCAGATTCATGATCTTCTTTATTGGTTCCAACATTTCCAATATGGGGAAAAGTAAAGTTAATAATTTGACCTGCATATGACGGATCAGAGATGATTTCTTGATAGCCTGTTAAGGATGTATTAAAGCAAACTTCGCCTGTGGCTTCTCCTTGGTATCCAATTCCAATTCCTTTAAATAACTTTTTATTTTCAAGAACTAAAACGCCTGTATTAATTTGAGATTTTATTTTTGAGTTAGTTTTTTTTGCTTTTTTGATCAATTACAACTCATGAGTTAAAGGTTAATACAATAATTGCTTTATTATCGCAACAGAGATGTAATATAAAATTGTAAAAAAACAATTTTTCTTTTGAAGAATTTTTTCTTTAAAGTAGATTAAAAAATTATGTCATTAAAACAGACTATCGAAAACGAATATAAAAATGCTTTAAAATCGAAAGATAAAAATAAAATATCAACCTATAGGTTAATATTATCTTCGATTAAGGATTTGGATATTGTTAACAGATCAGGCCCTAACAAAAAAGAAACGGATGATGAGGATATCAAAAAACTTTTAAAAAAAATGGTAAAACAACGAGCCGAATCGATCGATATTTATAAAAAAAACAATAGAACAGATCTTTTAGAGGTTGAACAAAATGAATATGATATTTTAACAAGTTTTTTACCCAAACAGCTTAGCGAAGAAGAAACGAAGAAAATTTGTGCAGATGTTATTTTGAAAATTGGAGCAAATTCATTAAAAGATATGGGAAAAGTTATGGGTGAACTTAAAAAAACTCATGCAGACGAAATTGATTTTTCTAAAGCAGGATCGTTGATCAAAGAGCTATTGAACAAATAATGAAATACCCCAAAGAGTATCTTGATGAAATTAAAAACAGGTTGAAAGTTTCAACAGTAGTATCAAAAACTGTTTCCTTAAAAAAAAGAGGCAAAGAATTTGTAGGTTTATCACCTTTCAAAAATGAAAAAACACCTTCCTTTACTGTGAATGACGAAAAAGAATTTTATCACTGTTTTGCAACTTCAGAGCACGGTAATATTTTTGATTTTGTAATGAAAACTCAAAATTTAAAATTTGGAGAGGCAGTTAAATATCTAGCTCAATTAGCAGGTATGCAGCCATATATGTTTTCAAAACAAGATGAAGAAAGAGAGAAAAAATGGAATGAGTATAAATCTATTTTTAGCCTTTATGTAGATTTTTATCACAATGAACTATTAAAAAATGAAGATTATTCTATTGCTAGGGATTACTTAAAAAATAGATCATTAGGCAAAGATGAAGTTAAAAAGTTTAAGATAGGATACATAGAAAAAAATCCAAATTTTTTTGAAAAATTAAAAAAAGATTATAGTGAACAAACTTTAGTAGAAACTGGTTTATTCTATTTAGACGAAAAAAAAAAAATTTATGTTGAAAGATTTAGAGGTAGATTAATATTTCCAATTAATAATATCTCAGGTCAACCCATTGCATTAGGAGGAAGAATAATTGAAAATTTAGATTACTTAGCAAAATATATAAATTCGCCTGAAACAAATTTTTTTAAAAAAGGATCAAATTTATATAATTTAGATTTAGCGAGAAAACTTTCTAATAAAATTGATCACATTTATCTAGTTGAGGGATATATGGATGTTGTGGGTCTTAGCAAAAATGGAATTGATAATGTTGTGGCAAATCTTGGTACATCTTTAACTGATAAGCAAATTTTAACCTTAAACCAATTTTTTGACGATATCGTAATTTGTTTTGATGGTGATGAAAGCGGATACAAAGCTGCTGTTAGAGCCGCTGAACATTCAATTAAAGAACTTAAACCTGAAAAACAAATTTCATTCTTATTTCTGCCAGATAAAGAAGATCCAGATAGTTTTGTAAATAAAAATGGTAAGGCTAATTTTGTAGATTTTACAAAGCAGAGTAAGTTATCAATTCATCAATTTATTTTTAGTCATTATAAAAAACAAACTAAAAATAATCCATCATCGATGGCTATTTTTGAGAAAAAACTTAGAGGAATTGCAAATACAATTAAAGACGATTTTATAAAAAAATATGTTTTAGAATATTTTTTAGAAAAAATTGCTGAGTTAACACCACATTCTAACCAAAATAATAAAAGATTTTATTCGAAGAAAACAAAATCTTTAGAAACTACGAAAAAATATTTTCAAGAAACCCAGTCTTTGACTGGTGTTGAATTAAAAGAGTATTCTTTATTATATTTGGTTATAAATAAATTAGATTTGTTGCAAGAAAATATACATTTAATTGAGAATATTAAATTATTTACTGAGTTTAATAAAAAAATATTTGAAATGATTGTTGAAAAATTAAAATCTGGTTCACAAATTACGATTCAAGATCTTAACTTAGATATTCAATTAACAGAAAAAATAAACAAATTTGCTCCAATTAAGCATATACTAAAAAATCAATCTGACGACGATCAAAAAATAATTGAATTATTAGAGGACATCTCTAGAGATTTAATGAATTATGATCTTGAGTTCAGAATACAGGAATTAGAATCGAAGTTTTCTGTGGATATGAGCGAGTCCACATTCAATGAGCTAAAAGAGCTTAAAAAAAAGCAGAATCTCAATTAAACAGACTAAATTAGTAATAGATTTTTATATAATTGACATTATATAAGTGTTTTAAATTCAAATTATCGTGGAAAGAATTATTACAAAATCATTTGCTAGACTTATGGGTCGTGGAACCCATAGGGGATTTATAACTTACGAGGAATTAAGTAAATCATTAGGTAAAAGAAATCTATCAGATGAAAATTTGGCACAAGCATTCATTCATATATTGGATGAAAATGTTACTTTAGTAGAAAAGAAGTCTGATTTTAAAGTTTTAAGAAAAAAAGAAAATTTAAATAAAGAAGAGGGTAAAACAATAGAAAAAAGTGACGATCCTATTAGAATGTATTTACGTGAGATGGGAGGTGTTGAGCTTTTATCTCGAGAAGGTGAAATAGCAATCGCAAAAAGAATTGAGGCTGGAAAAGATGTGATGCTAATAGCACTTTCTCAAAGTCCAATTACAGCGCAACAATTTTTTGAATGGAATGAACAATTACAAAAAGACGAAATCTTAGTTAGAGAAATTATTGATATAGACACTAACTACATGGAAGATGAGTCAACAGGACCAAGTGCTAAACAGAAAAACTCTGGTGAAGTTGAAAAAGATGAAAATTCCTCAGATGAGGATGATGACTTTAATCCTACTCTTGCTGCAATGGAAACTGAAATTAAACCTAAAGTTTTAAAAACGGTACATACTTTAACAAAAGAATATGCTAAATTAATAAAATATCAAAAAGAAAAACTTGATTGTGTTTTAAATTCCCAAAATTTTTCATCTGCTAAAGAAAAAGGATATGAAAAAATAGTTAATGAAATATTAGAAAATATAAAATCTCTTCAATTATCTCCGTCAGTATTAGAGGAGCTAGTTCAGAAACACTATGTAGAAAATAAAAAAATAATTTCTTTAGAGGGAAACTTATTAAGACTTGCAATGGACCATAAAATTCCAAGAAATGAGTTTATTAAATTTTATATTGGCAATGAGATAAATCCAAATCTTAAAAAATTTTTAGATACAAACGCAATTTGGAAGCAGTTTTTTACGAAGAATAAAGATGAATTTAAAAATATAAGAGAAAGATTAATTGAAATTAGTCATAAGCTGGGAATTTCAGTAACAGATTTTAAAAAGCTTGTTAGCAGAATTCAAAAGGGTGAAAAAGAGTCAAGGATTGCAAAAAAAGAAATGGTAGAAGCAAATTTAAGATTAGTCATTTCTATAGCAAAAAAATATACAAATCGAGGTCTTCAATTTTTAGATTTAATTCAAGAAGGCAATATTGGATTGATGAAAGCTGTTGATAAATTCGAATATAGAAGAGGTTATAAGTTTTCAACATATGCAACATGGTGGATCAGACAAGCAATAACAAGATCTATTGCTGATCAGGCAAGAACAATTCGTATTCCAGTTCATATGATAGAAACAATTAATAAAATAGTACGTACACAAAGATTAATTCTTAGTGAGTTTGGAAGAGAAGCAACACCAGAAGAGTTAGCCCAAAAACTAAGAATGCCATTAGATAAAGTAAGAAAAGTTCTAAAAATTTCAAAAGAACCTGTATCATTAGAAAAACCTGTAGGTGATGAGGAAGACAGCAGTTTAGGAGATTTTATAGAAGACACAAAAGCTTTAGCTCCACTAGAACAAGCTATAAAATCAAACTTAGGTGAAGCAACTACTAAAATTTTATCTACATTAACCCCAAGAGAAGAAAGAGTATTGAGAATGCGGTTTGGAGTTGGAATGAATACTGACCACACTTTAGAGGAAGTTGGATTGCAGTTTTCTGTAACTCGTGAAAGGATTAGACAAATTGAAGCTAAAGCACTTAGAAAGTTAAAACATCCAAGCAGATCTAAGCAATTAAAAAGTTTCTTAGAAAGTTAAAATAGGGCCGTTAGCTCAATAGTAGAGTACTGCATTGACATTGCAGGGGTAGTTGGAGCGTAACCAACACGGCCCACCATTTGAAAATTATCTTTAATTGATAACTTTATAAAAATGATATAACTAGGTAAGAGTTTTGGGCCTGTAGCTCAGTTGGTTAGAGCAGTACACTCATAATGTATTGGTCCCAGGTTCGAGTCCTGGCGGGCCCACCATTCTTAGTTAATAAGCATTTAATTTTTTGAAAATTCTTCTAAAGTTTTAAATAGAGCGTTAATGTCACCATCATTAGAATTTAAGATTGATGCAAATTCCTCTTTTTGGGTTCTAGCTAAGCTGAGACCTTCTATTATTAAATCTCTAATTAGTGGATTGTTTGGGTTCTTTGTGTAAATTCTCCAGTCAATTTTTACCTCAGGTCTGTTTTCTGTGGCTACTAAAATACTATTAACTATTGTATAATTTTTATTTAAAACTTCTTTATTAGTTACATCAATTTCAGGATTTGTATATTCTGATAATCTACTAGAAAAGCTTTTTAAAAAATAATTTTCAAATAAAAAAAGATATTGTTTTTTTTGATTATCATTTAAAGTTTTTCTAATTGAACCAAGTGAATAAAAACCTACTCCTTTAATATCAACAGTTTCTTTAGCGATATTCTTTAGTTCATCTATTTTTTCTTCTTTAGAAATATTTTTTGAAAGTATCTGTGATGCTCTATTGACTGTAGATTGAACAAAAACATCTGGTTCAATTGAGTAAACATGGTTATTTAGATTTAATAATAATAATATTAAAATTATTTTTTTCATATTTGTTAATAAAGAATTAAGTTATTGACTATCTATTTCTTCCCAGTCTTCTTCATTTTTATAGAGAACTTCGATGTTTCCTCTTTGATTATTTTTTATTTTGTTTTCCCTGTCTTGTGTGTACAAACTTCTTACTGATGCATAAAAATCTATTGAATTTTTTTCAAGATTATCAAGCGACTCAATATTATTTGATCTAAAGCTTATACCGCTTAAAGCTTTCGATGTAAGAAAAATTCTTTCACTTAAAAATTCATTATTGCCATGTGATGACGCATTATACCAAGGATCTCCTCCCATGACATTTGCGAATGATCCGGTTGTGTCTCTTAAATTTGAAGGTCCTAAAACCGGAAGAACTAAATAACAGCCAGGTCCCACACCCCAAGCTCCTAAAGTTTGACCATAATCCTCTTTTTCATACTTGGGGAACCCCATCTTATTGGCTACATCGATTGTACCCAATATTCCAACAGTTGTATTTACAACCAATCTTCCAGTATTAATTAAAGCTAATTTAATATCTCCCTGCAAAACATTATTAGGAATTGTTATTAGATTAGATAAATTGTTAACTACATTTTCAGTTCCTTTTTGGACTTGATCAGGCAATTTTCTATAACCTTTGGCAATTGGTTTGATTATTGCTGCATCCAAACTCTGATTAAATGAAAAAGTAACTCTATTTAATTTTTCAAAACAATCTTTAATTTCTTTCGGTTGATCTTTATTTATTGTTAATTCATTGTCTGAACCAGCATTTGCGTTAAATGCAATTAAAAAAACAGAAATTATTGTTATTGCTAATTTTTTAAACATAATTAATTATATATTATTTAGTTATCATTTGTAAAATAAGATTTAATCAAAAAACATGTCTATAAAGTGTTTATAAATAGCCAAAAATTAAACGTTAAATTTTATGAATACAACTAAAAATTACTCTCCTAATTTTGACATAGAAAAAAGAAAAAAAAATGAAATAAAATTCATTGTTTTTCATTACACAGGAATGAAAAAAGAAACTGATGCAATTAAAAAATTAACCAGCCAAGGAACTAAAGTTAGCAGCCATTATTTAATTAAAAAAAACGGTGAAATATTAACATTGGTTCCTGATTTATATATTTCGTGGCACGCTGGAGTATCGTTCTGGAAAAATTTTAAATCTCTTAATAAGCACTCTTTAGGTATTGAAATTAGTAATCCTGGGCATGAATTCAAATATAACAATTTTACACAAAAACAAATTAATTCAATTTTGAAATTAAGTAAATTTCTTATAAAAAAATATAAAATCAAATCTAAATGTATATTAGGTCATTCAGATATTTCTCCAGATAGAAAAAAAGATCCTGGGGAAAAATTTCCATGGTACTATTTATCAAAAAAAAAAATAGGTATTTGGCACAGTTTAAATACAAAAAAACTTATTAAAACAAGAAATAAAAGAATTACAGAAATACAAAAAAATCATTTTATTAAAAATCTATATAAATTGGGTTATGCAAAAAATTTAAATAAAAAAAATATCAAATATTCAAACTTACTCACATCTGCTTTTCAAAGAAGATTTAGACAAGAGTTAATAAATGGCATTATTGATGAGGAATGTTTAATAATTAGTAAAAATTTAGTTAAAAAATTTGAATAATTTTACTTGAAAATTACAACTTAAGTAATAAATTCAACTTGCCAGATAAATGACTTATCGCTTTAATTAAATTTAAAGAGGAAAGTCCGGGCTCTACAAGGACACAGTGCCAGGTAATACCTGGCGGGGGAAACCCTAGGGACAGTGCCACAGAAAATAAACCGCCATAACATGGCAAGGGTGAAAAGGTGTGGTAAGAGCACACCGGTTCTATTGGTAACAATGAACGCTGGAAAACCCCACTGGGAGCAAGACTAAGTAGAGATGACATTGTTGAAAAACTAAAAGCCGTCCTTGGCTAGTCATCAGGGTTAGTTGCTTGAGCTTAGGAGTGATCTTAAGCCTAGACAAATGATAGGTTTAAATGACAGAACCCGGCTTATAGTTTATCTGGCACTTCAAATAAAATATCAACACAAGTTTCTTCGTTTGTTCTCATTTTTTTAAGTTCCAGTGTCTATTTTTTTTATCACTAAAACAATAATAGTGCCTAAATAATAGCTATTGACGTCTAGTTGTAAAACCCATAATATCCCATAAATTCCCATTTATATGGGAATAAAGGAATTTATGTTTTATGTTTTTATCAACATACGAAAACAAATTAGACAAAAAAGGGAGAGTATCTGTGCCTGCTAGTTTTAGGTCACATTTATCCAATCTAGGTTACAATGGTGTTATTTGTTATCCTTCATTTAATAACTCCTCAATAGAAGCATGCTCTCAAGATAGAATTGAAAAAATTTCTTCAGCAATTGACTCCTTAAACCCCTTTGAGGAAAAAAGAGATTACTTTGCAACATCAATATTAGCAGAAAGTATAAATTTACAATTCGACAGTGAAGGCAGAATTTCACTTTCATCAAAATTATTAAAACATGCAAAAATAAAAAATAGCATGTTGTTTGTTGGTCAAGGCCAAACATTTCAAATATGGGAACCAACGGCATTTGAAAAATTTAAGATAACAGCGAGGAAAAAAGCAAATATTAATCGTGGTAATCTTAAATGGGAGCTTCAACATAACAAACAATAGGGGATAAAAGATGACAATTAACTTTAAAGCACCAGAGATAAAAGAGCTACAGCCACGACTACTAGTTTTAGGAGTCGGTGGAGCTGGCGGAAATGCAATTAACGAAATGATAGAAAATAATCTACAAGGTGTAGAATTTATCGCAGTAAATACTGATGCTCAAGATTTGAAGCTTAGTAAAGCAAAAACAAGAATTCAAATTGGTTTAAATTTAACAAAAGGTTTAGGAGCAGGTGCAAAACTTGATATCGGTCAAGCAGCTGCAGATGAATCTTTAAATGAAATTGTAAATACACTTCAAGGTGCAAACATGGTTTTTATTGCAGCTGGTATGGGTGGTGGAACGGGCACTGGTGCTGCTCATGTCATCGCAAGAGCTGCTAAAGAATTAAATATCTTAACTGTAGGTGTTGTGACTCTTCCATTTTTATATGAAGGCCCCTCTAGAATGAGAAGAGCACAACAAGGTTTGGAAGAGTTAAGAAAACATGTTGATACAATAATTGTTATTCCAAATCAAAATCTATTTAAAATTGCAAATGAACAAACTACTTTTGAAGAGTCATTTAATCTTTCAAACAATGTTTTGATGCATGGTGTACAAAGTATAACAGATTTAATGGTTAGACCTGGTTTAATTAATTTAGATTTTGCTGATGTTGAAACTGTTATGGCAGCAATGGGCAAAGCCATGATGGGCACAGGTGAAGCCGAGGGAGAAGGTAGAGCTCTTAAAGCAGCAGAAATGGCAATTAGCAATCCATTAATTGATGATTATACTTTAAAAGGTGCAAAAGGATTACTAGTAAATATTACTGGTGGTAAAGATCTAAAACTTTTTGAGGTTGACGAGGCTGTAAATAAAGTAAGAGCAGAAGTTGATCCTGAAGCAGAGTTAATAATTGGCGCAATCACTGATACAGAGCTAGATGGAAAAATGAGAGTTTCAATTGTTGCAACATCATTAGATGGTCAACAACCAGAATCAAAATCAGTAGTAAATATGGTTCATCGAATTCAAAATCGTAATCCAGGTTACTCTGATTTTTCAAACATGGGATCATCTCAATCTTTCAATTTTTCAAACACAACAGCATCAAATCCAATTACACATGGTGCGAATGCTTTAAAGCTTGAAAATGAGATTATCCAAGAACAACAAACTGAGAGTTCTCATAATCAGATGATGAGTGAAGAAGTTGTTCAAAATACTAACCTGGAAAGTGAGAGTATAGTTCAGGATAGTTCAGTAAATGAAATGGAGAAATCTTTTGCTCAAGAAGCTATGGAAACTACCCAAGAAGAGAATCAAGATATTAACAACGAAGAAGAAACCTCTAATGATTTAAAAGAATTTGGAGTTGACTCAGATGCACCAGATTTATTTAGCTCAGAATCTGATAATTCAAGCCCTGAAGATTTATTAACCTCAGATCAAGAGGAAGAAGATGATCTTGAGATACCAGCATTCTTAAGAAGACAAAAAAATTAATGGTCTTCCAAGAGATAAATGGACGCCACCATAGTTCCGAAAATGCAAAAGCATTATCCGGTGCTGCTAAAAGAAATTATTAGCGTTATTTCCCCTCAACATGGTGGCACATTTATCGATTGTACTTTTGGTCAAGGTGGTTATTCCAAAAAAATTTTAGATTTTAAAAATACAAAAGTAATAGCTATTGATAGAGACATAGAGAGTGAAAAAATTGCTAATAAATTAGAAAAAAACTTTGAAGATAGATTTATTTTTAAAAATATAAAATTTAGTCAATTAAGTAATTTAAAGCTCAAAAATGAAAATATAAGAGGTGTAATTTTTGATCTTGGTTACTCTTATACTCAAATAAAAGATCCAAAAAAAGGATTATCATTCGATGCCAGCGGTAAATTAAATATGCAGCTGGGACTAAATACTTTTTCAGCAGAGGATGCAATTAATAAACTAGATGAAAAAGAATTAGAAAAAATTTTTAAATATTTTGGAGATGAAAAAGAAGCAAAATACATTGCTCGTAATATTATAAAAGAAAGATCTAAAAATAAAATTGATACCACATCTTTAGTTGAAATTATCGATAAATCAAAAAAAAGAAAAAATTTTAAAGTTCATAATGCAACCAAGGTTTTTCAAGCTCTTAGGATATTTGTAAATAAAGAAATAAGTGAATTAATATTTGGACTCATCAATGCTACGAAAGTTTTAAAAAAAGGTGGTATTTTAGGAGTAGTTACTTTTCACTCTTTGGAAGATAAAATTGTAAAATATTTTTTTAAAAGTCTTTCTGAAAATAAAAGCATTTCAAGATATAGCCCTGTCATAGAACAAGCAGAGACTCTATTTAATTTAATACAAAAAAAACCAATAATACCATCAGATGATGAAGTAACCAAAAACCCACCTTCTAGATCTGCTAAATTTAGATATGTGATTAAAAAAAAAGATTTTTATAATTTTCATACCGATGTAGAGGAACAGTTCAGAAACTATATAGAAATTGAAAATTATGGAGATAAATTTTGAAAAAGTTTTTTTTAGTAGTAGTCATATTTTTTTTAGTCTTGTCAACTGCAATAATAAAAAATACGACCAAACAAATTGAAGATGAAATATTTACAGCAAAAGAGAATATTAGAGTTTTAAACTCTGAATTTGAAAACATATCTTTAGAATATGATTATTTAAGTTCTGCAGAAAGATTACTTGAATATCAATCTCTGTATTTCGATGATGAGTTAATTCAAAAAAATATAAACGACATAAAAATCTACGAAATTTCAGAAGATATAAATAAAATCCAAAATTTTAAAATTATTAAAGAGTAATGACTGATAATAAATCGAAATTAACTATAGAAGACTATAAAAGTGATTTTATATTTAAGAAAAAAGAGAATGGATTAAATATTCAATTTAATCGTGTAGCTTTTATTTTCTTTGTTTTTTTTATTATATATTTAATTTACTCAATACACCTAGTTCACTTGGGTTCACGAAAGAGTAAATTAGAAAAAATAAATAATCTTCCTGTATCTAAAAATCAGCTTTATCGAGCAGACATTATAGATATTAATGGAAATTATTTAGCCAAGACAGTTAAATCGATTGATATTGGTTTAAAAACTACAGATATAATCAATGAAAAAAAATTACTTCTAAGTTTAAATATTATTTTTCCTGATAAAAATTTTGATGAAATTAAAAAAAAAATAAAAACTAAGAAATTTTTTTATTTAGAGAAGAAAATTTCAGAGGAAAATTATGAAAAAATAATGAAATTGGGAGACAAATCTTTAGTTCCAGAAGAAAGAGTTTTAAGAATGTATCCACAAAAAAATCTTTTTAGTCATGTTTTAGGTCAGATAGATGATGATAACAATGGTATTTCGGGATTAGAAAAATCGTTAAATGATGAACTTAGAAAATCTAAAAAATCAATTAAACTTACATTAGATAAAGATATTCAATTTTTAATTAGAAAAGAATTAATTAAATATCAGGAAATTTTTAAAAGCAAAGGTAGTGCAGCCATTTTAATGGATGTTAATAATGGTAATATTTTATCTTTAGTTTCTTTGCCTGATTTCAATCCAAATGAAAGACAAAATATTACAGATGTAAATTATATTAACAGGGTAACTAAAGGAACATATGAACTTGGATCTGTATTTAAAGCCTTTACATATGCAAATGCTCTTAACGAAAAATTAATAGAACCTGAAACAGAATTTTTAAATTTACCCAAATCAATTAAATGTGACAAATACAGAATAGGTGAGTACGACAATGAAATACCATCAGATTTAACTGCAGAGCAAATTCTAGTTAGATCTGGAAATATAGGATCAGTAAAAATTGCCCAAAAAGTTGGCTCAGAAAAATTTAAATTATTTTTAGAAAAAGTTGGTGTGTTAAGTGATATTGATTTTGATATTGAAGAAGTTGCTCCTCAAAAAAATTATGAATTTGGAAAATGTAGATTGGCTACAGCTTCTTTTGGGCATGGAATAGCAACTACAATTCTTCAACTAGCAAAAGGTTATTCTATTTTATCAAATGGTGGTTATGAAATTAAGCCAACATTAATTTATAAAGAAAATAATTTTAATAAAAAAAATAAAAGAATATTAAATAGGGGTATTTCAGAACAAGTTGTTAGCGCTTTAAGAAAAATTGTAAATACTGAGGAAGGGACAGCTAAATTTGCAGATGTTCAAAATTATGAAATTGGTGGAAAAACAGGAACCGCTGATCAACCTGAGGGAGGAGCATATTCTGAGGCAAAAATAAATACTTTTGCTTCCATTTTTCCCACATCAAATCCACAATTTGTTTTTATTGTAATGCTAGATACTCCAAAAAAATCTAAAGATTATTATTATAAGTATAGACATCGAAAAGGAGGGTGGAAAGGTACACTTTATAATACTGCTGGCTGGACCTCAGTAGAGGTAGCTGGAAAAGTTATAGATAAAATTGGGCCTATTTTAGCCACAAAATATATAGAGGTTAATTAATTATGCTTCTAGGAGACTACTTTCATAACATAAATCAAAATTTTAGAAATTTTTCTTTTTCAGGAATTTCATTTGATACTAAGAGTGTTAAAAAAAATAATATTTTTTTTGCAATCAAAGGAAATACTATTGATGGCAATAAATTTATACCTAAAGCAATTAAAAAAGGATCTAAAATTATCGTAACCGAAAAAAAAGTAAATCAATTCCAAAATGGAATTTTATATATTCATACAAAAAATATAAGAAAATTATTAGCTGAAACTGCTTTTAAAATTTATAATAAAAAACCAAAAAATTTAATCGCAGTTACAGGCACAAATGGAAAATCTTCAGTTGCTGATTTTTATTATCAAATATTAAAATTAAATAATAAAAGGGTTGCTTCAATCGGTACATTAGGTGTTAAATCAAAAAGAATTAATTTGAATTTATCTAATACCACAATAGATCCAATTAAATTGGCTAAAATTTTGAGTAAATTAAAAACTCAAAAAATAGATCATGTAATTATGGAAGCCTCAAGTCATGGTTTAAAACAAAATAGATTAGATGGTTTAAAGTTTAATTCGGGTATATTTACTAATTTATCCCAGGATCATCTTGATTATCATATAAATTTAAAAAATTATTTAAAAGCTAAACTGTATTTATTTGAAAATCTAATCCAAAAAAGAGGCAATGTAATTACAGATCAATTAATACCGGAGTTTAAAAACATAAAAAAAATTGCAATTAATAAGAAATTAAAATTACACACACTTAATGATGAGAAAAATAATCTAGAGCTTTTATCTCATAACTTTAAAGGAGAGGGTCAATTTCTTAGAATTAAATTAAATAACTCTATAAGAGATATAAATTTAAATTTAATTGGAAAAATTCAATTAAAAAATGTTTTAATGGCAATAATTGCAGCAAAATATAGCGGTATTAGTTTAGATAAAATTTTAAATACAATTCCAAAATTAAAACCTATTGAGGGAAGGTTTGAAAAAATTGGTAAAATTAAAAATCAATCAAAAGTAATTCTGGATTATGCTCATACGCCTGATGCTTTAAAAACGTGTCTTTTAAACCTTAGAGAACAATTTCCTAATAAAGCAATAACAGTGCTATTCGGTTGTGGCGGAAATAGAGATCAAAATAAAAGATCAAAAATGGGAAAAATAGCCAGTAGTTTTGCAGATAGTATCATTCTTACAAATGATAACCCTAGATTTGAAAATCCTCAAAAAATAATAAGAGATATAAAAAAAGGTATCAAAAAAAAAAGAATTATCGAAATTTCTAATAGAGCAATAGCAATAAAACAAGCCATTAGTAATCTGAATTCAGGTGATATTTTGTTAGTTGCTGGAAAAGGCCATGAGAAAATTCAAGATATTGGAAATAAGAAAATTTTCTTTTCAGATAGAAAAGTAATTCTAAATGCTATTAAGAATAAAAATAATACTTTATCGAATAATTTAAAATTAAATGTGATTAAAGAGGTGGTTAAAATTAAAAAATTATCTACCTCCACATCTTTAAAAACGGCAAGAATTAATTCTCAAGAAGTTACTAAAAACGATATTTTTTTTGCAATTAGAGGTAAAAAAAATGATGGTAATAAATATGTTGCACAATCATTCAAAAGAAAAGCATCGTTAGCTGTAGTAAACAAAATCCAAAATAAATTAAATAAAAGTCGTCAGATTAAAGTGAAAAATACTTTAAAATTCCTAACAGATATTTCAAAAAATTTTAGAAAAAGTATTGATACAAATATTATAGCTATTACAGGTAGTTGTGGCAAAACTACACTTAAAGAATTGCTGGGCAATGTATTAAGTAAAATTTCGAAAGTGAGTATTTCTCCAAAATCTTATAATAATAAATTTGGAGTCCCTTTGAGTCTTTTTAATTTAAACCAAAATGATCAATTTGGAATTTTGGAAGTTGGAATGGATAAAAAAGGTGAAATTGATTATTTATCAAAAATAATAGCACCAGATGTTGGAGTAATAACAAATATAAATTATGCACATGCTAAAAATTTTAAAAATATTAAACAGATTGCTTTGGCAAAATCTGAAATTATTAACAACATAAAACCTAATGGTTATGTTGTATTAAATGCAGACGATAACTTTTTTCAATTGCATAAAAAAATTGCCAAAGAAAATAAAATTAAAGTTGTTTCTTTTGGTATTAAAAGTCAGAAAGCAGATATTAAATTAATTAATATAAAGACCTTTGCAAAAAAATTTAGAATTATTGTTAGATCAAATAATAAAAAAAAATATTTTACATTATCTAACAATTTTCAAAACAATATATACAATACACTTTCTGCTTTAGCAGTTATTAGTATTTATAAAAATATATTTAAACTTAATGAAAATATTTTTCTCAATTTCAAAATTCCGGGAGGAAGGGGAGATCATTGTGAATTAAAAATTGATAATAAAAAAATTAATTTAATTGATCAAAGTTATAATTCAAATCCTCTATCATTAAAATCAGCAATAAAAAATTTTGATAAAATAAACTCAAAAAAATCAAATAAATATATACTAATTGGTGACATGTTAGAGCTGGGTAGTCATTCTAAAAAACTTCATAAATCTATTGCTCCAATAATTAATCAAACCAAGATAGATAAGGTATTTGTTAAAGGAAAATTGGCTTCAATGATATTTGAAAATATCTCAAAAGCTAAAAAGGGCAGGATTTTATTAAACAATTCTCAAATTATTGAATTGATTAGAAATGATTTAAATAATAATGATTATTTAATGATTAAAGCCTCACTTGCGACAGGATTCAACGACATAGTAAAAGATCTGAAAGGATTGCATTAATGCTTTATCAATTTTTATTAAATTTTGTTGATACTTTTAGTTTTTTAAATGTATTTAAATATTTAACTTTTAGAACAGGTTTATCTTTTTTCACCTCATTGGTTATTGTACTGATTATTGGAGGTCCTTTTATTAAATTTTTTTCAAAACAAAAAATTTTAAATCCAATCCGGGACGATGGACCTGAAGATCATATAGTTAAAAAAATTGGTACACCAACAATGGGAGGTTTAATAATTTTATTCGGCTTATTGGTATCAGTAATATTTTGGGCAGATTTATCAAATATTAATATTTTATTTTGTATCTACGTAGCAATTACTTTTGGTTTGTTGGGAGCATATGATGACTTTAAAAAGATTAAATATAGCAACTCATCAGGAATTTCTTCAAAGTTCAAAATAACTTCACAAATAATTTTAGCAATTATTGGTGTAAGTTTTTTTGTTTATTTAAACGATTATCAAGATTTAAATAATTTATATTTTCCATTCTTTAAAAATTTAATTATAAACCTTGGATGGTTTTTTATACCATTTGCAATATTTGTAATTATTGGTTCGTCAAATGCTGTTAATCTTACAGATGGATTAGATGGTCTAGCAACAGTGCCTGTAATATTAGTTGCGGCATGTTTTGCTTTTATAAGTTATGTTACTGGAAACATAGTATTTTCAAATTATTTACAAATTCCCTACATAGAAGGAACAGGAGAAGTATCAATCTTTTGTGGGGCAATTATTGGCTCTTGTTTAGGATTTTTATGGTTTAATGCTCCACCTGCTAAAATTTTTATGGGAGACACAGGCTCATTATCTCTTGGAGGATCTTTAGGTGCAGTAGGAATTATCACAAAGCATGAAATTGTTTTAGCTATTACTGGTGGTCTTTTTGTACTAGAGGCAGTTTCAGTAATGGTTCAGGTAATTTCATTTAAACTTACAGGCAAAAGAATTTTTAAAATGGCACCCATTCATCATCATTTTGAGAAAAAAGGATGGCCAGAGTCTACAGTTGTGATTAGGTTTTGGATTATCTCAATAATTTTAGCAATGATTGGTTTAGCTACCTTAAAATTAAGATAATGAAAATATTTAATAATATTTTTTTAAGAAAAAAAATATTAATTTACGGTTTAGGAAAGAGTGGTATTTCATCTTATAAGTTTTTAAAAAACAAGTCGGATGTATATTTGTTCGACGACAATCAAAAAATTAAATCCAAACTTAAAAAAAAAATAATTAAACTAAAGCAAATTCAAAAAATAAATTTTGATAGAATTATTATTAGTCCTGGAATTGATATCTCAAATTGTAAATTATCAAAATTTTTAAAGAAAAATTTTAAAAAAATTCATACCGACCTTGATGTTTTGTTTTCATTTTATAACAATGAGAGTATTACGATTACTGGAACTAACGGTAAATCTACAACTGCTAAAATCTTACATGATGCTTTAATCGATCAAAAAAGAGACTCAAGACTTATTGGGAATATTGGTAATCCAGCATTATCAGAAAAAAATATTACAAAAAAAACAATTTTTGTAATAGAGGCCTCTTCTTACCAGCTAGATTACAGTAGAGTATTTAGATCAAAGTATGCGTTAATTTTAAACATAACTGCAGACCACATTGAGAGACATAAAAGTTTAAAAAATTATGTAAATGCAAAATTTAAATTATTAAAATCTCAAGTAAGAGGATCTTTTGCATACGTAAAAAAAGAGGATGAACTAATAACTAAAAAATTAAATAAAAATAAATATAGTTCAAAAATCTACAGAGTACAGACTTCAAGTATAGATAAAAAGTTTAATAAAATTACTAATAAATATTTTTTATCTAATGGTAATAAAGAAAATTTATCATTCATATTAAAAATTGCTCCAACATTAAAACTTAATTTTAAAAAATTAATTAAAACCATTAATAAATTTAAAGGCCTAGATTTCAGACAACAAATTATATTTGATAAAAAAAATCTCACAATAATTAACGACTCCAAATCTACAAGCTTTGCTTCCTCGGAAAATATATTAAAAAATTTAATTGATGCATATTGGATCTTAGGAGGAATTCCCAAAAAAGGAGATAAATTTAAACTATCAAAAATAAATTGTAAAAATATCAAAGCTTATATTTTTGGATCACATCATAGAAAATTTATAAAAATTTTAAAAAATAGATTAAAAATTAGAAAATTTAAAAATTTACAAGAAACTCTTAAAGCTATTTTTTCAGAAATTAATATTCAAAAATCTAAAAAAAATATTATTTTTTTCAGTCCAGCTGGAGCTTCATTCGATAGTTTCAAAAATTTTGAAGATAGAGGTTTTCATTTTAATCAAATAATTAAAAAGTACATAAATGCAAAGCAATAGTATTGTTTACAAATTTTATTATCAATGGTGGAAAAACATAGATAAATCTACTTTTTTATTAATAAGTCTATTATTTGTTATTGGACTATTTTTTTCTTTAGTTTCAACTTCTCTAATAGCCTCTGATAAGTTAGATACCAACAGTTATTTCTTCTTTTTTAAACACTTGATTTATGTGTTAATTGGAATAACTCTTATTTTTATATTTTCCTCTTTAAATTCAGATCAATTATATAAATACTCTATTTTTCTTTTTTTTATTTCACTTATTTCTTTATTTATGGTGCCATTCGTTGGTGTTGAGGTTAAAGGATCTAAAAGATGGATAGACTTATTTTTCTTACCAAGATTTCAGCCTATAGAGGTTTTAAAACCATTTTTGATAATAATTTTAGCAACTATTTTTTGTGATATTAGATCAAATATTTTATTTAAGTATTTGATAACTATTATTTTGATATCTGTTATTTCTTTACTTTTAATAGCTCAACCAGATATTGGCCAAACTTTATTAGTAGTATTTTGTTGGGCAGTTCTAATCTTCACATCAGGAATTAATATATATATTCTTTTAGCAATATTTATCGCTGGCGCATCTTTGCTTGCTTATCTTATTATTTTTGTCCCTAAGTTTGATTATATACAAGGACGTATTTTTTCATTTTTTAATAGAGAAACAGGTACTCATAATTTTCAATCTGATAAAGCAATAGAGTCAATTTCAAGTGGAGGTTTTTTTGGAAAAGGCATAGGTGAAGGAGTTCTTAAAAATAGAGTTCCTGAAGCTCATACTGACTACATTATTTCAGTAATTTCTGAGGAGTTCGGTGTTGTTGCCATAATGTTAATATTATTATTGTTTTTAATTTTGATTTATATGGTTTTCAAAAAAATAAGTTTTGAAACAAATGATAAAGCTAAACTTATTTTAATCGGATCTATTAGTTTAATATTAATGCAGGCAACAATTCATATTGGAGTTAATATAAGATTATTTCCAACTACTGGAATGACATTACCTTTTTTAAGTTATGGTGGTTCATCAATAATAAGTACATCAATATTAGCTGGTATCATTTTAAATTTAACAAAAAGAAAAATAACTTAATAAATGAAAAAAAAAGTTTTAATTTCTACAGGTGGATCTGGAGGTCATGTCATACCAGCAATTACAATTTATAATCATTTGAAAAATACTCATGAAACCTTGATTTCTACTGATAAAAGAGGTCTTAAATATTTAGATAAGAATTATAAAGCATTTGTAATCAACACTCCAAAATTAAATAACTATTTTTTACTTCCTTTTTCATTTTTAAAAATATTTTTTCTAACTATTAAATCTTTTTTTCTTTTAAAAAAAAACAATATTTCGATTTTAATTTCTACAGGAGGCTATATGTCTTTGCCACTATGTTTAGCAGCAAAAATATTAGGAATTAATATTTTTTTAATTGAACCAAATATAGTTCTTGGAAGAGCAAATAAATTTTTTTTAAATTTTTCAAGAAAATTAATATGTTATTCGAAGAATTTAATTAATTTACCATCTGAAATTAATCACAAATTAACTACTATTAAACCTTTGATACGAAAAGAATATTATGAAACCAGTACGTATCAAAAATATGACAATTTATTTACAATTATAATCATGGGAGGTAGTCAGGGTGCAAAAATCTTTGATGAGCTTTTAAATAAATCTTTTGTGAGTCTAGCAAAAAAAGTATCTATAAAAATTATTCATCAAACAAGCGAGAAAAATATAAATTTTTTAAAAGATTTTTATTTTCAAAATAATATTGAAAGTAGAGTTTTCAGCTTTGATCATAATCTTAATGAGGTTTTAAAACAAGGAGATTTATGTATAACTAGAGCGGGTGCCTCAAGTTTAGCTGAATTATCTTTTTTAAATATTCCATTTATAGCAATACCACTTCCGTCATCAAAAGATAATCATCAGTATGAAAACGCAAAATATTATGAGGAACAGGATTGTTGTTGGATAATTGATCAAAAAAATTTTGATGACCACAAATTTGAGAAATTTTTATTAGAATTGACAAATAAAAGTCAAGATTACATGACAAAAAAAAATAATTTACAGAAATTAAATTATCAAAATACATGGAATGATGTTAATCAAAAAATATTAAAAATTATTAATGAAAATTAAATTAGCAAAAACGGAACTAATACATTTTGTAGGAATAGGTGGAATAGGTATGAGTGGCTTATCACTTATAATGAAAGGTAAAGGTTTTAAAGTTCAAGGCAGTGATATTACAAATAATAAAAATATTGAGAGATTAAGAAAGGAAAAAATAAAAGTTTTCATTGGACATAAGAAACAAAATATAGAAAAAGGGACTATCCTAGTTGTATCTTCTGCTATTAAAAAAAATAATCCAGAACTTCTTGCGGCCCAAAAAAAACAATTACCTATATATAAAAGAGGAGAAATGTTAGCCAACATTGTCTCTTTAACAAAAAATATTGTAGTTGTTGGCTCGCACGGCAAAACTACAACAACATCATTAATAGCGTCTATATTTCAAGAAACAAAAATTGATCCCACAATCATCAATGGTGGAGTAATAAATTCGATTAATAATTCCGCAAAGCTTGGAAAAAGTGATTGGTCTATATTAGAAGCAGACGAGTCTGATGGAAGTTTTGTGTTCATACCCCCAACATACTCAATAATCACTAACATAGATCGAGAGCATATGGATTATTATGGCACTATGGATAAATTAAATAAATATTTTGAAAATTTTGTTAATAAAGTCCCTTCATTTGGAAAATCATTTATTTGTTTAGATGATAAAAATAACAAAAATTTAATTAAAAATATCAAAAATAAAAACTTCTATACATATGGACTAGACACCAAATCAAATTTTTGTATTAAAAATATAAAACAATTAAAAGAGTACTCTGAGTTTGACTTAAATATAAAATTACCTAATAAAAAAAATCAATTAATTAAAAAATTTAAAATTCCTTTATTAGGAACACATAATATTAAAAATTCTGTAGCTGCAGCAGCATTAGCATTAACAGTGGGCCTACCAATAAATAATATAAAAAAAGGACTTAAAAATTTTAAAGGAGTTCAAAGAAGATTTAATAAAATTTTCAATTTTAATAATGTAGATTTTTATGATGATTATGCCCACCATCCTACAGAAATCAAAGAAGTACTGGATGGTGTAAAAAAAGTTTATAAAGATTATGAAAAGATATGTATTTTCCAACCACATAGAATATCAAGACTAAAAGATTTAAAAAAAGAATTTACTTTTGCTTTCAAAAATGCAGATAAATTAATTTTGTTTCCAATTTATACTGCTGGAGAAAAGTTAAAGCTTGGATTTAGTTATTTAAAATTTGCGAGAGAGATTATTAAAAACTCTAGAGTTCAATTGTTTTTAGTAGATGATAAATTTCAATTAGCAAAATTCATTAAAGCAAACATATATGGAAAAAAAATAGTTATAGGAATGGGTGCGGGGACTATTTCAAGTTGGATGAGAGAATTGCCTAAATTATTATCATGAAAATTGATTTAGAAGAGCTCATTGAAGAATTTAGTAATAATTTAAAGCTAGATTATGATTTAAAAAAAAAAAATTGGTTTAATATAGGTGGTAAAACAAAAGCTTTCTTTAAAGCAGATAGCTTACAAGAATTAATCAGATTTATCAAAAAACTTCAAAATCAAGAAAAGATATTTGTATTAGGTGCTGGCTCAAATACTTTGATTACGGATAAAAAATTTAATGGTGTAGTAATTAAACTTTCAAAAAATTTTAATAATATCTCTTTATTAAATGATGAAATCATAATAGCTGGAAGTGCTGTTAATGATAAATCATTATCAGACTTTGCAATGGAAAATGGTCTTGGTGGTTTTGAGTTTCTATCATGTATACCAGGTACAATTGGCGGGGGGATTAAAATGAACGCGGGTTGTTTTCAAAGAGAATTTAAAGATATTTTAATTTCTATTCAGGCAATTAATAAATCAGGTGAAATAATAACTATACCTGCAAAAAAGATGAATTTTAAGTACAGAGATAGCGGATTATCTGATGAACTTATTTTTTTAAGCGCTTCATTTAAGGGCTTTAAGAAAGATAAAGACATGATCAAAAACGAAATAAGAATATTGAAAGAAAAAAAAGAACAAGCTCAACCAACAAGAATAAAGACAAGTGGCAGTACTTTTAAAAACCCTATTGACCAATCAGATAAAAAAGTTTGGGAACTGATTAAAGAGTCTGTGCCCCTCGAAAAATCATTTGGAGATGCATCAATTTCAGAAAAACACTATAATTTTTTTGTAAACAAAGGTAATGCTAAGTTTGAAGATATGAAAAAGTTAATTAATTTTGTTTCCGAAAGTGTATTTAAAAAAACAGGCATTAAATTAGAAACAGAAATAAAAATATTAGAATAAATTGAAAAAAAAAGTATTAATATTATCAGGCGGAATTTCCAAAGAGAGATTAATTAGTCTTGATACTGGAATACAGGTCGCAAAAGAATTAAAAAAAAATGGCTATAGAGTTAAAATATCTGAGCCGGATCATAATTTAGCAAAAAATATAAAAAGTTTTAATCCCAGTATAATTTTTAATGCATTACATGGTCAATTTGGTGAAGATGGTTATATCCAAACTATTCTTGAAAGATTTAAAATTCCATATACACATTCTGGAGTAATTGCATCATCTTTAGCGATGGATAAAGAAATCTCTAAAAAAATTTTTATTCAAAATAATATTAAAACGCCAAAATATATTACACACTCCTATAATATTTCTTCATACAATTTAATTAAAGAAATCAAAAAAAAATTAAAATTCCCTGTAGTAGTCAAGCCTTTAAATGAAGGTTCAAGTGTAAATGTTTTTATCTGTAATGAGAAAAATATTATTAAGATTTTAAATTCAATTAAAAATTATAAAAAGGTTATGATTGAGGAATTTATTGGTGGTAGAGAAATACAAGTTGCAATTATGGGTAATAAAAAATTAGGAGTAATTGAGCTTAAGCCAAAAAGAAAATTTTATGATTATCAAGCTAAATATAATTTAAATGCCAAGACCCAACACATTATACCAGTTGATTTACCCAAAAATAAAATTAATCAAGCTCTTCAAATTGCTCATAAAGCTCATAAAATAATTGGTTGTCGAGGGGTTACTAGATCAGATTTTAAGTTTTTAAATGGAAAATTTTATTTATTAGAAATTAATACCCAACCAGGCATGACAAAATTATCTCTTGTACCAGAAATAGCTGCATATAGAGGAATAAATTTTATAAAACTTATTGAATGGATTTTAGAAGATGCATCAATACAGAAGTAAAAAAATTTTTATTTATTTTTTTTTACTATTTTTTTTGGGCTCAATTCAGAATACAAATTTAAATATCAATAATTTCAAAAATAATTATTTCATAAAAGTTTCAGGTTTAGGTGAAATTGAGAACCAAAAAATAATTAAAGAAATAAAAAACTCAAATCTAGAAAATATTTTTTTTATGAAAAAGGGACAAATTCATGAAATTATTAACAACAATAGTTTAGTTGAGAGTTTTAAAATATTTAAAATTTATCCAAATACCCTAGATATTAAAATTGAAAAAACAATTTATTTAGCAAAAATTAATAAAGAAAAAAAAATTTTTATTATTGGAACGAATGGAAAATTATTAAAAAATCAACCCTATAATAATGAGCTACCTTTTATTTTTGGTGATCCAAAAATTAATGAGTTTTTAGAAATAAAAAAAATAATTGATAAGTCGAAATTTTCTTTTGATGAAATAAAAAATTTGTATTTCTTTCCATCTAAAAGATGGGATTTAGAATTACAAAATAATATTTTTTTAAAATTACCCAGAGATCATATTAGAGATGCTTTAGATCATATTTTTAAAATAATGAATGAAAAGCATTTTGAAAAAATTACATCAATCGATGCTCGTATTAACAATAAATTAATTTTAAATGATTGAAGAATTAGAATTTGAGACTTATTTGTTTATTTCAACAAATAAATTCGAAATATATTTATTTGATAAAAAAAAATCAAAAAATTTATATAAAGAAAAATTTAATTTTGAAAATAATTCTGAAAACTTAGATTTAATTACTTTAACAAAATTTTTAGATGAAAATATCTTTAAAATAGAAAAGTTAATTGGAAAATTTATTAAAAACATTTTTCTAATAATAGAAATAAAAGAATTATTAAATATTAATTTATGTATTAAGAAGAAAAATTACGATCAACAAATAAGTAAAAAAAATTTTGAAAATTCATTAATTGAAGCCAAAGATTTATTCAATGAAAGTTTTCAAGATAAAAAGATTATGCATATGTTGATTAGGGAATATATAGTTGGTGACCAATCTCACCTATCTTATATTGATAATTTGCGTGGAGATAGTTATCGTCTTGAAATTCAATTTAAATCAATTTCAAGTGAGATAACTTTTCAATTAGATAAAATTTTAGAAAAATATCAAATCAAAATCTCCCGTTGTTTAGATGGAGAATATATTAAAAACTATTTTAAAAACGAAAAGTTGGAGTTATCACAGATGGCTAACAGGATACTTAATGGGGCCAATGAAAATGAGATAAAGATAATTCCAAAAAATGTTGGAAAAATTGGTATTTTTGAAAAGTTTTTTCAACTATTTAGTTAATTTTGTTTTTTATCGTAACATTAGTTGTTTTTTCATTTAAATGAATTGAAATTAAACATAAGGAGTGAATTATTTAACTCAAAAAACAATAAAAAATAATGTTTCATTTTCTGGTGTAGCCCTACATAGCGGACTTAATGTAAAAATGTGTGTTAAACCAGCTGAACCAAATTTTGGTATTGTTTTTAAAAGAACGGATATCAAGAATAATAACCTAGTTTATCCAAATTTTTTAAATGTTTCAAATACCTCTTTAAACACCACTGTTGAGAATGAATACGGGGTTAAAGTATCAACCATAGAACATTTGATGGGTGCATTGTTTGGTTTAGGAATTGATAATGCGTTAATTGAAATTGATAATGAAGAAGTTCCTATTTTGGATGGATCTGCAAAAGAATTTATTGAAAAAATTATTAGTTGTGGGCTACAAGTAAGTTCTTCACCAATAAAAATAATTAAAATTAATAATGAGGTTACGTTTTCTGATGGGGAGAGAACAATATCTTTAAAACCTTCAACATTAAGTCTTGATATTGACTTCGAGCTTAAATATGAAAATAAAATTATAGGCAACCAGAGAAACAAAGTAAAAGTTTACGAGGATGATTTAACAGATATATATAATTCAAGAACTTTTTGCTTGTTTGAAGATATTGAAAAAATTAAGAAAATTGGCTTGGCAAAAGGTGGAAGCCTGGATAACGCAGTGGTTGTTAAAAATAATGAAATACTAAACCCAGATGGATTAAGAAATAAAAAAGAGTTCGTAAATCATAAGATATTGGATTGTATTGGAGATTTGTATACCTCAGGTTATAGAATTGTTGGATCAGTTAAATGTTCACGTGGTGGACATTATTTAACAAATCAATTGTTAAGAAAAGTCTTTCAAAATCGAGCAAACTTCTCAATTTTAGAGATAAAAGAAAAAAATCTTCCTTATACTCTTATTAATAAAAGATTTTTAAAATCCATAGCTTAGTACATAAAGATAACTTTAAAAGTTTCTCTTAAATCAGTATAAACTAACAATGAAACTTATTAGTTTTTTTTTAATATTATTTGTAACATTATTTTTAATTTCGTGCTCTAAGAACACATCTCAAAAATCGGTAATACAGGAAAAAAGTTTAGAACTTCAAGTTCTAGAAGCTTATGAGGAGGGCATGAAATCATTAAAAAAAAATGATGTTTTGTATGCGGCAAAAAAATTTAATGAAGCTGAAACACTCTTCCCACAATCTACAATAGCGCCAAAAGCAGCTTTAATGGCAGCTTATTCTTATTATTCTCAAGATTATTATGAAGATGCTATAGGTGAATTACAGAGATTTATAAAAGTCTATCCTTATCATAAGAATATAGATTATGCACATTATTTACTTGGATTGAGTTGGTATGAACAGATTTTAGATGAGAAAAAAGATTTACAAACAATTTTAAAAGCTAAAGAGGAGTTTTTATTTGTAATAGAAAAATATCCAGATACAGAATATGCTTTAGATGCTGAATTTAAAATAGATCTTATAAATGACACTTTAGCATCCAAAGAAATGTATATTGGAAGATACTATTTCCAAAAAAAAAAATGGATATCAGCTATTAATAGATTTAAAACAGTTATTGATGAATATGAAACCACTATTTATGCTGAGGAAGCATTGCATCGCTTAGTAGAAGTATATTATACAATTGGTCTAGAGGTAGAGGCAAAAAAATATGCCAAGCTTTTAGGTTATAATTATCAATCTTCACAATGGTATGAAAGATCTTATATAGTGTTTAATAAGATGTACGAAAAAAATAAAATAAAATTTGAAAAAGATAAGAAGGAGAAAAGTAAATTTCTTAAAAAATTTAAATCTCTTTTTAATGTAGATGAGTAAAAAGGAAATTAAGAATTTTTATAAAAACAAAATTAAATTAATAAGTGAATTAAATAATTCTTATTATAATAATAGCAATCCTAAGGTTAGTGATCAAGAATATGATAATTTAAAAACTGAAATAATTAATTTAGAAAAAAAATATGATTTTTTAAAATCAATAAATTCACCATCAAAAACTGTAGGTTCCAAACCATCCAAAAATTTTAAAAAGGATTTACATAGAGCTCCCATGCTATCTTTAGCAAATGCTTTTACAGAAGATGATTTAATAAATTTTGAAAAAAAAATTTTAAATTTTTTGTCTAAAGACAAAGATTACAAAATTTCTTATAGTGCCGAACCAAAAATTGATGGAATTTCTGCTTCATTAACTTACAAAAATGGTAAATTTGAAAGAGGATTGTCTAGAGGAGATGGTAGAGAAGGTGAAGATATAACTTTAAATTTAGCAACAATAAAAGATATTCCAAAAAAAATTTTAGACAAAGATTTTCCTAAAGATATTGATATTAGAGGTGAGGTATTTATTCAAAACAGTAATTTTGAAGATTTAAATGAAAAATTTGCCAATCCCAGAAATGCAGCATCTGGCTCTCTTAGACAAAAAAACCCAGAAGAAACAAAAAAAATACCTTTAAAATTTATCGCCTATACATTTGGATATGAAAAAGGATTAGTTGCAAATAATCAATTTGATTTTCTCAAAAAATTAAGTGAGTGGGGATTTAAAACAAATCCATTAAATAAGTTAATCACAGGTATTAAAAGTTTAATGGAAAATTATAATGAAATTGAAAAAAAAAGAGCAAACTTAGATTTTGATATAGATGGAATAGTTTACAAAGTGAATGATTTTGCAATGCAAAGAAGATTGGGTAATGTTGCTAATGCTCCAAGATGGGCTATTGCACATAAATTTTCATCTAATAAAGCAGTTTCTAAAATTTTAGATATAGAAATTCAGATTGGCAGAACTGGTGCCTTAACACCAGTTGCAAAAATTAAACCAATTAATATTGGTGGTGTTATTGTTTCAAACGCAACATTACATAATGAAGACGAAATTAATCGTAAAGATATTAGAATAGGTGATACAGCAGTTATAGAGAGGGCTGGAGATGTCATACCTCATATACTATCAGTCGATAAACAAAAAAGATCAAAAAATTCAAAAAAATTTATTTTCCCAAAAAATTGTCCATCATGTGGATCAGAAACAATTAAAGAATTTAACAAAGTAACAAAAAAAGTCGATGCTGTAAGGAGATGTTCTAGTGAAGGTTATTACTGTGATAAAATATCGATTGAAAAATTAAAACATTTTGTTTCAAAAGAAGCTTTTAATATAGATGGCTTTGGAAAAAAAATAGTTGAAAATTTTTGGAAATTAAATTTAATTAAATATCCCCAAGATATTTTTAATTTAGATTTTTCAAAAATTGAAAATTTAGATGGCTGGGGAAAACTTTCTGTTCAAAATTTAAAGTATTCGATCAATCAAAAAAAAAATATTTCCTTAGAAAAATTTATTTTTTCTCTGGGTATAAGACATATAGGTTTAGAAAATGCAAAATTGTTGTCTAAACATTTTGTATCATTTTCAAAATTTAAAAATTTATCTAAACAAATTGATTATGAAGATATGCTAAATATTGATGGAATTGGTGAAACACAAGTGAGTTCAATTAAAAGTTTTTTTTCAAATGAAACTAACAAAAAAGTTTTGAATGAATTAAAAAAAGTTTTAGTAATTAAAGATGCTGCTCACAACTTAGATGATGGTTTATTAAATAATAAGACTTTTTTAGTAACTGGAAAACTAAATGGAATAAGTAGAGCTGAAGTTAAGTCTCTGATTGAAGAACATTCTGGAAAAACAATTAGCAGTGTATCCAAAAAACTAAATTTCTTAATAATTGGTGAAAAACCAACTAAAAAAAAAGTAGATTATGCTAAAGAATTAAAAATTAAAGTAATTAACCAAGCTGAATTTTTAAAAATGCTAAATAAAACTAGCTAACCATTTTCTCTCATTTAGATTTAAATATTTAGATATCTTTGAATAAACTTCTAAATGATACTTAAACAGATAGTTTTTCTCACTAGCTGTTAATAAATCAATATTTATTAAATCTTTCTCAATAGGTGCCATTGTTAAATTTTGAAATAACAAATTTTTCTTCAATTTTTTTACATAAACTAAATTTTCAATTCTAATTCCATATTCATTTGTTTTATAATACCCAGGTTCATTACTCAAAATCATGCCTTCTCTTATTTTTACTGTATTTATTTTTGTAATAGATTGAGGTCCTTCATGAACATTAAGAAAAAAACCAACACCGTGTCCTGTACCATGTGCATAATCTAGGTTGCTTTTATTTAAAAATTTTCTCGCTCTTTTGTCAATTTTCTTACCTATATCATTTTTATTAATATTAGTTGTAGCTACGGCAATATGACCTTTTAAAACTTTAGTGAAAACATTTTTGATTTTTTGTTTTTGTTTTGAAAAACAAATTGTTCTTGTTACATCAGTTGTCCCATATTTATATTGGCCTCCAGAATCACAAAGAAAAATATCCCTCTTGTTTATAATTCTGCAATTTTCTTTGTTTGCACGGTAATGTACGATAGCGCCATTTTTACCTGAGCCTGCTATTGTATCAAAACTAGGATAGAGAAAGTTTTTATTTAATTTTCTAAAATTTTCTAATTTCTTAGCTGCTTCTACTTCAGTAATTTTTTTTTTATTAATTTTTTTTATCCAAAATAAAAACTTAGTTAATGCTGCTCCATCTAAGATATGGGCATCAATCATATTCTTAATCTCAATTTTATTTTTGATTGCTTTTAAAAGATAAATTGGATCTTTTCTTTTTATGATTTTAAATTTAGACCTAATTAAATTTTCATAAAATATTGAACAAGATTTATCATCAACAATAAAGTTTTTTCCCTTAAGATGTAGTATTTTACTTGGTAGAGTATTTACATTTAAAAATTCATCTTTCTTAATAATTTTATTTTTTAATAATTGTTTACACTTTTTAAGATTACTTATAAGTAGTATTTTTTTTGATTTGCTTACTATTAATCTTGAATTTGGAATTGGGCTATTTGGGCCATCTCCACCTCTTATATTCAAAGTCCAAGCAACATTCTCTGGAGCACTTATAAAAATATAATCAGATTTATTCTTTTTTAAATAATTAGTTATTTTTTTCAATTTAGAATTGACACTTTCACCAACAATATTTTTATCTAAAGAAAAAAATGGAATTGAAGTATCTTTTTTCTGATTTTTAATTTCATCAATTAGATTATTTTTAATATGTTTAATTTTGTTGTATTTTAAAAAGTAATTTTTTATCACGGTATTTGTGAATAATTTTGGATCAATTCCAAGCGTCAGATTTTTGAATAAACTACAATTTATTAATTTTTCAAAGCCATAAATCTTAAAATTTTTCCCACTCTCAATTTTACTCTGAATTGTATATCTTCCGTCTGTAAACAAATAATTTTTATTTTTAAGAATTATTGCTAAACCAGCGGATCCACTAAAATTTGAAATAACTTCCAATCGATTTAATTTTGAATATTCTGTGAAATAATCGTCATTTTTTGGAATTATATAACCATCAATTTCATATTTCTTAAATTTACTTCTTAATTCTTTTATGTAATTTTTCATTTAATTCTCTTTTGATATCTTATCCATCCAGGACTTCTTGTACCTTCTTCAATTTCAAAATCTTGATTAAAATCAAAATCATCATCATTACTAATTTCCTCGTCAAAGAAAGAATTTTTTTCTAAATGTTTTTCTGGAAGTTCATCAATAAATCTTGAAGCCATACTGTCAATCCAATCTCCTTGATAAAATCTATTCATTGAAAAGGAAATAAGAGCTTTTTTCTTTGCTCTTGTAATTCCTACATATGCTAACCGCCTTTCTTCCTCTAGTCCATTTTGACCTTTTTCTTCGATAGACTTTTGGTGTGGAAATAATCCTTCTTCCCACCCAGGTAAAAATACAACGTCAAATTCTAAACCTTTTGCGGCGTGCATAGTCATCATATTAATTTTTTCGCCATCCCATTCTTGATCTATGGAAGTTGCTAAAGAAACATGTTCTAAAAAACTTTCTAAATTGTCAAATTCTTTCATCGCACTTAATAACTCTTTAATATTTTCTAACCTATTTTCATTATCCAAGTCTTTCTTATTTTTAAGCATTGCTGAATATCCTGACTCATCCAAAACAATTTGTAATAATTTTATATGATTTGATTTTTTTACAAATAAATCATTTCTCCATTTCATTAAAGAATTGATAAATAAACTAAGACCAATTTTAGCTTTCGGTTTAATTAAATTTTGTTCAAGCATTTTTATTGATGCTCTTTCTAAATTTAAATTAGTTTCTTTAGCAAACTCATGAATATTTTTTAAAGTACTATCACCAATTGATCTCTTAGGGTTATTTACTATTCTTTCAAAAGCTAAGTCATCTTTCTCTTGATGAATCAATCTTAAATACGCAACACAATCTTTAATTTCAGCTCTTTCATAAAATTTTGTACCACCTAATATTCTGTAGGGCATACCAATTTTAAGAAATCGTTCTTCAAACTCGCGTGTTTGAAATATAGCTCTAACTAAAATTGCAATGTTATTATACGAAAATTTTTTTTTTATTTTTTTTTCAATTTCATCAGAAACACCTATTGCCTCGTCTTTACCATTTTTAAAGCAGTTTAATTGAACTAGATCCCCTTCTTCCATTGTTGTAATCAATGTTTTCCCAACTCTATTTTGATTATTTGCAATAAGATTTGAGGCAACTGATAAAATATTTTGTGAAGATCTATAATTCTGTTCTAATCTTATTACTTTTGTATTTTCATAAACTTGATCAAATTCTAAGAAATTTTTTATTTCAGCTCCCCTCCAGCTATATATTGATTGATCATCATCACCAACACAGCAAATATTTTTTTTTTTTCCAGATAAAAGATTAAGCCATTTACTTTGAATAAAGTTTGTATCCTGATACTCATCAACTAAGATATATTTGAAATTTTTAGAATATATTTCTCTAATATCAGGGTTAAATTCTAAAATCTTCACTGTATGTAAAATCAAATCACCAAAATCACAGGAATTTAAATCAGTTAATTTTTGTTGATATATTTTGTATAATGGAAGGATAGTTTTCTCATAAATATCTTTTTTATTTATGATTACTTCACCAGGATAAAAACCTTTATTCTTCCATCTATCAATTATTGCAAGTATAAATCTTGGAGATAATTGTTTGATATCGATATTTTCTGCTTTGCATATATTTTTTATCAATCTAATTTGATCGTCATTATCTATAATAGTGAAATTTGAGTTTAATTGTGCAGCAGAGGCATGTTTTCTTAATAATTTTGCACAAATTGAATGAAATGTTCCTAACCAAGAAAGACCAACAGCAGCAGATCCCAAAATTTTACTAACTCTATTCTGCATCTCTTTAGCTGCTTTATTTGTGAATGTGACTGCCAGAACTTGATTTGGAAAAGCTTTTTTTTCTTTAATTATGTTAGCAATTCTTGATGTTAGAACTTTAGTTTTTCCAGACCCTGCGCCAGCAACAATAAGTAATGGCCCATCTGTGTGTAATACCGCTTTTTTTTGCGCTTCATTTAAATTGTTTAAATAATCTTTGTTTATCATTCAAAAAAATACATTATAACTATTTTTCAATCTTTATGATCAAAACTAATTCTTTATTAAAATTTTTAAAAAATATTAACAAAACAATTAATAATCTTTTAGAGAAAAATTTAAACAAGTTAAATTTTAAAAATTTAAGAACATTAGTAACAAATAATAAAATAATTTTAACAATTGTCGCACTTTTTATTTTATTTGTATCTTATTTGTTGATTCCTACATTTTTTAAACAAACCGACATAGTAAATAAATTAAATTCTGAGTTAATAGAAAAGTTAAATCTAGAATTTAAATTTTCACAAAATATTAAATATAATATTTTTCCAAGACCTCATTTTACAAGTTATAAAACTTCTATTTTTGATGACAATTATGAAATATCAAAAATAAAAAAATTAAAAATCTATATATCCTTAGATAATCTATTTTCATTAAAAAATATTGAAATTCAGAAAATTAAAATTCATGAGGCAAATTTTAATCTAAATAATAAAAATTATAATTTTTTTATAAATCTTCAAAATAATAATTTTAATGATTATAAACTTGAAATAATAAATAGTAATGTTTTTTTTAGAAATATTGAAGATGAAGTTTTATTTATTAATAAAATTTTGAATATGAAATATTTTTATGACTATAAAGAATTTAAAAATATTACTTACTCTGAAAATGAAATATTTAATATGCCTTACAATATTAAATTTTATCAAGATAAATTAAAAAAAAAATTTTTTTCTAAAATAAACTTCAATGCATTAAAACTGAAAATTGAAAATGAATTTAATTTTCAAGATAAAATTGGTATTGGGAGTGCAAATTTAACTATTAACAATTCTAAAAGTTTTTTTTCATATAAAACTGATAAGAATTTTTTTAATTTTAATTTTGTTGATAAATTAGAAAATTCTAATTTTTCTTATATTGGTATGTTTAATTTTAATCCTTTTTATTCAAGTCTAAATGGAAAAACTCAAAAAATAGATTTGACATATTTAATTAATCCAAATGAAATAATTCCTCAACTTTTAAAAACAGAAATATTTAATAATAAAAATATAGATTTTAAATTAAATATAAAAGCGGACAGCATTCATAATAATTTTAATTTTGTTAATATTGTTTTTAACTCAAAAATACAGGAGGCTTTGATAGATATTGATAATTCTAAACTTGAGTGGAAAAATTATGCAAGATTTAATATAACAGATAGTCTGATTTTTATTGATGATGGTCAAATAATATTAGATGGAAAAGTTAGAATTGAAATAATAGATTCTAATGAAATATATAAATATCTCCTTACTCCAAAAAATTATCGAAAAAATTTAAATACAATAGAAATGGGTTTTTCCTATAATTTTGATGAAAAAATAATGTCACTGAAAGATATAAATATAAATAAGATTTATCATGACAATATAAATAAAATAATAAATAAAATTATTTTAAAAGATAATAATTTGCAGAACAAAATTTATTTAAAAAATTTATTAAATGAAGCAATTAAATCCTATGCTGGATAAATCATTTTTTTTGGATTAACTATTTTATTATAATCTTTTTCACTTATTAAACCTGTTTTTAACGCTTCTTGTTTTAATGTTGTGTCATTTTTCAGAGCAGTTTTTGCAATTTTAGCAGCATTGTCATAACCAATTTTTGGGGCGAGAGCAGTTACTAGCATAAGTGAATTATCAAGATGTTCTTGTATTTTCTTTTTATTAGCTTTTATTCCTTTTATACAATAAAAAGCAAAGTTCTTTGTACTGTCAGCAATTAAGTCAATTGATTGTAAAATGTTATGAGCAATTAATGGCTTAAAAACATTTAGTTCAAAATGACCGTGAGATCCTGCCATAGTTATCCCATTGTGGTTTCCGATAACTTTAACACAAACCATAGTTACAGCTTCACATTGTGTTGGATTAACTTTTCCTGGCATTATAGATGAGCCTGGTTCATTTTCAGGTAATATTAATTCTCCGTATCCAGCTCTTGGGCCAGAACCTAAAAATCGAATATCATTAGATATTTTCATTAAAGCTACCGCACAAGTATTTAACGCACCAGAAAAATTCACGATTGCATCATGAGCCGCAAGCTCAGCAAATTTATTTGGAGCTGGTTTAAATTTTATTTTAGTAAATTTAGCAATCTCTTTAACAATTTTTTTGTCAAAATTTTTCTTTGAATTTATTCCGGTACCGACTGCAGTACCTCCTTGAGCTAGAAATAATATTTCTTTCAAAGCGTATTCTATTCTTTCAATACTTTTTTTAATTTGAAAATGATATCCAGAAAACTCTTGTCCAAGAGATAATGGAGTTGCATCTTGTAAATGAGTTCTTCCAATTTTTATAATTTTTTTAAATTCATTAGATTTTCTTTTTAGCTCCTTTTCTAAAATTTTTAAGCTTGGCAGCATTTTAGAAATAGTTTCTTTAGCGACGGAGATGTGCATTGCAGTTGGAAAAACGTCATTTGTAGATTGTGATTTATTAACATGATCATTCGGATGAACAGGTTTTTTTGAACCTTTTTTTCCACCTAAAATTTCGATTGCTCTGTTAGCAATAACCTCATTTATATTCATATTAGTTTGCGTACCAGAACCTGTTTGCCAGACTTTTAAAGGAAAATTTTCATCTAATTTACCTTTAATAACCTCATCAGATGCTTTGATTATTGCTTTAGAAATTTTGTTATCAATTAATTTGTCTTTTGCATGTACTATTGCAGCTGATCTTTTAATAACAGCTATTGATTTAATGATTGAAATATTTACTAAAATTTTTCCAATATTAAAAAATTTATTAGACCTTTGAGTAGATGCACCCCAATATTTATCATTTGGGACATTTATACTTCCAATACTGTCAAATTCTTTTCTTAATTTCATTGATTAATTTTTAAGTAACAAATAATTATTAACATACAATAATTTTATAAAAACATACAGGAGCATTATGTCGAATTTTAGAAAAGTAGGCACTTTCATGAAAACATTTGGTCAGGAAGTTAAAACTAAACCGTCATTTAGTACTGATAAAATAAATAAATTAAGGATAGATCTAATAAAAGAGGAACTAGAAGAACTTACAGAAGCTATGAATAATAAGGACTTATTGGAAGTTGCTGATGCTTTAACAGACATATTATATGTAACTTATGGAGCAGGGCATGCATTCGGAATTGATTTGGATAAATGTTTTGATGAGGTCCAAAATTCAAATATGAGTAAGTTAGATGAAAATGGAAAACCAATTTACAATGAGTCTGGAAAAGTAATGAAAGGTCCTAACTATTTTAAGCCAGATCTATCAAAGTTTTTGAATTAAATTTCTAACTTAAAGTCAATTGCAGGAGCGCTGTGTGTAATACTGCCAACAGAAATTCTGTTAATTCCAGTAGACGCAATGGCTTTAACAGTTTTTAAAGTAACATTCCCTGAAGCCTCAGTTTGATATAACTTTTTAGCAATTTTAACACCATGTTTTAGATTTTTTATACTCATATTGTCGAGCAAAACAGTATTAAATTTTAGACCTAATATTGATTTAAGTTGTTTAATTGTATCAACCTCAACCGTAATTTTTTTTCCTTTTTTATTTTTTATTGCCTTTAAGACTAAAGTTTTTAAATCTGAACTAGCAATATGGTTATCTTTAATTAAATATTCATCGCTTAAATTAAATCTATGATTTGTACCACCTCCTAATTTAACAGCATATTTTTGGATAACTCTTAAATTAGGAATTGTTTTTCTTGTGCAACAAATTTTAGTTTTTTTTCCTGCTAATTTAACAAACTCATTTGTTTTAGTTGCTATTCCAGAAATATGAGACAAAAAATTTAAAGCTACTCTTTCAGCGATTAGAATTTTTTTTGGATTGCCTTTAATTAAAGCTATTAAATTCCCTTTTTTAACTCTAGAACCATCTTTTTTTTTAATAATAAATTTTATTTTATCATCAATTAATGCAAAAGCTTGTTTGGCAAATAATAACCCCCCAACAATAGCGCTTTGATTTGAAATTAATTTAACATTAATAACTCTATTATTATTAATTAGACTCGAAGTAATATCTCCTGAGGGATAAAGATCCTCATTTAATGCTAGCTTAACAGTGCTTTTAATAAACTCTTTGCTTAATTTTATTTTTGACACTTAATTATCTGCCAATGGCTGCCATTCTTTCTACAGATATTCTGGCTTTATCAATCGTTTCTTTGTCCATAATAATTTCACCAGTCTCATTTTTTAAACAATCTAATATCTTTGGAAGTGTAATTTTTTTCATGTGAGGACACATATTACATGGTTTAACAAAGTCTACTTTTGGATTTTCTATTTGGATATTGTCACTCATTGAGCACTCAGTAACCATCATTACTTTTTTTGGTTGATTATCTTTTACATATTTTATCATTCCAGATGTTGATCCAGCGAAATCACTTGCTTCAATTACATCAGGAGGACATTCTGGGTGTGCAATAATTTTAATTCCTGGGTTATTTTTTCTTATATCCTCTATTTCTTTTTTATTAAATTGATCATGGACAATACAAATTCCTTTCCAAGAAATAATTTCAACATCGGTTTGAGAAGCAACATATTTAGCCAAGTAATCATCAGGTAAAAATATTACTCTTTTTACCCCAAGTGATTTAACTATTTTAACTGCGTTCGCAGATGTACAACATACATCTGTTTCCGCCTTAACTTCTGCAGACGTATTAACATAAGATACAACAGGAACGCCTGGGTATTTTTCTTTTAATAGCCTAACATCTTTACCTGTAATAGATGATGATAAAGAACAACCAGCATCCATATCAGGAAGAATAACTTTTTTATTAGGGCTCATTAATTTTGCAGTTTCTGCCATGAAATGAACTCCTGCCATTAAAATTATATCAGCTGAAGTTTTTGAGGCTTCAATTGCTAATGCAAGAGAGTCTGCAGAAAAATCTGCTACACCATGATAGATTTCAGGTGTTTGATAATTATGAGCAAGAATTACTGCATTTTTTTCTTTTTTTAATTTATTAATTTTATGGATATACGGGGCATGCACTGACCATTCAATTTCAGGCATGACCTTAGAAATTTTCTGATAAATAGGATCTGTTGCTTTACGTACTTCTTGTGTAAATTCCATGAGGGTTTTTACCAATTTGAATCATAATTGTCATTCATTTATTATGGGACATATCGCGGTCGTGCTGAAATTGGTAGACAGGCACGGTTGAGGGCCGTGTGGACCTAGTCCATGAGAGTTCGAGTCTCTCCGACCGCACCAAAGTGAATTTTAAATAGGAGTTTTTGATGGATAAATTACTTTCAGCAATATTTATGTTTGGGGTTTTGCTTTTAGTTCTACCAAGTTTTTTACAATCAAATTCTCAGTTAAAGCAATTTCTTAAAAACCTTAGTATTTGGACTATTATAGTATTTATAATTTTAATGATTATTTATTCATTTAAATAAGAAAATTAGTTTTTTATCCAATCAGGTTTATTGATATTTATAGAAGCTTCTTTAGTTTTAAAATTTGCTTTTTCATCAAAGTTTTCGTTTAAGTATTTAATTAAAGCAAAAGGGTAGTCGCTATCAATTAAAACCTTACCAATTTCAATTTCATTATTATAAATACTTTCGCCTTCGTGTAGTTTTCCACTTATTATATTTATTGGAAATAATCTTTTTGAAAGCTTGTTCTTTAATTTAATTCGCGCTGTATTTTCTTGGCCAACATAACAGCCTTTTTTGAAATCAATTCCATTTAATTCTTCAAAATTACATTCAATACCAAACAATTTGTCTTTTAATTTATTTAAATCTTTTGGAACTATTCCCAATTTATGACTCAATGAATAATATTCTTTAAGATTAGCATCATGAAGATCTAGTTTTTTTAAAGATAAATAAAGCTTTTCTAAATTAATAATTAACCTAGCTCCCAATTCTTTATTTCTTGGATCCAAAAAAATTGGATCTTCTCTATATTTAATTGTGTAACCAGGTTGATCTTTTGCTTCATCAAAAGTTAAAAACTTTTCATTAGAAAATGCTGCTACAACAAATTCATTACTTAAATTGAGAATTTCAACTTTTGATCTTAGCTTATATAAGGATAATTGTTTGAATAACTCCTCTGCCTGAGGTTTTTCACAATCCAAAAGATACCCCGATTTATGTTTTACGATTATAAATTCATATAAGAATTTACCTTGGGGTGTAAGTAATGAACTAAAACAACTATTTGCATCGCTTACTTTGTTTATATCGTTACTGATAAGATTTTGAAGAAACTCTTTTGCATCTTCTCCGTTAATATAAAGAATTGCTCTGTCATCTAAAATGTAAACGTTTTTAATATTCATAATTGATTAATTATAGAATGTAATATAATAACAATTTCTCAAAATGTTAGATCTTATAATTAAAAACGGAAAATGTTACATCGATGGTGAATTAAAAGATGCTGATGTTGCTATAAAAGATGGAAAAATTCAACAGATTGGACAAATTTCAGAGGAAGCAAAAGAAACAATTAATGCAGAAGGGCATACAGTATTACCTGGTTGCATAGATACACAAACACACTTTAGAGAACCAGGATCAACGGATACCGAAGATCTTCATTCAGGGAGTAGAGCAGCAATAGCGGGAGGAATAACTAGTGTATTCGAAATGCCTAATACTAATCCGCCAACTTCAAATATGAAAGAATTTCAAAGAAAACTAGATCTAGCTAAAAACAGAATGTATTCTAATTATGCTTTTTATTTTGGAGCAACAGCAGACAATGCAGATGATTTAGCAAGCCTAGAAGGTTTGGAAGGTTGTTGTGGAATTAAGCTTTTTGCTGGATCTTCAACTGGAAATTTATTAGTAGCTGAAGAGGATGATATAGATAAGGTTTTTCAAAATGCCTCAAAAGTAGTGGCTGTTCATTCTGAAGACGAGGCAATTTTAAATGTAAATAAGAAATTAATAAAAGAAGGTGATGTTCATACACATCCTATATGGAGAAGTGCGGAATGTGCAATAGCATCTACAAGAAGGATTGTTCGAATTGCAGAAAAGCACAATAAAAAAGCTCATGTGCTTCATATTACAACAAAAGAAGAAATTGATTTTCTATCTCAACACAAAGGCAACATTACATTTGAAATTACGCCTCAGCATTTAACGCTTTATGCTCCAGATTGTTATGACAAACTTGGAACTTACGCTCAAATGAACCCACCATTAAGAGATAAATCTCATTATGACAGATTATGGTATGGAGTAAGAAATAATTTCAATGATACGATTGGCTCAGATCACGCACCTCATTTAAAAGAAAATAAAGATAAGGTATATCCAAATACTCCCTCAGGAATGCCAGGTGTGCAAACTTTAATGCCTGTAATGTTAAATCATATCAATGATGGAAAATTATCTCTTAACCAATTGATGAACTTTGTTTGTGAAAATCCAGTTAAGATTTTTGGAATTAAAAACAAAGGATTTATCAAAGAGGGTTATGATGCTGATTTTACAATTGTCGATATGAATAAAACTATTGAGATTAAAAATGAAAATATTGAAAGTAAATGTAAGTGGTCACCATTTAATGGATTTAAATTTAAGGGAACACCTACCCACACGATTATTGCAGGAAAAATTAAAATGCAGGATGGAAAAATTTTAGGTGATCCTGATGGAACACCATTACAGTTTAGCTAAGCTTTCCAGTAAAACTATTTACTAAAATTACACCAATCACAATTAAAAATAATCCCAAAATTGCTTGCCAGGCTAAAGTTTGTTTAAAAAAAATATAACCAAGTATTGCTATTGTAAAAATTCCAAGACCACTCCATGTTGCGTACACTATTGCTATAGGAAGTTTATTAACTACAAAAGTTAACAGATAAAAAGCTGTGAGATAAAAAGCAGATAGAACAACTGTTGGTATAAGTTTTGTAAAGTTTTGTGAGACAGGAAGCAACATTGTTCCAGCAACCTCACAAAAAATCGCAGCGATTAAAAAAATATAAGTTTTAACCATTATTTAAGATTTTGTGATTAATTAAATCTTCTTTTATTTCTGTTAAAATTGCAGGATCATCAATTGTTGGTGGCACTTTATAATCAACTCCATCTGCAATTTTTCTTATAGTCCCTCTTAAAATTTTTCCTGATCTTGTTTTTGGTAATCTTTTGATAACAATCACTACTTTAAATGCAGCAACAGGACCAATTTTATCCCTTACCATCTGAACACACTCTTTGGATACAGTTTCATTATCTTTATCGACACCGGATTTTAAAACTACTAATCCAATAGGTAATTGACCTTTTAATTTATCTGTTATTCCAAGTACCGCACATTCAGCAACAGATTGATGTTCTGACAAAACTTCTTCGATGGCACCAGTTGATAATCTATGACCTGCAACGTTTATAATGTCGTCCGTTCTAGACATGATCCAAATGTATCCATCATCATCGATATGACCTGCATCATAAGTTTGATAGTAACCGTCGTAATTAGACATATAGTTTTCTTTATACCTTTGATCTGCATTCCATAGAGTAGGGAATGTTCCTGGAGGTAGTGGGAGCTTTACAACAATGTCTCCCATTTCGTTTGGTTTTGCTAGAGATTGATCTGGCTTAATTATTTTTACATCATATCCAGGAACAGCTTTGCAGGCTGAACCATATTTTGTTTCCATCATTTCTATTCCAGTGCAATTTGAGCTAATAGCCCAACTAGTCTCTGTTTGCCACCAATGATCTATCACAGGAACTTTAAGTAAATTTTCAGCCCACTTTATAGTATCTGGATCAGCTCTTTCTCCAGCAAGAAATAAGCTTTCAAAACTACTTAAATCATATTTTGAGAAAAATTTACCTTCAGGATCCTCTTTTTTAATAGCTCTAAAAGCTGTTGGTGCTGTAAAAAGTGACTTTACTTTATAATCTGAAATGATTTTCCAGAAAGCACCAGCATCAGGTGTTCCAACAGGCTTACCTTCAAACAGTACTGTAGTACATCCTTTGAACAATGGAGCATAAACAATATAAGAATGCCCCACAATCCAACCAATGTCACTTGCTGACCACCAAATATCATCTTTATCAATGTTATAGATATTTTTCATAGTCCATTTAAGAGCAACAATGTGACCACCAATATCTCTCACTATACCTTTTGGAGTTCCAGTCGTACCTGATGTATATAAAATATATGCAAACTCATTTGAGTTCATCTCAACACAGTCAGCATCTTTCGCATTAGAGACAACTTCCTCCCAACTGATCTCGTTAAGTGCGTTTAGCTTGACCTCATTTCCTGGTCTTTGGAACAAAATCATCTTTTCAATTTTGTGATTAGCTATTTTTATAGCTTCATCGACCAAAGGTTTGTACTCAACTGTTCTTCCGGGCTCAAAACCACACGAAGCAGTCACTAATATTTTTGCTTTGCTGTCGTCTATTCTACTTGCGAGCTCATTTGAGGCAAATCCACCAAAGACCACCGAATGAATTGCACCGATTCTAGCACAAGCAAGCATGGCAATTACTGCTTCAGGGATCATCGGCATGTAAATGATCACTCGGTCTCCTTTGTTTGCACCTTGAGCTTTCAATGCCCCCGCAAATCTAGAGACTTTTGATCTTAATTCCTTATAAGTGAACTTACTTTTGTTACCACTAATAGGACTATCGTAGATTAATGCAGTTTTTTGTCCTCTTCCTTGATCAATATGGATGTCTAAAGCGTTATAGCAGGTGTTTGTGACTCCATCTTCGAACCATTTATAGAAAGGCGGGTTGGATTTATTTAAAATTTTTGTTGGTTTTTTAAACCAAAAGATATCTTCAGAGGCTTCTTGCCAAAATTTTTGAGGATTTTTTATTGATTTTTCGTAAATTTGATTAAACTTTGAAGACATAAAAAGTTGATTCGAATCCCTAATTTTTTTGGTTTTTAACTTATAAATTGTATTTAATTTTAAAAATTAAGTAAAATCAATGCTTATTAGTGACAATTAAGTCTTCATAAAACTAATTTAATTTGCTATTAACCGCGACATTGGCTTAGGGAAACTTAAGTCTAGTTTATATAAACTAAAATAAAAACTAACGAAGAGGGAGTTTTTTATGAAAAAACTTAAATTGTTTGCTTTAGCAGCTATGGCTCTGATTGGATTTTCAGGTATAGCTATTGCAGCAGACGCAACGATGTTGATGCAAGATGACTTCGTAGGAATTTCATTCTGGGTTATCTCTATGGGAATGTTAGCAGCTACTGCTTTCTTTTTCATGGAAGCAGGCAATGTCGCATCAGGCTGGAGAACATCAGTTATTGTTGCTGGTCTAGTAACTGGTATTGCATTCATACACTACATGTACATGAGAGAAGTATGGGTTGCTACTGGAGACTCACCAACTGTTTACAGATACATTGACTGGTTAATCACTGTGCCATTACAGATGGTAGAATTCTATTTAATTCTAGCAGCTATTGGTAAAGCAAACTCTGGAATGTTCTGGAGATTGTTAATTGGTTCATTAGTAATGCTAATCGGTGGTTACTTAGGTGAAGCAGGATACATCAATGCTACACTAGGTTTCATTATCGGAATGGCAGGTTGGGTATACATTCTATATGAAGTATTCTCAGGTGAAGCTGGTAAAGCTGCAGCGAAAAGTGGTAACAAGGCTCTTGTAACTGCTTTTGGTGCAATGAGAATGATTGTTACAGTAGGTTGGGCAATTTACCCATTAGGTTATGTATTTGGTTACTTAACTGGTGGAGTAGACGCTAACTCACTTAACGTCGTTTACAACTTAGCTGACTTCATTAACAAAATTGCATTTGGTCTAGTAATTTGGGCTGCTGCAACTAGTTCTGCGGGAAGAAGAGCTAAGTAATTTAGCTAAAATTTAAATTAAGGGCAGGTACAATTTTGTACTTGCCCTTTTTTTTTGCCTTTATTAAATTATGTATAATAACTATACATAATTTTTACCTATGGATGTTAAATTAGAAAAATGGCACAAATGCCAAATTGATAAAGAAGTTCTTAAAGAGCTTTCTAAGAAATCTGATTTAAAAGGACTTCAACACGTATCAGTTTTCTTTGGACTACTGTTAGTAACTGGAATTTTTGCTTATCAAACTTGGGGTACATGGTGGTCAGTGTTTTGGTTTTTAGTATATGGAAATATTTATTCCTTCTCTAATCCACTATGGCATGAGACAGGTCACAAAACCGCATTTCAATCAAAATTCTTAAATGAATTTTTTTATTATATTTCATCATACATGGCCAATTTTGAACCAACAAGATGGAGATACACACACTTTGTTCATCACGGAAACACTTACTCAACAGAAAATCCATTTGATCATGAAATTGAATATGGAAATGATTTAAAAGAAACACCGAAGCGTTTAATTATAAATATAATTCCATTTTTAGATTTAGTTTTCTTTAAAAAACATATTTCGTTTGAAATCATTCAACATGCCCTAGGTATTAAAACAAAAGTTATGCAAGATAGCATTCCAGAAAATGCACAAGCAAAAGCAATCTTTATTTCAAGAATTTATGTTGTTATTTGGTTATCAATTATTTTATGGTCAATACTTGTTTCTTCTTGGATGCCTCTATTATATTTTGTGTTACCACAATTTTATGGAAAAACTTTACATAAACTTGTTGCATTCACTCAGCATGCTGGTTTAGCAAGAAATATAAAAGATCATAGGGTTACATCACGTGAAATGTATTTAAATCCAATACTAAGTTTTTTATATTGGAAAATGGAATATCATTTAACTCACCATATGTTTCCAACTGTTCCATCATATAACCTTGACAAATTACATCATCATATAAAAGATCAATTACCGAAGCCAAATGATGGATTAATAGACGCTTATAAAGAAATTATCCCTGCACTTATGAAACAAAAAGAAGATTCAAGCCATTTCATAAAAAAAGAGCTACCTGAACCTCTGAATATTTAAAAAATACCAAGTATGATTTTACTTACTTGTCCTATTTAGATAAGAAACTATATATAACGCATGGCAAAAATTACATATCACACTCACGATAACAAAACTCATACAGTTGATGTTCAAAAGGGATTAACTGTAATGGAAGGTGCTATCCAAAACGATATTCCAGGAATAGATGCTGATTGTGGAGGAGGTATGGCTTGTGCTACTTGCCATGTTTATGTCAAAGAGGAATGGTTAAATAAGCTTCCAGCAAAAGAGGATGGTGAAGAAGACATGCTTGATATGGCGTTTGAACCAAAAAATAATAGCAGGTTGAGTTGTCAGTTAATTGTCTCAGATGAGTTAGATGGACTAGAAGTAAACATTCCGTCAAAGCAAGGTTAGATGAATAAAACAGATGTATTAATTATTGGAGCAGGGCCAACAGGTTTATTTTGTGCTCATCAACTTGGAATTATAGGGTTGAGTTGTGAGATAGTAGATAATCTTGATAAAGCAGGAGGACAATGTATCGAACTTTATCCAGATAAACCTATTTATGATATTCCTGCAGTACCCGAGTGTACTGGTGAAGAGTTAACTAATAATCTTTTAAAGCAAATTAAACCTTTCAACATTAAATTTCATTTAAATGAAAGAGTAGAAGAATTAAAAAAAAATAAAAACAGATGGCATGTTAAAACCTCTGCTGGAATAGAATTTGATGTTGCAGCAATTGTTATTGCTGGTGGTGTTGGTTCTTTTGAGCCAAGGAAGTTTTCAGTAAAGGAGTGTGAAAAATTCGAAGGCAATTCTTTATTTTATTCAATTAAAGATAAATCAATATTTAAAGACAAAACTATTTCAATATTTGGAGGAGGAGATTCAGCTTTGGATTGGGCTATTGAATTATCAAACAACTCCAAAGTAAACTTAATTCATAGAAGAGATGGTTTTAGCGGAGCAGAAGCAAGTGTCCAAAAAGTAAAAGAGCTTAATGAACAAGGAAAATTAAATTTGTATACAAAGTTTCAAATGGACTCAGTTTTAGGAGACAAAAATATTGAGAAAGTAAAAATAAAACATGATGAAGGAGAAATTAAAGAAATTAAATCTGATTATGTATTAGGTTTTTTTGGTTTAATTATGCAGTTAGGTCCAATTTTAGATTGGGGCTTAAATATAAATAAAAAAACTGTTGAGGTTAATACAGAAAATTTTGAAACCAATGTACAAGGAATATTTGCTATAGGTGATATTTGTTCTTATCCAGGAAAATTAAAATTAATTCTTTCAGGTTTTCATGAAGGCGCGTTAGCCGCAAGAGGTTGTTTTAAATATGCAAAACCAGATGAGAAATTAAGATTTGAATTCACAACAACTTCCAAAGCTGCACAAGAAAGACTTGGAATTAAAAAATGATAGAGCTTTTTTCTGCCAATACTCCTAATGGATGGAAAATAAGTATTATGCTTGAAGAAATTAGTTATGAATACAAAGTAACTAAAGTTGATTTAAGTAAAGACGAACAATTTAAACCAGAATTTACAAAACTAAGTCCTTTTGGAAAAATTCCTGTCATTATTGATCATGAGAAAAATAAAAGCATATTCGAGTCAGGTGCAATCTTGATGTATCTAGGTGATAAAAGTGGAAAATTTTATAATGAAAAAGATAGACTGGTTATTAATCAATGGTTAATGGCTCAAATGGGAACCGTTGGACCTATGATCGGTCAACATCATCAATTTCATCATTACAATCCAGGTAAAAGTGAATTTGGAGAAGAAAGATATTTTAAAATTACCAAAAGAATTTATGGAGAACTGGATGCTAGATTAAAGGAGTCTAAATTTCTTGCAGGACCAGATTATACAATTGCTGATATTGCAACGTGGCCATGGATGGCAAGACATGAATGGCATGATATTGGTTTAAAAAATTACAAAAATTTATCCAGATGGTATCTAGAGATTTCTGAGCGAGAAGCAGTGGTTAGAGGTTATAGCTTTATGGATAAGAATGCTAAAATTCCTAAACTCTAAAAATTTACCCAAATAATCTATAAAGAGTACTTAGAATTCCATAACCTGAAAATTCAATAGCAACAATAATTATAATTATTAAAACTAATTTTTTATTCATTTCAAAAATAAATATAGCAACAGCACAATCCAAAAGAAAGGATAGTAAAAATAAATATATTTCTTAGCAAATAGGAATGAGATTGAGTTTTGCTTAGATGATTTCTTTTTCATTTTTAGTCATCTGCATGAACTTTTTCCTCTTTTTCATGCTTTTCTTGTGCGGCAATAGTATATTTAGCAACAGGTCTTGCCATTAATCTTTTTAATCCAATTGGCTCTGCTGTATCCAAACAATAACCATAAGTATCCTCTCTAATTCTTCTTAAAGCTTTATCAATTTCTGAAATTAATTTAATTTGTCTATTAATTGCTTTCATCTCTACATTGCTATCAATATAGGAGTTAGCTTGGTCAACAATATCTGCAGAAATATTATTGTCATCCATCCCACCATTATAAAGAGCTTCGTTATTTGCTTTGATTAATTCTTTTTTCCATTCAGTTAGTCTAATTCTGAAATATACTTTATGTTTTTCACACATATATTTTTCAGTGTCTTTTGGAACATAAGTTTTTGAAATTTTTACAGGACCTTTGGGTGCAACTTTAGCTGTATTAGGTTTTGCTTTACTTACAACTTTAGTTTTTGTTTTTGATACTTTTTTCTTTGCTTTAGCAGTCTTTGGCATAGCTCAATTTTAATCGCTCGCAGTATATTCAGCAAATTAGGGGTGTCAAGCAAGCTTAATTGATATAAATATTTATAAATGACCATTAATAACAAAAATATTGATAATATTTTTTATATTTTTGTTACAGCACATCTAATTTTTTGGACTTTGATTCCATCAATCACAAATCACAATTTACCACTGGATACAATCGAAGCTTTAGCTTGGGGAAGTAATTTAGATTGGGGTTTTAATAAACATCCACCGATGAGTGCTTTTTTTCCAGAAATATTTTTTCAAATTTTTGGATCCCAAGATTGGGTTTATTATTTATTAAGCCAAATTTTTGTAATTATTTCTTTTTATTATGTTTTTAAATTTTCAAATGAAATATTTAATAACAAGGTATTAGCTTTAATTTCTGTATTATTAATTGAAGCAATTTACTTTTATAATTTCACCACACCAGAATTTAATGTAAATGTTTGCCAATTACCTTTTTGGTCTTTAACAGTTTATTATTCATGGAAAATTTATAGTGGCAAAGAAATAAAGTTTTTAGATTGTTTTTTAGTAGGTTTGTTTGCCGCTTTTGGCTTTTTATCAAAATATCTATTTGTTTATCTTTTGGTTTCAATTGACCTTTTATTTATTTATTTAATATTCTTTAAAAAAGAGAGAAAATTTGATTTTAAATATCTAATTACTATTGAAGTCTTTTTAGTAGTTTTAGTTCCACATTTAATTTGGTTAAATAATAATGAATTCATTTCAATTACATATGGACTGGCCAGAACTGGTTTAGAACAGTCTAATTCATTAGATCACATTAAATACCCAGTAATCTTTTTGTTAAAACAAGTAGGGATTTTAATTCCTTTTTTAATACTAACATGGTTATTAGTAAAAAAAATTAAATTCAATTTTAATTTTGAAGATAAAAAATTACTATTTTTATTAGCAATTAATATTTTACCAATTGTTTTAATGTTTTTAACATCATTAATTATTGGATCAAAAATAAGAACCATGTGGATGACACCATTCTATTTGTTTTTTGGCACATTAACTGTTTATTTGTTTCAAGCTCAAATTAATCTTAAAAAATTAAAACCATTCATGATTGGATTTATTTTCTTTTTCTTTTTATCACCAGCACTCTATGTATATGTTTCAATTTCAAATAACGATAAAAGAACTGATTATATGGGTAAAGAAATTGCTGTGAAAACTCAATATGCATGGGACCAACAATTTGACTCTAAAATAAATGTAGTTTTGGGAGATGAATGGAATGCTGGAAATCTTTCGTACCATTTAAAATCTAGACCAGTTTGGGAAGGCTTTGTTGATAGAGAAAAACTTGATCAATTGAAAGATTATATGTGCCTTGATAGTATTTGTGTAGGATCAAGATAGATGAAATATGTAGTTTTAATTCCAATTTATAACGACAGAGAATCTTTAAAATTACTTATTGAAAATATTAACCATGAAATAAGTGATTTAAATCATGAAATATCAATAGTTGTTATAAATGATGCTTCTTCTCAACAGATAGTTGATACCTACCCAAATATTGAAAATATCAATTCAATTGAGATAATTAATATGAAAGAGAATAGGGGCCATGCAAGATGTATTGCATCTGGTTTAAAATATATCTTTGAAAAAAAAGAATTCGATTTTGTCATCCCAATGGATGGAGATGGGGAAGACAGACCTGAAGAAATAACAAATTTCATCCAACTTTCAGAACAATCTAGTGAAAAATCTATTATTGGTGAAAGAATTAAAAGATCTGAAGGGATAATTTTTAAAGCTTGCTATCAGTTTCATAAATTTTTGACTTTAGCTTTTACAGGAAAATCAATTAAATTTGGGAACTTTACTTGTTTATCAAAATCAACTGTAAAGAAACTTTTAGACGAAAAAGCTACCTGGAATAGTTTTTCTGGTTCATTAAAAAAAATAGAAAAAGATTTAATTTCTATTCCATCCACACGAGGCAAAAGATATTTTGGACCATCTCAAATGAGTTTCTTTAATTTATTAAAGCATTCACTTTCAATTATAAGTGTTTTTAGAAAAACAGTTTTAATTAGATCGGCTTTATTTATTATTTTTTATATATTACTGATCAAAAGCTATGCTTCAGTAATAACTTCATTACCATTAGTTTTGTTATTAATAATGATTTATTCAATTTCTAGTTTAGCTTTAAGAGAAAATATTGAAGAATTTAATAATTCCTTAACAAATATTCACGATATTGATAAAATTAAATAAATTATGAAAAATTTTTTTAGAAAAGTTGCTTTTGGGATAGGGCCCAATGAACAAGCTCCCACTGATCCTTTAAAGTGGGCTCTTGATCAATTAAATGATGTGCCAGAATTATCTTGGAAAGGTAAAATATATTCTGAACAAGAATTACGAAAGCATTATAGAGATTGGGTTTATGGTGACAGAAAAGTATTAAGAAAAAAGTATAAAGATAACAAAATACTATACAAAACTCATAAAGATATACTTAGACATAAAACAGGACAAAAGTTTTGGGAATCTTTAGAAATTTCGATCAGACATAATGAAGGAATAAATAGCAGCAGTCCAGTTTTAGCCAAACTGTGGATGTTTTGGGGAAATTTTTTTGCTATTAGCGAAAAAGATTTTTTAGCAAATTATTCAACAGGTGCATATCAAAGAGAAATTATTAGGCCAAATTTAAATCAAACATTTGAAAAAATGGTTTACGATGTAACTACTTCGTGGGCCATGATCCATCATCTAGATAATAGCGAGAGTGCTGGTCCTAAAAGTGTTACAGCAAGTGAAGAATGGAGAAGAAGAAAAAAAGAACCAGCAACTATAAACGAAAATCATGCACGAGAACTTTTAGAACTTCATACAATTTCACCACAAGCTGGCTATACCCAAGACGACGTAATTCAACTAGCATATATTATGACTGGCTGGCAACATAGATGGAGCAAAAAAAATCTAGAAACAGGTAATGTCTGGTTTAACTCTGAATATCATCAAAGAGGTAAAAAAAATGTTTTGGGGATAGAATATAAAAAAGGTAAAAAAGCATTAGCTATTGTTATTAAAGATTTAGTAAATCATCCTAATTGTAGAGATTTTGTTGCAGAAAGACTTTGCAGATTTTTAATAACAGATGAACCTACAAAAAAGATGAAGCAGCCAATTATTGATGCCTTCAAAAAATCTGACGGATTTATTCCTGAAATTCATAAAGCAGCAATTAAAGTTGCTTTTGAATACAATGATAAATATAAAAAATTTCAGACACCTGAAAATTGGTTAATCCAGGTCGCAAAAGTTGCAGATTTAAATTGGCCACCTTCACCAGAATTAATGGATAAATATGAACTTGGTCAAAGACCGTTTGACTCACAACGAGAACCTGAGTGGTTATTACAAAATATTGGCCACCACCCTTACAGAGCAAAACAACCAAATGGTTGGTCAGACCATTCCGCTGATTGGATTTCTCCTGAATTATTAATTAGAAGACTGGTGTATGCAAAAGCAAGTTATAATTTTGCTAAAATGGAAAATAATAAAAATTCAGAATATTATGTGAAAATGGTTGAAAATAATTTTGACAACCCAAGTAAAATAATGAAATACTTAAATCAAAAAAATAGATCTGCTGAAAAACATACTCTACTTTTTAACCACCCGGAGTTTTTAAAAGCATGAAGATATCAAGAAGAGATTTTTTAAAAACCACAGCTTTAACCTCATTGTATTTTGCAGGTTTCAGTGCTCATAGTTATGCAAATTCTAAAACAAAAAAGAATTTAGTAATAATCATGTTACGTGGTGGAATGGATGGTCTATGCGCTATTCCAGTTAAAGGTGACAAAAATTTCGAAAAATTAAGAAGTAAAATCAATCTTGATAGAACTTTAAAATTAACTTCAGATTTTGACTTACACCCAGCATTAAAAACATTCAAAAGTCTTTGGGATCAAAATTTAAGTGCTGCAGTTCATGCAACAAACATTCCATACACAGGTAGATCACATTTTGATGGTCAAAATTTAATGGAGTCGGGTGGTAAAATACCTTACCAAGAAAAAACAGGTTGGCTTGGAAGAGGAATGAAATCAGCTGGCTTAACAGGGCAAGGATTAGCTTTGGCTCTCCCCATGCCTCTATTAATCAGAGGTGTTCCAATGAATAATAATTATTTTCCTGTAGGTCGTAGCTTGCCATATCCTGCAACTTTAGAATTAATAAAACAAGCATATAAAGAGTACGATGAAAAATTATTAAGTGACAATTTAGAAATAATTTTAACAAGAGATTTTAACAATAGATCAAGAGATGATGCTTGGATTTTAGCTTCAAGTGCTGGTACTGAGTTATCAAAACCTAATGGTCCAAAAGTTGCAGTTTTTGAAGTGGATGGTTTTGATACGCATGCAGCTCAAGGGGCAACAGATGGAGCTCATGCAGATTGCCTATCAGATTATGACAATATTGTTAGATCTTTAAAATCTTCAATGTCTGAAGAGGCATTTAATAATACTTTAGTTTTAACACTCACAGAGTTTGGAAGAACAATTAAGCAAAACAGTAGCAATGGAACAGAGCATGGTTATGGTTCAGCCATTCTAATGGCAGGAGGACTTGTTAAAAAAGCACAAGTTCACACGGATTGGCCAGGATTAAAGAAAAAGGAATTATTTGAAGGAAGAGACTTAAATTCCACAATAGACTCCAGAGCAATTTATGCTTCAGCAATGTCTACAGTTTTTGATGTAGATTTTAAGAAAATTACTAAAGAAGTTTTCTGGGGAGAAAATCTACCAAATTTATCTGATAAACTTTTTAAAGTTTAATTTAGCTATTAAAATTGGCAAACTATAAACAGGTTTTTTTATGTTAGGATAACGTAATGAACATAAGTCAAAAAAAACTAGAAAAATCTAAAGGCAGATTAGAAATAAAAATAAAAGATCAAAATTTACAAAAACTTTATCAGCAAGGATCTTCAAAAGCTTTGATGCCAGATTTTCATGAAAATTTAAAACAATTAATGCTTATTAATACTGCTGGTGGAATTACTAGTGGAGATGAATATGACTTCAAATTTGAAATTGATAGTTCAAATCTTTGTATTTCAACTCAAGCAGCAGAAAAAATTTATAGTGGTTTTGGTAATCCTGCCAATTTAGAAATTAATGTAAATTTGTTAAACAATTCAAATTTATTTTGGCTACCTAAAGAGTTAATTTTATTTAATAATTGTAACTTAAAAAGAAAAATTAATTTTAATTTATCAAAAGATTCAAATCTACTTCTTTGTGAAAATATTATTTTTGGACGAACTTCTATGAAGGAGGAGTTTGAAAAGGGACATTTTTCAGATTTTTGGAATATTAATATTGATAAAAAGTTAATTCATACAGAAGCAATAAATACAGGTTTATTTGAGAAAAAATATTTGAATAGTTTTTCAACATTAAATAAAAATTCTGCAGTTGCGACAATTATTATTGTAGGAAATAAGTTTTTGAATAATCTTAATAATCTATCTGAAACTTTAACTAACAATGAAAATACAACTTCAAATTATTCTCAATGGGATAATAAATTGATCCTAAGACTTTTATCTAAAGATAGTTATAATCTTAAATTTGCAATTGATAAAATTTTATCTTATTTTTTTAAAGGTTCAAAAATACCAAAAGTATGGAACATATAAATGAAACTAACTCCTAGAGAAAAAGATAAACTTTTAATAAGCCTTGCAGCGCTTGTCGCTAAAAATAGATTATCAAAAGGTATAAAATTGAATTATCCAGAGGCTATCGCTTTAATAACAGATTTTGTTGTCGAGGGAGCTAGAGAGGGCAAAAGTGTTGCGGAACTGATGGAGGCAGGAGCTCATGTCATTAAAAAAAAGGATTGTATAGAAGGCATTCCAGATATGGTCAAGGAAGTTCAAGTAGAAGCTACTTTTCCAGATGGAACTAAATTAGTAACTGTGCACAAACCTATAAGGTAATAATTATTATGAAGCCAGGCGAAGTAATTACAAAAAAAGAGGAAATTAACCTAAATAAAGACTCCAAAATTACTAAAATTAAAATTTCTAATTCTGGAGATAGACCAGTGCAAGTTGGAAGCCACTATCATTTTTTTGAGACAAATGAGTATTTAGTTTTTGATCGAAAATTAGCATATGGAAAGAGATTAAATATACCTTCTGGAACCGCTGTAAGATTTGAGCCAGGTCAATCTAAAGATGTTGAGCTTATAGAAATAAATGGATTAAAAAAAATATACGGGTTCAATAAGAAAGTTATGGGGAAATTATAATGGTTAAAATATCTAGAGCAGCTTATGCAGATATGTATGGGCCAACCACAGGTGATAAAGTAAGGCTAGCAGATACTGAATTATTTATTGAAGTTGAAAACGATCTAACCACTTATGGTGAAGAAGTTAAGTTTGGTGGTGGAAAAGTAATAAGAGATGGGATGGGCCAATCTCAAATTAGCAGAGAAAAAGGAGCTGCTGATACCGTTATTACCAACGCTTTAATAGTTGATGTAAATGGAATTTATAAAGCTGATGTAGGTTTAAAGGATGGAAAAATATTTGAAATTGGTAAAGCTGGTAATCCAGACACTCAATCCAAAGTAAATATTATTATTGGTCCAGGAACAGAGATAATTGCAGGTGAAGGAAAAATTTTAACAGCAGGGGGTTTTGATAGTCATATTCATTATATATGTCCCCAACAAATTGATGATGCTTTACACTCAGGTATTACAACTATGCTTGGAGGAGGAACTGGACCAGCTCATGGAACACTTGCAACAACGTGTACACCTGGACCATGGCACATACAAAGAATGATTCAATCTGCTGATGGTTTTTCAATGAATTTAGCTTTTGCTGGAAAAGGAAATTCTTCATTACCAGAAGGTCTTGAAGAACAAATTCTAGCAGGTGCTTCAGCTTTAAAATTACATGAGGATTGGGGAACTACGCCTGGAGCAATTGATAATTGTTTAAATATCGCTGACAAAAATGATGTTCAAGTAATGATTCATACAGACACTTTAAATGAAAGTGGGTTTGTAGAAAATACTATCAAAGCAATTAACAAAAGAACTATACATGCGTTTCATACAGAGGGTGCTGGTGGTGGACATGCACCAGATATAATTAAAGTTTGTGGAGAAGAGCATGTTATTCCTTCCTCAACAAATCCAACCAGACCATACACAATTAATACAATAGAGGAACATTTAGATATGCTGATGGTTTGTCATCATCTCGATAAGTCTATTCCCGAGGATGTAGCATTTGCTGAAAGCAGGATAAGAAGAGAAACAATTGCAGCAGAAGATATTCTTCATGATATGGGTGCTTTTTCAATTATTGCCTCGGATAGTCAGGCAATGGGTAGAGTTGGAGAAGTTATTATTAGAACTTGGCAAACTGCACATAAAATGAAAGTTCAAAGAGGAAGTTTACCAGAGGAAAAAGGAGATAACGATAACTTTAGAGTAAAAAGATATTTAGCAAAATATACAATTAATCCTGCAATTGCTCATGGGATTTCAAAACATATTGGAAGTATTGAAAAAAATAAACGTGCAGATTTAGTTTTATGGGACCCAGCTTTCTTTGGTGCCAAGCCAGAAATGATACTAATAGGAGGAAGTATAGCCTGTGCACAAATGGGAGACCCAAATGCATCAATTCCAACTCCGCAACCAGTATACACTAGACCAATGTTTTCATCATTTGGGACGTCGTTAGAGAAATCCTCAGTAATTTTCACAAGCAAACTAGCTCTTGAAAAGAATTCTTTGAAAGATGCAAGTATTAGAAAAGACTTATTACCTGTAGAAAACACTAGAGCCATTTCTAAAAAAGATATGATTTTAAACAATAAGTGTCCAAAGATTGAAGTTAATCCTGAGACGTACGAGGTAAAAGCTGATGGTGAAATAATAACTTGTGAACCAGCCAAAGAACTTCCTTTGGCACAAAGATATTTTATGTTCTAGCTTATGGATAATTGTTTTTTAATAGTTAATAAAATAGCCAAAAATAAAGCAAAAGATCACATATCTTTATCTTATGATGAGCGATTTTTGAGAAGAAAAAAACTTGTTTCAGATAATGGTTTTGAATTTTTAGTCAATTTACCAGAGACAAAATCACTGTCAGAAAATCAAGCATTTAGACTTCAAAGTGGAAATTTGATTTTAATCAAAAACAAAAAAGAAAATTTGTTAGAAATAAAAGGAAAAAATTTAATGCAACTTATATGGCATATTGGAAATAGGCATATGCCATGTCAAATTGAAAAAGATAGAATTTTTATACAGTATGATGAAGTAATAAAAAAAATGATATTAAAACTAGGTGGAAAGGTTAAGAAAGTTTTAAGACCTTTTAAACCAGAGGGAGGAGCATATGGAATTGGTAGAACCCATAGTCATAAACACTAAATTAAAAAATAAAAAAGATTTAAAAGAATCGTTACAAATTCTTCAAACTTGGTTTTCACCATCATTTCCTATTGGAAGTTTTTCATATTCTCATGGTTTAGAGGCAATGATTAATGATAACTTTATTAAGTCAAAAGAAGATATTCTGGATTATTTAAAATGTATCTTAAAATACGGAACAGGTAAAAATGATGCAATTTTAATGAAATATACCTATCAGGGAGAAGAGTTAAATGAATTGGCCTTATCTCTTTGTCCATCCAAAGAAAGAAAAATAGAGTCAGTTGAAATGGGTAATGCTTTCAGAAAAGTGTTAGCTGATAGTTGGAATTTTAAAATTCTTGAAAATACTGCTTATCCAATTGCAGTTGCTAAAGCAGCTAAACATTTTGATATACCGCTTAACTTAGCAATAGTATCTTATCTACAATCCTTTGTATCAAATCTAATAAATGTTTGCATTAAACATATACCAATTGGGCAAAAAATTGGACAGGACTGTATAATTAAAACTTACGAATTAATAAGAGAAATAGAAAAAGAAAGTCAAAATTTTAATTTAGAAGACTTAGGTGGAATTTGTTTTAATAGTGATATCTACAGTATCAAGCATGAAAATTTGAAAACACGAATTTATAAAACATGAAAAATATAAATGGACCATTAAAAGTTGGAATAGGTGGACCTGTTGGTGCAGGGAAGACAAGTTTAACAGCTGAATTATGTAAATTTTTATCAAAGAAAATTTCTATGGCTGTAATATCAAACGATATTTATACAAAAGAGGATGCAGAATTTTTAATGAAAGTTCAAGCTTTGCCTCTTGAGAGAATTAAAGGAGTTGAAACAGGAGGATGTCCACATACAGCAATTCGTGAAGATGCTTCAATTAATATGCTTGCTGTAGAAAATATGAAAAAAAAATTTCCTGATCTTGATTTGATTTTAATTGAGTCTGGTGGAGATAATTTAGCAGCAACATTTAGCCCAGAACTAGTCGATCTATCTATTTATGTTATTGATGTCGGTATGGGTGGAGATATCCCTAGAAAAGGTGGTCCTGCTATTCAAAAGTCAGACTTGTTAATTATCAATAAGACTGATTTAGCTCCTCATGTAGAAGTTAATCTTGAAGTCATGAAAGAAGACGTAAAAAAGGCCCGAAATGGCTTACCTTATGTTTTTTGCCAGATGAAAAAGCAAATTGGTGTTGAAGATGTTGCTAAATTCTTATTTTCATCAGGTGGACTATAGAGTTTTGATCTAAGTTCTAATCGTTGGTAAACAATAGAAGTCAGCTGTATCAATTTTAGAAGAATACTGTCTTCGCATATTCCACTTCTTATGAACGCCCGCACTAGCAACACTCAAAGTAGATCTTCCGTATCGATGATTAGTGTTATCAATTGATCGCATTAAGCTATTAATTTTTTCATCTTTTTCAGATGTAAATAAATTTGTTTTATCACTTGCATTAGATAACCCTGTTAGCATGACACCTGCTTTTTGATAACGGTAACCGTTTTTAAAAATACTTTCTAATATTGAAACTGCTGTCTTAACTGTTTCAATACTATTGTTTGTTGCAATTGGAAAATCAACTGTCTTCGCATTTGAATAGTAACCAAAGTTTCTCTGGAAAGGACTGGTTCTAACAAATACTGTAATTGCTTTTGCAACTAAAGACTCTGATCTAATTTTTTCAGATGCGTTTAAACAATAGTTAGCAACCGCTTCTTTTAATTCTTGGAAAGTTTCAATTCTTTTTCCAAATGATCTTGAAACTACACAGCTCTTTCTTTTAGTAGTAGTTGTCTCTAATCCAATACAAGAAACTCCTCTAAGCTCCATTGCAGTTCTTGAACTTAGAACATTTGAACTTTTCTTGATCCAAGTGTTGGATTTGTTTTTTAATTGTTTAGCATTATAAATTCCATGCTTTTGATAAAATTTAGTTAATTTTCTACCAACACCCCAGACATCATTAATTTCAACTTTTTCTAAAATAGGATCTAAGTTTTCAATACCAATTAAACTTGTCACCCCTGATTGTTTTTTCTTAGCAATATGGTTTGCAACTTTACTTAAAGTTTTTGTATTTGCAATTCCTATACTGGTTGGGATACCAGTCCATTGTAAAACTGTTTTCCTAATTTCTTTTCCAACTTTTTCTACTTCATTATCAGGAAAGTTTGATAAATCTAAAAATGCTTCATCAATGGAGTAAACTTCTATTTCTGAATTAAATCTTTTAAGAGTTCGCATCACTCTTCTTGATAAATCTCCATATAAAGAATAATTAGATGAGAAAACTTCAACTTTATTTTTAAGAATAATATCTTTTGCTTTAAAATAAGGTTCCCCCATTTTAATACCCAAAGCTTTTGCTTCATTTGATCTTGAAATAATACAACCATCATTATTAGATAAAACGACAACAGGTTTTTTTCTTATTTTTGGATTAAATAATCGCTCACATGAGACATAAAAAGAATTACAATCAATTAATGCTATTTTTTTAGTATGTTGAATGGATGACATAAGTAACAACCCCCCAAATAAAAATATCTTGTTCTTTGTTAATTAAAATTCTGTCAGAAAATTCTTTAGATCCAGAAGTTAAAAATTTTTTATCTCTTTCTTGAACTAAAGTTTTAACCACAAGCTCATCATGAACATTTGCAATCACTGTTGAAAAGTTTTTTGGTTTTAAACTTTTATCAACTACCAATAAGTCACCATCATTAATCCCAACATCGACCATGGATTTTCCTTGAACTCTGATGATGAAAGTTGCTGGAACATTTCTTATTAAATGCATGTTCAGATCAATATCTTCTTCGATATAATCAGTAGCAGGGGAAGGAAAGCCAGCGCCTGCTTTATGTAGATAATAAGGGATTGTTAGTTTCATGTTCTTGTTTTGTTCTACTTTATAGACCATTTATAGAATACACTCAAGAGGTTGTATTTTGAGTCCGTAATTGAATCAAAAGTGAATCAAAACGTGAACATCGAAAACAACATTTGGTGGACATGTGGATAACTTTTACAATAAGTAGTCTTAAAGTGATTTATAAAGGAAAATTATGATTTGTATTAAAGCAGATATTCCAGAAGAGTTAAACGAAATAGATGATGAATTAAAAGCAGTTTACCATAGCAAAGACACTGTTTGTTTTTTCATATTAAAAACAAGAGAATTAAGAAATAAGTTTATAGAAGAAACCAAGGGAATGAACAAAAGTGAAAGAGAAAAAGTTTATGAGGTATATAATAAATAAATCATGAATATTTTAGATTTTGTGATGGTTGGATCTGATGATCATGAAAAATCAGGTGATTTTTATGATGCTGTATTTGAACCTTTGAAATTAAAAAGAGTTTTGAAAACACAAAAATATCTTGGTTACGCTCATTCAAGTGATCCAGAGAAAGTCCAATTTTATGTAACACATCCAGTAAATGGAAAAGATGCAACGTTTGGAAATGGAACCCAAATAACTTTATTAGCAGAAAACAAAGAAGCTGTTGAAAAATTTTATGAAATTGCAATATCAAAAGGTGCAACAGATGAGGGAGTTCCAGGAGTTAGAAAAGATGGAAATTATTATGGATATATTCGTGATTTAGATGGAAATAAGATTGCAGCTAAAAGTATTTTAAAATAAAAAAGGAGTTGTATGAAACTAAATTGTCATTGTGGAGCTGTAGAAGCAGAAATTAATGCTACAGTTAAAGAATTAGCAAAAATTGTAAGATGTAATTGTTCAATTTGTAAAAGAAAAAATGCAACAATGGGTATGGTCAAAAATGAAGATTTTAAAGTTACTAAAGGACAAGATAAATTAAAACTTTATCAATATCATACTAAAGTTGCTAATCATTACTTTTGTACTGAATGTGGAATTTACACTCATCACAATCCAAGAAGTGCACCAGCTATGACTGGATTTAATATGGGATGTGTAGACGAGGTTAAAGTAGAGGATTTAAAAGAAGTAGCTTACTTTGATGGTCTTAACCATCCAATGGATCAAGAAAAATAAAAGTTCAATGAAATTATCTGAAGAGTGTTTTAAAAAAGTTAAAAAAGATTGTTTTAAATTTATTAAATCACAAGAAACTTCAACAGAAAAGTTCGGTAATAAAGAGAGGATGATCAAGAATTTTTTAATCCCAATATGTTTTTGGATTGCAAAAAAAGCAGATAACAAAAAACCTTACTTTGTTGGATTAGCTGGAGGACAAGGAACAGGCAAAACAACTATTAGCTCCATAATAAAGATAATATTAGAAAAGTATTTTAAATTGAAAGTATTCAAGATTTCTATTGATGATTTTTATAAAACTAGAAAAGAAAGAATTGCTTTATCAAAAAAAGTACATCATATGTTACTTACTAGAGGAGTTCCCGGAACTCATGACATCGATATGATGTTAGATTTCTTTAAAAAATCTAAAGCAAAAAAGTTTAAAAATATGAAATTACCAAACTTTAATAAGGCAATTGATGACAGATTTCCTAAAAACAAATGGAACACAATTAACAAAAGACCAGATGTTATTATTTTTGAAGGGTGGTGTGTTGGAGCAAGAGAAGAGGTAAATAAGACATTAAAAAAATCCATTAATTCTATGGAAAAGGCTAATGACCAAAAACTAGTTTGGAGAAAATACGTTAATCAGCAATTAAAAACTAAGTATAAAAAATTATATTCTCAGCTAAATTGCATGATTTACTTAAAAGCAAAAAACTTTAGTTTATTACAAAAGTGGAGATTAAAGCAGGAACATAAACTATGGTTAAAAACAAAGAAAAAAGGTGGTCATAAGATAATGAGTAAAGGAGATGTTATTAATTTTATGCAAACCTATCAAAGAATTACTCAAAATATGTTTAAAAATATGCCCAAATATGCATCTATAATTTTAAATTTAAATAGTAACCATCAAATTAAAACTGCTGTATACAAATCGAAATGAAAAAAATATTTATCATAATTATCGCATCAATATTCTATTTTAGTAACGCTTTTGCAGTTACCCTTCTTGAAGCATTAAATGAAACTTACAAAAACAATATTCAATTAAATGCTGAAAGAGAAAATATTAAAGCATCAGAGGAAGATGTTAATATTGCAAAAGCCGATTACAAACCATCTTTAACATTAAGTGGAACAAAAAGTATTGAGGATACGAATAAACTTACTAATCAAAGTGGTGGTGATGCAAGTATAACAGATGTAGACCCATTCACTACTTCAATTAAGTTAGAACAAACATTGTTAGATTTTGGAAGAGATTTAACTCTAGAAAAAAACATTACTGCTTTAGATTTAGCAAAAGCTCAATTAGTTAAAAAAGAACAAGATATTTTACATAAAGCAATTGATGCATTTACAAATTTAATTTTAGCTAGAGAAACTTTAGATATAAATAAAAAAAATTTAAATCTTTTAATCAGACAAGTTGAAAATGATCAAATTAGAAGAGACAGAGGTCAAATCACTAATACTGACCTAGCACAATCAGAATCATCGCTTGCAGGAGCTCAAGCACAATTTGCAAAATCAAAAAGTGATTTATTAATTAGTAAACTAAATTATGAGAATATAATTGGGAAAATTAGTGATCCAAACAAATTACAGAAAAATTCAACAGCAATAGTCAGTATTCCAAAATCTTTAAACGAGGCAATTAGTATTTCAAAACAAAATAATCCGGATATTCAAATAGCAAAATTTGATTTAGCTAAAGCAGAGAAAGAATTAGAAATTTCTGAGTCAGATCTAAAACCAACTGCTTCTTTATCTTTAGAAAGATCTTATACTGATGATCTAAGTTCTACATATGATGAAAGAGAAAAAGATGTATTAAAGGCAACAGTTAATTGGCCTTTTTATTCAGGTGGAAAAAAAAGATCAACTATTTCTAAAAATTCAAACTTAACTACTAGAAAAAGACTATTGTTAGATGATGCTGTAAGAACAAATGAAACAAATGTAGCAAGTGCATGGTCTAGCCTAGAGTCTTCAGAAAGTTTTTTAAATTCAGTTAAAGTTCAAGTAAGTGCAGCTGAAATAGCTAATGAAGGAATTGCAGCAGAGTACGAAAGAGGTTCGAGAACAACTTTAGATGTTATTCAATCAAATGCTTTATTACTTTCTGCTCAAATTTCTTTAGCAAGTTCTGAGAAAAATTATCTAATGGCTCAATACAATCTGCTCAAAGCCGTGGGTTTACTCAACAGCCAATATCTAAAACTTAAGTAATTATTTGATTTTTAGTAGTAAAAAATAAATATATTGCTAATGAGAACAAAATGTGTACATTTATTCCATGATTCGAGTGTTAAAAAATTTAAAAAAAGAGGCAAAAAATGACGAAAAATAACCTAAAAGTAGTTAAATCTACCAAAGATCAAGAAATGGATGTTAAAGAAAAGAACAAAGCGTTAGACGCTGCGATAGCTCAAATTACAGATAATTTTGGAAAAGGCTCTGTAATGAAGCTTGGTGAAAAGAGAGCAATGGATATCGAGTCTGTTTCAACAGGTTCTTTAAGTCTTGATTTAGCTTTAGGTATAGGTGGATTACCAAAAGGAAGAATTATTGAAGTTTATGGACCAGAGTCATCTGGAAAAACAACATTAGCATTACAAGTTGTTGCTGAAGCTCAAAAATCTGGTGGAATTTGTGCATTCGTTGATGCAGAACATGCATTAGACCCAGTTTATGCAAAAAAATTAGGTGTAAATACTGAAGAACTTTTAATCTCACAGCCAGATACTGGTGAACAAGCATTAGAAATCGCTGATACACTAGTAAAATCAGGCTCTATTTCAGTAATTGTTATCGACTCTGTTGCAGCTTTAACTCCTAAAGCTGAAATTGACGGTGAAATGGGAGATCATCATGTTGGTCTTCAATCAAGATTAATGAGTCAGGCTTTAAGAAAATTAACAAGCTCAATCTCAAATACAAACACAATGATGATTTTCATTAACCAAATCAGAATGAAAATCGGAGTTATGTTTGGAAGTCCAGAAACAACATCAGGTGGTAATGCACTTAAGTTTTACTCATCTGTAAGAATGGATATTAGAAGAATTGGTGCCATCAAAGATAAAGACGAAATTATTGGTAACTCTACTAGAGTGAAGGTAGTTAAGAATAAAGTAGCACCACCATTCAAAGTTGTTGAATTTGATTTGATGTATGGAAGAGGAATTAGCAAGATGGGTGAATTAGTCGATCTTGGTTCTAAAGCAGATATAATTGAAAAATCAGGTGCATGGTATGCTTACAAAGGTGAGAAGATTGGTCAAGGTAGAGAGAATGCTAAGACTTATCTAGCTCAAAATCCTAAAGTTGCTGCAGAAATTGAAATGGCAATTAGAGAAAAAGCAGGTGTGATTTCTAAGAAAATAGAGGGAAATCCAATCGATCCTGAAAAATTAGAGAAAGAAAAGAAAGTAGCTGAAAAAGAAGAAGCTGAAAAAGCAGAGGCTACTCCTCCATCTAAAAAGAATTAATAGGTCATCTTTATTAATAAAAGGCGCTTAATTTAAGCGCCTTTTTTCCCTTCGATATCTAGACATAGAATAAAAAAGCTGTATTTTAAAAATATGGCAGACAAAACACTTAATGAAATAAGAAATACTTTCTTAAAGTATTTTGAAAAGAACGATCACAAGATAGTAGAATCTAGTAATTTGGTTCCAAACAATGATCCTACATTGATGTTTGCCAACTCTGGAATGGTCCAGTTTAAGAACGTTTTCACAGGCTTAGAAAAAAGAGATTATGCAAGAGCAACCACATCACAAAAATGTGTAAGGGCAGGTGGTAAGCATAACGATTTAGAAAATGTTGGTTACACACCAAGACACCATACTTTTTTTGAGATGTTAGGAAACTTTTCTTTTGGTGATTATTTTAAAGAGCAAGCAATTCATTATGCTTGGAACTTAATTACAAAAGATTTTGGAATAGATAAAAACAGACTTTATGTAACTGTATTTCATGAAGACGATGAAGCCTTTAATTTTTGGAAGAAAATAGCGGGTTTTAGCGATGATAGAATAATTAGAATTGATACATCAGATAATTTTTGGTCAATGGGTGAGACAGGTCCTTGTGGACCGTGTTCTGAAATATTCTTTGATCATGGAGATCATTTACCTGGGGGATTACCAGGAAGTAAAGATGAGGATGGAGATAGATTTATAGAAATTTGGAACTTGGTCTTCATGCAATTTGAGCAAGTCACAAAAGATAAAAGAATAAATCTTCCAAAACCATCTGTTGATACAGGAATGGGACTTGAGCGAATAGCAGCTTTATTACAAGGTACTCATGATAATTATGAAACAGATCATTTTAAAAAAATAATTAATTCAGCTTCAGAAATTGTAAAAGTTAAATCAGATAAATCTAATCTTTCAAGTTTTAGAGTAATAGCTGATCACCTAAGAGCAAGTTCATTTTTAATTGCTGAAGGTGTTTTACCTTCAAATGAAGGAAGAGGTTATGTTCTTAGAAGAATTATGAGAAGAGGGATGAGACATTCTCATTTACTTGGATCCAAGGAACCAGTTTTTTATAATTTGTTTGACACTCTTAAAAATGAAATGTCAGGAAACTATCCAGAGTTAGTTAGAGCAGAGTCTTTAATTAAAGAAACTTTAAAAATGGAGGAAGAAAAATTCTTAGTTCTATTAGACAGAGGAATAAAAATTTTAAATGATGAAATATCTAAAATAGATAAAGTGTTACCAGGTGAAGTAGCTTTTAAATTATACGATACCTATGGTTTCCCGTTAGATCTTACAGAGGATATTTTAAGAAATAAATCAATGTCAATTGATACTGAAAAGTTTCAATCTTTAATGAAGGAAAGTAGAGAACTTGCTAAGAAAAATTGGAAAGGTTCTGGAGATGCTGCAGTTGAAGATATCTGGTTTGGAATAAAAGATAAATTAGAAGCGACTGAATTTTTAGGATATGAAACTAATCAAGCTGAAGGTGTTGTGTTGTCTCTTTTAAAAGACAACAAAGAAGTAGATCAGTTAAAAGAAAATGATGAGGGAATGATTATAGTAAATCAAACTCCTTTCTATGGAGAGTCTGGAGGTCAGGTTGGTGATACTGGTGAAATAGTATCAAATGACTTTAAATTTGAAGTAACTGATGTCCAAAAAAAACTAGGAGATTTATTTGTCCATTATGGAAAGGTAAAGAGTGGATCTACAAAACTACAAGAAAGTGTAGAGTTAAAAATTGATGTGGAAAGAAGAGATAATACTCGCGCTTATCACTCAGCAACCCATCTATTGCACGAGTCATTGAGAAGAGTTCTTGGTACGCATGTCACTCAGAAAGGATCTTTAGTAGAGCCAAGCAGATTAAGATTTGATTTCAGTCATATGAAGCCTATTTTGAATGAGGAAATTGATAAAATAGAGGAGTTTGTGAACAAAATGGTTTCAAAAAAATCTGATGTAAAAACTAGATTAATGACACCTGATGAGGCAGTTGAAAATGGTGCTTTAGCATTATTTGGTGAAAAATACGGTGATGAAGTACGTGTTCTTTCAATGGGAGATGAGGATGGAAAATATTTTTCAACAGAGTTGTGTGGCGGAACACACGTCAAAAACACAGGCGATATAGGCAAATTTAAGATCGTCAGCCAATCATCAATTGCTGCAGGGGTAAGAAGAATTGAGGCATTAAGAGATAAACAATTAGAGGAATATCTTAAAAATAAAGAGAAATTATCAAACATATCTGCAGAAAAAGATGAGGAAACTATTAAAGATTTAAGTCAGCAAATTATCAAACTTGGTGGAAAACCAAGTTTAGAGGAAACTGACCAAAAAACTTTAATTAAAAATTTAACTAAACAATTAGAGACAATCTCAGTAAATACAATTTTAGAGAATAAATCTAAAAATATTGTTAAAGATGAAAAAATTAATGGAGTTAAGTTAAGACTCCAAAAAATAGATGGATTGCCTCCAAAAGAATTAAGAAAACTTGTAGATAAAGGTAAAAAAGATTTAGGTGAAGGTATTGTGGTTGTGTTTGCAAATAAAGATGACAAGGTTGGATTAGCTGTTGGCGTAACTGACAATTTAACTAACAAGTTTGATGCAGTTCAATTTGTTAAAGTTGGATCTGAAATAATTGGTGGCAAAGGCGGTGGTGGAAGAAAAGACTTTGCCCAAGCTGGTGGACAAGACCAGTCAAAAATTGAAGAAGCTTTTGAAAAGCTTAAGGGTTTAGTTTAATTTATTTTTTAAATTACCATCAATTTCGTCTAAAAATTGATTTGTAGTTAAGAATTTACTATTTGGACCTACAAGAATTGCTAAATCTTTTGTCATTGATCCACTTTCCACACATTCAATACAAACTTTTTCTAAAGTTTGTGCAAATTTGATCAGTTCTTCATTATTATCTAATTTACCTCTGTGAGCTAATCCTCTAGTCCAAGCAAAAATTGATGCGATTGGGTTGGTTGAAGTTTCTTTTCCTTTTTGATGCATTCTATAATGTCTAGTTACTGTTCCATGTGCAGCCTCTGCTTCCATTACTTTTCCATCTGGAGTTAATAATGTACTCGTCATTAATCCCAAAGAACCATAACCTTGTGCCATAGTATCTGATTGCACATCTCCATCATAATTTTTACAAGCCCAAATATATTTTCCACTCCACTTCATTGCGCATGCAACCATGTCGTCAATTAACCTATGTTCATAAGTTAAATTATTTTTTTCAAATTCACTCTTATATTCTTTGTCAAAAATTTCTTGGAAAATATCTTTAAATCTTCCATCATATTGTTTTAGAATTGTATTTTTTGTAGACATATAAACAGGCCATTTTTTAATTAACCCATAGCTGAAACAAGATCTTGCAAAGTCTTCAATAGACTTATCTAAATTGTACATTGATAAAGCCACACCAGGACCTGTAAAATTAAATACTTCATATTTAATTTCATCTTTTCCATCTTCCGATGTCCACTTCACTTCCATTTTTCCTTTTCCAGGAACTTTAAAATCAGTTGCTCTATATTGGTCACCAAATGCATGTCTTCCAATAATCACTGGATCAGTCCAAGAAGGGACAAGTTTTGGAATATTTTTACAAATAATTGGTTCTCTAAATACTGTTCCTCCAATTATATTTCTTATCGTTCCGTTAGGAGATCTCCACATTTTTTTTAAATCAAATTCTTCTACTCTTGCTTCATCAGGGGTAATAGTTGCACACTTTATTCCAACACCAATTTTTTTGATTGCATTCGCAGAGTCTATTGTGATTTGATCATCAGTATTATCTCTGCTTTTCATGCCTAAATCGTAATATTCAATACCAAGATCTAAATATGGGAGGATTAGTTTGTTTTTAATAAACTCCCATATAATACGAGTCATTTCATCGCCATCCAGCTCTACAACTGGGTTTTTTACCTTGATTTTGCTCATTAAATAAAAATTATCTTATTAATTGAATTTGATCGTTTTATATACATATTAATCGAAAATTAGCAAATAGAAGAATATGTTTAGTAAGATATTTCCAAAGATTCACACAGAAGGATACAAGTTTATAGTCATAGCTGTATTCATAACTATCATTTTTCTAATTATTAATAATTTTTTAGGATTAATAGGAATTTTACTAAGTGTCTGGGTTTATTATTTTTTTAGAGATCCAGAGAGAACAATTATAGGAGATGATAGTTACCTAGTAAGTCCTGCTGATGGAGAAGTGATTAAAGTTGAGGAGGTAGATGGTCCAAAAGAACTTGGACTAGAAAATAAAAAATTTAAAAAAATTAGTATTTTTATGAATGTCTTTGATTGTCATGTTAACAGAACACCATGCTCAGGTATTGTTGAAGATATTTTATATAAACCAGGAAAGTTTTTAAATGCATCTTTAGATAAAGCAAGCGAAGACAACGAGAGAAATTATTATAAAATAAAAGACAAACATGGAAATGATATTGTGGTCGTTCAAATTGCAGGATTAGTTGCAAGAAGAATAGTTTGTGAAACAAATAAAAATCAGGAATTAAATCAAGGTGACAGAATTGGGATGATTAGATTTGGTAGTAGAGCAGACGTTTATTATGAAAATTACGAACCACTAGTTAAAGTTGGTCAAACAGCAATTTCAGGAGAAACACTGCTGGCTAAAAATTAATTTATGGAACAGCCAAAAAACAATTTAAAAATTGTTACAGATAAAAAAACAAACGCAAGAGTGATTTTACCTAACATGCTAACTCTTATTGGGGTTTGTATAGGCTTGTCATCAATCAGATTTGCATTGGATGGAAAATTTGAATTTGCAATTATAGCAATTATGTTCGCTGCTCTTATTGATGGATTAGATGGAAGAATAGCAAGATTAATTAAAGGGACATCAAAAGTTGGTAAAGAGTTAGATTCTTTAACAGATATGATAAGTTTTGGAGTAGCCCCAGCATTTATTATGTATTTCTGGAAACTAAATACATTAGGAAGATTTGGATGGTTGTTATGTTTAATATATGTAATTTGTGTTGCATTACGTTTGGCTCGTTTCAATGTAAATACAGGTCAAGCACCTTCTTGGAGAGATAATTTTTTTGAAGGAGTTCCATCTCCAGCAGGAGGTATCTTAGTTCTAACTCCATTAATTTTTAGTCTTACAAGCTTCAATTTTATAAATATAAATTATAATATTATTGTTCCAGTTTTTTTTATCGTAACATCTTTATTATTGATTAGTAAATTTCCAAGTTATTCTTTTAAAAAAATCGTAATTCAAAGAAAAGCAACTATTTTTCTTTTATTTGGAATAGTTTTATTTTTTGGATTACTTTTAATATATCCATTTAACGTTATATCTATTAGTGCAATTATATACTTAGGTATGCTTCCAATTAGTTTTTTTCATTATCAAAAATTAAAAAAACAAAACGAAGATCAGAATTATAAAGATGAAGATGATGATCTTGAAGATATTTTGTGATGAAAAAAAATGTTATTGTATCATTAGCTGATTCAAATTATTTCCCTTTATTAAATGAGTTGATAGACTCTATTAAAAGATTTAAAGAGAGCTCTGAAGTTGCAATATGTATTTTGGATGCTGGTCTATCAGAGGATCAAAAGACAGAATTATCATCAAAAGTAGATGAAATAAAATCAGCAGAATGGGATATAAAAGTTCCAGATAGTAAAATCAAAGGGCGTGAATGGTTAAAGAGCCAAGTATCCAGGGCCTTTTTGCCCAAATACTTTCCAAGCTATGAAAAATATTTATGGATTGATTGTGATGCGTGGGTCAATGATTGGCAATCAGTTGAGCTTTATTTTAAAGCGTGTGAGAATGGCAAATTAGGAATTACACAAACTATTGGACCAGGTTACAAGATTACTTCTAGAGTAAATTGGGTTTTTGGAAAACTAGCAATTATTAAATCTCAAAATTTTAAACACGCAATTAAATCCAATGTTAGTTTAGAAAAAGCTAGAAAGTTAGCCTTTGCTCCTCATATCAATATTGGTGTTTTTTCTTTAGAAAAAAATTCAACGTGTTGGAATTCATGGCAGGAAAACTTAAAGCAAACACTTAAAGGTGGAGAAATATTTGGCTCTGAACAATTAGCGATGAATATGTCTGTTTATGTTGATAATGTCGAAACTGAATTTCTTCCTTTAAACTGCAATTGGATCACTAGTAACCTTTTACCAAAATTTGATGAGGATAAAGATACATGGGTAGAGCCTTATTTACCTAACTATAAAATTGGAATTATGCATTTAGCTGCTGGTATCTGGAAAGATAACGAAGATATGAGATTAAACAAGAATATTAAAATAAATATTCAAACTCTTACAGGTAAAATTTTAAATAAAAGTTTAAGATTTAATAATTAATTGAAAAAAAATAAAATCTCTAAGAACTGGGTTAATAAACAGCGTAGAGATATCTATGTTAGACAGTCCAAAGTAGATGGGTATCGCGCTAGATCAGCTTACAAATTAATTGAAATTGATGAAAAATTTAAAATTTTTAAAGGTGGATTATCAGTAATTGATATTGGTGCAGCCCCAGGAAGCTGGTCACAATATGCTTTTAAAGCAGCTAAAAGTGGAAAATTGATATCAATAGATTTAAAAAAAATGGAGCCCATAGGTAATAGTGTTCAAATCCAAGGAGATTTTACTGAAGAAAAAACTCAAGAAGAAATTAAAAAAAATATAAACGGTAAAGTTGATGTCGTTATGTCTGATATGGCCGTAGATACAACTGGTATTAAAAATATAGATTCAATACAAACTGGAGAACTGTGTAAAGAGGCAATGTTTTTTGCAAAAGATTTAATGAAAGAAAATGGATATTTTATTTCAAAAATTTTTATGGGAGGAACATTTAACGAAATCGTCGCAGAGGGAAAAAAATATTTTAAAGAAGTTAAGGTTTTTAAACCAAAATCTAGCAGAAAAGATTCAAAAGAAAGTTTTATAATTTGTAGAAAAATCCGATAGAGACTTTTAATTTAAAAGGAATCGTATATAAAAGATTATGGTTCCCATAAAAGAAGCACTTACCTTTGACGATGTTACATTAGCTCCAAAGTATTCAGAAATATTACCTTCTGATGCAGACACCAGTGTATCTTTAACAAAGCATTTGAAACTTAAAATTCCACTTTTGTCATCTGCAATGGATACTGTCACAGAGAGTAGAATGGCAATAGCTATAGCTAAAGCTGGGGGTATTGGAGTAATTCACAGAAACCTTGATATAAAAAAACAAGTATCGGAGATAAAAAAAGTAAAAAAACAAAAATTAATTGTTGGAGCAGCTGTAGGTGCAGCACCAAATGAATTTATCAGAGCTAAAGAAATAATTAAAGAAGGTGTAGATTTAATCGTAGTAGACACAGCACATGGCCATACAAAGAAAGTTGCTGAAATAATTAAATATATTAAAAAAATAAAAACTAACAAAATTGCTTTGTGTGCAGGAAATATTGCAACACCAGAAGCTGCAAAATTCTTAATAAAGTTAGGAGTAGATATAATTAAAATTGGTATAGGTCCAGGTTCTATTTGCACAACAAGACTGGTTGCTGGAATAGGAGTTCCTCAATTAAGCGCAATTTTAGGTGTGAGAAGTGGTTTAAAGAATAAAAATGTTAAAATAATTTCAGATGGGGGAATAAAATATTCTGGTGATTTAGCAAAAGCTTTTGCTGCAGGAGCAGATGCTGTAATGATAGGTTCGTTATTTGCAGGTACAAACGAAACTCCAGGAAAATTAATAAAAAAAAATGGACAGCTTTTCAAAAGTTTTAGAGGAATGGGATCAGTAGGAGCTATGAATAAAGGATCAGCTGATAGATACTTTCAAAAAAAACAAAAAGACTCCTCAAAATATGTGCCTGAAGGTGTTGAAGGTTTCGTAAAATATAAAGGAGATGTTGGGAGTATTATTTATAAATTAATTGGTGGATTGAAATCTTCCATGGGCTATCTTGGATCAAAAACAATCATTAAATTAAGAAATAAACCACAATTTGTGAAAATTACAAAAGCTGGATTTTATGAAAGTATGGTTCATAATGTAGATGTGGTAAAAAACGATAGTAAATATTAATGAGTAAATTTTTAAAATTAACAGGAATAATACTTTTAACAGCTTTTTTTTACAGTACGTCTTTTAGTAAAGAAAATTTTTTTAGTGAAGCTTTAGAATTGTTTAAAAAAGAAAAATATGAAGATGCGCGTTTTCTATTTGAGAGAAATATTGTTTTTAATCCAAAAGATGCAAGCTCATATTTATATTTAGCAAAAATTTACAACCAGGAAGAAAATCAAAGAAAAGAAGAATACAATTTAGAAACGACACTTTTAATTGAGCCTGATAACGAAGAAGCTTTATTGATGTTAATGAAAATTGCTTTAGAAAAATCTAATTATGAAAAAGTCAAAGATCTTTTAGATAAGTTTGTAGAAGTTTGCAAAAATTTATGTGATGAAAACAAAGATATTCAAGAGTCATTAAAAAATATAGAACCTGAAAATAATGAGTCTTGATCAAAATCTTAACAAAATCTTAATAATAGATTTTGGTTCTCAATTTACTCAATTAATTGCAAGAAGAGTAAGAGAATTAGGTGTTTTTTCAGAGATAGTTAGTCACAAAAAAATAAAACTTAAAGATATAAATCACAGTATTAAGGGAATAGTATTATCTGGTGGTCCATTAAATGTTTATCAAATAAATAAATATTCATTTGATAAAAAAATTTTACAACTTGATGTACCAGTTCTTGGAATATGTTTCGGACATCAAATTTTATCAAAACTTAATGGTGGAAGGGTAAAACAATCAAAACATAGAGAATTTGGTTTAGCTAATGTCTATAAAAAGAATAACAGTCTTTTAACAACTAATTTTTTTGGAAACAAAAAATCCAAACAAGTTTGGATGAGCCATGCTGATCAAGTTTCAAAACTGCCTAAGAATTTTAGAGTTGTTGCATCTAGCACCAATTCAAAATTTGCAATTGTTGAAAATAAAATAAAAAAATATTATGGGGTACAATTCCACCCAGAGGTAACTCATACAGAGAATGGAAAGAAATTAATAAGTAATTTCATTTTTTTAATTTGTAAAATTAAAAGAAATTGGTCATCTAGGGATCAAAAAAATCAGCTTATTAAAGATGTTAGAAAACAAGTTGGAAATAACAAAGTTATTTGTGCTTTATCAGGAGGTGTGGATAGTAGTGTAGTTGCTCAATTACTTAATAAAGCTATTGGTAAAAAACTTTATTGTATTTTTGTAAACACTGGCCTTTTAAGAAAAAATGAGGAAGTACAGGTGGTGCAGACTTTTAAGAAGCGTTTAAAAATGAATTTAATTTATGTAAATGCCGAAGAGGAATTTTTAAAAAAATTAAAAAATATTTCTGATCCAGAAAAAAAAAGAAAAATAATTGGTAATTTATTTATCAAAATATTTGAACGATACGCTAAGAAAATTAAAAATGTTAAATTTTTAGCTCAGGGCACTCTTTATCCAGATTTAATTGAGAGCAAATCTGTTACTGGAAGCCAAACTTCAAAAATTAAATCACATCATAATGTTGGTGGCTTACCTAAAAAAATGAATTTAAAATTAGTAGAACCACTAAAATTCTTATTTAAGGACGAAGTAAGAAAATTAGGATTAGAGTTAAATTTAAGTAAAGAAATTATTTCAAGACATCCTTTTCCTGGACCAGGTTTAGCTATTCGAATGCCAGGTATTATAACTAATGAAAAAATTAAAATTCTAAAAGAGGCTGATTATTACTTTATTCAAGCTTTAAAAGATCACGGTCTTTATCACAAGATTTGGCAAGCTTATGCAGCATTACTTCCAGTGAAAACAGTGGGTGTTATGGGAGACAATCGTACTTATGAATATTTATGTTTATTAAGAGCAATTACATCTGAAGATGGAATGACTGCAGATTATTATGAATTTAAAAAGTCTTTTATGCAAACTATATCAAATAAAATAGTTAACAGTATAAGGGGTATAAACAGAGTAGTGTATGATGTTACTTCAAAACCACCTAGTACTATTGAATTAGAGTAGTTTTTAATTATAAATTAACATTATGAAATATTTACACACAATGATTAGAGTTAAAGACGTGGATGAGTCTTTAAGATTTTTCTGCGAAGGGCTTGGTTTAAAAGAAACAAGAAGAATGGAAAATGAAAAAGGAAGATTTACATTAATTTTTCTTGCAGCCCCTAATGATGAAAAAGCAGAAATAGAATTAACTTATAATTGGGATGGTGATGAGCTTGGAGAAGGTTCAAGAAATTTTGGTCATCTTGCCTATAGAGTAGATAATATTTATGAAACTTGCCAAAGATTAATGGATATGGGTTATACTATTAATAGACCTCCAAGAGATGGCCATATGGCTTTTGTTAGATCACCAGACAAAATTTCAATTGAAATACTTCAAGAGGGAAATTTAGAACCTAAAGAACCTTGGGCTTCTATGGAAAATACCGGCTCTTGGTAAGTCGATGAAAAAAAAAATTTCAGATTTAATTAAAAAAAAAAATAAACAAAAAATTGTAAGTTTAACTGCTTACTCAAAAAACATAGCATCAATTTTAGATAATTATTGCGATATTATACTTGTTGGAGATTCTCTTGGTTCGGTTTTATACAACTATAAATCTACAAGAGAAGTAAATTTGAGCACAATGATTGAACATTCTAAAAGTGTCAGAATGGGTATAAAAAAAAGCTTAATGATTGTTGATATGCCACATAACACCTATCGAACTCCTAAAGAGGCAGTGAAAAATGCAAAACAAATAATGAAAAAAACAAAGTGTGACGGTGTAAAATTAGAAGGTGGAAAAAAAATTTATGAAACAATCAAATCTTTAGTTAAAAACAAAATTCCAGTCATGGGCCATCTAGGGTTGCTTCCTCAGTCAGATAAAACTTTTAAATTTAAAGGTAAAAAAAAGCTAGAGAGAGATCACATTCTAAGGGACTCACAATTATTAGAAAAAGCTGGAGTGTTTTCAATTGTTTTAGAATGTGTTGAAACTTCATTAGCAAAGCTTGTAACTCAGAATTTAAAGATACCAACTATTGGTATTGGAGCTTCTAAATATTGTGATGGTCAAATATTAGTTTTTGATGATTTAATTGGCTTAAATCCAATAAATTATAAATTTGTAAAAAAATATGTAAATATTAGAAACGATATTTCTAAAGCTGTTTCAAATTATTCAAAAGAAGTTAGAAAAATTAAATTTCCTAATAAAAAAAATTCTTTTTAATTAAAAGTATTTTTTAAATTCTTCATTAATATTTAATATTTCAAGATCAACCAATCCACCAATTACTAATTGCAGACCAACTATTAAGATAAATACTAAGCCGATATAAGCTATCCAAATATGTCTTTGTATATAATTAGCCATATATGTCGCTAAAGCACCAGTTAAGACAACTGATAACATCAGTCCAAATATCATAAATCCGAAATAACCTTTTGCTGCAGCAACTACACCAATTACATTGTCAAAACTAATCATGATGTCTGCAAATAAAACCTTTCCAATGCTACTAATGTATGAAGGTTCTTTACCTTTTTTAGTAGTGGGTTTTACTTTTTTAATGTCTAATAAATCTTTCCTTAAATCATTTACAATCCAAATTAGCAACAAACCACCTAAAATTTTTATAAAATAAAATTCAAATAAAAAAGTAGCAAAAATTGCAAAAAAGATTTTAAAAACAAAGGCTCCAATTACACCCCAAAGAATTATTTGCTTTCTGTTTTTTGGAACAAAATTTGAAGCAATAGATCCAACAATGACGGCATTATCTGCTGTTAATATAATTGTGATAAAAATTATATTGGTTAAAATTATGAGTTCTTCAATCAAAATGAATACATAATAGTATAATCAGTAAAATTTTCAATCAGAGCTATGTTCAATTTTATTGATTCAGCCTTAAATAACTCAAAGTATAAATTAATATTTAGATTGTTTTGTTCCAGCAATAATTTCTTTTAGTTCGGTATATTCCCCGCAATTACAACTTTCTAGTACTTTTAGCCGTTCTTTTGCTAAATCTAATCTATTTGTGACAACATATAATTCACCCAAATATTCATTTATACCAACGTGATTTGGATCAATTTCTAAACCTAAAAGATAATACTTTTCTCCATTTTCAAAATCTCCAAGTTTCCTAGTTGTAAAACCAAGGTAGTTTAAAGTGTCAGCTTGATTTGGTTTTTTTTTGTTTGATTTGATTAATAATGCTTGAGCTTTTTCATATCGTTTGTTGGCTTTTTCAATTTTTCCTTTTTTTTCATATTTCTTAGCTGCTTTAATTAAAGTAACAGCTTTATCATAGTTAGACTTAACTTTACTTGAGTCGCTCCCATCACTTGAACTCCCAGCTGAGTAAGAATTAGCTGATAATAAAATTAATGTTAATAGTGTTAAAAAGGTTTTTTTAATCATATAAATTTTTTCATTTGGTTAAGTGGTTTTAATTGCAGCCCATTTTCTATTAAATTTTCCCTAATTGATTTTGCAGTAGACAATGAACTTTCATTATCCCCATGTATGCACACAGAGTCTATTTCACAAGGTATCTGCTTTCCACTGTGACAATTAAGTGACTGATTTTTAACCATATTTAATACGTGTTTTTTAGCTTCTTCTGGATCAGTAATAAGAGCATGTGGTTTTTTTCTAGAAACCAAATTACCATCATCCTCGTAATTCCTGTCAGCAAATATTTCACAAGCTATTCGCATGTTTAGTTTTTTGGCTGCTTCTTCCATTTTAGATCCTGTAGGAACCAAATAAATTAAATCTTTACTAATCTCGTTTATAGCTTTTGCTAAAGTAGTAGCTAAATCTATATCCTCACAAGCCATATTATTTAAAGCTCCGTGTGGTTTTATGTGAGTAACATTCTCGCCATGATCTTGAGCAATTTTTTGAAGAATTTCATATTGATCAATAATTAATTGCCTTACCTCATTAGGTGGAAGTTTCATTCTTTGCCTTCCAAAATTTTCAGGGTCATTAAATGACGGATGCGCTCCAATACTAACACCATTTTTTTTTGAAATTTGAACTACTTGATTCATCGACTCATCATCACCTGCATGATAACCGCATGCGACATTTGCAGAATTAACTATTTCTAGTAAATCTGGATCATGCTTATTTGAATGATGTTTTGATTTTTCACCTAAATCGCAATTTATATTAATTTCCATAGTCTCTAATGTTAAGTATAACATGACATGATAAAAAATATATCAAATCTTGGTGACGCAGCTTTGTACTGTGATTTTGGTAATGAAGTAAATAAATCAATTAATTCAGAAGTTATAAAATATTTTAAAACTATTAAAGAAAAAAAATTTGAAGGGATAAATAATTTAACACCTTCATATAATAAATTAATTATTTCTTATGATCTAAAAAAAACAAATTTTAAAGAAGTAAAAAATTATGTTGAAAATATAAATCCCGAAGACTCCATAGATATAAATTCAAAAAAATTAGAAATACCAGTTTGTTGTCATGAAAATTTTTCAATGGACATTAAAAGATTGGAAGAAATATTAAAATTAAGTAGAGAAAAAATTTTAGAGAATTTTTTAAATAAGGAATATTTTTGTTACATGACAGGGTTTATTGCTGGCATGCCTTTTCTTGGTGACTTAGATGAGAATATGCGAGCTCAACGTTTAGAAACCCCAAGAGTAAAAGTGCCAAAAGGATCTGTTGCATTAACTGAGCAATTTGCAAACATTTATACTTTTGAAAGTCCAGGTGGATGGAATATTTTAGGAAACACACCTTTAGATGTCTTTGATAGTTTAAAAGAAGACAAACCAAATCTAATAAACCCAGGAGACACAGTAATTTTTAAGGAAATTACTTTAGATCAGTATAAAAATTATAATGAGTAGCAATTATCTAGATATAATCAGGCCTGGAATTAATACCACCTTTCAAGATAAAGGTAGGGATCATCTTTATCATATTGGTATTCCGTTTAGCGGCGCTATGGATAATAGAAATTATCTTATAGCCAATAAACTTGTTAATAATAATTTAGATTCTGCAGTGATAGAGTTTGCATATCAAGGTCCCCATATAAAATATTCAGGAGAAAAAATTAATTTTGCTGTCACCGGGGATGTAATTTTTTCGATTAAAAAAAAAGATACTGAAATTGAGGGCAAATGTTACGAAAGTTATCAAATTGAAAATGGAGATGAGATAAATATCATATCTACAAATAAATCAGTTTATGGATATTTAGCATTAGGTGGAGAGTTCGATTTAAAATTCCAATGGAATAGTTGCTCTATAAATACAAAAGCAAATATTGGATCTAATGATGGAAAAAAATTAGATGAAGGGCAAAGAATTAATTTAAAAAAAATAAATTCAAATAAGGATATTAAAAAAACTAATTACATTAATACCAAAATAGAAAACATAAGGGTGATCAAAGGCACTAATTTTGATTACTTTTCTGAAGAAGGTAAAAAAATATTTTATGAAAAGGAATTTACAGTATCGAAACTTTCAGACAGAATGGGTATGAGACTAGAGGGACCTAAAATTGATAATATTGTGAATACTAACATAAAATCAGAGGGTTTGATTAAAGGTGTAATCCAAGTACCGGCAGACGGAAATCCAATTATAATGCTTTCAGATCATGGTACTATTGGCGGTTATCCAAAAATTGGAGTTGTGGCTAGTGTCGATTATGACCGATTAGTTCAGATGTCTCCTGGTTCAAAAATAAAATTTAAAGAGATTAATCTATCTGATGCAGAGACTTTATTTAAGTTATATGAGATGGAAACTCAAAATTTACTATCACAAATTTAATGAATTTTTTATCAAAAATACCGGGCCCTTTTTTAGTTTTTTTAGGAGCTTGTGCATTAAGTTTTGGAGGTTTAATTGTTAAGTCTTTTGATGGATCTACACTTTGGCAAATATTATTTTGGAGATCACTTTTCTTTATTGGAGTAATTACAATTTTTTTAATCTCTACTTACAGAGGAAAAATTTTCAGTGCGCTTTATAAATCTGGAATTCCAGGTTTATTTGGAGGTATAATTTTATCCATTGGATTTGCTAGCTATGTATTTGCTATGTACGAAACAACAGTAGCTAATGCAAACTTCATAATTCAAACTCAAGCTTTGTTTTTAGCAATTTTTGGTTACGTATTTTTAAAAGAAAAAATTTCAAAAATTACATTAACTTGCATTATTACAGCAGTAGCTGGTATCATTTTAATGTTGGGAAGTTCACTGACACCAGGTCAAATGACTGGAAACTTTGTTGCATTTATTATGCCGATATCATTTGCAATCTTAATTTTAATTGTAAGAAAATATCCAAAAGTCGACATGATACCTTTGCAACTGGTTGCTGGAATTTTTGCAACACTAATAGGTTTGTTCATGTCACCGAGTATTTTGGTTTCAACAAATGATATTTTTTTAGGTTTTATTGCAGGATTTTTTCAAGTTGGACTTGGATTTATACTTATAACAATTGGAGCAAGATCAACGCCTTCAGCATTTGTTGGAATCATAATGTTAACTGAAGCTGTTCTAGGACCTTTGTGGGCATGGATGTTTGCAAACGAAAACCCACCACTTACAGTGCTTTTTGGTGGAGCAGTAGTTATAACAGCGGTAGTTATACAGTTTTTGTCACCATTACTTGTCAAAAAGGTAGCTAAATAAATTTCACATAAACATTTTAAATGTGCTATAAATTTATACACGGGAGAGACTACTTTTGTAGCGCCGAAGGAGCAACCACCCCGGAAACTCTCAGGCAAAAGGACCGTACATATTAACTCTGGAAAGAGAATTATTCTCGCCGAAGGAGCAAATCTCTCAGGCACCAAGACAGAGGGGGCACAGAAGAGTTAATATGGAAATAAAAAAAACATCGCTAAATAAACTTCATCAAAGTAACAAAGCTAAGTTTGTTGAATTCGCTGGTTATGAAATGCCTATTCAGTATAGCAAAGGTATTATTGAAGAACATAAATTCACAAGATCGAATTCTGGAATATTTGATGTATCTCATATGGGTCAATTATTTATATATGGCGATGAAACTTTAACAGATGAATTAGAAAAAATTTTTCCATTAGATTTAAAAAATTTAAAACAAAATTGCTCTAAGTATAGTTTTTTAATGAATGAGGATGCGGGAATTTATGATGATTTAATCATCACTAAAATAGAAGAAGGGTATTTAATTATTTTAAATGCTGCATGTAAAGATAAAGATTTTGAGATTTTATCTAATTTACTAGGTTCGAAATTTAAAATGAATTTAGATAACAATAGATCATTAATAGCAATTCAAGGACCTAAGTCTGTTGAAATTTTAAACTCAATTATAAATGGGGTTGATCAACTAAATTTTATGACAGGAAATTGGTTTAATTCTGATAATCAAAAATTATTCGTTACAAGATCAGGTTATACAGGGGAAGATGGATTTGAAATTTCAATTTCTAATGATAAAGCTGAAAAATTCGTTGAAAATTTAATAAAAAAGGGAGCACAACTTATAGGACTTGGGGCAAGAGATACCTTGAGATTAGAAGCTGGATTATGTTTATATGGTCACGAATTAGATATTAATAAAACACCAGTTGAGGCAAACCTTAGATGGGCAATCTCAAAATCTAGATTATCAAATGGGGGTTTTATTGGATCGAAAAAAATTATGAACCAAATGCAAGATGGAGCAAGTCAAATAAGAGTAGGGATTAAGCCTGAAGGTAGACTGATTGCAAGAGAAAAAACTAAAATATTTAATGATTCAGATAAACAAATTGGTGAGATAACTAGTGGAACGTTTGGACCAAGTGTAAACGGTCCTATAGCGATGGGTTATGTTGATAAAGAGTTTTCAAAAGTTGATACTAAAATTTTGCTTGAGGTAAGAGGAAAAAAACATCCAGCAAGTGTTTGTGCATTACCATTTTATAAAAAAAATTATGTGAAAGGAGTAAATTAATGAGTGAAGTAAAATTTTCTAAAGAACATGAGTGGATTACTTTGGAGGGAGATGTAGCTACAATAGGAATTACAAAACATGCAACAGAAATGCTTGGCGACATCGTTTTTGCAGAACTTCCTGAAAAAGGATCTAATGTTGAAAAAGATGGTACTGCAGGAGTAGTAGAGTCTACGAAAGCCGCTAGTGATGTTTATACTCCAGTTAGCGGTGAGGTGGTAGATACAAACCAAGCTATTGTAGACGACCCATCTAAAATTAATGAAGATCCAGAGGGTTCAGCATGGTTTTTTAAACTTAAAATGAAAGATCAATCTGAAATGGATAGTCTTATGAACAAAGAAGAATACGATAAATTTGCAAAGGAGAGTGCTAGCTAATGTTACATAATTCTCAAAAAGATTTTTTAAAAAGGCACATTGGACCTTCAGATGAAGATCAAAATAAAATGCTTAAGGAACTTAATTACAAATCACTTGATGATTTAATCAAAAGTACAGTTCCAGAAAAGATCCAATTGAAAGATGAATTAAATATTGGTGAGTCTAATTCAGAATACGAAGCATTAAGAAAATTAAAAGCAATTTCGAAAAAAAATCAAATTTACTCTAACTTTATAGGGATGGGTTATTATGGCACGTATACACCATATGTAATTCTAAGAAATATTTTAGAAAATCCAGGTTGGTACACTTCTTATACGCCTTATCAACCCGAGGTAGCTCAAGGAAGATTAGAAATGCTGCTTAATTTCCAACAAATGATAGTTGATTTTACAGGTATGGATATCGCAAATGCATCTTTATTAGATGAAGGAACAGCAGCTGCAGAAGCGATGGGATTAAGTCATAGATTAAATAAAAAAGATAATAATTTAGTTTTTGTTTCTGAAAATTGTCACCCACAAACAATAGATGTAATTCAAACAAGAGCGGAACCGATGGGATTAAAAGTGCTTGTTGGCAATGAGGACAAAGTATTAGATCAATTAAAAGAAGATTTAGTTTGTGGTATATTACAATATCCGGGAACATTAGGAGATATAAAAAATCCTAGTGAAGCAATAAGTAAAATTCATAAAAAAAATGGTAAAGCAATTTTAGCTTGTGATTTATTAGCACTTGCCAAGTTAAAAACACCAAGAGAACTTGGAGCAGATATTGCTGTAGGAAGCTCTCAAAGATTTGGTATTCCAATGGGTTATGGTGGACCTCATGCAGCTTTCTTTGCAACTAAAGATGAATACAAACGATCTATGCCTGGAAGAATTGTTGGGGTATCTGTTGATAGGCATGGAAACAAAGCATATAGATTATCACTACAAACTAGGGAACAACATATAAGAAGAGATAAGGCTACAAGTAATATTTGTACTGCCCAAGCTTTATTAGCAATTGTGTCAGCAGCATATGCTATTTATCATGGTCCAGAAGGTATTCGAACTATTTCTGAGAGAGTTTCTCAATTAGCTAAAAACTTTGCAGACAAATTAAAACAATCAGGATATGAAATTTATTCAGATCATTTCTTTGATACGGTTACAATTGTTACTAAAGACAAAACTGATCAAATCTATAAAAATGCTTTGGATCAAAAGGTAAACATTAGAAGAGTAAATTCTGAAATGTTGGCAGTTTCTTTTGATGAAAAGAAAAACGTTTATAGAGTAAATCAATTACTAAAAATTTTTAATGCAGCTGAGTCGATTAAAAAAGAAGACCCAACAGTAAGTTTACCTAATTTACCAAAAAATTTATTAAGAACTTCAAAATATTTAGAACATCCTGTTTTTAATTCATATCACTCAGAAACTGAGATGCTCAGATATTTAAAAAAGTTAGAAGATAAAGATATAGCTTTAAATAGAACTATGATTGCACTTGGTTCATGTACTATGAAATTAAATGCTACTGCAGAAATGATACCTATTTCGTGGAGAGAATTAGCTGAGCCTCATCCGTTCGTGCCTATAGAGCAGATGGAAGGATATAGAGATTTATTCACTGATCTTAAAAATTGGCTGAGATCAATTACAGGTTTTTCTGGTGTTTCGCTTCAACCAAATGCAGGTGCCCAAGGCGAATATGCAGGATTAATGGTTATTAGAAAATATCATTTAGATAGAGGCGAAGAAAACAGAAATATATGTTTAATACCTAGCTCAGCACATGGAACCAATCCTGCTAGTGCACAAATGGTAGGAATGAAAGTTGTCGTTGTTGATTGTGACAAAGAAGGAAATGTTGATTTTGAGGATTTAAAGAAAAAAGCAGAAATGCATTCTGAAAATCTTGGAGCATTAATGGTCACTTATCCGTCTACTCACGGAGTATTTGAGGAAAAAATTACAGATATATGTGAGTTAATTCATAAACACGGTGGCCAAGTTTATATGGATGGTGCAAATTTAAATGCGCTTGTTGGTATAGCAAGACCTGGAAATTTTGGTCCAGATGTTTGTCACATAAATTTACACAAAACATTCTGTATTCCACATGGTGGTGGAGGACCAGGAATGGGACCAATTGCATGTAAAAGACATTTACAAGTTTATTTGCCTAATCATCCTGTTGTTAAGGACTGTGGACCTGCTACAGGAATAGGAGCAGTTTCAGCAGCACCTTGGGGAAGTTCAAGTATTTTATCAATTTCATGGATGTATATTAAAATGATGGGTTCTGAAGGTTTAAAATTAGCTACTCAAGTTGCAATATTAAATGCAAATTATATAGCTCATAGACTTAAAGATCATTACCCAATTCTTTATAAAGGTTCAAACGGAAATGTAGCTCATGAATGTATAATTGATATTCGATCTATTAAAACTGAAACAGGGATCACCGAAGAAGATATAGCTAAAAGGTTGATTGATTATGGTTTTCATGCACCAACAATGTCATGGCCAGTAGCAGGTACAATGATGATTGAACCAACCGAAAGTGAAAGCTTGTCCGAACTAGATAGATTTTGTGATACTTTGATTAGTATTAAATCAGAAATAGATATGATCAAATCAGGAAAATTTGATAAAGTTGATAATCCAATTAAAAATGCACCTCATACAGATATTGAATTAGCTTCAGATGAATGGAATCATAAATATTCAAGAGAGCAAGCTGCATATCCAGCAAAATTTTTAAAAGCAAATAAATTTTGGCCTCCAGTTGCAAGAGTTGACAACGTATATGGAGATAAAAATATTTTTTGTACTTGTCCAAGTATGGATGAGTTTAAAGAAGATGCAGCATAATAATTAATGAAAATTGCTGTTGTTGGCTCAGGTATTTCCGGATTAAGTGCTGCTTATTATTTATCTAAAAAACATCATGTAGATCTTTTCGAGCGAGAAGATCATTTTGGTGGACACTCTCATACAATAGATTTGATTTTTGATGAAAAAAAAGTTTTAGTAGATATTGGTTTTATTGTTTTTAATTTTCAAACTTATCCAAATTTAATTAATTTTTTTAAGGAAAATGATATTCAAATTGAAAAAAGCAATATGTCTTTTTCAGTTTCAGTAGATAATACAAACTTTGAATATTGTGGAAAAGGGTTGAGTGGAATTTTCTCTAATAAATCAAATTTGTTTAACATAGAGTTCTTAAAAATGTTTTTTGATATAATTAAATTTTATAAAAAAAGTGATCAAGTAAATATATCAAATGATAAAATTACTTTGGGTGAATATTTAAAAATTAATAAATTATCAAAAACATTTGTTGATTATCATATAATACCAATGGTATCTGCAATTTGGTCTATGCCTCCTTATGAAGCTAGCAAGATGCCAATTAGTTTCTTTCTTAGATTTTTCCAAAATCATGGTTTGTTTAAATTGAAAGATAGACCGCAGTGGTACACAGTAACCAATAGAAGCAGAACTTATGTTAGTAAAATACTTTCCCAAATAAGTGGTGAACATTACAAAAATTACAAAGTTACAAGAGTGAAAAGAAAATCATCAGGATTAGATTTATATTATGGTGGAGAAAGTGAATTTTTCGATTATGACAAAGTAGTTTTGGCAACGCATGCTGATGAAGCCTTAAAGTTAATTGAAAATCCAACTGTGGATGAGAAAAATATTCTTTCGAATTTTAGCTACAAGGAAAATATAGCTTACATACATACAGATCAGCGAGCCATGCCAAAAAATAAAAAAGCTTGGTCTTCATGGAATTCGTCAATAGATGACAAGAATTTAGAGAAAAATTCAATAACCTACTGGTTAAATTTATTACAAAATTTAAAGTGTGATGAAAATATTTTCTTAACACTAAATCCTTACTTCAATATTGATGAGAAAAAAATATTGAGAAAAGTAAAATTTACACATCCATATTACGATCAAAAAGCATTAGATGCTCAATCAGAGCTTATTAAAATACAAAATCAAAAAGATTTACTTTTTTGTGGCAGTTATTTTGGTTACGGATTTCATGAAGATGGAATAAAATCATCTATTGAAATGCTGAAAAACCTTAATGATTAGTTCTTGTATATATAATGGAAATGTAATCCATAAGAGATTTAAACCAAAAGAACATTTTTTTAAATATAAAGTATTTTCATTATTTATAGATCTATCAGAGCTCGATGAGCTTAATGATAAATTAAAATTTTTTTCATTAAATAAATTTAATCTTATTAGTTTTTACGAGAAAGATCATGGTGATCGTGATGGCTCATCTCTTTTTGAATGGGTAAAAAAAAATCTAATTAATAACGAAATCAATACAGACAACATAAAAGTTAAACTTTTATGCTATCCAAGAATATTAGGCTATGTTTTTAATCCACTTAGTATTTTTTTTGTATACGATAAAAATGATAATTTAATTTCTATATTGTATGAGGTTAAAAATACATTTGGTGAGCAACACACATATGTTTTTAAAGTAGAGGGACAAAATAAATTAATTCAAAATAATTGCTCAAAGAAATTTCATGTTTCACCATTTATTGAAATGAATTGTAATTATTTTTTTAGGATATTAAATCCAGAGCAGAAGTTGTCAGTTGTAATTGATCAATATGATCAGGAAGGAAAAATTCTTTTTGCATCTCAAGATGGTGAAAGATCTGATTTGACAAGCAAAAACTTGATTAATTCTTATCTTAAACACCCTTTAATGACATTTAAAATTATCTCTGCGATACATTTTGAAGCGTTTAAATTGTGGATTAAAGGAATTAAATTTATTAAGAAAAAATTTAAAATTAAAAATAATATTACAGTAGAAAATTAATGTTTTTAAATAATACCGCAGATAAATTGGTTTTCAAATTTCTTAATAAAATAAATCATGGTTATCTAGAGCTGACTACACATGACGGAAAAGTTTTAAAGTTTGGAAATCTGAATGAAAAATTGCATGCAAATATTTCAATCAAAAAACCAGATTTTAATTATAATTTAATTAGAGGTGGCAGTATTGGATTTGCCGAAAGCTACATGAGAGGTGAATTTGAAACTGATAACTTATCAAACTTAATTGAATTAACTGCAAGAAATATAGAAGTTATATATAAATTCTCGGGCCTTCTTGATTTTCCAATAATTAATTTTGTAAAAAATAAAATAATCAAAAATACAAAAAGCAGAAGTAAAGAAAATATTGCTAAACATTATGATCTAGGCAATGATTTTTTTTCTCTTTGGTTAGATGACACACTCACTTACTCTAGTGCTATTTTTGATGATAAGTCGAAAAATCTTTCTGATGCTCAAAATAACAAATATCAAAAATTAATTGATCTAATTAAACCAAATAATGGTGACAAAGTTTTAGAAATAGGATGTGGTTGGGGAGGTTTTGCTGAGTACTTAGGTAAAAAATATGATGTTAAACTAGACTGTATTACAATATCAAAAAAACAATTTGAATATGCAAAAGAAAGAATTTTTAATTGCGGTTTAAACGAAAAAGTAAATATTGAAATAAAGGATTACAGAGATCTTAAAGGTAAATACAATTCAATTGCTTCAATAGAGATGATTGAGGCTGTTGGTCAAAATTATTTAGAGGGTTATTTTAAAACCATTAAAACTAACTTATCTGATGGCGGTAAAGCAGCTATTCAAGCAATTACCATCGATGATAGGTTGTTTGATAGATACAAAAACAAACAAGATTTTATTCAAAAATATATTTTTCCAGGTGGTTTTTTACCAAATAAAAATAGCATTAATCGTTATGTTTCTGACAACGGTTTAACTGTTAATTCATATATTTCCTATGCTGATCATTATGCAAATACATTGGCGATATGGAGAAACGATTTTTTAAAAAAATGGGATTTAATAAAAAATCAAGGTTTTGACTTAACATTTAAAAGAATGTGGGAGTTTTATCTTTCTTATTGTGAGGCTGGATTTAAGTCAAAAAATATTGATCTGATACAATTTTCAATGCAAAACAAATAAAAATAATGGAGATATTTATGCGACATATAAAAATAATTAAGTCAATTTCATTGATAATTTCATTATTCTTAATTACAAGTTGCTCAAATAATAGCGCTATGAAACCAGAAGACTTTAAAAACAAAGAACCAAGATTAATTATTGAGGAATACTTATCTGGAAATGTTAAGGCTTGGGGTGTTCTACAAAATAGATCAGGAAAAGTTACAAGACAATTTTCTGCAGATTTAAATGGAACATGGGATGGAAAGCAATTAATTCTTAAAGAAAAATTTAATTGGGACGATGGTGAAATTCAAGACCGAGAGTGGACAATAAATAAAATTGATGAGCATAATTACGAAGGAACTGCTGGAGATGTTGTTGGCAAGGCAAAAGGATATTCTTATGGTCCAGCGTTTAAATTTGAATATGTTTTATTAGTTCCGGTTAAAGGTAAAGAATTAAAAATAACTTTCGATGATTGGATTTTTAAACAAGACGATAGAGTTGCAATTAATAGAGCAACAATGACTAAATTTGGTTTTAAAGTAGCTGAATTGACAGTTGTGTTTGTAAAAGATTAACTATTTTTTTTGATATTTCGTTAGTTTTCCAACTAAACCAAAATAAATTTTACTCGGTAAAAAACTCAATAGTTTTAATGTAATTGTAAGTGATTTTGGAAAATGTATTTCAAATATATTTTTGTTAACTAAACCTTCATAAATTTGATCCGCAGCATACTCAGGAGTTTTTAAAAAAGGCATTTTAAAATCATTTTTGTCTGTCATGGGTGTTTTTATAAATCCAGGAGATACTAAACAAACACGTACATTGTACCTTTTAAAATCAAAGTACAAACTTTCAGCTAAGTTATTTAACGCAGATTTAGATGGTCCATATCCAGTTGAATTAGGTAACCCCCTATATCCTGCAATTGACGATACAACAGTAATTATACCGTTTTTTTTATCTCTAAAGTATTGTTCAACCGCTTTGATGCTATTCACAGTTCCAAAAAAATTTACTTTAAAGACATCTTCTATTTGCTCAACATCTATATCTTTTTCTTTTTTAGGATCCCATGTTCCAGTTGAAAAAAAACAAATATCTATATTTTCATATTTGTTTTTAATTTCATTAAATACTTCTTTGCACTTTTCTTTATCTGTGACGTCTAAAGGAAAACCTGAAATATTTTCATAAGAATTTGAAAGCTCATTTAGCAATTCAGCTCTTCTTGCAGATATAGCAACATTCCATCCCTTACTTGCAAACTTAATCGCTAAAGCTTTACCAATCCCTGTACTACCGCCTGTAATCCAAATAGTTTTTTTAGTCATTTTTTGTTATGTATATATTTAACATGTTTAAAAATAAATTTTTAACATTTATATTGTTTCTTACTATTACATTCTCTGCCTCATTGATTGGTGGTTTAGCTACCATTACATTTAAAGAGCCATGGTACTCATTACTAAATAAACCATCATTTAATCCACCGGATTGGATATTCGGACCTGTTTGGACCACCTTGTATACATTGATGACAATTTCGATATGGCTTTACTGGCATACAAAAAATAGAGATATGAATACTGTTTATATTTATTTTATTCATTTAGCATTTAATACAACTTGGAGTGTAGTTTTCTTTGTTTTCCATAATATGGTTTTAGCTCTTCTAGTATTAATCATACTAATAGCATTGATAATTAATCTTATTTTAAGGTTTAAACGCGTCAAGATGTTGAGTGCCTACTTAATGATTCCATATTTACTTTGGTGTAGCTTTGCACTAATTCTGAATACAAGCTTAATTTTGTTAAATTAGATATGGATGATGTTGTAGTAATTGGTGGTGGAATAATAGGGGCGGCAACTGCTTATTTTTTATCCAAAGAGGGGAGAAAAGTAAAAGTTATCGAAAGAGATCCTACTTATAAAACAGCTTCATTCCCATTATCTCTAGGTGGTTTTAGAAGACAATTTTTCCAAAAAGAAAACATTTTATTAGGAAAATTTGCAAGAGAATTTATTTTTCAAATACCAGAATTATTGAAAACAGAAAAAAATCCTAATCCAACAGCAAGTATGGTAACCAATGGATATCTTTTAATGTTTGGTTCTGAACACGCTGAAGAACAATATAGAGCATTAGAAAATCATAAAGAATGTGATGCAGGAACAAAAAATATTAAAGGGTCAGAATTATCTAAGGTTTTTCCTTATGTGAATAGTGAAGGGATAGAGACAGCAACTTATACGGATAATCAAAGTGAAGGATGGATTGATCCATTTATGTTTCACAGCGCTCTTAAAAGTAAAGCAATAGAGCTTGGTGCAGAATTTATTAAAGGTGAAGTAAAAAGTATTTCTGAAATAAATGCCAAAACAATTGTTTCGGCGGCTGGTTGTTGGACTAAAGAATTGTTAGAAGATATTCCTGTTGTTCCTCAAAAGCATACTGTGTTTAGAGTTAAATGCCCAACATATATAAAAGAGATGCCACTAAGTGGAGACTTAACAACGGGTGTTTATTGGAGACCAGAGGGTGGGGAATATTTAGCAGGATCACCTATTTCTGTATTTGATGCAGATGATTTGGAACCAGCTTGGAATGATTTTGAGGAATTAGTTTGGCCAGCTCTTGCTAAGAGAATACCTGCCTTTGAAGAATTGAAGTTAACTGGTGGATGGGCAGGTTATTATGATTGTAATAGATTAGATAATAATGCAGTTGTTGGTAAGCATCCAAAATATGATAATGTTTATATGGCTTCTGGATTTACAGGCCGAGGATTAATGCAGGCACCAGGTATCGGTAGAGCCTTAACTGAGTTAATCACAACAGGATCATACCAAACAATTGATATAAGTGATTTTGCAGTTGAGAGAGTTTTGGGTAAAACTGCTAGGCCAGAGCCCTACGTTCTATAATTTAAGTTCCACAAAAAGTTTGATATTTTTCGTTGCTCGATGGAGCGGGCGCTTGATATTCTTCAATATTATTCTGATTGTCATAAGGATTTTTTAAAATAGATAGTAACTTTTTTATTTTATCTAAATTACCTTTATCTGCTTCAGCCAAAGCTTCCTCTACTTTATGATTTCTAGGAATTATAATTGGATTATTTGACTTCATAAGTTTGCTTTGTTTTTCCTTAGTTGAATTATTTAACTCAGATCTTTTTTTCCATCCATTTTTCCAATCGATAAAATCATTACTTTTGTAAATTTCATCAGAATTGATATCCATTAAATTACAAAAAGTATTTGTGTAATCTGCTTTATTTTTTTCCATCCAATTAAATAAATCATTAATTAATTTTTTATCATTTTTATCCTCACCAAATAGACCAAGTTTATCTCTCATCATATTTAACCATTTTTCTTCATAAATATTTTGAAAATTATCTATTAAATCTGTTGCTAATTTAATTGCAGTATCTTCATTTTTATCAATTAGAGGGATTAAACATTCTGCAAATCTTGCTAAATTCCACTTTGTGATTGGTGGTTGATTAGAAAAGGCATATCTTCCAAATTTATCGATTGAGCTAAATACAGTTTTTGGGTCATAATGATCCATAAATGCACAAGGACCATAATCAATGGTTTCACCTGAAATTGCCATGTTATCAGTATTCATAACTCCATGAATAAATCCAACTCTCATCCAATTGATTACTAGCTGGCATTGCTTTTCCATTACAAGATTTAACAGATCTAATGCTTTTGAATTTGATGCTTTAATTTCTGGATAATGTCTCTTAATTGTGTAGTCAACTAAAGTATTTAAATTTTCAATGTTTTGAGTTGCAGCAATATATTGAAATGTTCCAACTCGAAGATGACTTGATGCAACTCTTGTTAATATAGCGCCCTGTAAAAGATTTTCTCTTACAACTTTTTCTCCTGTTTTGACTACAGCAAGGCTTCTCGTAGTTGGAATATTTAATGAATATATCGCTTCACTGATAATATATTCTCTAAGCATAGGTCCTAGTGCTGCTCTTCCATCACCACCTCTAGAAAAAGAAGTTCTTCCTGAACCTTTAAACTGAATGTCAAAACGATTGTCATTGTTTACTAAATGCTCACCCAATAAAACCGCTCTACCATCTCCCAACATAGTAAAGTGTCCAAATTGATGACCTGCATATGCTTGCGCAATAGTATTAGTTTCTTCCGGTATGGAGTTTCCGGAAAATATTTCTGCTAATTTTTTTTTGTCCGTTTTTGAAAAATCTAAATTTAAAGTAGATGCTAGTTCCTCATTTAAAATTACTAATTCAGGATCATGAACAGGAGTTGGTTTAATATTTTCCTTAAAAGTATTTGATAACTTTGAATATGTATTATCAAAATGCCAACCAATGGTCATTTTAATTAACTAACTTCAGCTTGATTTTCTTTTGGTTTAACTTCTGTTTTAAATTGATTAGAGATTTTTTGTACTTCAACAGAAGATACTTTGTATTCAGCACACATTGTTTCTTCATCTTTACCATGACCTGTAACCATATTAACCATATGCTCTGGGAAATGGAATGTAGTAAACACAATTCCTTCTTTAACTTTATCTGTAACCTCAACTTTAAGTGCAACCTCACCTCTACCTGAATAAAGTCTTCCAATATCACCAGTATTTAAATCTCTATGAGCCGCATCTTTAGGATGAATTAATAAAACATCTTCATCAACAATATTAATATTTTTTGTTCTTCTAGTCATTGTTGCTGCGTTGTAATGTTGCAAAACCCTACTTGTTGTTAAAATCAAAGGATAGTCTTTTTGATTAGCTTCTATTTCTGATGATTCTTTCCAATCAAAGTTTTTAAGTCTGCCTTTACCCAATTTAAATGTTTCTGTATGTAAAATTTTTGTATCAGTTCCATCTTCTTGAACTGGCCATTGTAATCCAAATTTTCCAAGTCTCTCTCTAGTAACTCCCTTAAAGAAAGGAACGATATCAGCAATTTCTGCTAGAACTTGATCTGCATCATAAGTTGGCTGATCAAATCCTAATTTCTGCATCATCTCAGTTACAATTAATCCATCAGGTTTAGTACCTGGTAGAGGAGGCACAGCTCTGTTCACTCTTTGAATTCTTCTCTCAGTGTTTGTAAAAGTTCCATCTTTTTCCAAGAAAGTAGTACCTGGCAGAACAACAGTTGCTAATTTTGCTGTTTCACTCATAAATATTTCTTGAACAACTAAAAGTTCTAAAGAATTCATAGCTTCAATAACATGTGCGCTATTAGGATCTGTTTGAACAATATCTTCTCCAATAATCCACAAACCTTTTAATTCCTTGTTTATTGCAGCTTCAAACATTTGAGGAATTTTTAATCCTGGCTTAGTTGGGTGAGTTACTCCATATTTTTCTGTGTAGAATTCTTGATGCTTTTCATCAGCTACAGGAAAATATCCAGCACCTTGGTGTGGTTGACATCCCATATCTGCTGCACCTTGAACATTGTTTTGACCTCTTAAAGGATTAACCCCGACACCTTTTCGTCCAATGTTTCCAGTAATCATTGCTAGATCTGCAATTAACATTACTGTTTTAGATCCCTGCTCGTGTTCAGTAACTCCTAAACCATGGAACTCCATTGAATTTCTTGCAGTAGCATATGCAATTGCTGCTTCTTTAACTAATTGTTTATCTACTCCAGCTACTTTTGCTAAATGATCAACGTCTTGTCTTTCAATTTCTTTTAAGAAATTATCAAAACCTTCAGTTCTATCTCTAACAAAATCTGCATTATAAAGTTTTGATTTAATAATAAAGTGTAAAATCATATTTAGAACTGCAACGTTAGTTCCTGGTCTAAGTTTTATATGATAATCAGCAAGTTTTGCTAATTCAGTTGTAACTGGATCAAGCACAATTAATTTTTTACCTTTCATGACTTGCTGTTTTATTTTTGCACCTGTTACAGGATGAGCGTTTGTTGGATTAGCTCCAATTACCAAAAATAAATCCGCATGATAAATATCTTCTGTAGAGTTAGTTGCTGCCCCAGTCCCAAAAGTTTGTTGCATTCCCCAAGCTGTTGGTGAATGACAAATTCTTGCACAACAATCTACACTGTTAGTGCCTACAGCAGCTCTAATCATTTTTTGAAAAACATAATTTTCTTCATTTGTACATCTTGCAGAAGAAATTCCAGCAAAGGCATCTGGACCATTATCTTTTGTAATTCTGTTCATTTCTTTTTTAATAAAATCATAAGCTTCATCCCACGAAGCTTCTTCAAACTTTCCATTTCTTTTAATTAAAGGTGTTTTTAATCTGTCAGGGTGATCATAAAAACTAAATGCATATCTTCCTTTAATACAAGTATGACCAGCATTTACCTCAGTTTGTTTTGGAGTATCTATTGCAACAACTTTATCATCTTTTATTGATGCTTCTAAATTACATCCAACACCACAGTATGAACAAGTTGTTCTAACTTTTTTATCTACAGCTACAGATTTAGATTGAAAAACATCTGAAATTGCATCTGTTGGACATGTATGTGCACATGCACCACAAGATACACATGAACTATCTCCAAACATCATATCATTATCAGTTGTTATTCTAGATTCAAAACCTCTTCCGCTCATTGTTAGTACAAATGAACCTTGAATTTCATCACAAGCTCTGACACATCTTCCACAATTAATACAATTGTCTAAATTCATTCTCATGTAATCGTGAGAAGTATCTCTTGGTATACCTTTGTGCTGTTTAGGACTGTTGTATCTGTGATCAGCAACTCCTAAATCGTTTGCCACTGTTTGTAATTCACAATTATTATTTACTTCACAAGTATCACATTCCATTGGATGGTCAGTTAAAACCAATTCAACAATATTTTTTCTTAGACTTGTTAAAGCTTCATTTGAAGTAAAGATATGCTGGTTTTCAGCAACTGGAGTATGACATGATGCGACCACTCTTGTTGGACCATCTTTTTCTAAAGCAACTTCTACAGAGCAAACTCTGCAAGCACCATAAGGAGCTAGGTTTGGATCATCGCATAAAGTAGGTACTTTTTTTTCACCTACATAGCTTTTTACAAATTTTAAAATAGATGAGTGTTTAGGACCAATTTCGTATGGTTTTCCATCAATATAAGCAATTTTTCTTTTTTCTGAGCTCATTAATTATCTTTCACCATATCATTTTTCATTTCATCACCAAAGTATTTTAGAATGTTTTGAATTGGAGTTGGGATTGCTCCACAAAGAGCACATAGACATCCTTTTTGCATAGTAACCAACAATTCTTCTAGTAATTTTAATGGAATTTTAGCCGTTTTCTTCTTAGCTTGATCAAACATCTCCTTACCTCTGTAAGATCCAAGTCTTCCTGGGAAACATTTCCCGCATGATTCTTCTGCTGAGAATTCAAACAAGTGATGAATGTATTCAGCCATTGGAAAATCTTTTGGAATACTAACTACACTTGCGTGACCTAACATAAAACCTTTTGCAGTGAACTCTAGAAAATCTAAATTTAAATTTTCTATTTCACTTAAAGGAACAACACCACCTAATGGACCTCCTATTTGGAAAGCTTTAACAGGTTCTTTGTATCCACCACCAATTTCATTAAATATTCTTTTCATTGGCGTACCCATATCTATTTCATAAACACCTGGGTTGTTAAAGAAACTATCTAAACAAACTAATTTTGTTCCAGCTGATTTTTTATTTCCAACTGAAGAAAATTTTTCTGATCCATTTAATAAAATTCCAGTTGCAGCAGCCAATGTTTCTACATTATTAACAACAGTTGGTTTTTTATATAAACCTTCTGTTACAGGAAAGGGAGGTCTTACATCTACTTCAGCTCTTCTTCCCTCAATAGAAGCTATCAAAGCAGTTTCTTCTCCACAAATATATGCACCTTGTCCGATACAAATTCCAAGATCAAAAGAAAAATCAGTTCCTAAAATATTTTCACCTAGTAAATTTAATTTTTTAAGTTCATTGATGCAGCCATTAATTGCTTCAATAGATTTAGGATATTCACCTCTAATGTATAAAACTCCTTCATTACTTCCTATCACATAACCACAAATTACCATTCCAAAAATAACTTTTAAAGGTTGATCCTCTAATAAGTATCTGTCTGAGAAAGCACCAGAGTCACCCTCATCTGCATTACAGATAACATATTTTTTATCTCCTTTTGCTTTACTACAGAAATCCCATTTCATTCCTGTTGGAAAACCTGCACCACCTCTTCCTGTTAAATTTGAATCTAATAATGATTTTACTATTTCTTTTTTATCTATTTTTAAAAATTTACTTAATTGCTCTTTGAATTGATCTGTTGATGATAACTTGTCATCCATTAAAAAACTTGTTGTAGCATAACTCTTAGAGAAAAACTTATCTTGTTTAATTTCTTCACCATTTAAAATTTGATCTATTTTTTCAATATCTTTACCAGCATAATTTTCTCCATCATAATGGAAAGCATGGTTTTCATAACAATGACCTAAGCAGAACATTTCTCCAACTTTGTCATCACCTAGTTTTTCTTTTAGTTTATCTTTTAGTTTGTCTTGAGTGCCTGCACACATACATGCACTACCGTTACAAACAAAAGCTTTCTTTTCTCTATGAGAAGGTCTTAAAAATTCATAAAAAGACTCTGCGCCATGTAGAGTTGAAACACCTAGGTTATGTTTTTTGGCAATTTCTTTAATATCTTGTGGATTATCGCTTAAGGTATTTTCTGAGATTTGCTTAAATAGGTTATCTTTTAAGCCTATTCTGCCTGATAAATTGCTTATATTTTTTGACACAAATACCCTTTTATTAATTTAGCTCACAATAACTTTTTTGTTATTTGTGTAAATATTAAAACTGTCTCTCTTTACGAAACCAACAAGGGTAATGTCAAATTTATTCGCTAAATCGATAGCAAGACTAGTTGGCGCACCAACGCCTATCATTATACCTATATCTGTCATTAAAACCTTTTGAACCAATTCAAAATTTAGTCTTCCAGAGCATGTTATAAATTGGTTTTTGGCATCTATTTGATTGTTCTTTAATGCACAACCAATAAGTTTATCTAGAGCATTATGTCTTCCCACATCCTCCTTGACAGCAACCAGTTCCCCATTACTAGTAAAAAGACCACTTGCATGAATTCCGCCTGTTTTACTGAACTCTGATTGGCCTTCTCTCAATATATCTGGTGATTTAACAATTACCTCTTTTTTGATTTTGGGTTCTGATGAATTTGTTTTATTTTTTTTAATTATTTCTAGAGCATCAAGAGAAGATTTTCCACATACACCGCATGATGAATTAGTTAAAAAGTCTCTTTTTATTTTTGAAATATTCACATTTTCAGAATTATTTAAAGTTGCTAGTATTTTATTTTCAATACTGTATTGGCCAACTTTATCTCCATAACTTTCTATTGAATCAATATCATCAATATTTTTTATAATTTGTTCATTATATAAAAATCCTCTTACAAGATCTTCATCATCACCAGGAGTTCTCATTGTTATTGATAAACTTTGATTTATCCATTTATCAGATTCTTTATACTTTAATGAAATCTCCAATGGTTCTTCAATTGAAATTAAATCATCTATACTTTCAAACTTATTAGATGAATATTTTAAAACTTTGTATTTAGAATTCATAAAATTATTTTAGTGGATAGTTTTTTTTTAATAAATATTTGTTAATGATAATTGCTAATAGTAATATAATTATACAACCAAAAATTATTGGATTAATTAAATAATCATAAGAGGCACTTCCAATTATAACTATAATTGGATTTCCACCAGCAGGTGGGTGTACAATATTAAACAAAATCATTAAAAAAACTCCCGCTCCAACAGCAGTTGCAATACTGATATAAATAGGTAGTGGAATATAGTTTACAAAAATTACTCCCACTAAAGCTGTTACCAAATGTCCAAAAAAAACATTCTTTGGTTGTGCAAATGGGCTTTCAGGAAAACCAAATAGCAAAACCATTGAGGAACCGAATGAGGCTGCAATAAAATATCCTAGTGTGCTTTTATAAGTAAGGACTGTTAGCACACCTATTGTAAATGCTGAAAAAAAACCTGCAATTAAAGCTTTTTGTAATAATGGTTTTGTAATTTTGATCATTTATATTTTTAATGCTTTGGCAATAGTTCTTAAAGGTAAAAGCAAACATTCTTTTCTTGAAAGATTTTTTTTATCTAAAATTTCTTTAAAGTCTTTCCAATGTTTTTCCATACTTACTTTTGCGTCCTCAAAAAGATGCTCACCAACTTTTATAAATTTTTTAATATCATCAACTTTTTTTTCCTTAATTTTTCTGGATAATAGACTGACTGATGCCTGACAATAAACACACGATTTACACTGATAGCCCATATCCTTTACAACATCTTCTTTGACAATTAAGCTAATTTCCATCTCATCACCACATAATGGATTTTTGTGTTTTGACTTATGAGTATAGTTTTCAACAACTTTATTATTTTCAGTATGGGCTGCTATTTCTAAAATTCTTAAATCCATTTAATTTCTTTAATTCAACTTTGAATGTTTTATATTTTATAGATGGATCATAACAATATTTTAGGCACTGTGCTAGCAGGTGGTAAGTCACAAAGATTTGGAGAAGATAAATCCCAAGTAAAGTTAGCTGGTAAATTGTTGATTGATCACATGTTGACTGAAATTATTGATGAATTCAAAGAACTCTTAATAGTATCAAATAATAAAATTAATTTTCATAACTCAGAAAAAATTTCAATAATCGAAGATTATGAAAAAGGTCTTGGTCCGTTAGGTGGAGTTTTTTCAGCTATGAAATGGATAAAAGAAAATCAAAAAGACTTCAAATGGATAGCGACTTTCCCTGTTGATACACCCTTTTTTAAGAGACAAATATTAAAAGATTTTATTCAAAATATTAATTTCAATGAAAGTGATTTATTTTTTATTAAGTCAAACAACACACGACATAATATATTTGGCTTATGGTCGATTAATTTATTAGATAAGTTAGAGAAGGATCTAAAAAATGGAGAAAGAAAAGTAGAGTTGTGGGCTAATAATACTGGGGTAAAAATAATTAATATGGAGTTTTCAAATAATGATCCTTTCTTTAATATAAATACAAAAGAAGATTTAAAAAAAGCTGAAGAAATATTCAAAAATGATTAGTTACGAAAAATCAAAAACAATTTTAAAAAAAGCCAAAATTAAAATTAAAGACGAAACTATAAAGAGTATAAATTCCTTAAATAGAGTAGTTTCCACCAATATTTATTCTAAAATAAATTATCCAGCAGGGAATAATGCTGCGTTTGATGGTTATGCAATTAATTCAAAAGATACTAATGAATTAAAAAAAAAATTCCCAAAAAAATTTAAAATTATTGGTTCAATTGCTGCAGGAATGAAACCATTTAAAAAAAAGATAAAAAAATTTGATACTGCCGAAATAATGACTGGAGGAATTATACCAAAGGGTTTTGATACAATTATTCCTATAGAACAAATAATTTTTGCGCCTAATAAAAAATATATTTTAATTGACCAAAAAATAAAAAAATTTAATCACGTTAGGTTTTTAGGTTCGGATTATAAAAAGGGGGAGGTTATAATAAAAAAAAATACAATTGTTCAACCAAACCATATTTTAGCTTTTAAAAGTTTAGGTATTAAACAAATTAAAGTAAAAAAAAGAATTAATATATTATTTTTTTCAACAGGAAACGAAATATCAGACAAAGATAATATTCCAAATTGGATGGTAAGAAATTCAAATACACACTATATTAAAAACTTAAGTCAAAATTTTGTATTTAATTTTAAAAGTGGAAGCATTTTAAGAGATAATCATCAAAATATTTTTAAACAAAAAATAAATAAATTAATTAAATCTAAAGATGATATTATTATTACATCAGGCGCAGTGTCTGCAGGTAAGTTTGATTTTATACCTGATGTTGTTAAAAAATTTGAGTTATCAAGCTACTTTAAAAGTGCTGCAATAAGGCCTGGAAAACCAATAATGTTTGCAAAAATTCAAGGAAAAGAAAAGGCAATATTTGGACTCCCTGGAAACCCAATCTCCTCAGCTGCATGTTTTAGATTTTTTGTAATTCCATATATTTTAAATGCTTTAGGATTATCAGAAGAAAAATCAATTAAAGCTATTTTGACGAATGGATTTGATAAAAAAAAGAATTTCACAAGATTTGTAAAGAGCCAATTAAGCACAACTAAAAATGGAAAACTAAATGTTGAAATTTTAAAAGGTCAAGAGTCTTTTAGAATTAAATCATTTGTAAAATCAAATATTTGGGTTTTGTTACCAGCGGGTAAATCAAAATTTAAAAAGGGAGATATCGTTGATTGCTTTTTCCCCAACCTTTCAAATCAAAATTTAGTTTAGAAACGTATTTTTGTTGTAGAAAATTCTATTTACAATTAGATTTCCTATTATGTTAGAGTTGAGAAATCCAAGAATAGCCATTCCTGTTGTACTTTTTGCTGGTCTATTGTGGTCGTTTGGCCCATTGGTGGTTCGATACATGGATAATCCGCAATTGGCACCTTGGCAGTACATTTTTGGCAGAGGTTTAACAATTTTCATCCTATTAAATCTTTATTTATTTTTCGAGGAAGGAAAAAATTTTTATAAAAACTATTATAAAATAGGTTTATCTGGAGTAATCGGTGGATCTGGATTGGGGATCGCCATGATTACATTTATTTATTCAATTACAAATACTAGTGCTGCTGTTACTTTGCTTTGTTTAGCTGCAATGCCTTTTTTTACAGCATTATTGGCATTTTTATTTTTAAAAGAAAAAATTTCTCTCAATGTGTGGATATCAATAATAATTGCAACAGTTGGTATCATTATTATGGCACTTGGAAACACCGGTGAAAAATCATTAATTGGTTTTGTATTTGGTTTAACTTCCTCAATTGGTTTCTCAGTTTTTTCTGTAACCCTAAGATGGAGAAAAGAAACACCAAAATTCACAACTGTAGCTTTTGCAGGTTTTTTTTGTTTTGTGTTTGCAACAATTATGATTTTATCAAACAACTTAGTTTTCTTTTCATCTAGCTATAATGGAGCTTTATTTTCTTTGCACGGGACACTGGTTTGTTTTGGTTTAATTTTATATTCAATTGGATCTAAAGCGATACCAGCAGCAGAATTGACTTTATTATCTTTAACTGAAGTTGTAGGTGGAATTTTTTGGGTTTGGTTGCCATTATTTGGCATTAATGAAGTACCATCCACAAATACTATAATCGGCGGTTTTTTTCTTTTTGTATCTATATTTTATTACAGTTTAATAATGAGATGGAACAAAAGATATATAGCATTAAATTAATATGGAACGACCGGATTTTTTTGAACTTAAAAATGGTGAAAAAGTAAAATTACCATTTACAGATAAAGAATATAATGATCGAGTAAGTAAACTTAGATCAGTGATGTATCAAAATGGTCTTGATATGGTTATCTTAACCTCAATGCATAACGTTGCATATTACACAGGTTTTATTTATTGCTCTTTTGGAAGACCATACGGATGTGTGATCACTCAAAATAAAATCTCTACAATTTCAGCTAACATTGATGCAAGTCAGCCTTGGCGAAGATCTCATTGCGATAATGTTATTTATACTGATTGGAAAAGAGATAATTTTTTAAGAGCCATTGTTTCAATTATAGGAAGAGATGATCCACCAAAAAATATTGGAATTGAAAATGATCATGTCACATTAGATATGCGAGAAAAAATAGGGTCTATTTTTACTTTCTCAGTATTTAGTGATGTTTCAAAAGATTTAATGAAACTTAGAATGATTAAATCGAACGAAGAAATTGAGATCATTAGAAATGGTGCAAGAATTGCAGACATTGGTGGTGAAGAAATAGTTAAAAATATTAAAGAAAATAATACAGAAATTGAAGTGGCAATAGCTGCAAGAGATAGAATGGAAAGGGAGATTGTTAAAAGTTATCCTGGCGCAGAGTACATGGATACTTGGGTATGGTTTCAATCAGGTATCAATACAGATGGAGCTCACAATCCAAAGACTAATAGAAAATTAGTTAAAGGAGATATTTTATCTTTAAATACTTTTCCAATGATCTCAGGATACTACACTGCACTAGAGCGAACTTTATTTTTAGATCATGCAGATGATGCTTCACTTAAAGCTTGGGAAGCAAATGTTAAAGTTCACAAACGTGGATTAGAATTAATTAAACCAGGTGTTAAATGTTCTGATATTTGTCATGAGCTTAACGAACTTTTTGCTGAGCTTGGTTACCTTCAGTATCGAACATTTGGTTACGGACATTCATTTGGTATGCTTTCACACTTTTATGGAAGAGAAGCTGGTTTAGAATTAAGAGAAGATATTGATACTGTTTTTGAGGAAAATATGGTCGTGTCGATGGAGCCAATGATAATGATCCCAGAGGGTAATCCTGGCGCAGGTGGATATAGAGAACACGATATTTTGGTGATTGGTAAAGATGGAGCAGAGAATATTACAAAATTTCCTTTTGGTCCTGAGCATAATATTATAAAAAACTAATCTTTATGAGCGAGAATAAAACTATTGTTAATAGTTGGAACGAATGGGATCCATTAAAACATGTAATTGTTGGGAGAGCAGATGGCACATGTATACCTGCGCCTGAACCAGCATTAGATGCAAAAGTTCCAGAAGACAGTGATATGCGAGGTCAGTTTGGACCAAGAACCAAAGATACTGTCGATAAAGCAAATGAATTATTAGATAACTTTTCAAACATGCTTCAAAAAAGAGGCATTAAAGTTGATAGACCGACACCAATAGATTTTAATCAAAAAACATCTACACCTGATTGGGAAGCAGAAACCATGTTTGGCTGCATGCCTCCAAGAGATGTTTTATTAACAGTAGGGAACGAAATTTTAGAAGCTACAATGAGTTATCGTTGTCGTTGGTTTGAATATTTATGTTACCGACCACTTTTAAAAGATTATTATAATCAAGATCCTAATATGAGACACGAGTCTGCTCCAAAACCAAGGTTAACTGATGCAGATTATAGAAAAGATTATTTATCAGATAAAATTGGTGTTCAAAAAAGATTAGAGTGGACTGAAAAAAAATATTTTGTAACCACTGAGGAAGAACCATTATTTGATGCAGCGGATGTACTAAGATTTGGAAAAGACTTGGTTGTACAACATGGATTTACAACAAATTTAAAAGGAATTGATTGGCTTAAAAGACATTATAAAGATCATAGAGTTCATGCAGTTAACTTCCCAGGTGATCCATATCCAATTCATATTGATGCAACTTTTACCCCAATTAAAGAGGGTTTAATTATCAATAACCCACAAAGAAGACTTCCTAAGGAACAAAGAAAATTATTTGAGGATAATGGTTGGGAAATCATAGACAGTGCACAACCAGCACATAACGAACCACCACCATTATGTTATTCATCAACTTGGCTATCAATGAATGTCTTAGTTTTGGATCCTAAAACTGTATGTGTGGAAAAAAGCGAAAAATATCAAGCTGAACAATTGGATAAATTAGGAATGGAAGTTATACCAGTAGAACTTAGAGATGCATACGCTTTTGGCGGAGGTTTACACTGCTGTACTGCAGACGTTTACCGAGAGGGTGAACTTAAAGATTACTTTCCAAAACAATAATTAATTTGGATTTTGTTTTAAAAATTCAATGTATTTAATAACATCATTATATTTTTCATCAGGAATATCTTTGTAACTTGCATTGAATTTACTTTTTACACATATAGCAACATGTGCGTAAGGGTTTCTTCCTTTAGGATGGTTTGGATGGTCAGGTAATTGTCCCACCAAATAATCGCCAGCTTCCTGGATAATTTTCCAGAGCTTACTTGCGTTTTCTTTGTTCATGCTAATAAGTTTTATCTAAAAAATAAACTTTTTCTAATATCTATAATTTCTCTGATCTGTTTTTCTTTAACAGCATTCCAAGAAACAAATAAAGTACATAATTGATACAAAGCAAATATCTCATTTTTTTCAATTTGAGATAAATCACTATCTGCCTCTACATAGTTTTCAAAATAAGAAATATTATTTCTCGCACAGTTTAAATAATATTTACAAGCATCTGTTACTGTAGCAGTTGACCACCAATTAGAATCTCTGAAAAGGTTAGATATTTCTTGATAAAAAGAACTTGTTTCAGAAATAGCTAAATCCTTTTGAACATTTTCTGAAAATTGATCTAATTCAAATTGAATTAAAGCTAATATCTTTTTTTCGCTACTTCTTTTCACAAGTAGCTCAATGACATTTTTATATGACATTGATTGGATTTTATTCCAATTATCAAAAAAATCATTTGGTGCTTTATTTGAATCTCCCATGTTTAATTATTTAAAGGCAACCACGAACTATATAAAGGATTATCTTTATTGATTGGAAGTTTAATATTCTTATTTTGTCTTGAAGAATCATACACAGCTGTTACAAATTCGAGAGATTTTCTAGCATCTGATAAAGTTACTTCATCACTAGTAGATCCATCTAGTTTATTTGCAATTTCTTCGAACATACCTGCATACCATGATTTTGGTTCTTTTATTTTTGATAGCACTTCATCTATTTGAGCTTGAGTTATGGGAGCTCTTGGTAAAAAATTCCATTTATCATCAGCTGGACTATATGGTTTATCTGGTGATGCACCTGACTCAGCTGTTATTCCCTCAAAACAAAATCGAAGTCTACTAGTATCGTTTGCAGCACCCAATGTAATAGAACTTGTCACCAAGGTTCCACTTTCCATTTCAATTGAAAGGGCAGCACAATCTTCAACCTCAATATCGTTTACTCTAGTTGATAGTTTGGCAAAAACATTTGAAACAGGACCTAGGATCATACTAACTAAATCATGAATATGGATAGAGTGACTTAAAATAGCTCCGCCTTGTTCACCTTCCCAAGTTCCTCTCCAAGGTTTTGAATAATAATCTTTACCTCTATTCCAATGAGTTTCTAAAGAAGCAACCAAAGGGTTTCCTGCTAAACCAGATTTGATTAATGCTTTTAAATTTGAAAATCCTAAACCATATCGATATTGGAAAACTGGAAAAATAATTTTACCCGTTTCTTTACTGATCTTTTCTAACTCATCTACTTCTTTAAGACTAGAAACTAATGGTTTTTCACAAATCACATGCTTTCCAGCTTCCATAGCTTTTTTACAAGCAGAAAAATGTAAATGGGGTGGAAGACAAATATCAATGATATCAATTTCTTTAATTTTTAATACATCTTCAAAGTTTAGAGAAACTTTTGTCTCAGTATTTGATTGTAATATTTTATCAATAGCTTCACGAGTTAAACCACATAATGTGTGAACACTAAATCTCTCAGAAACTTTTTGAAAATCTTCAAAATGTTTTGCTCCTATATTTGTTCCAATTATTGCTACTTGATATTTTTTCATGTTTTTTCAGCTTGCTCTTGAGCTTTAATGGCAAGTTCCATTGAAAGATAAGTAAGTTCTTGAGGACATGCAGTTTCTGTTCTTTTTAAAACATCATTAATTAAATTTCTAAAGTAGGGCAGCTTAACATTAGAACAATCAATATATTTCACTTCATTATTATTTGCTAAAAATAAATGATTACCTTTTTCTGATTTTGCTAAGTCTGTATATTTTCTTATTTCAATAAAACCTTTATCTCCAAGGATTAATAATCTTCCATCTCCCCAAGTTGGAAGGGCATCTGGAGTAAACCAATCCAGACGAATATAGCCATGCCCACCATTACCAGTAAGGTTCACTTCACCAAAATCTTGAAAACCAGGCATATCTTTCTTTGTCGTATTTTCTACTAATGCATGGTTGATTTTTGCTTGATTTGAATTTGTAAAAACCAAAAATTGATGAATTTGGTGGGAACCAATATCGGTAATAATTCCTCCATAACTTTGACGATTATAAAACCAATCAGGTCTTTCATAATTACCCTGTCTATGGGGACCTGTACCAATAGTTTGTTTTACTTTACCAATTTTTCCCTCATTGACTAATTTTTCTGCTTTAGCAATTGCAGCAACGTGAAATCTTTCAGAAAAATTTACAGACCAGATCTTTCCAGTTTCTTTAACAGTGTTTTTCAAATTATTAAGCTGATCTAAGGTAGTGCAGCCTGGTTTATCTACCATAACATCTTTCCCAGCTTTTAAGGCATCTATTGAATGACCAGCTCTATCTGCAGGGATTGAAGATATTAAAATCATATCAATAGATGAGTCATTTAATATTTCCTCTTTATTTTCTTTTCTTTTAATATTTGGATATTTTTTATTAAATTCTTGAAGAGTTAAAGGATCCCCATCTGTCCAAAAGTAATTACAGCTACAACCTTCTTTAATCATTTCATCTAGCATATCGAAAATATGACCATGATCTATTCCGATTACCCCAAGGTTAAGTGCTTTTTTCATAAACTAATAAGATCCTTTTTGTTTTGCACCTTTATAAAAAATTTCTTGCAGGTAATCATTTTCTTTTTTTCGAAGTAAAATACTTTTTTCATTCATTAAAGTATTAGTTCTATTTATAATTTCATGATAATGATATTTATCCTCTCCTCTTGCAATTTGGACACTATTTTTACCTAAGGTCTGTTTTACGTTTGTCCCTATATAACTTTGGATAACAAATCCTATTCTTCTATCATTACTCTTATTTATTCCTGACCCGTGCACTACTCTTGGATGATGCAATGACATTTGACCAGCTTTTAGTTCTATAGATTTAACTTCTTCTTCAGGCACATTCTCTACTGTTTGTCCTCTAGTAAGCAAGTTGCCTTCATTAAATTTCTCATTGTGATCTTTAATATTTAAATGTGATTTAGGCCACATTTTCATACATCCATTATTTTCGTTCGAATCTGTTAATGCTACCCATGCTGTGACCCAATTATGAGGTTCTAATCCTATGTACTTTGCATCTTGATGATAACTTACAAAACCTCGCTCGCTAGGGTTTTTAATAAATAAAGTAGTACTGCAAACTAAGATGTTTTTTCCAATAATACTTTCTACAGCATCTAAAATTTTTGAATTATGAACAATCGAATCAAGTTTTGGTGAAATTAAATGAACATTATATCTTCCCGATTTATCTATTTCATTTGGCATTTTTTTTTCAATTAATTCTATTTCTTCTCTTGCCTCTAAGGCCTCACTACTAGACAAAACTTCAATAGGGGATATGTATCCTTTATCTTCATACTGTTTAAGTTGATTTGATGATAGATAAGTCATATTATTTTGAAAAGATTATATGAGCTCAACTATTTCTTCAATAATTTATGGCTGAAGTATTTAAATTAGGAATTGCAGCAAACAACAATCAACCAATTAAGGAAGTAAATTCAATTGATGTTTTAGCAAATAAAGGAATAGTAGGTGATCGACATTTTCATGATTTTAATGATCCTTACAATCAATTATCTTTAATAGAGTCTGAAAATATTGATGAATATAATATTAAATTTGGGCTCGATATACCTTACATCGATTTTAGAAGGAATGTCGTTACAAAAGGCATTCAGTTAAACGATTTAATAGGAAAAAAATTAAAAGTAGGAAATGTTGAATTAGAGGGGATTGAATTATGTCGTCCGTGCAGACATTTGACTGAAATGCTTGATCAAAAAAATATTCTGAAAGAATTTATGAGAAAAGGTGGTCTTAGATGCCAAATTCTCTCATCTTCCAAAATTAATGTCGGTGATAAAATAGAAATAATTAATTAAGTTTTTACAGTTTCATTAACTGGATTTTCATCAAGTGTTGCAGGTGTATCTGGGTCTAGTTCTAGTCCAGCAGGTGTAATTGTTGCTGGCACAGGTGTAAAAGTTGAGTCCGGGTTTTCAACAGTTTCTCTAACTTTCATCCTATATAAACCAAATCCACCAATTATTCCATGAGCAATAATTAAAAAAACAAATAAACCATTTAATCCAAACCATTCCATAAACACAGAACATAAAATAGGTCCACTAATTGCGCCTACACCAAAGATAAACTGCAAACCACCTCCAGCTGCTACGAATTTTGATTTGGGAACAAAGTCATTTGTATGAGCAAGGTTAAGTGAAAACAAAGGAAGACATAAACTTGAATACAATCCTACAGCAATAAAAAATATAATTTTTCTTAAAGCAAATTCATCCATGTAATAAATATTTTGAATAGGATCATTTGAAGTTAGAATTGAAATAAACGCTAAAAAACAACTTCCAAAAGTTGTAATAACAATTACTTTTCTTCTATCAAATGTATCTGAAAAATAACCTATTGGTCCTTGGCCAATCACTCCTGCAATTGTTGCAATAAATAAAAGTATTGATGTTTCAACCAAAGAAAATTTTGCAAGTGTTGCGTAAACAGATATTAAAGAAAAGAATGCTGCGTGAATGATGCCAGTAAAGAAAGAGCTCAATGAACCAAGTGGTGAAATCTTATACAATTCTTTGATGCTTATTGTTTCAATCTTTTTAAATTTAGGCGCAGGTCTTTTAGTTAATAAAATAGGAACAAGTGCAAGAGAAAGTAAAATAGAAACTAAAATAAATGGTTCGTAGTCTTCTGGTTTGCTAACATTAAGTAGCAACATGCCTATAGCTAATCCAAAATAGATTACCATCATATAAGCAGACAATAGTTGTCCTCTATTTTTATTAGTCGCTCTATCATTTAACCAGCTTTCAGTAACTACATAACAACTAACTAAACTTATACCTGTTATGAATCTACTAATTGTCCACATAAATGGATTTACATAAACAACAGCGATTAAAGCACTTAAAGATGCAAGTGAAGCGAATGCAGCAAAAACTCTTATGTGACCAACTTTTTGTACAAAGTTAGGTGTTGTTCTTGAGCCTACAAAGTAACCAACATAATATCCAGACATAAATATACCAGTTGTAAAAACACTAAAATCCTCAAGTACTGATCGAATACCCATAACTTGCATTTGCAAACCATGAGCAATCATCATTACCCCTATTCCTATAAATAGAGCCCAAGACTTTTTTACTTCTTTTTGCATATTTAGTTTTTAAGTTTAATATTTTCTGGCTACGTAGTTTTGGTTTGTGTTTTTTTTATGGCCAGTAAAGAATGAATTGCTATCGTAATAATGATAACGATACCTCCATAGATAGTCTCGTTAGAAGGTTGTTCTTTGATAACCATCCAAACCCATATCGGTCCAAGGATAGTTTCTAGTAGGAAAAATAGATTAACTTCAGCTGCAGTTATAAATCTTGGCGCTATGGTCACTAAAACAAATGGTATGGCTACACACATCACACACATTAAAGGTATATAAAAAAGATCATTTCCCACTAATGCAAAGTCTTTAACAAAGAAAAAGGCAAATATTGCAACACACGATTTTCCAATTACTGCAGCAGGCACTAAATCGGTAGATTTTGCATATCTTGCAATGTTTGCGTTACAGGCTAATCCAAAAGAAGTTATTAAACCAAATAAATCTCCATAAAAATTGCCAAGACTTAAAGAGTCGTAAAAAATATAAACACAAGCAATAAAAGTAATTATTATAGCAACCCAAGTCTTATTATCTGGTTTTTCTTTTAAGAAAATAGCTCCTAAGATGGCTGAAAGCATCGGCGCAAGAGCTACCATTAATAAAGTATTTGCTACATTGGTGTTTTGGATTGAGATAATAAAAGTAATATTACAAATAGAAAAACTAATTACATAAAAAATACCTGGGTAACCAATTTTAAACAAAGCTTTTAAGAAATTATTTTTATAAAACAAAAGAAGACCGATTAGAACTACCACAAATGGCATTGCCCCTCTGTAAAAAAGCATCCCCCAAGTATCAATATTTGATAATCTAATTAGCAAAGAGTCAGGAGTGATAAACATAACTCCTATAAAAGCCATCAAAGAACCTTTTTGCTGATTAGTCAAATTGTTCACGCTTTAAGCTCTTTCCAAAAAGTTTTAGCTAAATTTTTTCCTGATAGATCGTAAAGTGTTTTAAGTCCAGTTGGAGAGGTAACATTAATATCTCCATTGAGTTTTTGATCTATAAAATCAATTCCTGAAAAAAAAATATTTTCTTTTTTTAAATCTTTTGCAATTAATTTTGAAATTTTAATTTCTTTACTTGTTAATTTTATATTAGTTGGTTTTGCTCCTTTACTCATATTACTTAAAATTGAACCTTTTTTTGGAACTCTTGAAATTGCCCCACATACTTTTCCATTTATAATAAAAACCCTTTTGTCTCCTTTACTTATTTTAGGAAGAAATTTTTGGCACATGATATGATCATGTTTTTTTATAAATTTATTTACTAATTTTGAATTAAATCTAGTTAGTAAATGAATATCATTTCCACTGAAACTATGGATGGGTTTTAAAATGACTTTTTTGTTTTTTTTGAAAAATTTTTTTATTTCATCCATATTTTGAGTAAAAATAGTAGCTGGCATATATTTTTGATATTTAGATGAATACAATTTTTCAGAAATATTCCTTACAGAGGTAGGGTTGTTAATTATTTTAACTTTATTCTTAATTGTATCCAAAATGTATGTTGTTGAAATATATTCAAGATTAAAAGGTGGATCTTGACGAATAAGAATAAATTTACATTTTGTTAAGTCTAGATTTTGTTTTTTTGTGATTTTATAGAATTTTTTATTTCTATAGTTAAATTTAATAAAAAAACCGTCAGCTGTTACTTTTGAATTAACAACCGATAAGTCTTTTGGATCGTAATAGAAAATTTTATATTTTTTACTCTGAATTTCGTTTGCTAAAAAAATACTTGTATCCGTTAAAGGATTTAGTTTGGAAGGATGGTTTCCTTGAACAGCAACAATTTTACTTATCATACAATTCGTCTAAATTTTCGTTTTTTGAAAATTTACTAATCATATGATCTGCGTTTGTTGTTTTATTATCAATTACTTTTTGTAGATGGTTTAGGAATACAGTCTCATTATTACCTTTTTTGCTTAAAACATCTCTATTCTCTAACCCTTTTCTTGAAAGATCTAAAAGTGTAGATGACCAATAAAGAAGATCTTTACCCATTAATTGAGTATTAAATCCCTTTTGTGGCGCTTCTAGATAAGCGTTAATTATTTTATCGATGTCCCATGTTGAAATTAGTTCATAAACTTCATCTAAATTTCCATAAAGCATACCTATATTGAAGGCTGGTCCTGCACATAAACAATCCCAACCACATGTATCCATTGATCTTAATTCAATATATTTTTTTACTCTATTCTCAGTAAATATTGTGCTTAAGTGAGTTGTTAAGTCTGCTTCAATTGGAAGTCTATTTCCAATTTCTTGGATTTTTTTTTCCATAAAATCCTTAAAAATATATTTCCTACCTGAAATATAATGATCTTTATTTTGTATAAACAATATAGGAAAATTAATTACAAAATCTGCATATTTTTCAAAATTCATGTTTTCGAAAAATAATTTTGGCAATCCACCTCTAGAGGTACTTTGCCATACTTTAGATCTATAAGATAAATAGTTGCTATTTTTTTTCTCTACGATTGATGAATTAGCAAATAAAGCAATAGCAATAGGCACAATAGAATTTGCTACTCTGAACTTTTTAATAAAATCTTCTTCTGAACTATAATCTATATTTAATTGTGTACCACATGTTCGATACATCATGTCCAAACTTAGTTCACCACCTTGAGGCATATCCTTTGTCATCAGCTCATATCGTTGTTTAGGATTATTTGGTATTTCACTTAATTTAGATATTGGATCAAATCCCGCACTAACAATTTTAATATCTAATTTTTTTGTAACTTGTTTTAATTCAAACAAATAGTCTTGTGACTCTGCACAAGCCTCGTGCATATGATTTAATTTATCTCCTGATAATTCTATTTGATTGCCTGGTTCAAGAGTTATATTTTTACCACCTTTATTAAGTGCAATAATATTTTCTTTTTCAAAAACTGGATTCCAGCCAAATTCAAGCAGGGCTGTAAACATTTCTTTTATTTTTGAATAATTAATCCTTTTATTGTCCGAATTATTAAATAAAAACTTTTCATGCTCGATCCCAATTTTGAAATTTTTGGCTTCCTTAATGCCTGATTTAAAATAATTTATAATTTTTTCTTTTGAATCAATCATGTGCTGTAAGTAGTGATTTATATCTAAATTTAAAGGTAATAATAAGGCTCTTTTGCGAATATTTTTTTAACTAGTGGCTTAAAATCATTCAAAGTCATACTTTTGTAATCAGGATCAAAAGAGCATTGGTCATATTTTTCACAAAAATCTATAGTGTCCTGATAATACTTGTGGTCTTTAAATTTATCTCTTGCATTTCTGTCACCGCCTAAATGATGAGCGCTGTAGTAAGTTTGAAAAAGACCATGGTGTAGAACAATCCAATAAGTTCTTTCTGAAACATAAGGTCTTAGTATAGATGCGGCATATTGAGAATGATTCATTGGCGCTAAATCATCTCCAATATCATGTAGTAAAGTTGCAACAACCATTTCATCACTCTCTTTATTTTTAAAAGCTCTCGTTGCAGCCTGTAAAGAGTGTTCTAATCTAGTGATTTTGTATCCTTCCAATGTCGTTGTTTGTTTAGATAAATAATTTAAAACTCTCTCAGCAGTTTGTCTCTCAAAGTTTTTCTCAAATTTTTCAAGAAGTTCATAATCTTCCTTAGTTCCATTTTTCATTTCAGTAAAATTTACTGTTTTCATAATTTAATTGTTTGATCGAGTGCTTAATAAAGATAACTGAGTTATTTTATTATCTCCTAATTCATCCACTAATTTAACAGGATATTCACCCGTGAAATAATGATCTGTTAATTGTGGATATGTTTCGTTTCTGTTTTCAAAACCAATAGCTTTATATAATCCTTCTATTGATAAAAATCTCAAAGTTTTAGCTCCAATATATTCACAAATTTCATCATTTGTTTTATTTGCTGCTAACAATTCTTTTTTTGTAGGTGTATCTACACCATAAAAATCTGGGTACCTTATTTCAGGGCACGCAATTTTAACATGAACTTCTTTCGCACCAGCATCATAAAGCATTTTAACAATTTTGTATGAAGTTGTTCCTCGAACAAGAGAGTCATCAATTAGAATAATTTTTCTATTTTTTATTGTTGTTTGATTAGCATTTAATTTTAATTTTACACCTAAGCTTCTAATTTTTTGGCTTGGCTCGATGAAAGTTCTTCCAACATAATGGTTTCGAATTAATCCATGCTCAAAATTCATTTTTAACTCTTGAGCAAAACCCATAGCAGCAGCATTTCCAGAGTCTGGAACAGGAACCACTATATCAGCATCAGTATCATTTTCTTTTGCAAGTTCTCTACCTATGTTTTTTCTATGCTCATATGCTGTTTTTCCACCTATTAGACTGTCTGGTCTTGAAAAATAAATATATTCAAATACGCAAGGTCTAACTTTTTTAGCAGGGAAAGGCTTAATACTTTTCAGTTCATTATTTTCAATTAAAACTATTTCACCATTTTCAACTTCTCTTACAAATTTTGCACCAATTATATCAAACGCACAAGTTTCAGATGCCAGGACATAACTATTTCCAAGCTTACCGATTACTAGAGGTCTAATTCCATAAGGATCTCTAACCCCAATTAATGAGTTTTGCGTTAACATCACTAGTGCATAGCCACCTTGAATTTGAAAAATTGCATCAATTACTTTGTCAATAGTTTTTGGTCTTTTTGATTTAGCAATTAATTGAACAATCGTTTCAGTATCTGAAGTAGTGTAAAATATAGCTCCATCCTCAACGAGTTTATTTCTCAAAGCAATTGAATTAGTAAGATTTCCATTATGTGCAACTCCAATTCCACCTGCATTGGTGTCTGCAAAAAAAGGCTGGATGTTTCTTAATATGTTATTTCCAGTTGTGCTGTATCTGTTATGGCCAATCGCATAATTTCCCTTAAGATTATTGAGTACTTTTTCTTTATTAAAATTATCACCAACTAAACCAAATCTTTTTTCAGAGTAATATTTTTCTCCATCAAATGTAACTATTCCACAACCTTCTTGACCTCTGTGTTGCAATGCATGTAGTCCAAGTGCTGTTAGAGCCGAAGCATCTTTTGCATTGCTAATACCAAAAACTCCACATTCTTCCTTTAGTCTTGGATTATAGATCTGTAATTTTTTCTTTAGAATCTTGATATGTTTTTTCATTAGGAAATTCTTTTATCAGATAACTACTACCTTTTTCTAAATATGGAAAGACGTATGATTTGTCAAAATTTATTGGCCATTTATCATAATTATAAACGATATGAACACCTGAAAAGATACATACAGAAATAATGTAAGCTCTTATAAAACCAAAAAAGAATCCAAATGTAGTATCTAAGCCACCGATTCCTGTATATCTGACCGCTTTACTGATTCCCTTAATAACCAATAAAACTAAAAATATAACAACGACAAATATTACTATTCCTAAACTAACATCGAGTACATATTCATTATCAATTATGTCTTTTACATATGGTTTAATTTTGGGAAATAGAATTAATGTGATTATATAAGCCAGCAACCATTTAGCCATTGAAAGAATACTTAAAATAAAACCCTTTTTGTAACAATTTATCAAAGAAAGGATTGTTAAAATTAAATAAATTAAATCAATTATTGATATTGCTTTATAAAAATCTTTTATGATTTCTAACATTAAGATGCTTTGTTAAATGGTTTAATCACTAAGATTAATGCTGGCAATAAAGTTAATACAGATATCATGGCCAATAACATAGCTAGTCCTGTAAACACACCAAAGTAAATTGTTGGGATAAACTTTGATAAAACCAAAATTGAAAATCCAAAAACAATCGTAATTGAAGTGTTTAGTATAGCAACCCCAACAGTTGAATGACAAGTTTTTAATGTTTTATTGTAATCCTTTATTTTATTAAACTCTTCTTTAAATCTGTAAATATAGTGAATGCTGTTATCTACAGCAATTCCTATTGTAATTGCTGCAATAGTTATAGTCATCATATCTAAAGGTATTCCTAACAATCCAATTATTCCTAGTATAAAAAAAGCAGCAATAAAATTAGGAACAACACCAATTAATGAAAGTTTAATATTTCTAAATAAGATTATGAACATTGAAAATATTCCAATCATAACTAATCCCAATGTTAAAATTTGAGATTTAAACAAGCTTTGTAATAAATTGTTAAATAATATTAATACACCTGCTAATTTGTAATCTTTTTCTTCTAACCCGAATTGATCTTTTAAATCAAAATTAATTTTGTTAATTAAATCATTTCTTCTTAAATCTTCCTGCGAATCTATGATTCTTAAACTAATTCTAGCCTCATTATCTTTAATCGAAAGATAGGGATCAATGATTTCAGTTTTAATGCTCTCAGGAATTTTAGAGTAAAGTACTCCCATTTCTAAAGTGCCTAAAGGCTTATTATTATTTAATAGAGTAGCTACTTCTATAATTGATGAAAAAGATAGAACTTTACCAATTTCTGGTAAGCTATCTAAGTAATTATGAACAGATGTAATTAGATCAATTTTATCTTTAGTAAACCAATATTTTTCATCGTTAGTATCTTCTTCATCACCCCAATCGTCAAACTCATCATCTTCCTCAGATTTTTTTACCTTCTTTTTCTCAGGAAATTTTATAATAACTTCTAAAGGAGTGGTTCCACCTAGCTCCTCATCTATAAGCTTCATGCCCTTGTAAATTTCAGTATTCTTATCAAAGTAATTTATAAAACTATTTTCAACTTCAAGCTTACTTATTCCAGTTATACTGAATATTATAACTATTCCAGTTACTAAGAAGATAGAGTTTTTATTATTTATAGAGATTAAACCAAGTAAATTTGTGATTTTAGATTTCTGTTCTTTCTTAACTGAAATATTATTTGTGGGTGCAAAGTTTAAAAGGGTAGGTAGTAAAGTAAATGTAATAATAAAGGATGTAATCAAACCAAAAGTCATCATCCAGCCAAAATCAATAATAGGTTTTATTTCACTAAAAATTAAAGATAAGAAAGCAAAAATTGTTGTTAGAACAGTATAAAGAATTGGCCAAAACATTTTTGAAGTTGTTAAGGATATAATTTCAAAATTATTTTTTGATGGAAAATCTTTTTTAAGCTGAAGAAACCTAGTACTCATATGAATATTCATCGCCATTGTTAAAATTAACATTAGTGCAATAAAATTTGATGAGATGACCGTGACCTTCCATCCTAGCAATCCAAGCAATCCCATCATTATTATCACAGAAAAAAGACAACTGCTTATAGGAACTACAATCCAAAGAAGGTTTCTAAAAACAAACCATAAAGTAGCAATTATAAATAATAGAACCCCTAAACCAAAAACAATTATATCGCTTTTGATAAAAGTCATCATATCATCAGCAATCATTGGTATTCCTCCTAGATAAATCTTTCCAACATCACCATAACTTTGAATAACTTGTCTAATTTCTAAAATATTTTGATGGTTTTGTTTTTTGATTTGATCTTTAATTAGCTCAACTTCTTCTTTTGATTTATTTTTTATATCTTCTAATTTTTGAGACCGTTTAATGTTAACAATAATCCCACTAGTTTTACCATCTTCGCTAATAACAAAATTTCGAAAAACAGGACTATTTAAAATCTCTTTAAAACCTCGATCTCTATCAACATCTTCATCTTTTAATGTTTTAAAGCTTTCAAGTCTTTCTTGAAGGGGTGCATCAGAATTATTTAAAAGAGGAATATCCAATAATGTAATTACACTATGGACCCAATTTAGGCTCTGAATTTTATATTTTAAACTTAATAAATTATTAATTGATGAATCGGTTACCATTCCCTCATTTGGTGTATAGGTAAGAATTAAAAATTCTTTAGATCCATATCTTTCAGAGACTTCTTTCAAATATGCTAAATCTGGGTCACCCTCTATTAATAAGGTTTCTGATGAAGCATCTAACCTAAAATTTTTTGAATAGTATCCAAAACTTAAAATTGCAATAATTAACAATACAAATATTGCTTTGGGATTTTTAAGGATAACGTTTTGATAAAAATGAGCTATCATTCAAGCTCTTTATATTGGAATTTAACTTGATTGAGTATCCTTAAATTTTGTAAATCTTTCCTCAAATTCAAGAGTTACATTACCTATAGGACCATGTCTTTGTTTTCCAATTATAATTTGAGCTAAATGTGCAACTTCATTCATTTTTGCTTGCCATTCAGCATGTTCAACTGTTGCCTCTCTAGGTTCTTTTCTTGAAAGATAATACCCTTCTCTATAAACAAACATTACAACGTCCGCATCTTGTTCAATTGAACCAGATTCTCGTAAGTCTGCTAACTGAGGTTTATGATCATCTCTTTGTTCTACTTGTCTAGACAGTTGAGAAAGAGCTACAACAGGCACAGAAAGCTCTTTAGCAATAGCTTTAAGACCTTGAGTTATTTGAGAAATTTCTTGTACTCTTCCATCTCTATTATTAAGCGAACCACGCATTAACTGAATATAATCTACCAAAATCATATCAAGACCCTGAAGTCTTTTTATTCTTCTAGCTCTATTACTTAATGCAGCAACACTGATAGCTGGCGTTTCATCTATATAAAGTGGAAGGTCAGCAATATCTTTTGATGTTTCTATAAATTTATCAAATTGATCATCAGTTATCCTTCCTCTTCTAATGAAGTCCGAACTTATTCTAGCTTGCTCAGAAATTATTCTTGTGGACAACTGTTCAGAGGACATTTCAAGTGAAAAGAATGCTATAGATGATTTTTTTCCACTATCTTGTAATTTTTTAGCAGCATTATAAGCAATATTAGTTGCAAGCGAGGTCTTACCCATTGATGGACGACCTGCAATAATAATTAAATCTGACTGATGTAATCCACCTAGTTTATTATCTAAATCTGTTAAACCTGTAGGAACCCCAACTATCCCTTCTTCATTTTTAAATGCAGCTTGAGCCATTTCTATTGTTTGTTTCATAGCATCATCAAATTTTACCAAAGAAGTGTTCGAAGAACCTTTTTCAGCCAAATCAAATAAAAGTTTTTCAGTATTTTCAATTATTGATTGACCATCATTTTCTAAATCTGTAATTTTTGCATCATCAGCAGCTTGTTCTGAAATTTTTATAAGTTCACGTCTTACAAACATGTCATAAATAATTTTAGCGTACTCAATTGTTTGTCTTACAGATGTAGAAAATTTAGTAATTTTAACCAAATATTCTGAAACGTTTATATCATCTTTCTCATCTTTAAAATAATTCTTTAACGTTATTGGATTTGCAAGCATCCCTTTAAAAATCATACTTCTAATTGCATTAAAAATTTTTTGATGCATTGGGTCAAAAAATTTATCACCAAAAGTAGCTTGAATTTCAGGATCTAGAATAAGACTTATTTCATCATAGATTTCATTATTTACTAAAAGAGAGCCAATGACAGCCTGTTCTGCTTCAATATTGTTTGGTAATTCTTTAATTTGATCTTTGACTATACTTAAATTGTTTTCCATGAAAATAAACTTACATGAAAAATAATTAAATCAAATTGTATATTTCTACTGGGGAAAAGAATGTATAATTATTGAATTGTATCAGCTGATGAAACATTGATTGTAATTTCAGCGTCAACTTCTGAGTGTAAAGAAATTTTAACTTTAAATTTTCCTAAAGCTTTTATTTCTTCAGTTGGTTGTATCATTGAAGGCTTAATATCAATTTTGTTTTCTTCTTGAATAAGTTTTGAAATTTCAGTTGGTTTAACTGAACCATATAATTCATTATTTTCTGTACTTAGTTTTTTGACAGAATATTCTTTACCATTTATTTGTTCAGCAATTTGAGAGGCTTCTTTTTTCTTTTCGTTATCTTTTTTAGATAACTCTGCTTTAATTTTTTCAACTTCTTTAATATTTTCTTTTGATGCATAAAGAGCTTTTTTATTTGCAATTAGGAAGTTTCTAGCAAAACCTCTTTTCACATCAATTACTTCACCAATAGATCCAATTCTTTTTACGTTTTCTAATAATATTACTTTCATTTTATATTAATGCTAAGTTTCTAGCTCTTTTAATTGAAAGAGAAAGCTCTCTCTGTTTCTTTTGAGACACATTTGTGATTCTTGAAGGTAAAATTTTACCATTTTCAGATACATACTTTTTTAAAAGTTTTATATTTTTATAATCCACTTCAGGAGCACCTTTTACTGACAATGGACATGTTTTTTTAAATTTATATTTATTTGGTTGAAAAATACTTAATTTTGCAAAGTTACTTTGTTTACCTTTTTTATTTCCACTTTGTCTTTTTGGCATTAGTTTTTAACACTTTCCTTTTTTTCACTATCCTCTTTTTTTCCAAAATAGCTTGTTTCTAAATCAAACTTTTTAACTCTTACTGTTAGATACCTTAGTAATTTTTTATCTATAGCTTCATTTTTTTCTAATTCATCAATAACATTACCTTTACCTTTTATTTTAAAGTGTATGTAACTCCCTTTTTTATTCTTCTTAATTAGATAAGATAAGTTAAGTAATCCCCAGTTTTCAGTTTTAACAACTTCACCATCATTTTTTTCAACAATTTTAGAATATTTTTCCGTTAGTTGCTTTAATTCACTTGGTGAAGTATCTTGCCTAGCTATAATTGTATGTTCGTATAAATTCATTTAAGTTCTTTAATAAAAAGTGAGGATATACTATTATAAAAGTTCAATTACAATAGTTAAAAAGGCAAAATAATTAGTTTTTTTATATGTTTTCAGTAATTTTTCCAGGTCAGGGATCTCAAATAGTGGGAATGGGAAAAGAGCTTTATGATAAATTTAATATAGTAAAAGACCTTTTTAAACAGGCTGATGAAACACTAAATTTTTCTATTTCCAAACTTATTCTAGAAGGACCAAAAGAAGAGCTAGATTTAACAGCCAATACACAGCCAGCAATATATCTAATAAGCTATTCAATATTTAATCTTGTAAAAAATGAATTTAACTTAGATTTAAATAAAGCAAAATACTTTGCAGGACATTCTTTAGGAGAATATTCGGCATTATCATGTGCAGGATATTTGGATTTTTCAGATACTTTAAAAATACTAAGAATTAGAGGAGATGCAATGCAAAACGCTGTTCCAAAAGGGCAGGGAGGAATGGTTGCCGTATTAGGTTCGTCAGTTGATCTGATTGAAAAAATTTTAACGGAAAATAAAGAAAATTTAAAAGCACAAATAGCCAACGATAATTCAGAAGGTCAAATTGTATTGAGTGGAAAAACAGAAGATTTAGAAAAGTTAATTCAAATTTTAAAGGATAATTCCATTAAAAATATTAAACTTCCTGTAAGTGCACCCTTTCACTGCGAATTGATGAGTAATGCTACAAACATTATGAAAGAAGAGTTAAATAAACTTAATTTTAAACATGGGCAAAATAAATTAATTTCAAACGTAACTGCTAATGAAATTAAAGATCCAGATGAGCTAAAAAATCTATTGATTAAGCAAATAGAAAATAGAGTTAGATGGAGAGAAAGTGTGATTAATATGATAGAAAATAATGTAGACCATTTTATAGAAATTGGACCTGGGAAAGTTTTGTCAGGTCTGGTAAAAAGAGTTAATAGAAATGTAAAAATTAATACAATTAATTCTCAAAGTGATATTGAGGATCTAAAAATATGACTGATTTAAAAGGTAAAAATATTATTGTCACAGGTGCTTCAGGAGGAATTGGAAATTCAATAATTGAAAAATTAAATCAAGCTGGAGCAAATATTTTAGCTTCAGGCACAAGAATAGAAAAACTTGAGGAACTAAAAGGAAAGTATGGAAATATTAAAACGCTAAAATTTGATATTTCTCAAAGTGATAAAATTGAAGAATTTATAGAAAATGCAACCAAAGAACTCGGTGGTAGTTTAGATTGTATAGTTAATAATGCGGGTATTACTCAAGATAATTTAGCAATAAGGATGACTTTAGAGGAATGGCAAAAAGTAATTGATATTAATTTGACATCAACTTTTTTAATGAGCAAGTCAGCAATAAAAAAAATGCTTAAAAATAAATCTGGAAAGATTGTTAATATTACATCAGTTGTTGGACATACAGGCAATCTCGGACAAGCTAATTACACAGCATCTAAAGCAGGGATAATTGCAATGTCAAAGAGTTTAGCAATAGAATATGCTAAGAAAAATATAAATATAAACTGTATTTCACCTGGTTTTATTAAAACTGCCATGACGGATAAGTTGGATGACAAATATAAAGATGCAATAATATCTAAAATTCCTTCAGCACGTCTCGGAGAGCCAGATGATATTGCAAATGCAGTGCTTTTTTTATGCTCAAATCAATCAAGTTATATTAATGGTGAGACCTTGCATGTTAATGGGGGAATGTATATGGCTTGACAAAATAGGTATTTAAACTATTAAGAATTTATAACGAAAAGGATCAATATGTCAGAAGACGTTTCAAGCAAAGTAAAAAAAATTGTAGCAGATCACTTGGGTATAGATGAAGCTAAGGTAACTGAGGAGTCAAGTTTTATAGATGATTTGGGAGCCGATAGTTTAGATACTGTTGAATTAGTGATGGCTTTCGAAGAAGAATTCGGATCTGAAATTTCTGATAGTGAAGCTGAGAAAATTTTAACTGTGGGTGATGCAGTTAAATTTATCGAAGGTAAAGCTAACTAGAAATTTTAATGCCCTCAGAAAAAGATGGGGTAATGATCATTTTATCTTCTCCATCTGGAGCAGGTAAAACTACTCTAGTTAAAAAATTATCTGAAAAAGATAATTTTGAAATTTCTATATCTCACACAACAAGACAACCTCGTCCTAACGAAAATAAAAATGTAGATTATTTTTTTGTTAATGAAACAGAGTTTAAAAGATTAATTAGCAACGAAGAGTTTCTCGAATATGCAAAAGTTTTTGATAATCTTTATGGTACAACAAGAACACCAGTTATAGATAAATTAAACAAAGGCAAAAATATCCTTTTTGATATTGATTGGCAGGGCGCTGATCAAATTAAGAATAAAAAATTAGATTATAAATTAATTACCTTTTTTATATTACCCCCAAGTAAAGAAGTTTTATTTGAAAGACTGACTAAACGTCATAAAAATGAAAAAATAATAGCTGAAGAAAGAATGAAGCAATTTGAAAGAGATGTCTTACACTGGATAAATTATGATTACGTTGTAATTAACAATGATTTGGAAGAGTGTTATTCAAAAATTATAAATTTAATTGATGCAGTGATAAACAATGGTTCAAAAGATTACGATTTAGAATACATTAGAAAGCATGTTGAAAAACTAACTTCTTAAATTTTCATATTCATAAGCTAATTTACAATAAGTATCTAAATTTAAATTTTGAGGTCTCAAACTTAGGTTAATTTTTAACTTATTACAAACTTTCTGATCTCCATTGAACAATTGATTGTAAGGTTTTTTTAACATTTTTCTTCTTTGGTTAAAAAAAATTCTAGTAACCTTTTCTAAATTTTTAGGATTATTTAATTTAATAAAATTTTTTTTTGGGTGAAAAAATAATAAAGAACTATCTACTTTTGGTTTAGGATAAAATGCTCCAGGCTTTATATCACATACTTTCTTTATATTTAGTTTCCAATTACAAATAATTGATAGTCTCCCATAATTTGATGTATTAAATTTAGCAATTATTCTGTCAGCAACTTCTTTCTGAAACATCAATACCAATGATTCAAACCAAAAACTTTCCTTTAAATTAATTATCCATTTGCTTAGTATTTCAGTTGAAATATTATAAGGCAAATTACCAAAAACTATTACTTTGTCTTTAAAAAGTATATTTTCATCTATTTTTAAAACATCATCATTAATAATAATTAGCTTATCATCAAATTTATTTTTAAGGTTTAATGCAAGGTTATTATCTTTTTCAATTACAAAAATTTTTTTTGGATTTTTTTTAAGAATATATGATGTTAAATTTCCAGTGCCTGGTCCAATTTCTAGAATAATTTTATCTTTTATATCAGTTATATCTGTAATTTTTTCTAAAATATTTTTATCAATTAAAAAATTTTGACCTAAACTTTTTTTAGCTTTAATCAATTTTTATCCAAAAAAGAAATAGCTTTAATTAAGCTTAAAGGGTTAGAGGTATTCTTTCCTATCATTTTTTCATTAGGACCATGATCTGGTGAAATTCGAATAAAGGGCAGTCCTAAAGTAATATTTATAGCATCATATTCATATAATGTCTTAATTGGAGTTAAGACTTGATCATGATACATGCCAAGGATTACATCAAATTTTTTACGATTTTTTTTCATAAAGGCAGTATCAGCCGCATACGGCCCTGAAATTTTATATTTTAATTTTTTTAAGTATTTTATTGAAGGTTTTATAATTTTTTCATCCTCATTAAATTTATTTATACTTTCGCAATGTGGGTTTAATCCCAACACTCCGATTCTTGGCACTTTACCTAAATGATTTTTATAGAAACTGTTAATTAAAAAAACTTTTTCACAAATATTTTTTTTATTAACATATTTTGTTATATTCTTAAGAGGTATGTGCGTGGTTAAAGGGCAGACAGATAATTTTTCATTAAAGATGAGCATTGCAAATTTATTTACTTTGGTTTTTTTAGCTAAATATTCTGTAATACCAGGTAACTTTTTATCTAAAAAATTTTTTTTTGAAATAGGACCATTAATAAATTTATTTGAGTTAAATATTTTAAGAGTTTTAAGACCAATATCAAAAGAGTCCTGAATAAATGTTTTGGATTTAGATGAAATTTTTTTAGCACTTGGTTTAACTTTATAATTAACATCAATTAGATTAATTGAATTTTTAAAAAGTTTCTTGTCAAATTGTTGGTAATTTATAAAATTTATTTTTTTTTTATAATTAAATTTTTTCATGTGATAATTAAGTAATTTTGATGATGATATTAATATTATTTGAGACTTAAATTTTTTATATTTTAATGATTTAAAAAATATTTCTAAAAAAATACTATTAGGCTCACCATTTACGATAATAATTGGTTTACTGTTCATAAATGGTTAGATTTCTTTTAATTTTGTTAAAATAGACATTAGAGTATTGATTAAGTTGTAGGTTTTGTAATGATCTAATTCTTTGGGAATATTCTTTTTCAAAATCAATCTCTTCTTCTATTTTTTTTATGTCTTTTACATAAAGAATTAAAAAACCACCTGGTATTAAAATTGGCTTCGTAGTTTGTTTAGTTTGAACATTTTTTAACTCTTTCGAAATTTTTTTACTTAAAGAGTTTTCTTTGATCCATCCAAGTTTTCCACCAGTTTTTGAACTATCCGATAAACTAAAAATAGAAGCAGTATTTTCAATTCCATTTTCATCTATGCTTTTTATAATTTGATCAAATTTTTTTTTTGCGTCTTCATTATTTTTTGCATCAAATAATATTTCATAAAGAAAATATGAATTTATAGACTCAGTTGATTTTATTTCCTCACTTATCTTTAATTTATCAATTTTTATTTTAGATCGAAATTTGTTAAATATTAATCCATTCCATTGTGCTTCTACTTCAAGTTTCTTTTCAATAGTTTTTAAGTCAATATTTGAAGTTTTAAGATAATTTTTGAATTCTTGTTTTGAACTTAAACCAATATTTTTATAAATATTTTCAATTATGTTTTCTAAGTATTCTTGATTTATCGCATTTAATTCATTTTTTTTTATTTCTATTTTTTTTATATTTTCTCTTATTAATGAGTTTTTTGCTATTTCATAAATCTTTTCTGTTTTTAAATCTCTCAAATTAGGATTAAGAGTTTTTAAGTAAATTACCTCATTATCAACATCAATATTAGTAATTATATTATTATTTATTTTTAAAATTATTTTATTTTCAATTGAATAAGAATAAGAGTTAAAAGTAATTATTAAAATTAAATAAAAAATTTTAATTTTAAAAATTTGTTTAATTTTTTTTATCATTTGTCAATTAGTTAAGAGATTGTTCAATTGATGTTAAAGGATAAAAACTTATAGTGAACATTATATTTTCAGACGGTTTTAAGTCTCTATCTTCATAGTAAGTTTTGTTAAATTTAACTCCGGCAGTTAAACAATCGTTTCTATATTCATATACAAGGTTATAATATTCTGTCAGGTTGATCTCTCTATTTCTTCTTGTTTTAAATGTTAATACATTATTTGAATTAATATTATATGTTGTAGTATTCTCAAAAATATTTGTATTACCCAATTCACTGTCTTCCTCTATGAAATTAAATTCTGTAATAAAATTGTTTAAAGATAAATCAAGTCCAATTGAGTTATATTTAAATCTCTCAATTTTATTATCAACAGCAAAGTCATATTCCATATTAATATATTTAGACAGACTGTAATCAAAAGAACCAAAAATATTTGAATTTTTTTTATTTAATGATGTTTGGGTTGGAATATTATCCTCCACACTATCTCTAAATACAGATGCTAGTTTAAATTGAATAAATTTATCACTATCATTTTTATTTTCTGATTTAAAATCAAATCCCGCTGTAAAGGAATAACCACTTTCTAAGCTATCTTCAATTCCAAGTCTGTTTATATCAAAAATATTATCTGTATTTATCTTTCTTTCATCTGTTTTGTGGTTTTTCATATCACCAGGGTTTATTCTTAGTGAAAATCTTGGAATAAGAGTTTGATTATTAAACTCAGTAATTTTACTAAGTGGTAACTCTGAATTTAACTCTATCATTGATTGTGCTTCTATTTGAGGACTATTTTTGTATGTAGAAACATTTTTACCAACACTATTTAAATTTTTGAAATAAAAATTTAAACTATTTCTTAAACCTATATTACTTAAAACTTTGTCATTCATCTTAAAAGAAATATCATTTATGATTCTTGCTTTATGATTATTGGTATTATCTAAGGTACTATTTCCACTGGAATCAAAATTAAGATTTCCGTTATTGAATTGTATTGTTTTTTGAGAGTAGTTATAGTGAGGAAAAACAAATTGATAACGATCGCTTTGGGTCTTCCTAAGGTCTTCATAAATATCAGCTCCACCTGAAAGTGAAAATTTTTCATTTTCTAAATTAAAGTCAATACCTGAATTAAGAACATCGAAATTAGAAGGTTTTACATTGTTATCAGTTAAATTGTCTGAAAATATTTTTAAATAAGTATCTTTACTGACTCTTTCAATAAAAATTCTAAAATCACTTTTTATAAAATCAATATTTTCAATTTTTTTTTTAAATTGCGCAAAAAAATGGTTTATATTTTTTCTTTCGTTAACTTCAGTTGATTTAAATCCATTTGTAAATCCAAAGTCAGCTATAAAAGATGAGTTTTTATTTTCTTGTCTGTATTCATTTTGAATCAATCGAATATCTTTTGAATAAATAGTAGGATTTATGGTCCAGTCTTTATTTTCAGAAATTACATGAAAATATGGCACACTTATTGAAGATCCTAGTACATTTGAGTTGTTTAATCTCGGTATCAACAAGCCCGATTGCCTTTCTACAGTTGGATCTGGATGAAAAAATTTAGGAAAATAAAATATAGGAACATCGTATAATTTTAACAGCGAATTCTCATAAATTAATTGTTTTTTATTTTTATCATGTTTAATTTTTGATGCCTCTAAGCTCCAAGGAGGGCAATTTCCAGTTTTTTTACAACTGGTAAAAACCGCTTTATTTACTGTTGTAATCCCATTTAAATGATCAGATGAAACGCCATATAATCTTGGGTCATTTGCAGATCTATCAAATGTATTTTTTTTAAGAAATATTTTTGCTGGACCTGTTTTAAAAGTTTTATTTTTAAGATCAAAAAATCCATCAGCAAAATAATATTTATCACTGTCTCCATCTTTAAGATTAGAGTTTTCTATTATAAATAAGTCTTTACCCTTTAAAAATTCTTTATCAATTTGATATTCAAAACTAGAAAGTTCATATGTTGAGAAATCTTCTGCTTGAATAATAGTCTTATTTTCTGAAATCAACTTCATTTCTTTTTCTAAAAATTTTACATTAGATGATTCGAAATAAAATTTTGATTTTACATCTGCTGATGTTTTGCCCTCAGTAAAAATTAAACTATTAAGTTTGTTAAATGTGATTTTGTTTGAATTTATTTTAATATCTTTTTCAAAATCTTCTAATGTAACATTTTTTTCTGCTACAATTTTTTCATCATTTTTAGAAAAATAAATATCATCTGCAATTATAGATAAATTATTTAATTTATCATTTAATTTAACATTTTTTTTTGCAATTATTTCTTGTTTGTTTTCAAAATAAATAATTTCACTTGCTAAAATTATTGTTTCATTAATGTTATCAATTATTTGAACATTACCTTTAGCAATTATTTTTTCTTGTTTTTTGTTATATGAAATTTCATTAGCATTAATTATTATCTTTTTATTTTGATCAATAAATTTAACATTTTTTTTTGCGATTAAGAAATTATCTATTTTGTTATATTCAAAATTTTCAGCTGAGATTGAAATTCCATCGTTTGTAAAAGCTTCACCCCCACCAAAACCTTGGAATAATTTTCCATCTTGTGTAATTTTAATTTCCGAAACATTAAAATTAAATAATTCTTCAGAATTTAAATTTAATGAAAAAAATAAACTTATAATTATGTATGATAATATTTTAAACAGTTTATTTTTCATTTACGTTATATGTCATTAATGAAGTTAAAAATGTTAATGATAATAATGGTATCCAAATCGACAAAAAATAATTAATCTTTTCGGTTGATCCCAATACATTAAATAGATTATTGAAATAATAAATTATAACACAGAAAAATAAACCCAAAGATAGTTTTAAAGTATTGCTTTTATATCTTTTGCTATTTAGCATTATAATTGCTGAAAGTATTGTCATTAATATTAAGTAAATTGGATATGAAATAATTTTTTGAATTTGTATGTTAATATCAACCGTAGAGTAATTTAATGACTGATAATTTTTCTTTAAATTCATAAGCTCCAGTAAAGATAGAGATGAAAGATTTGAAAATAAACTATTAATTCTATCGTAATTAAAATTTGAATTGATTAAAATTTTATCTTTTATAGTTCTTACATTTTTTTCAAAAATTTCTGCATCATTTAAAATCCATGTATTCTTTTTAATATTGATTCTTTCACTCTTTATATTTCTGATTACCTCATAATTTGTGTTAAATTCAGTTATAAAACTATTAATCAAGAAATTTTTATCTACTTTTGATGCATTTACTATCAAAATTTTATTTTCAATTTTATCTCTTATCCATAGTCCGTTCTGATTAATTACAGCTAGGTATTTACCATCTTTTGTATAATTCGATTTCACTTCAAGATAAAGGTTTTTTAAATTGGAGGAAATATTATAAAAAATTGTAATAATGAGTATACCCACCAAAAATGTAATCGTACTAATAATAAATAAAATTTTTGAGTTTTTTAAACCCGAATATTTAAATATTTGTATCTGGTTATCTTGAAAAAGATTAATAAAAAAAAGTTGAGTAGATATTAAAAAAATAAAAGGAAATATTTCAAAAATCATGGAAGGTGAATTAATAAAGGATAAATAGATCGTAAAAAAAAGACTAACATCTAAATCTTTAAAAAACTCTAACTCAGTCAATAAATTAATTATAAAAACTAAACTAAATATAATTAAAAATACAAATACAAATGATCTTAAAAAAACACTTGAAATAAAATTTATATAAGTTTTCATTTTACAAATTTTGTTTTTAGTTTAATTAAAAAATAAAAGTAAAACATAATTATAAAAATTACCGGTATTAAAATTATAAAAACATTAAATTTAATTGAGTCATCAATAAATCTAAGAGTTGACTCAGAAAAAATAATTATAAAAAAACCAATTAAAAATGTAATGAATCTAAATTTTGAAAAATTTATTTTTTCTTTTGAATTAATTATTAAAAGCAGCGAAGTTAACATTAAAGCAGGTAAGTACAATGGAATTCCTAATCTTTTATGAAGCTCAGCTAAAATGTTATCTAGATTATTAAATTCACAATTTCTTACTTTTTCTTTTATAATTTTTATATTTTTAATATCTTTGGTGATCAAACTAGCTGCACATCTAATTAATTCGTTTGTTTTATGTTCTTGAGTTTTTTTTACTAATATAGTGTTAGTTGAATATGGGTTTAGGTTAAATTCAGATTTTGAAAAACTAAAATTTGTTAACTTTCCATTTGATAAACTTGTGTTTTCTCCGTTAAATAGTTCGAGAACAGGGTCTTTTTGATTTTTTTTGAAAACTCCTTTTTTTGCATAAATAATTTGAAAATCATCATTATTAATTTTTTTTTTTATATAAATATTATTATAATTTCCTTCGCTATCTTTATCCTCAGTGTAAATAGTTAACTCATGGACAGAAGCATTAAATTTTTTAATTTTTATGAAATTATCTACAAAGTTATAATCAGATACTCTAACCAGAGATCTTGCTAAGTTTTGAGAGCTTGGCACTGCAAATGCAGTTAAGCTAATCTGAATAAACAATAAGATAATTGAAATAATAAAAAAGAAATTTACGAAATTCATTTTATTTACTCCAAAATTCCAAAAAATTATAAGCTCATTGTTTAATTCATATTTTGCAATCACATAGGAAAAACTAAAAAAAAATGCAAAAGGATAAATTTTACTAATTATTTTAGGAAAATTTAATAATGTGTAATACAAATAGACCGAATAATTACGTCCATCATCAATAACCAAATCTAGATAGTTTACAGCTTGAAAAACCCAAACAATAATACTAGAACTAAGTAGGGCAATTATAAAAAAAATTAAACAATCGTATAAAAATTTTCTAAATATAATTTTTTTCATTGAAATATGGTAATTTTATTCATATATAGCATTCATCTCGTGTAGATTGTATTTAAAATTTATGACAGTTCAAATATCTTATAAAAACAAAAAAACAGAAAATAATGCTAAAAATTTAGTTTTATTTATTGATGAAAAGTTCAATGTTTCCAGCTTAAAAAAACATGTTTCAGGCTCAGATTATGCATTTATTGCTGACTTAATCAAAAAAAGAGACGAAAAAAAGAAAATATTATCATTCGATATTAGTTCAAAAAAGAAAATAATATTAGTTTCATTAAAAAAAAATATTACAAATTCTGATCTAGAAAATTTAGGTGCAAGTTTTTATGATCAATTTAAAAATAGTAAAATAAGTGAATTCAACTTAAATTCAGATTCTTTATCAGCTCAACAAAAAAATATTATAGGTTATTTTGCACATGGTATAAAATTAAAATCTTACACATTTGATAAATACAAAACAAAAATAAAAAGTAAAAATATTTCAGTAATTATAACAGGTAAAAATCAACCATCTACTAAAGATCAAATTAAATTTAGAGCAATAGAAAATGGAACTTTTTATACTAGAGATTTAGTTTCTGAGCCTGGTAATATTCTGCATCCTGACGAATATGCAAAAAGATTAAACTCACTAAGAAAATACGGTTTAAAGGTAACAGTATATGATGAAAAAAAATTAAAAAAACTTGGAATGAATACTCTACTTGGTGTAGGTCAGGGCAGTATTAGAGGATCATACCTAGTTACAATGGAGTGGAATGGTTTGAATAAAAAATCAAAACCTTTAGCATTTGTGGGTAAAGGAGTATGTTTTGATACTGGTGGAATATCTTTAAAGCCTGCAAAATTCATGGAGGACATGACTTATGATATGGCTGGTTCTGCAGTTGTAGTTGGTTTAATGAAAAGTCTAGCACTTAGAAAAGCAAAAATAAATGCTGTTGGTGTAGTGGGTCTAGTTGAAAATATGCCAGGTGGCAATGCTCAAAGACCGGGAGATATAGTTAAATCTTATAGCGGTAAAACAGTAGAAATTTTAAATACTGATGCTGAGGGAAGATTAGTTTTAGCTGATGCTCTAACTTATACAGAGGAAAAATTTAAGCCAAAATTTATAGTAGATTTGGCAACTTTAACAGGAGCAATAATTGTTTCTCTAGGTTCTGAATATGCAGGTTTGTTTTCTAATGATGACAAGTTATCTAAACAATTAATTAATGCAGGTGAAAATGTTGAGGAAAAAGTTTGGAGGATGCCTCTAAATAAAAATTTTGATAAATTAATCGACTCTAAAAATGCAGACATGCAGAATATTAATTATGTAGGTGGCGCTGGTTCCACTACAGCTGCGCAATTTTTACAGAGATTTATTTTAAACAATACTCCATGGGCACATTTAGATATAGCTGGAATGGCTTTTTCAAAATATGGAGGTGCCTTAAACTCAGGTGGTGCTACTGGCTATGGAGTAAGATTATTAAACAAACTAATAGAGGATAATTATGAGTAATTTAGAACAAACTTTGTCAATTATTAAACCTGATGCTGTTGAAAGAAATCTTGAAAATGAGATCAAAGAGTTATTCAGAAGTAATGGCTTTTCAATATTAAAAGAAAAGAAAATCCAAATTGAAAAAGCAGAAGCAGAAAAGTTTTATAAAGTTCATGAGACAAAACCTTTTTATAATGATTTATGTGACTATCTTTCATCAGGTCCAATAGTTGTTATGGTTCTTGAGAAACAGAATGCTGTTTTAGGTAATAGAGAATTAATGGGTGCTACAAATCCAAAAGATGCGGAAGAAGGCACTATTAGAAAAAAATATGGAATTTCAATTGATAAAAATTCAGTACATGGGTCAGATAGCGTTGAGAATGCGAAAATAGAAATAGATTTTTTCTTTAAAGATTAAAAACCTTTAATATAGCTCTTGGGTAGAGTTTATGTTCTTGAGCTAGAATTTTTTTAGCAAGAGAAGTTTCGGTTTCTTTTTTTGAAATTTTAACCTTTTTTTGTAGAATAATTTTCCCTGAGTCTAGTCTAGAATTTACGAAATGAACTGTGCATCCTGAATATTTTTCTTTATTTTTTAATGCTCTTTCGTGAGTGTTTAAACCTTTATATTTAGGCAGTAAAGATGGGTGTATATTTAAAATTTTCCCTTTAAATTTTTTAATGAAATTCCCTGACAAAATTTTCATAAATCCAGCGAGACAAATCATATCAATATTATTGATTTTTAAAATAGAAAGTAACCTTTTTTCACTTAAATTTTTATTTTTAAAATTTAAAACTTTTTTTTTTATTTTAAATTTTTTAGCATAATTTAAACCCTTTGCTTTGGGTTTGTTTGAAATAACAAAATCAATAGATATAGGGGATTTAGCAGTTCTTGAAAATTTAATGAGAGATTTTAAATTACTTCCTGTACCTGAGATAAATACAGCCGTTCTAGTTTTGTTGTAACCAGTTGATGGAACCATTTAGTATAACTTTCTTGTTATTTTCAGAAATCTTTCCAATGACATAAGGTTTGTATTGTTTTGAAAAAAATTTATCTATTTTTTTTAAATTTTTACGCTCTATAATAATACAAAATCCTACCCCACAATTGAATGTTTTGAGCATTTCCATTTCAGAAATTCCATTTTTTTTAAGCCAATTAAATATTTTAGAAGTTTTAATTTGGTCTAAACTTATATTCGCAGAAAGTTTATCCGGTATAATTCTTTTAATATTATCAGATAATCCTCCGCCAGTTATATTCGCACAACCATTAATTAAGTTTTTGTTTATTAAATTCATTATTTCTTTAACATATATTTTAGTAGGTTTTAAAAGCTCGGTTTTTAAAAATTTATTTTTTTTAATATTTATTTTTTTTTGTTTTAATAAATATCTTACAAGAGAATATCCATTAGAGTGTAAACCACTTGAAGGAATCGCTATTATAAGATTATTTTTTTTAATTTTATTTTTATTTAAAATTTTATTTTTTCCAACAACCCCCACAGCAAAACCTGCAATATCAAATTTTCCTTTTGAGTAGGTACCAGGCATTTCAGCAGTTTCTCCACCGACGAGTTCACATTCTGATTGATCACAACCTTTCTTAATTCCTTTTATTATTGCTTTAAGTTTATTTAGATCAATTTTATTTATAGATATATAATCTAAAAAAAGTAATGGTTTAGCTCCTTGAACGATTAAATCATTTACACTCATAGCAACCAGGTCAATTCCAATAGTATCAAATTTATTTAAGGTATTTGCTATTTCAATTTTAGTTCCCACACCATCGGTGCAGGCTACGATTTTAGGTTTTTTAATGTTATTTGGTATATTTGTAATCGAACCAAAGCCACCTATATTAGAAAACTTTTTTTTGCCTCTTTTTTTTGATGAAACTGAGGAAATGAAATTAACAAATTTGTCGGCAGCCTTGATGTTAACTCCACTTTTTTTATAGGTAAATTTTTTTTTATTCATTAATATGTTTTATGAAATTTATTTCACAACTTAATAATTTAAAGCTTTTATATAATTTTTTTTTATTTCTTGCTTTAATAAATATTTTTTTTTCCACAGAAAAAAGTCATGCAAAGACATTTTCTATAAATGATATTCAAATATCAACACCTTTTGAAATAAATTTTAATAAAAATGAAATTATTGATGAAGGATTTGTAGAAGCATTTAACGAACTTATTTTGTCAATTGTACAAAGCAAAGATCAAATGAAGTTAAAAAATACATCAATTAACCAAATAAAAGGAATGATAGAAACTTTTTCTATAAAGGAAGAAAATTTTATCGATGAAATTTATTATCTCACACTAAATGTTTCATTTAATAAAAAAAATATATTCGATTTATTAGAAACAAAAAATATATTCCCATCTTTACCTGTAAAAAAAGATTTCTTATTCATTCCAGTTTTTGTTGATCAGAATAAAAATCAAGTTTCAATGTTCTCTGAGAACAAGTTGTTTTCCAGCTGGAATTCAAATAATAAAAAATACAGTCTTTTAAATTATATCTTACCTACTCAAGATCTTGATGATTTTAATTTGATAAAAAGAAATATTAATAATTTGGAAACTTATAATTTCAAAGAAATTATAAATAAATACAGTTTAGATGATCATATAATTATGATTGTATTTAAAGATAATAATAAAATTAGGGTATTTAATAAAATTTTTTTTAATAAAAAAAACAATTTAAAAAATTTAAATTATACTGACATTAATTTTAATGATGAGGAAGAGTTATTTAAATTTATTGATAATTCAAAGTTAGTTTACGAAGATTTTTGGAAATCGCAAAATCAAATTAATACCTCAGTAAAGTTATCATTAAATATTTCTATAGATAATTCTAATAATATAAAAATTAATGAATTTGAAAAAATTTTATCTGATATGGATTTGATATATAATTTTTATATTTATAAATTTAATAACAAAAATAATTTTTATAAGATAATTTTTAACGGAACACCTGATAAATTTTTAGAGGTTATGAGTAATAAAAATTATGATTTTGAAATTAAAAATAAAATTTGGGTTTTAAATGACAAATCTTAATCAACAAATACTTAAATTTGATTATGAGCAAAATTTTAAAGATCAGGATTTTTATGTTTCAAACAGCAACGAACATTCTTTTAGCCTTTTAAATAGTTGGCCAAAATGGGATAAAAATTTTATAAACTTAATAGGTGAAAAATTTTCAGGAAAAAGTCATTTAATTAATATATTTTTAGCAAAGTATAGAGGAATTAAAATTAATGCAGAAAATATTAATAATGATTTTATTCAAAAAATTAAAATGTATGAAAATATTGTTATTGAGGATTTAACTGAAGAAATAAATGAAAACTTATTATTTACACTTTTTAATATAATAGATCAGGATAATAAGTATTTAATAGCAACCTCAACAATACCAATAGTTAACTTTAAATTTAAACTAAATGATCTCAATTCAAGAACTGCTAATTTTATTTTATCTCAAATTGAAAAACCTGGTGACGATTTAATTTATGCATTAATACTAAAAAATCTTTCTGATCGTCAAATATCAATAGACCAAAAACTTATTGAATTTATAATTAAGAGAATTGACAGAACTTATGGCAAAATTTCTGATTTCATATATAAAATCGACGAAATTAGTTTAAAAAGAAAGAAATCAATCGATTTTAAAATTATTAAAGAAGCTTTAGAGGTTTAATTGAAAAAATATAGAACACACACGTGTAACGAATTAAGAAAAGAAGATGTAGATAAAAAAATTTCTCTTGCAGGTTGGATAAATAAAAAAAGGGACCATGGGAACTTATTATTTATTGATTTAAGAGATAATTATGGAATTACCCAATGTATAATTGATAAAGATAATAAATTTTTTTCTGATTTAGAAAAAATGCAATTAGAAACAGTAATTAAAGTTGAGGGAAAAGTTGTTAACAGATCCAAAGAAACAATTAACCCTGAAATTGACACAGGTGAAATAGAGATTGTTATTAATAAACACGAAGTTTTGGGTACTTGTAAAGAGCTACCTATGCCAGTCTTTAGTGATCAAGAATATGCTGAAGAGATAAGATTAAAATATAGATTTTTAGATTTAAGAAGAAAAAAAATTCATGAAAACATTATTTTAAGATCAAAAGTTATTTCATATATCCGAAATGAAATGACTAAATTAGGTTTTTTAGAATTTCAAACACCAATTCTTACTTCGTCTAGTCCTGAAGGTGCTAGAGATTTTTTAGTACCTAGTCGTTTAAATCCAGGAAAATTTTATGCATTACCTCAAGCTCCTCAACAATTTAAACAACTAATAATGGTTTCAGGTTTTGATAGATATTTTCAAATAGCTCCTTGTTTTAGAGATGAAGATGCAAGAGCAGACAGAAGTCCTGGTGAGTTCTACCAATTAGATTTAGAAATGTCATTTGTTGAGCAGGAAGATGTATTTAATGTTGTTGAAAAACTAATGGTTAATACATTTAAAAATTTTTCAAGTAAAAAACTGATGTTTGATAAATTTCCAAAGATTTCATACAAGGAAGCAATGCTTAAATATGGTACTGACAAACCAGATTTAAGGAATCCACTAGTTATAAATGATATAACTGAAATTTTTTCAAGAGAAGATGTTTCATTTGAAATATTTAAAAAATTAGTAAAATCTGGATCTAAAGTAAGATGTATTATTACAAAAAATACGAAAGATAAACCAAGAAGTTTTTTTGATAATATTGATAAATGGGCTAAAGAAGAAGGCGCTTCTGGCTTAGCTTATTTTACTTTTGAAAAAGATAAAGAAATTTCAGCAAAAGGCCCTATAGGAAAATTTTTTTCTCAAGATGCATTAGCTGAAATCATGAAAAAAACAAACTGTGAAATAGGAGATAGTATTTTCATGGCTTGTGCCAAAAAAGATGAACTAGAAAAAATTACTGCACTAGCAAGAGATAAAATTGCAAAAGATCTAGATTTAATTGATGAAAATGTTTTCGCATTTTGCTGGATTGTAGATTATCCAATGTTTGAAAAAGATGAATCAACTAATAAGATTGAATTTAGTCACAATCCATTTTCAATGCCTCAAGGTGATTTAAGTGAAAAAGATTTTGAAAACCCATTAGATATACTTGCTTATCAATATGACATAGTTTGTAATGGTATAGAATTATCTTCAGGAGCAATTAGAAATCATAAACCAGAACTTATGTATAAACTTTTCTCGATTGCAGGATATGATAAAAACCAAGTAGATGAAAAGTTTAGTGGTATGATTAATGCACTAAGTTATGGCGCACCACCACACGGAGGAATAGCCCCTGGTATTGATAGAATCGTTATGTTATTAGCTAACGAGAGGAATATTAGAGAAGTTACTATGTTTCCAATGAACCAAAACGCACAAGATTTGATGATGAATGCACCATCTGAGGTAAATCCAGATCAATTGAAAGAATTAAATTTAACTTTAAAAACAAAAAAATAACTTATTTTTTACCTTTTAAATTTATTTTTACATCCGAAAGATCAACTAGGTTTTTTTTATAATTATTTCTAACGAAACCTTTGCTAGTTATATCTTTTACAATTTTTAATAATTGATTTTGATCCTCAGAGTTTTGATCTTCAGTATTAATGGCATCATTTCCTCCAATAGCTGGAGTATGAGCTAGATCTTCTCTATTTTGATATGAAATAGCTAATTCTCTGAAAATATAGTCTAAGATTGATGTGGCACTTAAAATTCTATCATTACCATGTACTTTACCCGATGGTTCAAATTTTGTGCCAACAAATGCACTTATAAACTCATCTAACGGAACACCATATTGAAGGCCTAAAGAAACAGCAATTGCGAAGTTATTCATTAAGGCTTTAACAAGTTCACCCTCTTTACTGGTATCAATAAATATTTCTCCAATTTTTCCGTCTTCATATTCTCCAGTATGTAGGTAAACTTTATGGTCACCAATAGTAGCTTTTTGAATATATCCTTTTCTTCTGTCAGGCATGCTAAATCTTTTACCTGACTTTTCGTTAGCTATGTTTATACTTGTTATTACATTTTCTTTATTTATTGGGTTTTTTTTGTCCGTTTCGGTAACTACGTCTACTTTGTTATTTTCAAGGACTTTATTGTTTTTAGGATCTAGACTTTTTGTTTTTCTGTTATCAAGTTTTACGTCTAAAACCTCAAATTTACCATCGTCTCTTTTTTCTAAATTTTTTAACTCTGCCTCGTTAATATCATCTAAATAATGATTTACCTTAAAGGTACAGGTATAATAAGTTTCAACTAAATACTTTGCCATTTAACCTCAATTTAAATTTTAATTTGAATAATGAATCAATTAATTTATATACATATTCATATTTTAGTCTAATTTAAATTTTACAATTTTTAATTGAATAAATAAAAAAATATTATGTTGACACTCTTAAGAAAAATTTTCACATGGTGGAATCAAGATACTTTTGGAACAAGATTAAAAACTATTTTTTTTGGAAAACTAGTTGGCACTGATGAGCTAGGTAATAAATACTATGAAAGTAAAAACGGAAAAAGATGGGTTATCTATTCAAGCACAATTGAAGCATCAAAAATTCCTGTTGAATGGTATTCTTGGATACATTTTACACCAAATAAAATTGAGAAAAAACATACCTTAGAAAAATATGAATGGCAAAAACCACATCAAGAAAATTTAACGGGTACTGACGCAGCATATTATCCAAATAAAAATAAAGATGGTATTAAAAAGAAATACTCAAGTTGGAAAGAATAATTTTAAATTAATCTATTTAGTTTTTTTATTTTATTTTTGTTTAGTTTTAAACTCAAATGCAAAAAGTAATTTAGAGGGAACTTTTACTAATATAAAAATTTTGGATAAAATAAGTTCTAAAAACACTTTGCTTAAACTTGAAAATGGAAAATTAATAAAGTTTAAAGATTTATCAATTAAAAGTCTAAAATGTAAAAATTCAGAATTTGATGATAATCCAGAAATAACTGCTTATATACAAGTTCGAGATTTAACTAATAAAAATAATGATGAAGTTTTTGTTTTTAATGGTTGGATGTTTTCATCAAGTCCATCAATCGCACCTTTTGATCATCCTGTTTACGATGTGTGGCTCATTAGTTGTTATTAAACTATCGAGTCTTTATCTAACCAACTTACATTAAAATCTGAATTGATAAATTTTTTATGATTTAGTAATTTTTTATGAAGTGGAATAGTTGTTGTAATACCTTCAATTACAAACTCATCTAAAGATCTATTCATTCTTTGAATTGCCTCTGTTCTGTTTCTACCATGACAAATTAACTTACAAACCATACTGTCGTAATAAGGTGTTACTTTATATCCTTGAAATATTGCACCATCAACTCTGGTTCTAAAACCAGATGGTTGATGACACATAGTAATAACTCCAGGCGAAGGCTGAAAGTTTTTACTTGCATCTTCTGCATTTATTCTACATTCAATTGCATGTCCTCTAGGATTTATATCGCTTTGTTTTAAAGCTGTTTCTCCTGAAAAAGCAATCCAAATTTGCTCTTTAATTATATCAACACCAGTAACCATCTCAGTTACAGGGTGTTCAACTTGAACTCTAGTATTCATTTCAAGGAAATAAAATTTTCCATCTTCATATATAAACTCAACAGTACCAGCTCCCATATAACCTATTTTAGTTACCATTTTTACTGTTTTTTCAAATAAATCTTTTCTTATTTCATCATTTAAAACTGGACTTGGTGTTTCTTCTATAAGTTTTTGATGCCTTCTTTGCACCGAACAATCTCTTTCATGTAGATGAACCGCTCTATTTTTTCCAGCTAATATTTGAACCTCAATATGTCTTGGATTTTGAAAAAACTTTTCAATATAAACTTTGTCATTGCCAAAGTATTTTTGTGCTTCTGATTTTGCAGTTGAAAACAACGTTTCAAATTCTTCTTCCTTATAAACTATTTTCATACCTTTGCCTCCACCTCCACCTGAGGCTTTGATTAAGATAGGAAAACCAATTTTTTTACAAAGTTCTTTTGCTTCAAAAACATTTTTTACTCCTCCTTCAGAGCCCTCAATAACAGGCAATCCATTTTCTTTAGCTATCAATTTTGCTTGGATTTTATCACCCATCATTTCAATATGTTTTGATGAAGCTCCTATAAAATTAATTTTATTCTCTTCTAAAATTCTTGCAAAATTTGCATTTTCTGAAAGAAAACCATAGCCAGGATGAACAGCATCAGCATTTGTAAGTTCTATTGCTGACATTAATGCTGGAATATTTAAATAACTATTTGCTGGTTGATGAGAACCAATACATACGCTTTCATCAGCCATTCTTACATGCATGCTTTCTCTATCTACATCTGAGTGAACTGCGACAGTAGGTATTCCCCATTCTTTACACGCTCTAATAATTCTAACTGCAATTTCCCCACGGTTTGCAATTAAAATTTTTTTAAACATTATTTATTCTAGGATAATAATAGTTTGACCAAATTCTACAGGTTGGCCATCTTCAACACAAATTTCTTTTACTACACCATCAGCTGATGAAGGAACATGATTCATTGTTTTCATTGCCTCAACAATCATTATTGTATCACCTTTTTTAATTTTTTTTCCAATCTCAACAAACTTTTTAGCACCAGGTTCTGGAGCATGATAGGCTGTTCCAATTATAGGTGAAGTAATTTCAGTTCCTGATTTAATATTTTGAGTTTGAGTAGTTGCCGAACTAGTTGAAGGTGATGAAGGTGAAATTACTTGTGGTTGATTGCTAATTGAAACATTATTTTTTGATACCTTAATTTTTGTATCTTTTTCAGTTATCTCTATTTCAGTAAGATTGAATTCTTTTAAATAATCACTTAATTCTTTAATTATTTTTTTATCTATCTTCATTTTGTAAAGTCTTTTGTAATGAAATTATGGCCAAAATATATCCTTCAGCACCTAATCCAAATATTCCCCCAGTTACGACACCACTAATAAGTGATTTATGTCTAAATTCCTCTCTTTTAAAAATATTAGATAAATGTAGCTCGATTATTGGTTTTTTGAATAAATCCAGAGCATCCCTTATAGCCACAGAAGTATGAGTAAATGCAGCAGCATTTATTATCATTCCATCAAAATTTTTTCTAGCATCTTGAATTATATTAACAAGCTCTCCTTCAACATTAGATTGGGCAAATTCAACATGAAGACCAATTTCTTGTGCTTTTTTAGAACAATTCTCTTTAAGTTGGTCAAAAGTAGTTGCTCCATATTGTGATTGTTCTCTTTCTCCTAATAGATTAAGATTTGGACCATTAATAATAATTATTTTATTATTCATTCAGCACTTATATACGATGAAAAAAATAAAAAAAATAAAAATTAAAATAAATGGCAAAATCAAATCTATACCTCAAGATTCCAAACTCTCTTTAGTGTTAAAAAATCTTAAAATACCATTAAATAAAGTAGCAATTGAGCTAAATGAAGAAATAATTGATAAAAAAAAAATTAATAAATTTAAATTAAATAAAAATGATAAAATTGAAGTAGTTCATTTTATTGGAGGTGGTTAATTTGAAAAAAGATAGTCTAATTATTGCGAATAAAAAATTTAATTCCAGATTAATTGTTGGAACAGGTAAATATAAAAGTATGTCAGAGTGCGCAAAAGCAATTAAACTTTCTGGTGCAGAAATAGTGACTGTTGCTGTTAGAAGAGTTAATATTTCAGATAAAAATAAGCCTTTGCTTATGGATTATATTGATCCAAAAAAAATTACATATTTACCCAATACTGCTGGATGCTTTAATTCAAAAGAAGCTTTGAGGACTTTAAGATTAGCAAGAGAAATAGGTGGTTGGAAGTTAGTTAAATTAGAAGTTTTAGGAGATAAAAAGAATTTATTTCCAGACATGATTGAAACTTTAAAATCTACAGAAGTTTTAGCTAAAGAGGGTTTCAAGGTTATGGTTTATTGCAATGATGATCCTTTAATGGCTAAGCGTTTAGAGAATTCAGGTGCTAATGCAATTATGCCCCTAGCTGCACCAATTGGATCAGGACTAGGCATTCAAAACAAAATTAATATTCAAATAATTAGAAAACAAACAAAACTTCCCTTAATTATTGATGCTGGTTTAGGTCAAGCATCTGATGCAACAATTGCAATGGAGTTAGGATGTGATGGAGTGCTTGTTAACACCGCTATAGCAAAAGCAAAAAAACCATTTGAAATGGCTTTAGCTTTTAAAAATGCTGTTATCGCTGGTAGACTGTCCTACAAGTCTGGAAGAATAGATAAAATTTTGATGGGCAATCCATCATCTCCATCAAAAGGGATTATTTAGTTTTTTTATAATATCTTTTTTTTTTATAAGTTTTTTTGTTGGTTATTTTTTTTCCTTTTTTTTCTGAAAATTTATCTTCTTTATTTTGGATTTCTAAATTTTTTAATTTTTCATAATATTCTACTAATTCAATTGTTTTCTTAGATTTATTTTTAATATCTATAATGTACTCTGGTATAATTAAAGAGTTGTCGCTTATTATATCTATCGTTATTTTGTTTTTCTTTTCAAAATAAGTTAGGTCATCTACAAAATTTTCTTTAAGGAAATCTGAAATTTTTTCACAAACTTTTAATTCAACAAATTTAGCTTTGTTGATTACAGCTTTTAACTCAACAATTTTTAAAAGTTTTTGAGCAAAAGACTCGTCTGTTAATGTAACTTTCCATTTAATTGCACTTTCTCTTAGTCTTTGTCTTGACATCTCCAAAAGACCAAAATTACTTATTCTTCCAATTTGAATTCTTGCTCTATCTGATCTGCATTTTTCTTTAAGTTTTCTTTCTACTAACCTTCTATTTCCATAACTTAGCATATCAATAAAATCTATAATGATTAAACCAGACAAATCTCTTATCTTTATTTGTCTTGCAATTTCTTCTGCAGCCTCAATATTTGTATCTAGAGCAGTGCTTTCAACATTTTTTCCCTTTATTGAACTTCCAGAATTTATATCTATAGAAACTAAAGCCTCTGTCGGGTTAATAACTAAATATCCTCCTGACTTTAGTTTAATTTCAGAGTCAAAAATTTGATTTAACTTTTGCTCGATATTTTCTTGAATAAATAATGGAATTTTTCCTCTATATTTTTTTACCTTTTTTACATTTGATGGCATCATAGTTTTCATGAATGATTGAGCTTTTTTATAACCCTCGTTACCTTCTACAATTATATTTTGGGTATTTTCGTCAAACATATCTCTTAAAGTTCTTTTAATTATTTCACTTTCTTGATGAATTAAAGAGGGAGCAATAGAGTTTATTGCATTTTCCTTTATTTGACTCCAAGAATTAATCAAAGTTTCTAAATCATTATTTATTTCATTTTTTGTTTTATTGCTTCCAGCAGTTCTTACAATTAATCCCATCTCCTTAGGTATTTCAATTTCATTTAAAATTGTTCTTATTTTTTTTCTATCAGCAGGATTAAATATTTTTCTTGATATACCTCCTCCTTTAGGAGTGTTTGGCATTAATACTATATATTTACCAGCAATAGAAATGAAAGTGCTCAAGGCTGCACCTTTTTGACCTCTCTCATCTTTAATTACTTGTACAAGAATTACCTGGTTAGGTTTAATTACTTCCTGAATTTTATATCTTTTAAATTTAAATTTATGCTCTTTCTTTTTTTCTTTTCCATCATCTAAATTCTCTTTTTCAGGAATATTTTCTCTATTATTTGAATCTTCTTCTATTGGTTCTTCTGATGTCTTTTCTATAGGATCATCAATTTCTAGTTTTCCTTCTGCAATATTTTCCTCTTCTTTAGCCTCAACTTCTCTTGACAGTTCCTCTCTAGCTTTTTCTTCTTCTTCTTTAATTCTTTCTAAATCTGCTTTTGGTATCTGATAATAATCTGATTGAATGTCATTAAAAGACAAAAACCCATGCCTCTCTCTTCCAAAATCAACAAAGGCTGCTTGCAAAGATGGTTCAATTCTACTTACTTTACCTAAATAAATATTATTTTTAATTAAGTTATTTTTTAAACCCTCGTACTCGTAATCTTCAATGTTTTCGCCTGATTTAAGAACAACTCTAGTTTCGTTAGGATGCGAAGCATCGATATATAAATTTTTTTCCATAATTTTGTGAATGTTAATATCATTAGTAATTTAATTTCTAAAATTTTGTTTAATTTTCTTGCCATATCTTTAACAAATTCCAAGATATAATGAAATTAAAATGAATAAATTTTTTAAAAATATCTTTATTTTAATTACTTCTTTTATTCTATTATCAGCAATATCGATAATAAGTGTTTTATGGACTTATTCTAATGATTTACCAGATTATAAATTTCTTAAAAGCTACAAACCTCCTGTTTCCAGTAAAGTTTACTCTGGTAATGGTGATTTGGTAGCAGATTTTTCAAAGGAAAAAAGAGTATTTGTTCCATTTAATTCAATTCCAAAAAATGTAATTAACGCATTTTTATCTGCTGAAGATAAAAATTTTTTTAAACATCCAGGCGTTGATGCCAAAGGTGTTATTAGAGCTGTAATAAATAATATTTCAAATATTTTATCTTCTAAAAGGTTAGAGGGAGCATCTACAATTACTCAACAGGTAGCAAAAAACTTTTTATTAACAAATGAAGTAAGTTTAAATAGGAAAATTAAGGAAGCAATTCTGGCTTTTAGAATAGAGAGAGCTTTATCCAAAGAAAGAATTCTAGAACTTTATCTAAACCAAATTTATCTTGGAAGTGGAGCATATGGAGTAGCTGCAGCAAGCTTAGAATATTTTGATAAATCTATTAAAGATTTAAATTACTCGGAAGCTGCTTTATTAGCAGCTTTGCCAAAAGCACCTAGTAGATATAATCCTTATAGAGATCCAGATATAGCAAAATTTAGAAGAAATTTAGTTTTAAAAAATTTGTTAGATAATAATTATTTAAATTCAGAATGGTATGAAAAACTTATAAAAGAGGAAATAATTCTGAAAAAAAATAAAAAAATTTATTTAGAAGATGCTCAATATTTTATTGAAGATGTGAGAAAGAGTGTAATTGAAACATTGAGCTATGATAAAGTTTACAAACAAGGTTTTAATATCAATACTCCAATAGATTTAAATTTACAAACAATTGCAACAAAATCACTTAGAGATGGATTAATAGCATATGACAAAAGGAAGGGATGGAGAGGACCAATTACTAACAAGGTTTATAATTCAGAATGGAAAAAAGATTTAGAAAAGTATAAATTAGAAAACTCAATTAATTGGAAATTAGCAATAGTCAAAAAAATAAATAAATTTTCGGCAAAAATAGAAACAGAAGATAATATCGAAGGTGTTATTGAATATCAGAGTATTTCTTGGACAAAAAAAGAATTTAATAAATTATTAAAACCTGGTGATATTATTTATGTTAAAAATCTTAAAGAAAATATTTTTAACTTACAACAATTACCAAAGGTAAATGGTGGAATTGTTGTGATGGATCCATTTACTGGAAGAGTTTTAGCATTAAGTGGTGGTTTTAGTTTTAGACAAAGTGAATTTAACAGAGCAACTCAAGCTAAAAGACAGCCTGGATCAGCTTTTAAACCATTTGTTTATGCATTAGCCTTAGAGAACAATTTTACACCAACGTCATTAGTTCTAGACGCACCACTAGTTTTAGACCAAGGAGATGATTTAAAGATGTGGAAACCAGAAAATTATGGAAAAAAATTTTATGGGCCTTCGACTTTAAGGGTTGGTTTGGAGAAATCTAGAAATTTAATGACAGTAAGAATAGCCCAAAATCTTGGTGTAGAGAAAATAGTTGATTTTTCAAAAGCATTAAAAATTTATGATAATCCAGAGGAACTTTTATCCATATCTTTGGGGTCTGCTGAAACAACTTTATTAAAACTTACATCTGCTTATTCAGTTTTTGTTAATGGAGGAAAACTTGTTGAGCCAATACTGATAGATAGAATTCAGGACAGTGAGGGAAATACTATTTTTAATAATGATAAAAGAAAATGTATTAATTGTGATCAAATTTCTTATTTAACCAATGATTATCCAGAGATTAAAAACAACTATACGCAAATTTTTTCTCCAGAAACTGCTTCTCAAATGACATCAATTTTAGAAGGAGTTGTTCAAAGAGGTACTGCTAAAAAACTAAAAGATTTAAATTTAAATATTGCAGGTAAAACTGGAACAACAAATAAAAATACAGATACTTGGTTTATAGGTTTTACCTCAAATGTACTAGTTGGTGTTTATGTTGGTTCAGATAATCCAACTCCATTAGGAAAATATGAAACAGGATCTAAAACTGCTTTGCCAATATTTAAAAGTTTTATAAGTGATTCTGTTAACAAATATGAAGCAAGACCATTTAAGGCAGCTAAAGGAACAGTGATGATGGTTGTTGACCCTTTAACAGGTCAAAAAGCAAAATTTAACTCAAAGAATACTATTATTGAGGTTTTTAAAAAAGAAAATGTGACTGAGGGAAAAGTGCTTTATACAAATTCAGATAGATTAGATACAAATAATATATTAAAGTTTTACTAATGGATAATAATTATCAAAGTTTTAAAGAAGAAGTACAAAAGATAAATCAAAAAATACAGGAGTATCTTTGAAAAAAACGATATCTATTCAAAACTGCAATCTTTAAATTCAGAAATGCTAAGTGCCGATTTTTGGCAAGATAAAAATAATTCTCAAAGAGTAATCAAAGAAAAGAAATTATATGAAGATTTAACTAATTCTTTAAATAATAATTTTGAAAAACTAAAAGACTTAGATGATTTGAATCAATTGGCGATTGAAGAAGAGAATTTACAAGTTCAAAAAGAAGTTCTCCAAAATATTAAAGACTTAAGAAATGAAGTTAAAAAAAATGAAATTAAATGTTTTTTATCTAATGAAGCAGACCCTTTAAATTGTTACATAGAAATACATGCTGGAGCTGGAGGTACAGAAAGCCAAGATTGGGCTGATATGCTAAGAAGGATGTATTTAAAATGGTCTGATAAAAAAAATTTTAAATCAAGTTTGATTAGCGAACATAAAGGTGACGAGGCTGGTATAAAGTCTGCAACAATTAAAATAGATGGTGACTATGTTTTTGGATGGTTAAAAAAAGAGTCGGGAATACATAGATTAGTTAGGATATCTCCATTTGACTCCGGAGCAAGAAGGCACACAAGTTTTGCAAGTGTTTGGATTTATCCAGTTGTAGATGAAAATATAAATATAGAAATTTTAGAAAAAGATTTAAGAATTGACACTTATCGTTCCAGTGGTGCAGGTGGCCAGCATGTCAATACTACTGATAGTGCAGTTAGAATAACACACATTCCATCAAAAATTGTTGTTCAATGTCAAAATGAAAGATCTCAACATAAAAATAAAGAAACATGCATGAATATGTTGAAAGCAAGATTATATGATTATGAAATAAAAAAAAGAGAAGAAGAAAGTCAAAATGTTGAAAGTTCTAAATCTGAAATAGGATGGGGCCATCAAATTAGATCATATGTTCTTCAACCTTACAGACTTGTAAAAGATAATAGAACTAATTTTGAAAGCACTAGTCCTGATAAAGTATTAGATGGTGATATCGATGAATTTTTAGAACAATCGCTTTATAAATTAAATGAAAAATAATATTTTAAAATATTTTATCCTACTTCTGTCAGTATTAGTTATTTTGATAGTTTACCTTAGTACTGTAGGCATAGAGACAGATAAATTTAACGATCAAATAAAAAAAAGAATTTCACTAATAAATAAAAAGATAGATATAGATTTAAAAAAAATTAAATTAACTCTAGATCCTTTCAAACTAAAAATTTATGCAAAAACAATTGGTACCACAGTATATTTTTCAAAAAGACCTTTAGCATTAGAAAGCATAAAAACTCAAGTATCACTTGGTTCTTTAATCGAAAATAAGATTTCATCTTCAAATATAGAGGTAAAAACTAAGTCTATATTATTAAATGATTTAATTAAATTTATTCGCACAACAACCAACAAAACTGAATTATTTATATTAGAAAAAATTGTAAAAGAAGGTCATGTAATTATAAATCTGAGTTTGAACATCGATGAAAATGGTAAACTTAAAAATGATTATATTATTGAAGGTTTGATAAAAGATGGAAGTATTAATTTTTTAGACAAGGCTAATTTTAAAAACATAAATTTTAATTTCAATTTTCAAAAAGATAATTATCATTTTGATGAAATAAATTTTCAAACAGAAGAAGTAAATTTTATTTCAAAAAAACTTAACGTAAAAAAGAAAAAAAATAACTTTTTAATTAATGCTATTTTTGAAAACGATCAATCAAGTTTAAATACAAATATATTAAATTTATTAAATTTAAATTTTAAAAATATAATTGTTGATGATGCTAAATTCAAAACCAATAATGAATTTTCTTTAGAAATAGACGAAAAATTCAAAGTTAAAAATATTATTTTAAATTCTGATATAAATATTACACAACTAAAATATAAAAATTTAAAAATAATTAATAAATATTTTTCAGAAGTTGATGATCTAATTTTACTAGATAATCATAAATTAAATTTAAATTATAAGGATAAAAATTTATCAATTAAGGGTGGGGGTCAAATTCAAATAAATACTGGAGAAATAGATGAAATAAAATATTTTATAAATAAAAAAGATAAGGATTTAAGAATAGAATCAGAATTATTTTTAAAAAATATAGTTTTAGAGCATCAAGATTTTTTAGAAATTTTCTTCCCTCAAGCTAATGAAAATATAAATTTTAATAATCAAAAATTAAAAATTAATTTTAACAATAATACTCTAACATTTTCAGGTTCTGGAAAATTTAAAATCGATAAAGATTTTGAAGAAATTGATTATTTTATTGAGAAAAATGAAAATAAATTAAGTTTTAATACTAATTTAAATGTAAAAAATACAAAATTTAAAATTGATAATATTAATTATAAAAAAAAAGATAAAAGTAAAATGAATCTTCAAATTAATGGAGAAATAAAAAATAATAAAAATCTTAATATAAATAGTTTTATTATTAATGAAGAAAATAATAACATTAAAATTAAGAATTTATCTCTTAACGCTTCAAATCAAATAATAAAAATTGATCAGGCAAATTTTAATTATTTAGATACAGAAAATAAAAAAAATAATTACAATATAAAAAAAGTAGAAGGCCAAAATTATTTAATTGATGGTACTATATTTAATGCAAATTCTTTAATTTCGAATTTACTAGATGCTAATGATAAAAAAGAAAACAATCTTTTTGAAAATAAACTAAGTATAGACCTAAATTTTAAGGAAGTTTACTTTGATGAAATACACTTTGTTAAAGATTTAAATGGAAAGATAAAAATTATTGATAATAAAGTAAAAGAAGCAGATATTTTGGCACTTTATAATAATTCGCAAAATATAAAATTTACAATTAGAACAAATGACCAAGGTGAAAAAATTACTACCCTTTTCTCATCTAAGGCAAAACCCCTAGTAGATAGATATAAATTTATCAAAGGTTTTAAAGATGATAGAGAAGGATATTTAGACTTTTACTCCTTGAAAAAGGATGGAGTTTCAACTTCTAAATTAGTAATTGATAATTTTAAAGTTAAAGAAATTCCAGCGTTAGCAAAATTGTTAGCGCTTGCATCCCTTCAAGGAATAGCAGATTTACTCACTGGAGAAGGTATAAGATTTTCAGATTTTGAAATGAATTTTACTAATCAAGATAAACTAATGAAAATTCAAGAATTATATGCAATTGGTCCAGCAATATCTATTTTATTGGAAGGATACATTGAGGAGGATAAATTAATTAGTTTAAGAGGAACCTTGGTTCCAGCGACAACAATTAATAGATCTATTGCTTCAATACCTTTACTTGGGGATCTATTAATTGGAAAGAAAGTGGGTGATGGTGTTTTTGGTGTCAGCTTTAAAATTAAAGGCCCCCCTAAAGATTTAGAAACTACTGTAAATCCTATAAAAACTTTAACACCCAGGTTTATCACTAGAACTTTAGAGAAAATTAAAAAAAATTAATTTAATTCTATTTTAATATGCCTTTTTTTTCCAAGGGAAAGTTTAAGATAGTTACCTTTAAATAAATTTTTATTGATTTCGAATTTTTCATCTGAAATAACATTGTCATTTATTTTAATCGCATTCCCTTTTATAAGTCTTCTGATTTCACTTTTAGAGTTTTCTAGTTTAGATAATAAAACAAGGTCTACTATATTTATTTTTTCTTCTATTTTATTTGATTGAATATTAACTTTAGGTAAGTTCGAACCTAGAGTGTTTCCAGAGAAAGCTTCTTTTGCTGCTTGCTCAGAATTTTTAGCTACTTCCTCTCCATGCAACATTTCTGTAGTTTTATTAGCAAGTAGTATTTTTAATTCATTTATGTCTTTATCTTTAATTGTTTCTATTTCCTTAATTTCAATTTCAGTAAACATTTTTAAAAATTTGATTACATCTCTATCATCTACGTTTCTCCAAAATTGCCAATAATCATAAGCTGATAAGTATTTTTCATCTAACCAAATAGCCCCACTTTCAGTTTTTCCCATTTTAGCACCAGTTGCAAGTGTAATTAACGGAGTTGTTAAACCAAAGGCTTGGTTATTAGAATATCTTTTAATAAGCTCAACACCATTAACAATGTTTCCCCATTGATCTGAACCTCCCATTTGCAAGAGACAATTTTCTTTCTTATTTAATTCAAGAAAATCGTATGCTTGTAAAATCATATAATTAAACTCCATGTAGCTTAGCGACTGCTCTCTATCTAATCTAAGTTTTACACTATCAAATGTTAACATTCTATTTATCGTGAAATGTTTTCCTATATCTCTTAAAAAAGAAATATAATTTAAATCTTTAAGCCAAGTATGATTATTTACAAATATTGGTTTTGTATTTGGATCATTATTATCTAAAAATTTTTTTAAAATATTTTTGATATTTTTAATATTTTTCTCAATCTCTTTTTCGCTTAATATTTTTCTAGTTTTGTCTTTACCAGACGGATCCCCAATTCTTGTAGTTCCTCCACCAAGTAAAACTATTGGTCGATGTCCATTTTTTTGTAGTAGTCGCAAACACATTATTTGCAATAAGCTACCCACATGCAAGCTTTCAGCTGTACAATCAAAACCTATGTAACCTTTAATCTTTTCTTGATCTAATTGTTTAGATAATTCATCTTCACTTGTACATTGATAGAAAAAACCTCTATCTTTAAATTCTTTTAAAAATTTATTCATAAGTTTATAGTTACAATATACAAATTTTTTTTAAAAAGCATATCAATGAAAAAAAAATTATATACTGCAATTGGACTAATGAGCGGAACATCTATGGATGGTATTGATTTATCTATAATTAGCTCAGATGGATACGATGAATTTTCAAATATTTTAGATGATTATTATGAGTATGATAAAAATCTTCAGGATCAGTTAGTTCGATTAAGAGATTTAGTCTTAACAAAGAAAGATCTTTTACAAAATTCAGAAAAATTAAGAGAATTAGAGCGTAATTTAACTCTTTTTCACGCTGATGCAGTTAATCAATCATTAAAAAAATACAGAGATCCCATTGATTTGATAGGTTTTCATGGTCAAACAATTTTTCATAACCCAAAGGAAAAAATTACCAATCAGTTAGGAGATGGGAAATTGTTATCTCAAATGGTTAAAAAAAAAGTCATATATGATTTTAGACAAGCAGATATTCAAAATAATGGACAAGGTGCACCTTTAACTCCAATTTTTCATCATATTTTATCAAAAAAAATTAATCAAAATTTTAATATTAAATTTCCAATAGGTTTCTTGAATATTGGTGGTATCGCAAATGTTACAAAAGTTATTAATGATACAGATAATTTTCAAAATAATCTTTCTGCTTTTGATATAGGCCCTGGTAATTGTTTAATTGATGAATGGGTAAGAAATAATTCCAATAAAAAATTTGATAAAAATGGTGAACTATCTAAAGCAGGGAAAGTTGATCAATTAATTTTAAATCAAGCAATAGATAATTTTAAAATAAATTCTTACTCCCAGTCATTGGATATTAAAAATTTTGATGTATCTTTTGCAAGAGGTTTATCTTTAGAAGATGGTTGTGCTACTATAACAGACTTTACGGCATATTTAATTGCAGAAGGATTAAAATATATTAGTCAAGAACATAGTATTATATTTTTACTCTGTGGTGGTGGTAGAAAAAATAGTAATTTAATTAATCGTATAAAAAATTACATATCAAATGAAAATTATATTAATTTGGAAAGTATAGATAAATATAATTTAAATGGTGATTATATTGAATCACAGGCATTTGGATTTCTAGCTATTAGGTCTTTTTTGAATTTACCAATTTCTTTTAACACAACAACTGGATGCAAAGAATTTACGGTGGGTGGAAAACTGGTAGAAAATTTTTAATATAGTGCTGTTTCTTTTTTTATATATTTATCAAGATGTTTAATTAAAGAATCACTTGTTTTTGAAAAAAAGTGATTGGCTTCTGATATTGCATTAAATTCTACTTTAATACCTTTTTGTGAACTTAATCTTTTGTCAAGTTCAATAATATACTCTACAGGTACCAATTCATCTTTTTTACCATAAGCAACTAAACCAGAAGTTGGACATGGAGATAAAAAAGAAAAATCATAAACATTTGGTTGAGGTGAAATTGCTATAAATCTATTTATTTCTGGTCTTCTCATTAATAATTGCATTGCGATCAAAGATCCAAATGAAAATCCAGATACCCAACATTGAGAATTATCAAAATTTTCTCTTTCCAACCAATCTAAAGCTGCTGCTGCATCAGCAAGTTCGCCTTGACCATTATCAAATTCCCCATCACTTTTGCCAACACCCCTGAAATTTACTCTGCAAACAGAAAAATCGTTATCCATAAATGTATGAAACGTATCTACTATTACTTTATTATTCATAGTTCCTCCATATTGAGGATGGGGCTGTAATACTAATGCAATTGGAGAAGTATTTTTTTTACTTTTATAATATTTAGCCTCAAGTCTTCCTGCAGGACCAGGTATAAATATTTCTAAAATCTTGTTATCCATAAACGATATTGATTATTATTCTCAAAAAAAATGTACGTTTATCATAAGTCAGCGACAATATGTTAGTTTTTTTTTAAACTCTAAACTTGACCATTTTAGTCAGGTATGTATAAAAACCCACAATTTAAGGGTAAAATATGAAACTTACATCAAAAGGTAGATATGCTGTAATGGCATTAGTGGATTTAGCTAGGTTTGATAACATCAACCCAGTATCACTAAGAGATATATCATTGAGACAAGGCATATCTTTAGATTATCTAGAACAAATTTTTTCTAAATTAAAAAAAAACGAAATTGTTAAAAGCATTAGAGGAACTCAAGGAGGATATGTTCTTAATAAAAACCCAAACGATATTAAATTAACAAATATCTTTCATGCAGTTGATGAAAAAGTAAAAACTGTTCAATGTAAAAAAGAATCTAAAAAAGGATGCAACGGTAAAGCCACAAAGTGCATTACTCATAATTTATGGGACGAATTAGAGATCCACATAAATACATTCTTTGAAAATAAAAGCCTAAAAGATTTGTTAAACAACAACAAAGAAACAAGAGTTTAGAATGGATAACAGACAAAAAGAAATAAATAATTTAAAAGACTACAAATATGGTTTTTCTACAGATATAGAAAATATTCAAGCTCCAAAAGGTTTGAATGAAGATGTTATTAAATTTATTTCAAATATAAAAAAAGAACCTGCGTGGATGCTTGAATTTAGACTAAAAGCTTTTGAAAGATTTAAGGCATTAAAAGAACCAGATTGGCAGAAACCTAAATTTCCAAAAATAGATTATCAAGATTTATATTATTACTCAGCTCCTAAAAGTATGAAAGATAAGCCAAAGAGCTTAGATGAACTAGATCCTAAACTTTTAGAAACTTATAAAAAACTTGGAATTCCTTTACAAGAGCAAGCGAGATTAAATGGAATAGCTGTTGATGCTGTATTTGATTCAGTTTCTGTAGCTACTACTTTTAAAGATGAATTAACAAAACAAGGAATTATATTTTGTCCTATATCAGAGGCAATTCAAAGTCACCCCGAATTAGTCAAAAAATATTTAGGCTCTGTAATACCAACTAGTGATCATTTTTTTGCAACATTAAATTCAGCAGTTTTTACAGATGGTTCTTTTGTATACATTCCAGAGGGTGTTAGGTGTCCAATGGAACTATCAACTTATTTTAGAATTAATGCATCAAATACAGGTCAATTTGAAAGAACTTTAATTATCGCAGACAAAGGAAGTTATGTTAGTTACTTAGAAGGATGTACAGCTCCAATGAGAGATGAAAATCAATTACATGCTGCTAATGTTGAACTAATTGCACTTGATGATGCGGAAATAAAATATTCAACTGTTCAAAATTGGTATCCAGGTGATCAAGATGGCAAAGGTGGAATTTATAATTTTGTAACAAAAAGAGGTTTATGCAAGGGAAAAAATTCAAAAATTTCATGGACACAAGTTGAAACAGGTTCTGCAATTACCTGGAAGTATCCTAGTTGTATTCTTAAAGGAGATAACTCTGTTGGTGAGTTCTATTCAATAGCTATTACTAACAATCATCAAAAAGCAGATACAGGTACCAAAATGATCCATCTAGGTAAAAATACTAAAAGTAAAATAATTTCTAAAGGAATATCAGCAGGTAGTTCAGATATGACATATAGAGGTTTAGTTGATATTTCATCAAAAGCTAAAAATTCAACTAATTATACTCAGTGCGACTCTTTATTAATGGGTAACAAATGTGGAGCTCACACTGTTCCTTATATAAAAAATAAAAATTCTGAGTCCAATATTGCTCATGAGGCAACCACATCCAAGATTAGTGATGAGCAGTTACATTATTGTCAACAAAGAGGATTAAATCCAGAGGAAGCTGTCGGCTTAATTGTAAATGGTTTTTGTAAGGAAGTGTTGCAACAACTGCCTATGGAATTTGCTGTAGAAGCTCAAAAACTTGTAGGTATCAGTTTGGAAGGAAGTGTAGGCTAATGCTTAAAATAAATAATTTAAATGCAACGATTGATAATAAGTCTATTTTAAATGGGCTATCCTTAGATATAAATCCCGGTGAGGTTCATGCAATTATGGGTCCTAATGGATCTGGAAAAAGTACTTTGTCCAATATTTTATCTGGAAAAAAAGGATATGAGGTTTCCGGGGAAGTTCTTTTTGAAGAAAAAGATTTATTTGAACTTGAAACAGAGGAAAGAGCACACAAGGGTATATTTTTAGCTTTCCAATATCCTTTAGAAATTCCAGGTGTAAATACAAATATATTTTTAAAAACTTCTTTAAATGCTGTTAGAAAAGCTAGGGGTGAGAAAGAGCTTGATGCTATTGAGTTTCTAAAATTGGTGAAAGAAAAGTCTAAAGAATTAAAATTTGATGAGGAAAAATTAAACAGACAATTAAATGTTGGTTTTTCCGGAGGAGAAAAAAAGAAAAACGAAATTTTACAAATGTCGTTATTATCTCCAAAACTATCAATCCTAGATGAGACCGATTCTGGTTTAGATATTGATGCTTTAAAGATTGTTGCAGATGGAGTTAACACATTAAGAGATAAAAATAATTCATTTTTAATTATTACACACTACCAAAGATTACTTGATTATATAAAACCTGACTTTGTTCATGTTTTAATGAATGGAAAAATTGTAAAATCTGGTGGTCCAGATTTAGCTTTAGAATTAGAGAAAAAAGGATACGAAAATTTTAATTAAATGAGAGAACAATTACAAAAAGATTTTTATAATAGTATAAAAAATTTAAGTTTATCCCAAAAAGATATTGAGATAAAAAAATTTTGTTTAGATAATTTTATAGACAAAGGTTTTCCAAATAAAAAAGAAGAAGATTGGAAATTTTCAGATCTTAATCAAATAATAAAAAATAATATTGGAGAACTTAGTTTTTATAATGATCAAGCTTCTACTAATAAAGTTGATACCTCTGTATTTGTAGATGGATTAGAGCACAATAAAATAGTTTTTATAAATGGTAGAATTGAAAAAATTGATTTTGAATATGAAAAAAAAGATCAAATAGAAATAATTGATCAATCAGAAACTATAAATGAATTTAAAAATAGCAATTCATTATCTGACTTAAATAATGCCTTTACTAATAAATGTTTTAAAATATTAGTAAAAAAAGGTTATCAGTTAGCAAAACCTCTAATTATCTATCATACAACAAATTCAAAAATTTGGTCTAAAAACATTAATTTACGACTTAATTTTGAAATAGATAAAGATAGCTCTTTAAGATTAATTGATTTGTTTAATGATACATCTGAAAAGAATTTTTTAAATATATTTTATAACTTTGAATTAAAGGAAAATGCTGTTTTAAAAAACTATAAAGTAGATAAATTTGAGAATAAAAATATTAAGTATTCTTTTAATAATATTGATCAAGACAAGAACAGTATTTCTGAAACATTTATTTTATCTTCTGGATCAAATTTTTCTAAAAATGAGATAAACTGTAATTTAAACGGAGTTTATGCATCAGCTTTTGTTAATGGTGTTTTTTCATTGAATAATGATAAACATCACGAAATTAGATCAATAATAAATCACTTAACTGAAAATACAAAAAGTTATCAATTAATAAAAAGTGTTTTAGAACAAAGCTCTAAAGCAGTGTATCAAGGCAAAATATTCGTAAATTCAGATGCCCAGAAAACTGATGGATACCAATTGAGCAAAGCAATTTTGTTAAATAAAGAATCGGAGTTTAATGCCAAACCAGAACTAGAAATTTATGCTGATGACGTTAAGTGTTCGCATGGTTCAGCATCAGGCAGTTTAAATGAAGACTCTATATTTTATTTAATGTCTAGAGGCTTAAGTTATCAGCAGTCAAGAGAGCTATTGATTAATGGTTTTCTGCTTGACGTTGTAGAAAAAATTACTGACTCAGAAATAAAAAACTTAATAAAAAATTTGCTTGGAATTAAAGAATGAATATTGATCAGATAAAAAAAGAATTTCCAATTTTTGACGAAAAAATTCAAAATAATGATCTAGTTTATTTAGATAGTGCAAATTCATCACAAAAACCAAAAATAGTTGTGGATAGAATTAATGAATTTTATACCAAACAATTTTCTAACGTTGGAAGAAGTGTTCATTATCTTGCTGTTGCAGCAACAAATTTATACGAAAACACAAGATCATCAGTTCAAAAATATATCAACGCTAAAGATAAAAATGAAATTGTTTTTACAAAAGGTGCTACAGAAGCATTAAATTTAGTTGCTAATACATTAGGCCAAAGTTACCTACAGGAAGGTGATGAAGTATTAATTACGGAACTTGAGCATCATTCAAATTATGTGCCATGGCATTTCTTAAGAAAATCAAAAAATATAAAAATTAATTTTGCTGAAATAAATGAAGAAGGTGAAATTACACTTGAAGAAATAGAAAAGAAAATAACTCCAAAAACAAAATTAATTTCTATTACTCATCTGTCGAATGTAACAGGTGCAATTTTACCCGTAAAAGAAATTACCCGGCTTGCACATTCAAAAGGAATAATTGTTGTAGTAGATGGATGTCAGGGAGCGCCACATTTAAAATTGGATATGCAAGATTTAGATTGTGATTTCTATGCAATTTCATGTCACAAAATGTATGGACCTACAGGTTTGGGAGTTCTATATGGCAAAAAAAAATGGTTAGAAGAATTACCTCCATACCAAGGTGGTGGAGGAATGATAAATGAAGTTAAAAAAGATAGGATTTCCTATGGTGAACTACCTAATAAATACGAAGCTGGTACTATGGCTACAGCACAAGTAATTGCTTTTGACCAATCAATAAAATTTTTAGAAAGCATTGGTATCGAAAATGTTATGAAACATGAAGCTGATTTAGTTGAATACGGGCAAGAACTATTACAAAAAAATAACTCAGTTAAACTTATTGGAAATCCAAAAAATAAAGGAGGGGTTTTATCATTCACTATAGAAGGAGTTCACCCTCATGATATAGCAACTATCTTGGATGAAGACGGGGTTGCAATTAGAGCAGGACATCATTGTTGTCAAATTCTACATGACAAATTAAATATTCCAGCTAGTGCTAGAGCATCGGTTGGTATTTATAATACAAAAGAGGATTTAGATCAGTTGAATGAGTCAATTAATAACTGTAAAAAAATATTTAATTTATAATGAATTTAAAAGAGCTATATCAAGAAATTATATTAGAACACGGTAAGAATCCAAGAAATCTTAGAAAGACAGAGGGTTTTAATAAAGACGCCAAAGGTAATAATCCTCTTTGTGGTGATAATGTCCATGTTTACTTAAAACTAAACGGACAAAAAATTGTAGAAGATGCATCCTTCGAAGGGAGTGGTTGTGCGATTTCAATGGCTTCAGCCTCTATAATGACAGATTTAATTAAAGGAAAAAATGAGCATGAGGCTAAAGAGATAGTTGAGGATTTTTTAGGCATGATTAAGGAAAATCCTGAATTAAAATCTGAGTATTTGAGCGAAGATGAAAAAACTAAACTAATGTGTCTATCTGGTGTTAAGCAATATCCAATGAGAGTTAAATGTGCAACTTTATCTTGGCACACAATGGTTTCCGCTTTTGATGAAAAGATTGAGGAAGTAAAAACGGAAAATTAAATTATGTCAAAAAAAGAACAGATAATTGAAGAAATAAGAAAAATTTATGACCCTGAATTACCTGTAAATATCTACGAATTGGGTTTGATTTATGATATTAAGGTTGAGGACGATAAGTTTGCTAAAATTAAAATGACTTTGACTACACCAAATTGCCCAGTAGCTGAAAGTTTACCTAAAGAGGTAAAAGATGGTGCAATGCAAGTTGAAGGTATAGAGGATGTTGATCTTGAGTTAGTTTGGGATCCACCGTGGAATAAAGATATGATGTCAGAAGCAGCAAAATTGGAATTGAATTTATAATGAACCCTATAATTAAATTAAGTGATAACGCAGCATTACGAATAAAAGAGATAATGTCTAACGCTGAAAAAGATTCTATCGGAGTTAGGGTATCAGTGAAATCTGGTGGTTGTGCAGGGATGTCATACGTGATGGAGTACACAAAAGAGTTAAATCCTAATGATGAAGTTATAGAAGATAAGGGCGTGAAAGTATTCGTTGATTCAGCCGCTATTATGTATCTGCTTGGCACTGAAATGGATTATAAAAAGGAGGAATTGTCCTCATCATTTGTGTTCAATAATCCTAATGAAACTGAGCGTTGCGGTTGCGGAGAGTCTTTCAAAATATCATAAGTTGTATTATCCCATTTATCGCATATCTGTATTGCATTATATGCATATCTAGTATATAGATTCTTTATGAACAAATTTGAGTTTAAAAATCTTGTTAAAAACTTAAAAGACTCTTTAAAGGAAAAAACATTCTTTAAAGAACTACGTAAAGAAGTTGAAACCGGTGCGAACGGCACACAAGATTACGTAGTTAAAAAAGGTGTTAACAAAGATACAATTGCAACAACTAGACAGTAACTAAAATTATTAGCTACTGTAATACATCTCAAACTCTACAGGATGAGGTGCATGTTCAAATTTGTGAATTTCTTCAAACTTAAGAGCAATGTAAGCATCAATCTGATCGTCAGTAAAGACACCGCCTTGAGTTAAAAACTCTCTGTCTTTATCTAAACTTTCCATTGCTTCTCTTAAAGAACCACAAACTGTTGGGATAGCTTTAACTTCTTCAGGTGGCAATTCATATAAATCTTTATCAAAAGACTCACCAGGATGAATTTTATTTTTAATTCCATCAATTCCAGCCATCAACATTGCTGCAAAAGTTAAATACGGGTTTCCCGCAGCATCTGGGAATCTAATCTCACATCTTGCACCTTTTTTACTTAAAGTAATAGGTATTCTGCAAGAAGCAGATCTATTTCTTGCTGAATAAGCAAGAAGAACTGGAGCTTCAAAACCTGGAATTAATCTTTTGTAACTGTTTGTTGTAGAGTTAGCAAAAGCATTAATTGCTTTAGCGTGTTTTAGAATTCCACCAATATAATGTAACGCAGTTTCGCTTAATCCAGAATAAGCATCACCTGAGAATACCGGAGTATCTCCTTTCCAAATAGATTGATGGATGTGCATTCCTGAACCATTATCACCAGCAACTGGCTTTGGCATAAATGTTGCAGTTTTTCCAAATGAATGTGTAACCATTTGCACAACATATTTATATAATTGTACGTTATCAGCTTGGTTTACTAAAGTTCCAAAGTACATACCAAGTTCGTGCTGACTAGGAGCAACTTCATGGTGGTGCTTTTCAACTTTAATACCAACTTCTTTCAAATTTTTAAGATATTCACCACGCATGTCTTGTTCACTATCAACTGGTGGTACCGGGAAATATCCTCCTTTAATTTGAGGTCTATGACCCATATTTCCATTTTCATATTCTTTACCTGAATTGTAAGGACCTTCTTTACTATCTAATTTAAATCCACACTCATTCATATCATTTTTGATTCTTACATCGTCAAAAACAAAAAATTCTGGCTCAGGTCCAAAAAAAGCTTTATCACCTATACCTGAAGCTTTTAAATATTCTTCGGCTTTTTTAGCAACACCTCTTGGATCTCTTTCATAAGGATCTTTTTTAATTGCATCTAGAATGTCACAAAACAAAACTACAGTATTATGAGACGTAAAAGGATCCATGAACATTCTTGCAGTATCAGGTTTTAAAATCATGTCAGATTCATTAATTGCTTTCCAACCAGCAATAGATGAACCGTCAAAAAAGACACCTTCATTCAACATATCTTCATCAACTATTGAGGCATCCATTGTTAAGTGTTGAAGTTTTCCTCTTGGATCAGTGAATCTTAGATCCACAAATTCTGCATCTTTTTCTTTAATAAATTTTAATACGTTTGCTGCACTCATTTTGTCTCCTATGTAATTTTGTTTGGCCTAATTAGCAAAAAAATACTTAAAAATATTGCTTATTTAATAAATAACACCTATGCAATTTTCACATAAGTAGTGTAATTAGTCACTAAAATAATAAATTAATTAAACTTGTGAATTCAATACTAAATAAAGAGCCAGTTATAAGAGCAGAAAAATCTCTAAAAAAATTTAACCCAGATCTTAAAGTGATTGTTTTGGAGCAAACCGCCAGAACAGCTAACGATGCAGCTACAGCTTTAGGTTGCAAAGTAGGAGCAATAGTTAAAAGCTTACTTTTTAAAGTAGGGGATAGTTATGTTTTATGTTTAGTTTCTGGAGATAAAAGGTGTTCATTAAATAAATTAAAAAAAATTTTAGATGAAAAAGATGTTTCAATGGCAAACCCAGATGATGTTAAAATAATTACTGGATATACAATCGGCGGAGTATCTCCAACAGGACATTTAACAAAAATAAAAATTTTTATAGATGAAACTTTAAATAGATTTACTACTATCTTCGCAGCTGCTGGACATCCTAATGCAGTTTTTGAAATAAATTTTGAAAATTTAATTGCATTAACTTCTGGTGAGATAAAAGAGATAACAGAATGAGACAACCAAAATTAATTGATTACCTTTTATTAACAATATTGTCTCTCATATGGGCTTCTGCGTTTTTTAATATTAAAATTGCAACTTATTCTTTCGGCCCAGTTACAATTGCATTCTTAAGAGTATTATTTGGAGCAATTCCAGTTTTACTTTTGTGTTATTTTAAAAATATTAAAGTTGAAGCTTTTTCTAAAGATTGGCATTGGTTTGCAATCATAGGATTTATTAATTTGGTAGCTCCATTTTTCTTAATTGCTTATGGCGTTAAATCTGTTCAAAGTAATTTAGCAGCTATATTGATGTCAACTACACCGTTAAGCTCCACAGTTTTAGCTCATTTTTATACAAAAAATGAAAAATTCAATTTAATAAAAACTATAGGAATTTTGATTGGGTTTTCTGGAATAGTATTTTTATTTTCAGATAATCTTTTAATAGATGAAAATAATTTTGTTTCAGCTTTATTGATATTACTTGGATCAACCTGTTATGTTGTAGGGGGAGTGTTAACATTAAAAATAAGTAAGAAAAAAAATGAAAATGTAACTGGATCTATTTTAATTTGGGCAATAATTATTTTGTTACCATTAACATTTTTAATTGAACAACCATTTGAAACTATTCCAAGAACAGATTCGCTTATATCAGTAATTTATTTAGGAATTGTACCAACTGGTATTGCTTGGTTGTTACGTTTTAGAATTTTGACTACAAATGGACTAATTTTTCAATCTCAAGTTTCTTATTTAATACCAATTTTTGGAACTATTTTAGGTTATATATTTTTAAAAGAATTAATTACTACAAAAGTTTTAGTTTCTTTAATTGCAGTTTGCATTGGTATTTATTTTGTTAAAAAAGGTGGAAACAAACAAGCAATTTAATTTTCTATTGCTTCAATATGTCGTTTAAATATTTGTAAACTATCTATTTAAAATAATTTTAGCATTAAAAGAAAAAGATCTTCTTTCAGCATTAATATTAAATGGATATGCAGTATGCATCAAATAGTTTGGAAAAATTATCAAGTCTCTTTCTTTAGGCACAATATTAAAAATACTTCTGCTTAAAAAACCCCTTTGTCCGTTTATAAAATCAATTGTGCCATTAGTCTTATCTTTTTTATTTTTTAAAAGTTTATTTTTAGTCATATTTTTTGGGACTTTTAAATAACCTACACCAGATATATCTCCATCATGATAATGAATAGGGTTATATTCATCTTTAAATTGACTAACTACCCATAAATTTAATATTTTTATATTTTTAACTTTTTTAATTTTTTCATTTTTAAGAAAATCTTTGATATTTTTTTTTATTTCTCTCTCTAAATTCTTTTTTATAAAATTATTTGAAATTTTAATTTCTTTTTTAATTTGACTAGCTAGTTTAGAGCTATAATCGTTTTTTTTTGTTAAAACTTTATTATCAATCTCTTTATTCAAGATATTTAAAAATTTCTTTGAAATTTTTGTTTTTCCAATTGATGGACCAAAAGGCCTAATATTTTTCATAATGCTTTAAATATATTAAAAGCATATTTATTCAAGATTAAGCAATAAGTTTAATCCCCATTCTTATTGCGACAAAAATTACAAGAAAAGAAGTTAGTAGAGCTAAAATTTTATTCGATAAAAATTTAATGTTTAATAAGCTACCAATTTGTCCTCCAATAAGTACCGATAAAAATAATGGCCAATAGGTAATAACTTGATCTAAAACCTGATCTTTTGTCAGCTGTCCAGCTATTCCAAAGATAGAATTGATTAATATAAATAAAGATGCACTGCTGGTGATATGCTTAGGGTATCCAGCTTTCATTAAAAATAGAAGAGGGCTTAAAAAAATTCCTCCACCAATTCCCACAATACCTGATATAAAGCCAATTATTGACCCAATAGAAATTGAGATTAATCTTGGTATTTTGTTAATTTTAATTTTCTCTTTATTAAAAGCTTTACTCTCAATTAGTAAAAAAATGCCTGCAACCAACAAAATACAAAATAATAAAATCTCAAATAAATTTTTTTCAATTGATATTGATCCTCCAATAAATGCAAAAGGAATAGAGCCAATTAAATAAGGAAAAAGTAAATTAATGTTTATATTTTTAGATCTTATGAAATTGATAGAATTACCAGATACAACAATAATATTACATATAAGAGCTATAACTGGAAAAATTGTGTAAGGTACACCCCAAATTAAAAGTATTGCAAGATATGTTGAGCCTCCCCCAAATCCAACACTTGAGTATATTAATGCAGTTACAAAGAAAAGAATTGATAATATAATCATTTTTAAATTATGGATGTAAATATAGCTTTATTAACTGTAACAGATACAAGAACATTTGATAATGATAAATCGGGTGCAATCTTGGTTGAAAAAATTAAAGAAGCCAAACATCAATTAATTGATCGAAAAATTTGCAAAGACAATAAAGAAGATATTGTAAAAATTTTAAAAGAATGGACTAATCAAAAAGAGATAGATGTTATAATTACTACGGGAGGAACAGGTCTTACTGGAAGAGATATAACTCCTGAAGCAGTTAATGAAATTGCAGATAAACAAATACCTGGTTTTGGAGAGGTTTTTAGAACAATAAGTCTAAATACGGTTGGAACATCCTCTATACAATCAAGAGCATGTGCCGTTTTATCAAATGGAAAATATATTTTTGCATTACCTGGTTCCTCAGGCGGTGTAACAGATGCATGGGATGGAATTTTAAAACATCAATTAGATATTAATCACAAACCTTGTAATTTTGTTGAATTATTTCCAAGACTTAAAGAAAAATAATTATTTTTGATATTTTTCTTTCCATTCAGAATAAGGCATTCCATAAACATGCTCTCTAGCTTCTAAGTCTGACATGCTTACTCCTTTTTTTTCACCTTCTTCTCTGAACCATCTTGACAAACAATTTCTACAGAACCCAGCAAGGTTCATCAGATCAATATTTTGAACATCTTTTCTTTCATCCAGATGTTTTAACAATCTCTCAAAAGCTGCTGACTGAAGTTCTTTTTTTTGATTATCATTCATGAATAAAGTATTAATCACAAAAACGATCAACACAATAAATAAATTTATATTTAATTTTTATATTTTTCAGAAACTAATTGCGAAATTATTGATAACGCTATTTCAGATGGTGATTTTCCTCCCAACTTAATACCAATTGGTCCATTTATTTTTTCTAATTCTATTTTTTTAAAACCAGCTTCCATCAATCTCGAGCATCTTTTTTCATGTGTTTTTTTACTTCCTAAGGCACCAATATAAAAAAATTTATTTTTTAATGCATACTGTAATGCAGGATCATCAATTTTTGAATCGTGAGTTAATGTAACCAAAGCCGTCTTTGAATTAGTTTCTATTTCATCAAAAGCTTCATTGGGCCATTTATTAATAATTTTTGTATCTGGAAACTTATCTTTTGATGCAAAATATCCTCTTGGGTCAATAATAATAATCTCAAAATTTAAATTTTTAGCAAAATCAATTAAATATATTGAAATATCAACAGCTCCTACGACGATTACTTTAATTGGATTTTTATATGTTTGAACAAATATTTCTGAATTTTCAATTATACCACTTTTATTTAAGTTAAATATTTTTTCAATTTCCTCTGAATACTTTGAAAACATTCCACTAAGATTATTCCCAGGAAAAAATATTTCACTTTCTCCATTAGTTAAATTTGTTAAAAGTGCAAATTCTTTTTTTAAAGATTTATTTTTTAGAGTTTGTCTAATTGTTTCTATTTTCATTGTTTAATTTCTTCAATATAAATTGAAATATCACCCCCACAGGCTAATCCTATTTCCCATGCATTTTCATTCGAGACATTAAAATCTATTTTTTTACAAATTTTTTTATTTTTCATTAAAGATATACATTCTTCAACAACTTTAGCTTCTATACAGCCTCCAGAAACAGATCCTAAAAAATTTCCATCTTCATTTACTACCATTCTGCTACCAATTCCTAATGGTGATGAACCCCATGTTTGGATAACTGTTGCTAATGAAACTTTTTTATTATTTTTTATCCAATTATCTACTTCTTCAAATATTTTTTTTTCAGGAAAATTAATCATTTTTCAAATATTCTTTTAAAGTTTATTCTTAGAGCTAGTAAAACTGTTATAAGCACAAAGTAAAATAAAGGTTTAAAATAAATAGTTTTAGATAACCAAATAAAATGCAAAGAACCTAAAATTGCTATTACATAAATTAGTCTGTGCAATTTTTTCCAATTTTGTTTAAGCATTATAATCATTTTTTGTGAAGAGGTTATCGTAAGTGGTATTAATAAAACCCAAGCAGCAAAGCCAACAAAAATATATTTTTTTTTTACAACATCATCAAAAATCGGTTGCCAGCTAAATCTATAGTCTATGCCAACGTAAGTTAATAGATGCAACGAGGCATAAAAAAAAACAAACAATCCCAACATTCTTCTTACTTTTACCAAATAATTTAAATTAGTTAGTTTTTTTAATGGACTAATTAACAATGTTAAACATATGAAAATTAAAGTCCATTCTCCTGTAAAATGAGTAATTTCTTTGACTGGTTCTGGCCCCAATTTGTTAAAAAAAATTTTATAAGTTATAACTAGAAATGGAATTGTACTTAATATGAAAATGCTTGGCTTAAAATACTTTATCATCAAAAGTACTTTTTTAAATCCATACCAGTATATAAATTTGCTACCTCATCACCATAGCCATTAAACATTAAAGTTTTAACTCTTGGAGCCCATACACCTTCCCCAATTATTCTTTCAGTTGCCTGTGACCATCTTGGGTGATCAACATTAGGATTTACATTTGAGTAAAATCCATACTCTCTTGGCGAAGCCCACATCCATGAGGAAGTAGGCATATTTTCTACAAATTTAATTTTAACAATTGCTTTTGCACTTTTAAAACCATACTTCCAAGGAATAAAAATTCTAAATGGTGCTCCGTTTTGATTTGGAAGTTTTTTACCGTACAAACCTGTAACTACCGTAGTTAAAGGATGCATTGCTTCATCAATTCTCAAACCTTCATTGTATGGCCAGTTTAAAACAGGGTATCTTTGTCCTTTCATTTGTGCAGGATCATATACACTTTCAAATTCAACAAATTTTGCTTTATTAGTTGGATTAACTTTAGAAAGTAATTCACTCAAAGAAAAACCCATCCATGGGATAACCATTGACCATCCCTCGACGCATCTTAATCTGTAAATTCTTTCCTCTGATACAAACATTTCAGAAATTTCTTCCATGGATAGTTTAATTGGTTTTTCAACTTCACCTTCAATACTAATTTCCCATGGCGTGGTTTTAAATATTTGCGAGTTTCTATGTGGATCACTTTTTGATGTGCCAAACTCATAGTAGTTATTATATGTAGTTATATCTTTATAACTTGTTAATTTATTTCTCTCATTTGCCAAGGATTTATTTGCAAAAGGAATAGTTGAAATCGCTAAAGAACTTGCTCCTAAACCAATAGATTTAATAAAAGATCTTCTGTTTTTGTAAATTTTTTCTGGTGTGATTTCTGAGTATTTAAATTTTTTCATGAACTATAGGGTTACCTTTTAACCAATCACTTTGATTGTCTGTATAATGTTCTTTTTTCCATATAGGCGATCTTTTTTTAATTTCTTCGATAACATATCTAGACAAAACATAAGCTTGATCTCTGTGTTTGCATGCAACAGCAATTATAATACTCGTTTCTCCAAGATTTAAATAACCTTTAGCGTGTTCAATAAAAACAGCTTTATCCTGAATATTAAGTTTTTTATCTGCCTCTTTATATATTTCCTCAAAGCTTTTTATCACAAGCTCATCATGACTGTCGTACGTAATACCAATTACACTTTTGTTATTATTTAAATTTCTTACTGTACCAGTAAAAAATATTGATGCCCCAAATTCGACAGAAGATATAAATCTTTCTGCATCATTTATTGAAAGTTTTTTATCTTTACTATCTACAATTTTTGTATGAAGCATTAACCTCCTCCTATAGGAGGTATGATACCGATTTTTTCGTTATTTGTTATTTTATAATTGTCGCTAACAATATTATTTTTCTCCGAACAAAAAGCTGAAGAATTGACAATTTTTTTATAGTTTTCATTGCCATTAAATTTTTCATCCAAATATTGAATTATTTTTTTTCGAATATCCTTTATTGTTGATTTTTGCTCTAAATCTAATTCTAACAAATTTTGTTCACTAAAATCTCTTGCAGCACCAAATAACTCAATTTTAACTTTCATTATATTTTTAAAATAAATCTTTTAAAAAAGTTGGTAGACCATCGGGGTTTTTCCACAATCCGTTTTTTCCGCCTTCTTTGATTAATAATTTAACATTATCTATCTTGAGGTGTGGATTAATTATTTTACTTAAATCATAAATTGTGATTAGAGCAGCATTAACACCCATGATTGCCTCCATTTCAACCCCAGTTTTTGCATGTGTTGAAACAACACAAAAAACTTCTAGAGATTTATCTTCTTCATTCATGATGATTTTTGTAGCAGTATGGTCAATTGTTAAAGGGTGGCAAAGTGGAATTAATTCACTTGTTTTTTTTACACCTAAAACTGCAGAGACTTCAGCCAAAGTTATTGGATCACCTTTTGGCATTTCTTTATTTTTTATTAGCTTAAAAACTTCATCACCGACATAAATTTTTCCAGAAGCTAAAGCTCTTCTGAATGTTTCTTTTTTTTTCGAAACATCAATCATTTTAAAAGAATTTTTTTTAAAAATTTCTTTTGCCCAATCTTTTAAATCATTGTCACTAACAACTTTTAAATTTTTCATACTATCCACCAGTTTTTGATAAATTTGTTGTTGATCCAGTATCACCCAATTCTAAATAATGAGATTCTTTTTTAAACTGCATTTGTTTCATTATTAAATCTTTTAATTCATTTAACTGATCATCCTTTTGCAAAAGATGTCTTAAATTAATTCCAGTATTTCCAAATAAACAAAGTCTCAAATCTCCCCTTGATGTAATCCTCAGTCTATTACATGATTTACAAAAATCTTTTGAATATGGGGCAATAATACCAAACTTACCCTTATATTTAGGGTTGATATAATTTAAAGAGGGTCCCGCATCTTTACCAAATGTTTGATATATCCATTTATTTTTCTTTAGATATTCTTTAAAAATTCCTGATGAAACATGGTATTTTTTAAAATAATCTAAATTATCACCAGTCCTCATTAATTCTATGTATCTGAAATCAACTCTATTTTTTTCTATGTACTTAGCCCAAGTATTAAAATCCTTTATCGATGAATTAATTCCATTTAAAAGTACAGCATTAATTTTAATATTTTCAAAACCTATACTTTGTAAAATTTCTATGCCATTCAAAATTTCTGGTAACCTGTCATGACCGGTAATATTTTTAAATACTTCTCTATCTAAACTATCAATACTGATGTTGATACCAGTAAGCCCGCTGTTAACTAATTGTTCTGCTTTTTTTTCTAATTTATAGCCATTAGTGGTAATAGATACATTTTCAATTCCTGACTCAAATTTTAATACTTTTATAATATCAAAAAAATCTTTTCTTACTGTTGGTTCTCCACCTGTAATTCTGATCTTATTAACGCCCAGTTCAGAAAAACAGTTTGCAAGTCGCTTTATCTCATCTAAATGAAGAAACTTTCTAGTATCGTTTTTGTCTACCTGGTAACCATTAGGCAAACAATATCCACATTTAAAATTACAAACATCAGAAATTGATAATCTAATGTATGGAAATTTTCTACCAAAAGTGTCTTTAAGAATATTCATAAAGGTTAATTTATATTATATTCTTATATTAATAATATGAACAAAATTCTTTCAAATTATGAAATAAAAAAATTTAAAGAGGAAGGTGCAGTTTTTCTTAAAAATAAATTTGATATCCAGTGGATTAATAAACTGCAAAAAGGAATTGAAAGAGATATTACCAATCCTAGTCCAAGATTTAAATCTCATACTGTAGAAAAAGGTGTTCCAGCATATATAGAGGATTATTGGACATGGCATTTAGTGCCCGAATTTAAAGATTTTGTTTATAATTCTCCATATGCTCAAATAGCATCTGAACTAATGTCAGCTAGCAAAATCAATTTGGTAATGGACAATTGGTTTCTTAGAGAAGCAGGATCTAAATCATCAACACCATTCCATCATGACATAAGTTATTTTGATATGGATGGCACAATGTGTGTTTTATGGTTACCTCTGCAACCTACAAGAAAAGATGAAGGAGTTGTTTGGGTAAAAGGATCACATTTATGGAATAAATTATTTTTAAGAGTTTTATTTAAGGATGGACATAAAATTGAAGGTGATGAGTGTTTCGTTAATGGAAAAAAATATGAGCTACCTCCTGATATTTTAGGCAATAAAAATAAATATGAATTTTTGCAGTGGGATTGTGAATTAGGTGATGCAGTTGTTTTTGATATGAGAACTCTTCACGGAAGCTTAGGAGAAACAATTCCTCAAAAAACTTTAAGCCGTTATACACTTAGAGTAGCTAAAGAAGGCTCAAAAATAAGCTATGATGGTGATTGGACTAGTTTTAATTATCGAAAATCAATGCAAGATGCGGGATATAAAAATGGAGATCCTGTAGATGGTAAAATGTTTCCAACCCTTTATGAAAAAATTTAACTATTAAGTCTGTTCATTTCTTCTAGTTCGACTTCAAGTTTATCAAGCTCTTCTCCACCTGCCATCATTCCTAAAAGTTCTTCTCTACTGATATCTTTTTTATTAAATGTCCCTAAACTTTTTCCTCTGTTTAAAACAGTAAAACTATTTCCAACCGGATAAGCATGGTGAACATTATGAGTAATTAAAATTACCGCTAATCCCTGTGAAGCAGCTTTAACAACATATTTTAAAACCATTGACGCTTGATGAACACCTAGTGCAGAAGTTGGCTCATCTAAAACTAAAACTTTTGCACCAAAATATATTGCTCTTGATATTGCTAAACATTGTCTTTCACCTCCAGACATTGTTCCAACTGCTTGAGATGGATCTCTTACGTCAATTCCTATTTGACCCATTCTTTCTGCAGCAATTTGATTTGCCTTTTCAATATTAAAAGTTTTTAAAAAAGGAGGCCCTTTTAATGGCTCTCTACCCATAAAAAAGTTTCTTGTAACACTCATTAATGGAACTAGAGCTAAGTCTTGGTAAACAGTTCCAATTCCCATATCCAAAGCATCCTTTGGAGAGTCAAAAACAGTTTTTTTACCTTCAATTACAATTTCACCTTCATCGGGTTTATGAACACCTGCTAAAGTTTTAATTAATGTGGATTTTCCTGCACCATTATCACCAAGTAAACACATGATCTCACCTTTTTTTAATTTCATAGTGACATCTTTAAGAGCAATTACTTTTCCAAAAAATTTACTAATGTTGTTAAATTCAATTAAATTTTCTGACATTATTTACTTTCTGTTACTCGTTTTCTAATGTAATTATTAAACACTACAGCAATCAACATCATTGCTCCTAAAAATACTTTAAACCAATCAGTATCAACATCTGTATAAAATATTCCCATAGATACAGTTCCAAATATTAAAGCTCCGAAAGCCGCACCTATTGCGGAACCATACCCACCAGTTAGCAAACAACCTCCAACAACTGCTGCTGCAATTGCCTCTAATTCTTTTAAATTTCCTCTCATAGTATCTGCAGAACCAGCATCTAAAACTTGAATTGTTGCAAAAATTGTTGCTGCAACAGCAGTACCTATAAATAAACTTATTTTTACTCTTCCAACAGGCACACCAACATTTGTTGCACCGTTTTTATCTCCTCCTGATGCAAAAATCCAGTTTCCATATCTAGTCTTCATTAATATCCATGTTGCAAAAAGAGTAGCTGCAATAAACCATATTACTGAAGGAGGAATGCCAGTGGCTAATGGAGTACCATCAGTTCTTAATGCAATTAAATTCATTGATCCCAACCAAGTAAATAACCATTTAAATGTATCAGTTGCAAACATCCACGCGATTGGATCATTCTCAATTAAAACTCTTAAGCCTGGAACTTGAGTTCTTCCTGTAATTAATCTTGTAATTGCCAATGTTGCACCTCTTAAAATAAACAACATTGCTAGAGTTACTATAAAAGATGGAAGTCCAGTTCTAACAACTAGGATACCATTGAAGTATCCAACTAGTACCGCCATAGCAAAAGCAAAAATAATACTTACCCATAAAGGCCAACCCCAATAAATTGCAGGTATAGCTATACAAATTCCTGCAAAACCAATCATTGATCCAATTGATAAATCAAACTCACCACCAATCATCAGCATTGCTGCAGCAATTGCAATTATTCCTAAATTTGCAGAGACATCTAAAAAATTTAGAGTTCCATATGCACTGAACATTCCAGTGTCACCAGCAACTATTCCAAAAAATATGAATACTAAAATTGCACCACCAACAGCACCTAATTCAGGTCTATTTAAAAGCAATCTTAATTTAGAAACCTCTTTTAGTCTTTCGTCTTGACCAGAAGTTTTTTTTGATGAAATGCTTTTTGCTTTTTCAGACATTTTGTTATGAATTTTGTTTAGAAAAAAGGCCTAACTAAAAGTTAGCTAGGCCTTTTAAAGTATTTATTATCTGTAACCTTGAGCTGCCCACTTAATTACTTTAGCAGCATTGTCAGGAGTTACGAAACCAGGACCAGTCATAACTACACCAGCTGGCATTGTTCCATATCTCATGTACTGACCAAAAATTGCTATTGGTAAGTAACCTTGTAGGTATTGTTGTTGGTCAATTAAAAACTCTACTTTACCTGCAGCAGCAGCTTTTAACATTCCAGGTGACATATCAAATGTACCAAGTTTAACTTTACCAACTTTTCCTGCAGACTCTAAAGCTTTAAGAGCAGCTTCACCTGCAAGACCAGCACCTAAAGTTAGGATAGTGTCATATCCACCACCTAATTTAGCAGCAACAGCTTTTTGAATTTCTGTTGGGTCATTAGAAGTTCCTAAGATGTCAACTGATCCACCAAAACCTTTTTTGAATCCAGCACATCTTCTGTCTAGTGCAACGTTTCCAACTTCGTGGTTAACACATAATGCTTTTTTACCACCAGCAGCTTTCATTTTTTGTCCGCCACCTACACCAGCTTCAAACTCAGTTTGTCCAACGTGAGCACTAATACCTAGTGATGCAAAGTCATCTGAACCAGAGTTCATTGAAATTACTGGGATACCAGCAGCGATAGCAGCTTTAACAGATTTTCCTAAAGCAGCAGCATCTGGAAGAGTAATCACAATACCTTTTGGTTTTTGTGAAACTGCATTGTCAATTAATTTAGCCATTTCAACCATGTCGAAAGTAGCAGGTGCAGTGTACTTGCAAGATATTCCCATATCTGCACATCCTTTATCTACACCATTCTTAGCAACAGACCAAAACGGGTCGTTAGCTTGTCCGTGAGATACAACAATCACGTCTACTGCTAAAGCAGACACTGAAAGCATAACCCAAGCAACAAAAGCTAATAATGATTTATATAATGTTTTCATTTATTTCCCTCTCGTTTAAATAAAAGTTAACTTTTTATGCGCGGACGTTAACATAAAAAAAAGTAGGTTGTAAAGGTGTCAAGGACAATATGTATAGAAAATATACATATCTTAGAATAATTATAATTTAGAATTAAAACTTAATTTTTATTTGTTTTCTTTGTTTTAAGGACTGTGAAGCGGCGTTAGCAATAATCAAAGCTCTTCTTCCATCCTCAAAACTTGAAATTGGGGACTTTTTTTTTCTTGAATATAAAGCTAATTCATCAAGTTGAAGCCTGTAAGCATCAACATATCTATCTATAAAAAAATTTAAAAGTGGTTTTTTCTGTGATGTGTTGTTTTTTGTAAAAATCTCTGTTTCATTCTCACTTTTATTTCCAGATATTAACATTCCTTTTGAACCAAATAACTCTACTCTTTGATCGTACCCAAAGCTACAGTGTCTAGAATTTGTAATTATACACTGCACACCTTGTTTTGATTTCAAAAGACATGAAGCTAGTTCATAATCTTTAATTTTATCAAATCTTTTATCTGAAATATTACTAGCTGTAGTAAAAATATTTTCTATCTCATCTTTTTCCAAATAAAATCTTAATAAATCAAAGTCATGAATCATCATGTCTTTAAATATGCCACCGGATACTTTTAAATAATTTAATGAAGGTGGGGCAGGATCCCGGCTGGTGATAATTATTTTTTCTAGTTTTCCAATTTTTCCTTTTCTTAATTCTTGTTTTATTGAACTATGCCCTGGGTCGTACCTTCTGTTAAAACCTAATTGAATTTTAGGTTTATACTTTTTGATCTTTTTTGAACATTTATTAACCTTATCGATGTTTAAATCTAAAGGTTTTTCACAAAAGACTACTTTTTTATGTTTTGCTGCCTCTTTTATAAATTTAATATGAGTAGACGTACTAGATGCAATAAATATTAAATCTATATTCTTATCTCTAAAAGCTTTTTCAGGGGTACTAATATCAACTGTATTAAATTTTCTTGAAATATTTTTTGCTAACTTCTTACTGATATCAAAAGTATATTTTAATTTGAAACTTTTATGATTTATTAAGTTTTCAGCATGCATTTGACCTATTCTACCTAGACCAAGTAATGCTACGTTTATTTGATTTTTACCCATTTTTTACTTCTTGATGAAACCTTACATGCATTAATAAATTTAGCAGTTTCAAACCCTTCATCTTCATCAGGATAAAAATGTCGCTTATTTGATTTACTTTTTAACGATTGTGCAAATTCTTTATATATATTTGCAAACGCATCTAAATATCCTTCTGGATGTCCAAATTTAATTCTAGAAAAATTCTTTGAAAAATCTGCATTATGAAAACCTCTTTCTAAAAGCTTTACCGCACCTTTGGAAGGATTTAGCTTTAAGTATCCAGGATCATTTTGAACCCATTCCAAACTTCCTTTGTCACCATAGACTCTTATTCTTAATCCATAAACTCCTCCTCTAGACATTACGCTAGTCCAAAACATACCTTTTGCACCGTTCGTAAAATTAATCATAACTTGAGCATTATCATCCATTTTTATCTTTGGAGAAATTTGCTTTATATCAGCAAAAACATTTGTTCCTTTCAAACCAGATATATACATTGCTAAATGATAAGCATGAGATCCAATTTCATTTAATACAGCTGAGGAGCCAACAATATTTTTATCAAGTTTCCACTTTAATTTCTTTTTTGCATTTCTGCTATTGATAGATGATCCATCAGACCAATCCTGCACATACTCAACATTTATCATTCTTACTTTTCCTATCTTACCTCTCTCAACAAGAATTTTTGCCTGTCTAACCATTGGATAAGCTGAGTAGTTATGTGTAAGAGCATATTTAATTTTTTTATTTTTTTTAATTGATTTGAAAAGTTTTTTCGCTTGTTCTAAATTTCCAGCGAAAGGTTTATCAGAAATTATATTTACATTTTTTGAAATAAATTTTTCAGCAATAATTTGATGACTTGATGGAGGTGTCATTATAGAAACTACATTAATTCCATCTTTTCTCTTAGATTCTTTTTCAGCCATTTCTTTGTAATTTGAGTAACATCGGTCAGGTGAAATGCCTATGCTTTTTCCAAACTTAGTAGAAATTTTTACATTTCTAGAAAAAACACCAGCTACTATTTCGTACTGATTATCAAATCTAGATGAAATTCTATGAACATGACCAATCCAGGATCCAGGACCACCACCAACAATTCCTAAACTTAATTTTTTAGTTTTATTTGATTTAAACATTGAATATATCTTAGCAAAAAAAATATTTATGTCAGTAAAATTAGGAATAGCACCAATAGCATGGAGCAATGATGACATGCCAGAACTTGGGGGCGATACTTCTTTGGAACAATGCTTATCAGAAGCTAGTCAAGCAGGATTTATTGGAATTGAGTCTGGAGGTAAATTTCCTAAAAACTCTGAAGAATTAATTCCTAAATTAAAAGAGTTTAGCTTAAATCTTTGTTCAGGTTGGTATGGTGCAAATTTAAGAAAAAACACAGTTAATGAGGAAAAAAATTTAATACAAGCTCAGCTAAAATTGTTCAAAGATTGTAACTCTCCCTGCATGGTTTTTGCAGAAGTCTCAGGTTCAATTCAAGGAGACCCAAATAGAAAACTTTCTACAAGGCCAAAAATGAGTCATGATGAAGCCAAAGAATACTATGCAAAAATTTCAGAGATGGGAAAATATTTAGAAGATCAAGGAATGCCTCTTGCTTACCATCATCACATGGGGACAGTTATAGAAACCGAGGAAGACACTATAAGATTGCTAGAAAACACTGATGATAGCGTAAAACTTACTTTAGACACTGGTCATATGCTTTTTGCTCAAGGCAACTCTCTTAAAATATTAAAAAATTTTGGTGATAGAGTTATTCATATTCATTGTAAGGATATTAGAAAAAATGTTTTAGACAAATCATTAAAAGAAGATTTAAGTTTTAGAGGCGCATTTTTAGAAGGTGCTTTTACAGTACCTGGAGATGGTTGTATTGATTACAAACCATTATTTGATGTATTAAAAAAAAATTATTCAGGTTGGTTGGTAGTTGAAGCTGAGCAAGATCCAGCAAAAGCAAATCCTTTTGAATATGCAAAAATTGGTTATAAATATTTAACCGAAACCTTAAATAAAAGTAATATAGAGATCTATAAAAATTAATTATCTATAAATAGAAGTAAGTTCGTTATTTCCTGCTGCAACACAAGGAGATTTGAAACAAGTACCAACAATCCATTCAGAACCAGGATCAGGCAAAAAATTTGAGGACATAACAAAGATCACCCCCATCTCAACTGATTGACCAGCTTTACCTTCAGCTTTTATTCTAGGATCAGGATCAGTTTTTACTTTTGAGTCGTCAGAAAATGGATTTTCTATTTTTAAATTTTCATTGATATAATTAACAACTTTATCAGCTATCCATTCACCATTACATGGATCACCCCAAACAGTGAATTTACCTTCATCGTTATTACCACATTTGTTAACTTCATCATTAATTAGATCAACGACCTTGTTGTGATTTTCTTTTACTAAATTAGCTTTAGCTTCAACAGCTGGTCTTGTACTTGCTGTCCAAATTAACATACCAACTACAAAGATTGCAGATGCTGATACTAAAAATTCTAAAAATCCAAAATTTTTGAAATTAATTTTCATATTAAAGTTTTACAATTTTAGATTTTTCTAACTTTTCCTCAAAAAAATCAATAATATTTTGAATTGTCTCTTTACCCATTCTTGTCATACATTCATCGGTAAAAGCTGCAGTATGTGGACTTAAATAAACTTTTTCATTTTTGAGAAGTGGATTATTATCATCAGGTGGTTCTTTTTTAAAAACATCAATTCCAGCTCCAAAAATTAAATTTTCATTGAGTGCTTTATCAAGATCTTCTTCATGAATAATTCCACCTCTTGCTGCATTAATAATAATGCAAGTTTTTTTCATTGTTTTTAATAAATCATAATTAATTAAATTTTCGGTTTTATCTGTCAAAGGCATATGGAGCGAAATAACATCCATAGTTTTTACTGCTTCGGCTAGATCTTCTACTTTTTTTCCCCCTAATTCTTCAATTTTATCTTTGTCTACAAATGGATCATAAACGAATACATCCATTTCAAAGCCCAGACATCTTTTAATTAAGGCTTTTCCTATTCTTCCAAAACCCATTATCAAAAAATTTTTTTTCCAAACTTCTATTGTTTTTGGTAATTTATTTCTGTCTTTAAAATTTCCATCTCTTACTGTTTTGTCAAATAAGTCTTTTCTTTTTGCAATATTTAACAAAACGAACATTACATGTTCTGCAACTGTAACAGCATTAGCATTAGCTGTTATTGCTATTTTAATATCTTTTTCTTTAGCTTTTTTTAAATCGATATTGTCGTAACCTACACCATGTCTTGAAATAATTTTTAAATTTTTTGCTTCTTCAAAGGTTTCACCAGGAAGTTTTGCAATTCTTATTGATGCACCATCGCAATCTTTTAATTTTGATTTTAAATTTTCTATTGAAGTGTCATCAGTTACTTCAACATCAAAATTAGGATGGTTATTTATTAATTCCATACCTTTTTCATGGACTTTTTGAATAATTAATATCTTTTTTTTATTACTCATAATTATATATCAATTTTTTAGAGAGCATTTTTAATACGAGAATTATTCTATAAAGTAAATTAGTTTTTTGATTAAAGTTGTATTTATTAAATATTTAAAATAAATTTAGCTGTGAATTTGACAATTAACATTCTCCTATCTTTTTTTAAGACCCTTGAGAAAATAAATACTTTTTTTTTAAGAATTGGAAGACAGTTTGCATGGATAGCAATACTTTTGATGGTGATTGTCATCTTGGTGCAAGTATTTTTTAGATATGTATTAAATAATGCACTGCCATGGCCCGATGAGGTTGCTAGATTTTTGATGTTATGGATGACAGGATTGATTGCACCATCTGCGTATAGATGGGGTGGATTTGTTTCTATTGATTTATTAGAGAGATTTTTACCAAAACTTATCTCCACATTATTAACTTTATTTTTATTAATCGTTTCTCTTTTTGTCTTAGCAATAGGTTTGGAATTAGGATTTAAACATATTAATGCTGGATGGATATTTAATTCTTCATCCATAAAGATACCTTTTCATTTAATTGGCGGGAAAGCAGAACCAATAAAATTAGCTTGGATGTATATGTCATTACCTGTGGGAATTATTTTTTTAATTTCTGTGAATATAGAGTTAATTTTAAGAAACATTCTGACTAATTTTACAAAGTTAGACTTGCCTGAAGATTACGATAAACAAAAGTTGGAGACGCAATAATGTTAGTTTGGTTTCTTCCTTTATTTTTATTATTTTTGTTAATTGGTTTACCTGTATTTTTTGGATTGTTAGCAGCACCAGGAATTTTGCTTTGGCTAAATGATCAAGCTAGAGATGGAGCTATGCTTTATAGAAATATTTATAATGGAATAGATAGCTTCCCTTTGATGGCAATACCATTTTTTATGTTAGCAGGAGAGTTAATGAACAGAGGAGGAATAACTCATAGACTAGTTGAATTTAGTCAGGCGATGATGGGCCACTTAAAAGGTGGATTGGCTCATGTCAATGTACTGACTTCAATGTTGTTTGCAGGTTTATCTGGTTCAGCTGTAGCTGATACATCAGCAATTGGATCAATGCTTATTCCTGCAATGGAAAAACAAGGATACACAAAAAAATTTGCAGCAGCTATTACTGCAGCTAGTTCTGTAATTGGACCTATAATTCCACCCTCAGGGATAATGATTATTTATGCGTATGTGATGGGTGAGAGTGTTGCTGCATTATTTTTAGCAGGAATTGTACCTGGTATTTTAGTTGGAGTTAGTTTGATGGTCACAATAAAATTTATGGCCAAGAGATATAATTTTCCTGCTGTAACTGAAAAAACCACTTGGAGCCAAAGAGGCAAAGCATCTCTTAAAGCTTTTTTCCCTTTAATGACACCTGTAATAATTTTAGGTGGAATACTTGGAGGAATTTTTACACCAACTGAAGCATCAGCTGTAGCTGCTGCTTATGCAATGTTCATCGGTCTATTTGTGTTGAAATCATTAAAATGGAAAGATGTTCCTAAGGTTATGACAAAAGCAGCAATGGTATCTTCAGTAGTTCTTCTTTTAGTTGGTGCTGCAATGGCTTTTAAAACAGTTGTAAGTTTATCACATGCTCCAGAGCATCTTGCTGCATTTGTTTTGGGATTAACCGATAATCCATATGTTTTGTTATTTCTTATAAATATTTTATTATTTGTTGTTGGAATGTTTTTAGATGCAGGTCCAGCGATAATTATCTTGGGACCAATTCTTGGACCAGTATTTGTTGAATTAGGTGTTCATCCTGTGCACTTTGCAATTATAATGTCCGTTAATTTAACCGTTGGTTTAGCAACTCCACCAATGGGCCTTGTATTATTTGTTGCATCTTCTGTATCTGGGGAAAGAGTTGAAACAATAGCAAAAGCTATATTGCCATTCTTAGCAGTAGAAGCTATAGTTATCTTCTTAATAACCTATTTTCCATCAATCTCGATGACTATTCCTTTGCTTACTGGTTTCGCAAAATAAATATATTTTTTTTTACTACTCGATAGACTCTCTAAATCAATTTAAGTATAGTTTATATACATAAATATTTAAAGAGAGGGAAATAATTATGAGTAAATTAATAAAATCATTTTTTTCATTATTATTCTTAATCAGTTTTACTGCATCTGTTTCAGCTGCAGATTATAACTTGAGAATGACAATGAACTCTAATGATCAAGATGAAGATTATGATGGTGCTGTAGTATTTAAAAACTACGTAGAAGCAGCTTCAAATGGAAAAATAGCTGTAGAACTATTTGTAGGTACGCAGCTTTGTTCAAAAGGTGCTGAGTGTTTACAAGGTGTATCTGATGGAAGCATAGATATTTACATTTCTACTTCTGGAGGTGCTGCAGGTGTATTTCCATATGTTCAAGTTTTAGATTTACCTTATCTAATGGCTGATGACAGAATTGCTGAAGATGTAATGCAAGGTGATTTTGTAAGAACAATGAGAAAAATGGCTCTAAAAGATTCTAATGACTCAATTAGATTGATGACAATTGGAAACACTGGAGGATGGAGAAATTTTGCTAACACAAAAAGAAGAATTGCAAATCCGTCTGACATGAAAGGTTTAAAAATCAGAACAGTTGTAGCTGATTTACCTCAGGAACTTGTAAGAGCATTAGGTGCATCTCCAACTCCTATTCCATGGCCTGAATTATTTACATCATTTCAAACTGGTGTAGTTGAAGGTTCTAAAAATGGAATTACTGACATTATGAACATGAAGTTTCCTGATGCAGGTCTAAAATATGTTACTTTAGACGGTCATGCATATATGGGAGCATTATGGTGGATGAACAATGCACAATATGAGTCAATGTCACCAGATCTTAAAAAAGTAGTGACTGATGGTTTCTATGCTTTACAGCAAGCAACTTTTGCTTCGCCTAAAAGAAAATCAATCAAAGCTTATGAGGATTTTGTAGCTGGTGGAGGAGATTTGTATGTTCCTACGCCTGATCAAAAAGCTAGTTTTAAAAAAGAAGCTAGCCCAGTGTATGATTGGTTTAAAGCTAATGTTAAAGGTGGAAAAGAAATTTTCAACGCTTTAACTAAAGCAGTAGCCAAAGCAGAGAAAAAAGCATCGAGCGCATACAAAAAAGATTTGTAATTTCAAATTAATCTAATGGGGCGGATTTTAGTTCGCCTCATTATCTAAAAGGATATATCCAAGATTTATAATCTTTTATGAGAATATGAGCTTTTTCAATTTGTTCAGGAGTCATTTTTTTAATAACTTCTTCTTGAGAAATTGCAGCATCAGGATCTCCACCAATAGCAGACAAACCGTACCACATATAAGCTCTAACAAGATCGGGAGCAGGAAGTCCTCTACCAATTTCGTAATACCACCCAACACCAGATTGAGCGCCAGGATGACCTTTCATAGAAGATCTGAGATACCATTCAAAAGCTCTTACATCATCTCTTTCAACACCAAGACCCATAGCATACATAATTCCAATAAGCTCTTCAGCATCAGCATTACCAGATCTAGCTGCTGGCATAAGTTCTTCCATAGCTTCTTTAAATTTTCCTTCTTCCATCAAATCTCGAGCATTTTCTATTTCTGCAAAAACTATGGATGGAAGAAACAAAAGTATAAAAAGATATTTAATCATTTAAAAATAATAATATTTATAATTCCATTTTTAATTTCAGTAAATAAAACTTACGCAACTGATTTACCAAAACCATTAAAGAGCGAAGATTTCCATGAAGTTGATATAGAAAAAGTTAAAATTGGAAGACTTTTATTTCATGATAAAATTTTATCTGCAAATCGAAACATTGCTTGTGCAACCTGCCATAGTCATGATCTAGGAGGTTCAGATGGACTTTCGTTAGGCATTGGTGAAGGAGGTCAAGGTATAGGATTAAAGAGAACTGCAGGTGAGGGCGATGAAAAAATAAAAAAACGAATTCCAAGAAATGCATTAGCTTTATGGAATTTAGGATTTAAAGACATTACTACTTTGTTACATGATGGAAGAGTAACTAAATCGAATATATTTGGTAACGGTTTTAATACACCTGCTCAAGAAGCTCTTCCTAAAGGGCTTGATAATATAGTTGCAGTTCAAGCTTTGTTTCCGATGACTAGACAGTTTGAGATGGCAGGAAATCCAGGTGAAAATGAAATTATAGGTTTAGTCTCAAAAGTTGGAAAAGATAGTATGAGAATTGATAGAGTTTGGCCTGTGATAACACACAGGATTAGAGGAATTCCAGAATATGTTGAGTTGTTTAAAAATGCTTTTGATGATGTTAACAGCCCTTTAGATATTAACATTACACATATTGTTAATTCAATTGCTGCATTTGAAATTCATGAGTGGACATCTTTTGACTCTCCATTTGATGAATATTTAAATGGAGATAAAAAAGCTTTAACTTTAAAGCAAATAAATGGGATGAATTTATTTTATGGAAAAGCAAACTGTAGTTCTTGTCATTCAGGATCTTTGTTGTCAGATCAAAAATTTCATTCAATAGGAATTCCTCAATTTGGACCTGGAAGGACAAGGCCTTTTGATCCTTATGCACGTGACGTTGGACGAATGGTCGAAACGGACAATATAAACGATATGTACAAATTTAAAACGCCAGCATTAAGAAACGTTTCTTTAACAGCTCCGTACGGTCATAATGGTGCTTATCCAACTTTAAAATCAATAATTAAGCATCATTTAAATCCAATAAAAATGAATAAGAATTGGAAACCTGAATATGCAAATTTACCTAAGGCAACTTGGTTAGAAAAAATTGATTTTGTAACTTTTTCAGACAAAAGAGAACAAGACAGAATTCTATCAAGCATTGACATACAGCCTATAGAATTGAATGATAAAGAAATTGATGAACTTGTTTCTTTTCTCGAATCTTTAACTGGCAGAAGTGGAAATCACAGACCGCTAGGTAAACCAGATAAAGTGCCAAGCGGTCTAAGTATTGATTAAGTTTTTAAATTAAACTGATACAAACAGAATATGAAAAAAATAAAATATGGAATTATTGGAGCGGGGACAATGGCTCGAGAACATATTTTAAATATATCATTAATTGATAATGCTGAAGTAGTTGCACTTGCTGATCCTAATGAAGATTCATTAAATCAGTGTAAAGAAATTCTAAAAACAAAAGTTTTTTGTTTTAAAAATCATTTAGAAATGATTGAAAAAAATATTGTTGATGTATACTTAATTTCATCTCCTAATTTTACTCATATAGAAATCTTGAAAGATGTAATCAAAACTAAAAAACACATATTAGTAGAAAAACCATTATGCACTAATACAAAAGATTGTTTAGAAATAAAAAAACTTACAAAAGATTATCCTTCAGTATTTTGGACTGCGATGGAGTATAGATATATGCCGCCAGTTTCAAAGTTTATTAATGAAATTCATAATAACAAAATTGGTAATTTAAAAACTTTAACCATAAGGGAACATAGATTTCCTTTTTTAAAAAAAGTAAATGATTGGAATCGTTTTGAAGAAAATACCGGTGGTACACTTGTTGAAAAATGCTGCCATTTCTTTGATTTAATGAGATTGATTATCCAAAGTAAACCACTCAGTGTTTATGCAAGTGGTGGTCAAGACGTTAACCATTTAGATGAAGTGTATAATGGAAAAAAGCCAGACATCATTGATAATGCCTATGTAATTGTAAATTTTGAAAATGGAGCAAGAAGTTTGCTTGAGCTTTGTATGTTTGCAGAAAATTCTGACATGCAAGAAGAGCTTGTAGCCACAGGAAATAAAGGAAAAATTGAAACTTCAGTGCCCTCCGATGACTCAGGTAAAACCTCATCAAATATAAGAATTGGAATGAGAGATGGTAAAACACATATCGAAAATATTGAAGTAGATAAAAAAATTCTTGAGGCCGGCCACCATCATGGATCTACTTACTACGAACACTTAGCTTTTTTGAAAGCTATTGAAAATAATTCAGATCCAGAGATTTCATTAGAAGATGGTTTAATTGCTGTTGCTGTGGGAGAGGCTGCAGAACAATCAATAAAACAAGGTCGATTAATAAATCTAGAAGAAATAATTAGTTAAAAAAATCTGTAATTTTTTTAACTATAAAGTCACTTACTCGGATGTTTGACTCTGTTGTTACACCAGAAATATGAGGTGTTAATATACAATTCATTCCTGGTTTTATTTTGTTATAAAATTCACTCTCTATTGGTTCTTTTTCAAACACGTCTAGAGCAAAGCCAGAAATAATATTTTTATGGTAAGCTTCAATTAAATCACTTTCATTTATGATGCTTCCTCTAGAAGTATTTATTATAATCGGTTTATTTTTCATTTGAGAAAATGATGATTTATTTATCATATTTTTGGTTTCATCTGTTAAAGGCAGGTGTATGGAAATGATGTCTGATTTTTCATATATCTCATTTAAACTTGATAATTTAGCATCAATTTCTTTATCATTTAATTCCTTAATATAAGGATCGTAGGCCAAAATCTTTAAACCGTTTTTTAAAGAATACTCAGCAACTTTTTTTCCAATTGTGCCAAATCCAATTATTCCTAAATTCTTTTGTTTTATTTCTGTCGACTTAATTGTTGTTCTTGGCCATTCACCTTTAATAGTTCCATTGTGAAACATTGGGATTTTTTTTATAAGAAACATTGATGAAGAAACAACATATTCAGCAACAGAGTCTGCATTCATTCCTATAGCTGGCTGAACATGAATGTTTTTATTTTTACAATATTCTGTATCAATATTGTCCAAACCAACACCTAACCTTCCAATAAATTTTAATTTAAATGCATTTTTTAAAATATCTGAATTTACTTGAGTTTTATTTCTTACAATTAGACCATCATAGTCTCTAATTATTTTTATTATTTCTTTTTCATCTTCACATAATTTTTCATCGTATTTAACATCAAATTTTTTATTTAAATTTTCTAAACTATTTTGGTTGATGAATTCAGTAATTAAAATTTTAGTCATTAATTATTTATAAATATTAAACTAAATTAGATAAGTCTCTTTTATTATTTTTATACGTTGGAAGTGGATATTTAAAGGCATATTTTCTTGGTATACATTTTTCTTTTGCCTTTTCCCATAGAGATAACCATTGTTTAAAGTTTTGAACTTTGAGATTTTTTTTATTTTTACTTCTTACATAAAAATTTGGAAGTGGTTCTCTACCTGATGGTTGTCCAGCAACATTATATCTAAGATCAGCACTTATCCTAAAATCATTTGATCTGTTTGGTAAAGAGCAATGTATAGAATGTTTATGCAATAATATTACATCTCCAACATTTGCTTCTAAATAAATATGCTCCATGTCATCAAGTAATTTACTATTTTTTAATTCTACTTGCCCTCTGTATCCTGATACATGATTTAATAATCCCATTTTATTTATCTTTTTTACTGTAATCATACATCCATTTTTCTTAGTTGTTTTAGTAAAAGGGATCCATACAGTAACCATGTCAGTTAATTTTTGTCCTCTTGAATTTAAAACAGCAGCATCTTGATGCCATGGGGTTCTGCCGCTTAAACCATCATGAATTGATCCCTCAGGTAATTTTTTTTCAGGTTGTTTAATTCTAGTATTTTGAACAGGGTTAGACATTATTTCTTTACCTAAAATTTTTTCTACAACATCCAAAATTTTTT